>JBGQAK010000003.1:0-260183 GCA_041494245.1 Thermoanaerobaculaceae bacterium
AGATGGTGATGCCTGGGGACAACATTGCGGTGGAGGTGGAGTTGATCACGCCGATTGCGATGGAGAAGGGGCTGCGGTTCGCCATTCGTGAGGGCGGTCGCACGGTCGGCGCCGGCACCATCACCGAAGTCATCGAGTAGGAGTGGCCATGGTCAAGGACAAGATCCGGATCCGGCTCAAGGCGTACGACTTCCGTCTCCTGGACCAGTCCACGGCAGAAATCGTGGACACGGCGAAGCGCACGGGCGCGAACGTCTCGGGACCCATCCCGCTACCGACGCAGATCCAGCGCTTCACCGTGCTGCGCTCTCCGCACGTGGACAAGAAGTCCCGTGAGCAGTTCGAGATCCGCACGCACAAGAGGCTCTTGGACATCCTCGACCCCACACAGCAGACCGTGGATGCGCTCATGAAGCTCGAGCTCCCGGCTGGCGTGGACGTCGAGATCAAGGCCTACGGCGGGAAGAAGTGAGGCCGGCCATGGTGCAAGGAATTCTCGCCAAGAAGATCGGGATGACCCAGGTTTTCGACGACAACGGGGAGGTCGTCCCCGTGACGGTCGTCCAGGCCGGCCCCTGCGTGGTGGTCCTGCGCAGGACGGCTGGGAAGGACGGCCACGACGCGGTCCAGCTCGGCCTGGTGGCCGGCAAGCCGCCGCGGAAGGTGACCAAGCCCCTCAAGGGGGCGTTCGCCAAGGCCGGCGTGCCGCCCACTCGGGGCCTCGCCGAGGTGCCGGTCGCAGCAGGGTCCGAGGTCAAGGCCGGGGACACCGTGCTGTGCGACATCTTCTCCGTGGGCGAGGAGGTGCGGGTCGTCGGCACCTCCAAAGGCAAGGGGTTCCAGGGCGCGGTGAAGCGCCACCACTTCCGGGGCGGAGCCGCGAGCCACGGCTCGATGTTCCACCGTGCGCCGGGCGGCATCGGCCCGTCGGCGTACCCCTCGCGCGTGTTCCCGGGCACCCGCATGGCCGGGCGGATGGGCGGCGACCGCGTCACCCTCAAGCGCGTGAAGGTGGTGAAGGTGGACGTGGAACGCAACCTGGTTTTCCTCAAGGGCGCCGTTCCTGGCGGTCGCAATGCGCTGTTGCGGCTGGTCAAGGCGTGAGGGGGCGGACATGAAGCTCGACGTTCGCAACTGGGACAACAACGTGGTGGGTGAGATCGAGCTCCCGCAGGAGGTCTTCTCCTACCCCGCCCGCCCGCACCTGGTCTACGAGGTCGTCAAGGCCTACCTGGCCGGGCTGCGGAGGGGCACCCATGCGACCAAGACCAGGAGCACGGTCTCGGGCGGCGGAAAGAAGCCCTGGAAGCAGAAGGGGACCGGCCGCGCGCGTCACGGCTCCATCCGCTCGCCGCTCTGGCGGCACGGCGCGACGACGTTCGGCCCGCAGCCTCGCTCGTACGGTGGGAAGGTCAACATCAAGGCGAAGAAGAACGCCTTGAAGTCGGTGCTCTCGGAGCGGCTCGCCGGCGACCAGCTGCACGTGCTGGAGTCGCTGGAGATCGACAACCACCGCACCAAGGATTTCCTGGCGCGCCTCGCGAAGCTCGGGCTCGGCGGCGAAAAGGTTCTGCTCGTGGACAGCTTCGAGAACCTCAACCTGATGCTTGCTACACGCAACAGGCCGGAGCTGGCGACGGCGGACGCGCTCCACGTCCACGTTTACCAGGTGTTGGAGGCGCGCCAGGTGGTGTTCTCCCGCCGCGCGCTGGCACAGCTTTCGGAGGTCCTGTCGTCATGAAAGACCCACGCCAGATCGTTTTGCGGCCAATCGTGACCGAGAAGACCGCGGACCTCAAGGAGAGCACGAACACCGTGTGCTTCCAGGTTGCCCGCGGCGCCAACAAGATCGAGGTTCGTCGGGCGGTCGAAACCCTGTTCGGGGTCAAGGTCGTCGATGTGCGGGTGGTCAACGTCCGCGGCAAGATGCGCCGTTTCGGGCGCTACACGGGCCTGCGCCCGGACTGGCGCAAGGCGTACGTGCGCCTCGCCGCCGGCGAGAAGACCATCGAGTTCTTCGACCAGGTGTAGGGGGAAGGTCATGGCGATCAAATCGTTCAAGCCGACTTCTCCGGGCGTGCGCTTCATGACCCGCCTGGACTTTTCCGAGGTCACCAAGGACCGTCCCGAGAAGTCCCTGACCCGCGGCATCGCCAAGACCGGCGGCCGCAACAACGAGGGGCACCAGACGCTGCGCTTCAGGGGCGGCGGTCACAAGCGGCGGTACCGCTCGATCGACTTCAAGCGCGACAAGCGCGGGATTGCGGCCCGCGTCACCAGCATCGAGTACGACCCCAACCGTTCGGCACGCATCGCGTTGCTCGTGTACGCGGACGGAGAGAAGAGGTACATCCTGGCGCCCGACGGCCTCGCCATGGGCGCCACGCTGGTCGCGGCCGAGAAGGCCGAGGTCGTTCCCGGCAACGCGTTGCCGCTCAAAAGCATCCCGCTTGGAGCGATGGTGCACAACGTGGAGCTCAAGCCGGGGCATGGCGGCCAGCTGGTGCGCTCCGCCGGCGCCGGGGCCCAGGTGATGGCCAAGGAGGGGAAGTACGTGACCCTCCGCCTCCCCTCGGGCGAGATGCGCCTGGTCCTGGCGGTGTGTTGGGCGACGGTCGGTCAGGTCGGGAACGTGGACCACTCCAACGTGTCCATCGGCAAGGCGGGGCGCACACGCTGGTCGGGCCGCCGCCCCCACGTGCGGGGCACCGCGATGAACCCGGTCGACCACCCGCACGGCGGTGGCGAGGGCAAGACCAAGGGCGGCCGGCATCCGGTCAGCCCGTGGGGACAGCCGACCAAGGGCTACAAGACCCGGCGGTGCAAGCGGACGACCCGCTTCATCGTCAAGCGGCGGAAGTAAGGGAGGCGGGGATGGCTCGTTCAATTCACAAGGGACCGTTCATTGACGACCACCTTCTCAAGAAGGTGAACCAGCTCAACGAGACCCGCGATCGCCGGGTCGTGAAGACCTGGTCGCGGCGCTCGACCATCATCCCCGAGATGGTGGGCCACACCATCGCGGTGCACAACGGGCAGAAGTTCGTTCCGGTCTTTGTCACCGAGAACATGGTCGGCCACAAGCTGGGCGAGTTCGCTCTCACGCGCACCTTCCGCGGGCACTCCGGTACCCGCAAGGAAAAGGGCGCGGCGGTCACGGGAACGTAGCCATGCACGCCCAAGCTCGACTCCGTTTCTACAAGGGTTCCGCCCAGAAGGTGCGGCTGGTCGCCGACACGGTGCGCGGGCATGGGGTAGGAAGGGCGCTCTCGGTGCTCAAGCTCACCCACAAGCGCTGCGCGCGCGACCTCGAAAAGCTCGTTCGCTCGGCGGTGGCCAACCTCGAGCAGAAGTCCCCCGGAATCGACACCGGGAAGCTGGTCCTCAGGAGCATCCAGGTTGACCAGGGTCCGAGCCTGAAGCGTTTCCGCGCCGCCTCGATGGGGCGTGTCTTCCCCAGGCTGCACAGGTACTGCCACGTGACCGTCCAGGTCGCGGAGCGTGAGGAGTAGGAGGCGATAGTGGGCCAGAAGACGCATCCGTACGGTTTCCGGCTGGGTTACAACAAGACCTGGCGTTCGCGCTGGTTCGCGGGCGCGGACTACGCCAAGCTCCTCCATGAGGACCTCCGGCTGCGCAAAGCGCTCAAGAGCCGCCTCTCGCACGCCGGCGTGGCCGAGATCGACATCGAGCGCACCGCCAACAAGATCCGCGTCAACATCTTCTCGGCGCGGCCCGGCATCATCATCGGGCGCAAGGGGGCGGAGGTGGACAAGCTCGGCGCCGAGCTGCGCGCGGTCTACGGCCAGGACATCCACATCAACATCCAGGAGATCCAGCGGCCGGAGGTCGAGGCCCAGCTGATCGCCGAGTCCATCGCCTCCCAGCTCGTCCGCCGAATCACCTTTCGGCGGGCGATGCGGCGTTCGATGGAGAACGCCTTGCGTTTTGGCGCTCAAGGCATCAAAATCCGCTGCTCGGGTCGCCTCAACGGGGCCGAGATCGCTCGCTCCGAGTGGTACCAGGAGGGGCGGCTGCCGCTTCACACCCTCAAGGCCAATATTGACTACGGCTTTGCCGAGGCCTTTACCAGCTACGGGGCGATCGGCGTCAAGGTGTGGGTCTACAAGGGCGAGCTGCACCGCAGCAAGGTCCACCGGCGTGCGTTGTGAGGGATGAGGTGTTGCCATGTTGATGCCGAAGAAGGTCAAGTTTCGCAAACAGCAGCGCGGGCGCCGCAGGGGCCTGGCTACTCGGGGGGGAGATCTCTCTTTTGGCGACTACGGCTTGCAGGCCTTGGAGCCGGGCTGGATCACGGCGCGCCAGATCGAGGCGGCGCGCATCGCCATGACCCGCCACGTCAAGCGCGGCGGCAAGATCTGGATCCGCATCTTCCCGGACAAGCCGATCACCAAGAAGCCCGCGGAAACGCGCATGGGCAAGGGCAAGGGCGCGCCAGAGGAGTGGGTGTGCGTGATCAAGCCGGCGCGGATCCTCTACGAGATGGAAGGGGTCACGGAGGAGATCGCCCGTGAGGCGATGCGCCTGGCGGCCCACAAGCTGCCGATCAAGACCCGGTTCGTGACGCGGGGGCAAGTGCGATGAAAGCCAAGGAACTGCGTGAGAAGTCCATCGAGGAGCTGCGCACCTCCGAGGCCGACCTCAAGGAGCAGCTGTTCAAGCTGCGCTTCCAGCGGGCGACCGGCCAGATCCAGAACCCGTCCAAGATCCGCGTGGTGCGCAGGGACATCGCAAGGGTAGAGACCATCCTGGCCGAGCGCCTCAGGGAAGTGGAGTAAGCGATGGAAAACACACCCAAGGTCCGCAGGACCACCAAGGTCGGCACCGTAGTGTCGGACGCCATGGACAAGACCGTGGTCGTGAAGGTCGAGAGCGTCGTGATGCACAAGCTCTACAAGCGCATCGTGAAACGCTCCCGCAAGTTCATGGCGCACGACGAGGGGAACACATGCAAGGTGGGCGACAAGATCCAGATCGTGGAGTGCCGCCCGATCTCCAAGAGCAAGCGGTTCCGCGTTTTGCGGGTGATCGAGCGGGCTTCGTGAGGAGGCGGCCATGATCCAGATGCGCACGATGCTGACGGTGGCCGATAACTCGGGGGCCAAGAAGCTGCGGGCGATCCGCCAGCTCGGCGGCTCCAACGCCGGCCGCTACGCGGGGATTGGCGACGTCATCGTCTGCTCGGTCAAGGAGGCGGTCCCCGACTCGCCGGTGAAGAAGGGGACGGTGGTGAGGGCGGTGATCGTCCGGACCCGCCGCAGCCAGCGTCGCAAGGATGGCTCGTACATCCGTTTCGACGACAACGCGGCGGTTTTGATCAACCCTCAGCGCGAGCCGATCGGAACGCGGGTGTTCGGGCCTGTGGCGCGCGAGCTGCGCGAGCGGCGCTTCATGAAGATCGTCTCGCTCGCGCCGGAAGTCCTGTAGGAGGCGGCGATGAAGAAGCCGTTGAAGATCAAGAAGGGCGACCAGGTGCAGGTCATCGCCGGCAAGGACAGGGGCAAGAAGGGCAAGGTCCTGCGCGTGGATCGCAAGGCGGGTCGGGTGGTGGTGGAGCACGTCAACATGCTCAAGCGGCACACCAAGCCGAACCCGGGCAAGGCCGTGTCGGGAGGGATCGTCCAGCGCGAGGCCCCGATCGCGGTCTCCAACGTCATGGTGATCTCGGCCGACAGCGGTCGGCCGACGAGGGTTGGGTACAAGGTGCTCGAGGATGGACGCAAGGTGCGGTCGGCAAAGGTCGACGGCGCGATTCTCGACCAGTAAAGAGAGGGTACGATGGCGCGCATGAGAACGCTCTACGAGAAGGACGTGATCCCGAAGCTCAAGAAGGAGTTCGGGATCGAAAACCCCATGGCGGTGCCGAGAGTCACCCGGGTCGTGTGCAACATCGGCCTGGGCGAGGCGCCGCGCAACTCGAAGCTGATGGACCAGGCGGTGGACGAGCTGGCAGCCATCACGGGCCAGCGTCCGACCATACGCAAGGCACGCAAGTCTATTGCGCAGTTCAAGTTGCGCGTTGGAATGCAGATCGGCTGTGCGGTCACGCTGCGGCGGGAGCGAATGTACGAGTTCCTTGACCGCCTCGTCAACATCGCGCTCCCGCGGGTGCGCGACTTCCGCGGGCTGTCGACGAAGGGGTTCGACGGACGCGGCAACTACACCATGGGGCTCCGTGACCACTCGATCTTCCCCGAGATCGACTACACCAGGGTCGAGACCCCCAAGGGCATGAACGTCACCGTGGTGACCACCGCGGAGACCGACGACCAGGCCCGGTTCCTGCTGCAGGAGCTCGGGTTTCCGTTCGCGAAAGGTTAGGAGGTCGCTGTGGCCCGTACTTCACTAATCGTCAAGTCGCTGCGGACCCCGAAGTTCCGCGTGAGGCACCGCAACCGCTGCAAGCTGTGCGGCCGGCCGCGCGGGTACATCCGCAAGTTCGAGCTGTGCCGCCTGTGTTTCCGCAAGCTGGCCCTCGAGGGCTACCTCCCGGGCGTGACCAAGGCGAGCTGGTAGGAGGTGTGCGATGACGATGACCGATCCCATTGCGGATTTCCTCACCCGCATCCGCAACGCGGTGCAGGCGAGCAAGGACCGCTGCGACGTGCCGGCCTCCAAGGTCAAGCTCGAGCTGTCCAAGATCCTGCAGGAAGAGGGTTTCATCCGCACCTTCAAAGTTCTGGAGGAGGGCCCCCAGGGAACGCTGCGCCTGTACCTGCGCTACTCCTCGGACGGCGAGCCGGCGATCCACGGCGTGGAGCGCGTGTCCCGCCCCGGCCGGCGCGTCTACCGGCCAGTAAGCGACCTCCCCGCCGTGCGGGGCGGCATCGGCGTGTCCGTCGTCTCGACCTCCAAGGGGCTCATGAGCGACGCACAGGCGCGCGAGATGCGCCTGGGCGGCGAGGTCATGTGCTCGGTGTGGTAGGGAGGTTTCCATGTCACGCATCGGAAAGAACCCAATCCCCATCCCGAAGGCGGTCCAGGTGACCGTCGCGGAGGGGGTCGTGCAGGTCAAGGGGCCGAAGGGCTCGCTGCAGCACCCGGTGCCGGGAGGCATCACGGTGGCCGTCGAGGGCGAGCAGGTGGTGGTGAGGCGGGGCAGCGACGAGCCCAGCGTGCGGGCACTGCACGGGCTCGTGCGGGCCCTGTTGGCCAACGCCATCAGCGGCGTCACCGCTGGCTTCAAGCGCGAGCTCGACATCGTGGGCGTCGGCTTCAAGGCCGAGCTCAAGAACCCGCGCGAGCTCGTGCTCTCGCTCGGTTTCTCGCATCCGGTCACCTACAAGGCACCCGAGGGCGTCGCGATCAGCTACGACGCCAAGGCGAACCGGCTGACCATCGAGGGCATCGACAAGCAGAGGGTCGGCCAGGTGGCGGCGGAGATCCGGAGCGTGCGTCCTCCCGACTCCTACAAGGGCAAGGGGGTGAAGTACGTGGGCGAGGTCTTGAAGCTCAAGGCCGGGAAGACGGGAGCTTAGCCATGGCCCAGATCAAAGACAGGAAGCAGCGGCGGCACCGCATCCACCTGCGCATCCGCAAGGCGGTGGCGGGGACGCAGGAGCGGCCGCGTCTGGCGGTCTTCCGGTCACTCGCGAACGTGTACGCGCAGCTCATCGATGACGTGAAGGGGACCACCCTCGTGGCCGCCTCCACCAACGAGAAAGAGCTGCGCAAGGGGCTCAAGCACGCCGGCAACAAGGCGGCTGGTCGCGCGGTCGGCAAGGCAATCGCCCAGCGCGCCAAGGACAAGGGGATCACCTCGGTGGTGTTCGACCGAGCCGGCTTCCACTACCACGGAGTGGTGAAGGAGCTGGCGGACGCGGCCCGTGAAGCGGGCTTGAAGTTCTAGGGGCGAGGCGATGAGCGAGCGCGAATCACAATTTATCGATCACGTGGTCAACATCAACCGGGTCACCAAGGTGGTGAAGGGTGGCAAGAACTTTTCCTTCTCCGCCCTGGTGGTGGTGGGCGACGGCAACGGCAAGGTCGGCTTCGGGACCGGCAAGGCCCGTGAGGTGCCCCAGGCCATCCGCAAGGCCACCGAGGCGGCGCGGCGCGTGATGATCAGCGTGCGGCGCCAGGGGACCACCATCCCCCATGAGGTCATCGGCCACTTCGGGGCTGGCAGGGTCCTGCTGCGCCCGGCGTCCCCGGGCACCGGCGTGATCGCCGGCGGTGCGGTGCGTGCGATCGCGGAGGCGGCCGGAATCGCGGACGTGCTGACCAAGTCGCTCGGCACGACCAACCCCCACAACCTGGTGCGCGCCACCTTCGATGCGCTCGAGCAGCTCACCACCAAGGAGGAGGCAGCGCAACTGCGGCGCGCCGCCGGCGCCGAGGTCGTAGTGGAGGAGTCCGAGCCCGTCAGCGGTCCGCCGCCGGAGGTGGAGGTATGACGACGCATCGCAAGGCCGCCGCGGCCCGGCTGCGGATCGTCCAGGTGCGCAGCCAGATAGGCAACCAGGAGAGGGTCAAGAGGGTCCTCACGGACGGCCTCGGTCTCGGCCGCATCGGGTCCTCGGTCGTTCTTGTGGACAACCCCTACACGCGCGGCATGATCGCCAAGGTGACTCACATCGTGCGGTTCGAGGAGCTGGCCGCCGAGGCACACGCCCCTGCGGCAGAGGAGCACGTGGCGGCGCACGAGTACGTTCCGGCCCCCGCGGAGGCCCCTGTCAGGAAGCGCGAGGCGGAAGCCCCGGCTTCCGAGAAGCCAGCGGCGCACGAGTACGTTCCGGCCCCCGCGGAGGTCCCTGTCAGGAAGCGCGAGGCGGAAGCCCCGGCTTCCGAGAAGCCAGCGGCGCGCGAGTACGTTCCGGCCCCCGCGGAAGCTCCTGCCAGGAAGCACGAGGCCGCGGCCCCGGCTCCCGAGAAGCCGGCGAAGGCCGAGAAGGCACCGAAGGCCGAGAAGGCCGCCAAGCCGGAGAAGCCCGCGAAGGCGGCCGCCCCGAAGAAGAAGACCGCGGAGCACAAGCCGAGGGCGGAGCACAAGCCGAAGGCGGCGGCCAAGCCGAAAGCGGCGGCCAAGGCGGCGGCGAAGACCGCAAAGAAGCGCCCAGCCAGGAAGGGCGGGGAGTAGGCCATGGAGCTCCACAACCTTTCACCGAAGCCAGGTTCACGGAAGAACCGCAAGCGGGTCGGGCGCGGGCCCGGGTCGGGTACCGGCAAGACCGCGGGGCGCGGCCACAAGGGCCAGCTCTCGCGCTCGGGCCACACCCATCGCCGCAACTTCGAGGGCGGCCAAATGCCGCTCGTCCGCCGGCTGCCTAAGCGGGGCTTCACCAACATCTTCCGCAAGGAGCTGGTGATCGTGAACGTGGGGCAGCTCGAGCGCTTCCCCGCGGGGTCCGAGATCACACCCGACGTGCTGCTGGCGGAGGGGGTCGTCTCTCAGCTCCGGGACGGCGTCAAGATCCTGGGTGACGGCACGTTGTCGCGCAAGCTGAAGGTCCGCGCCCACAAGTTCTCCAAGAAGGCACAGGAGCTCATCGAAGCGGCGGGAGGCAGCTGCGAGGTGATCGAGCGATGATCGAGAGCCTGCGCAACATCTTCTCCATTCCGGACCTGCGGAAGCGGGTCATCTTCACGTTCCTGCTTCTGGCGGTCTACCGCCTGGGGTCGTACATCCCGACACCGGGGGTGAACCCCGACGCGATGGCCGATTTCACCAAACAGGCGGCGGGTACGGTGCTGGGCTTCCTGAACCTTTTCTCGGGTGGCGCCCTGGGCCGGATGACGATCTTCGCCCTCGGGATCATGCCGTACATCTCCGCGTCGATCATCCTGCAACTCCTGACGGTGGTCTGGCCCTACCTGGAGAAGCTCTCCAAGGAAGGGGAGATGGGGCGCAAGAAGATCACCCAATGGACCCGTTACGGGACGGTGGTGATCTCGCTGATCCAGTCGGTGGGCATCTCCATCTTCCTCGAGAAGACCTCGGCCCCCGGCGGCGCGCCCCTGGTGCCGTACCCGGGGTGGGGGTTCCGGCTGCTCACCGTGCTCACCCTCACCACCGGGTGCGCCTTCGTGATGTGGCTCGGCGAGCAGATCACCGAGCGCGGTGTCGGCAACGGCATCTCCCTCATCATCTTCGCCGGTATCGTCGTGGGCCTGCCGCGCGCCATCCTCACGACGTTCGAGGACCTGCGCACCGGCGCCATGTCGATCTTCACGGCGCTGATCTTCATGGTTTTCGCGGTGATCGTGGTAGGGGCGATCGTTCTCATGGAGCGAGCGCAGCGCCGCATCCCGGTGCAGTACGCGAAGCGTGTTGTGGGGAGGAAGATGTACGGCGGGCAGAGCACCTACCTGCCCCTGCGGCTCAACACCGGCGGCGTGATCCCGGTGATCTTCGCCGCGTCCATCCTCTCGTTCCCGCAGTCCATCGGCCAGATGGTGGACAACCCGGTGATCAAGCAGATCGCCAGCGCTCTGTCGTGGGGCCAGCCGCTGTATAACCTCGTCTACTTCGTCTCGATCATCTTCTTCTGCTACTTCTACACCTCGATCATCTTCAACCCCCAGGACACGGCCGACAACATGCGCAAGTACGGAGGGTTCATCCCGGGCATCAGGCCGGGGCAGCGCACCGCGGACTTCATCGACATGGTTTTGACCCGCATCACGCTGGTCGGGGCGATCTACCTGGCCCTCGTGGCGATCCTGCCGGAGATCCTCATCACCGGCTTCAAGGTCGCCACCATCCCGGTGATCGGCGGCCCCCTGGACGCCGTGCTGCCGCGCTGGTTCACCGAGGGTCTCAACGTGAAGTTTTACTTCGGCGGCACCTCCCTGCTGATCGTCGTGGGCGTGGCCATGGACACCGTGCAGCAGATCGAGGCCCAGATGGTGATGCGCCACTACGACGGCTTCGTCAAGGGCCGCCGGATGCGCGGACGGAGGGGGTGATCCGGTGGTGACCCGCGCCCTCGACGTCGTCATCCTCGGCCCCCCCGGAGCCGGAAAGGGTACCCAGGCCAAGCGCCTCGCCGCCGCCTTCGATCTCCTGCACATCTCGACCGGCGACATGCTGCGCGAGGAGGTGTCCAAGGCCAGCGGGCTCGGAGCCGAGGCCAAGGGCTACATGGACCGTGGCGAGCTGGTGCCCGACGAGCTGGTCGGGAAGATGCTCTCCAAGCTCCTGCACGGCCGCCGGGCCGCCCTCGGTTGCGTCTACGACGGGTACCCGCGCACGACGGCCCAGGAGGCGTTGCTCGAGGACGTGCTGGCCGAGCTGAACCGGCGCGTGGACGTGACGCTCTACCTCAACGTGCCCGACAGGGAGATGGTGGCCAGGATCACGGGCCGGCGCTCCTGCCGGTCGTGCGGTGCGATCTACCACGTCGTCACGCAGCCGCCCAAGAAGGAAGGGGTCTGCGACGCGTGCGGGGCTCCGCTCAGCCAGCGTGACGACGACCGCGAGCAGGTCGTGCGGGAGCGGCTCAAGGTCTACCACAAACACACGGCGCCCCTGCTCGAGCTCTACAAGGCCCGTGGGATCCTGCGTGAGGTGGACGGCTCCCCTGTGCCGGACGAGGTGTTCACCCGCCTGCGCGAGGCAATGGGGAAGGTCCGCGCGTGATCGTCCTCAAGACCCCCGCCGAGCTCAAGGTCTTGGACCGGGCCAACGCCCTGGTGCACGAGGCCTTGCGCCTTGTGGCCGAGGCCGCCAAGCCGGGGGTCTCGACCCTCGAGCTGGACCGCCTGGCGGAGGCGCACATCCTGGCGGGGGGTGGGCGCCCGGCGTTCAAGGGGTACCGGGGCTACCCGGCCACCCTGTGCACCTCGATCAACGACGTTATCGTGCACGGGATCCCCTCCGCAAGCCAGCGCCTGCGCGAGGGGGACATCCTCGGGCTGGACTGCGGCGTGGTGCTCGACGGGTTCGTCGGGGACGCGGCGGTCACCGTTCCAATCGGCCGCGTCTCTGAGGAAGCCAAGCAGCTCCTGAAGGTTACGCATGAGTGCCTGGAGCGGGCCGTGGACGTCGTCCGAGCCGGACGGCGGCTGACCGACATCGGGCAGACGATCCAGGCGCACGCCGAGGCGGCGGGTTTCTCAGTTGTACGGGAGCTGGTGGGCCACGGGATCGGCCGATCCATGCACGAGGACCCGCAGGTGTACAACTTCGGGCCGGGCGGGCGGGGCCCCGAGCTTCGGGCGGGGCTGGCCCTGGCCATCGAGCCGATGGTCAACGCCGGGGGACCCGGCGTGAACTTCGACGACGACGGCTGGACAGCGCGCACCGAAGACGGTAAGCTTTCTGCCCATTTCGAGTACTCGGTGGCCGTGACCGAAAACGGCCCCTGGGTTCTCGGTGTGGGCGGGACGTGAGGAGAGGGTATGGCGAAAGAGGAGGCCATCGAGGTGATGGCCACCGTGGTGGAGGCTTTGCCAAACGCGGTCTTTCGCGTGGAGCTGGAGAACGGGCACGAGGTGCTGGCACACATCTCGGGCAAGATGCGGAAGCACTTCATCCGCATCCTCCCCGGCGACAAGGTCTTGGTGGAGCTTTCTCCCTACGACCTGACGCGGGGCCGGATCGTGTACAGGTACAAGTGACCCCGCCGGTGGCGGGGTCATCCCGAGTCCCGCCGCAGGCGGGACGAGGGATCTCGCGGCGCAGCGAGGGATCTCACGGCGCCGCCGGGTTGCTGGGACGAGGTGAGAGGCTAGGAGAAGCGGGATTATGAAGGTTCGTTCGTCGGTCCGGAAAATCTGCAGCAAGTGCAAGATCGTTGTGCGCAAGGGGGTCGTCCGCGTCATCTGCGAGAACCCCAAGCACAAGCAGCGGCAAGGTTAGAGGAGGTAGGCTGTGGCACGCATCGTAGGCGTGGATCTTCCCCAGAATAAGCACGTGGAGATCGGTCTGACGTACATCTACGGCATTGGCCGCTCGCTCTCGCTCACGATCCTGAGCAAGGCCAAGGTCGACCCGATGGTTCGGGTCAAGGACCTCTCCGAGGACGAGGTGCGCCGCATCTCACGCGTCATCCAGGACGATGTGAAGGTGGAGGGTGACCTGCGCAAGGAAGTCGCGATGAACATCAAGCGGCTGATGGAGATCGGCTGCTACCGCGGCGTCCGGCACCGGCGCGGGTTGCCGGTGCGCGGCCAGCGCACCCACACCAACTCGCGCACCCGCAAGGGTCCGCGCCGCGGCACGGTCGCGAAGAAGAAGAAGGCCACCAAGACGTAGGACCAGGAAGGCAGACGATGGCGAAGGCAACCAAGGCTGCGAAGAAGGGCACCAAGCGGCGGGAACGCAAGAGCGTCCCGCACGGGGTCGCCCACATCCAGGCGACGTTCAACAACACGATCGTGACGATCACCGATCCGACCGGCGGGGCGATCTGCTGGAGTTCGGCGGGGAGGATCGGCTACAAGGGCTCGCGAAAGGGCACGCCGTACGCTGCTCAGCTGGCCGCCCGCAACGCGGCCGAGCAGGCGCAGGAGCACGGGGTGCGCACCGTCGACGTCGAGCTCAAGGGACCGGGGGCCGGACGGGAGTCCGCGATCAGGGCGCTGGCGGCGTCGGGGCTCGAGATCAAGAGCATCAAGGACGTGACGCCCATCCCGCACAACGGGTGCCGGCCGCCCAAGCGGCGCCGGGTGTAGGGGGAGGTTGCAGTGGCGAGATATCACGAGCCGGTGTGTCGGCTGTGCCGCAGGGAGGGGATGAAGCTCTTCCTGAAGGGCGAGCGTTGTTTCAAGGAGAAATGCGCGGTGGAGCGCCGGTCGTACGCGCCCGGCCAGCACGGGAAGCGCCGCAACAAGATGCAGCCGTACGGGCTGCAGCTGCGCGAGAAGCAGAAGGTGCGCCGCGTCTACGGGGTCCTGGAGGCGCAGTTCCGCCGTTACTTCGCGGAGGCTTCGCGCCAGAAGGGCATCACGGGCGACAACCTCTTGCGCATCCTCGAGATGCGGCTGGACAACGTGGTCTACTCGTTGGGCTTCGCGTCCTCCCGCTCACAGGCACGGCAGCTCATCCGGCACGGCCACGTGCTGGTGAACGGCCGCAAGACCGACATCCCGTCGTTCCAGGTCAAGCCCGGGATGGAGGTCGCGCTCAAGGACAAGATGCGCGCCAACGCGTTTGTGAACGAGGCTCTCGACACGGCGCAGGGGCGCGGCGTGCCTCCCTGGTTGGAGCTGGACGGTGAGAACTACCGCGGAAAGGTCCTGGCGCTGCCGACGCGGGAGGACATCCGTCTGCCCATCCAGGAGCAGCTGATCGTCGAGCTGTACTCACGGTGAGGAGGTTTCAATGAGAGGACTGGAGCTGCACCGACCCCAGGCGGTGGCGGTCGACGAGGAGCGGAGTACGGCCACCTACGGGGTGTTCACAGCGCAGCCTTTCGAGCGCGGGTGGGGGGTGACCGTCGGCAACGCGCTGAGGCGCATCCTGCTCTCCTCGATCGAGGGCAGCGCGATCACCGCCGTGCGCTTTGCGGGGGTCGATCACGAGTATGACTCGATCCCCGGTGTCATGGAGGACGTCACCGACCTGATCCTCAACCTGAAGCGCGTGCCCTTGAAGCTCACGGGGCCGGAGACCATCACTGCCACGCTGCAGGTCGCCGAGCCCGGCGCACTCAAGGCCGGCGCGATCAAGGGCGGGCCGGACCTCGAGATCGTGGAGCCCGGGGTCTACCTGGCCACTCTCGCCGAGGAAGGCTCGGTCGATGCCGAGCTGGTGATCCGTCGCGGCCGCGGCTACGTGCCCGCCGACGATCAGGAGGCGCGCAACCTCGGCGTCGGATTCATCTACCTGGACGCCGCGTACTCGCCAGTGCGCAAGGCCAACTACCGCATCGAGCCCGCGCGCGTCGGCCAGGCTACCGACTACGAGAAGCTCGTCCTCGAAGTGTGGACGAACGGCACCATGACGCCCACCGCGGCCGTCGTGGAGGCCTCGCGGCTGCTCGCCGATCACCTGCCGATCTTCCAGAACCTGGCGGAGGGGGAGAAGCCCAAGGCGGCCAGCAAGGCTGACGGCGTCCTCACCAAGGGGATCGAGGAGCTGGAGCTGGGTGGCCGCATCACAAACATGCTTCGCAACGCCGGCATCGAGAACGTGCGCGGCCTCGCGGCAGCCAGCGAGGACGAGCTCGAGAACATCTCCGGCTTTGGCAAGAAGGCGCTCACCGAGGTGCGGGAGAAGCTCGAGGCCCTCGGCCTGGGCCTCGGCGTGCGCTTCGACCTGCCGCAGTCGTGACGGAGGAGAGTCATGCGACACAACAGAGCACAACGGAAGCTGGGGAGAACGTCGGAGCACCGCCGGGCGCTGTTCCGCAACCAACTCAAGTCGCTGATCGCCCATGAGCGGATCATCACGACCCTGCCCAAGGCCAAGGAGCTACGCCCGATCGCCGAGCGCGTTGTGACCCTCGGCCGGCGGATCGATTCCGTGCATGCGCGGCGGCTCGCCGCCCGCTGGATCGACGACCGCGACCTAATCCACCGGCTGTTCACCGAGATCGGCCCGCGCTTCACCAACCGCCCGGGTGGCTACACGAGGATCGTGAAGCTGGGTCCCCGGCGCGGCGACGGGGCGGAGCTCGCAATCCTGGAGTTCGTGGACTTCAAGCTCTCGGATGCCAAAAAGGAGAAGGCACCCGGCGAGGGCAAGAAGGAGCGCAAGAAGAAGGCTCCTGCCGGCGCCAAGACCGAAGCGGCTGCTCCCGCCGGATCCTGAGGCCACCCACGAGTCGAACCCGGCGGCCCGGTCCTCCGGGCGCTTTTCGTTGCTCCGGCGCCTGCACTGAGGCGACTTGACAGGGCACGATTATTCGTATATAATCATTCATGGATGGACTGGAACCCGCAAATGGCCACGAGATCATCTGAGGCGTCACCGGCTTGCTCCCATATTGCCGATTGGTTATACTCCGAGGTGGGAGGGCATGTGCGAGAGGCATCCGAGCAACTCCTTGAGAAGATTGCGGATCGGCTGAAGGCGATGGCTGACCCAATGCGGCTGAAAATCCTGCATGCCCTGCAGGACGAAGAGCAGTGCGTCAACGACATCCTCGGAGAGGTGGGCGGAAGCCAGGCCAACGTTTCCAAGCACCTCTCGGTGTTGCGCCGGGTCGGGCTCGTGGAATGCCGCCGCGAGGGTGTCAACGTCTACTACCGTATCGCAGACGAGACTGTTTTCGCGATCTGCTCGACGGTGTGCGATTCCCTTGAACGCCAGGTGAACGCGGAGAAGAAGGGGATCGAAAAGGGTCGGGAGGAGATGCTCGGGGGGCGTCGGTGAGCGGGTGGGGCGACACGCTGGTCTTCCTCGGCGTGCTGGTGGGGTGGTTCATCCTCCAGTGGGTGGTGCTGCCGAAGCTCGGGGTGCCCACGTGAGCGGTTCCGAACCCGGCCGGCGGTCGGGGCACGAATCGGGTTGGGGGCGGGTGCGGCGGGGGCGAGAGTGACGACACCGGGGGTGCTGCGCACCCGCAAGACCAGTCGAGTTTGACGTAATCGGGAGGAGCAGCATGGAACAGGTCCAGGAGAAGGCACACGCGGCCCTTTGCCCGCGCTGCGAAAAGCAGCTCAGGCCGGTACCGACGTGAGGCTCGCTGCTCTGGCGGTGCCGGAGCTGCGGCGCAATCTACTCCACTGACGAGGTCTTCCCCGCGGGTGTTCCCACGAACATATGGGACTCCCTCTGGACAGGGTGCGGAGGGCGCTGATGCCTCTGTACGAATACACCTGCCGCACGTGCGGTCGACGGTTCGAGGTCCTGCAGAAGATCGGAGCCGACGGCTCAGGCGTGGTCTGCCCGAACTGCGGGGCGACGCACGTGACCAAACAGTTCTCGACGTTCGCCAGCGCCGTGGCTTCAGGCACCGGCGCGATGCCGTGCGGCGCACCCAGTGCCTCCGCGTGCGGCAGCGGCGGGTTCACCTGAGCGTCGTAGCATGCGCCGCCCGGCGGGCGGCCAACGATGCTTGAAGGTTCGAAACCGAAAAAGCCCGCCGCTTTGGAGGGGTAGTACTGGGGCTCAGGTCCTCTCTTTCGCACCTCGGGCCTGGGTGGGTGGTCGGAAGGGCGGGCCCGGAGATCGGGCTGGAGGGCCGGCCTCGAGCTCTTGCAGTAGAACCGTGGAGGGTCCCGTGAACGAAACCGAGGTGGCATTCGAGGTGATCTCGCCCCTTCCGTATGCGGACGCCGTCGCCCGGGCGCGCGAGGCCCTAGCCCGCGAGGGGTTCGGCGTCCTGACCGAAATCGATGTCAAGGCGACCATGAAGGCTAAGCTGGGCGTCGAGCGCGAACCGTGCGTCATCCTGGGTGCCTGCCACCCGCCCTCGGCCCATGAGGCCTTGACGCTCGCTCCCGAGGTCGGCGTGCTGCTGCCGTGCAACGTGACCGTCTCGGTCGAGGGTGGCAGGACAGTGGTGCGCGCAATGAACCCCGCGCGCGTGATGGGGATCATCGGCAAGCCCGAACTCGAGGACGTCGGCGTGCGTGTCGGGGCGGCGCTTCGCCGCGTGCTGGAAGCTTGCGAGAAGCGATAGTGAGAGGCAAGACGCAAGAGGCGGGAAAGGCACGAGGGGCAGGCCGCGCAAGGCGTCCGCTTTCTATTGTCTCGTGCCTACGGCCTATTGCCTGGTCTCAACCGCTGTCGCTGCGCTCGGGCACGGGGGTGTTGTAGAAGAAGGTGATCGTGACCCCCTCGTGCCCGAGGCCGCCCAGGTCCGCAGGCAGCGGCGGGAGCGGCGAGGCGTTGAGGATGGCGTCGCGCGCCGCGAAGTCGAGGGGCGGGTGGCCTGAGAAGCGCTGGATCTCGAGTCCGGTCACGCGGCCGTCCGTCTCAATGAAGAAGTGGATCCGCACGACGCCCGGGACCCCCATCTGCGCGATCTCGGGGATGTCCCAGTGGTAGCGGATGCGTCGGAGCATCTCGGCGGCGTACGGTCCCCAGTCGTACCCCTCGGTGTCGAACGAAAGCGGCCCGAGGTCGACCTGCCCGCCCTGACGGTTGGGGACGGATCCTCCCCCGGACCCCAGCGCCCCGTAGCCGGTCAGGCCCTTCAGCCCGGGGCTCTTCTGCGCGCCCCCGCCCTCCCTGGGCGTCATCAGCACTGCGTCGGCACCCTTGTCGGCGAGCGTGGTCTTGCTCCCCTCCGACGAACCCTGGCCCAGCGCCCTGGCGATCTTCTCGGCAGCCTCCGCCCCACCCGGCTTGGGGGCGAGGAACCCGGGCGGCGGCTCGAGCCGGATCTCGGGCGTGTTCCCACGCGAACCCGGGGTGAGGGCCGGGGCTCCGATGCCGCCGTGCGCCCGGCGGTCCAGATCGGAGGCGGGCGGCTTGGCCCGGGAGGGCTTCTCCGCCTTCT
Organism: Thermoanaerobaculaceae bacterium; assembly: GCA_041494245.1. Classification (GTDB taxonomy): domain Bacteria; phylum Acidobacteriota; class Thermoanaerobaculia; order Thermoanaerobaculales; family Thermoanaerobaculaceae; genus RBG-13-68-16. The sequence continues at coordinate 18,357 of JBGQAK010000003.1, forward strand.
GTTTGGGCATCTCCACCATCTCGAAGAAGGGGGTGTTGTCCTCGGTCTTGAGCTTGGCCGCCAGCTTTCGCGACGCGAGCAGCTCGAGCAGCATGGAGTTCTCGCGCAGCTGGTAGAAGATCAGGAGGTGGAGGAGCACCGACACGACCAGGGCGAGGAGCAGGGGACGGTCGCGCAGCCTCAGCGGGCGCGGGGAGATGCGCTCATCCAGCAGGAAGACGACCGAGGGGTCGCCGCCGTACGGCCAGGGAGCTTCTTCCTCCTCGGTCTCGAGGAGCCTGTAGAGCTTCGACGGAGCGGCTTCCAGCAAATCAAGATCCTGCTCGAGGGAGGGCTCCCGGTCCGGAACTCCGAACATATCGTGAAGGATGCTACAAGACTCGTGCCAATTTCGCACCCGGTCCGGGAGGCGAACCCGGGCCGATTCGTCCTCCGGGGGTGGCAGATTTGGCAGATCGTCTCTTGGCGCAGCGGCGGGGGATTGTTGACGGTTTGCGCGGCGCCCCGGATAATCCCGGGGTGGCCTCGCTACGGGCTTTTCTGGCAACACCTGTCGGCCGGTTCGTCGGCATCTATGCAGTGGTCCTGAGCGCGGGCTTTCTCGTGCTGGCGCTGCGGCCGGTCAACGACCACGTGGTGAACCACTACACGACCTTCGTGGCGCACGAGGCGAGGCTGGCCTTGAACCTTCTGGGCGAGGGCGCCACCGTCACCGGTCAGGTCCTCTCCTCGCCCCGATATTCGGTGGCGATCTTCAACGGCTGCAACGGACTCGAGGCGATCCTCATCTTCGTGTCCGGGGTCGTGGCTTTCCCCGCCTCCTGGCGCTCCAAGGTGCTCGGAATCGTGCTGGGATTCGTGGCGATCCAGGTCTTCAACGTTGTCCGCGTGGTCTCGCTGTTCTACGTCGGGGTCCACCGCCAGGAGTGGTTCACCGTCGCCCACGTCCTGGTCTGGCAGTCGCTGGTGATCGTCTTCGGAGTCGTCCTCTGGCTGGTGTGGGTGCGCCGGTATGCGCTTGCAGGCACCCAGCGCTGACCTGCGCTCCTTCCTGCGACGGCTCCCGCTCGCGCTGGTCGCAGCGGTGGCCATCTGGGCCGTTGCGCGCCCCCTCTACGCGCCGATCCTCTGCAGCGCGAGCCAGGGCCTCTCGCGCCTGTTCGAGGTCCCGCCCGCATCGGCGATCGTCCTCCAGGGTGAGGATGCGTTGCTCGGCAGGACGGACATGCGCGCGGGCTCGGGTTGGCTCAAGCTCCCTCTCGTCTACCTCCATTTCAACCTCGTTCCGTTCCTTGCCCTCGTCCTGGCGCTGCCCCACCCGTTCGCAGGCGGGGGTTGGCGAAGGGTGCTGGCGGCCCTGGCCGTCCTCGCCGGGTCCCACGTCGTGTCGCTGACCCTGCAGCTCAAGGTCTTTGAGGCCTTTTCCATGGGGCCCTGGAGCCAGGCAACCTACTCGGACCTGGAGCGCAACGTCTACGGCACGCTCCGTTACTTCTTCGACATCCCGGTGACGTTCGCGCTGCCGCTCCTGCTCTGGGTGGGCAGCTATTCGCGGCAGGTCTTTGCGCTGGTGGGTCTGGGCCACCTCGCAGCTGAACCTGGCGGACGGGGAACCCGCCCCTGAGCATCGCCAGGTGCGCATTGCTGGCAGGACGGCAACCCACATGGCTCCGATTACTCGAGAGGAGCTGACACGTCGGTGCGATCTCGCGAGGCAGGCAGTCGAATGAGATCGTGTCTGAGGGTGCGAAGCGTTCCCTTCGCAGGGAGCGGCTCGACGCTCAACCCCTGGGCTCCCTGGCCAATGTCAGCGATGGGGGAGGGAGACGGTCAGCGCGGGCCTCACCCCCACGTCCGGGAGGGAGGAGGTCGTGCGATACCGGCGGGGCGGCGCCTGCCCGTACGCGGCGGGGTGCCCTTTGTCGGGGTGCGTCCGAGCGAGGCGCGGAGCTCCGGCGGGAGGACCGTGTGGCGGCCGATCTTGGCCACGACCTCGACGGCGAGCGGCAGCTCACGCTGGGTACCGGTCTGCTTGTCGAGATCACCCGTGCCTCGGTGGTGCGCATCCTCCGCCTCGAGGTCGCCTACCCCGATCGCGGCAAGAGCCCAGTGTTGCAGCTTACCAGTGATTCGCTTTTTTGACCTTGACCCCATGTGCGCACGTGATGGGGCACGACTTGAAGCTCCCTGCGGGTATCCCTACCATTCCTCGACGACAGGATGACGGTGATGCATCGCCCAGCCCCCGAAAGCCCCATCACCGGAAGCCGCCAGCCTCGGGAACGCCATCCGTTCGCCCGTCGTCGTCTGCCCCGGATGCTGGGTTTGGAAGCCGCCGATGCCCTCGTCCTTGCGGCGCTCGTTGCTTTCACGGTGCTTGCGGTCGCCTTCCACTGGCGAGTTGCGGGGTGGCATGTGCTGACGGTGAAGAACCTCGTGGCCGCGCTGGTGTTCCTCGCCGGGAATACAGCGGCTCGATGCCTCAACCACGGCGGCGCGAGGTTCCTCGTCCGAATGGGGGCCGTCAGCTTTGCCTACGCCTACCTCTTCGGTGCCGTGGATTCCTTGCAGCTCATCCTGCACGGGCGCTGGCTCGACGGTACGGTGCTGGCGCTCGAGGAGCGCCTGTTTGGCGTCCAGCCGACCCTCTGGATGCAGCGGTTCATCAGTCCGTGGCTGACCGAGTGGATGATGTTCGCCTACGTCGTCTACCTCCCGCTCTACCCGCTGGTCTGTGCAGCGATCTACGCGCGCAGGGGGGAGCGAGCGGCGGAAGAGGTCTTCTTCAGCCTCGGTCTCGTCAACGTGCTGTGCGACGTCGGGTTCATCCTCTTCCCCGTGGCGGGGCCGTTGGCTTTCATTGGCGCGCGGTTCACTGTGCCGCTCGAAGGCTGGGTGTTCACCTCGCTCGGCGAGTTGGTCCGCGCCAAGCTCCACTTCGTCGGCGGCTCACTGCCGAGCCCGCACTGCGCGGCAGCCACGGTGCTGTGGGGTATGGCGTGGCGCCACAGTCGATGGCTCTTCTGGCTGCTCGCGCCGATCGTCCTCACGCTCTATGTCTCCACCGTTTATGGCCGCTACCACTACGTGACCGACGCGGTGAGCGGAATCGTCCTCGCCCTGGCGGTGCTGGCGGTGGCGCCGGGGCTGCTGCGCGTCTGGGAGCGGCCGCCGAGTCCGCGCTGAGACGAAGGCGATGTTCCCCCATCGGCGAGGAGCGGCAACGCAGCAGATGGCCCCGCGGCGCTCGTAACGCGACCGCACCCGATTACCCGGACAGGCTCCTAGGCCGCACCGGCGCGTTTTCACGGCGCCTCGGGAGGTGTTAACCTTGCCCGCGGTGGGAGCACGAGTCATCGTTTCCCAGGGGAAGTCCCGGATCCTCCGCGCCGTCGCGGTGCCGCTGGCCAGGTGGCCCCGAGGCGGGTCGACGCAGCCGCGCGCTCGCCGCGGCGACGGCCCTCGAAGGGCGCGACCGTCGCCGCCGACGGAGTGACAGCAGTGGGGAGCCCCCAGACCGTCTTCGTGACCGGTGCCACTGGGTTCATTGGCACCGCGCTGGTCGCCGAGTTGGTCCGCTGCGGGCATCGGGTGCGAGCGCTGACGCGGGCGGCGAGTAACCGCGAGGGCCTCACCCTCGAGCACGTCTCGCTCGTTGAGGGCGACATCCTCGACCGGGGCTCGCTCGAGCGCGGGATGGCGGGGTGCTCCCGGGTCATCCACCTGGCGGGGTACGCGCGCAACTGGGCCCGAGACGCGAGGGCCTTTTTCGCGCACAACGTCGAGGGCATCCGGAACGTGCTCGCCGCGGCCCGCGCCACCGGCACTGAGAGGGTAGTGGTCACCTCGACAGTCGTGACCTTCGGCCCCACCCCGCCGGGCATCGTCGGCGACGAGACCACGCCACGCAGCACAACGTGCTTCTTCACGGAGTACGAGGAGAGCAAAACGGTCGCCGAGCGCGAGGCGCTCAGCTCCGCAGCCGAGGGCCTCCCGGTCGTCATTGTCAACCCGACTCGGGTCTACGGCCCCGGCAAGCTCACCGAGGGGAACTCGGTGAGCCTCATGGTCGACCTCTACGATCGCGGCAGGCTGCCCGTGCTCCTCGACGGCGGCAGCAACGTCGGCAACTACGTGCTGGTGGATGACGTCGTGCGGGGCCACATCCTCGCGATGGAGAAAGGGAGGGTCGGCGAGCGATACATTCTGGGCGGCGAGAACGCATCGCTCAAGAGATTCTTCGAGGTGGTGGATGAGGTGTGCGGGAGGAAACATCGCCAGATCCCCCTTCCGCGCCCCCTCGCGCTGGCCTACGCGCACCTCGAGCAGAAGAGGGCGCAGTGGTTCGGCGTGTACCCGCGCATCACTCCAGGCTGGGTGGCAACGTTTCTGCGGGACTGGGCCTACTCCAGCGCCAAGGCGGAGCGTGAGCTGGGTTACACGTGCACGCCGCTGCGCGAGGGCATCCGCCTCACCTGCGAGTGGCTCGTACGGTTGCGGAAGACCGGACGGAACGGGCCGTGAACCGCCGCGGTGCGCCGGCGTCGCTGCGTGGACTCCTTGAGGGCGCGCGCCTCAAGCCAACGCTGATCCTGTTTTGGGCGCCGTTCGTGGTGACGACGTGGAGGTACTACGGGACCAGGGCGTTCTACCTGAACGATCTCTCCACCAGGTTCGTCTTCCGCGGCGATCCTGCGCTGACGGCGGAGCTGTACGCCTTCGGCTCTTCGTTCGTGCTGTTCGGCCTTCTCTCGCTCTTCATCATCAAGATGGTGCTCATGGAATCGGTGGTCGAGTACGGTCTCGCCCTGGGCGACTGGCGATTCGGCATCAAGGCTCTCGTGCTCCTCACTCCGGTCATGGTGCTGCTCGCGTACCCCTCCGCGAGGCAAACCCGGTTCCTGGCCGAGTACCCTTTGAACCCGGGGGCCTGCGGGTCCGCCGCTGCCTTCCTCGGGCACGCGGCCGCGTACCTGCTCTACTACGTCGGCTTCGAGATCCTCTTCCGGGGCCTCGTGCAGAACGGGCTGCGTGACAGCCTGGGCGAGTGGACGGCGATCCTCGTCCAGACCGGGCTTTCGACCCTCATCCACATAGGCAAGCCGGCGGGCGAGATCTACGCCGCCATCCTCGGCGGCGTGGTGTTCGGCCTCGTCGCCCTCCGCTCCCGCTCACTGCTCTACGTGATCCTGATCCACTGGGTCCTCGGCGTCGCCCTCGATCTCTTCATCTGCCTCGGATAGCCCGTACTGTGCAGCCGCGGCCACGCGCTGCCTGGCCTCATCGCCATGATCAGCAATCCGGCCAGTACGATTTCAATGACGGCCGGGGCACCTCGTCACGCTGCGAAATGCAGGCGTGCCGGAGGCCGTTGTCATCGCGATCTGGGCCCGCGTCCCGGCGCCCAGGCCGGCGCCCGTGCCGCGCCAGCCCGAGGATGCACGTCTGGTCGACCTCGGGCTGCGGATCAAGTCGGGGTGTCCGAGTCCGTCATCGCCGAAAAGGTGAAGCAGTCAAGCCAGGAGTACAACCTCTCCGTCAATGACCTTCTCCACCTCGAGCAGAACAGTATCCAGGGATTGGTTCTTTGGGGGCTGGCCAGCGACCCGCGGTGGGGCCCCGGTTGCCGCGCAGGAGCTGGTCTTCAACGGACTGGCCATGAAGAGGGGCTGCTGAAGAAGGGCCGGCCCGGTAGGCTGGCTATGCAGGGAAACGCCTTTGTCTGGGTGGGCAGCTACCCGGACCGGGCCTTTGCCGAGGTGGGTCGGGAGGACGTTTCCGCCGGCGTGTGCCCGAGCGAGGCACGCAGCTCCGGCGGGAGAACCGTGGGGCGGCCTGTTCCGCGGTCCACCACCACGTGGCGGGTCGCCCCTTCGGCCAGCACGGCCCCGTCAAGGCCCTCCACGCGGTACTCGAAGACCACCCTCCGGCTCGCCACCTCCCCGACCCGCACCAAAACGGTGACCTCCTCGTCGTAGTGCGCCGGGCGGCGGTAACGGCAGGTGAGCTCGCCGACCATCAGCAGGATGCCGCGGCTCTCCCACTCGGTGTAGGGAAGACCGACCGCGTGGGAGAGGGCGGTGCGCGCCACCTCGAACCACACCGGGTACACGCCGTGGTGGACGACGCCCATCTGGTCGGTCTCGGCATAACGGGCGCGGATGCGCACGGGGAAGAACGAGCCGGGCACGCCGCCATTCTATCCGCTCGGAGGGATCCCGGCCGCAAAGCGCCTTTCGAGGGCGCCTGTGGCGTGTTAGGCTGATCCGGCGCGCATGAAGAGACCCGATCCGCTGCTGCTGTGCGAGGACGAGCTGGGCCTGGTCACCGACCTCTACCAGCTCACGATGTTCGCCGCCTACCGGGAGAGTCGGCAGGGAGTCCGGGGGTGCTTCGAGCTCTGGTTCAGGGAGCTTCCCGAGACGCGCAACTTCCTGGTGGCCTCCGGCCTGGAGCCCGCCCTCGGGTACCTGCAGGCCCTGCGCTTCACGCCCGAGCAGGTCGCTGCCCTGCGCGGCCTGGAGGTCTTCCGGGGTGTCGACGAGGGTTTCTTCGCGGACCTGGCCGCGCTGCGCTTCGAGGGGGATGTCTGGGGTGTCCGCGAGGGCACCGTCGTCTTCGCGGGGGAGCCGGTGCTACGGGTCGAGGCGCCGATCGCACAGGCGCAACTGGTCGAGACCTACCTGTTGGCGGCGATCTCCTTTTCCACGCTCGTGGCCTCGAAAGCAGCCCGTGTGCGGCTGGCGGCCGGCGACCGCCGGGTTGTGGACTTCGGCTCGCGCCGCGCCCACGGGCCGCAGGCGGCCTGCTGGGCGGCGCGCGCCTCCTACCTCGCGGGCCTCGACGGAACCTCCAACGTGTGGGCCTCCTGCCGACTTGGCGTTCCGCCTTCGGGGACGATGGCCCACTCGTTCGTGCTCGCTTTTCCCGGCGAGCACGAGGCGTTCAGGGCGTACAACCGGACGTTCCCTGACCGCACGGTCCTGCTGGTCGACACGTTTGACACGTTGGCGGCGGTGGAGCGCGCCGCCGCGGATCGCGAGCTGCGGTTCGTGGGGATCAGGCTGGACAGCGGCAACATCGTCGAGCTGGCCCGAGCCTGCCGCGGGATCCTCGACCGCCACGGACGCAAGGATGTGCGCATCGTGGCGAGCGGAGACCTCGACGAGGGGCGCATCTCCGGCATCCTGAGCGCCGGGGCACCGGTTGACGCGTTCGGGGTGGGCACGCGCATGGTGACCTCCGAGGACGCGCCCGCGCTCCAGGCCGTCTACAAGCTCGTCACGGTGCAGGAAGCCGGGAAGGCGGCACGCGGTGTGGCGAAGAGGTCGGCGGGGAAGCGCACGGCTCCCGGGACCAAGCAGGTCTGGCGCCGTCGCGCCCCCGATGGCACCCTGGTGGAGGATCTCGTGACGCCCGTGACGGACGCGCCGCCCCAGGGCCCGTGGGAGCCTCTGCTGGAGCCGTGGATGCTCGGTGGTCGGCTGTGCCAGGAGCTCCCGACGCTCGAGGAGAGCCGGGAGTTTGCCCGCACCCAGATCGCGAGCCTTCCCGAACCCCTGCGTGCGTTGGCGGCGGGAGCGGCGTTCCCCGTCCGGCTGGCGCCCTCCCTGCAGGGGTCGAAGAAGGGCGAGGCCGGGGCCGGCCGGCGATAGCAGGCCCCCCGCCGCGAAAGGTGAAAGGCCTCGGTCACAATCGCGGCGCACGAGCGACGCGGCGCGACGGAGGGTGTCTGCTCCGACACACCTTGCGCGCCTGTCGCAGGGAAACGCCCTGCCGTCGTCGCAAGAATCGTGAGTTGTCGGGGGATCGGAACTGCGTGACCCTACGGCCGGAGGGCACGAAGCGGGGGGCCGGGGCGGCGCGGGCTAGGACTCTTCCTCGGCCTCGTCATCCTCCTCGTAGTCGTCGAGGTTCTCGGCCTCTTCGTCGTCCCCCTCCTCCTCTTCGAGGTCGTCGTCCATGTCCTGCTCGAAGTCCTCGGGTAGAGCAAAGGCGTCTGCGTCCGAGTTGCCGCACACCTCACAGGTGGCTCGGCGGATCTCGCCGTCCCGCCAGATGAAGTCCCCCACCTCCGATTCACACTCCAGACAGACGAGATGCTCGGGCCGAGCCATTCAGTCCTCCGTACGCGGGTGTGACATCTGGTTGCCAGACCCCCCCGTTGAATGTAGCGACCACCACAACCCGATGCAACCACGTTACGCCTTCAGCCGTCGGACCGCCAGGCCGACGGTTCCAGGTCCGGTGTGGGCAGCCAGCACCGACGTGAGGTTCACGATCGGGATGTCGGCCATGCCAAAACGGGAACACAGCCTCTCGGCAACATATTCTGCCGCGCCAATGGCGCTGGCGTGCGCCACCAGCAGGCGCACCGGGGCACCGCCGGCAAAGCGTGCGGCGCGCTTCACGAGCCCCCGCAGGGCGGACGCGAAGCCCAGGTGGATGCCATCTTTCTCCACCTTGCCGTCCTTCCCGATGGTGAACACCGGGTGGAGGCCGAAGAGGGTCGCGGTCCTGGCCTGCGCCGCCGAAACGCGTCCCCCTCGCAACGCCATCTCGAGGGAGGCGAATGCGGCGAAGAGCTTGATCTCCCGGCTCACGCGCTCGGCGAGGGCCGCCACCTCGTCGAGGCCGGCACCGTTCGCGATCGCCTCCCCGACCGCTTCGGCCACGAGCCCGAGCGAGACGGAGATCTGGCCCGTATCCACCACCCGAATGCGTTCCGGGCTCACCTGCTTCGCCGCCGCGAGCGCGGCCTGGTAGGTGCCGGAGAGCGCAGCGGAGAGGTGCAGGGAGACGATGCTCTCGTGGTTCTCGAGCAGCTTCCGGAAGGTGGTGCGGAAATCGCCGACCGCTGGCTGCGAGGTCTTCGGCGGCACCCGCGAGGCCGCCAGCCGCTGGTAAAACTGCGGCGGGGTGATGTCCACGCCGTCCACGAAGGTCTCCTCGCCAAAGCTCAGCGTGAGAGGAACGCGCACAAGGCCGACGGCATGCGCGGTGGCCTCGGGGAGATCGCAGCCGGAGTCGGTGACGAGCGCCACCTTTGCCTCACGGGCGGCGAGCTGCTGGAGCACCATGTCGTCGATCTTCGTCCGCTCCAGCTTGCCGAACGTGGCGAGCCGATCGAACAGGCGTTGCGGCTCGTTGGTGTGCAGGTGGATCCGCAGCCGCGACCCGCCCCCGGCAACGACCAGCGAGCCGCCCAGGGGCTCCACGGCCTTTGCGATCGCCTTGCGGTCGAGACGCTCGCCGGAGAGCAGCCCCTCGGAGCAGAAGCGGTAGGTGAGGTCGAGATCGGCGTGGGCGGCCGCGAAGGGCGTCGGCTGGGCCTCGGAGAGACCGGCCCGGCGCCAGTCCGCGGCCCGGCGGTCCCGGAAGAAGCGGGAGATCCCCTCCAGGAAATACACGAAGCCCTGTGCGCCGGCATCCACGACCCCGTGGCGCGCGAGCACCGCGAGCTGCTTCGGGGTGTTGGCGAGAGCCTCACGTGCCCGCTCCAGGCCGCTGCTGAACAGCTCGCCGAAGTCGTGGATCCTGTGGGTCTGTTCCTCCAACCCCGCCGTCCACTCTCTAAGGACCGAGAGGATGGTGCCCTCGACGGGGTGCGAGAGCGCGTCCTGCGCGGCCTCGGCGCCCCTGCGTGCCGCCGCGACGAACTCCCTGGTGGTCACGGTCACCCTGTTCCCGATGGCCTCGGCCATGCCGTGCAGGAACTGGGCGAAGATCGCGCCGGAGTTGCCGCGTGCCCCGTCGAGCGCCGCGTCCGCGGCCGTGCGGGCGGTCTGTCCTACGGTGAGCTCCGCGGGTGTGGTGAGCGCAGCAGCCGCGGCCCGCAGCGTGGACGCGAGGTTGGTCCCCGTGTCGGCATCGGGGACCGGGAAGACGTTGATGCGGTTCAGCGTCTCCTGCTCCCGCGCGACCGCGAGGGCACCCGCCCTCAGAGCCCGTGCGAGCCGCGGCCCGGTCAGGAGTTGGACCATCTGAGATCCCTGTCAGGGAGTATACGACGCCGGCCCGCCGGCTTGCGCACCCACCTAGTCCTCCTCATCTTCGTCCTCGCCACCCATCTCCTCAAACTCCTCCTCCGACGCGAAGGCCGCCGGGTCATCGTTGCCGCACACGGGGCAGAGAGCCTCGACGACGTGCCCGTTGACCCAGTCGAAGGTATATACGGGTGTTTCGCACTCCAGGCAGATCAGGTAGTCCGGGCCCGCCATGCAGCCATCCTATACCACTCCCGGGACGGCTGCAGGGCCCCCCGGCCACTGCCGCCGCCAGCACTGCTAACATCTGTGCGTGACCATCGTCAAGGACCTGGAGAACGTGGTGCGGGGCGTCGAACGGTCACGCCTGGCTGCGTGGTACGTTCGCAACCGCCGGGCGGAAGGCGAGCGTGCGGCGGGGACCCCGGCTCCGACGCCTGCCCCGAAGGATTGAGCATGGGTACGATCCTCGTCACGGGAGGCGCCGGCTTCATCGGCTCGCACCTCACCGCGCAGCTGCTCGGGCGCGGCGCGGAGGTGGTGTGCATCGACGACTTCAACGACTACTACGACCCCGCGTTCAAACGCGAGAACGTGGGACCTTTCCGCGCCAACCCCCTCTGGCACCTCGTCGAGGGAGACATCCGGGACGCCGCCCTGGTCGAGCAGACCTACCGGAAGTTCTCCGTCGCGACGACCGTGCACCTGGCCGCCCGCGCAGGCGTGCGCCCCTCGATCCGGCAGCCGCGCCTCTACGAGGAGGTCAACGGCGTCGGCACGCTGAACATGCTCGAGGGCGCGCGCCACGCTGGTGCGGGGACCTTCATCTTCGGCTCGTCCTCCTCGGTCTACGGCATCAACTCGAAGGTGCCGTTCTCAGAGGAGGACCCCGTCACCTGTCCGGTCTCGCCCTACGCGGCCACCAAGCGCGCCAACGAGCTGATGGCGTACACCTACCACCACCTCTACGGGCTCGCGGTCACCTGCCTGCGGTTCTTCACGGTTTACGGCCCGCGCCAGAGGCCGGAGATGGCCATCTACCACTTTACGGAGAAGCTTGCGAGGGGGGAACCGGTACCGAGGTACGGGGACGGCTCCAGCGCCCGCGACTACACGTACGTGGACGACATCGTGGACGGGACCCTGGCCGCCCTCGATGCCGCCGCGCCGTTCGAGATCGTGAACCTCGGCGGCTCCCGCACCACGACGCTGCGACGACTGATCGAGATGATCGCGGGTACGCTGGGCGTCGAGCCGCGGATCCTCGAGCTTCCGCCCCAGCCGGGCGACGTGCCGATCACCTTCGCCGACGTGGGCAGGGCACGGCGTCTGTGGGGCTGGCAGCCGAGGGTCCCGATCGAGGAGGGGATCGAGCGGTTCGTCGCGTGGTACCGGGCCGAACGCCTCCGCTAGATGGGTGGACGAATGCGGTAGACCGTGATCGTGTGCCCGACATCGCCCACCGACTCTCCCCGTTGCCGCACCAGCGCGAGAATCTCGGCGAGCTTGGCCGCCTCCCTGGGGTGGCGCAGCGCTTCCAGGTATTGCACCCCGACCGCAGCGGCATAGCTCGACACCGCCACGTACCCGGTGCCCGGCGGGCCAGGGAGCGCGAGGGCATCCGCAGCACCGGGCAGGTCGCTCGCCGGGTTACCGGCGCCGAGGTAGACGTACGCGAGCGGCCTCCACCCTCTGCGTTCCGCTTCACGGCCAAGCCTCGTCCAATCCTGGCCCCAGTCCAGGTTCGAGTCGTTGAGGTAGCGGTGGCCGGCGCGGGCGCCGCCGGCGGCCAGGTTGAAGTGAGCGATGTAGTGGGGGAACGACACCCCGGCAGAGGTCAGGAAGGCGAGAACCAGCAGCACGCGGACCCGGCGTTGCCACCCTTCGGCCTGGTGCGCCCCGACGATCGCCAGCAGCGGCAGGATGGGCATGAGATGGCGGGCGCCGATGTTGTAGCTCGCGCCCAGCGAGATCAGCAGGTAGTACGCTGCGGCCGCCAGCATGAGGAGGTCGGTCCGAGCCTTTCTGCGGATGGCGGCGACCGTTCCCAGCACCGCCATGACAAGGAACGGCAGCGAGCTCTTGAGCACCAGCGCTACAGGGAAGTACCAGAGGAAGCCCCGGGCCGAGGTGCTGCCCACGAAGAAGTTGATCCCCTGGCCGTGCAGGTTGGTCTCCCAGACGTAGGCGAGGCCGAGGGCGTAGTGGGCGAGGGGCCGGCTGGCCCCCGCGAGCGCCTGCAGCCGCCGTGCGAGCTCCTCGGTGCCGGGCCACAGTCCCAGCACCAGGTCGATGGTAGCGCGCTCCTCGGCGAGGCTCGATCCGCGGATCGCGACCCCCACTCCGGCCCACACGACCGCCAGCGCGACCGCGCCTCCGCCGGCAAGCGCGAGCAGCACGACGGGCCGGCGGGTGCGCACCGCCACCACCGCCGCCGCGAGGATGGCCACCGGGAGCAGGTACACGCAGGTGAACTTGATGATGAGGGCGAGGCCGAGGATGAGGCCGAACGGCAGCCAGCCACGTGCCCACCCGGCGAGCCATCGGTGGAGCAGGTAGAGCGCCCACGTCCACGCCGCGGCCGCCGGCACGTCGGTGTGTACGACGAAGGCATGCCCGAGCACGAGCGGCTGGCAGGCCAGGGCGAGCACTGCCAACACCGCCGTGCGCTCCCCGAACGCCCAGCGCGCCCACGCGTACGCCCCCGCGAGTAGGAGTGCGAGGAAGGTCAGCATCGGCAGCCGCGCCGCGCGCAGGATCACCGGTGCGGGAATGGTGTTCCCGTAGATGAACCGCCGCACCTCCTGTGAGAGCACGAGGAGTCTCTGGACGGGCGGCGAGCTGCTCCCGGAAAGCCCGAGGGGGAGCAGCGCGACCCCGGCGACGAGCTTGGCGAGCGGCGGGTGTTCGACGTTCAGGTCGCCGCGCCCGTCGTGCACGTACGCAAAGGCCGCGAGGGTGTGGTAGGGCTCGTCGTTGGTGGCAGAGTTGTCCCAACCCGCGGCGGCCGCCGCCACCACCGCAGCCGTGATGATCACGACGGCCAGCCGACGCGGCGTGGCCATGGCCCTCGCGTGGTCCACCCAATGCTCCACCGCCGGCACCGTCACGGTCCCTCCGCCGGTCCACCGCAGGGCAGGTACGCCCTGGCGCCCGGCACCGCCAGCGCCGGGCGCAGCCCGAGGGCGAGAGCAACGCGCGCGAGGGCGTCGGCCGTGGGCAGGCCCGGCGTGACCACCACAGCCGTCGGGGCGGGGTGCGTCTCGAGCTCTTCCAGGAGTCGGTCCAGCTCGCCCGGCGACGGCCTGTCCGAACCGGGGTCGTACCAGCCTGGGTGGGCGGCCGCGGAGGCCGGGACGTTGACCAGGAGGAAGCGGCCCGCGTCGCCCCCGAGGTGGTAGGCGATCCCGAGCCGCCAGAAGCCCCCGATCACCACGCGGCCCCCCGAGGGCATTCCCTCCCGGAGCGCGGTGGCGAGCCGCTGCTCCCCGCTGGGCGGCGTGGCGACCCACCGTGCGACCGCCGTGGCGCTCATCGCCGCCGCACCGGCCACGAGCAGCGCGCCCGCGACGCGCGCCGGCCGCGAGTGGCTCGCGCCGACCCCCACCAGCATGAGGAAGGGGAGCAGGTAGATCGCCTCGCCGCGTCCGGGGTAGAACGCCGGCACCCCGAGGGCGGCCAGAGTCCCGAGGGCCGCCGGAGGGAGCAGGAAGCCGATCGGCGTCCGCCAGGGGGTCGGCCGTGCGCGCCAGGAGGTGACCAGGAGCGCCAGCACCAGAGCGGCCGCCGCACCCTCGAGCCACCAGGGCGATCCGGGGAGGTCGAGAGCGGTGCGGAAGTCGCCGAGGGGCGAGAGCAGCCGCACCGGCGCCACAGCCCGCGAAGGCGGCGGCAGCGACCGCCAGGCGGTCGTCATCCAGGCGATCGAGGCGGGAGGCTGCTTGAGCGCGACCGGCAGCCAAAGGAGGTGCGTGGCCAGACCCGCCGCAACGGCCGCCACCGCCCTGCCGCGCGCGGCTCTCGGGAGCGTCAGCGCCGCCGCGGTGAGGGCCAGCGCCAGGAGCAGGCCCAGCCCGTGGCTCCAGCACGCCAGAGCGACGGCGAGCGCCACCCCGACCGCTCCCGTACCGGTTCTGGCCAGCTTCTCGATCCGCTCCCACCCGAACGCCGCGCACAGCAGCAACAGCGCGTACGCGCGCCCCTCGCACGACCACGCCACGGCGAGCGGGTGCAGGGCCAAGACGAATCCCGTCCACCAGCCGGCCTCCTCGCCGAACGTGCGCCGTGCTGCGAGCGCGCCCAATAGCACCGCACCGGTACCCGCGGCGACCGCGATCAGGCGCGACGCCGGTAGGGGCCCGAGGCCGAATATTGTGAAGAACTTCACAAGCAGGTAGGGCAGCGGCGGCCCCGAATCCACCCGCAGCGCCGCGATCAGCTCGCCGAACGGGAGGCGCGCGGCCCACGCGGTGAAGTACTCGTCGTGCCACGGGGGCCGCGCGAACGCCGCTGCGAGGCGGGGGACGAGCGCCACCGCTCCCAGCACGAGCCACAACCCTCGCTCTCGTCGTGCCGTTGGCACGGTCCCAGTGTCCACGCTCGCGCCACCGGCCGTCAAGGCGGCGGGTATGATGTCGCGATCGGGGCACGGCGTGCCCGGGAGGTTCGCGTGCGTCGCTCGCTTCTGGCGTTCCTGGCTCTGTCCGCTTCTCAGCTCGTCGCCGGCGAGAGGGTCCTCACCCTCGACAGGGTGTTCGCGGAGCCGCCTCTTGACGGCACGCTGCCGCGCGAGGTGACGTGGCTCCCCGGGGGCGCGAGCTTCTCCTTCCTCGAGAGGACCGGCTCGGGTAAGGAGGTCCGCACAACGCTCTTCGTCGAGGACGCCGGCACGGGGAAGCGCGAGGCCGTGGTCGCGGATGCCGACCTGACCGCGTTCGGCGAGGGGGACACGGCGGTCCGGCCGCGCCTCGAGGGCTACCAGTGGTCGCCGAACGCGGACGCGCTGCTGCTGGCGGGGGGCGGCGACCTGTTCCTGCTGGACCGCGCGAGCCGGAAGGCGCGTCGCCTCACGGCCACCCCCGCGGACGAGGAGCTGGCCAGGTTTTCCCCGGACGGGCGGCGCGTCGGCTTCGTCCGCGAGAACGACCTCTACGTCCTGGAGCTCGACTCGGGGAAGCAGACGCGGATCACCACCGACGGCTCCCCCGACCGCTTCAACGGCAAGCTCGACTGGGTGTACACGGAGGAAATCGCCGAGCGCGGCTCGCTCGGCTACGCCTGGTCGCCCGACTCGCGCTCGCTCGCCTACATCACGCTGGATGATGGCAAGATGCCGCGCTTCCCGCACGTGGGCCTCCTTCAGCTCCACCCCACGGTCGAGGAGCAGCGCTACCCCAACGCCGGCGACCCCAACCCTGCGGTGACGCTCACCATCGCGAATGTGTCGCCCGAGGTCTCGGGAGCGACGACGCACACCACCCTGAGGTGGACCACGCCGAACGCGGAGTACCTGCCGCGCTTCGGCTGGCTGCCCGGGCGCCAGGGGGTGTGGTTCGAGCTGCTCAACCGCGCCCAGACCCGGCTCGAGCTGGTGCGCCTCGAGGCGACCGCCGGCGCAACAACGACGCTCCTGGTCGAGGAAGACGCCGCCTGGATCAACCTCCACGACGACCTGCGCTTCCTCGAGGACGGCTCGTTCCTGTGGAGCTCCGAGCGGAGCGGCTACCGGCACCTCTACCTCTACACGGGCGGCGGCCGCGTCGTGCGCCAGCTCACGAGCGGAAACTGGGAGGTCACGGGGGTGGAGGCGGTGGACGAGGAGGGCGGGTGGGTCACCTACACCTCTACGCAGGCCGGCCCCCTGACGCGCAACCTCTACCGGGTGCGGCTGGACGGGAAGGGAACACCTGTCCGCCTCACCCAGGAAGCGGGGAGTCACAGGGCCAACGTCGCCCCGAATGGGCGCTTCGTGATCGACTCGCACTCGCGGCTGATGCGCCCCGCGGCGATGATCATCCTGGACTCGGAGGGCCGGCAGCTGCGCGTGCTGGCGGCCAACGAGCACCCGGAGATCGAGAGCTTCCGGACCAGCACGCCCGAGATCGTAGAGGTGCCGGGGAAGACCGGGGCCACGCTCTACGCCTCGCTCGTCAAGCCCATTCCGTTCGACCCGGCGAAGCGCTACCCGGTGATCGTCTACGTCTACGGCGGGCCGCACTCCCAGAGCGTCCAGGACGCCTGGGTCGGCCGCTACGGGCTGCTCGCGCAGGTGCTGGCGGGCAAGGGCTTCCTCGTCTTTTCCATCGACGGACGCGGCACCACCGCGCGCGGGCGCGATTTCGAGCGGGCGCTGCTGCGGCGCCTGGGCAAGATCGAGCTGGAGGACCAGCTTGCCGGCGTGGAGTGGCTGAAGAGGCAGCCGTACGTGGACGGGGGGCGCACCGGGATCTGGGGGGCTTCGTACGGCGGCTTCATGACGTGCTACGCGATGACCAACGCGCCCGACGTGTTCAGGGCCGGCGTCGCCGTCGCCTCGGTCACCGATTGGCGGCTTTACG
The DNA here is from genome assembly GCA_041494245.1 of Thermoanaerobaculaceae bacterium. Lineage (GTDB taxonomy): Bacteria > Acidobacteriota > Thermoanaerobaculia > Thermoanaerobaculales > Thermoanaerobaculaceae > RBG-13-68-16. The sequence continues at coordinate 34,900 of JBGQAK010000003.1, forward strand.
ACTCGGTCTACACGGAGCGCTACCTCAAGCTCCCCTCCGAGAACCCCGACGGCTACCGCGACTCCTCGCCGGTGAACCAGGCCGACATGCTCAAGGGCGCCCTCCTGCTGATCCATGGCGCCGCCGACGACAACGTGCACTGGCACAACACGCTCATGTTCGCGGACAAGCTGGTCAAGGCCGGCAAGCCCTACGAGCTCCAGCTCTACGGCGGCGCCACGCACCGCGCCCTCCGCCGCGACCAGCGGCAGGACGAGTGGGTCCGCCTGGTGGAGTTCTTCGAGCGCCAGCTCAAGCCGTGAGCTGAGGATCGAGCAGGTACCTCATGCGGGCTTCGAACAGCAAAGGTGAGATGGTGATACCAGGTACCCATATGCCGCTGGTCGAACAGCTTCAGAAACGCCTCGTGGACAAGCGCGGTGGGCTGCAGGATGTGGTCACGGCGCTCTCGCCCCATCAGCCGCGCGGCTTTACGGTGAAGCTCGGCGTACACAAGCGGCGACAACCTGTGAAAGGCGTCGGGGTTTCGGTTGCGCATGGCGATCAGCAACAGCGTCACTTCCCCGACCGACGCTGGAGCCCCCGGCGCATCTCCACGTTCCATCTCCAAGGAAGTCCCCCCCAGCGAGACTAGACGTTCAGACGACCGGTGTCAATGTAACTGTTGTGGTTGTCGATACTTGTCCATTCTCTCACAAAGGGGGGTTGGCGCCTGCCGCATCTCGTGATATGTTTTCTCGAGCTTTCTCGCATGAGCAGGTGGGGGGGAGACTTTGAAACTTCGTTGTTCGTTGCAGCCGCACTATGGGACCCGCCTCGCGTTGGCTGTCTCTTGCCTGGTGGGGGCTGCGGTCGCCAGTCGGGCCGCGACGTTCACGGTGATCAACACCAACGACTCGGGCGCCGGCTCGCTGCGCCAGGCGATCCAGGACGCAAACGCGACCGCGAGTCCCCCTCACACGATCAACTTCAACATCCCCGGCGTCGGCGTGCACACGATTGCACCCACCGCGGCGCTGCCGAGCGTGAGCGTCGCGGTCGTCATCGACGGCACGACGCAGGCCGGCTATGCGGTCGGGTCGCCGGTCATCGAGATCAACGGCGCCGGCGCTGGTGCCTCTTCCACCGCGTTCACCGTGAACGGCGACGGCAGCACGGTGCGGGGGCTGATCATCAACGGCTGGGGTGCGTTCGGGATCCAGGTCATCGGCGCCAACTGCACCGTCGCGGGGAACTTCATCGGCACGAATGCGGCCGGCACCACCGCCGTTCCGAACGCGAGCGCGGGCGTCGGCGTCTTCTCCGGCGGGAACACGATCGGCGGTCTCGCCGCCTCCGCGCGCAACGTTATCTCTGGCAATGCCGGGGGAGTCGTGATTGGTGGGAGCGCGGGGACCGGCAACATTGTTGAGGGCAACTACATCGGCACCAACGCCGCAGGAACGGCGGCGATCCCCAATGTCGACGGTGTGACCATTGGCATGGGGGCGAACGCGAATCTGATCGGTGGCGGCACTGCTGCGGCGCGCAATGTGATCTCGGGGAACACCGGGCGCGGCGTCTTCACCCCAAACAATCAAAATATCGTCCGCAACAACTACATCGGCACGGACGTCACCGGCGCAGCGGCGCTCGGCAACGGCGGCAACGGCGTGGAGATCTCGGGTGGGACCGGTAACCAAATCCTCGACAACGTGATCTCGGGTCAGATCACGCAGCCGACGGCAGGTGTCTTCATCACCGGCGACGCCAGCGGCAACCTCATCTATCGCAACTTCATCGGTACCAACGCCGCCGGCACGGCCGCGATTGCCAACTGGTGGGGCGTCAACATCGAGGGCGCCTTCGGGAACACCGTCGGCGGGCCCGCCGGAAACCGCAACGTCATCTCGGGGAACTTCAACACCGGAGTACGAATCTCCGGCTCGGACACGAACATCGTTCAGGGCAACTTGATAGGAACGAACGCCGCCGGTAACGCCGCGATCGGCAACGGCAACCAGGGAGTGCGGCTCGACAACTCCAACAGGAACACGGTTGGCGGAACGGTGGCCGGAGAGGGAAACGTCATTGCCGGCAACTTCCTCGCCGTGATGGTCATTTTCGGAAGCGACAACCAGATCCGTGGCAACACGATCGGCGCGGACTCCGCGCACACCGTGGCGATGACCAATTACGGCGGCGTGCACGTTTACAGCGGGACCGGGAACCTCATTCAGGGCAATACCATCCTCTCCCGCACCGCCGAGCTGGCGATCGACCTCAACGCCGCCGGATCATATCCACCCGACGGCGTCACCGCCAACGACGCCTGCGACCCGGACACGGGACCGAACCTGCTGCAGAACTACCCAGTCCTCACTTCAGCGACCTCGACCGGCGTATCCACGGCGATCGCGGGCACGCTCAACTCCACCGCGAGCACGTCGTTCAGTCTCGAGTTCTTCGCCAACCCGGCGTGCCACGCCTCGGGCTACGGCGCGGGAGAGGTCCTGCTCGGCACGGCCAACGTGACGACAGACGCAAGCTGCAACGCGGCCATCAGCGTGACCTTTCCGGTCGCGGTGCCGAACGGCTGCGTGGTCACGGCTACCGCCACCGATCCGGCAGGCAACACCTCGGAGTTCTCCCAGTGCCGTACGGTCGTCGGCGTGGTCTCGACCAGCAGCACGGCGGTCGCGTCTTCGCTGAACCCGTCCCTCGTCGGGCAGTCGGTCACATTCACAGCCACCGTGAACGGCGGCGGACCGACCCCAACCGGCACCGTCACATTCATGGATGGCGCCGCCACGCTCGGTAGTGCCGCGCTCGTTGGCGGTATCGCGACGTTCTCGACGTCGTCCCTGGCCGTCGGAACCCACGCCATCACGGCGGCCTATGGGGGCGACGTCAATTACGGCGCCGGCACCTCACCCGTGCTCAGCCAGGTCGTGAACGCTGCACCGGTCAACGGCGACGCCATCCCGACGCTCGACCCGCGCGGCCTGATCGCCCTGGTTCTGCTCATGGCGATGGCGGGTGTGTGGCTGCTCGCAAAGAGGACCCCATGACCGGGCGTTTACAGTCATCAGGCCAGGCCCGTCGAAAGGAGAGAGTCATGATGAACTACAGGAACCTTTTTGGTAGCTGCTCGTTCGCGGCACTAGCTCTGCTGGCGGCGTGCGTCTCAACGCAGCCCGCCCAGCAGCCGGTGGCACCGCCGCAGACGCCACAGGCACAGGCCGTATCCGCCCCGAATGCGCAGCCGAGTGCTCTGTCGTACGGTACGGTCACCGCGACCGTGCAGAAGGGCAAAACGACGCAGGCCGACCTGTTGCAGATGTTCGGTGGACCGAACATCTCGACCACCGATAGCGACGGCGTTGAAACCTGGGTCTACGAGCGTAGCGTGACCCAGACCGATGTCGCCAGCAATTCCCGGAGCTCCGAGGCCGCAGCAAAACTCGGTCTTTTCTTCAAGTCGGTCGAGCTCGGTGCCAGCGGGTCCACGAGCCAGTCGGCGGCCGCCTCGAGCACCACGACCTCGATCCGCTCGCTGACCGTAATCGTCAAGTTCAATCAGGACAAGACGGTCAAGGACTACTCCGCGCGCGCGAGCTACTTCTAGAGGAGAGATCATGAAAACCACAACCGGATTCGTCGTCACCGCTGTCCTCGCGCTCACCGTCGCCGCCTGTGTGTCCCCGATGGGGGGGCTGATGGGCGGTCGTGGTGGCAAGGCCGGCCAGCAGGGTGCCCCCCAGATGGCTGACCCGAACGCCATGATGGCGAAGAGCCAGCTGATGCAAGAAATGATGAAGAACCCCGATCTGCCCGCCTGGCATGACCAGCGTCAACAGATGGCGCTGGCGCTGGGCGACCGCGCCTTCGACAAGGGGTTCGACCGCGTTTTCGATTCGATGACTGTGGCCCTCGCCACTCTGGGCTGTCGGGTCACCAACATGGAACGCGTCTCGGGCTACATATCCGCGTCCCTGCCCGAGCTACCGCCCGAGCAGTCCCAAGCCCTGCACGCCGAAGCGCTTCGCCAGTACGCCACGGCCAAGGGCTACCCGCCCTCGGTGCTGCAGAAGCAGGGGCCCTACGACATTGATCCGGACTTGAGCTCCGGCATGATGGAGCGCATGGGAGGCAGTGGCTTGACGCTCTCGATGGTCAAGCAGGGGCCGAAGCAGACCAAGGTCAAACTCCGCTTCGATAACGTCTTCTACCCCCGGATGGTAGGCGAGCTATACAAAAAGGTCTGGGCGGAAGTGGACAAGCAGATGTTCCTCGACAAGGCCCTCGACTGAAGGTGCAGGGGGGCGGCGGGGTGCCCCGCCGCCCTTCCGGCCAGCCTGCCCTTCGGCCCATAGGTACCAGGTACCGCCATCTCACCTTCTTGACCTTGGGCCTCGATCCAGTTCGGTCCTTGGCACGCTCTATGCTACCCCTGCTACCCCGCAAACGGGGAGACGGATCTGCTCATGCAATGGCGTACCCATCTGTTTGGGGAAGTTTCACACCGGCGACATCACGGCTGACCAAGATTTGCGCGCTTTGCGCCAGAGCCGGGTGTAGCTCATCCGGTGCATCGACGAGGTTGATCCCCTCGTCGGCCCGCCCTGCGGCGCGATGAGTGAACTATTGTGTGACCCGTGTCATAGGAGCCTTACCGGTGGTCGCGTAGGCTCGAGCGAGAGGTGATGGGAATGAGACGGCCTGTCCAAGAGTGGCTGGTGGCGTTTGCGGCTTTCTGGCTCTCGGTATCGGTCGGCGTGGCTGCAGCCGCAGGCGGGCGCCCGAAGTTGTCGGTGTCGGCGCCAGCGTCGGGCTGCCCGGCGATCGACGGAGCGTTCGTAGTACTCCTCGACCCGCAGCGGGGGATGCTGCTGCTGTCCGGAGCCGAGTTCTTGGGTGGACGCCCGGTCGGCCAGGCGAGCGGGGGAGCGTTCCGGGTTGCTCTTCCGCGCAGCGGCGCCTGGGAGCTTGCTCGCGCCGGTTCCCCCGCCGGGCCGGTCGAAATGTGGGGCGCCGCCTACCCGGCCCGCACCGACGGAGTCGGCGGGTGCGTCGCTTTCGACCGCGAACAGTTTTCCAGCGAGGGCGACCTGGTCACCTACGCCCAGTGGCTGGTCAACGAGGTCTACCTCAAGCTGCCGACGGCGGAGCGCGAGAGGTTCCCTGCCCTGCGCCTCGCCAACCGCGTGGTACGTCTGCGACTGCAACCTGCCGGGTACCAGCCTGTGGTGCTGCAGGACACCGAGGGCGCCACCATGGCTTTGCGGGTGCCAGGAGGTCCTCAGACCCTGTTGCTCTGTCCTTTCGTGCTCGATGAGGCGACCGAGCGAGTAGCGATCGAGCTGTCGATCACGGACCAGCCCTACTGGCAGACGGCGAAGAAGCGCCCGCTGGGGTTCGTTGTCGCCTCGGTCACCCAAACGGCGACGCTCGCCAACCCTGCCATGACGATCCAGGTCGAGACAGCTTCGGCACAACCCGCCGGGCCCGGCTCGCCGTAGTGAGATGCACGAATCGGTAGAAGGCGTATTACGTATCACCATCTCGCCTTCGTATTGTATAGGTACCAGGTACCACCATCTCACTATTGTGCGCTAGAATCTCGCACAGTCGCTTTGGAGCGGGAGAGGGGCGGTATTTCTGCTTTCGAAAGTCTTTGACGTCGGTGGGGGTCGAGCCCCCAAAAGCCGAGCCGCGAGCTTCGGTCTCAATACGCTTGTCGTGGGGACCACCGCAGGCTAGACTGCGCGGGCGCGTCCCGGCGCGCCGGCGGAGGGCGAACAATGCACATCGCGGTCGTGGGCAGCGGCTACGTCGGACTCGTCACGGGCGCGTGTCTGGCCGACTTCGGTATGGACGTCACCTGCGTCGACAACGACACGCGCAAGATCAAGATGCTTCAGCGCGGCCAGATCCCTATCTTCGAGCCGGGCCTCGACGCTCTGGTGGCCAAGAACGAGAAGGCCGGGCGCCTGCACTTCACCACCGAGCTCAAGGAGGCGATCGAGCAGTCGCTGGCCATCTTCATCGCCGTCGGCACCCCTCCCAGGGAGGACGGGTCGGCCGACCTCACCTACGTGGTGGAGGTCGCGGAAGCGATCGCCGACCACATGAACGGCTACAAGGTGGTGATCACCAAGTCCACGGTGCCGATCGGGACCGGGCAGCTCATCGAGAAGGTCATCAAGGAGCGCAACGGGCGGCAGCCGTTCTCCGTGGTCTCCAACCCCGAGTTCCTGCGCGAGGGCTCGGCGATCGGCGACTTCATGCGCCCCGACCGCGTGGTGATCGGGGCCCGCGATGCGCAGGCGATCGCGATCATGAAGGACATCTACAAGCCGCTCAACCTGATCGAAACCCCGTTCGTGATCACCAACGTGGAGTCGTCGGAGCTCATCAAGTACACTTCCAACGCGTTCCTCGCCACCAAGATCACCTTCATCAACGAGGTGGCCGAGCTGTGCGAGCTGCTAGGCGCCGACGTGCACCACGTCGCCAGGGGGATGGGACTGGACCGCCGCATCGGCCCCAAGTTCCTTCACCCCGGGCCCGGCTACGGTGGTTCCTGCTTCCCCAAGGACACCAAGGCGCTCTCCGACATCGCCCGCCAGGCGGGGCGGCCGTTCGAGATCGTGGACACGGTGGTGGAGGTCAACGAGCGGGTCAAACTGCGCATGGTGGACAAGATCACCGCCTGCTGCGGTGGCTCGGTTTCAGGGCTCACCATCGGGGTGCTGGGAGTCTCGTTCAAGCCCGAGACGGACGACATGCGGGAGGCGCCCGCGCTCCCCATCCTGCACGGCCTGGCGGCCGGAGGCGCCAGACTGCGCGTCTTCGACCCGGCCGCGATGGAGAACGCCCGCGAGGTGCTCCCCGCGAAGGTGACCTACTGCAGCGACGAGTACGACGCGGCGGCCGGCGCCGACTGCCTGGTCATCCTCACCGAGTGGAACCAGTTCCGCTCGCTCGACCTCGACCGGCTCAAGAAGGTGCTGAGGCGTCCCCTGGTGGTGGACCTGCGGAACGTCTACGAGCCCGACAAGATGCGCGAGGCGGGGTTCGAGTATGACTGCGTGGGCCGCACCGCAAAAGATCTTCCCCAGCGCTGAGCCCCGAGCCCCGCTATTTCTTGGCCTTTGCCAGGTACTCGCCGACCTTCGCCCAGCTGACCACGTTCCACCAGTTGGTGACGTACTCGGCGCGGCGGTTCTGGTACTTGAGGTAGTAGGCGTGCTCCCAGACGTCCAGGCCGAGGAGCGGTGAGTCCCCGCCGGAGAGCGGGCTGTCCTGGTTGGGCAGGTTGTAGACGGCGAGCGCGCCACCCTTCTTGCGCACCAGCCACGCCCACCCGCTTCCAAACTGCCCCATGGCCGCGGCGGTGAACTTCTCCTTGAACGACTCAAAGCTGCCGAAAGTGTTGCCGATCGCCTTGGCGAGGTCTCCCGCAGGAGCGCCGCCAGCCTTCGGGCCCATGACCTCCCAGAAAAGCGTGTGGTTGGCGAACCCGCCGCCGTGGTTGCGGACCGCGGTGCGGATGTTCTCCGGGACCCCCTTGAGGTCCGCGAGGATCTCGCCGATCTCGCGCTTTTCAAGGTCGGTCCCGGTGATCGCCTTCAAAAGGTTGTCCAGGTACGCCTGATGATGCTTGTCATGGTGGATCCGCATCGTCTGCTCGTCGATCCACGGTTCCAGGGCCTTGTAGTCGTACGGCAGGGGGGGAAGAACGAACTTTGACATTTTCGCGACCTCCTTGGGTGGCGGTGCTCCCGGGATTCTTCCGGAACGTAGTCTCTTTCTCGTCCGCCACCCTGGCGAACACCCGGGAAAGCCAGGCCATTCCAGCGGGGACGACTCCTCCTCGCCCCGCCAACAGGGGGAGGGAAAGCACTTTTTGTGGCAATCGCAGCCTCGATTGGTTATATTGACTAAGTTGTGTCTTCTCTGGATGGAGCCTCATGACCGAGCGACGTGGAGCACCGAGAGTCGAGCCGCCAAAACCGCTGTCGGCGAGGGTCAAGACCTCGCTGGCGGTACGCATCGTTGACATCTCCGCCAAGGGCGTACAACTGGAGCTGACGACCAGCCTCCGGCCCGAGGTCCCCTGCGATCTGCGGATCCAGCTCGAGGACGGGGAGATCGTCGTCCACGGCATGGTGCGGCGCTGCCGCGCGTGGGGTTTCGGGCTCAACGAGAAGGACCAGAAGGTGCTGATGTACCGCGCCGGCCTGGAGTTCGTCGAGGCGCCACCCGCTGCCCTGGCCAAGATGATCGCCTCGATCCTGGGCATCGAGAGCGGCGCGAAGGAGGCCGGCAAGGCCGAGGGCGCCGAAGGCGAGGGCGGCCACCGCACGCCCCGCGGCGGCCCGGTGAAGATCCACATCCGGACGGCGGACGTGCGTGTGACGCCGAAGCCCCCCAAGGAGAAGCACTAACCCTCCGGAGCCCGGGCCGCGAGGCGCGCCTTGATCTCGGCGGTCGCCCCAAGCACCTCGGCCATGAGGCCGTCCACGTCCCCTGCAACGAGCGCCCGGTCACGCACCACCACACGGCCGTCCACGACCACGTGCTTGACGTCGGCCGAGCGCGCGGCGTACGCGAGGTGGGAGTAGGGGTCGAAGACCGGGACCGTACGCGGCTGGTCAAGCGCAACGCAGATGACATCGGCGCGCTTGCCCTCCTCGAGCGTGCCGATCCGGTCGGCGAGGCCCAGGACACGGGCACCTCCAATGGTCAGCATCTCCACCACGGTGCGGGCCGGCATGCAGGTGGGGTCTCCGCTGATCCCCTTCAGGACCAGCGAGGCGAGCTGGGCGTCGCGCAGCAGGTCGAGCGTGTTATTGGACGCGGCCCCGTCGGTGCCGAAGCCGACCTTGATCCCGCGGGCGAGCATCTGGGGCACCGGCGCGACCCCGCTCGAGAGCTTGAGGTTGGAGACCGGGTTCGACGCCACCCCGACGTCGAACTCGGCGAGGAGATCGAGATCCTCCTCGGACACGTGGACGCAGTGGGCCGCCACGGTGCGCTCCGAGAGGATGCCGAGGTCCGCGAGGTACGCCACCGGCGAGACGCCCTTCTCGGCCTTGATCTTCTCGGACTCCCAACGAGTCTCCGCCAGGTGGGTGATCAGCGGGGCGCCGAACTCCTCGGCGAGCTCCGCCTCCTTGACCAGGTTCGCCGCCGAGACCGCGTACGGTGAGTGGGGTGCCACGGCGGGCACGACAAGAGGGTGATTCCTGAAGCGCTCGAGCAGCTCGCGTTGCATGGCGAGCGCGTGCGCGGGGGTCGGGCAGGAGGGCGTGGCGAAGTCGATCAGCGACTCCGGGACCACCGCCCGCAGGCCCGCCTGGACCACCGCCTCGATCACCCGTTCGGCGTGAAAGTACATGTCGCACACGCACGTGACGCCGGCCAGCAGGCTCTCGGCGGCCGCGAGACGCGTGCCGAGGGCCACGGTCTGGGCGTTCATGAGAATGCGCTCCGTCGGCCAGATGTGCTTCTCGAGCCACTCCCGCAGCGGCAGGTCGTCAGCGAGGCCGCGCATCAGCGACATGGCGAGGTGTGTGTGGGTATTGACGAAGCCTGGCAGGAGGATGGCATCGCCCGCGTCCAGCACCTGGGCGGCTGGACAGCGCTCCAGGATCTCCGGCGCCGGCCCGACGGCCACGATCTTGCCCTGGTGGATCGCCACGGCGCCGTTCGGCACGGGCTCGGCGCCCGGCCTCATGGTCAGCACCGTGCCGCCCTTGATGATAAGGTCAGCCTTCAATGTCCCTCCCACGCGTCACGCACACCGTCCCCCGCGGAGCGTCATTCCCGGGCCCGGCCCTGCTACCACGAACCCGAGGCCCCGCCGCCCCCGAACGAGCCGCCACCGCCCGAGAACCCTCCGCCGGAGAAGCCCCCGCCGGAGAACCCTCCCCATCCTCCGTAGCCGCCCCGCAACCCCCGGTGGCCGCGGCCCGCGGCCATGGCGCGCACGAGCAGCACCGCGACGACGAGCAGGAAGAGGAACGGGACGGGCGAACCCGACCGGCCGCTCCTCGCGGGCGTGGGGGGCGGCTCGCCGCGGAAGATGCCCTCCAGGGCGCCCGCGAGGGCGACCACCCCGCCGCCGTAGTCGCCGCGCGCGAACGACGGCTTGACGACGCCGTCCAGGAGCCGATGGGCGACCGCGTCGGGGACCTTCCCCTCCAGGCCGTACCCCACCTCCAGGCGCATGCGGCGCTCCTTCACGAAGGCGAAGAAGATGATCCCGTCGTCCAGCCCCTTGCGGCCGACCTTCCAGCGCTCGGCGCACCGGATCGTGAAGTCCTCGAGCGCCTCGCCGTCCAGCGAAGGCAAGAGCACGGCGATTACCTGGTGGCCGGTGCGCGTCTCCACCCCCTCGAGCCGGTCGTTGATGGCCGCGACCTGCTGGTTCGGGACGACGCCCGCCAGGTCCGTAAGGTAGCTGTGCGGCGTCGGCGGCACCTCGAGCGCCGCCGCCCACGCGGCGGCAAGCGCACACAGCACGATGGCGCCAAGGGTTTGAAGCCCCTGTGCCCTGTGCCCTGCGCGCCTTGCCGTGTCCTTCAGAACCTCACCTGCGGGGCCTTGTCGGAGCCCGGAGCGGCCTGGAAGTATGGCTTCTCGTTGAAGCCGAGGATGGAGGCGAAGAGAACGGTCGGGAGGCGCCGGCGCGCCGTGTTGAACTCCTGCGCCGCGTCGTTGAAGCGCTTGCGCTCGACGGCGATTCGGTTTTCCGTCCCCTCGAGCTGTGCCTGGAGCTCCTTGAAGTTCTGGGTCGCCTTCAGGTCGGGGTACTTCTCGACCACGACCAGCAGGCGCGAGAGCGCGGAGGAGAGGCCGTCCTGCGCCGCCTGGAACTTCTGCAGCTGCTGGGCGTCCGGGATGTTGTTGCCCAGGTTCACCTGGCCGACCTTGGCGCGCGCCTCGGTGACCGCCGTGAAGGTGTCCTTCTCGAACGCGGCCGCGCCCTTCACGGTCTCGACCAGGTTGGGCACGAGGTCGGCCCGCCGCTGATAGACGTTCTCGACCTGTCCCCACTTGCTCTTGACGTTCTCTTCCAGCTTGACGAGGTTGTTGTAGGTTCCGGCCACCGCCAGCCCGATGACCACCACCGCCGCGAGCAACGCGAGCCCGCAGCCCAGCAGGACGCGACCCATAATACCTCCCGTCTGCGCAGGGGCGGCAGTCACGCCCCGCCCCTCGCGCGTCTGGTCATATTAGCCCAGGCCGGCGGGGGAGGACGGGGACGCCTCGGGCGGCGCCGGGTCGCCGCGAGCACGCCACACGGTCTCGCCCTCGCCCGGCTGGTGTTTCCAGCGGCGGTGCATCCATACCCACTGCTCAGGGTGCTCCCGGACCTGGCGTTCGATGTGCGCCGTAAGGAGCGCCGTGAGCCTTCCGACGTCCGCGTCGAGGTCCGCACCGGGAGACATCTGGATGGGCGAGCCGAACGAAAGCCTCATCCGGCCGTCCGGCAGGCGGGCGGCGAAGCCGGGGACAACCGGCCGGCCGGTCCGCAACGCCAGCAGCGCAGCCCCGCTGGGCGTCCAGGCGGGCCGGCCGAAGAACTCCACGAAGACGCCGGGGGCATCGATGTCCTGGTCGATCAGGAGCCCGATCACGCGGCCACAACGCAGTGCCTGCACCAGTTTGCCCCCCGCCCCTTTGCCTCGCAGGGCGCTCTCTCCTCCGAAACGGCCGCGCAGGCGGCGGGCGAGCTCGTCCAGGCGCGGGTCGTAGACCTCCCGGGCCGCCACGGTCATCGGGATGCCCGAGGCCCCGAGGGCGAGGTTGAGCCACTCCCAGTTCCCGCAGTGCCCGGTGATGAGGATCGCGCCGCCCTTGGGCGTCACGGCGAGCGTGAGGTTCTCGAGGCCCACGAACTCCGACCTGGCGAGGACCGCCTCGCGGGGGGCGGACCACAGCCAGGCCACCTCGCCGAGCAGGGTGCCCAGGTGCGCGGCGCAGAGTCGGCCGAGAGCCAACCGCCAGGGGTGGTCTTGCCCGGGAAAGGCGGCGGCGAGGTGTTCCAGGGCGCGCGCGCGGTCGCGCCGCACGAGGTGCAGCGCGGCCAGCCCGATCAGATGGCCGATCCCGCGCAGCACGGGCAGCGGGAGCACCCGGGCTCCCCCGAGCAGGAGCCGCAGCCCGGCGTAGCCGAGATCGTCGCGCCGCCTCTTGAGCCACCTGCGCATCGCCTGAGTCTACCCGGAACCCCCGGGTCCGGCCCAGGGGTGCGTGCCGGAAGCGAGTATCATCGTGGCGCAGGAGGTGGGCGTGGGCGGGACACGGGGCGAGCTCTTCATCGTTGCCTCACCCTCGGGCGGCGGCAAGACCACGCTGATCAGGCGCGTCATGGCTGAGCTTGCCGCGCAGGGGCGCGAGGCGCATTTCTCGGTCTCGTACACCACCCGCGCGCCGCGCCCCGGGGAACGCGACGGCGTGGACTACCACTTCACCGACCGGGCGGTTTTCCAGCGAATGGCCGCGGCAGGGGAGTTCATGGAGTTCGCCGAGGTGCACGGCAACCTCTACGGCACGTCCCGCGCGGAGGTGGAGGGGAAGCTCGAGCGCGGCTGTGACGTCTTCCTCGATATCGATGTCCAGGGCGCGCGGCAGGTCCGGGCGTCGGTTCCGGACGCGGTCAAGGTGTTCATCGTCCCGCCCTCGCACGCGGAGTTGCACCGGCGGCTGGTGGCGCGCCGCCAGGACGACGAGGCAACGATCGCCCTGCGGATCAGGAACGCCGTTCAGGAGATGCGCGAGTATGCGGAGTTTGATTTTGTTATCATTAATGATCGCCTGGAGGAGGCGACCCGCGCCCTTGCCAGCGTCGTCGCTGCGGCGAGGATCCGGCCCTTCAGGATGCGAGCCAGGGTCCAGGCCATCCTGGAGGAGTTCGAGCGCGCCGTGAAGAAGGAGGAATGATGTCGGAGTTTCCAGAGGATATCGAGAGCACCTTCCGCTACATCCTGATCGCCGCCAAGCGTGCGGAGCAGCTGATCGCCGGCGCACGCCCCCGCGTCACGACCCGCCACGTCAAACCCACCACTGTGGCGCTCGCCGAGCTGGCCGCGGATAAGGTGCCATGGCGGCCGGTGACTGCGGAGGAGTACGAGATGCTCCTCCAGCAGGAGGTCGCGGTGAAGGAGGCGGAGGAGCACGCTCCGGTGTTTTTCCCGGTCGTGCCGCCTCTCATGCCGGTAGTAGTGGAACCCGAGGTCGAGGTCGAAGAGGAGGAAGAGGAGGAGGGAGAGGCGCTCGAAGAGGAGCTCGAGGGCCCCAAGTTCGACGAGAACCTCGAGGTGGTGGAGGAGCCGGTCGCCGAGGAGCCGGTTGCCGAGGAGCTCCTGACGAACGAGGGAATCACCGAGGAGTAGGTGCGCGGACGGGTCGTCCTGGGCGTCAGTGGCGGCATCGCGGCCTTCCGGTCTGTTGAGGTCCTCCGGGGGCTGGTCAAGGCGGGCTGCCGCGTCCATTCCATCCTGACAACAAACGCCGCGCGCTTCGTCGCGCCACGAACATTCGCGGTGCTCTCCAACGAGGGCGCCGAGGTGTCGCTGTGGAGCGATCCGACCAACCCGGGCGTGGACCACGTCGCGCTCGGCCGTGCCTCCGACTTGCTCCTGGTGGTGCCGGCCACCGCCAACGTCCTGGCCAAGATGGCCGCGGGCGTCGCCGACGACGCGCTCACCACCTACGCACTGGCGCACCGCGGCAGGGTCGTGCTGGCGCCGGCCATGAACACCGCCATGTGGCAGCACCCCGCGACGCGGGAGGCCCTCGCGGTTCTCAGGGATCGGGGCGCGATCGTCGTGGAGCCGGTGTGGGGGTTCCTGGCGGAGGGCGAATTCGGCGAGGGCAAGCTCGCCCCGGTCGAGGAGATCGTGGGCGCCGCGCTGTCCGCGTTGCCGCCGCGCGGCCCGCTCGCGGGCATCGAGCTGCTCGTCACCGCCGGGCCCACCCGCGAGCCCATCGATGCCGTGCGCGTTCTGACCAACCGGTCCTCGGGGCGGATGGGGATCGCGCTGGCGCTCGCCGCACGGGACCTGGGGGCCAACGTGAGGATTCTCGCGGGGCCCGGAGTCAGCCCTCCGCCGGGCATCGCCTCCGAACGGTTCGAGACGGCCGCCGACCTGGAAGCGCTGCTGGCGCGCCGCGCACCCGAAGCCGACGCCGTCTGGCACGCCGCCGCGGTGGCCGACTTCCGCCCCGCCAGCATCGCCTCCGGGAAGCTCGACCGCCGGCAGGGCGGGGTGCAGCTGGCCCTCGAGCCCGTGCCGGACCTGGCGGCAGGCATGTTGCGCAAGGACGGCCGGCCATACCTCGTGATTTTCGCCGCGGAGCGGTCGGCTGAGCTCGAGGAGCGGGCGCGCCGCAAGCTCCTCGAGAAGGCCGCCGACGCCGTCGTCGCCAACCCCATCGACGAGCCCGGCCTCGGCATGGAGGTCGAGCGCAACCGCGCCCTCGTGCTCTCCCGTCTTGGCCTGCGCCGGGAGATCGCGCCGCAGGAGAAGGAAACGCTCGCCCGCGAGCTGCTGCTCACGCTCGCGCCGGAGCTGATTCCGGCGCGCCCGTCATGAGCCGCCGCGACCTCCTCGCCTACCTCCAGGACTTCGGCTGGCGCGACGTGGACTCCGCGAGCCTCTCCGCGCCAAGTGTGCCCGCCCCACAGGCGTCGACCTCCGGCGGCGCGGACCCGCTCGCTGCCGGGGACCTGGGCGAGATGGCGCGCCGCCTGGCCGACTGCCGGCGCTGCCGGCTGTGCCAGGGGCGCACCCAGGTCGTCTTCGGGGTCGGCAACCCGAAGGCCCGTGTCGTGTTCGTGGGCGAGGGACCGGGCGCCGACGAGGACCGCCTCGGGGAGCCGTTCGTCGGCCGGGCAGGCCAGCTCCTCAACGTGATGCTGCCGTCGATCGGGCTGCGCCGCGAGGACGTCTACATCGCCAACATCGTCAAATGCCGGCCCCCAGGCAACCGCGACCCCGAGACCGACGAGGCCGCCGCCTGCATGCCCTTTCTGTATCGGCAGATCGAGCTGATCAAGCCGGACGTGATCGTGTTGCTCGGACGGATCGCCGCCCGCTTCCTCCTCGGCACGACCGCCCCGATCTCCAGCTACCGGGGGAGGTGGACGGTCTGGCACGGCACCTCGGTGCTGCCGATGTTCCACCCCGCCTACCTGCTGCGCAACCCCGCCGCGAAACGGGAGTCGTGGGTGGACTTCAAGAAGCTGAAGGAGAGGCTCGGCACGGGGTCCGGCGACGAGGGCTGAGCACCCCCTGCGGCTGCGGAGGCTGGTGGCATGAAAGTCATCGATCTGCGGAGCGACACCGTCACACGTCCCTCGGCCCAGATGCGGCGCGTGATGGCGGAGGCGGAGGTCGGCGACGACGTCTTCGGCGACGACCCGACGGTCATCGCGTTGCAGGAGCACGCCGCGCGAATGTTCGGCAAGGAGGCGGGCCTGTTTTTCCCCTCGGGCACGATGTCGAACCAGGCCGCCCTGCACGCGCACACGCGCCGCGGCGACGAGATCTTCGTGCACGAGCGCTCGCACATTCTCCTCTACGAGCAGGGCGGGGCGGCGGTCCACTCGTCGCTGCAGACGCGCTGCTTCGCGTCCGAGGACGGGACGCTGGACCCGGAGGTCATGGAGGAGTTCGTCCACACCGATGCGGACCCACACTTCGCGCCGACCCGTCTGGTCGCCCTGGAGAACACCCACAACCACTGCGGCGGGCGCGTGCTCGGGCACGAGAGCGTTCTGGCGGTGCGCGAGTTCTGCGACCGCCACGGCCTCGTGCTGCACCTCGACGGCGCGCGGGTGTGCAACGCCGTTGTAGCCTCGGGGGTGTCGCCGGAGGAGATCGCGGCGCCGTTCGACTCGGTGAGCGTCTGCCTGTCGAAGGGCCTGGGGGCGCCCGTCGGGTCGATGCTCGTCGGACCTGCCGGATTCATCCGGCGGGCCCTCCGTGCGCGCAAGCTGTTGGGCGGCGGCATGCGGCAGGCGGGCATCATCGCCGCCGGCGGCCTCTACGCCTTGCAGCACAACGTCGAGCGCCTCGCGGAGGACCACCGCCGCTGCCGGACGCTCGCCGAGCGCATCGAGCGGGCCTCAGGGCTCGAGGTCGAGCCCGACAAGGTCGAGACGAACATCGTGTTCGCCGACACGCGCGGATCGGGGCTGCGTGCGGTCGAGATCGTGAAGCTGCTCGGCGAACGCGGTGTGCTCTGTCTCGACGAAGGGCCCACCAAGGTGCGTTTCGTCACCCACCTCGACGTTGACGACGCCGATATCGGGGCGGCTGGGGAGATCATCGTCGCCGCCATGGCCGCCCGCGTCTGAAACCGGGCCCCGGTGAACGCGGACCTCGACGTGACTCCTGACCGTGACACCAATGCTGCCGAGCCACCGACACGATTCGGTGCAAATCACCGGGATCGTTCCTGTGCCCTGAGCCCTGTCGTCAGGGCCACCACGGCCACGGCTTCGTGTTGAGGACATCGCTGGCGGCGGCCCACCCCTTGCGGGCGATCCCGACCCCCCAGCGCACGTCGGCGAGGCCGGCCGGCTCGTGCGCGTCGGGACCGATCGAGAGCGGAACGCCCAACGCCACCGCGCGCCGCACCCACCGCCAGTCGAGGTCGAGGCGGAACGGGTGGGAGTTGATCTCCACTGCGGCGCCGCTCTTCGCGGCCGCCTGCAGCACCGCCTCCATGTCCACGGCGTAGCCCTCCCTGGCGAGCAGGAGACGGCCTGTGGGGTGCCCGAGGATTGTGCCATGTCCGCGGGCGAGCGCGCGGGCGAGGCGGGCGGTCTGAGCATCTGCGCCCTGCCGAAACGAGGAGTGGACGGAGGCGACCACGAAGTCGAGCGGCACGCCAGCGGGCAGGTCCAGCGTGCCGTCGGCCAGGATGTCGGCCTCGAGCCCCCGCAGCAGCAGGGGCGTGCCGCCGCGTGCGTTGTGCGCGGCGATTTCCTCGCCCTGGGCCCGCAGCCTTTCCGTGTCGAGGCCGTTGGCGTACGTGGCCACGGCGGAGTGGTCGGCGATGCCGAGCAGCGACCACCCCATCGCCGTCGCCGCGGCTGCCATCTCGGCGAGCGTCGCGGTGCCGTCGGAGTCAGTGGTGTGAACGTGCACAGCTCCCAGGAGGTCCGCCTGCTCGACGAGTGTGGGCAGGGCGCCGCGGGCCGCGGCCTCAATCTCGCCGTCCCCTTCGCGCAGCTCGGGCGCGATCCAGGGCAGCCCCAGCGTGTGGTACGCCTCGCCCTCATCGCTGCACGCGACCGCCTTGCCGGCCGCGTCGAGGAGGCGGCCGCCCTCGAGCCTCACCCCGGAGCCGGCCGCCCGGGCGGCCAGCTGCTCGAGGTGGCTCGCGCTGCCGGTCTCCCAGAGGAGGGTTACTCCGAAGCTGCTCGTCGGCGTGCAGGCCACGCGAACCGGCAGCCCCGACGCGTGGCGGCCGGTGGCCGCGTTCTTGGGACCGGCCCGGACTTCCTGCAGAATTTTTTTGAGAACGTTCTCAATGGTGCCGACCTCGATGCCGGCGCACACGACGCACGCCTCGGTGATGACCTCGCAGAACCGGCGCGCCTCGCCGGCGACCGCGATCTCGGATTTCGGGAACGCCCGCCGGAGCGCCGCCACCACGTCCCCGGCGGCCGCCCACCCTTCAGAGAGGTGATGCTGCCGGGCGGCACCGTGGCGGAACTCGATCGCGTCCAGCAGCTTCTTTTGCGTGGCCGGGCCGAACCCCGGCAGCGACACGAGCCGGTTCTCGCGGCAGGCGTACTCGAGCTCGCCCGGCGAGGTGATCCCGAGGTCCTGCCAGAGCGTACGCACCCGCTTCGGACCGAGGCCGGGCAGCGAGAGCAGCTCGGGGAGGCCGGCCGGGAGCTTGCCGCGCATCTCCAAAAGCTGGGCGGGCTCGCCCCTGTTCAGGGTCTCGGTGATAACGGCCGCGATGCCCTTGCCGATACCGGAGAGGTTCGTGAGCTCCCCCCGGGCCGCCGTCTCGCCGAGGTCGCCGGAGAACCGCTGCACCGTGCGGGCCGCATTGGCCATGGCGCGGACCTTGAACGGGTTCTCCCCGGCGAGCTCGGTGAGCATCGCCAGCTCCTCGAGCACCGCGGCAATCCTGCGACGATCGTCCATCGTGTCCCTACCCAAGCCCGTGCTATAGTCTACTCGCGCTTATGCTTGCTCGCTGGCCTTTCCCGCGCTCGCTGCTCTACCCGCTCACGGCGGTGCTGGTCGCCCTCACGGTTTTGCCCGTCGGGCTCGCAGGGTGGGGCTTCGTCAGCTCGAACCGAGAGCAGGTCGCCACCCTGGAGATGCAGTACCTCACGCGCCAGGCGGTCGGTCTAGCCAAGGAGATCGAGCTGTACTTCCTGGAAAGCGTGGGGCGGATTGAGTCCGTGGCCCCGGCGCTGAGGCCGGCGGAGGGACAGCGGCTGCACCCCGAGGCGTCCTCCGAGATCCTCAACGAGCTGGTCGCGAAGAACGAACACATCGTTTTGCTCAGACTCGTGGATGCGTCCGGGAAGTGGGCGCGCGCCACGAACCGGGCGCTCTCCACCGCCGCCGAGAACGAGCTGCAGTCCATGCTCGATGAGGCGTTCAAGACCAACATGCGGGGCAGGCCCGTGCGACAGAACCTGGTGCGTCTCGCCGGCGAGGACCCGCTGGTCCTCGTGTCTACGCCCGTCACCGGTCAGGGTGGGGCCGTCGCCGGAGCGCTGCAAGGGGTGGTGTCCCTCGAGGGCGTCATGTCCCGTCTCGCCGAAGAGGGCGGCCACGGGGGCATCGTGGACCTGGTGGACAAGAGCGGAAACGTCCTCTTCTCGAGCGACGGCGCCCGGGTGGGCAAGTCGGCGCGGGTTCACCCGTTGGTGATGCAATTCATGCAGGCGCCAGTGCGGCTGACCCGGACCTACCGGGACCCGCTCCGCCCCGGTCAGGAGGAGGTCCTGGGGTCGCTGTGCCCCGTCGGAGACCCGCCGTGGGCGGTCGTAACGGCCCGCGACGTGGGGATCGCCTTTGCTGCGGTGAGGAACATGGCGAACACCACGGCGCTCCTCGTGGCGATCACCGCGCTCGCCGCGATGGCCGCCGGGGTCCTGCTCGCGCGCCGCATCACGTTGCCGCTGCGCCACCTTGCGGACGTGAGCACCGCCGTGGCGCAGGGGGACTTCACGCGCCAGGTGCCGGTGACCTCGCGAAACGAGCTCGGGCAGTTGGCCGAGAACTTCAACGTCATGGCGGTGGAGATCGACCGCTACGTGCGCTCGCTCCAGCAGGCATTGCAGGAGAACAAGGAGCTGCTGGTCGACTCGATCCGCGCCCTGGCCGCCGCCATCGACGCGAAGAGCCCGTATACGCGCGGCCACTCTGAGCGGGTGGCGCAGTACGCGGTGGCGATCGGCCGCCACTACGGGATCACCGGTGCCGAGCTGGAGAAGGTGGAGATCGCCGCGCTTCTGCACGACATCGGCAAGATCGGCATCGAGGACGCGATCCTTCAGAAGCCGGACACCCTGACCGACACCGAGTTCGCCCAGATGCGCATCCACACCGTGAAGGGCGCCGCGATCGTCAGCCCGATCAAGAGGCTGCGGGAGATGCTCCCGGGCATCCGCTCGCACCACGAGAATTGGGCGGGCGATGGGTACCCGGACGGTCTGGTCGGCGAGCAGATCCCCGTTGTGGCACGGGTCCTCGCGGCCGCCGACGTCTTCGACGCCATGACCACGCAGCGGCCGTACCAGAACGCTTTCGGCCTCGACTTCGTCTTCAAGCGCATGCGGGAGCTGTCGGGGGCTCGCCTCGACCCCGCGGTCGTGGACGCATTCTTCGCCGCGTTTCGCGAGGGTGATCTGGTACCCTTGGGCCGCCCGGAGGTCGCGTAGCGATGCATTCGAAAGCGCGCGGCGCGGCGCGCCTGCTCACACTGGTGATGCTGGCGGCGTGCGCGTCGAGCACTCCGCAGAAGCCGGTTGCGACGGCGCCCGATGTCGACGCGAAGGACCCCCTCAGCGCAACCGTCCTGATGCAGCAGGGCCGGGTGCTGGTCTCCGAGGGGAAGTTCAAGGAGGGGATGGCCAAGTACGACCAGGCGCTGAAGCTCCAACCTGATAACCCGGTCCTGCAGAACGTGATCGGGATGGCGGAGCTGCAGCAGGGACATGCGGACAAGGCGCTCGATGCCTTCAACCGTGCCCTCCAGCTCGTTCCCAAGTATTCGGATGCCCGCAGCAACCGAGGAGCGGCCTACATGCAACTCGGGCAGTTCTCGATGGCCGAGGCCGATTTCCTCTCCGTCCTCACCGACAACACCTACGCCAACCGCGCCGGCGTCCTGTTCAACCTCGGCTCTCTCTACTTCGCGCGCGGAAACCTGACCGCCGCCGAGGAGAACCTCCACCGTTCGGCGATGAGCGCCGGCCCGGTGGACGCGTACTTCCTGCTGGGCCAGGTGGAAGAACGGCAGGGCAAGCGGGCGCTCGCGGAAGCCGCGTACCGCGAGGCGGTGGCCCGTGCCCCCGAGCGGCCCGACATCATGTTCGCTCTCGCCAAGCTGCTGGAGGCGGAGGGGCACAAGAACGAGGCCCGAGATCTCTACCGGAGGCTCATCTCAAACGCCCCGAACTCGCCCGAGGCAGGCCTGGCGCGCGCCCGGTTGGAGTGAGCGCTTGGCTTTCCAGTACCTGCTGAACAACCTCCTGGTCGCCGTGCCTGGGGCGCAGGGGGCGATCTTTCTCGACCCCGAGGGCGAGTTCGTCGAGCTGGTCTCGCGGCGCGCGACGCCGTACGAGCTCAAGCTCGAGGGTGCCTACCACGGCATCCTCCTTCGCCAGGCGGCCCGGCTGGTTTCCCTGACGGACGCCGGGGGGTTGGAGCGCCTCACCATCGCCGGCAGGCACATGCAGGTGATGAGCCGCTCGCTCAAGGGCGGGTACTACGTCGTGCTGGTCCTGGACCCCGCCGCCTCGCCGGCGATCGCGGGCGAGGCAATGCGGCGGGCCAGCGAGGCGTTCAACAATGAGATTCCCTGACCTGCAGCCCGGATCATTCATGAGGGGTCGTCGCGAGAGCGCGGAGGTTGCTGCCATGGTGGGCGAACGTAGGGGCGAGGAGGGGAGCCGTACTCGTGCAGTACGGCGGCACCCTCCGAGTTGCGAGTACGCCCGCCAGGGCGGCCAGATCCGCGCTCGCAGTAGACACCTTCGTGGATGGTCCGGGCTCGATCGCTGGGTCTGACAGCCGGGGGTGCAGTTTGGATCTTCTGCAACGATTGCGCCGCGGCCTGGGGGCGACTCGCTCGCTCCTCGGCGAGCGGCTTTCCGCTCCGGGGTCGGCGGTCACGCGGGAGGCGCTCGAGGAGGCCCTGCTCGCTGCCGACGTGGGACCCGACGTGGCGGAGACCCTGGCGCGTGACTTCGAGGTCGCGACCCGGAAGGGACAGGTGAGGGCCGGCGATGAGCTCGCCTGGCTGCGGCAGCGCGTCAGCGGCCTGCTTTCCGCGGCGAACGGGAGCGTGCCGAGGGGCAGGCCGCACGTGGCCCTCGTCGTGGGGGTCAACGGCAGCGGCAAGACCACCACGGCCGCCAAGCTCGCGGGGCGGGCGCAGGAGGCCGGGAGGCAGGCGGTGCTCGTCGCGGCCGACACCTTCCGCGCCGCGGCGATCGAGCAGCTCCAGACCTGGGGGGAGCGCCTCAACGTCCCGGTGGTGGCTCAGCGCCCCGGTGCCGACCCCGGCGCCGTGGTCTTCGACGCCCTCCAGGCCGCGTTCGCCCGCGGGACCGATGACGTCATCGTGGACACCGCGGGCCGCCTGCACACCAAGCACAACCTGATGGCCGAGCTCGAAAAGGTGCGCAGGGTCTGTGCCCGCGCCGTGCCCGGGGCGCCCCACGAGGTGCTGCTGGTGCTCGACGCCACCACGGGGACCAACGGCCTGGTGCAGGCCCGGGAGTTCCGCGCCCACGCCGGGGTGACCGGTGTCGTGCTCACCAAGCTCGACGGCACGGCGAAGGGCGGCGTGGTGCTCGCGGTGGCGCACGAGCTGGGCGTCCCGGTGCGGTGGGTGGGTGTAGGTGAGGCGCCCGAGGACCTCCTCCCGTTCGTGCCGGAGACCTTCGCAAGTGCACTGCTGGAGGGGCTGGCATGAGCGATCGCTGGGTTGCTCTGATGCGGCAGGCGTTGGAGCTGGCCGAGAACGGGCGCTACGGCGCGAGCCCGAACCCGATGGTCGGGGCCGTGCTGCTCTCGCGTGCCGGTGAGGTCGTGGGCTCCGGTGCGCACCTGCGCTGCGGTGGCCCCCATGCCGAGGTCGCGGCGCTGGAGGTGGGAGCCGCGCAGGCGCCGGGCGGGACCATGGTGGTCACGCTCGAGCCGTGCGTGCACCAGGGTCGGACCCCTCCCTGCGTGGACGCCATCCTTGCCGCGGGGATCTCGCGCGTCGTCGTCGGAACCCGGGACCCCAACCCGCTCATGAACGGGACCGGGGTGGAGATGCTGCGGAGGGTTGGAGTCGAGGTGCTCGAGGGCGTCGAGGAAGCCGCGTGCCGCAGGCTCAACCGGCGCTTCTTCCACTGGATCGCGACCGGATGGCCGTACGTGACCCAGAAGATGGCCATGACGCTCGACGGCAAGCTGGCCGCCCGCGGGGGTCGCTCCCGCTGGATCACCTCCGAGGCCTCCCGGAAGGAGGGCTATGCGTTGCGCGAGGAGTACGACGCCATCCTGGTCGGCGTCAACACGGTGCTGGCGGACGACCCGCGCCTGATTCGGCACCTGGGCCTGAACCCCAACCGTCACCTGTTGCGGGTCGTGCTGGACACCAAACTGCGCACGCCGTCCGAGGCGACGCTTTTCGAGCGGGATCCGCAGGACGTGGTGATCTTCTGTCTCGAGGGCGCGCCGGCCGACCGGCGGCGCGAGCTGGAGGGGCGGGGGGCCCGCGTCGTGGTGGTCGGCGACGACGGGCGCGGGCGATGCGACCTGCGCCAGGTCCTGCGCTGGCTGGGAACCCACGAGGTCAGCTCGCTCCTCGTCGAGGGAGGCGGGGAGGTGCACTGGTCCTTCCTCCGGGAGGGCCTCGTCCAGGGGCTGCACGCCTTCGTGGCGCCGCTGATCCTCGGCGGCCGGGAGGCGACCTCGGCGGTGGGAGGCATCGGCTTCGCGACGCCGCAGGAGGCCGTCCGGCTTCGTCTCCTGGACGTCCGCCGGGTCGAGGATGACCTGGTGCTGAGCGCGGAGATCGAGCGTGTTTAGCGGGCTCATCGTGGCGGTCGGTGAGGTGCGCGGTGTGCGGCGGCAGGGCGGGGGTGCGCGCCTCGAGCTCGTCTGCACCCTCCCTGGCGAGCCGGTAGCGAAAGGGGAGAGCATCGCGGTCCAGGGCGTCTGTCTGACAGCGGTGGCCCCGAACCCGCACGGCTTCTCCGCCGACGTCTCGCCGGAGACGCTGTCGCGCACCACCCTGGGATTGGTGCGCAAGGGGAACACCGTCAACCTTGAGCGCTCGCTGCGACTCGACAGTCGGATGGGCGGCCACCTCGTGATGGGGCACGTTGATGCCACGACCCGGGTGGTGGCGGTGCGGCCGAGCCAGGACTACCGGACGGTGCGCTTCGCCCTTCCGGGGGCGCTCGCTCCCGAGGTCGCCGAAAAGGGCTCGGTGGCGGTGGACGGTGTCTCCCTCACGGTCTCGGCGCTCGGCGATGGGTGGTTCGAGGTGGCCCTCATCCCCACGACCCTGGCCGCGACCACGCTCGGGAGCCTCCGCCCCGGCCAGGAGGTCAACCTCGAGACCGACGTGCTGGCGAAGTACGTGCGGCGCGCCCTCGGAGGGGAGCGCCCCGGGATCGCGTCGCTGCTGGCGGGGCCACCGGATGCGAAGGATTGAACCGGCTCTCCCGGACCTTCTGCCCCTGACGCACCGACTCGGGCCTCCCCCTGGCGTGCCGCACGGGCGGGACGTGGGCCTGGACCCCGTCGAGATGCGCCTTGTCCGGCAGGCGGCCCGGGCGCGCAGGGGCCCCGGAGACCGCACCGTGCCCAAGCGGCCGGTGCGCGTGCTCCTGCACGCGAGCGTCGCGCGCCAGGAGGCCGAGTTCCTTGCACGCCTTCTCGGGGCCGGGTGCGGGGTTCTCCTGGTGCTGGACGAGGTCTTGGGACCCAAGGGGTTGCCGTCACCTTCGTTCGACGGTCAGATGGTCGTCCTGGTCCCCTGGTTGCCGGCGTTCTGGGGCGGGGTTCCGGTTCCCAGGCTCAAACCCTGGCGCTCGCACGGCGTGGCCGCTGGCGTACTCGTGTGCCTGGTGCCTTCGCCGGACCCGTTCGAGCAGGTGAACGGCGCAGTCGAAGAGGCGAAGGCGGCCGGGGCGAGCTTCGTGCTCGGCAGCCCGCTCTCGGTGCCCCCCGAGGAGCGCCACCGCGTCTACGACGGCCGTGCCGGCGAGGGAGGCGACGAGGAGCTCGAGAACCTGCTGTTCCACACCGACCTGACGCAGCTCGCCGTGGAGCTGGAGCGCGAGGCTTCGCGGGCGTGTCGGCGAGTCGGGCTGGCCGAGGGACTCCCGGGCCCGGCCACCGCCCTCACCCCGCAGAGGACCTTCGCCGCGAGCGCGCGGCTCCTCCTGTGGGCCCGCCGGCTGGATTTGTTGGACGGCGTCAGCTCGGCGGGGTGGCAGCTCCGGCGCGCCGCGCAGGCGCTGCTCGCCTCCCGGCGCGACGCGCAGGCGCTCCTGGCGGAGGACAACCTCCGTGTCATCCCCGGCTTCACGCCGTGGGTGGAGGCGTTCGCCCGCTCCACGTGGAGCGGGGCCGGGGAGCCTTTCGACGAGGCCTTGGCGCGCTGGCTCGCCAAGTGACGACAGGGCACAGCGTACAGGGTAAAGGGCACAGGGTCCCCGACACGGCGCCGCGATGCAGGTTGTCATCTACGAGCTTGTGGGTCTGGGTGCGGAAGAGACGAGGACCAGCGAGGTGGTGCGAGGTTGAACCGTTCCCTGAGCCCTGAGCCCGGTGCCCGGAGCCCTGGGCGGAGGCCAGTGGGCTTCTACATCCACCTGCCGTTCTGTGCGAGCCGATGCGCCTACTGCACGTTCGTCACATCCACAGAGCTCGTTCTGATGCCCCGCACCGTGGCGGCGCTCTGCCGGGAGATCGAGCTGTTGGGCACGCGAGGCCGTCGGCCTCTCACCACCCTGTACCTGGGCGGTGGCACGCCTTCCCTCCTGCCCGAGAAGCAGCTCGGGGCGGTGTTCGCGGCACTGGACCGCACCTTTCCGCGCCGCGACGGTGCCGAGGTGACCCTCGAGGCCAACCCCGACGACGTCACCGCTGAGAGGGTGCGGACGTGGGCCGGGTTGGGCGTCAACCGTGTCTCGGTGGGCGTGCAGGTATTCTGCGACCGCGTGCTGGCGATGCTCAACCGGCGCCACTCGGCGTCCCAGGCGCGCGAGGCGGTCGAGCTTCTCATGGGCTCGGGTTTCGAGGTCTCGCTCGACCTCATGCTCGGCCTGCCCGGGCTCGGAGCCGACGCCCTCGCGGCGACGGTCGCCGAGGTCCTGCGGCTGCGCCCCGGCCACGTGTCGGTCTACCTCCTGGAGATGGATAAGCCGCACGCGCTGAGGCGTCTGTCGGCGCGGCGTCCGGATCTCTTCCCGGACTCGGATGCGGCGGCGAGGCAGTACCTGGCGGTCGGGCGCGCGCTGGTGGGCGCCGGGTACCGTCACTACGAGATCTCCAACTTTGCGCTTCCGGGAAAAGCGGCGCGCCACAACCTGCGCTACTGGCTGCGCCGCCCCGTGCTGGCGGCGGGGCTCGCTGCGCACGGCCAGAGCGGGCACCGCCGCTGGGCCAACGTGGACGACCTTCCGGCCTACCTCGCGGCGGTGGAGGCCGGCCGGCCGCCGCGCGCGTGGAGCCGCCGGCTCGACCCGCAGGAGGTTGCCAAGGAGAGGGTGATGCTCGGCCTGCGCCTCGCCCGCGGCGTGGAGCGAACCGCGCTGCGGGCGTGCGCCGAAGCGGTCCCGGCGTTCGGCGAGCGCCTGGACGACTTCCTGACTCTGGGTCTGGCGCGGCCGGTCGGCGGACGCGTGCGCCTCTCGCCCCGCGGCTGGCTGCTCTCCAACGAGCTGCTGGCCGCCCTCTGGTGACGCCCGTCTCCATTGCGTCCCCCGATCGGGGTAAACTCCCGCAGCGGAGGTGGCGGTGAGGCGCACCTGGTTTTCGCTGGTCGCTCTCGTGCTGAGCTGTGGGCTGGCCCACGCCGGCTCCTTTACCCTTGACCCGCGCTTTACCCAGGACGGCTTCGCGAGCATGGCGGAGGCGCTCGGGGACGTGCTGACCTTCCCCAACCTCGGGACCGCCACGCCCACGGGCGTCGCAGGTTTCGAGGTCATGGCGGCCGCAGGCGGGCCCCAGGTGGACACCGGTGCCAACTGGTGGCGCCTCGCCCCTCATGCCAACACCGTGGGCGGGGTCCTGGTTGGCCAGCGGATCATCCTGCGCAAGGGTCTGCCGTACCGGCTCGATATCGGGGCGCAGTTCGGAAACGTGATGGGGGAGAAGTTCTGGGGCGGCGAGGTTCGCTGGGCCCTGATGGAGGGCGGGATGGTCTCCCCCGGCGTGGCCGTGCGGGCCGCCTACTCGCGCCTCCAGAACGCGCTTTTCGACGTCGAAGTGGCGGAGGGGCAGCTCGTTGCCTCCAAGGGGTTCGCAATCGTCTCCCCGTACGCCGCGCTCGGCTACCGCAGGGTTTTCGCGAAGGCCTCGTTCGGGGAGCCGGTCCCCGCGAGTCACTCCGCGGACTCCAGCGGATGGACCGGCGCGCTGGGCGCCCGGGTGAGCCTGATGCCCCTCGTCCGGCTGGTCGGGGAGTTCCGGCCGGGCTCGCAGAAGAGCGTGTTCATCGGTTTGGGGGTGGGCTTGTGAGTGTTCGGGTCCTCGCGGCGGCGGTGCTGGGTCTGGCAGTGGTCGGCGTCACGGCAGGGTGCGACGAGCCCAGGAAGGAGAAGGGGTGGGAGCGCGTCAGCCGGATCCGCCTGCACTACAAGGTCTCGCCCAACTGGTACGAGATGCAGACCGGGAAGGATGGCAAGCGCGTCCTGGTCATGGACCTTACCGTCAACAACATCGGGAAGGAGAGCCTGAAGCAGGTAACGCTGGTCGTGCACATCCTCGGGGGCGACGGAAAGGACCGCGTCACGACGCCGTTGACGTTGGATACCAGCCAGGTTGTCCCGGGGGTACCCGGCAAGGTCACTGCGGCGGTGCCGGGCGTCGAGATCAAGTCGGGGGAAGAAGTGGTCCTCCAGATGCAGGGGCAGCCCACGAAGGCGGAGATGGGGCAGTACCCCGAGTACAAGCCAGAGGTCAATTGACCGGGGCGAGGGACGAGATCTCGAAACGCTCCAGGACGATGCGTTCGAGCCTCGGGCGGATCACGAGGTCGAACGTCTGCTCCTTCTCGGGGAACAGGCGCATGGAGGCCGTACGCGCCGCATCGATCAGGCGCAGCGCCTCGCAGAGCGTCAGGTCCCGGTCTTCCGCCAGAACCTGGGCCGTCACGTCCACAAGCAGGCGGAGCCGGCGTACCCGTTTCTCCTCCTCGCGCAGGGGATCTTCACCCGTCATCCGCACTCTCCAACCGGGAGCGAGGCCGTGACATTTCCACCACACGCCCCGGCTCGGCGATCCGTCCCAGGGTCAGAGCCACCGCGCGCGGGGAGGCCGGGATGACCCACGCGCACCTCGCGGTCGCGATGACCGCCGCGCAGCTCGGGGGGGAGGTGCTCCGGCGCTTCTTCCGAACGATCGACCCGGCCCAGGTCACCGAGAAGGCGCAGAACGACTACGTCTCCGCCGCCGACCACGCCGCCGAGGAGGCGATCGCCGGCTACCTGCGTGACCGGACCCCGCAGTTCGGCCTGCTCGCCGAGGAGGGCGGCGCCACCGGCGCGACGGACAGCCGCTGGGTCGTGGACCCGCTCGACGGCACGACCAACTTCGTGCACGCCTTCCCGCACTTCGCAGTCTCCGTGGCGCTCGTCGTGGACGGAGAGATCGAGGTCGGAGCGGTCTACGACCCGATGCGGGACGAGCTTTTCTCCGCCGCGCGGGGCGCCGGGGCGTGGTGCAACGGAAGGCGCCTGCGCGTGACGGCCCGGGAGGGCCTCGCGGGCGGCTTCCTCACGACCGGGTTCCCGTTCCGGGTCCACCGCGTGCTGGACACCTACCTGCGGGTCTTCCATGATGTCTTCCTGCAGGTCGCGGCGATCCGCCGACCGGGCGCCGCGACCCTCGACCTCGCCCATACCGCGGCCGGGATTTTCGACGGCTTCTTCGAGTTCTGCCTCTCGCCGTGGGACATCGCCGCCGGCACACTGCTGGTGCGCGAGGCCGGCGGGCTTGTCACCAACCTCGACGGCACTGACGCGATTTTCGACCACGGGAACGTGGTGGCCGCGGGGCCGGGCGTGCACCGCGAGCTCCTCGCCACGATCCAGGCGCACTGCCGGGAGCGCGACATCCATCCCTGATTATCGCGTCTGCCGTCGGCCCCCGCGTGCCCGGCGGCGGCTCCCACGGGTCCGGACCACGGCGTCCACTCCCTGCTGTCGAGCGCATAAAGAGACTCTGTTTTGACTGCAGCGCTGCGGAACCTCCATCCGGGCGGCTTGCCACGCGGCAGGCAGGCCATCTATCCTTCGGAAAGAGAAGCGCTTGCATCGCGCCGACCGGAGGAGCGCATGACGATCACGCTGGCTCCCGACCCGAACCCCCGGCTCCTGATGACCAGCGAGGGGGTCCACAGGCAAGGGAAGGACCTCGAGCGGTTCCTTAACCTCTGGCGTCTCGCGCTGGTGGGCAGTGTGGCGGGCACGATGCTGCTCGGACGGATCGGACGGACCCGTGTGCTCCCGGAGGAGGGTCTTGCCGAGATCGTGCTTGCGGCCATGCTCCTGTTTGGACTGGCGCTCCAGCTCTACCTGGCGTGGTTTCGCTGGGACCACCGTATCGCGCTCTCGGTCGTGCTGGTCGACATCCTGGCGGTGACGGGTTTCCTGCTCGGCTGCGTGGCCGTCAACCGCGCCATCGTCGCGACGAACTCCCAGCTCTTCTTCTTCTTCTATTTCTTTGTGATCGTCTCTGCCGGGCTGCGCGGCGACGCCGTAGTCTCCCGGACGGTCGCCTGGTCGGTCCCGATCTCGTACTGCTTCGTGGTGACCATGGCCGTGGCGTGGCGGTTCGTCCAGGTGGAGACTCAGCCCGACCCGACCTACGGCACCTTCCGGTGGGACTTCCAGCTCGCCCGCGTGGCCATCCTGGTGGTGGTCACGCTCATCACGAGCTACGACGTGGGGCTGGTGGCGAGCGACCGGGCGGAGGCCCGCACCGACCCTCTCACCGGCGTCCACAACCGTCGTTTCCTGGAGGAGTTCCTGAACCGCGAGATCGCACGGTGCCGGCGCTCCCACCACCCGCTCTCCGTGCTCCTGCTCGACCTCGACGGCTTCAAGGCTTACAACGACGAGCACGGGCACCTCGCCGGGGACCGCGTGCTCGCCGCCGTGGCCTCCAGCCTGCGGAAGGCCGTGCGCGCCACCGACGTGGTGGCGCGCTACGGGGGCGACGAGTTCGTGGTGGTGCTGCCCAACACCCTCGGTGAGGCGGCGCGGCGCGTGGCACGGGAGCTTTGCAGGGCCGTTCCTCCGCCTGTCTCGGTCTCAGTCGGGATCGGGTGCATGGGGGAGGACGTCCACACCCCGGGGCAGCTCGTCGCAGTCGCGGACGCTGCGCTGATGCGCGCCAAGCAGGAAGGCGGTGGGGTCAACCTCGAGTAGGCGGCCCTCGTATGGAGCGTGTGGCCGGGACCGGGAGCAGCGCCGATGATTAGCCGGGTTCGTCGCGTCGTGCGGCACATCGCGGGTTGGACCCTGCTCGTCCTCGGGGTGGCCGGCCTCTTTCTCCCTGTGCTCCAGGGCTGGCTCTTCATCGCGCTGGCCGCGCTGCTTCTCGCGCCGGACGTGCCGGTCTTCGGGCGCCTTTTGGACTGGATCGAGAACCGCTTTCCCGCGCTGCGCGGCCCGATCCACCGTGCGCGTGCTCGCCTCGGCCACCGCGACCTGCCCCCGGGGCCTCCGGCCGGATAGCACCGATCTGCGTGCGCCTCCTCGCGGAGGGAGGGGCGAGCGGCCAGTGTTCCCGGCGTGCACCTAGTGCGGGCTCGCGGCCTCGGGCCCGGGGGTCGATGAGATCACGACGAGCTCGCGTACCTTCGCCCGGTTGGGCCACAGCAGGAGCATCCCCACCGCAGCGATGGCGGTGAAAATCCAGAACCAGTCGCGGTGGCCCGTGAGTACGTACAGCACCAGCCCCAGCACGGCGACCGCCTCGATGCGGGCGAACGCCACGAGGTGCGCCGCAAAGTGCGCAGCGAGAAGCCGTTGCGGGTCGTGGCCGACGGCGTACACGCGGCGCGGGGCGGCCATCATGGCGCGGTACACGGGCATGATCGTCACGAGGTTGACGGCGGCGAAGAACGCGAACCCCCAGAGCAGCGGTTCGCCCTGGGGAAAGGTCGGTTCGCTTGAGAGCGCGATGAGCATGGCAACCGCCCCGTAGACGCCCATGCTGGCCAGCAGGGCCGTGCACACGATCTGGAGCCGTCGAACGTGGCCATCCACTGTCAGGGGCATGGGGATCCTCCCGGGCCGGTTTCCCTGTGAGGGTAGCCGGGCGCCAGTGGCGAGGTCAATGGCGTCCCCGGCTGTAACAGCGAAACCCTGCGTCGCAGGGTTTCGGCTTGGCGGAAAGTCCGCCCGGACCTTTGCAGTGGGTATCGCGGCTGCTACGTCCGTCGAACGCCCGTGGCCGGTTCGACATTACCAATATGGACGGGTCCCCGGGGGGTGTCAAGACCTCCCGACGGCGGCAATGGCCTCCACGACCGCGACCGCCGCGGCAAGGGCCGCCGTCCCGGCCTCCCCGTCCACGAAGGGGCCTTCTAGGCCACGGCACGCACGCTGGAAGGCAAGGTGCTCACCCGCCAGGGGCTCCGCCTTCTCGACCTGCACCTCGACGGGTTCGATGGTTGCCTCGCCCGCGGTGCGGACGAGGCGGTAGGCCGAGACGCTCTGGTCGGCGTAGTCGATCGAGTGGTACGCGTCGGGCTCGAAAAGGCGCAGCTTGCGCACGCGCTCCGAGGAGACCCGACTCGCCGTGAGGTTTCCTACGCAACCGTTGACGAACTCGAGCCTTACGTTCGCGAGATCCACGCGGGGGGAGAGCACGGGGACTCCCACCGCGCGCACCTCCTTGAGCGCGGCGCCCCCGTTGAGCGCCTGCGCGAGCTGCAGGTCGTGCACCATCAGATCGAGCACGACATCGATGTCCATGGAGCGGCGCGTGAACGGGGAGAGACGCTGTGCCTCGAGGTAGCTCGGGCGCGGCGCGCGGGTCAGGACCGCCTGCACCGCGGGGTTGAAGAACTCGACGTGCCCGACCCCGAGCACGACACCTTTGCGCCTGGCCAGCTCCACCATCTCGGACGCCTCCGCCACCGACGCGGCGATGGGCTTCTCGACCAGCACGTGTCGCCCGGCGGTCAGGAAACACGCCACCACCTCGCGGTGGGTGACGGTGGGGGAGGCGACCACCGCGGCCTCGGCGCGCGTAACCGCCTCGTCGAGGGTGGAGAGGGGTTCGGCGCCGAACTCGGCGCAGACCGCCTCCAGCCTGGCGCGGTCGGGGTCCCAGGCGCCGACGGAGCGCCAGCCGGGAAGACTGCGCGCCAGACGCAGGTGGTGCCGGCCCAGGTGGCCGACGCCGACGACCGCGACGGAGATGGGGGCGTGCTCGCTCATGGGGCACGAGATTACGCGGGCGGTCCCTGCCCGGCAAGGGGGGCGCTTATTTGTTTGCCACTGCGTGACAGCTCTGTTTTGCCAAGCGGGTGCGCGGCCTAACCATTTTTCCCACTCCGTGGAGGCTTTGTATTGCCGGTCCCGCGGGTGGCTGGGTGCGGCCTTGCGTCTCCCCAGCTTCTGCGGCCGCACACTCCTGCGCCCGCGACCGGAGGGCGCGATCCGCGCCGGGGCCCCTCGGCGTTCGCATGGGACCGCGCCGCCGTTTCCCCAACGCGGCTCGCGCGTCCGGTGCCCGCGGGCTCCGGAGAGATTGGCCACCCGCGGCACCGGCGGATTGAAAACCCCCCGCCCGTTGCGCCCCGCGCTGCGGGGCAAAGAATAAGCCACGAAATGGCAAGCATGACGCCGATGTGTGGGGCACCCGGATACACTACGACAGTGAGGGTTTCTTGATCGATTCGCACGCCCATCTCGCGATGTTCCCGGAGCACGAACGGCACGCGGCACTCGAGCGAGCCACAGAGGCCGGGGTGCAGGCGGTCCTCGTACCGGCGACGGGTCGCGACGACCTCGAGGTGGTCGCCGAGCTCGGTGCCTTGGGCGAAGGCCGCATCTTCGCGGCGCTTGGGTTCCACCCGCACGAGGCCGTCAGGTGCGACGCCGCCTGGAAGCGCCGTCTCGAGAGGCTCCTCGAGTCATCCGGAGTGGTTGCCGTGGGCGAGATCGGCCTCGACTACCACTACGACCACTCGCCGCGCGAGGACCAGCGCGTGGTTTTCGCCTGGCAGCTATCCCTCGCCCGGGAGCGCGACTTGCCGGTCGTGCTGCACCACCGCGAGGCGTGGGACGACTTCCTGTCGGCCCTGGACGCCGTGCCCGGTCTGAGAGGGGTGGCGCACTCCTTCACTGAGGGGGAGGCCGGCGCCGCCGAGGTCACGCGGCGGGGCTTGTTTGTCGGGATCTCCGGGATGGTGACGTTTCCCCGCGCCGAAAACATCCGCGAGGCCGCGCGGGCGGTGCCGACAGGGCGGCTGCTCGTCGAGACCGACAGCCCGTACCTCGCGCCGGTGCCGCACCGGGGCACGCGCAACGAGCCTGCCTACGTCACGCTCGTGGCGGAGGCTTTGGCGCGTGTTCGCGAGGTGGACCTCAAGGAAGTCGAGGCGGAGACGGACGCCGCGTTTCGGGAGCTCTTTAACGGCCCACGTTGATCGCCGCCGGTCAGGGGATCCAGAGCGCGATCCCCGTGGGGTCGGTCGAGTTCCCGTCCATCACCGTGGCGAAAGAGATCACGGACGCCCCCGGAGCGAGCGTTCGGACCTCCGCGAAGGCGCTCGACTGCCCGGCGGGGAGCGCGAGGGTCTTCTGAACCCACCGGTTGGGCGGCACGGGAACGGTCATGGTGCCGATCTGCGTTCCGGCGCCGGAGAAGAAGCGCACCTCGACGTCGGTGGGCACCTGGCTGGCGTTGAGGAACTCCAGGTTCGTCCTGAACTGACCGTCGCTCCGCAGGGACGCCAGATACCCGACCTTGCCGTTGGGGAGCGCCTGGCCGGCCAGCATGCCCACGTAGGCCTGCCCGAACGTCTGCACGGTCGTTGAGGAAGCGACCTGCGAGTAGGTCCGCGACATCGCCAGCACCTGCTGGTCGCTCTCGACCACGATCATCCCCTTGTCCCGGGTGATGCCGAAGAGGGTCGCCAGCACGTCGGTCCAGGTGATCTGCTGGTGCGCGCCCAGCGTGACCGTGTAGGCCGGAGGGAAGGTGCTCCCGTAGAACGTCACCCTCAGGTTTGCCGGCGTCGTGACGGCGTTGAGCACCGAGAGGTCCGAGTACCAGTAGGCGGGGGCGTACCCGGGCGTGCGCGCCACCCCCGAGACGTAGTAGCTGCTCGCAAAGCTCGTCTGGCACGTCGGCGTGTAGGCGACCTGGACGGCCGCGGACCAGTTGGACGTGCTCCCGCAGCCGTCCTGGGCCCTCACCCGCAGGTAGAGCGTCGCCGCGCCCGCCTGGGTGGTCGAGTAAGTGAAGCTCGTGGGTGTCGTGTCGGACGATGACGGGGTGGTAAACGAGGCATCGGTGGCGACCTGCACGGTGTACGAGGTCGCGCCGGAGACCGCGCCCCAGCTCGTGACGAACTGCTCGCCGGAGCAGACGGAGCTCTTGTTGGTGGCGACGCTTCCCGGCGCATCCGGGGCCGTGCACTGCACCTGCGCCAGGGCCGTGTCGGCGAGCACGAGGTTGCGCGTGATGCTGTTGCGCGCGTCGGTGACCGGCTGCCCGTTGTTTCTGATCGCTGCGCGGATCGCGACGGCAGTGGCCGCGGGCTGCGCCTGGGCGACGAGCGCCACAAGGCCGCTCGTGTAGGCCGCCGACGCCGAGGTGCCGCCGAAGCAGTCGTCGTAGCCGCCGCCCATCTTCGACGTATTGGCACAGTGCGACGGTGCCCACACGTCCAGCTTCGTCCCCGAGTCGGAGTAGCACGCCACCTGTCCGGCGGCGGAGATGTATTGGCTGCACCCGTTCTTCCCGTTGCACTGCTGCTGGTCGGGGAAGTTGTACGAGCCCTGGATCGAGGAAGTAAAGACGGCGCCCGCGGCCAGCGAGGTGGAGATGCACGCCGGCCACGCCACCCCGTTGGTGCAGCCCCCGTTGCCGGCCGCGACCACCGGCACCACCCCGGCGTTCAGGAGCTGCTGGAAGGCGTCCGCGAGGGGGTACAAGGTGGGATCGTCGCATGGCTGGGGCGGAACCGCGTCGGCGCCGGACCCGGTGCTGTCGTAGCCGCCCAGCGAGAAGTTGGCCACCCGGATGTTGTAGGGGTTGCCACCGCTGATGCTGGCCAGGATCGCATTGATCCCGGAGAGGATCTGGCTGTCGTTGCCGTTGCCGCTGCTGTCGAGGATCTTGACGGAGATGATCGTGGCGGCGGGCGCGACGCCGATGGCGCTCGGGTTCACGCCGTTACCAGCAGCGACCCCTGCGACCTCGGTGCCGTGGCCGTCGTCGTCCTTGGCGTAGCTGGCATCGCCCGCGGTCCGGAAGGCGTCATACAGGGCGATCGTCTTGGTCCCGAGAGGCGCCAGCTCAGGGTGGGTGTAGTCCACGCCGGTGTCGAGGAGTGCGATCCCGACGCCCGCCCCGTTGTAGGGCGGCTGGATCGCCGGGACATGCATGAGCGCCCTTCCGGCCGTGTCGACCTTACGCACCTGGTGGTTGACGGCGATCGCCTCCACACGGGGGTCGGCCGCCAGCAGCGGCAGCGCCGACGCCGGCGCACTGGCGTACACGGCCGCGAGGTGGGAGTAACGCTGCAGCACCTGAACGCCGGCGGACGTGTAGTCACGCTCAAGGCCGTCGCCCGTCTCGGCGATCCAGCGCAGACGGGCAGGCGCGCCTGGGATCGCGGCGGGCGGCTCGGCCTCGTCGGGCCGGTGGAACGCGATCAGGAAGTCCACCTGCCCGTTCGTCGCGACCGCCCGCGCCAGGACGGCAGGGGCGACCTTGCCGGCCCAGGGCTGGCTTGCAGCCGCGTCCTGAGCCAGCGGCGCGGAGGCTGCGGCCTGCTGTCCTCCCTTGGGGACGGGCTGCGGGCGTGGTGAAGCCCCGGCGATGCGAAGCGTCGCACCCGCCATCAAGAGGACCAGTGCCGCGTTCTGGAGTCGTTTCGGCGTTCGTTCGCTCATTCTACCCTCACATCCGCCACAATTTACCATTCGACCGGCCGACTCGCGGTCAAGGGCGTCCATACCGCCATCCGATGCCGCGCACCAGCCCACGGCGCCGTGGACGGCTGCAAGAGGTGTGCCATCCGGGGACGCGGGTCCGGCGCAGATGCGCGGGCGCGAGCCCGCTCGCATCCGGCTCCTCACCGGGCCCAGAGTGAGTGGCTCGCAGCCGGGCGGCCGAGTCCAAACGGGTGCGGAAACATTTGAAACGCTGTATCATTTGGCGGCCAAACGAAGCGCGCACAGGGGGCAGATCGGCCGGAGGATCCCGCTGTGGCTCGCCTCGTTGGGGGGACGGTGCACGAGCTTTCGATCGCCCAGGAGATCCACCGCACAAGCAGGGCCGCCGTGGCCGCCCACGGGGCGGGGCGGCTCGAGCGCGTGACGGTGGCGGTGGGGGAGCTCACGGCGATCGAGCCCGATCTCCTGACTTTTGCCTGGCAGGCGCTCACCGAGAGCGGCCCCGACGCCGGGTGCGTCCTTGAGGTGGAGTGGCGCCCCGCCCGCCAGCTCTGCACCGCGTGCAACGCCGAGAAGCCGCGACCGGAGAGGGCGTGGCTGCGCCTGTGCCCCGACTGTGGGCAGCCGCTGCAGGTCTCGGGCGGCCTGGAGCTGGACGTGCTGCAGGTGGCGTTCGTGCCGGACGGCGCAGGCCAGGAAGAGGGGTGTAGGAACCATGGCTGAGGTCCTGGACGTTCGCGCGCGGGTGCTGGCCGCCAACGAGGACGCGGCGGCACGTTTGCGGAAGGGGTTCCGGGCGAGCGGCACGCTGGTCCTCAACCTCATCTCCTCGCCCGGCTCCGGCAAGACGACGCTCCTGGAGGCCACGGTGAGGGTCCTCGCCGGACGGCTGCGCCTGGCGGGCATTGAGGGCGACATCGCGACCGAGCGCGACGCGGAGCGGCTGCGCGCCCTCGGGATCCCGGCCGTCCAGATCCTGACCAGCGGCGCCTGCCACCTTGACGCGCGCCAGGTGGGCAAGGTCGTCGACGGGGCGCGCCTGCCCGAATCCGACATCCTCTTTATCGAGAACGTCGGCAACCTGATCTGCCCCACCTCGTATGACCTCGGCGAGGACTTCAAGGTCGCCCTCCTCTCAGTCGCCGAAGGCGACGACAAGCCGTTCAAGTACCCGGCGATCTTCGCGCGCGCCGAGGTGACGGTCGTGACCAAGATGGATCTGCTTCCCCACGTCACCTTCGACCTCCCGGAGGTCAGGGAACAGCTCGCCTCGCTGAACCCTGCGGGGGAGGTCGTGCTCACCTCGGCGCGCACCGGGGATGGCATCGCCGAATGGTGCGCGCTCCTCGAGCGGCGCCTGGCCGCCAAGCGGAAGGCGAGGGCGTGAGCGCGGGCGAGCGGCGGCGGCTGCGTCTGATCTGCCGCGGGGTCGTGCAGGGCGTGGGGTTCCGACCGGCAGTGCACCGCCTCGCGTCCTCCCTCGCCCTCGGCGGCTTCGTGCGCAACGCCCCCGAGGGCGTGGTCATCGAGGTCGAGGGAAGCGCCGCGCGCGTGCAGGACTTCGCCGACCGGCTGCCTGCGTCGCTGCCGCCGCTGGCCCGTATGGACGGAATGGAGAGGCTGGAGCTCGAGGCGCTCGGCGACGGCGCCTTCGCCGTGCTGGCCTCCCAGGAGGGCCGGCGCCGCCGCGCGCTCGTCCCGCCGGATGCCGCCCTCTGCTCCGACTGCCGGGCGGAGATGGACGACGGCGCGGACCGCCGCCACCGCTACCCGTTCACCACCTGCACCAACTGCGGGCCGCGCTTCACGCTCGTCCGCGCGCTGCCCTACGACCGCGAGCGCACCTCGATGGCGTGCTTCCCGCTCTGCCCCGAGTGCCGGCGCGAGTACGAGGACCCCGGCAACCGCCGCTTCCACGCAGAGCCGGTCTGCTGCCCCGCCTGCGGTCCCCGCCTGTGGATGCAGGACCGCACAGGGGCCCTGCGTTCAACCGGTGTCGAGGCGCTCGCCGAGGCGCGCGATGCGCTCGAGCTGGGCGAGATCGTGGCGGTGAAGGGGTTCGGCGGGTTCCAGCTCGCCTGCCGCGCGGACGACGAGGGTGCGGTGGCCCGCCTGCGCGAGCGCAAGCACCGCCCGACGAAACCGTTCGCCGTGATGGTGCGGGACCTTCCGACGGCCCGGCACATCGTCGCCCTCCGGCCGGAGGACGAGGCACTGCTCGCCTCGCCGCAGGCCCCGGTGCTGCTGGCTCCGGTTTTGGCGGGGGGCGGTCTGGCGACCCGGGTGGCGCCCGGCCTTGCCGACCTGGGGGTGATGCTCCCCACCACGCCGTTGCACGTCGAACTGTTTCGCGGAGCGGCGTTCGGGGCCCTGGTCATGACCTCCGGCAACGCCAGCGACGAGCCGATCTGCCGGGGCAACCGCGAGGCGCTCGTGCGGCTGGAGCACATCGCCGACCGCTTTCTGCTCCACGACCGGGACGTCGTGCGGCGGGCCGACGACTCGGTGGCGCGTACCGGCCCCGGCGGGCCGGCGCTGGTACGCCGCGCCCGAGGCTACGTCCCCGAGGCGCTGCCGCTCCCGGTCTCGGCTCCCGAACCGGTGCTGGCGCTGGGGCCGTTCCTGCAGGTCACGGCGTGCCTGGCGGTGGGCGGGGACGCGTTCTGCTCGCAGCACGTCGGCGACCTGGACGGCGAGCCGGCACGGGCCTTCCTCGCGGAGGCGGCGCGCGGCCTGGAGGAGTTCCTCGAGGCCGAGGGCCGGCTCATCGTTGTGGACCCGCACCCCGACTACCCGAGCACGTGGCTCGGGAAAGAGCTGGCGCGCGAGCGCGAGGCGCGCCTGCTCGCCGTGCAGCACCACCTCGCCCATGCCGCTGCGGTGCTCGCCGAGCACGCCCGCTTTCCGGAGACGGGTGAAACCGCAGCCTCCATTGCGCTGGACGGCACCGGTTGGGGGAACGACGGGGCGGCGTGGGGGGGCGAGTGGCTGCTCCTGGACGGCGACCTCGGCTGGCGCCGCCTGGCCCACCTCGAGCCGCTGCCGCTGGTGGGCGGGGAGGCCGCGGTGCGTGAGCCGTGGCGCGTCGCGGCCGCCGCAATGAGGCTTGCAGGCGCCGCGGAGCTTCTGCCGCGGCTTCCCGTGGCGGGTCTCGTGGCGCCGGAGACCCTGGCGGCCGTCTCCGGTCTCGCGAGCCATGCCGGGTGGCCGTTCGCCACCGGCGCCGGGAGGGTCTTCGAGGCCGCGGGGGCGCTGCTGGGCCTGGCGGCGGTCAACGGCTACGAGGGGGAGGCGGCGGCCCGCCTGGAGGCGTTGGCGTCGTCCTGGGCGGGGCCCGTCGATCCCTGGCCGGAGCTGGCCGTTGCCGCCCCGAGCCCCGAACCCCGAGCCCCGATCCTCCCGTCCAGCGACCTCCTGGCCGCGATGGCCCGGCGCGTCCTCGCGGGAGAGGCTCCGGCGTTGGTCGCGGCCGGGTTCCACGCAACGTTTTGCCGGCTGGCCGCGGAGGTGACGCGCAGGGTCTTGCCTCCCGGCCTCCGGGTGGTAGCCTTGGGCGGGGGGTGCTTGGTGAATCGGCTCCTCCGCCGTGGCTTGGGGGAAAGCCTCGCCGCCGCCGGCTTCGAGCCGCTCCTACCGGTGCGGCTGCCTGCGGGCGATGGCGGGCTGTCCTACGGGCAGGCGGTGCTTGGCGCCGTGGCGGCCGCGCGCGGCGTCGAGCCGACGCTGAAGGGAGGCGGCTGATGTGCCTTGCCGTGCCGATGAAGCTGATCGAGCGCCGTGAGCTGCTCGGTGTCGCCGAGGTGGACGGCGTTCGCCGCGAGGTCTCGCTGATGCTGCAGCCCGAGGCGAAGCTGGGCGACTACGTGCTGGTGCACGCGGGCTACGCGATCGGGGTGGTGGACGAGGCGGAGGCGAAGATCACCCTGGACCTGCTGCGCCAGGTCGCGGAGGCGGGGGAGGCGAGGTGACCACCCCGATGACGTTCGGCGACCCGAAGGCGGTGTCGGCGCTCGTCGGCCGCGTCGTCCGGGCCGCCGGGAGGCTCACCCAACGGGTCACGCTCATGGAGGTCTGCGGCACCCACACCAACGCCATCGCCGCCGCGGGGCTCCGGCGGCTGCTGCCGCCGACGGTCCGCCTGATCGCGGGCCCGGGGTGCCCGGTGTGTGTCACCCCGGTGGGGTACGTGGACCGGGCGGAGGCGCTCACGCGCCGCCCGGGGACGATCGTCACCACCTTCGGGGACCTGATGCGGGTGCCCTCGAGCCGGAGCAGCCTCGAGCGGGTGCGGGCCGAGGGTGCCGACGTGCGGATCGTCTACTCGCCCCGCGACGCCCTGCAGATCGCCCGCGAGAACCCCGAGAAGACTGTGGTCTTCCTCGGGGTAGGGTTCGAGACCACGGTCCCGACGGTGGCGGGCGCCCTCGCCGAGGCGGAGGCCGACGGCGTGGGCAACTTCATGGTCCTCTCCGGGCACAAGGTCATGCCTCCGCCGATGCGCGCGCTGGCTCGCGACCCCGAGGTACACGTGGACGGGTACCTGCTCCCCGGCCACGTCTCGGTGATCGTCGGGTCGGACGCGTTTGCCTTCGTGGCCGAGGAGTTCGGTCTGCCGGCGGTGGTGGTCGGCTTCACCCCCACCGACGTGCTGCGGGGCGTGGAGACGCTCGTCGGGTGTCTTGCTGCCGGCACGCCCAGGGTTGTCAACCTCTACTCCCGGGTGGTGAGGCCCGAGGGGAACACCACGGCCCAGGCGCTGGTCTCCCGCTTCTTCACCACCGCCGATGTGGAATGGCGCGGCCTCGGCACCATCCCCGGCTCCGGCCTCGCGCTTCGGCGGGAGTTCGCCCACCGCGACGCCGGGCTGCTGGAGGTGGAGCTGCCGGAGCCCGTGGAGCCGGCGGGGTGCCGGTGCGGCGAGGTGCTCAAGGGTGCCATTGACCCGCCCGAGTGCCCGCTCTTCGCCGGCGCCTGCACGCCCTCCTCGCCGGTCGGGGCGTGCATGGTCTCGAGCGAGGGCACCTGCGCGGCCTGGTACCGGCACGAGCGTCTGGCCGCCGGGGGAGCCAGGTGAAGGATCCCGAGCGCATCCTGCTCGCCCACGGGGGCGGCGGCAGGCTCACGCAGGAGCTGGTGCGCGAGGTGTTCCTGCCGGCGCTGTCCAACCCGGCGCTGGCGGCGCTCTCGGACTCGGCGCTGCTGGAGAAGCTGCCGCCCGGACGCCCCGCCCTTACGACCGACGCCTTTGTAGTGGACCCGCCGGTCTTCCCGGGGGGCGACCTGGGCTACCTCTCCGTGTGCGGCACGGTCAACGACCTCGCGGTGGCGGGCGCCCGCCCCGTCGCGCTCACCTGGGCGTTGGTGCTCGAGGAGGGGCTCGAGATCGCGCTCCTGGAGACTTTCGTGCGTGGGGCCGCGCGCGCCGCCAGGGAGGCGGGCGTTCCGATCGTGGCCGGCGACACCAAGGTCGTCCCGCGCGGCAAGGGCGACCGTGCCTACGTGGCCACCGCCGGGCTCGGGGTGGTTCCGCCCGGCCGCGACGTGGGTGACCACCGCGTGAAGCCGGGGGACGCCATCATCGTGTCCGGGCCGGTGGGCGACCATGGCGCTACCGTGATGGCCTGCCGCCACAAGCTGGTCGGGGAGGGGCTGCGCTCCGACTGTGCCCCTCTCGCGGGCATTGCCGAGCTGCTGCTGGAGTCCGGCGCCGAGGTACACGCGCTCCACGACCCCACGCGCGGCGGCCTTGCGACAACCTGCCACGAGGTCGCCTCGCGGGCCGGCGTTCGCATCGTCCTCGACCAGGGCTCGGTGCCGGTGCGGCCGGAGGTGCGCGGCGTCTGCGAGCTTCTCGGCCTCGACCCGCTGT
Organism: Thermoanaerobaculaceae bacterium; assembly: GCA_041494245.1. Lineage (GTDB taxonomy): Bacteria > Acidobacteriota > Thermoanaerobaculia > Thermoanaerobaculales > Thermoanaerobaculaceae > RBG-13-68-16. The sequence continues at coordinate 76,350 of JBGQAK010000003.1, forward strand.
ACGTGGCGTGCGAGGGGCGCTTGGTGGCCTGGGTCGCGGAGGGGGATGCGGACGGTGTTGAGACGCTTCTCAACAAACACCCGCTCGGGAAGGGCGCGGCGCGTGTCGGGCGGGTGGAGCCGCGCACGGCGGACGGCGCCCCGGTGGTGCTGCGGACGCTCTACAACACCGAGCGCCCCCTCGACCTGCTGGCCGGCTGGGAGCTGCCGCGGATCTGCTGAGGGCCCCCGGCTCCCTGGGAAGCGCACGGATCTGCGATCGCAACACCCTCCTCGGCCAATGGCCGGGGCTAGAATGGCGCCGTGCGGGTCCTCCTGGTTCATTGCGACCACCGGCCCTTCGAGGTGGAGTGCTTCTCCCGGGCCTGGGAGCTGGCCGGTGGCATACCCGTGGAGCTGCTGCCGGTCACGCCGGCGTCGGCCCGGAGCCTCCCCCCGGACTTCGCGGACGCGGCCGGGCTGCTGCTCAGCGGCGGGCCGGACGTGGAGCCGTGGCGCTTCGGCGCCACCCCGGAGCCGGGGGTTGAGCTGCACCTCGACCCCGCCCGCGACGCCCTCGACCTCGAGCTGCTCCGCCAGGCCGAGCGGGAGGCGTGGCCCGTGCTGGCGATCTGCTACGGCTGCCAGATCCTGGCCGTGTCGGCCGGGGGCACGGTGATCCAGGACCTCGAGAAGGCCGGCAAGCCGGGGCACAGGGTCCCCGATCCAAAGGACCGCCTGGCGCACGACGTGATCGTGAGCACGGAGGCGCGCTTCCTCGCGCCGGCTGGGGGGCGCTTCGCGGCGAACTCGCACCACCACCAGGCGGTCGCGGACCCCGGCACCGATCTTGGCGTCGTCGCCCGCGCCCCCGACGGGGTCATCGAGGCCCTGGAAGCGGGTACGGGGAGCCGGTTCGTGCTGGGGGTGCAGTGGCACCCGGAGAACCTCACCGGCGAGGAGCACGTTGCGCTCTTCCGAACCTTCCGCGCGGCGTGCATCGCCCGGTCGAGGGACCGCGGCCTCAGGTCGAGATTCCGCGGAGCGCGCTAGCCATGCCCTCCACCGTCGCCATCGTGGGCCGTCCCAACGTGGGGAAGTCCACGCTCTTCAACCGACTTACGCGTTTCCGGCGGGCCATCACCCACAACTTGCCGGGCGTCACGCGCGACCGGGTGGCGGCCGACGCGCCCCGCCCGGCCGGCGGCGCCGTCGTCGTGGTGGACACCGGAGGGTTCGAGCCTGACAGCGAAGCGGCGATCCCCGCCATGATCCGGGACCAGGCGCTGGTCGCGGTCGCCGGCGCGGACGCGGTCGTGCTGGTGGTGGACGGCGCCGTCGGGCTCGTCCCGGCGGACGAGGAGATCGCGCGAGCGCTCCACAAGGCCGGCACGCCGGCCGTCGTCGTGGTCAACAAGCAAGACAGGCGCGACGCCGCGCTCGGCTTTGTCGAGTTCGCCGCGCTCGGGTTCCCGGTCGTGAGCGTCTCGGCCGAGCACGGCCTTGGAATCGGGTACCTGTGGGACGAGCTGGAGAAGGTGCTGCCGCCGCCACAGGAGGAGGCGCCGGTCGAGGCCGAGCTGGCGGTCGCCATCGTCGGCCGCCCCAACGTGGGGAAGTCCTCGCTCCTCAACCGGCTGCTGGGGGAGGAGCGGGTGCTGGTCTCCGAGGTCCCCGGCACCACCCGGGACGCGGTCGACACCCTCGTCGCGTGCGGGCACCACACCGTACGCCTCATCGACACCGCGGGGATCCGGCGCAAGGGGCGCACCGACAAGGGCCCCGAGGTGCTCTCGGTGGTGATGGCGCGGCGGGCAATCGAGCGCGCGCAGGTCTGTCTCCTGGTGGTGGACGCGGGGGAGGGGCTTACCGCCCAGGACACCCACGTGGCCGGCTACGTGTCCGAGGCCGGGCGCGGCGTCGTGATCGTGATCAACAAAGCGGACCTCATTGAGGACCAGGGGCGCGAGGGCCGCCAGAGCTTCCGGCAAAAGCTCCTCGACCGTCTCAAGTTCCTCAAGGACACCCCGGCGGTCTTCGTCTCCGCGCTCACCGGGGCCGGGATCCCGCACCTGCTCCCCGCGGCGCTCGAGGTGGGGGAGTCGTTCAAGCAGCGGGTGCCCACGGGCGAGCTCAACCGCGTGATGCGCGCCGCTTGGGAGCGCACCCCGCCGCCGGGCGGCCGGGTTCCCCCGCGGCTCTACTACGCGACCCAGACCGGGAGCAGCCCGCCGCGGTTCGCGCTCTTCGTGAGCGGCTCGGGTAAGTTTCACTTTTCCTATCAGAGGTACCTGGAAAATGCGGTGCGCGAAGCATTTCCCTTGGCAGGCGTCCCGATTCGGTTTAACATACGGGGGAAAAGGGACCGGGGCGGCTGATGGTTCAGTTCCGACCGCGAGCACGCGAGATCATCGCCAAGATCGTCTATTACGGCCCACCGTTGGGCGGTAAGACGACGAACCTGCGCACGCTCTACTCGGGCTACCCCGCCGGTACGCGCGGCGAGCTGGTCATCGTCCCTGCGGGCGGCGACCGCACCATGTTCTTCGACTTTCTGCCGGTCGAGGCCGGCACCCTGCGCGGCATGCGAATGCGCGTCCAGCTGTACACCGTGCCCGGCCAGGTGCACTACAACGCCACCCGCCAGGTCGTCCTGCGCGGGGTCGACGGCGTCGTCTTCGTGGCCGACTCGCAGCGCGAGATGCTGCGCACCAACAAGGAGTCGTTCGGGAACCTCAAGGACAACCTTGCCTTGCAGGGGCTCTCCCTCGCCGAGACGCCCCACGTGATCCAGTACAACAAGCGCGACCTCAAGGACGTGGTGAGCGTCGAGGAGCTTGACGAGGTCATCAACGAGCTCAACGCCCCGTTCTACGAGGCGGTGGCCACCGTCGGGATCGGCGTCGAGGAGACCCTGCAGGGGGTGGTCAAGCTCGTGGCACGCTCCCTGCGGGACCGCTTCAAGATGCCGTCCGAGCTGGCCGCGGCGGAGGCCGCCAAGGCGGCCCCGAAGATGGCGGTGGTGCCGCCGGTCGCCGCCGAGCCAGCCGCGGCCCCCCAGGGTGAGGTGGTTCCTATGGCGAGGCCGGCCCCGGCCACGCCCCCTCCGCCACCGGTAGAGCTGCACCCCAGACCGGACATCCCGCGCCGGCCGCCGGCTCTCATCGAGCCGCCGGTGCCCCCCCAAGCCCCGTCATTCGCCGACACAACCCGTCCGACCGCCGAGCCGCCGGCGATCTTCCCTCCGCGGAAGCGCCCCGCGCCGGTGCTGGTGCCCGAGCCCGCGTTCGAGCCGCTCTCTCCGGCGTTCACCGCACCGCAGGTCGCCCCGCCGCCGGAGCGGCCGCCGGCGTTTTCCTTCAGCTTTTCCCCGCCACCCCCGCTTCCCGAGCCAGCGCCGCCTGCCGTGCACGGGAGCGTACCCGTACTTGATCCGTTTCCCGCCTTCGGTGAGAAGGTGTTCGACACCGGTCCTCCGGAGCGCATCACGGGCAGAACCGGCAAGGTGATCATCACGCCCGCACCGGAGCCCATCCTGGACGAGTCGGCTCTCCTCGAGGACCCCTTCGCCGATCTCGTGCGGGAGCTGGATGGCCTCAGCGGTGATGTGTTCGACCTTTCGCCGCCACCTCCGCCGCCCGCACCGGCCGTGGAGCCGGTGCTCGAGGAGGTGGCGAAGGCCCCATCCCCCCTCCCGAAGCTCTCGCCCGACATGACGAGCTCGCTGGTGCAGCGGGTCATCCCGCGGGTGCTGGCTCAGGTCGGGGAGGTGAGGGAGCTGGAGCTGGAGGTGCCGGTACCGGCGGTCTGGACCGGCGGCAGGCGGCTCACGCTCCAGTTTCGCCTGACGTTGATCCCCGAGGAGGACCCACATGCCGAGTGAGGCCGTCATCCCCGACAAGGACGAATTCAAGATCGGGGAAGTCTGCGAGATCGCCGGAGTCAAGCCGTTCGTGCTGCGCTACTGGGAGACGGAGTTCCCGGACCTGTCGCCGGCCAAGGGTGCCGGAGGCCAGCGTACCTACACCAGGGCCGACGTGCAGCTCATCCTGCGCATCAAGCAGCTCCTCTACGAAGAGCGCTTCACCGTGGCCGGCGCCAAGAGGCGTCTGGGGGAGGAAACGGCCGGCCCGCCGAGCAAGGCGCCGCGGCTTGACACCAAGGGCTCGGACCAACTAGAAAGCGTGCGGCGCGTGCTCAAGCAGAGCCGCCGCGAGCTGGAAGCCATCCTCGCTTTGCTGAAGTAACCCGGTCGGGACGTGGCGCAGCCTGGTAGCGCACTTGAATGGGGTTCAAGGGGTCGCGGGTTCGAATCCCGCCGTCCCGACCAAACGACTCAGACACTTACGGGCCGCCCACTAGCGGCCCAAGTCGTCTTGTTTGTCAGTCTGTTTGTCAACGCTCCCGGGAGGGGGATGAGGCCATGACGCGCGACCCCCGTGACGAGGCGTATGAACCTGCGCAGTACTGCATCAGTGGTCACCTGATCACGTACTTCGCGGAAAGCGAGCCGGATTCGACCGAGGATCGGTGCCGTCGTTGCGGCAGTCCAACGATCACGCAGTGCCCGAAGTGCAAATCCATCATCCGGGGGTTCAAGCACGGCGGAATGTCGCCGACTGAACGGCCCGCCTACTGCCACCGGTGCGGGGAGCCGTACCCGTGGATGGAGCAGGCTGTCATCGCTGCCAAGGCGCTCGCACAGACGCTTGCAGCATCTCCGGAGGACGCGCGCCTGCTCGAGGCCAGTATCGACGACATGGTGCGCGACACGCCGGCGGCGACGGTGGCGGCGGTGAGGTTCAAGAGCATGGTGGCCAAGGCGGGCCAGAGTGTCGCCGATGCGTTCCGGGATATCTTGGTCGACGTGCTGAGCGAAGCCGTCAAGAAGACCATTTGGCCTGAGGCCCCGCCGAGCCGCCGCCGGTAGCACTGCATCCATCCGTTTGCGCGGCTGAAAACGGGCGCGGGCCGCTACACTTGGGTGGAAGGGTTAGCACAGACAGACGCAACAAGAACGGAGGAGCCAGACAGATGCGGTTCAAGAAGAACGCAACAGCGAAAAAGAAGACGGCCAGGAGGCCCGCCAAGAAGGCGACGAAGAAGAAGACCGTCAAGAAGGGGACGAAGAAGCCTGCTACTAGGATCCGAAAGCCCGCACCGCACAAGTACGGTATCGGAGGAGGGCACTAGGTGAGCGACAGACCGCCAACGCCATCGCCCGTTCGGGAAGCTGAGAAAGCCGAAAGCGATGGAGAGAACTCGACCGTCACGGATCGCGCGTACAAGAATCCGGCAGAGGGCCAACGAACGATTCGAGAGGAGTACCTCTACTGGACCGGGACTCTGACGAGGCGTAGCTTCGAGCTATCGGTCGCGCTACTCGGAGCTAACTGGGCCATATTCGGCACTGTCGACCGCGTCTTGAGTAACCCGTGGTCGAAGGCCTCCATCCTTCTGGTCGGTGTGAACTTGGGACTGAATTTGGTTGTCGCGCTTGCAATGAGCGAGATGCACTATCACCGATGGGAGGAAGCCGAACAAGAACCAGAAAAATGGCGACGCGCGTGGCAGGAAGCGGCGCACACCAAGAGTCGATGGCCGTTTACCAAGAGCATTGAGTGCTTGGGGAGGATGCTGTCTTGGTGTAAGGCGGTGCTGCCCATTGCTAGTTTTGCGTCTTTTCTTGTGGGGGTGCTGAGGCCATGACGTTGATCGACGGCGAAGCCTGGATAGCCACTTAGTGGCTACTCGTACCCCCGAGCTTGGCAGGTGGTTTGTCAACGCCCTGAGTCGCCCCGTTGGGCACCTGCCGAGCCGGCATCTTCTACGCGTACCATTACCCTTAGGACGTCGCCAAGGCACCCGGTCTGCCCCCCAGGTCAACAGGGCTGGGGACGGTGAGGTCTCTTACCTAGCCTGTCTCTCTGGCCCGTCTAGGCCACTTTCCAGCGTTCCCGCCGCCACGCCTACCCCGGCCTTCGGCGCGGGACCGCCGTGTCCAGCTCCCGAGGAAAAAGGGCTGGCGGTACGGCCACCCAAGCAGCCGCCACCTGGACGGCAGCTCAGTTGGTCACGCCCGGGCCGCGGGCTCCTAGAAGTTGAACTTCAACCCTATAGTCCCCCGCACCCCCGACGTGCCTCCCATCACCGGCTCACCCTGAAGCCGACGGAGAACGTCCGGTTGTAGAACTCGCGCTGGTTGTTCCAGTGCGGGCTGCCGAAGTAGAACCCGAACACCTCGTTGTTGAGGTTGAGGCCGTTCAAGAGGATTTCGAGGCCGTTCTTGAACGTGTAGCTGACCTGAGCGTCGAGCTGGGTATGCGGGTAGAGGTAGAGGTCGCCGTTGGGCCCTTTGAGGCCGCCGTCGGCTCCGTCCACGTAGTTGTAGACCCAGATCGTGGCCGCGTTGTAGGTCGCGGCGACTCGGGCCGAGAAGCCGCCCCGGTCGTAGGTCAGTCCGAAGTTGGCTGCGTTCGGTGTGGTCCGCTGCAGGAGGGCGGTGCCGCTCCGGCCGGTCGAGGGGTCGAACGTGGCCTTGGAGTCGAGGTAGGTGTAGTTGGTATCGACGCCCAGCCCGCTCAGGAGCCCTGGCAGGAAGCCCAGGCGCTGCTGCCACGCGGCCTCGAACCCGTAGATGTACGCCTTCGGGCCGTTGATCGGCTTGACCAGTTTGTACCCGTTGTAGTTGCCGCCCTGGATGGTGCTTTCGGCCCCAGAATAGATCGGATCCTTCAGGTCCTTGTAGAAGACGCCGGCCGAGATGACCCCAACTGAGGAGACGAAGTGCTCGAACAGCAGGTCGTAGTTCTGGCCCTTGGTCGGCTTCAGGTCCGGGTTGCCCGAGCTGATCTCATTCCGGTCGTTGCTGACCAGGTACGAGGGGACCAGGTCCCCGTACGGGGCACGATTCACCGTCCAGCCGTAGACAGCGCGCAGGTTCGTGTTGCGATCCAGCTCGTACTTGAGCGAGATGCTGGGCAGCACGTTGGTGTACTTTGAGGCGCCGCTGGTCGGCTGGGTCGAGACCCACTTCCCGTCGGCGTCTGTGGTGACCACGAAGGCGGTGTAGTTGGAGTCGGTGCGCTCGACGCGCACGCCGACTTCGAGCTCGAGCTGGCCAAACCTCTTCGTGTTCTTGGCGTAGACCGCCGCAACCTTCTCCTTCGCGTCGGAGTTGTTCGGATCATTGTACAAGTGCTCGCGGTTGAGGTCTTCGGTGAAGGCACCAGGGTTGCTGTTGAAGTACTTGGCGAGCGTGTTGACGTCCGGGTTGGGACCCTGGGGGTACTTGCCAAAGTAATAGTCCGGGTCGGAGAAGGAACTCAGGCCCTGGCTCATGTTGAATCTTGGGGTGCCAGTCGCCTTATAGTACTGCCTGAGCACAAGAGTCGTCTTATCCTCGTCCCGGTACTTACCCCCGACCTTGAGCTCGCCCAGCGCGTAGGGGAACGCGATGTTAAATGCCAGGGCCGCAGCGCGAGTCGCGTACTGTTGATCCCAGATCTGCACGCTGGAGAGGGTGTACTGCGTCGCATCGAGCTGGTTGACGCTACCCAGGGGCGTCAACTTCGGAAAGTTGCCGTTGCTCGAGTCCACCATGAACGCGGCCGATGGCCCGCTGAAAGCGAAGTACCAGGGAGTCTGCCAATTCTGCCGGGCATGGGAGTAGGAGAGGCTGTAGTCGACGAGCGCCGCCCCGAGGACGTGGTTCCCGCCGGCCGTGAAGCTGTACGTCTGCTCGTTCGGCACCTGGTACGCGACGTTCTCGGAGAAACCTCCCGTGTCGTCGGTGAGTGTGGGAGTGAGGAAGTTGCCGGCCGACGCCGTTGTCGTCCAACGGGTTCGTGGGTTGTCGAACTCGGAAAAGAATCCCTTCAGGTACAAGGACGAGTTGTTTCCGAGGCGATAGTCGAGGCCACCCACAAAACCATAGCGCTTGCGGTCGTACCGATAGTCACGGTAGCCATTCTCGGTGAAGACGTTGGCCGAACTCCCGTCCGGCAAAGTAACCACGCTCGGAACAGGCTCCAGGTCGTTGATCGCGCGGCCGTTGCGGTCGAGGGTGCCGCCGATGACGAGGCCAAGCGCCTTGTCGAGCCCGAACCGGTTCGTGTACGTAGCGCTCACCTGCGAGGAGGAGCGGCCCCCCGCAAGCGAGTTGTAGCCGCCTACGGCGCTGACCGTGAAGGAGGGGGCGTCACCGGCGATCTTGGTCACAAGGTTCAGAGAGCCGCCGATCGCGTCGCCCTCCTGGTCCGCGGAGATTGTCTTGTTCAGCTCGATGGTGCCGACGAGGCCCGACGAGAACGAGTCCAACTTGATCGCGCGCACACCCGACTCCGCCGCCGGGATGCGGACACCGTCGATCGTCACGCTCGTGAAGCTGGGTTCGAGCCCCCGCACCTGGACGTATTTGGGCTCACCCTCGTCGCGCTCGACCGACACACTGGGCAGACGTTGGACGGCTTCCGCCACGTTGGCATTGGGAAGGCTCTGGATCACCTCGGCGGGCAGCACGTCCACGATATTGACGGCGGTTTTCCGCACGTTGAGCGCCTGGACCTCACCGTACGAGCGGGAGGCCGTCACCGTGACAGCGTCAGTGACGTTGGCCGCCCGGTGGAGCGTGACCTCCACCTTGAGCGGGCCGCCCGAGGTGACGTGCAACTCCTGGCTCACGGTGATGAAGCCGACGTACGAGACCTCCAGGGTGTACGTGCCCACCTTGAGGTTCGGCACCGTGAAGCGGCCTTCACGGTCGGTCACGTCGACGAACCCACTGGGCTCGACGCGCACGGTCGCACCCGTCAGGACGTTGTTGCTGGAGTCGGCGACGCGACCCTGAATGCCGCCGCGTTCCGTTCCAACCGTTACGCCTTTACCCGTCTGCGCCTGGGCGACGCCAGAAAGCAAGGCAAGCCCAGCAATGAGAAACGGAATGATGCAACATCTCTGTTTGCGGAAGGACGCCATTGTCTCCTCCTTCTTGCTTCTTGCAGTTCGGCTGTGGCCCTTGCACGGTGGATTCTCTCCGTATCTACCGTGCTCCGGACCGGACATGGAACGTTCCAACTCCCCCTCAAAAAAGAGTTTCTAGTTCCACTTCCCAACCGCACCAAGCGGCTTAGTGGCGTCCTTCCAAGCCGTTCCAGGTTGCCTAACAACCACCCACGCGCTGTGATCCGGAGGCTTCCGCTAGGAATCTAATGCCAAGAAGGAGCAACGTCAAGCCTCATCCCTCTCAAACCGAACCCACGATCCTGGACGTGGCACACAAGGCCTCCGTCTCGAAGTCTCTCGTCTCGATGCTGAGCTCGCGAGTGGTGCGACGCCTCCCATCCGTCTGCCCACCTCCGGCAGTGAGCCTGCCTGCTTCAAGGCCGAGCGGACGAACCCTCGCGTGAGTGACGGCGGTGGAGCGCCTTGACCACGCTGAAGTGAGCGCTGTAAATCCGGATGAGGTGGCGTCGCGGCTCGGGGATGTGCATCAGGACGCAGGCGAGGAAGTCCTTAGATGTCGGGCGGGACCGCCGGACGCGCTCTGGCTCATTGTGGGGAGTCAGAACCAGCCGGCGCGACGAGGGTGACGACCCAGTCAGTGACGGGCTACGGGCTGCCAGCAGAACTCGATGGGCTTTGCCTCGGCTGCGGACCCGGTGGGCGCCAGGCCATAGAACTCTTCAATGGTGCGCAGCACGTTGTAGTGGGTGATGACGCGATCGTACCTGCCCGCACGCACCATCGGGCCGACGAAAAAAGTCGGGATCCGTTGGCCCTCGTGACCATCGTCCTCATCGAAGGTGAAGACGAGCAGGCTGTTGTGGCTCGCCGCCCACTGCACGTATCCGTCGAGGTTGGCCTTGAGCCACCGGTCACCCTCGGCGATCGATCCGTCGTGCATGTCGTGCTGCAAGTTGGGCACCACGAAGGCCACGGTGGGTAGCCGTGTCAGGTCGGCCGGCCATGCGGCAAGAGGCAGGTTGCTCACGCGCGGGATGGCGTTGGCGGGAGCATCCTGCCAGTTCACCCAGGGGTTGTGCTTGCGGGCGTAGTGGCCGGACTTCCGCCCACCGAAACCGATCTCCGGTAGGTCTTCCGAGTAGCCGCAGAAGCTGAGCCCGTTGGCGATCAGCGCCGCTCCCAGGTTGGGCGCCGAGAACGGAAGGTGCTTCGGGACACCGTCGTCGGTGACGCCGAGATTGGAGCCGGCGAACAGCATGATGTAGTTGGGTTGGCTGGGATGGATCAAGCCGAACGACTGGGTGAAGAGCGCTCCCCGGCTCGCGAGGTCGTTGATGTACGGGGCCTCGGCATTCCCGATGATGCTGGAGTAGCTGTGGTTCTCCTCGATCACGACGACCACGTGGTCGGGCCGCGGCAGGTGTGCCTCGGCCGCCCAGACGGTGCCGTTCGCGGAGAAAAACAGGACAGCGAGTACCTGGATCATCCGAAGGCTTGGTTTCATTGGCTACTCCGTTCCTCGTTCACCGTCCAGCGCAAACCTTGTTGAGATTGTACTGCGAGTTGCCAGAAGGAGCGTGGATCTCGGCGCGGACGATGCCCGACGTTAACCGGCACCGCCGCTGGTAGTCATGGAGTGGTCGGGCCCCAGGCGCTCCGCCTGAGCCTTGGAAGAGCGAAAGCAGAATCAGAACCTGCCACAGAAACGACAGATGTAGGACTCGCAAGACCGCCCGTCGTGGGAGAACCTACGTGCGTCCTCGCCTCAACATCTCGTCCCCGTTCCGCGCCGCGCGAGGAGATCACCGATCGGCTGAGGAGATCACCGATCGGCTACGGACTCAACTTTCAGGTGGACCAGGTTTCGGGTTTTGGGTCACTCTGACCCGCCCCGGGGAAGAGGTCTTGCCGGGGACGAACACTGGAGGTGCAGAGAACGGTGATTCCCGGGAGGCTCCGCGCTGAGGCGTCAGCATCAGCGGGCCCAGCGCCTGCCCCAACAACGGAACGAAAACGCATTGCGTCGGAGGTGTCGGCTTCGCCATCATGGCAGGGGGAAGGTCAAGCAGCACAGTCCGTGCCTGCGCTCGAGAAGGCTCAGCAGGCGCACGTCCGCCGGATCACGAAGCCTGGGCCGGGCCCAGTTACCGCGTGCGGCAGCGACGCTCCTCGCGCATGCTTGCGGCTACAACGGCTTGCGCGAACCATCCGATCGATGAGGTCTGAGCGATGGCGTCACCGTCGCGATATCTTCCGCTGCCGGAACGCGCTGCAGGTGCTGTTTTACGGCCTCCACGAAGACGTCGAAGTGGTCGCGCATGGCCCGCTGGGCGGCGCGAGGATCGTGGGCGGCCACGGCTTGGGCAAGCCGGAGGTGAGCCGGGTATGACGAGGTCCCCGTGACGATGTTGGCCTCGTACCAGAGGTCCTGAAGAGCGCGATTGACGTCCCACAGAATCCTTTTTGCCAGCTGCAGGAAGTGATTGCCGCATGCGTTGCCGAGAAGGTGGTGGAAGTCCGTCCCCTGCTGGGCGCCACGCAAGGGGCTCTCGAGGTTCTTACGCTGTTCCTCTACGACCGTTTGCATCTCCTTGATCTGTTCGTCGGTGGCCCGTTTGGCGGCGAGGCGTGCCATCTCGCCCTCGATGAGGCCAAGCGCCTCCAGGATGGGGAGGAAGTCGGCGCGGCTCGGGGGGTCCACATTCCTCAACATCCCCTCGGCCCACTGGTGGCGCGTGTTCTCGAACCGGAGGAGCTCGAGCCGACGACGTCCCTTTTCGGTGAGCACCCGCCCCCGGTTGCTGACCTTCAGGGTGAGTCCCTCATGATCCAGCTCCCTGAGGATGCGCCCGACGGTGGGCTGGCTCGCCGAAATGTCGTGATCCCGCAGGTAGAGCTGAAGAGTCCCCGATCCGACGCCATCCGGGGCACCGTCGAGGCGTTCGAGTACGAGGAACACACTTGGCCGTACCGTGACTTGAGGTGTTATGGGGCGTGGGGCACGCCGGGGACGTAGGTGGTAGGGTTGGGCTGCCAGCTGAGGCAGGTGTCCGTTTCCGGTCCGCTGTGCCATACGTTTGCCTCCGAATCCCATGTCTCGGGCAACCAGATACTTCCCGGGCGTCGGCCGCCAAGGCCCCTTCTTCCCGTCAAAACTTCATCATCCTACATCGTCTCGACTCCGGTGTGCTGATCTGGTCCGTCAGACCCCCGAATAGGCCCAGAGTCGAACGGGTGGGGGGTGGCTAGAACCCCAGGGGTTCCCGCGAGGACGCAGGCGGCCGGTGCTGACAACACGGGCACCTTCGGTCGCTGCACAACCGGTCCGTCTTGAGACTGGATCTGTGGTGAGCACCCCCTTGACAAGCTCGAGGTCGAGCCCATATCTTTCCTCCTGAGTAATCATACGTGATGAGTGGTCTCCGGGGGGCGTCCAATCCCGGCCGCCTCGACCGCGCCAACGGGAGGAGGAGGAATGGCTCGAAAATGGGTGTTGACACTCTTTCTGGTCGCCATTGTGATGGCGGCCGTGCCCCTGTGGGCAGACATCACGCGGGGCCAAGTCGAGGGCACCGTGCAGAGCGAGGACGGCGTGGCCCTGGCGAACGCCGCGGTCACACTCAGCGGCCAGGGCCTGATCCAGGAGGCCGTCACGAGCAAGACCGGGCCTTCCGGTGTGTTTCGCTTCCTCAACCTCAGCCCCGGCAAATACAAGCTCCTGATTGCCGCGCAGGGGTTCGAGAGCAAGGAGTATGGCGTCGACGTCCTGGTAGGCAAGACGGCCACCGTCAACGCGACCCTCAAGGTGGCCGGGGTCACCGAGAAGGTCGCCGTTCAGGTCCAGGCGCCCTTGTTTGACAAGACGACGCCGAGCTACGGTACGAACCTGCCACTTCAGCAGCTCGAAAAGCTTCCGACCACCCGCAACTTCATCGACATCGTCGACAGCGCGGCAGGGATGGACAACCGGATGGCTTTCGGCGCCGGTGGCAACGTGGACGGGTACGACACGTTCGGCTATGGAGCCGCCACCAACTCCTACCTGTTCAACGGCGTGAGCGTGTCGAACCTCGAGTTCGGCAACTCATGGGTGAACCCAAACGTCGACACGATCCAGGAGATCCAGATCGTCGGGCCCGGCGGTTCGGCCGAGTACTCGAACTACAGCGGCGCAGTTATAAACGTGATCACCAAGGCGGGCACCAACAAGTTCGCGGGCACGCTCGGCGTGTACTTCACGAACCACAGCCTGACCGGCAACAACTCCGGCGGCATCAAGGACCTCGATCAGGGCACGATCAAGCGCAATGCTGAGTACAGCGCCACGTTGGGCGGGCCGATCGTACGCGACAAGCTGACGTTCTTCGCCAGCGCGGGCCTCCACGACTCGGCGACCGCGCCGCCCGGAACCCAATTTTACGACAGCCAGAACCGGAAGCAGTACCAGCTCCGTTTTGATTTCCTTGCGAACCAGAGCCACACGTTCTCTGGTTCAATCAACTACGAGCCGATCCTCGACGAGGACCTGGGCCTGCAGGCTGAGACCGGACCGGAGACCGGCTACTACCGCAAGCAGCACACCACGACGAGCTACCTGAGCTGGGTTGGGCAGTGGGGGGACAACACCCTCTCTGAGGTCCGGTACGCGAAGGTCACGGGGTTCAACTACCGCATCCCGAACGCGCCCCTGAACATCCCCAGTGTGTACGACGGGAGCAACGGGGTGTATTACAACTCGACCGGGTTTCAGCGCCAGCAGCCCAACGGCCGGTACGAAGGCCGGGCCGCCGTAACCCACTTCACGGAAGGCTTCCTCGGGGGCAGCCACGAGATCAAGGGAGGGGTAGAGTACGAGGATGCGTGGCAGAGGACGGACTTCATCACGTCCGGCAACGCGTTCTTGTACCTGTTCCCGGTTGGGGCGACGACCTACGTCCAGGGCATTACCGGCTACAACACGCGTGTGGCCGCCGGCCTGAAACGGCCCGGCGCGTACGTGCAGGATCGCGCCCGCTTCGGCCGCGCCACCGTTTCGCTTGGTGTCCGCTACGACAAGCCCAAGACCTACGACATGAACACCAACAAGACGTTGCTCGATTTCACTCAGGTTGCGCCGCGGCTCGGCTTGGTCTATGACCTCGCCGGCAACGGCCGCACCATCATGCGCGTCTCGCTGGGCCGCTACTTCGACAAGGTGCCGACCTACGGCCCCGGTACGTACGCGGGCACCGGCTTCGACCCGATCACGTACTACGGGGTCTTCACCACACAGACCTTCGATCCCCATGACTGGCAGGCGATCAAGGACTTTGTCATCCGACCCGAGAACATCACGTCCGTCTTCGACACCCAGGCGATCCCCGTGGAGAAGGGGACGAAGGGCCCGCACACCGACATTGCGAACCTGGGGTTCGACCAGGAGCTCGGTCGCGGCTGGGCGCTGTCGGCGAACTACATCTACCGCAAGACCACCGACTACGTCGTGCTGACCCAGTACGCCAACCAGGTCACCTACGAGCCGGTCACGTACACGTCGTCGTTCACCGGACGCACGTTTACCTACTACAAGGTTACCGGGGGTGGACCGCGCGCGTTTGCCCTCGGGAACCGTGATTTCAACTACCAGAAGACGAACATGTTCATCATCGAGCTGCGTGGTCGGCCGACCGAGCGGCTGTTCATCGACAGCTCGTTGACGCTCGAGCGCACCGTCGGGACAAAGGACAACAACGAGTGCGGGATCCTGAGCCTGTGCAGCAACGGCGTTGACACCGATCCCAACTGGGAGAAGAACGCGTTCTTCACCAAGGGTAACCTGAGCCAGAACCGCCCCTGGAACTTCAAGGTGCGGGGCAGCTACACGTTCCCGTTCAACCTCACCGCCTCAGCCGACGTGCGCTGGTTCGCGGGACGGGCCTACGGCGCGCAGGATTACTGCTACCAGCTCCCCGAGTTTTCGTGCAGCGACCCGTACTACTCGTACGGCGTACTGCTTGAGCCCAAGGATTCCCGCAAGGAGGGCAGCCACGCACTGGTCAACCTCAGGCTTGCGCAGGACTTCAAGCTCGCCGGGACGGTCCTCACCGCGTCGGTCGACGTGACCAACGCCACCAATGCCGCAATCGACTTCAACACGAACATCCAGAACGTCGTCAGCGCGCGCTACGCGAAAGAATCCGCGGAACAGGGCAAGGTGGTGTCGGCGTTCGGCAAGCCGTACTCCGTCGCCACGCCTCGGCAGTTCAGGCTCGGACTCCGCTTGAGCTTCTAGCCTCACCGGCGCGGGCCACGACCCGCGCCGCACGCTGACCGGCCGGGCGGCCGCCAGGCCGCCCGGCCATTGTTTTCTGGACGGAGGTGTCGCATGAAGAAGCGAGCTGGCCTACTTCTGACGTGCCTCGTCATGACCGCCCCGGTCCTTGCCGCGGGCCCGGGGCCCAGGATCGTGATTAGCCCCGACTACCTCGTGAGCCGCGACGGCGACATTCCTCACGCGGAGATGCACATCGCCGCCAATCCCCTGGACCACAGGAACCTCGTCGGGGCATCGATCGTGGGAGCCCGACCTGAGGGCGGGTGGACGAACCGTCTCTACGTGACGCACGACGGAGGTACCACCTGGAAGTGGGTCGATTTTCCCGAGCAGCTTGAGTTTGGCAGCGGCGACCCCCAGGTCGCCTTCACTCCCCACGGCACCGCGCTGTTCATAGGGCTCGCCTTCGGGTCGGTGACGGACGAGAACGACAAGCCCCGCGGCGGCATGCACATCTACCGCTCCACTGACGGCGGGAGCTCGTGGCGGCAGACGCAGCTCGTGTGCTGCTCCCACGACCACGAACAGGTGGTGGTCGACACCACCCTGGGCAGGTTCGCCGGCCGCATCTACCTCTCGACGTTGTGGGACTACCCGGTGTATCGCGTGGGCGTTTTTCGCTCCGACGACGACGGATTGACGTTCACCGGGCCGGTCGAGGCCGCGAACGGCGGAGGCACCAAGGGGATCAACAGCTTCACGCCGGTGGTCCTCTCCGATGGGACCCTCATCGTTCCGTTCGGAGACTTCGAGTTCCTCCCGGAGAAGCGGAAGCAGAAGGGGAAGACCGAATTCAACGATTGGTTCGTGAGCTCCAGCGACGGCGGCGTGACGTTTTCTCCGCGGCGGAAGATCAACACCCAGGTGTACGACCTCGATGACCCTGACGCGAGGAACGAGAGCACCTTCCCGACCGTAGCCGCCGACGCGACTAGCGGAAAGTACCGGGACCGGATCTACACTGCCTGGACCGACTCGCGTTTCGGAAAGAGCCGCATCCTGTTCTCTTTCTCGACCGATCGCGGGCAAACCTGGGGCCCCCCCCGCATCCTCGACGGCAATCTGCCGGCCGGCGCTCGCCAGTTTCAGCCGGTGCTTGCGGTGAACAAAGATGGCATCCTGGGCGCGCTCTGGCTCGACACCCGGAACTCCCCCGACGGCACGCGTTACGAGGCGTTCTTTGCCGCGTCGCTGGACGGCGGCGAAACGTTCCTCCCGTCGGTCGTGGTCTCCTCCGAGCCGTCGCTCCAGCGCGGGCCCGGCAACGTCGCAGTGAATCCAATGGCCTCGAAGTACGAGGGCGAGGGCGTGCTGTCGTTCCTGTCGGCGTACACGCGGTGGGGACAGGGCGGCGACTACATCGGCATGGCCGCCGACCGCAGGGGGGTGTTCTTCCCGCTCTGGCCCGATGCGCGGAGCGGAACCTTCCAGCTCTACACGGCGGCGATCCGCGTTGAGGTGCCCGAAGCACCGCCAACGCCGGTGCCGGGCGCGCCCACGCCAACCCCAGCGGCGAGCGCACCCAAGCCGCCCGAGCGGGTGCGGGTGATGGCGCTGGATCGGGTCGACCTGGTCTTCGACCCCTCACGTTTCGATTCGGAAGCCAACACAGTCGATATCCCAGTTCGTTTGAAGAACACCTCCGGGAAGGCGATTTACCCGCCCATTACCGTGGAGATCGTCGGCTTCCACTGCGGCCTTGCGGAGACGGAAGAAGACAAAAAGTTCGCCCCGACAGTGCTGAACGCGGGGAACGGCAAACCAGGGGTCGGCGCCGTGTTCCCTTTCGACGCCGGTCTGCGGGGTTCCGCGGTGCTCGCCCCAGGGGCCCTCTCGGGCCCAATTGTTCTCCGCTTCAAGCTGATGGATCCAGTGAAGACCCCGTGCACCCACTTCTTGGTCTTCGGGATGGTGGAGGAGAAGTAACCCGCCCGCGCCGGGTGTACCGAATTCCACGCGCGGAGGACGTTAGAACGAGATCGTCAGTGACCGCGGTCGTACGCGTCACTCGGTTGCACCACTGCCGCGGCGAGGATTCGAGTCGGCAGTCACAAATGTGGTGGGGAGGTTCCCGATGACCTACCGTGACCTGTACCTGTGCGCACCTGTGGCCCTTGCAGCGATGATCGTGCTCCCGGCGGGATCGAAAGCACAGCCGGCCATGATCCAAGTGGCGCCGAACGTCCAGGTAAGCGCCGCAAATGGGAAGAGGCTGCACCACGAGCTGGTCGTCTCGGCCAGCCCTACGGACGCAAACGCGCTCCTCGCCTGCGCGATGATCTTCGACGCCCGGGATGCTTCCCGGCACGTCATTGCGTACGGCTCCTTCGACGGCGGGAAGAGCTGGGCGCGCACGCTGGAGGTCGATCGCACGACGTTCGTCGGCGACCCTGACTGCACGTTCGGCCTGGACGGGACGGCATACCTCTCGGCGTTGCCCCTGCATTACGAGTCTGCGGCGGAGCACGAGATGCTGGTCTACCGGTCTGCTGATTCGGGCAGGACGTGGTCGGCGCCGGTGGTGCTGCCGTTCATCGACCGCGAGTACCTTGCGGTTGATCGCACCTCGGGCCCGCGGCGGGGGTACCTCTACCTGCACGGCAACGCCGTTCGGGACCCCACCGTGGATGGGGACGAGCGCATCGTCTTCACCTTCTTCCGTTCGACCGACGGCGGGCTGACGTTCTCTTCGCCGAAGAAACTCATTCCCGACGGGGAGCACATGGCGTTCGGAACGGGGAACGGCGTGGTGCTCTCGGACGGCACCTACGTCGCTTCGTTCTACGAGTGGTACGACCGCAAGAACCTGTCGAACAAGGATTTCACCAAAGCGGACGGGGCGTTGAAGCTGGTCCGCTCCACGGACGGCGGCGACCACTTCTCCAAGGCGGTCGTGGCCAGCGAATGGCACGGCTGTATCGGGTGGACGCCGGGCTTGCCGGTGCTCGCCGTCGATACCAGCGGCGGACCCTTCCGGGACCGCCTCTATCTGACCTGGCCTGACCGCCGCTCGGACCGGTGTGAGGTGCTGTTTTCCTACTCCTCGGACAAAGGTGAGTCTTGGTCGAAACCTCACGTCGTCAACGACGACCAGTCGCCGTCTGATCGCGAGCGCCGCCGCGATCACATGCTGCCGTCGGTGGCCGTCAACCGCTCGGGGGTTGTGGGTGTGGCATGGTCCGACCGGCGCGAGAGCACCGATAACCTCTCGGGATGGCGCCTGCGTTTCTCCGCCTCCCTCGACGGCGGCGAGACGTTCACTCCCAGCGTACGGGTCTCCGAGCAGGTGCAGAAGGACCCCGCGGGGGGCTATATGCCGATCATGGCGTACAGCGAGGGCGGTGGACACCACCGACCCCGCGCGCGCGGCGGCACCATCACGATGCAGATCGGGCCACAGTGGATCGATTTCCTCACCGCGGCCGATACGACCGGTATGGCCGCCACTGCTGACGGCCGTTTTCACCCCGTCTGGGTGGACAACCGTACCGGCATTCCCCAGGTCTGGACCGCCGCCGTCGGGGTGGACGGAGAGGCCGCGGTCAACGGCTCCCCGGAGCTCGCGGCTCTCACCGACGTGACCCAGAGCGTTGCGGTGGAGTTCGCGAACACCGACTACGACCCGGCGCAGCGCGTCGTCGCCCTCGACGCGGCGCTCACCAACACGTCGGACAAGCCGATCTTAGGCCCCATTAAGGTCCGCGTGATCTCCCTTCGTTCCGGGAGCGCCGTGCCCGAGGTGCTCGACGTGGAAAACCGGCTCGGCGGAGCCGGCGCAGTGTGGGACTTCAGCTCGGGCCTCAAGCAGGGGCGGCTCGCTGCCGGCGAGACAAGTCGGCCGAGGAGACTACGGTTTCGCTTGAACGAGCTCGCGCCGTTCAAGCTCGACGCCAACCTTCGTTTGGACAACCTCATCTCCGTGGGAGCCAAGGTACTGGGAGGAACACAACCGCGCTGACGGTGGGAGGCCGGTGGTTCAGGAGCCTTGACCGCGCAGCCAACTGAACGGGAGGAAAGACCGATGAGACGGTTCACGATTCTGACGACAGTTGCGGCCCTGGCGGTTCTTACGGTAGCGGTGGAGGTGTCCGCTGAAAGAAAGCTTGCGCCGTTGCCGATCGAGGAGGCCGCCGCCGCGCGTGCCCTGACCCCGGTGCCTGTGGATCTCTCGCCGGATGGCCAGTGGCTGGCGTACACGGCCGACGACCCCAGGGCGCACCCGCCGATCCGGGAAGGAGGCCACGAATTCACGTCCACGGGTGTCCCGATGACCTGGGGTGGGGGCAAAGCAGAGCAGTGGGTCACCAACACGACCACGGGCGAGAGCGTTGACCTCAACGCGAAGGGAGCGACGAGCTGGGGAGGGGTGTGGTCTCCAGACGGCAAGCGGCTTGCCTTCTACTCGGACAGGGGCGGCCAGGTCAACGTCTGGGTTTGGGAGAAATCCACCGGTCGGATTCGGCAGGTTTCCGAAGCTATCGCACGACCGCTCTTCTGGTTTGAGCTGGTGCGCTGGTCGCCCGACAGCCGGAAGGTTCTCTGCAAGGTCCTGCCAGAGGGGATGACACTTGCCGAAGCCGCCGCGCTTCTCCCAACCGTCGGTCCACGCGTCGCCATCAAGGACTGGAGCAAGCCGTCCGTCTTCGTGCTCAACTCGCCGACCACGAAGACGCAGAAAGAAGCAGGGTCAACTGCAGAGCCGGAGATCGTCGCCAGCGCCTTCACCAACTCCGCCCTCGCCGATCTCGCCCTCATTGACGTCGAGACCGGCGATCTGAAGCGCATCGTACGCGGCGCGAAACCCCGGTGGTTCGCCTTCTCGCCGGACGGATCTCAAGTCGGGTTCACGACCATGTTGGGCTGGGAGGCCAACTCGCAGCAGCCGGTTCTTGACCTGCAGACCTATTCAATCGGGGAGGACCGGACCCGGGTCCTCGTTCCGCGCATCAGGCAGGGTTTTGGCATCAGCGTCAGCTGGTCTCCCGATGGCAAGACTCTGGCCTACCTGACCGCGGGCCAGCGGGCGGCGGGGGACTGCTTCATCGTGCCTATTGCCGGTGGGGACCCCCGGAAGTGCACAGAAGGGACCCACCCAAGCTTTGCCGATGACTTCCGTGCCCCGCTGTGGGATCGAACCGGGAAGAATCTCTACTTCATCGGCGACTTTGCCGTATGGAAAACGGATCTC
The DNA here is from genome assembly GCA_041494245.1 of Thermoanaerobaculaceae bacterium. Lineage (GTDB taxonomy): Bacteria > Acidobacteriota > Thermoanaerobaculia > Thermoanaerobaculales > Thermoanaerobaculaceae > RBG-13-68-16. Next base: position 96,793 of record JBGQAK010000003.1, read on the forward strand.
TCGGCTGGGACAACCACCGAGCTGGCGAAGGTCCCCGCTCGCAGGATTACCGGCATCGTAGGTGCGGTCAGCGGAGGTCGTTTCTGGTCGCCCGACGGCGGGCGGTCGATGGTCGTGACCACCCGTGATGACGTAAGCAAGCAGGCTGGGTTCTATAAGATCGATGTCGGGACGGGACGGGCGGAAAAACTCTGCGAGGAGAACAAGCACTACGGTTGGAGCTCGAGCTTCGACGTGTCCGACGACGGCCGGCAGGCCGTCTGGGAGGCAGAGGACGCCGCCCATCCGCCAGACTTCTGGATCGCGACAGGAGACTTCCGAGAGGTCAAAAGGGTCACGCACGTCGCGCCCGTATTCGACCAGTACGAGATGGGGGAGAGCCGGCTCATCGACTGGTTGAGCGTCGACGGGCAGAAGCTGCGCGGCACGCTTCTGCTTCCGGCCGGCTACAAGGAGGGCACCCGGTACCCCCTCGTGGTCTTCGTCTACGGCGGTGGATTCGGGTCGAACGATGCCAACCGGTTCGGGCTCTGGGGATCGTACGCGACCTTCAACATGCAGGTGCTGACGACCCGTGGCTACGCGGTGTTCTCCCCCGACGCGCCCCTGCGAACGGGAACGCCGCTGAGAGACCTCGCGGACACCGTGCTGCCAGGCGTCAACAGGATGATCGAGCTGGGGGTTGCGGACCCCGATCGCCTCGCCGTGATGGGCCAGAGCTACGGCTCGTACTCGGTCCTCGCCCTGCTCGTCCAGACCACCAGGTTCAAAGCGGCCGTCATCACCGCGGTTGTCGAGAGCGACATTTTGGCTGGATACCTGTACATGAATAACGACGGGACCGACGGCACGGGGTACTTCGAAGAGGGGCAGGGTGGAATGGGGGGCACGCCCTGGCAATACCCTACCCGTTACTACGACAACTCGCCCGTTTACCTCTTCGACAAGATCGAGACTCCTCTGCTCATGGCCCACGGCACCATGGACTCCCTGCCGCTGTGGTGGCCCGACAGCACCTTCGTGGCGCTGCGGCGGCTGGGCAAGAAGGTCCAGTACGCTAACTACGCAGGCGAGGGCCACGTCGTCTCCGGCTACGCCAACACGGTGGACTTCTGGAACCGCCGGCTTGCGTTCCTCACCGAGCACCTGGTGATTCAAGGACCGAAAGCAAGTCCGTGAGACTGGATCTGAACCTGAAACCGAAGGGAGGCACACCTCCATGAGACCTCGCCATTCGTTCTATGCCGTCTCGGCTATTGCCTTTTTTGGGCTCGCGGCCAGCCAAGCGTACACACAGGCTCCTGTCGCGCGCGCAACGCCTCTCTCCGTGGAGGAGATTCTCGAGGCGCCCACCGTCGCCGCCTACTCGCCCCCGGCGTTCTCGCCGGACAATCGCCTCCTTGCGTACGTCGTCACGGACAACGCCAGGCGGCGTGAGGCGATCAACGACGAGGAGCTTGTCCGAACCGGTGTCGCGTGGCCCGGCATCGCGTCCGACATCTGGATTAGCGATCTCGAAACCAGCGCCCGTCGCAACCTCACCAGCGGCACTGGGGACAACTGGGCACCCAGCTGGTCCCCGGATGGCAAGCGACTCGCGTTCCTGTCAGACAGGGGCAGCGGAGCGGCGATCGGACTGGCACGGCTATGGGTTTGGGAGCGCTCCTCAGACACCCTGCGCCAAACCGGAGATGCCGACGTCCGGGAGGGTTACGCCGGATTGCACTGGGCCGCGGACGGGCGCTCGGTTCTGGTGTCGCTGTTCCCCGGAGACCTGGGGCGAGAGGGGTATGCCGCACTCGTCAAAGGAAAGGCACCGGCCTCGGACTCGAAGAGTGGCGTCACCGCGAAGGTTTTCGAGTTCGACCCATCGGCACCGGGATCGGTGCCGAGTACCGACCAGGTGAATCTGGATGTCTGGCGCAGGGATCTCGGATTGATCGACGTCGAAACCGGGAGCCAACGACGACTGACGCAAGGTCTTCGCATCGGAAGCTACGTCCTCTGTGCCGACCGCACGATGATCGCCTACAGCGTAATGACACGCGCAGAGAAGCCGGGGACCGGCCAGTACCTCTTCCAGATTGTCTCCCAGGATCTCGGGACGGGCATATCTCGCGTCGTTGCGTCGGACGTGCGCTTCGACCTCTTTGGCGCCTCCTTCAGTTGGTCGCCATCGGGCGACATGATCGCCTACCGCACGGCGGGGCCGCTCGCTGCGGACGAGGTCTACGTCGTCTCCCGCGCGGGCGGTACACCCCGGCACGTCGCGCAGAATCCGCCGGCCGATCCGTTGGGTCTCGAGCAGGTTGATCAACCGGTATGGGATCCTGCCGGCCGGAATCTGTTCTTCACTCGCAAGGGCGTCGTGTGGCGTGCCGCCGCGGGCGGCTCGGGGGCGGCTGCGTTCGCTTCGCTCGCCGACCACGAGCTCGCAATCATCGCCCCGCGCCAGCAAGCACTGTTCTCTCCGGATCGGGGGCGCTTTGGCGTCGTGATGACGTCGAGCCCGCGGAGCAAGCGTGTCGGCTTCGCGACCGTCGATCTGCAGACGGGGGCCGTTTCCCTGCTTTTCGACGAGGACAAGCGCTACGGAGGATACGGAACGGAACCGGCTATCTCGCCCGATGGCACGAGGGTTGCTTATGTCGCTGAGGATGCTTTCAACCCGGCGGACCTGTTCGTGCTCAGCGGTAATCTGAAGCAGCCCCGGAAGGCGAGCCAGGTTGCACCCGCCCTCACGGGCCGAGTCTTGGGCAAAGCCGAGGTGATCGAGTGGCACAGCCTCGACGGTGAAACCATGCGAGGTGCGCTCGTCTATCCGGCCGGATACGAACATGGGAAGTCCTATCCGCTCATCGTGAAGGTCTACGGCGGGAGCTCGATCTCCAACGACCTCAACAGATTCGGGTACGCCGTCGCGGCGGTCGAAAACCTCCAGCTCTACGCAACCCGCGGATACGCGCTTCTGCTCGCCGACTCGAAGCTCAACCTCGGCACCCCCATGGTGGACCTGATGAAGAGCGTGATGCCGGGTATCGACAAGGCCGTTGAGCTCGGCGTGGCCGACCCGAAACGCATTGGGGTGACCGGCCACAGCTACGGCGGTTACAGTACGCTTTCCCTGATAGTCCAGTCTCCGCGCTTCAAGGCGGCGGTGATGCGCGCTGGACTGGGCGATCTGATCGGCGGGTACGGCCAGCTCTCGCCCGACGGCACGAACTACGGCCTTGCCTGGTCGGAGAGCGGCCAGGGCCGGATGGGGGGAAGCCCATGGGAGTTCCGCGAGCGGTATTTGGAGAACTCTCCGATCTTCTACCTCGACCGCGTTCAGACCCCGCTGCTGATCATCCACGGAGGCAAAGACCGCGCGGTGCCTTCGTACCTAGCCGATGAGGTGTTCACAGGGCTGCGCCGTCTTGGCAAGACCGTCACCTACGTGAGGTACGAGGGCGAAGATCACTGGGAGGGTACCTGGAATCGCCCCAACCAGGTCGACGCCGTCAAGAGGGCACTCGCCTGGTTTGAACGCCATCTGAAGGGAGGAGCGTCATGAGCATCTGGAATAGGACATTGGGTTGGACGTACGTCGCTTGCGCGGCGGTCGGCGCCGCGCTCGTCGCACCGGCATCGCAGGCAGAGCGCACGCTGCGCCCCCTGGATATCAAGGACGCCGTGTGGGCACTGGACTTCCAGGTCCAGGGAGTGCATGCGACCTTCTCCCCCGACGGCGAATTGGTTGCCTCCGTGGTGTGCGATCCGCAGAAGCGGATCGCCGACGAGAAGGAGGGCTCCGGACGCAAGACTCATCAGGGAACGTACCTGCGCGAAGGGTGCAACATCTGGTTCACGCCGACGGGGGGAGGCGGGTCGCGCAACCTCACCGCTACCGGCGGCAACAACTGGGCGCCGTCGTGGTCGCCGGACGGTAAGCTGCTGGCATTCTGCTCCGACCGCGACGGGGCCTCGCGCGTTTGGCTGTGGAATCGCGGCGACGGCACGGTACGGCGCGCCAGCGAGACGATCACCCGGGCCTGGATGGGGTTCATGACGCCGGTGTGGACTCCCGATGGCCGGGCACTGGTCGTACAGGCCTCACCGGAAGGGGTAAGCGAGGAGGAGCTCGAGCCGGCCATGGGCAGGGGCGGACCGGAGGTCAAGGACAAGGAGCCGGGGTCCACCGTAGTCATCTTTCGCTCGCCTCCGGAGCCCCCGAAGCCGGAGAGCCGGGAGGCAGCGCAGGCCGGATTCGCGCAGCAGCTCCTCTGCGACATCGCCGTGATCGAGGTGGCTTCCGGAGAGAAACGGATCCTGGCGCGCCACGTGCACCCGGGAGCCATGCGACTCTCGCCGGACGGCCGCCAGCTCGCTTACATGGACGCCCGGGCAATGGGGCCCGCGAACTTCGCTGGCCCCAGCCACACTATCGTCGCGCTCGACCTTGCGACGGGCGCCTCCCGCGACCTTGTTGCTGGCGTCCTCCAGGTGTTCTCCGGCGCTATGAGCTGGTCGCCGGACGGAAGGTGGCTGGCGTACAGCGCGGCGGTCCCACGGGAGGCCCCCGCCGGGCGCATTACGGACGTGATGGGGGCGATGGGGGGCGAGGGCGGGCTGTTCGTGGTGTCGGTCGCGGGTGGGAAGCCGCGTGCGTTCTCAGGCAAGACCGAGGGTTCGATAAGCACCGACTTTGTGCCACCACGCTGGGACGCGGAGAACGCCCACCTCTATGTCCTCGGCAAGGATCGCGTGTGGAAGGGTACGCTGGGGACCGGGACGATCGAGCCCCTCACTGCCGACGTGCCTTACGAGGTCCGCGAAATAATCGCCTCGCCGTCCCAGAACACGTATTGGACCGATCCCGGCGGGCGTTTCCTCTACGTCTGTACCCGCGACCGGACATCCCGCCAGGCCGGGTTCTACCGTGTCGACACCGGAAGCGGGCAAGCCGAGAAGATCCGCGAGGAGAACCGACGGATCGGCGTCTCGTTTCAGGGTCCGGTTACGTCACCGGACGGGAGGTTTGTGGCCTTCCTCGCTGAGACCGCCGGTGAGAGCCCGGACCTCTGGGTGGCCGGCGCAGGACTGCGCGAGCAGCGCCGACTCACCACCATCAACCCGCAACTCGACGAGTACGTGTTCGGAGAGGGACGGCTGGTCGACTTCAGGAGCGTTGACGGGGAGCTGCTACGCGCGGCGCTGGTCCTCCCGGCCGGCTATGAGGAAGGGAAGCGCTACCCCACGGTGGTGTGGGTTTACGCGAGCGACTCAGGTTCCCGCGCCGTGCACAGTTTCGGCCTCGTCGGGATCTCCGCCTACAACATGCACATGCTCACCACCCGCGGGTACGCGGTGGTGTGGCCGGACATCCCGGTCCATACGGGCACCCCGGCGAGGGACCTGCTCAAGGCCGTGATGCCCGCGGTCGACCGGCTCGTCGAGCTCGGGATCACCGATCCGGACCGTCTCGCGGTGATGGGCCAGAGCAACGGCGGTTACTCGACGCTGGCGCTCATTGCCCAGACCAGCCGTTTCAAGGCGGCAGTGATGAACGCAGGGTTCGGCGACCTGGTCGGGTTCTACGGCTCGATGAGCTACGCCGGCACCGGCGGCTGGATCCCTTGGCTGGAGCGCGCCGGCGGCGGCATGGGGGCGCCGCCGTGGGAGGTTCCGTTGCGCTACGTGGAGAACTCTCCCGTGTTCTACCTCGACCGGATCACGACACCTCTGATTGTCCAGGCCGGCGCCGAGGACGAGGGAATCGTCCGTTTCTCCGACCAGGTGTGGGTCGGGCTCCAGCGCCTGGGCAAGGAGGCCACCTACCTGCGGTATGGCGGGGAAGAGCACGTCCTGACCAAGGCGGCGAACCTGATCGACTACTGGAAGCGGGTGCTCGCGTTCTTCGACGAGAAGGTCAAGAACGCGAAACCGGCGGGAGGATCGTGACGGGACCCACTCCGTTTCGATGGCGCGCCGCCGCAGCCCGTGAACGCCTCGCGGGGCGGCCCCCTCGTCCTCGCCACCCTTGCCGGTGTTGTGTGGGGAGGGAAGTGGCCACTGCCAAGAGACGCATCAGGGTCGCTTTCACCGGCCGGTGGGTCCACCGGAGAACCGAGAGTCGTCCCAGCGCAGCCCCAGGTGAGTTTCCGGAGAGGGATCGGAAGAAGAACCACAAAGGGAGGAGTCATGTACCAGAAAGCCGTCGCAACGTGCAGCTTGTTCTTCTTGCTTTCGCTGTCAGTGGTGTGCCACCCCGCATTTGCCGGTATTGCGCAGGGGCCTCTGAAGATCGAGGATGCCCTCGGCGCGCTGGCGCTCGCGAATCGCATGCCCATCGCGATGTCTCCCGATGGTGAGTTGGTAGCCTACACCCTCAAGGACGACCGCAAACTGGAAAGTACCCAGGATGAACGCTATTCGTCCTACACACGCACGGGTGCTTTCACGGAAGGGTTGGGATGCGACGTCTGGATGACAAACACGAGGTCAGGCCAGTCTCGAAACCTGACCGAGGGAAAAGGCACGAGCTCGAGTCCGGTTTGGTCGCCGGACGGAAAGTACCTCGCGTTCTATTCCGATCGCAGCGGCACATTTCACGTCTGGCTGTGGGAGAGAGCGAGTGGGAAGATCCGTCAACTCTCAGACGCGATTGCGCGCCCGTTCTTCAACTTTCAGGTGGTCCGCTGGACTCCCGACAGCCGGTTCGTTCTTGCCAAGGTACTGCCCGAGGGCATGACCGTGGAGCAAGCGGCAGACCTGCTTAGCCCTCCCTCCCAGGCCGCGTCGAAGGCAGGCAAACCCACAGGGGTGACGGTCACGGTATTCAGCTCGCCAGCGGCGGACGAGAAAAGCCCCTCCCGCGCGCCGTCAGAAAAACCGGTAGCGGACGAATCATGGATGAACCGCTATGCCGGCGATCTCGCCCTGATCGAGGTCACCACAGGAACCGTCAGGCACGTGGCGACCGGCATCAAACCCCTCGGGTATTGGGTTTCCCCGGACGGCACCCACCTCGCCTACCTGAACTGGAAGGGAATAGAAGAAAACACACAGCAGCCCGTGTACGAGCTTAGAGTCCTTTCGCTTGCCGATCACCAGTCGCGGGTGCTGGTTCCAAAGCTCAAGCAAGACTATGGGATCTCCGTCAGTTGGGCGCCCGACAGCGGCTCATTGGCGTACACGACTTCGGACAATGGCGATTGCTACGTTGTCTCCAGAAACGGCGGGGAGCCCAGGAACCTCACCACAGGCACGCATCCGCCCTTCAGCGACGATCACCGGGCCCCACTCTGGGACGCCAGCGGACAACTCGTCATCCTTCTCAGCAGCGAACAGTACGGGAGGGTCGGTTCCGCCAAGATCTGGGCAGCATCCCCAGCGCAGGCAACGTTCAGACAGATCGCCGACATCCCGGATCGCGTCGTTTTGGAAGTCCTCGCTTCCGTGGGTGACGGCCATTTCTGGTCGCCCGATGGCCGATCGATGATCGTGATGACGAGGCACGAACGGACGAAGGACGTTGGGTTCTACAGGGTCGACGTGTCGAGTGGCGCCGCAACACTCCTGTTTGAGGAACCTCGATACTCAAGCGGTGATCGCATCTTCCATGCGGACGTGAGCCGCGACGGCAAGACCCTGGCGTACGTCGCGCAGGATGCGCAGCACCCGGAAGACATCTGGGTGTCGGGACCCACCCTTGTCGACCGCCGGCGCTTGACGCGTATCAACCCACAGATCGAGAGCCTGACCTTCGGCAAGAGCCGGATTATCGAGTGGAGGGGAGTCGACGGGCAGCCGCTGCGCGGAGCCCTGCTCTTGCCCGCCAACTTCGAGGAAGGAAAGCGTTATCCGCTCATCGTGGACGTGTACGGAGGGTCCTATCGTTCGGCAGGCGCGTATCGCTTCGGCTTGTCTGGCTCTGGGGTCGAAAACCTGCAGATTCTGGCAACACGGGGTTATGCCGTCCTTTTGCCGGACACGCCCCTCCGCAAAGGCACCCCAATGCAGGACCTGTTGAAGACAGTCATGCCCGGAGTGGACCGCGCCATTGATCTGGGAATCGCTGACCCCGACCGACTCGGGGTCATGGGGCACAGCTACGGCGGCTACTCCACACTCTCGCTGATCGTGCAAACGACTCGTTTCAAGGCGGCGGTCGACAGCGCCGGACCGGCCAACCTCATCAGCTTCTATGGCGTGATGCACAAGAGTGGAGCAGCCGGTGGGATTGGTTGGTCCGAGACCGGCCAGGGGGGAATGGTCGGCACACCATGGCAAGTCAGGGACAGGTACATCGAGAACTCTCCGCTGTTCTATCTGGACCGCGTGGAAACGCCGCTGCTGATCGTGCAAGGGGACCTGGATCTGATCACCTTGCAGTCGGACGAGGTTTTTGTCGCCCTCCGGCGTCTCGGGAAGGAAGTCGTGTATGCCAAGTACGCCGGTGAGGACCATTGGGAGGGTACCTGGAGCGCGGCAAACGTCGTGGACTACTGGAACCGAGTCATCGGTTGGTTCGATGCGCATTTGTCGACCGCGGGCGCGAAAAAGCAGGAATGAGGGTGCCCGCGATCACCTGTCGTGACGCGGGCATAAAGGTCGAGACGTGCAACGTCGTCAGTGCGGAATTCCGCACACGGAGGGTCTGGCCATGAACGTTCGGTGTTCTTGTTTTGCAATCGTTGTCGTCGCGTGTTCAATTGCTGTCTGCGTTTGCGCTCCCGCAAGCGCGCGGCCCGTGACCTCGATGGACCTCCTCACGCTGCGCGACGTGAGCGGCGTCAGCGTTTCGCCAGACGGGCGATTCGTGGTGTACCAGGTCCGCCGGGCCGATCCAGGGACCAACGCGTATTCGAACCAGTGGTTTCTCATCGAGGTCGCGACGAGACATGAGAGCATCATCGTGGACAGTGGTGGTGAACCTATTTGGGACGACTCCGGTGACTGGAAGACATACCCTCCGGTGTGGTCCGGCAAGAGCGACGCCTTTTGCTATGTCCGAAAAGACAGGGGACGCGTTGCCGTCCACCGGATGAGCCTGGAGGGACAAGGCACGCCAATCGTGGTAGGGAGTGGCGATCTTGTTGATTTTCGCCCGAACGGTATCGGCGTTGCCTATGTCGCCGTCGAGCAGGCAACTGCCGAAACGGAGCGAACGGCGCAGGAGGAGCTTCGCAACGGATACTTATTTGCGCTTGGCTACCCTTCCTGGACCCAGGAGAAGATAAACCAGTTTGCACCGTGGCTGGGTCGACCGGATTTCAGCGCCAAGAAGGTCAGGACCGGGTACGACGTGGACGTCCGGACCGGTGCTGCGCGGCAGCAGCCGAAAGCACCCAGCTCCACCTACGTCCCCGATGCCCTGACGCGTGGTATCCCGGATTTCCGCTTCGCGATGTACGCCACGCTGTCTCCCGACGGCGCGCGCGAGGCCTTCTGCGCCACCACAAAGGCAAAAGGAAAACCCAGTGAGCAGCATGCCATCTATTCGGTGCCACCCGAGGGAGGGAAGGTCACTCGTCTTTCACCGCTGACGGAGGAACCGATCAGGCAGCTCGACTGGTCGGCCGACGGCCGTCGCATGTACTTCCTGCGAGCGACGGGCTACATCGATCAAAACGTCTTCGTCGCCGACCCGTCCACGAGTCAGTCGACGCAGTTGACAAAGATCTCCGCATACATCGACACGTGCTCATTTTCCAGGACCGCCGTGGTCGCCGCTTGCACCGTCGAATCGACGCAACGACCGCAGGATGTCGCGCTCGTTCACCTCGACACGGGCACAATCGATGTACTCACCGATCTCAACCCCGAGTTCAACCGGTTGGACAAGACGCCCACCGAGAAGCTGGTCTGGACCAACAAGCACGGCGATGTCATGTACGGAGTTCTGACATACCCCCTAGGCTACCGTTCTGGCATACGGTATCCATTGGCTATCACCACGTACCGTGCGCATGGCTTCCTTCGCGGCGCCGTAGGCGACGAGTATCCGGTGGACGTGTTCGCGGCGAATGGATTCATGGTCCTCGCGCTCGACATCTACAACACCTCCTACGTTCCGGTTGCACTCGACCAGGTGCAACCGTTCGAGGTCACCATACTTGATTGGCAGTCGCCTCTCGATGGTATCGAGCAGATCGTCGGCGAGCTCGCTGGACGGGGCCTCATTGACAAGGAGCGGATCGGGATCAGCGGGTTGAGTCACGGTTCCGAGATCACGAACTACGCAATCAGTCACTCGAGCAGCTTTGCCGCAGCCATCGCCGACGGCGGCTCTGCTCGCGATCCGCTCTTCTACTACCTCAAGAGCGAGAGCTGGAACACCATGTTCAAGGCGTGGGGCCTCGAAGGGCCGCCGTACGAAGCCAATCTGCCCAAGTGGCAGCAAATGTCGCCGGCGCTCAACGCGGCGCGGATCACTGCGCCCCTGCTGATGAACGCTCCGGATTCGGAGTACGTCATCGCGCTGCAGCAGTACTGGGAGATGCGCGACCATCACCGTCCCGTCGAAATGTGGATCTACGCGGACGAAGGCCACATCAAGCACCAGCCCGTGCACCGCCTTGGTGTCTACGACCGCAACGTCGATTGGTTCAACTATTGGCTGCGAGGTGTGCGGGATCCGGACCCCGGCAAGGCCCTGCAGTACAAGCGTTGGGATGTGCTGCGCGCCGAACGCGAAGCGTCCCGCAACCAATGAATGATGCAGATGCGGAGGCACGTCCCCTGAAGCACGCAAACATTGGCAAGGTTCCTTCAATCAATGGCGGCAACCAAACCTAGGGAGGTAGGTGTGAGAAGTCGTCAGAGCTGGAGGTTCACATTTGCGGCGCTGTTGATCGGTGCGCTTGTTGGACTGGCCGCCCAACATGCGGATTCGCAGAGCATTCACCGCGAGAAGGTGCGGATCGTGACGGGGCCCACCGTACAGGCCAGCAAGGCTTTTCCCGACCTGCCCAACTACGAGAATCTGGCGGTTGGGGATCCCGATCACGCCGGCCGGCTGATCACCTGCTCGATGGTGTATCCCAGGGACATAGGCACGCTGTGTCACCAGTACTGTTACGTCTCGTTTGACGGTGGCAAGACCTGGGACCCGTCGCTCAGGGTGACGGAGGGCAAGGTGAACGGCGACCCCACGGCCGTGTACGCCCACGGGGACACCGTGTACGTCGTGGCCCTGGTTATCAAAGACCTCGATAAGCCGAAGGACCCCGAGCCCGGCGCGCCCCGGGACGAGGCCAAGACAGTGGTCTACAAATCGACCGATGGAGGGCGCACCTGGGCCGAGTCGGCGCGGTTCCAGTTCATTGACCGCGAGTTCATCGACATTGACAGGACGAACGGCAAGTTCGCGGGGCGGATCTATGTCGTGGGCCAAGGCTCCGTCAAAGACATCTCTGCGTCCAGGAGCGGAGCAAGCCTGCAGATCTTCCGCTCACTCGATGATGGCAAGACCTTTCTCGGACCGGTCCACGCCGAGTACCCGGAAGGGACGGAGATTGCCGGTGTGGGCACTGGAGCGGTGCTCTCGGACGGCACGTTCGTCGTGATGTTCGGACTCACGAAGAAGGGGCGGCAACAGAGCCTCGAGCAGGAGCCAACCGTCGGGCCGAACGGCGAACTGCACGTGATCAGCACGAAGGACGGGGGAGAGAGGTTTAGCAAATCGGAGAAGGTTGCGGACTGGAGGGTGGACCGGAGCCGGTCCGAAGGAGGAATGCTGGGGCAGTTGGCGGTCGATCCCGGAAGCAAAGCGTTCAAGGACCGTCTGTACATGGTGTACCCGGAGATTGTCTCCGACCGAATCCAGATTCGACTGTCGTGGTCGTCGGACAAGGGCAAGAAGTGGGCGAAGCCCGTGACGGTCAACGACGACCGTTCACCGGAAAAGGGCGGCAAGGGGCCGGACCATCTGCTTCCCTCAGTCGGGGTGAACAGGGAGGGGGTCGTGCTGGTCACGTGGTACGATCGCCGGGAGGCCAAGGACAACCTTGGCTGGAGGATGCGTGCAGCCGCATCGCTTGATGGTGGCGAGACCTTTTCCGCCAGCGTTCCCATAACAAATTTCGCAAATGCGTACCCGCAAACGACGCCGTGGGACCTTCGAGCCGGTGGGTCCAGCGACGACAAGATGTCGCTTGTATCCATCTTTGTCGGTATCGATGACTTCTTCGTCAGCGGTGGTCACACCTCCGGCCTTGCCGTCGATGCGGACGGTACGTTTCATCCGACCTGGATCGACAACCACACCGGGGTTGCGCAGCTCTGGTCGGCGTTGGTGAAGGTCGAAGGGACGGCTGTCAAGCACGGTGCCGCTGATCTTGCCGACCTGAAGGACATCTCGAAGTCCGTGACGCTGGAGGTGTCGAAGCCGGATTTCGATCGGGTCAGGGGCACCTTGAGCGTATTGGCGCGCATCAAGAATATCTCGAAGGACACGGTCGAGGGGCCTGTGAAAGTACGTGTGCTGACGCTTGAATCGGATCTGGGTGTTCCAGAGATCACAAATGCGGACAACGGGCAGGATGGCACGGGTGCGGTGTGGGACTTCACCCCGCAGCTTTCGGGAGCCCCGCTGGCGTCGATGAAGCTGTCGGCGGCACGGACGCTGACCTTCCGCGTGTCCGACCTGCGTCCGCTAGCCCAGGGCAAGGACTTCAAGTTCTCTTTGTTCAATCTCGACACGCGTGTTCTTGGCAAGCTCCACAAGGAGAAGTCCGACAAAGACAAGGATGAGGACAAGGATTCAGAGGAAGAGAAGGACGACAAGTAGGTTCCCTCAGGCAGGGTCTGTGTTTCGGTGGGCCCCACCTGAGCTTTGAACGGTTTGAGAGCGAGCGGACCATCCGGGATCGCGACAAACACGACGGGTGAGGTGAACATGCAAACACTTCAAACGAGGAACCCAGCGCACGCGGCGCTGTTGATAGGCGCGCTGGTCGGATTCGTTGTTCAACCTGCTGCTGCGCAAAGCGTTCATCGCACGAAGGTTCAAATCGTGGCAGGGACGACGGTGCAGGTCAGCAAGGCCTTCCCCAGTCTAACGCACGGCGAAAACCTCGCGGCAGGCGACTTGGAACACATGGGCCGGCTTATCACCTGCTCGATGGTCTTTCCGGATGATGGCTACAGGGCGTTTGTGATCTACCAAAATTGCTACGCCTCCTTCGACAGCGGAAAGACATGGGAGGCGGTACTGAAGCTGACGGAGGGCTGGGGCGACCAGGACCCGGTAGCCACGTATGGGCGCGGAGACGACGTGTACGTCGTGACCCTGGTTTCCAGAGAGCCCGACAAGCCGAAGGACCCTGATCCCGATGCTCCCCGCGCGCACGACGACGACACCGTCGTCTACAAATCGACCGACGGAGGACATACGTGGAGAGAGGCATCTCGGCTCGACCCGATCGATCGCGAGTTCATCAACGTAGACACGACCAACGGCAAGTACACCGGACGAATCTACGTGGTCGGTCAGGGCTCGGTTAAGGATATAGCACACGGCGAAGCCCGCCACAGCCTGCAGATGTGGCGCTCTCTTGACAACGGAAGGACATTCCTCGGACCGGTTCACGCCGCGTACCCACAAGGGTCGATCCTCTTCGGCGTGGGGACGGGTGCGGTGCTTTCCGACGGAACGCTGGTCGCCCTTTTCGGAATCACCAAGAGCGGACGTGACCAGAACCTCGAGCAGGAACCGACCGTCGGGCCGAACGCCGAACTGCACGTCATCACGTCAAGGGACGGCGGGGAGACCTTCTCCCCGTCGCACAAGATCGCCGACGTGAAGCTGGACCGGCAACGCTCCGAAGGGGGAATCCTGAACCAATTGACCGCCGATCCCGGCAGCAAGGCGTTTAAGGACCGGCTGTACGTGGTGTACCCGGAGATTGTCTCTGACCGTATCCAGATTCGGTTCTCGTACTCATCGGACAAGGGCAAGACGTGGTCGCGGCCCGTGACGGTGAACGACGACCGTTCACCGGAGAAGGGCGCCAAGGGGCCGGACCATCTGCTTCCCTCGGTCGGGGTGAACAAAGATGGGGTCGTGCTGGTCACGTGGTACGACCGCCGGGAGGCCAAGGACAATCTCGGCTGGAGGATGCGCGCGGCGGCTTCCCTCGATGGTGGCGAGACCTTTTCCGCCAGCGTCCCCATAACGGACTTCGCCAATGCGTACACAGCAACAACGCGGTGGCACGTGAGTGTTGGCGCGAACAGCGATGACAAGACGTCGCTGGTCTCCGTCTTTGCGGGTCTGGATCCGTTCTTTGTGAGTGGTGGCCACACAACCGGCCTTGCCGTCGACGCCGACGGTACGTTTCACCCCACTTGGATCGACAACCATACCGGGGTTGCCCAGCTCTGGTCTGTCTCTCTGAAAGTCGATGGGACGGTTGTCAAACACGGTGCCGTTGATCTCGCTGACCTGAAGGACATCTCCAAGTCCGTGACGCTGGAGCTGTCGAAGCCGGATTTCGATCGGGTCAAAGGCACCTTGAGCGTGTCGGCGCGGCTCAAGAACATTTCGAAGGACACGGTCGAGGAGCCCGTGAAGGTACGGGTGCTGACGCTTGAATCGGACTTGGGTGTCCCGGAGATCACGAATGCGGACAACGGGCAGGATGGCACGGGTGGGGTGTGGGACTTCACCCCGCAGCTTTCCGGAGCCCCGCTGGCGACCATGAAGCTGTCGGCGCCACGGACGCTGACTTTCCGTGTCTCCGACCTGCGCCCGCTGGCCCCGGGCAAGGACTTCAAGCGGGGTGTGCTGAATCTCGAAACGCGTGTTTTTGGCAAGCTCCACAAGGAGAAGTCCGACAAAGACAAGGATAAGGACAAGGAATCAGAGGAAGAGAAGAATGACAAGTAGGTTCCCTAAGGCACGGTCTATGTTGTGGCTGACCCAACCGGAGCCTTGAACGGTTTGAAAGCGAGCTGAATGTCCAGAGTCGCGGCGACCAAAAGGAAAAAGGTGAATCTGCGGACTCTTCAGACGGAGAAGCTGGCGCACGCGCAGCCGGTGAGCGTCCACCGAGGCGGAGCGGCGTAGGAGATCGTTATGAGCACAAAGTGGAAGTGGTGTGTCTCAGCTCTGTTCGTACTGCTGATATCCGGCACCGTCCATGCGGGCAAGGTACGGGATGGCAGTGCCGGACAGCCGCAAAGCGTACCGGCCACGCCCGTTGCAAGCACCGTTGCGAGCCAGACCCTCCAGCCGAGTGAGGAAGCGCTGCTGGGCACGTTGCCGCCGGAACTTCGGGAGGCGGGTGCAGCGATCCTTCGTGAGAAGGACGACGAAGCAAAGGAGCAGTTGCTCTGGAAGCTGGTGGCGGAAGCCAACGCCCCCTCAGGTGGGTACCGTGTGCCTCCGACAGCGAGGCAGTTCGTTATCGCTCTGGTGGATGCGAAGCAGTGTCCCCGCAATTCCCAGCCATGTATCGGTCTTATTTCGGCAACGCTCAAACACACTCGCGACCCACTGCTGCGGCAGGCCCTGGAACGATGGATCAGCTCCCACCCGGATTCTGAAGTGGCCGTCACGGCGCTGGATGGGCTGCTCGACGTCGCCAGTGATGAGCTTTCACAGCTACTTCAAAGGCGGGTCGATCTTGCACGGTCAAATGGCGATTCGGCGGGGCTACGGACCCTGGGACGTGCCCAGGAGCGTTTGGGCTCCTACGGGTGGGGAGTCGCGAGACTACCTTCATTCTTCTGGGATGCGCCGCCTGTGTTCTCCGTCAAGCCTGCGTCTGCTCCTATTCGGGTGCTGGCGATCAGTGATTTCGGCACCGGCCAGGCGGAACAAAAGTTGCCGGCGGATACCATGCTCAAGTACCACCGTACCCACCCCTTCGACTTCGGCATCACGCTTGGAGACAACTACCAGGACGATGGTGCGCACAGTCCGACTGATTCCCGATGGCAGGAATACTGGGCAAGCCACTACCAGCAACTTGGCATTCCTTTCTATGTTTCTCTTGGCAATCATGATTGGGGCTCTCCCGACGGCCCGGCGGCCGAGATTCTCTACTCGCAGAAAAGCGTCGCCTGGCGGTTGCCGGCTCCCTACTACACCTTCACCGCCGGATTTGTGCAATTTTATGCCTTGAATACGGTCCTCATGTCGGAAGCGCAACTATTGTGGCTACGAGACGAGCTGGAGAAGAGCACGGCGAAGTGGAAGGTCGTTTACGGGCATTATCAGGTCTACTCGGCCGTCCGCGGGGATAACGATGAGCTCATCATGCGCCTTCTGCCCATTTTGCAACAGAATCACGTCGACGTGTACCTGTGCGGGCACGAACACTTGTTTCAGCGCCTCAAGCGAGAGGGAGGCGTAAATTTCTTCGTCAACGGCGCGGCTGGCGGTGGGGCACGGACGGTGGAAAAGCGAGGATACCAGGGTCTGCAATTCGTGGCGGAGAAGGAGCAGGGGTTTACTGTGCTGGAAGCGGACGGCGCCAACCTCACAGTGAGATTCATCGCTGAGGACGGCAGGCAGCTTTACAACTACACGCTTCGGAAGTAACCCGCATACTGCCCTCCCAGGGGTGTGGAGGGAGCATGGGCTCACGGTGGCCGACATCGAGCAATGAAAGGATACCTTCGGCCTCGCAGCGGAAAACACCTTGCGGTCACGGCAGACAGACGAGGGAGCCCTTCGCGAGGACCAAATAGAAAGGCTCAAGCGCAAGGTGGGGCAAGTGTCCGGGTGGTGTCGGTGGCGAATGTGCAATGCGTGTATCCTTCTCTTCTGTGACGTGTCACTCGTCGGGGCGCCTCGTGAGCGCGCAAGCAGCGCTCCTCCTCGTGGGTGCAGGGGCCGGCCTGGGCCTCCTCTCGTGTGGCCGTGGTTCAGCTCTGCCGGCGAGTGATAGCCGCCTCAACGTCCTCGTCATTACCCTCGACACAATCCGGGCGGACCGACTTGGGGCGTACGGCAACCACCGGATCGAGACACCATTCGTCGACGGCCTTGCTGCGCGAGGCGTGCTCTTCGAGATGTGCGCGGCACCGGCTCCGCTGACTCTCCCCTCGCACACTTCGATCTTCACCGGGACCTACCCGGTCTTCCACGGAGTGAGGGACAACGGCGACTTCGTTGTGCCGTCCGGTCTCACCACGATGGCGGAGCTTTTCCGCGAGAAGGGGTATCGCACCGGGGCGTTCGTTGGTGCCTTCGTCCTGTCGGCGCGGTGGGGGCTCAACCGTGGGTTTGACCCCTACACCGAGCCGACCGGTGCGGCGGCTGCCGAGATCCTCTCGATGGGTGATGTACGACGCCGCGGCGGGGCGGTGGTCAACGACGCCCTCGCCTGGCTTCAACAGCCGTCGAGCTCGCCCTTCTTTGCCTGGATCCACCTGTACGACCCCCACCTGCCGTACGATCCGGTGTCCCCATTCCGCGAGCGCTACCCGGATGAACCATACCTGGCCGAGGTTGCATACAGCGACGCCCAGTTGGCCCGCGTCGGCACCTTCCTCGAATCGGCAGGGCTCACGGGCCGGACGATGGTCATCTTTGCCGGGGACCACGGCGAGGGACTCGGGGGCCACGACGAGATTGACCATGGCCTGTTCGTCTACCAGACGACCGTGCGGGTGCCGCTCATCATCACTCACCCCGCCCTCCGATCGCGGGGCATCCGGCGCCCCGAGGTTGTCTCTCTTGTGGACATTCTTCCGACTGTGGCGGACGCCACCGGAATTCGGCGGCCCGCCGAGGTTCAGGGGCAGAGCCTCTGGCCTTTGCTTGGGGGCGCGGGAACGTTTCACGAGCGGCCGGTCTACACCGAGACGTACTACCCCCGCCTCCACTTCGGATGGAGCACGCTCACCTCCCTGCTGGAGCGCCGCCTCCAGTTCATCGACTCGTCCGAGCCTGAGCTCTACGACCTGGCGAGGGACCCCGGGCAGAAAGAGAACCTGCTGGAGGCCAAGCCCGAGCTCTTGGCAGGGATGAGGCAGCGGCTGGGCGAGCTCGAGGCATCGTTGGGCCGCAACGCCAAGACCGCGAGCCGTGCCCCGGACCCCGAGACGATCGCGAAGCTGAGGTCCCTCGGGTACCTTGCGGGGGCCGGAGGCCTCGACTGGCGAAGGGGCGAGAGCCTGCCGAGCCCACGCCGGAAGCTGCCAATCTACAACCTGCTCATCCAGGCCCAGGATGCCGTCGCAATTCGGGACGAGGCTTTGGCCGAGCAGCGGATCCGGGAGGTGATCGGGAAGGACCCCGGGGTCATCGATGCCTGGACCATGCTCGGCACCCTGTGCCACCGCCAGGGACGGGCTGGCGACGCGGTGGCCGCCCTAGGGGAGGCCCTTCGACGGAGGCCGGACGATCCGCTCGTGAGTGCTGCCCTCGCCACGGCGCTGCTCTCGGCCGGCCGGGCCGATGAGGCCCAGCGCACGCTCGAGGCTGCGCAGAGGATCCAGCCGGAGGACCCGCGCATCTACTACCTCCTGGGAATGGTCGCGGAACAGGAGGGGCGCGACGAGGACGCGCCCGCGCTGTATCGGAAGACCCTCGCGCTCAACCCCCGCTCGGCACCCGCTCACGTCCAGCTCGGCGCGCTCGCCCTCCGGCGTGGTGACGTCGCCACGGCCGAGCTGGAGGTCGCCGCCGCCCTGGAACTCGACCCTCGGGTGGCGAGTGCCAGGTTCTGGCGCGGGCAGATCCTGGTGCACGAGGGACGGGTGGAGGAGGCGGTAGCCGCGTACAACGAGGAGCTTGCGTTCACCCCAAGGGACCTGCGGACGGCGTACGCGCTCGCGGAGGCGTATTCAAGGCTTGGGCGGCCCGTTGAGCAGGAGAAGGCCCTGAGGGACGCGATCGAGGCAAACCCGGCCGCACCCACGCCCTACCTGACTCTTGCCAAGCTTTACCTTGACCGCGGCGAGCGATTCCAGCAGGCGGTTGGGCTTGTCGAGGAGGCGCTCAAGCGCAAGCCGGTCGGGCCGCAGCTCGCGCTTGCCAACTTCCTGCTCGCCGACCTGTACAACCGATTGGGCGACGACGTACGGTCTCGCGAGTACGCGCGCCGCGGAGCGGAAGCCGCCAAAGCCAGCCACGGCAAGGAGAGGCAAGGGGAAGCCAAACCCCACAGCGCCCCGTGATCGCGCACAAGTCGCCCTGTTCGGGCGCGCGGTATGGGATGGGGTCCAGTGGTGGACACTTACGCTCTCAGTAGCGACTCTATCTTGAGACTGTGTCTGTCCTGAAAGCCCTCTTGACAACATCCTGACAGAGCCTTAGATTCCCGAAGGAAGATGATCATACATGATGAGTGGTGGCCCGGGGCAGCTGATCGTGACCGCCTCGACCGCGCCACTCGAGAGGAGGAGGAATGGCGAGAAAACAGCTGTTGGGGTTCCTTCTGGTTGCCACCGTGATGGCTGCCGCGCCGTTGGGGGCCCAGGTTTCCACCACCGGGGAGATCGTCGGCGTCGTGAAAGCCGAGGACGGCACCGTCCTCCCCGGGGCGACGGTGACCGTCAAGGGCGCGGCGTTGATCCAGAAATCCCTTGCGGTCACCACGGACGCGATCGGGGCGTTCCGCTTCCCGCAGCTGACCCCGGGCAACTACGTCGTGAGGGTCGAGCTCAAGGGTTTCGAGACGCGCGAGTACACCGTGGTCGTGAACGTCGGCAGGACGTCGAGCGTTCCGGTGACACTTTCGGTGGGGAGGGCAACCGAGAAGGTCGCGGTCCGCGCCGCGATCCCCCTGATCGACTCAACATCCCCCAAGATCTCGGCAAACTTCACCTCCGAGGATCTCCAGAAGCTCCCGACCGACCGATCGTTCTCCGCCGTGGTCGAAACCATGGCTGGGGTCGTCAACAAGGCCGCCTTCGGTGCCGGCGGCAACGTCGACGGGTACCACGTGTTCGGCGTCGGCGCCGCGAGCAACAGCTATCAACTCAATGGCGTTAACGTGAGCAACACGAAGTTCGGCGACACGTACGTCAGCCCTAACTTCGACTCGATCCAGGAGATCCAGGTCGTCGGTGGGGGAGCCACGGCGGAGTACGCGAACTACACCGGGGTTGTGGTGAACATCGTCACCAAGGCCGGGACCAACGCGTTCCACGGTTCGGGCACCGTCTACTACACCAGCGACTCGCTGCGCGGGAACAACAACGTTGACAACATCAAGGACCTCGAGCAAAGCAAGGTAAAGTACGACTACGACAGCAGCCTCGTCCTCGGCGGGCCGCTGATCAAGGACCGCCTGACGTTCTTCGCGGCTGGCCGCTATGCGAAGTCGGCGAACGCTTCGGCGTTTACGAGCCACTACGACAGCCTCGAGCGCCAGGGGTACCAGTTGCGCCTCGATTTCCTCGCCTCGCCATCGCACACATTCACTGCCATGGTCAACTCGGACCCGATCAGGGATCGTGGACTCGGCTGGCAGACCATCGGCGACGACAACGCCCTTGACCGGACCCAGGACACCAAGACCGGGTACCTGAGCTGGGTGGGGATGTGGGGCGAGAAGACGCTCACCGAGGTCAAGTACGCCGCGGTGCAGGGAGACCAGAAGCGGATCCCGGTCCACATGGACGCGGCCCAGGTGGCGGACTACCGGAATGGCCTGACCTACAACTCCGCCGGGATCTACCGAGACGAGCCGGAGAAGCGGCAGCACATCCTTGCGACCCTCACCCACTACACGGAAAACTTCCTGGGGGGGAGCCACGAGTTCAAGGTCGGCGCCGAGTACGAGGAGGCCTCCAACAACATCAACCAGTACTCGACCGGAATAACGCCCAAGACCCCCAATGGTGTCTTGTTCTGGATCGTGCCGTTCGGGGACGCCGCGTACATCACGGGGCTCACCAACTACTATGACCGCAGTGCCGCGCGGATCAAGCGCCCCGGCGCCTTCGTCCAGGACAAGGCCACCTTCGGGCGCGCGACGTGGACGGTCGGCCTGCGCTATGACAACCCTAAGACCCTGGACGACAATACCGGCAAGACGATTTTCAACTTCACAAACTGGTCGCCTCGTCTCGGGCTCGCCTGGGACGTCACGGGCAACGCCAAGAGCGTCCTGAAAGCCGCCGTCGGCCGCTACTACGAGAAGACCCCGACCTACGGACCCGCGGCGTACGCAGGCACGGGAACCGGGACATGGACGTATTACACCCTGATCACGACCGACCCGATCGACCCACATGACTGGCAGAAGCTGATCAACCTGGTCATCAGGCCCGAGAACTTCTCGAACAGTTTCACCAGCACGAGCATCCCCGTGGAGTCGGGCATCAAGAACCCGTACAGCGACATCTTCAACGTCAGCTTCGACCGGCAAGTCGGCGCGCGCAGCAGCATAGGCCTGAGCTACCTGTACCGCAAGCAGAAGGACTTCGTCGTGCTGACACAGTACGCCAACAACGCCACGTACGAGCCGTTCACCTACACCGCACCCGAGACGGGGCGCACGTTCACGATTTGGAAGGTCGTGAGTGGCGGCCCGCGTGATTTCGCCCTCGGAAACCGTGACTTCCAGGAGCAGAAGAACCAGATGGCGATCCTCCAGTTCCAGTCGCGGCCGACGGACAAGTTTGCCATCGCCAGCTCGCTCACCTGGGAGTGGGGCATCGGGACGCGGCCGAACAACGAGTGCGGGGTGCTGAGCCTGTGCACGAACGGTATCGACACCGACCCCAACTACGAGCAGAACCCCTTCTACAAGAACGGCCAGCTCAAGGAAGTGCGCACGTGGCAGTTCAAGCTCCAGGCGAGCTACCAGTTCCCGTGGCAGGTCCTCGGAAGCGCCAACTTCCGCTGGGTGGCGGGGCGACCCTGGGCCATGGAGAACTACCAGTATGCCATCCCGGGCGCGAGCGACCCCTACTATGGCACCGTGCTCCTCGAGCCCAAGGACGCGCGGCACCAACCCTCGGTCACGAACCTCGACCTCCGCATCCAGAAAGACTTCAGCCTCGGCGGCGGTGCCCTCGCCTCCGTAATCCTCGACATCCTCAACGCCACGAACGACTCGATCGGCGTTGGCACGTTCTTCAGTACCAACGTTCAGGACACCTACGGCCAGGAATCGGCCAAGCAAGGCAAGACCGTGAGCTCCACGGGCAAAGCCTCCCCATACTCCGTTGACTCGGCACCGCCGCGGACGCTCAAGGTCGGTTTCAGGTTGGCTTTCTAGCAAAGGAGGCGAGAGCCGGACCCGCACGATGCCTTCCTCCTTCGCATCACTCCCCCAGGCGGGCGTGGCGTCGGCCGCGCCCGCCCTCTTCTTTTTCGCCGGCTGAGAACCCTAAGCCCCTGAATTGGAGGGACCATGACTGCACCGTCGGCTCGCATCCCACTGCTTGGAGCCGTTCGCGTAGGCTCACGTCGAGGGGAGCTGGGAGTGACGACGCGTTTCTTCATCTTGCTCCTCCTCTCCCTATGTACTGTCGATTCACCGACGAGCTCCTTCGCGTCTGAGGCGTCGAGCCATCCCATTACTCTGCGGGACATCCTTTCCCTTCGAGAGATCACGGAGCAACACATCTCGCCGGACGGTCGCACGGTGGCATTCGTGGTCAAGGATGCCGATCTGGCCGCGAACGACTACAACTCGTCGCTGTATGTGGTCCTGTCCGGGGGGAACGCACCTCCCAAGCTGCTTCTTCACGCGAAGTCCTTCTCGAACGTTCGTTGGACGCCGCGCAGCGACGCCATCACCTATCTCTCAGGCGTGGGGAAGGTCTCCCGAGTCTGGAAGGTGCAACCGAATGGAGGAGAGCCAACGACGCTGTTCACGCATCCGGAGTCCATCACCCAGTTCGAGTGGTCCCCGGATGGGAATAGCCTCGCCTTCGTTTCTGTCGAGCCGGTTCAGGAAGCGGAGACAGCAGCTGCCGCAGAAAAAGGGGTTGTCTACGATGACCACCTTGCGTTTCCCTTCTGGGACTTTGTCAGCCGCTCCTGGGTGAAGAAACCCACTCGCGTGTGGCTCTACCGGGTTCGCGACAAGGGCTTCCAGAAGCTGTGGGAGCAGGAGCCCTCGATCTACTCGTTCGAGAGCTTCTCGATCAGCAGGCTCGCCTGGGCCCCGGACGGGGAAAAGATCGCTGTCGTGTTCAATACCTCGGCAGCGATCTCCAAGAACGCTGCGGTCGCGTTCAATTCGGGTATTGGCCTGATCTCGCTGAGGGGAGGTGGGCTGGCGCCCCTTCCAAGCACGTCCGCATGGCAGGGGGAACCAAGCTGGTCGCCCGACAGTCGGTCACTCGCCTTCCTCTCGGAGGTGGAAACCCAGGGTAAGCCGCGGGACGGCTTTCGAGGCACGGTACTGGTCGATCGGTTGGGGGATGACAAGCCACCGTTTGAGGTGACGCCGAACGTGGAGGTCCCGTATGGGACACAGATCTGGTGGAGCAAGGACGCTCGGCGGCTGGTTCTTGCGATAGAGAGCCGAGAGCGGAGCGCCCTGTATGAGGTACCTACCAGTGGCGGGCCAATCGTTCAGATCTCCCGCGGCGACGACCATCTTTCGAGTTTCTCGTTGAGCGCTGACCAGATGACGGCATCCTGCATCGTGCAGGGGCCGATGAAAGCCCCCGAGATCGGAGTCCTTGTCCCGGCAAACGGCACGGTGAAGGCTCTCACGGCTGTAAATGCGGCCTTTGCCAACATCGCCCTTGGCGAGGTCTCGCGGATCACGTGGAAGAACAGGTACGGATGGGAAACGAACGGTTTCCTGATCAAGCCCGTTACCTTCAGGGAGGGGAGCCGTTACCCGTTCCTCGTGATCCTCTACGGTTTTCGCGGCCAATTCATCACGCAAGCCGAGTGGATCGCGAGCTACCCGGCGCAGGTCTTTGCCGCCAATGGCTTCGCCGTCCTGCTGATGAACCAGCCCAAGGAGTACGGGTGGCGATACGGCAACTTCGAGCAGTTTGCCTTTGACCGGGACGACAACGCCCTGGCCAGCATCGAAGCTGCCGTGGACACGATGACGCAGATGGGAATCGCCGATCCCAAGCGGTCCGGCATCATGGGCTGGAGCTACGGGAGTGAGCTCACCAACCTCACGCTCACGCACAACAAGGTCTTTGCCGCGGCCTCCGCGTCCTCAGGCGGGGCCAACAACCCCGGGGAGTACTGGCTCTCCGGCGAGCCTTTCCAGCACTACATCGAGGGCACGATGGGCGGCTCGCCGTACGGGGAGTACGACAAACGCTTCGACGATCTTTCAACCGTTCGGCAGGCACACCGCGTCTCGGCACCGCTGCTCATCGAAGCCGCGGCCCAGGAAATGCTTCATTCACTCGAGTTCTATACCGCACTGCGACGCCTCGGTAAGCCGGTCGAACTGGTGATCTATCCGGATGAGGGTCACATCTACTCGCAGCCGAAGCACCGGCTGGCCTCGATGGAGCGCAACCTGGACTGGTTCTCGTACTGGCTCCTCGGAAGGACTGATCCCGACGCGGGAAAGCGTGAACAGTACGGCCGCTGGGCGGCAATGAAAGCGGAGATGGCAAAGGGCAAGTGAAGGATGTCAGGTGGCCTTGCCATGACCGAAGAAGACAGCCGGGCGTTTTTGGACGAGCGTTTTTCGCCGGGGCGGAAGGTCGATGAGATCGGGGACCGGTCCGACCGCCGGGCGCTCGAGGCGCCCGCGCGCTATGCAAACCGCCCAGCATCTGGATCTGGCCATCACCGGATTCATCCTGGAGAAGACGACAAAGGAGACACCCCGATGAAGATCCTCCGGCAAAAGAGTCACATCCTCTACCTCGGCGCTGTGCTCTCGGCAGTGCTTGCGCTCGTCCCAGCGTCCGCCCAGCAGCGAGCCATGACGGTCGACGACGTCCTGCGTCTGGAAGAGTTGGGCGATGTCGCGTTCTCGCCGGACGGGGCGTGGCTCGCTTACGTCGTTAAGCGCGCCAAGACCGTGACGTACCACAAGTGGGACTTTCTCTGGGGAAATGACCGCGCGGACATCTGGCTCGTACCCTCCAGCGGGGGCGCTCCGAAGAACCTCACCAACGGTGCCTCGGAAGGCTCCGGATTCTGGCTGCCGTCCTGGTCGCCCGACGGGGCGCGGCTGGCGATGCTGTCGACCCGTGGAGGAAATGTGCGGCTCTGGGTCTGGGAAAAGTCCTCCGGAAGACTGAAGCCTCTGACCGAGCGCGGAGTGGACACCTGGGATCTTGGCGACAAGGGCCCGGTCTGGGTCTCCGACCACGAGCTCTTCTGCCCGGTGCTTCCCGAAGGGGAACGACCGCTCTCCATGACCATCGAAATCGCAGCGGGCGAGAAGGCCATGCGCGAGTGGCCGAAAGCTTGGAAGGGAGATGAGACGACCGTCGGCGTGCTCGAGAGCGGCGTGCCGGTGGACGTCAGCAAACGGCCGCAGAGCCAGCTGGTCTGGATCGACGCGGCTACAGGTGTCCAGAGAGTCGCGGCCGCGGCGGCGAGCTTCCGCGACCTTCGCCTCTCGCCGGACAAACGTCATCTCGCTTTCCTGGCACAGTCGGAACAGATGCTTCCTGATCCCAAGAAGGTCCTCCCCCCCCGCGAGGGGAAGCTCTTTGCCATCTTTCTCGTGAGTACCACCAGAGAGGCGAGTCCTGCCCGCGTAGAAGGCGTGCGGGAGGTGTTCCAGGGGTCGCTGACCTGGTCGCCCGACGCCTGCCGCTTCGCCGTGGTCGCTTCGCTCACTAAGTCGCCGCAGGCGACCCCGCGCGTTCTCGTGTGCACGGCTGCCGGGAGTTGCGAGACAGCGTCGGGCGATGAGATCGATCCGACGCCTGCCGTCCACGACCAGCCCAAGCTCGTCTGGTCGGCAAAACAGGAGCTGCTGGTTCTTGCGAGATCCACGAAAGAGTCCGAAAAACCGGAGAAGGAGAAACGGCCAGACTGGTGGTTTGTCTCAGCCGGTGCGGCGCCCCGCAACGTCACGGCCGGTTTGAAATCTGCCCCAGTTCCACTCCTGCCGCGTAAGGACGGGTCCTTCGTGGGTGTCGCGGATGGGGACCTCTGGCAGATCGACACGAGCCCGGCGCCCCCGCGAAACCTGACCGACAAGTTTGAGCCTAAGATCGCCTCGATCGTCTGGCCCAAAGAGCCGACGCTCGAGGAGGGAGGTCCATCACGGCTCATCGTGGGTGTGCAGAAAGAGCAAACGATGGACCTCTATGCGATAGACTTACCTTCCGGAAAGGCCAGCCCATTTGCCAAGCCCCTCGCCGATGCCAGCCTCGCATCGTATGACATCGGCAAAGAGACGGCGGTCTTCACGGCTACCGCTCGGGACGGGAGTTTTCTCTGGCTCTCACGTCGGGGCTACGAGCCGACTCGCGTCGTCGAGACGAACACGTTCCTCCGCGGAATTGACGAGGGCAAGACGCGGAAGATCGAATACCGAGGCCTCGACGGTCAGGACTTGAAGGCCTGGATCATCCTTCCGATCGGATATCAGGAAGGAACGAAGTACCCGCTCGTGACCTGGGTATATGCGGGCTCGGTCGCGCGAGAGAAACCAAGCTCGCTCGCGAACCTGAACGAGGCGATCTCTCTCAACTTGCAACTCCTGGCTGCCCACGGATACGCCGTCCTTCTGCCCAGCATGCCACTGAGTGAAGAGGGCGTGACGAGCGATCCCTACATGGAGCTCTCCAAAGGCGTTCTTCCCGCCGTGGACAAGACGGTCGAACTCGGCATCGCCGATCCCAAGCGGTTGGGCGTGATGGGCCAGAGCTTCGGAGGCTTCAGCACCTACGGCCTCGTTACCCAGACCAACCGTTTCCAGGCCGCCGTGGCGCTGGCCGGGCTGTCCGACCTCACGAGCCTCTACGCGCAGTTCGATGCCCGACAGCGCTACGACGCCTTCCCTCAGGAGGATCTCTTCTATATGTTTCTCGCCGAGAGCGGCCAGGAGCGCCTCGGCAAGCCCCCCTGGAAGGACTTTGGGCGCTACATCCGGAACAGCCCGATCTTCTACGTGGAGCGCGTCGAAACGCCTCTGATGATCATTCAAGGGGACATGGACTACGTCGCGATGCAACAGGGAGAGCAGTTCTTCATGTCCCTCTACCGCCAGAACAAGAGGGCGCAATTCATCCGCTACTGGGGGGAAGGGCACGTTCTCGAGGGTCCTGCCAACATCCGAGACATGTGGCAGCGGATCTATGCGTGGTTTGACGAGTTCTTGAAGCCCAAACCTGAGGAGTCAGCAAGAAAGGAAAAGGAACCTTAGTGCTTTCCGCCTCGTCGAGCGTGCGAAAGAGACCTTCGTCCCGCCGCGACCGCTGGGCGAGCGAGTCGAATACGCACGCGATGCAGGGGAACGACACCGGGAGGGGACGTGAGGGTCCCCGAACCAGGCGAGCGACTGAGTCACGGAACCGCTTCGGATTATCCCGGACACCGGGTGCCCAGACGGCACGCTCGTGTTGCTTTTCTGGCTGTGAGCGGGCCGGATGGCATGGCCTTCGACGCGCGCTCTCCGCTTCCATGCGGCCGTGCGGGGGCCGTCTTGCCAACATGTGCGGACGGCTGGCGCTGCTTTCGTTAATACTCGCTGCGCCGGTACGTGCCGCCGTAACCGGCCTTGGCCACCTGGTTCTCGAGGGCGAGCGACCGAGCTTTCGCGCCGGCGATTTGGTGAAGCTGCGGTGGACACCGCTACCACCGGAAGCCGAGGAGTTCGAGCTGCTCCTCTCGCTCGACGGGGGACGTCACTTCATTCGGCTCACCGAGATGCAGGAACCAGGCCTTGAATCGCTCGAGTGGCGGGTCCCGAACCTGCCCAGCGGCGACGCACGGCTGCGCCTCCGAGTTGGGATGAGAGGGGAGGAGGTCGACCTCGAACTGAGCGCGCCCTTCACGATCCTGAGTGACACGAGCGCACCGGTCGCAGGCATCACGTTCCGCGCCGGGGAGTGGTGGACGAGCCAGACGGTCTCAGCCGGTCTCCCCGACGTGCAGGCTCCCCTCCAGCATGCCGAGAGCCCTCTGCCGCCCGACTGGGTGGCCCATCTTGCACCCTCGCTGGTGCGCGACGACATTCTGACGGCCTCGCCCACTGCCGCTTCGACGGCTCGCAGCGCGTGCGCCAAACGAGAGCCGCGCGACAAGCCACGACTGCTCGGGCGAGCTCCACGAATCATCCCGCTACGGGAATAGCACCCCCAACGACCCTGACCGCGCCCCTCCGACCCTGTTCCAAACGGGGTTGGACCTCAGGCGAACCGTAGGTGTCGTGCGCGAGGCGGCGGCTCGGCCCGCTGCGGGAGGCTTCTTATGGAGAAGAACGAGAGGATGAGGACGATGATTGATTCATTTCGTATCCCTCGAGATTATATCTTGGCCGCCGAAGTTCTTTGCATCTCCGTGCTGTTTTCGGCGTTGAGCGCAGCACAGACCGCGAGGCCGACTCCGACGCCCACACCCACTGAGCAGCCGGTCCCGCATGTGGCCTCCACCGAGATCGTCGTCAGGGCGCCGCGCATGGACATCCCGCTGAAGGAGAACCCCGCTGCGACTACGGTCGTCCAGGGCGAGGCGCTCGCTACACTGGCGAAGACCATCGGCGCCGAGGAGGCGCTCAAGCTCGTGCCGGGCGTCAAGGTCGACAACCAGGCCGACGGCGAGCGGGTGCACATGTCGATCCGTGGCCAGGGCATCCTCACCGAGCGGGGCATCCGCGGCATCAAGGTGCTGCTCGACGGCCTGCCGCTCAACGACCCCACCGGCTTTGCCCCGGACCTGTTCGACGTCGACTGGGCGACCGTAAAGCGCATCGAGGTGTTCCGCGGACCCGCCTCCGCGCTCTACGGCGGCGGCGGCTCTGCGGGCATTCTGAACATCGAAAGCCGCGACGGCGGCCCCGGCCCCGCGGCAGGCGAGGTATCGGCGAGCGCTGGCTCGTATGGTTTCTGGAAGGTCCTCACGGAAGTGGGCGGCACGGACGGCAACCTCAACTACCGGGTGTCGGGCTCGAGGATGATGCTGGACGGCTACCGGGTCCACACCGCGGCCGCCGCCTCCAACCTCTACGGCAAGTTCAACTACGACCTCAAGGGCGGCGACCGCATCACGGCCATCGTGGCGGGCACGAACTTCTTCAACGAAAACGCCGAGGGGCTCAACATCGAGCAGGTCGACGAGGACCCTAGGCAACCCAACCCCGACGCGCTGACCTACAACGAGTATCAGCGCACCCGCCGGGCGACCCTCGGCGTGACCGGGAAGTTCGGGGTGACGGCCAACTCCGACCTCGACTTCTCAATCTACGGCCGCTTCTGGCAGTGGAAGGAGTCCGTGCCGTCCTCCGTCCAGCATCGCGACTACCAATCCCCGGGTGGATTCCTGCAGTACTCCGTTCGAGGCTCGGTCGGGTTGCTCAAGAACGTCATCAGCATCGGCACCGACGTCGACTTTCAGTCGATCAACGACTATCGCCGTCCCAACCTGGGTGGGGCCGTCGAGGGAGCTACGATCCTCTCGGATCAGAACATCTTTCAGCGCGGCGAAGGGTTCTACCTGCTCGACAGGCTCGAACTCTCGCCCAGGTGGAGCGTGATAGCCGGTTTGCGGCACGACTCGATCGACAACACGCTGGACGACAACCTGCGCACGGGTGGCGTGGACTTGTCGGGTGAGAAGCCGTTCTCCAAGACCACCGGTCGCCTCGGCCTCGCCTGGAACCCGAGACCCTCGTTCGGAGCCTACATCTCGTGGGCGCAGGGCTTCCTGCCTCCGGCGACGGAGGAACTGGCGAACAACCCCGACAGGTTCGGCGGCTTCAACGACCACCTCATGCCCGCCACCTCCCGTGGCGAGGAGGTCGGCGTGCGCGGCGCTTTTTCCAACACGTTCACCTACGACGTGGCGCTGTTCCACTTGCTCACCGACAACGACTTTGGGCGGTACCGCATGCCCACCAGGCCGCTCGAGACCTTCTATGAGAACGCCGGATCGAGCAAGCGTTGGGGCGTGGAGACCCTCCTCGGCTTCTTCCCAACCCCGGAGCTTTCGATGGAGCTGGCGTACACCTACTCGCACTTCCGCTACGACCAGGTCCACTACCTGGGGACCTACTACTCCGACACCTCGCTCCCCAACTCCCCGGACCACCAGGCCACCTTGGATGCCGAGTACCATATCACCCCGGAGCTGCTGGTCGGGGTCAGCGCCGAGATGTTCTCCCGCGCGTACATCGATCCGAGCAATGCCACCTGGATCGACGGCTACACCCTCATCGGCGCGCGCATCGGCTACAAGACGCGGATTGCCGGGGTCGCGACCGACTTTCTGCTCTGCGGACGCAATCTCACGGGCACGAGGTACATTGCGTTCACCGAGCCGGACCCCGACGGCAACTCCTATCAACCCGGACCACAAAGGGAGGTGTTCACGGCGGTAACGGTCCGATTCTAGGCCGGGTCGTGTGCCAGGAGGGAGGCCAGCGCACCGTTTCTTGGGCGCTTTTCGGAGGTCGAGAGTGGTGGTGTTCTGTGAGCCGGCTACCAGCGGGCGCCCTTCCGGACTGTTGCCCGAGCGAACCACCGAAGGGTGCAGCGTCTGCTTCCGGCCGTGTCACTGTAGGCGTTCCCCGGCGAACAGGGTGGGGCGAACACGCCTTCACGGACGAGACCTTGACGAATCGCCTGCACGGTTGCATGATGTGGCGAATTATGGATGATCATCGCTGATGAGTGGTGAATCTCAAGATCTACGGCACGAGCTTTCCGGAGTGCCGCGGAGGAAGCAACCCTTCGCCCAGGCCACCAAGCTCGGCGCACGTTTCGAGTCCGCCAGTGGCCCCATAGGGTACCGGGTGAACCGGCTCCCCAAGAGCCGCAGAAAGGGAGGAGTCATGCACAGGAAGGCCCTCACAACTTGCGGTGTTGTCCTCGTGTTCTTGTCGGCCGGCATCGCTGGGCACGTCGGTGGCGCGGGAGCCTCGTCGCCTGGCACGGCAGCGCCCAGCCAACGTCCGGCGCTGTTCAAGGACAGCCGGCAGTCGCTTGCCATTGCTCGTGCGCAGGGGCGAAAGACCGTGATGTTACTGGTCGTGGCCAAACCGGGGGCGGCCGCTGCGATCGCGGAACAGGCTGGCCGCTTGGGCGGCGATGTGCGCTATCGAGATGACGAGGTGGGATATCTGCGTGTACGGATCTCGCCGGATCGTGCAACAGAATTTGCCGAGTTCGAAAAGAACGAAGCTGTTGTCATGGACTACGACGACAGCTATCCAAACCGGCTCGGCCACGATCGCCAGGCCCTCCCCAAGGAAGATCCTGCGAAAGTTCCCACGTCAACACCAACCGTCCAGAGCCCCACGGAATGGCCCCCGCGGTTGAGCGACTATCCGCTCCAGCATCCATACTCACCAATCAAGGACCTAGGTGCCGCGGAGTTCCTCGCCAAGCACCCAACCTGGGATGGTCGCGGTGTGACGATCGCGCTGCTGGATGGCAACTTCGATCTGCTTCTGCCGGAGTTCCAGACCGCCTACAGCTTGGACGGTAAGACGGTGCCGAAGGTCGCCGACTACCTCAACGTCACTGACCCTCGGGACGACGGCGACATCAACCCGCAGTGGGTCAACATGCAGGAGACCGTCACCTCCAGCGGCGGAAAGGTGAGCTTCGGCGGCAAGACGTTCACGGTCCCCCGCGACGGAACCTATCGCATCGGATTCTTCAGCGAGCGCCGCTTCAACATGGAGTCGAACGCGGCATACATAGACCAGGACATCGACCGCGACGGCAACCCCAAAGGCGACGACGGCCTCTTCGGTGTGCTCTGGGACGAGGCCTCGAACGACGTCTGGGTCGACACCAACCGCAACCTAAGCTTCGCTGATGAGAAGGCGATGACCGACTACATCAAACGGCAGGACGTCGGGGTTTTCGGCAAGGACGATCCGAAGACCCCTGTGCGTGAGACCATCGGGTTCGCCGTGCAGACGGACGCAAAGAACAAGTTCGTCTCGATCAACGTCGGCATTTACCAGCACGCGACCGAAATCATGGGGTCAGTCGTCGGCAACAAGCATCCGAACGGGCGGCTCCAGGGGGTGGCCCCGGGTGCACGCTTGGTCTCGGTTTTCTACGGTGTGAGCAATGCCCACGGTCTGATTGAAGGGCTTATCACCGCGTTCAAGCACCCGCAGGTTGACCTGATCGTGCTCGAACAGTCGGTGGCGATCGCATCCCTACCGTACCTCCTGGCCGACGCAACCCATCCGATGAGCCTAGTGGCACAACGGCTCATTGAGCGCTACCACAAGCTTCTGTTTGTGCCGGGAGACAACTCCCCCGCTTTCGGGTTTGTCGCGGAGGATGGGCTCGCCCCAAACGCGGTCAGCGTCGGTGGGTACCAGAACAAGGAGAGCTATCGTTTGAACTGGGGGCTGATCCCCGAAAATGATGACAACTTGCACTGGGGCGCTCTATCGCACGGCCCAAGCGGTTCGGGGGCGCTGAAGCCCGACCTGATCGCGGCCAGCGGGCAGATGTCCACGGATCCCGGGTATCGCAAGGGGGCGTCGTTCAAGGGGCTCTATCAGCTTCCTCCCGGTTACTCGGTCGACGGCGGCACCTCGACGGCGACGCCGATGGCGGCTGGAGCAACCGCGCTCGTGGTCAGCGCCGCCAAGCAAAGCGGCGTTCCTTACGATGCGGCGCGCCTCAAAGCGGCGATCACAGGCAGCGCGCGCTACATCCCGCGTCTAGCTGCCCACGAGCAAGGCAACGGGCTAATCCAAGTCGGGGCCGCGTTCGAACTGCTGAAGAAGCTGGAGGCGGTCGAGCCGGTCACAATCACGAGCCGAGCGCCAGTGAAGACGAAGCTGAGCCATCTCCTGCTGACGCCCAATGAAGGCGTCGGGTTGTACGAGCGCGAAGGGTGGGCCGTGGGCGACCGTGCCGAGCGGACGATCACGCTGACGCGGACCTCCGGTCCTTCCGAGCCGATGACCTTCGCCCTGAGCTGGCAGGGCAGCGACGGCACGTTCAGCAGCCCGGACTCGGTCACGCTCCCGCTAGGCACGCCGGTTGCGGTGCCCGTCACGATCACCGCGAAGAAGGAAGGTGCTCACAGCGCGATCCTCTCGGTCGACAATTCGTCGATTCCAGGCCACGCCCATCGCGTGCTCACGGCCATCGTCGTGCCCTACCGGTTCACGGCCGACAACGGCTACTCGGTGAAGGCGGAGGTGACGCCTCCGAGGCCGGGTGACCTGGGGGTGTTCGTTGAGGTGCCTCCGGGGACGGCCGCACTCACGTTCTCCGCCGCGGCGCCGAACGTTAGTCTCTCGCTTATCGGTCCCGACAAGGACGCGCTCTATCCCTGCTCGTTCGAGCCCGCGGCCGCCACGAAGCCGTGCTCGGTCTCGCGCCCGCAGCCGGGTGTGTGGGAGATCAACGTCGATAGCAAGATCGAGTGGACCTACGACCCGGAGACGCCGATCCCGCTCAAGGCGACACCGGTGACGATCACCGCAACGATCCTCGGCGTTGACGTGACGGCGAAGCCGGCGGCGCCCGGAGCTCTCAAGGCGGACAGCTCGCAGCAGTTCTCGCTGGCGCTCGAGAACCGGCTGGGCAAGACCGTGGCGGCCGCCACGTCGGTCGAGCTCGGCAGCGCCTTCCACAAGCGTGCCACGATCGCGCCGGGCGAGCAGCACCTGTACGAGATCGTGGTGCCCAAGGGTACGACCTCCCTGTTCGCCAGGGTGAGCGGTGTGAGTGAGGCCCGTGCGGACCTGGACGTGTATCTGCTCGACTGCACGGAGCCGGAGAAGGCACCCGAGGAGAAACCGGCCGAACTCGAAAAGGGTAACAAAGCACCCTCGGCGCCCAAACCGACATGTGGGACGGTCGCGAAGGCAGCGGATATTGGGGCTAACGGTGAAGTTGGGGCCGCCAGTCCGAAGGCGGGGCGGTGGGTGGTGGTCGTCGACGCATATTCGTTGACCGGAGGACCGGCCAACTATGAGTACATCGACTTCTTCACGCATCCGAGCTTCGGCTCGATCGCAGTTGCCGATCCGCCTGAAGAACGAAAGCCATCGGCCAGCTGGGCGGCCAAGGCAAACGCGTGGGCGGCGAGCCTCCCCACCGCACCTCGACAGCTGGCTGGTCGCGTTTCCGCCACCAGTCCGGACGTCGTCGGGTGGGGTGGCCCGTTCGACCAGCGTCAAAAACAGCCCATTTCGTTGGGTTCGGCAGAACTGTGGTTTGGCGCTCAAGCGGCAGCGGTGGCCGGAGGCCACTAGCGCGACGCCCGCCCTGCGTCACTAACGGCGAAACACAAACTCGAATGTGTTTGATCGAGAAGCAAGGAGGGACCGAAAAATGACTCGGAGGATCTTAGGTGTGCTGTTTCTCCTTTGCATCGGCTGGCTCGCATTCGCGAGCGGAGCCGAGGCACCCGGGCCGCGGGTGGTGGTGGGTCCGAATATGCTCGTCTCCCGCGACGGCGACTTCCCGCACGTCGAGTTGATCGTCGCGGCCAACCCGAAGAATGTGAAGAATCTATTGGGCGGCGCGATCACGTACACCCGCCCGAAAGGCGGCACCGCTTGCCGTACCTACGCCACCACCGATGGCGGCACGACGTGGTGGCCGTCCGAGTTCGCCGAGCAGGTCGAGTGGGGGGGCGCCGACCCGTACGTGGCGTTCACGCCGCAGGGCACGGGTATCTTCTCGGCCTTGGCGTTCCAAGAGGACGAAAAGGGGCAGCAACACGGTTATCTCCAGGTATGGCGGTCGGAGGACGGCGGGAGGAGCTGGGGCAAGACGATGAACCTCGGGTACTCCTACGACCACGAGCAGATGACTGTCGATCATACGACCGGCAGGTACGCCGGGCGGATCTACATCGGCGTCCTTTACGGCTATCCGGTCTACACGGTCGGCGTCTTCCGCTCGGAGGACGACGGTCGGAGTTGGACCGGACCGGTCGAGGCGGCCAACGGCGGCGGGACGATCGGGATCAACGACATCCAGCCGATGGTCCTTTCGGACGAGACGCTCGTGGTCCCGTATGCGGATTTCGACTTCCTGCCCGGCAAGGCCAAGATGACGGGCAAGGCCTCCAGCACCGCCTGGATGGTCCTCTCAGAGGACGGTGGCGTCTCGTTCGGGAAGCCGCGCAAGATCCAGACGATGCAGCACAACCTCGATGACAAAGTGGGGGGAAGGTTTTCGGTGTTCCCGGCGTTTGCGGTGGACAACCAGTCGAAGGTGTACCGCGACCGGATCTACGTGGCGTGGACCGACTTTCGATACGGTCCCATTCGGCTTCTCTTCTCCCACTCTGAGGACCGGGGTCTGCACTGGTCCGAGCCGGTGCTCCTGGACCCAAGCACTCCTAAACACGCGATGCAGGGCCAGCCGGTTGTTGCAGTCAACAAAGACGGCGTCGTCGGGGTGACGTGGTACGACACGCGCGACTCAAAGGATGGCTCGCAGTTCCACGAGTACTTCACGGCGTCGCTCGACGGCGGCAAGTCCTTCCTGCCGCCCATACCCGTTTCTTCGACGCCTTCGACCCCTCTTGGGGCCGGCAACATGAACATGGGTGCCATGATCTTTCGGCACAAGGAAACCACTGCCCTTTCGCTGGTCTCGGCTGGGAGCCGGTGGCCCGGGGGGGGCGACTACATGGGGCTAGCGCCGGACAAGGAAGGGGTCTTCCATCCGTTCTGGGCGGACGCGCGAACGGGGACGTTCCAGATCTACACGGCGAGCGTCTCGGTTGTCGTACCGCCGAAGGAGAAGCCGGCAGCGACAGGGGCTGCACCCGGTGCACCGGTCGCCGCTCCGACTAAGCCGCCGGCCCCGACGCGGACCAAGGTGGTCCTGGACACGCGCCTCGAGTTCGTCTTCGACCCGACGCGCTACGACGGGGCCACGAAGGAGTCGGAGATTCCAGTCCGACTGCGAAACATCTCGAAGCAGCCGATATACCCTCCAATTACCCTCGAAATCCTGGGGTTCGACCTCAACGATCCTGAAATCCCCAAGTATCCCTACCCGCCCATGTGGGTGGTCAACGCAGCCAACGGCAAGAACGGCGAAGGCGCGCTCTTCGACTTCTCGGGGGCCCTTGGGAACCTCGAGTCCCTCGATCCCGGTGCGCTGACCGGGCCCGTGGTCCTGAGGTTCCGCTTCGAGGACCCGACACTGCCACAGCCGATCCGCCTGAAGGTCGAGGGGATGGTGGAAGAGGGCAAGTGAGGCTCTTCTCGAGGGGAGGACTCTAATGATCGGGCGTTCTTGTCTCATGCTTCTAGTGGCTTTCGGCCCCGTGGCGTCGCCGCCATCTGCCCTACAGACGGCTGCAGCAACACCCCGGGTTATCGTCGGCCCCAACATGCTGGTCTCCCGCGACGGGGACTTCCCGCACATCGAGCTGATCGTCGCGGCCAACCCGAAGAACGTCAAGAACCTATTGGGCGGCGCGATCACGTACACGCGCCCCAACGGCGGCACCGCCTGCCGGACCTACGCCACGCTGGACGGGGGCGCGACGTGGCATGCCTCGGAGTTCGCCGAGCAGATCGAGTGGGGGGGCGGCGACCCGTACGTGGCCTTCACTCCCCAGGGCACGGCACTTTTCTGTGCTCTCACCATGGCAAAGGACGAGAAATCTCAGCAACGGGCATTCATGCATGTGTGGCGCTCGGAGGATGGCGGCCGGAGCTGGCAGCAGAAACCCGCCGACCTGGGGTGTTCCTACGACTTCGAGAAGATGGCGGTCGATCCGACGACCAGTAAGTTCGCAGGGCGCGCCTACATCGCTGCGCTCTATGGCTATCCGGTCTATCGCGTCGGTCTCTTCCGCTCCGCTGACGATGGCCG
Organism: Thermoanaerobaculaceae bacterium; assembly: GCA_041494245.1. Classification (GTDB taxonomy): domain Bacteria; phylum Acidobacteriota; class Thermoanaerobaculia; order Thermoanaerobaculales; family Thermoanaerobaculaceae; genus RBG-13-68-16. The sequence goes on from JBGQAK010000003.1 coordinate 133,636, forward strand.
GACGTGGACCGGGCCGGTTGAGGTGACAAACGGTGGTGGCACGATCGGCGTCGGCGCCGTCAGCGTGCTGATCCTCTCCGACGGAACGGTCGTGATCCCCATCGTGAAATACGAGTTCCTTCCGGACAAGGTGAAGAAGACGGGGAAGATCACGAGGCCCATGTCACTCATGCTCTCCGCAGACGGGGGCGTCACCTTCACGCCTGCGCGGGAGGCGCCCGCCGCCGTGCTGGACATGGACGACCCGCGCTCGCGTGACACTGCAAGCATTGAGGCCTTTGCGGCGGACGTGGGTTCAAAGGAGTACCGCGATCGCATTTACATGGCCTGGTCGGACTCCCGCCGCGGCCGTCCGCGCATCCTCTTCGCGCGGTCAGAGGATCGTGGACTGCACTGGTCGGAGCCGATTCTCGTCGACGGAGGCGTACCGAAGGAGGCGATTCAGTTTCAGACCGTCATCGCGGTCAACAAGGACGGGGTGGTTGGGGTGACCTGGTACGACACGCGGGGCTCGAAAGATGGGTCACTGTTCGACGAGTACTTCGCGGCGTCTGTAGACGGCGGGAGATCTTTCCTTTCGTCCGTGCGCGTCTCCTCCGCGTCGTCCGGCTTTCGTGGCCCAGGAAACATGAGGATGGACCCGTTCGTTTTCGACCATAAAGAGGAGATCCATCTCTCCCTGATCTCCGCGGTGAGCCGGTGGCCGAGCGGCGGCGATTACTTGGGTCTGACGGCGGACAAGGACGGGGTCTTCCACCCGTTGTGGGCGGACGCGAGGAGCGGAACCTTCCAGGCCTACACGGCGGGGGTTTTCGTTGAGGTTCCGGCTGGCGAGAAGCCCGCCACGGGAGCGGTCGCCGCTGCCCCACCCGAACCCCCCAAGCCCGCGCCGCGGGCGAACAGGTCGTTGCGCGGGAGGGTGGAGTTCGTCTTCGATCCCACGCGCTACGACGGGAACACCCGAGAGTCGGAGATTCCTGTGCGCCTCGGGAACGTTTCGAACGAACCGATCTACCCGCCGATCACTCTCGAGATCACCGGCTTTGGGATCAACGATCCCGAGCTGCCGAAGGACGACAGCCCGGCGCCGATCGTCGTCAACGCTGCCAACGGGAAAACCGGCGTGGGCGCCGTATTTGACTTCGCAGGCGCACTCGGGAACCAGGCGGTGCTCAAGCCCGGGGCACTGACCGGTCCCGTCGTCATTCGCCTGAAGTTCGAGGACCCGGCAAAGATTCCGCCGATCCGGCTGAAGGTCGAGGGATCGGTGGAGGAGGGCAAGTAAGCGTTTGACTGAAAGGGGGCTCAAATGTCCGGACACTTTCTTCTCGCGTTGGGTTTGGGTGTCGGTGCAACCAGACGACTTCTGGTCGGCGTGTTAGCCATGGCCTGCGTCGCAGCCGCTACCGGGGCCGAGACCCCCGGTCCCCGGATCGTGGTGGGGCCCAACATTCTGGTCAGTCGCGACGGCGACATCGCGCATTGCGAAACGATGATCGCCGCGAATCCGACGAACCCAAAAAACCTTGTGGGCGGCTCGATTGTCATGATCCGTCCCGACGGAGGCGCGGCCAACAAGGCCTATGTGTCGTTCGATGGCGGTTCGACGTGGGCCGACGTCAGCTTCCCTGAGGAGATGGAGCACGGGGGCGGGGACCCCCAGGTGGGGTTCGGCATCACGGGCACCGCCTATTTCGTCGGCCTCTCGAAGGGGATGAGCTTCTACCGCTCAGAGGATGGAGGCAAGATCTGGAGCAAGGCGCTCATTGTCGGCCACGGCGACCACGAAATGCTCATCACCGACCATACGTTTGGTCCCTTCGCCGGCCGCGTGTACCTGACCGACGAGACCGACGTGCCGGGGTCCACGGAGATGGAGGACCTTCAGATGCGGCGGCGGGTCGTTTTGTTCCGGTCGTTGGATGACGGGCGCTCGTTCATCGGCCCCGTCGAGGTGGCACGCGGCAACAACACCGGACTCGCGGCTGAGAACCTGCTCGTGCTCTCGGACGGTACGCTCTTTATCCCCATGCTGGAGTACCCCAACTACGCCATTAACAAGGAGGCATCTACGTGGAAGGCCGTCTTCTCGCTCTCCTCCGACGGAGGTGTCACGTTTTCCTCCCCTCGGCCGATCGCGGAGATTCAGTTCGGTGGAGTCAAGGCGATGCGCAAGAGCCAGGGGAGCGGCCGCGTCGATCAGATGGCGGGCACGGTGTTCGCAGTCGATCTGGGAGGGAAGTTCCGGGACCGGATCTACGCAGCGTGGACCGAATTCGAGGGGGACCGCTACCGGCTCGTTCTCAGCTGGTCCGGCGACCGCGGGAAGACGTGGAGCACGCCAAAGCCCCTGGACCCTGGGGCGCCTGCCTACGCCTCTCAGTTCCAGCCGATGATCGCGGTCAACCCGGACGGCGTGCTGGGGGTCTACTGGTACGACACCGAGGGCTTTCCGAGCCGTGACCGGTTCGACATTTCCTTCACGGCGTCGGTTGACGGCGGAGCAACCTTCCTTCCGAAAGCGCGCGTCTCCAGCGCAACCTCGAATCCTTTCGGCTCCGGCAACCTCCGGCCCGGCCCTTTTGTCAGTCAAGACCGGGGTCTGGTTACCGCAAGCTTCGTCTCAGGCATGTCCCGTTGGCCCGCGGGCGGGGACTACATCGGGATGACGGCCGATGCTGACGGGATCTTCCATCCGTTCTGGGCCGACGGCCGCAGCGGCACCTACCAGCTCTACACGGCCGCGATACGCGTGCCCACCTCAGTCCCGACGTCGACGCCCGCCACCGAGAAGACCGCGGCGTCGCTCTCGGACATGGTGACGCTCGTTTTCGATCCCATCCAGTACGATCGGCAGACCCAGGAGGTGTTGCTCCCGGTTCGCCTGAAGAACATCTCGAAGGAGGCGCTCTACCCGCCGTTCAAGGTCGAGATCAAGGAGCTGGCGCATCCGTACAGCGTCAAGTCACACGAGGAGGTGGACGTCCCCACAATCCTCAACGCAGCCAACGGCAAGACCGGCGTCGGCGCAACGTTTGATTACTCGAAAGCGCTGCACGACCTTGAGTCGCTCGAGCCCGAGGCGGTCACGGACGCCGTTCTCTGGCGGTTCAAAGCCGTTTCACCGGTAAAGACCAGTTTCCACGTGGGCGCCGACATCACCGGTTTCGTCGCGAAGAAGAAAGCGAAATAGGAGACGCGCGCGGCAAAGCCTCGATGCGTCGAAGTCTCGAACGCCGCGTGCTGAGGCGAAGGAGGAGCAACATGATCGGACGTCTTGGTTTCGCACCCGGCGCTCAGACGAACTTAGCTGTGATGCGCTTCCGACTCGAGGACCCGTGCCTGGCGCCCGCAATGGGATGGAAGGCAACCGCCTACGTTTCGGGTGTGCGATGAGGGTCGAGGCCGCAGGTACGGCGGCCTTCTCCCCCGCGCCTGGACAAGATCCCCGTTGCACCGGGGAATGAAAGGAGATGACGGTGCTCACGACACTGGTGTGGAAAAGAACAGCGCTCAGCCTTCTTGGGATCAGCCTCGCCGCTGCGGTCGCGGCACAGCAGGGGACAGGCTCCGCGCCTCTCCCTCTCGACCTCGCCTTTTCGGCTAAGACCGTGCGGCTCTGGGACCGCCCCGCCGTGAGTCGAGACGGGACCATCTTGGCGTACGACGTTTATTCGCCGCCTGTACGCAGTCCCGAAAGTCAGCTCGCCGAAGGGGTCCGTTTCCTTCCGAGTGGAACCCCGTCTGAGATGGTCGGGCTGCGCGTTTTCGCGGTCTCCACCCGTGGCGGGGAAGCACGCTCGGTTTGTCCTGCGAACGCGAACTGCTGGAGAACCTCTCCGTCGCCCGACGGACGCCAGGTAGCGTTCTTCTCTGATGCGGGTGGGGTCCCACAGCTCTGGGTCTACGACGTCGCGAATGGTCAGTCCCGGCGAATTTCCAAGGCTCCGGTCAAGGTGAAGCACTGGCCGGGGGACGAGGCCGAGTGGAGCGCGGACGGCCGCGAGCTCTTCGTCCCGATGCGGCCGCCGGAACAGGCGTCCCCGGGAGCGCCTCTGACCCCTGCGCCGGTGCCCACGGCAGCCGGTGCGGCCTCAAACGCGCCCCTCGGGAAGCCGGCGGTCACCGTCTATTCGACCGGCTTGGAGGCTGTGGCGGCGCCTGGCGGAGGCACCTCGACGCCGGAGTACCTGATGGCCCACTTCATTCGCGAGAACAACGCGACGCTCGTGGCGATCGACGAGGGCACGGGAAAGGTGAGGGTCGTTGTGCCTGCCGACGCAGAGCCGCGGCCGAGCTGCCTGCGGCTCTCTCCGGATGGCAAATGGGTCTCGTATTTGTCTGTTTTCAAGACGAAGGGGGAGGCCGCGTCCGGGGCGTACTACGACCTCGCAGTCGCCCCCGCCTCGGGCGGCAAGCCCATGTTGATCGCCGCAGACCTCCAGGTTTCGGAACGCTCGTACTTCGAGGGCACCTACCGCTGGCTGTCGGGATCGAGGCAAATCGTCTTCCTCAAGGACAAGAAGCTCTGGATCGCCGACGCCACGGCGCCTGGCACGGCTCCGCGGCAACTCGGCGTCTCGCTCGGTAACCTCGAGGAGACGCCCCTCGCCGTGACGGCGGACGGCAAGGGCGTTCTCGTCGGGCAGGAGGCAGAGGGCGAGAAGACCTATTACTTCGTGCCGCCAAAGGCGCTGGCGATCGTTCCGCTGGACGGCTCGGCGCCGACAACGTTTTCCTCGGTTGGAGCGCCGGTGATGGCCAACCGGGACACTCTCTGGCAGCCCGAACCCGGCTGGTTCGCGATCGTGGTGAACGACGAGAAGACGGGTGACCGCTCGATTTTCAGCGTGGACGCACGCAGCGGTGCCACGGCGACGTTATGGAAAGGGCGCGGGCGGTTCGACCCCGTGGGAGCAGCGGAGGGCGGAGGCATGGTCGCCCGATTCGAGTCGCTCGACACACGGCCGGACTTCTACATCTTCGATCGGAAGTTTGCCTCGAAGCACCGGTTGACACACGTCGAGCCGCGGCTCGAGGGCGTGACGGTGGGTCCAATGGAGATCTTCTCCTCTGAGGTCCCCGGCTTTGACGGTCGCCTGATGCCGGTCCAGACGGCGGTCTTCCTACCTCCGGACAAGAGGTCGGGCGAACGTCTACCGGCGATCGTGTACTTCTATTCCGGGTCGAAGATGTCCACCGTGGCCCAGGAATACGGCGGCGGCGCACCAAATTCGATCCCTGTTCAAGTCTTTGCGACGCGAGGCTATGCTGTGCTGCTGGTGGACGTTCCGCTCGGTCCCGAGGGCAAGGGGGGCAACCCGATCCAGGAGATGGGGGACGCGATCTTGGCGCAGGTATATCGCGCAGCGGAGCGCGGATTCGTGGACAGTTCCCGGGTAGCCATCATGGGCCAGTCGTACGGCGGCTACAGCACCGCGGCGATGATCACGCAGACAAACCTTTTCAGGGCCGCGATAGCGTTGGACGGCCTGTACGATCTCGCGGGGGGGTTCGCTCACATGGGACCGGGTGGCAGTACGTCGAGCTTCATGTGGTCCGAGACGGGTCAGGGACGCATGGGAACGCACCCCTGGGCCGACTTGCGGCGGTACCTGGCCAACTCGCCGTACTACCAGGCCGACAAGATCCACACGCCACTGCTGCTCGTCCACGGAAAGAAAGACGAAACCTGTCCGGTGGGGGACGCGGAGAAGATGTTCAACGCCCTGAAGAGGCTTGGGAGAACGGCACAGCTCGCGGTCTACGAGGGGGAGGGGCACGTCCCGGGCACATGGTCGCTCGTCAACGCCGTGGACGCTACGCAGCGGATGGTTGATTGGCTGGCGAAGTACACGCGGGTGACTCCAGGGGGCACAGCAGCAAAACCCTGAATACCGTGAGGGCGCAAGGCTCCGCGACTCTGGACCTGCGACTTGGCGAGGCAACCGCCGCGCCAGTCGCTGGCGCGGGAGGACAACAAGATGCGTGTGGAGAAATCCGGGCTGCCGGGCACCGTCGTCTGCCGGCTCGTTTTCGTGGCGCTGTTCTGCGCAGGGCGCGGGGGCGCCCAAGTCCGCACGCAAGCCGCCCGCAGCGCTGGCGGATTGAAGGCCCACCCCCGCAGCTTGACGTCTGCGCGGTCTTCACAAGGCAGACGATCGGTCCCGGCCGTCCTCTTCTGAAACGTTTCGTTTAGGTGTGTTCTTGATCCAACGCACGGGTACAGCGGCAGCGGCCAGTGACCAGCGGAGGCGCGTCGCCTACTGCACGCCGCACGTCCGAGCACGGCACGGACTGTGTCCGCTGAAACGAGGTGTTCAGGCGCGTGTCCTCACTTGCGGTTTTTCGACTCTGGTCGGGGAATCACGGGCACGCGTGGCAAGTGGTCTTTGTCGACAACGACGACTGTCGACCAGAGCTGCATTTCTCCTGAAGCGCCGTTGATCCACGCCAGGTGGAACCCGTCATGCGCACCGACAATCCCTTGGGTGTCGCCGCCGTTCTTGAACCGATACTCGGAGTTGACCGGGTCGATGCTCGGGTCGGGCTTGGGGACTTCATCGGCGTTGGGGCTGGGGGGCTTGCCGATCGGGCAGGTGAATCGGTCGTCGACCCTGAGATTGGCCGAGAAGGTCGCTCCGCCGTCGGCTGACGCTGCGAAGAAGAGCTGGTAGCAGCGGTCGGTAGGGTCGCCGCGCCTATCGTTCCAAGAGATCCCGACGACCCCCTCGCCGTTGACCGCAATCGCCGGGTTGGTCTGATCGACCGCTTCCTGATTGTCGTTCACCCGCAGAGGTCGTGACCAGCTCTTGCCTCCATCGGCCGAGGCAGCCGCCATCACCTGATAGTAGCCGTCGACAACATCGAGCCAGGCAAAGTAGAGCCGGTCCCGCGTAGGTCCCTGCGAGCTGTCCATGGCCAGGCGGCCACCGCCGAGTCCCAAAAGTGATTTCCCTTCCCAGCCATGTCCGAAGGTCCGGAACGCCGCGACCGGTCGGGGCTCCGAAAACCTCTGCCCACCATCGTCAGACACAATCGTCGAGTACGAACCGTTCAACGGCAGCGCGCTTAGGTCTAACCCCGGACCGAACGTCTGCAGGGCGAGGATCAGCCTGCCATCTGGGGCGACAAGGAGATCGCTCACGACATTCAGGAGCTCCTTCTCCGGCGCCGGCAGGAAGAGCTTGGGAAAGCCGAAGCTGGCCCCGCCGTCTCGCGAGGTTGCCACCGCGATCATGTCCAAATCGGGGTGCCAGTCCACGGCACGATGCCCGAAGACTGTGATGGACCGTTTCCCGCTCACGTAGATTCGCCTGCGAAGCGTATCCCGCCCGGAACTGTCGCAGCCAATAAAGGGGCGGTCGCCAGAGCCGGATACGATGACGCGTTCGCCCCAAGTCCGTCCTCCGTCGGTCGAGCTCCAGACTGCGACCTCGTCCGACAAAGTGAGGAGAAAAGCTTTGCCTTCCGGGTCGAACGCCACCGCCGGGTCCATGCCCTCGAAAACCCGATCTGAATGCGGCCCGTGCGTCGCGCGAACCCAGCTCTTCCCTCCGTCCTGCGAAGCATAGGCTGCGACGCCGCCGCGGTCGCCGAACACCATCGAAGCGGCAATGAGGTTGCGCGGATCGTGAGGGTTGATGGCCAACCACGATTCGACGTGGCGGATGTCCGGGTCGTCAGTCGAGACCTGGACGCTGGGACCCACGGTGATTCCCGGGACATGGTCCGGGGTCCGGGCGGCCCTCGCTCCGAGCCCGAGCAGTGGGAGCCCCCACACGAACACCAATAACAGTCTAACTGTGAGCATAGGCGGCTGGCGGTGCGTCACGAGGCCTCCACGTGCGAGATGATCGTCTCGGTCCGCTCACGGTGCGGTTCGGCGCCACGACGGCCGAGTAGCACGGCGTTTGCGCAGCAGAATGGTAGCCGCAGGCGAGCCGCCGAGCAAGCAAGCCCGTAGGCGTGAGGGGCAAGGAGGTGCGATACACTGCAAATACAGACACGACCGTGTTGTACGACGTGAGCGGGACAGGGAGGCCAACATGCGACTGGTGGCGGTGACCGTGGCGGTTTTGATGCTCACGGGAAATAACATGCTTGCCCAGGATGCAAAGGTCGAGGACGCGAGCGCGCGGGAGCTGGCAAAGCTGAACGCCACGATGCGAGAGGTGGCAGACCTGCTGACAAAACAGGTCGCGCAGGGGCAGCTGGACTTGCTGATGAAGCGCACGCAGATGGCGACTGACCAGGTAGAACGGGCTGAGGCGCAGCTTCGGCAGGCACAGGACCAGCGGGTTTTGGTTGAGGCCCAGCGATCGCGGCTGCAGAGCCAGCGAGAGATGACGGCCCAGGGGAAGATGCCTGAGGCTGAGCGAGACACCATCCTCGCGGGGATTGACCCGGAATTGAAGGGCTTGACCCAGCGGCAGAGCACCCTTGAGGGACAGATCGCGGAGCTTCAGAACCGGATCGCGGAAAGGCAGGACGAACTCCGCGGCTGGCAGGCGCTGCTGGATCGACGCCTGAGCGGCCGGTAGTCGATGACGTGAGCTAACTCTCGGTTCCGAAGGGAATGCAAGCGAAATGGCGAGCGGCCCACTGGGGCGCTCATGCCTCAAGGATCCAGTGAACTGCTCAGGCCCTCAAAACGGGCCAGGGCGAGGACTTACGACCACTCTTAGCTTCCCGTCCTCGTACCCCTGCTGGTAGCCCTCAAACTCCGCGCGGAGTCCCGCCAGCCGCACGAGATCGTGAATCGCGGCTTCCAACTGTTTCTGCTGTTTCCAGTCGCGCACCACCACGAGCGCGTGAACTGTCTCTCCCCACCATTGCATGGGGTGATGGTATCCCGAGAAGAGGCTCGGCGGAGCAGCCTGCGCGGCCCTTCTATTGCGCGTCGGTTGGGCGCTCGGGGGTTACGTGTCTCCGTGGGGGGCTGACGGTCGTCCTCGACACCGAAGGCGTGACCTAGCTGGTGATGCCCCGCCAGTGGGCTGTTGCGGCCGCTCCGGGGGCGTTGACACGCTCCCGACTGGCGCTCTCCTCGATGCCGCGGAAATCGAACTCCTGTACCTGAGTGACACGGGCTGTCCTCGGTGGAGCGTAGACTTCTCAGGAGAGAAGCGCATGCTGTGACGGGTGGCCGAGGAGGACGCCGATGGAAGGGAATCAGAGGGTCGGTGCGAGCGTCGGTCTGCTGCTGCTCGGCTTCGCGCTCCTGCTGTTTGCGGCGGGGAGATCATCTGCGGGCTTGGGGCCACCTGCGTGGTGCGAGCCACCCGAGGCGTTACGCTCGCAGCTCGAGGCTCTCGAGCCCTGGGGCAGCGAGTGCTTCCCCGGGCAGCCGTGCTGGCAGTCGCGCGTTGATGCGGCAAAGAAGCTGGTGGCGACGTACCCCGACGACCTGTTTGTCAACCACACATACCAGGACCTACTGAGAATCGTTGGCCGCGAAGGTCCAGGCGCGGCCGGACTGGCTGAGGAGTACAAGGCACGGGCGCGCAAGCACCCCGCCGATGCCGTGGCCCAGTACCTCGCCGGCCGCGTCAGCGAGAACACCGACGACGAGCGCAAGCTCTACGAGAAGGCCCTGGCGATCGCGCTTGACTTCCCCTGGGCCCACCGTGGCCTGGTGGTCGTTGAGGCGCGCAAGCCGGACCGCGCGAGCCGTGACCAGGCATTGATGAGGCGAGAGGCCGAGCGGTTCATGACGTTGTGCCCGGCCCAAGTGGGGGCCGCGCTGCAGCTTGCCAACTTGATCGAGGACGCGCCGTTTTGGCAGGACCATGTTGCCGGGCTGCGCGCCGCGGTGCAGGCGGCCAGACCCCACCAGCAGATGCAGGCCTACCCGCTGCTGTGGTCGCTCGAGTTCCGGCTGGCGTCTGTGGCGCAGCACCCCCCGCTCCGCACGCAGGTCGCCTCGGACCTCAAGGCCATCGAGGACCTGCACCTGGTGGACGACCTGGGCTGGTGGGCGGCGCGCGCCAAGGGGCTCGAGCTGATGGGCAATGTCGAAGGCAAGAAGCGCCTAGCGGCGGAGCTGGCGCAGAGGCATCCCTGCAGCCAGCAGGGGGTGGAGGCAGCCTTCGAGAAATGGGGGGCGGATCACCAATACCCGGCTGAAAACGCAGGCGAGGGGGAGAAGGCCAGCTTCGCGAAGGTGTTCTACGACGCCACCACCGAGTGGCTCCTGCGCTGCCCCGACGAGTTCCAGTTCTGGCTCGTACGCCTGGCCGCGATCGGGCTCCGCAAAGAGCTGCCCAACGGTGCAGTGAAGACGGACCTCGACCGCATCCTCGACCTGTGGGAGCGCTACAAGGGCCTCGTCAAAATGTGGGAGTCGCCGTACGTTCAAGCGGCCCGCCTCTTCCTCGACCGCGGAATCGAGATCGAGCGCGTGCCGTCACTCGTCGAGAAGGAAATCGAACTGCGCCGGGAGTCACGCGAAGAAAGGAAGAGCTGGCCGGAGGAGAAGGAGCGGCAACAGATGATGGTCGGCGACTCGATACAACTGGCCCGCCTCCAAGTGCTCGCGGGCCGCGCGGAGCTGGCCCTGGGGCGGAAGAATGCGGCCCACAAGGCCCTCGCGGACGCTTCAGCCGCGCTTGATGCGGTGCGCGCAGATGCGACGGAGATCCCCCGGGTGGTGATGGCCCTGCATGACGCCGAGGCCGAGCTGTGGGAGCAACGCGCCGGCCTGGCGGCGGCCGAGGGCCACACGCTCGACGCCTCCGCCATGCTCCTGAAGGCCTCGAGCCTGGCACCGAAGAGGGCGGAGCTAGCCGAAAGGGCGAAGACGTTGTGGCGGCAGGCCGGTGGGAGCGTCGAGGGGTGGGCGCTTCTGACCGCAACTCTCGCGGAGTCCAGACCGGCCGGTTTAGTCGTCGCCACAGAGCAGAGTGGGTGGGAGAAGGGCGCCACCGCCCTTAAGCCGTTCGACCTCCAAGCACTCGACGGCAAGCGGTGGACCCTTGAGGACCTCAAGGGCAAGGTGGCTTTCGTCAACGTGTGGGCCACCTGGTGCGGGCCGTGTCGGGAGGAGTTGCCGGAGGTCCAGAAGCTCTGCGAGCGCCTCAGGGACAGGAAGGACGTGGTGCTGCTCACCCTCAACGTGGATACCGACGTCGGCCTCGTTGCCCCGTTCCTGGCGAACAAGAAGTACTCGTTCCCTGCCCTCCTCGCGGACGCGTACATCAGGGATCTCTGGAAGGACAGCCTTTCGATCCCGAGGAACTGGATTTTCGACCGCGCGGGCGTCGTACGCTACGAACAGACCGGTTTCGACTCCAGGGCCCGCGACAAATGGGCCGACGGCGTGATGAAGCTCATCGACGGGTTGACCCAAGAGAAAGCCCCTGCCGACGGGTCGGCACATGGGAAGGAGTCCGGGGTTAGCCGCGGGCCGTGAAGGTGTTGGCGTAGTCGCGGGCAAGGTTGATGACGTTCACCTCCACGAGGCCGTCCGCGTCGCAGCGGTAGTGTTCCTCCACCTCGTTCCTATATAGACCTTACGGAGCGGCCGGCTCCGTTCGTATGCGGCCCTGACGTGTCCGGGTCAAACCGCGATCCTACGACCGCGAGCCGGCCGCTCCGCATCAGGCACCAGAGAGCACCGATCGGTACTAGTTGTGTTTCGAGCTTTGCATGGGACAGGGGAAAACAACGTTTCGAGGCCCGAATTTCCGCGCAGGTGCGACGATAGCACGACAGTAAGTCAAAACGCCATGGCGGGCGACCCTCGAGTGTGCGACCCCGGTGCGACCCGGCGACCCTCTACGTCTCGTAAATTGGTGGAGCCGAGCGGGATCGAACCGTCGACCTCTTGATTGCCATCCTCGAGTTGTCTGGCTCTGTTGAGGTGGGAGAGCGACGCCTTCGCGTGCCCCAAGAGCTACCACGCGGGTGGTGCCCCCTACTGAGGCCTCCGATGCGGGCAAGGTGTTTGAGCCGCGTCGCTCGACACCGGGCTGCTGGTCCAGCCGAAGATCGCCCGGAAGCAGCTAACCGCCGAGGTTTCAATCCCGGAACGCGATCGTGGTAGGGGAACCAAGACTAGCGGCGTCGGAGGAGGGTCAGGGGGCAAAGGAAGAGGCGAGGGTTGCGTCGTGAAGCCAGAACCGGTCCCCGCAACCATACTGCGGCGTTTTCACGGCACGGTGGAGCTGGGCCGCTATCTTGTCGGGCGCGATGCGAGCGATTCTGCCGATGAGGTCATCACTCACCTGGTTGGGTTGGGAAATACGACCGCGGGTGTGACCCTCAAGCTCGAGCCAAAGATGCCCGCCGGCGCCCCGGAGCACGTCGTTCGAATCGTCACCGAGAACAGCCGCGCGTTGAGGTTCACGGGTCAGGGGTTCGAGGAGGAGCGAAGTCAGTCGGAGTCGATCGATTGGCGCTGTTGTCCCGAGTGGATCATCGGCCGCGGGCGCCATATGTAACTCGGGGTCTGAGGGGGTGTTAGGGGACACGCGGAGCGGAGACTATCTCAAATGAGTCGCGCTGTAGTGTCCTTGACTCCCTTTTGACTCCCTCCCTTCAGCAAGAACTCCGATACCCTCGCAAGCACTCAGGCAGACAACGGCGCCAGTGGGGAGCCGTAAATAATTACCAAAAAGTGCATTGCGAGCCATTGCAGGAGGGCTGGACAACACTCCGACAAACTGAAAGAAACGGCCGGATCAGAATGGGGTTCAAGGGGTCGCGGGTTCGAATCCCGCCGTCCCGACCAAACAAAACAAAGTACCTACGAGCCATCGCAAGGTGGCTCGAAAGCTGTCTAAACACCATTTGCGCTCCTCAGTTCTGTGGCCTACTCCGAGGAAGAGAATGCCCTCCAAGATCAACCAGGGCGCAGCTCCTGCTTTGGGGCGCGAAACCTCGGGACTTAGAATCCCCGGGGCCACAAGCCCGTAAGGGTTCGAATCCCTTCTCCGGCACCGCTACTTACGTCACACAGGGGAGTTTGAGAAATCTTCCCTTCCACCCCGGTTCCACCCTCCCTCCTCAGATGGGCCAGCAGGGGTTGGATCACTCCCCGGCCACACGAACACACTCAACTCGACGTGGAGGGCGACTCCGGGCGGCCAAACGAGAAACGACGGGGGGGCTGCAACCTCGAACGGGAAGCCCTCCAGAAGGGAGGCTGTTCGAGATCCACGCTCCCTCTTGCAACCCGCCGTAGAATGTGAACAAGGAGACCCAACAAGTGCAGCGGGGCACCCGCTTCGGCCCATACCGTTTCCGGCCCGAGCTGCAGGTCACCGGAACACCGGCCCGCCTCAAAACCCGCTTCCCGACGCGCGGCGCCCGGAACGCACAGGGCCCGGGTGCGCGCGGCGGGACGTCACTTGAGCAAGCCGCGGACCTTGAGCATCGGCTCGATCTTCGGCTCGCGTCCGCGGAACTCGCGGTACATCGTCGCAAGGTCCTCCGTGTTGCCGCGCGACAGGATCATGGCGCGGAAGCGGTCGCCGTTCGCGCGGGTCAGGCCGCCGTTCTCCTCGAACCAGGCGAAGGCGTCGTCGTCGAGCATCTCCGCCCACAGATACGCGTAGTAGCCGGCGGCGTAGCCGTTGCTCCAGACGTGGAGGAAGTAGCTCGAGCGGTAGCGCGACGGCACCTGCGGCAGGTCCACGCCGGTCCTCTTCAGCGCCTCGGCCTCGAACGGGTCTACCGCCTGCGGCGGCGCGTCTGCGGGGAGTGTGTGCCACTGCATGTCGAGCTGGGCCGCCGCCAGGATCTCGGTGAGGTCGTACCCCTGGTTGAACGTGGCCGCCTTGCGGATCTTGTCCGCCAGCTCCTGCGGCATCGACTTGCCCGTCGCGCCGTTGATGGCGTAGTGCACCATCACTTTCTGGTCGAGCGCCCAGTGCTCGTTGATCTGCGACGGGAACTCGACGAAGTCGCGTGCCACGCTGGTGCCGGACAGGCTCGGGTACCGCGCGTCGGCGAACATGCCGTGCAGGCCGTGCCCGAACTCGTGGAACATCGAGGTGACGTCGTCCCAGCTCAGCAGCGCGGGCTGACCCGGCGCAGGCTTGGTGAAGTTGGCGACGTTGAAAACGACGGGCTTCGTGCCGAGGAGCTTCGACTGGCCCACGAAGTTCTCCATCCAGGCGCCGCCCGACTTGTTGTCGCGCTTGAAGTAGTCGCAGTAGAAGAGCGCCATCGGTGAGCCGTCCCGGTCGAACACCTCGAACACCCGCACGTCGGGGTTGTACACGGGGATGTCGTGGCGCTCCTTGAACGTCACCCCGTAGAGCTCGTGCGCGGCGTAGAACACGCCGTCCTGGAGGACGCGGTTGAGCTCGAAGTACGGCTTGATCTCCGCCTCGTCGAGGTCGTACTTCGCCTTGCGCACCTGGTCGGCGTAGAACTCCCAGTCCCAGGGCTCGAGCTTGAAGCCGCCGCGCTGCTTGTCGATCAGGGCCTGGATCTCGGCGGCCTCGTTGCGCGCGTTCGCCATCGCCACCGGGACGAGCTTGCCGACGAAGTCCTGCACGGCGGCCGCCGTCTTCGCCATCTGGTCCTCGAGCCTCCACGCCGCGTAGCTCGGGTAGCCGAGGAGCTTGGCCTTCTCGGCGCGGAGCGCGGCCAGCTCGGAGATCGTGGCGCGCGTGTCGTACGCGTCACCGCGCTCGGCGCGCAGCCACGACGCCCGGAAGAGCTTCTCGCGCGTGGCGCGGTCGGTCAGCGACGACAACGACGGCTGCTGCGTCGTGTTCTGCAGCGGGATCAGCCACTTGCCCTCGAGACCGCCGGCCTTCGCCACCTGCGCCGCCGCGTCGAGCTCCCCCGGTCCGAACCCAGCCAGCTCGGCCTTGTCGGTGACCACCAGCGCCCCCGCCTTGGCGGCGGCGAGCAGCTGGTTGCTGAACTTGGCGGAAAGCACCGCGTCCCGCTCGTTGAGCTGCTTGAGCGTCGCCTTGTCGGCGTCGGAGAGCCGGGCGCCCGCATGCACGAACTGCTGGTGGTAGTACTCGACGAGGCGCAGCGACTCGGGGTCGAGCTTGAGCGCCGCGTGCACGTCGTAGATCGCCTCGACGCGCTTGAACAGCTTGGAATTGAGGAAGATCGCGTCCTGCAGCGCGGCGAACTTCGGCGCCACCTCCTCCTTCAGCTTCTGCAGGTTTGGGTTGGTGTTGGAGGACGACAGCCCGTTGAACACCAAGCCCACGCGGGCCAGCAGCTGGCCGCTCCTCTCCAGGGCCACTAGGGTGTTCTCGAAGGTGGCCGGCGCTGGGTCGTCTGCGATCCTCTCCGCCTCGAGACGGTTCAGCCTGATCCCCTCCTCGAGCGCCGGCTTGAAGTCCTCGTCCCGGATCTTGTCGAACGGAGGCGCCTGGAACGGCAGCGGGCTCGGAGTCAGGAACGGGTTGGTCCGCACGGTAGCTGCCTCTGCCGCGGGCTTGTTCTGGTCGGCCGCGGCCGCCCACAGCCCGACCAGCATCATCACGCCGAAGAAGCCGAGCGTCGAGGTTCGAAACATTGGTCGTGCCCTCCGATTTTTCTGACGTGGCCGCCCGAACGGCGGCACGATGGTCGAGGGGAAACCTTACCCTTACGGACGCCCAATGGTCAAGCGGAAGCGACGGTCCGGCCTCCAGAGTCTAGGCCGAAGGAAGGGCCTTGGGGGACTGACACGAGCCTCGACGCAGGCAGCAGATCGCGGCGAGACGCTACCTCCGTCACGGCATTGGCCCCTCCGACATTTGCGCTCCCTCTTTCCATTCGCAGTACACTTTCGACAAGGAGACCCGCCAAGTGCAGCCGGGCACCTGCGTGGGCCCGTACGAGATCGTCGCTCCGATCGGCGCGAGCGGGATGGGCAACGTGTACCGCGCGCGGGACACGCGCCTCGGCCGAGACCCCGCGATCAAGGTGCTGCCGGCGGAGTTTGCGGCCGATAGCGCGCGGAGGTGAGGTCGTCGCTGTAAACTGAGTGCACTACGTTCGGGCGAGGTCACGCGGGAGGGAGTGGAGAACCCATCATGCCTACCTCCGACGACCGCAAAGGTGCAGCGCCTCCGGTTCCCGGACCGGGCACGACGCTTGTGCCGCCGGCGGATGGTACCGGCATCTCGCCGGCAGTTCGTCACATCCTCGGGGGGCGGTACGAGGCGCGGGGCGTGCTCGGGCGCGGGGGCATGGGCGAGGTGTGGCTCGCGCGGGACCTCAAGCTCCAGGTCGACGTCGCGCTCAAGGTCGTGCGTCCCGAGCGGCTCGGGGAGGCGGGGGCGCTCGAGCGCCTGCGGTCGGAGGTGCGCTCCGCTCGGGCCGTCGCCTCGCCGAATGTCTGCCGGGTCTACGACCTCGTCGAGGCGGAGGACCTCGAGTGCGTCTCGATGGAGTACGTGGACGGCACCACGCTGCGCCAGCTCCTCGACGCCCGCAGCCCGCTGACGCTTGCCGAGGTGCGGGAGATCGCGCTGCAGCTGCTGGCAGGTCTGGGGGCCATCCACGAGGCGGGGCTCGTCCACCGGGACGTCAAGCCGGAGAACGTCATGCGCACCCGGGCCGGACGGGTCGTCCTGATGGACTTCGGCATCGCCAAGGCGGTGGCCTCGGGCGGCACCGTCGCTGGGACGCCCGCCTACTGGGCGCCGGAGCAGGCGGCGGGCGCGCCCGCTGATCCCCGGGCCGACGTGTACGCGGCCGGCATCGTGCTGGCGGAGATGGTCGCGCCGGGAGGCGTTCGCGAGGGCGACCTGAGGCGGACGCTCTGGCAGGGGCTGCGGGAGGACCCACCGCAGGTCCCCGACACCCCGTGGTCGGAGGCGATCCGGAGAGCGGTTGCGAGGGAACCGAATGAGCGCTACCCCTCCGCGCAGGCGCTCGCGCGCGCCCTGGAGGAGATCGCCCACCGGGTGACGGGGATCGAGGAGGCGCAGCCGTACCCTGGGCTTTCAGCGTTCACCGAGGCGGAGGCGGAGTACTTCTTCGGCCGCGAGGCGGAAGTCGAGGAGGTGTGGAAGAAGCTGCCGGGGAGGCACCTCCTCGCCGTCGTCGGGCCGTCGGGGGCGGGCAAGAGCAGCTTCCTGCGGGCTGGTCTGATCCCGGCGAAGCCCGAAGGCTGGGCGCACCTCATCTGCACCCCCGGCGACGCCCCCTTCGTCGCGCTCGGACAGGCGCTCGTCCCCGAGGTCTCGAGCGACACCCACGCGATGCGCCAGATGCTGCGCTTTGAGGACACCGACGTCGCGGTGGGGCTGTTCCGCCACTGGAGAAGTGACCATGGCGAAGCGCTCGTCATCGTGGACCAGCTCGAGGAGCTGTTCACCCTCAATCCACCCGATGTGCAGGCTCGGTTTGCCTGCCTGCTCTCCCGGCTGGTGCTCGACGCGGACGTCCACGTCCTGCTCACCATGCGGGACGACTTTTTGCTGCGCTGCCAGGCACACGAGGCCCTGCGGCCGGTGTTCAGCGACCTGATGCCGTTGGGCGCTCCCACCGGTGACGCCCTCCGCCGCGCCCTGGTCCAGCCGGCGTTGAAGTGCGGGTACAGGTTCGAGGACGAGGCGCTCGTCGGGGAGATGCTGCAGGCGGTCGAGGGCGAGCGTGGGGCGCTGCCTTTGCTTGCCTTCGCGGCGGCGAGCCTGTGGGAGCGGCGCGACCGAACACAGGGGCTGCTCACCCGGAGCGCGTACGAGGCGATCGGGGGTGTTGCGGGCGCCCTGGCCCAGCACGCCGAGGCGACGCTCGAGAAGGTCGGGACGGATAAGCTCTCGCTCGTGCGCGAGCTGTTCCGAAACCTCGTGACCGCCGAGGGCACGCGGGCCGTGCGCGACGTGGAAGAGCTGGCCACGGTGTTCCCCGAAGGCCAGCGCGCCGACGCCGAGGCAGTTCTCAGAGCCCTCATCGATGCACGTTTGCTTACGAGCTACGAAGCGCACGCGACGGAGCCGGGGCAGAAAGCCGGACGGCGAGTGGAGGTGGTGCACGAGAGCCTGCTGACCGCGTGGCCTCGCTTGGTGCGGTGGCGGACCGAGGACGAAGGCTCCGCGCAGCTGCGAGACCAGCTCCGCCAGGCGGCGCACCTGTGGGAGGAGAAGGGCCGGCCGGACGACCTCTTGTGGATGGGGACGTCGTACCAGGAGTACCAGCTCTGGCGCGAGCGCTACCCGGGTGGCCTATCGGAGGTCGAGGAGATCTTCGCCAAGGCGATGGTCGCCAGGGCCGGCCACCGCCGCCGAGTGCGGCGGATGGCCGTGGCTGCTGGATTCGCTGCGATCGTCCTGATCGCCAGTGGGCTCGGTATCCTGCTGCGCAGGAGCATGCAGGAGACCGCGCAGCGCGAGGCGGCGCAACTCCTCGCTCTCGGCCGGCTGCGGCTCGCAGATCACCCGAACGCAGCGCTCGCCTACGCGATTGCCAGCCTCGAGCGGAGCGATAACGACCCCGCGCGCCGCTTCGCCGTCCAGGCGCTCTGGCAAGGCAAGCCGGCGCTCTTCCTCACGGACAAAGTCGTTTCAGGTTGGTTCGCGTGGAGTCCCGGGGGTGAGCGCTTCGCCGTTAGCGGCAACTCCGGCCTCGCAGTCGTGGACCGGGACACGCTCGAACAACGGCAACTCAGCTCGGCCGGCCACTCAAACGTCGGGTTCACATCGGACGGGCGGCATCTGCTGACCCATCCTATGAAGACTCCGGGAACCTGCGAGGTCTGGGCCCTGCCGGAGGGGCGCCTCGAGCGCTCCCTCGAGCTCGGCCGATTCGCCCTGGGGCCGTCCGACGACCACCTGCTGGTCTTTGAGTTCGACCGGACGGTGCCGCAGCCGGGACGCGTGGCGCTCGTGCGTCGTGTTTCGCTCGACGGCTCGCCCGATCAAGTGCTCGGCCGCTGGGTGGCGCGCGGCCCGGTGTCCTTCGACGTCGACCCGGCCGTTAGGTGGATCGTCTACTCCGTCCTCCCCGAGCACGGCCACCTCTTCCTGCAGCGGCTCGACGACCTCTCGGCGCCGCCGCGCGAGATCGGCGCCCTTGATGGGGGACTCGTC
The DNA here is from genome assembly GCA_041494245.1 of Thermoanaerobaculaceae bacterium. Classification (GTDB taxonomy): domain Bacteria; phylum Acidobacteriota; class Thermoanaerobaculia; order Thermoanaerobaculales; family Thermoanaerobaculaceae; genus RBG-13-68-16. Next base: position 152,634 of record JBGQAK010000003.1, read on the forward strand.
AACCCGTGGGGCAACCGGGTCGTCCAAAGCAACGAGCACGGCGAGGTGCGAGTCTGGGACGCCGCAACCGCGCGCCTCGAGCGCACGCTCAAAAGCCCCGCCGACGCCCGCTTAACTGGGCTCGATCCCAAGGGGCGGTTCATCGCCACCGCCCCGGCCATGGCGATGCCTCTCGGCTCGCTCGTCCTCTTCGACCTGGATGCGCCGCGCAGCGCCGAGCCCACGCCGCTCCTGCCCGGTGAGTACACCCAGATTAACTCGCTGGGCTTCAGCCCGGACGGATCGTGGCTCGGCACCAGCCATGACGGCCTCACCATCCTGTGGAACATGAGGGGGACGAGCTCGATCGTGCTAGGCCATCACGAGCCGCCCGACGTGGCCGTGGCGTTCACACCGGACGGGCACCTCCTGTCATCCTCGAACGGCGGGGTGCTCCGGCGCTGGGCGCTTGACCCTGCCTCCGGCGAGGGCGTGCAGGTGCTGGTGTCGGAGGCGGATGTCTGGATCGGCGGAAAACTGGAGGTGGACCGACAGGGGCGGTTCGTCGTCGTGGCCCAGGTGAATCGGGCAGCGGTCCTCGTCGTGCCCCTCGACGGCTCGAGGGTCTCAAGGTACCAGTCGCAAGGGTCACCCGGGGTTACAAACATCTGGAACACAAGCCCCAGTCTCGATCCCAGTGGGAGGCTTGTCGCCACGAGCTTCTTCGCGATCGGACATCCCGAGCTGAACTCGATTCGGGTCCGCGATCTCGTCACCGGCGCCGAGCGCACCCTCGACACCCACCCGAAGCAGGGCGAGAGCACGTGGGGACGACAGGCGAGCCAGAACGAAGGGGGAGCTGTCGCCGCCTGGCTGCCGGACGGCCGCCTGGTCACCGACGGCGATGCAGGGCTTCGGGTCTGGGATCTCGCGTCCGGCACGAGCCGCCTCCTGCGGTCCGCCGGGAAAGCCTCGACGGGGATGTTTGTTCTGCTCGCGAGTGGGGATGGACGGAGCATCGTGCGCCTCGTCGGAGCGATGCAGACGGGAGACACCTCCTCGCTCTCCGTGTTCGACCTCGCCTCGGGCGCGACGCGGGAGGTCAGGTCCCACGGAAATCGGCTCACATCGTGTGCCCTCGACGCGACCGGGACGATCCTCGTCACGGCGGACCAGGTTGGCATCGTGCGGGTCGGGCCGCTCACAGGCGAAGAGCCTCATCTCCTGTTCGGCCACACAGGCCAAGTGACGAGCGTTGCCATCTCGCCCGATGGGCGCTGGATCGCTTCCAGCAGCGACGACGGCACGATCCGGCTGTGGCCGATGCCGGACCTTTCGAAACCGCCGCTGCACACCCTGCCGCATGACGAGCTGGTCGCGACGCTGCGCGCGCTCACCAACCTGCGTGCCGTGCGCGATCCCTCGTCCGATACGGGCTGGAAGGTCGAGATTGGCCCCTTCCCCGGCTGGGCGAAGGTCCCGACGTGGTCGCCTTGATCGGGGCCCACCTCGACACGTCCGAGACCATGGACCCCACCGGTGCGGCCGGACTGGGTACCGTGCATCGCGCCCAGCACAACCCCCAGGGTGTTTTGACGGCAAGAATTTGCCCCGGAAGTGCTGTCCCTGATCGTCCCTGATGCAATGACTACGGAACGTCTCCAATGAGACGCTGATAACAAGAGACGGCCCCGGTCGTAAGGACCGGGGCCTTTGGCCGTGTGCGGGGATTGGTTAGAACCTCACCCCGACGTTGAGCATGAAGGTGCGCGGCGTCTGGTAGTCGCTCGGCTGCATGGGTTTGCCGAAGCTCGGCCCCTTCTGCCAGTTGTACCCGTCGGTGAGGTTGCAGGTGGTCCCCTGCGGGCACTCCTTCGGCGTGTCCTTGAACGGGTTGAAGAGGGCGAGGTTGCCAGGCAGATCGCGGTTGGTATACACCGTGCTGTCCACGTTCATCGGCGCCCGTCTGTTGAGGACGTTCTGGATCTGCGGGTTGACGTAGGCCTCGATCCCTTTCCCGAACTTGAAGGTGAGTGTCGCGGCGATGTCGGTGGCGTTGACCGTGCCGGTGCGGTAGGCGTCGGGGGCTGTGAAGGCGTACCAATTGAACTTCGGAGGCGCGACGTACCCCGGGTTGATGACGTATGGTCTGACCCGGACACTGCCCCACGCGCCGTACGGCGCCCCCGACAGGACGCGCTGCAACACGCTGACGTTCAGGGCCACGGCCTTGGTGCTGACCGCGTCCCATGAGGCGTAGAGGTTGAGCTTGTGGCGGCGGTCCCCGGCGAGGTACCCCTCCGGGGCGTACCACTTCAGGTCTCGGTACTCAGGGTAGGCTTCGAGGTTATTCGACCAAGTCATCGGAGCCACGTATCCGCTGTCGTTGCCGTAGAGTTTGGAGAGGGTGTAGTTGCCGCCGAGGCGGAGGCGCTCCCCTACCCTGTAATCGCCCTGCAGCACCACGGCCTGGTAGTGGCGCCGCACGTTCGGATCGTTCTCGATGATGCTGCGGTCGAACACGTTGCCCAGCGGGTCCTCGCCGTGTCCGGTCGTCATGTCCACCCGAAAGGAGTAGAGGTCTGTCCAGGCCTTGTCGATGAGGTCGAGGCGCACGAGGCCGCGGGTCCCGAGGCGCCTGGTGACCCCGACCGTCCACTGCGTCGTGCTCGGGGAGCGGAGGTTGTTGCCGATGACGTCCTGGTAGCCCGGGTAGTACGCGCCGATCAGGAGCTGGGGGTTGGCGAGCAGGCCGCCGATGCTCGAGACCCAGTCGAACACCTCGCGCAGCGCCTCGTGCGTCTCGACCTCGTTGCCGCCGGCGTTGATCGGTGGCCCCTGGTAGAGGTAGTAGAACGTGGCAGGCTCGCCGGCGCCGGTCGCCCAGTTCGCGGTGTTGTTGTCGGTCCCCGCCACGTACTGGGCGTAACCGAGGGCGACCTGGGTCGCGCCGTCGCCCCTGGGGTCCCAGGTTAGCGACAGGCGCGGGCTCCACTTCGAGTCCTTGACGACCGTGGTGCCGGACTCGTCGGTGCCGTCGTTCTTGTCGTAGCGCACACCGATGTTGAAGGTCAGGTTGCCGTTGAGCCGCCAGACGTCGTTGGCGAACCCGGATTTTGTCTTGAAGTGGTTCCCCTTGCTCCGCTCGTAGATCGGGTAGTACTCGATGTACGAGTAGTCCGGCAGGATGACGGGGTAGTACTTGGCGCTCGTCCCGGTGCCGACGATGTTGACGCTGACGGCGTCGAGGAAGTACCCGCTGCCGCTTTGCCAGTTGTCGGAACGGCGCATGTTGTCGAAGAGGTCCGCACCGATGCGGAGGTCATGGGAGCCGGCGCTCGCGGTCGAGAGAAACCACGAGGCCTTGAGAAACGCGTCGGAGTTCTCCCGTGTCTCCGGGGATCCCCCGCACGCGGCGCAGAAGTATGGCGAGTTGAACATGACGCCGGTGCTGTCGTCCCAGACCGGCGTGCCGCGCTCGATGTCGGTGTAGAGCGAGCCCCTGTGGTAAATCTGCTTCCGATACGACCACTGCGCCTCGAGAAACAGGCTGTTCGAGAGCACCCCGTTGTAGTTGAGGACCTTGATCTCCATCGGGACGGACTGGCTGTAGAGGCTCGCAGGGTCGTAGACCGTGACCGGGTAGTTCGAGTTGGTATAGTCGTCCGTCACGTCGAGGTAGGAGCCGATCACGCGGTGGCTCGGGGAAAGCGCGAGGGTCAGCTTCCCCTCGTAGCGGTTCTGGCGCTCGGTCTGGTCCACCGGGACGTTCGCCGGTGGGTAGGTCTGCAGCATGGTCGAAGTCGAGGTGGTGCGGCCACCAAGGAAGAACCACAGTTTGTCCTTCAGGATGTACCCGCCGAGGGTGCCTTCCCAGACCTTGCCAAGCTCGTCGACGCGTCCTGTCGTCAGCGGTGTGGGCGCGGTCCACTTCGGGTTGGTGAGGTTGAGTCGGGCCGAGCCGTGGAAATCGTTGCCGCCAGATTTCGTCAGGACGCTCACGACGCCGCCGGTGAACCGGCCGTACTCGGCGGAGATGTTGGACAGCGAGGTCGTCGTCTCCTGGATAGCGTCCTCGATGTACAGGGGGAGGAAGTAGCCCCAAATGTTGTCGCTACTGGGCGCGCCGTTGACGAGGTAAAGGCTCTCGGTGGCCAGGGCGCCCGCAATCTGCGGGTTGGGGCGGGCGCCAAGGAGCTGCACGGTGGCGGGGCTCAGGTAGAGGTAACTCTGCGCGTCGCGGGTGACAGGGAGGAGCTGGATCAGGCTCGCCTCGTGGGTGGTGGACGCCGCCGCCGTCGTCGAGAGCGTGTCGTACCGACCCGCCACCGTGACCTGCTCCGCCAGCTTGACGGCCTGCGGCATCACCGCATCCACCCTGGATGTCACGTCGCCCGAGAGCTTGACGGTGGTCTCAACGGTCTCGAAACCCTCGATCTCGAACTTGACCGTGTAGAAGCCCGACGGCAGCAGCTCGAGGATGTAGTCGCCGTTGATCGTGCTGGTGGCGGTGCGGGCGCCCTGCTGGTTTGGTGAGGTCACCGTGACGGTCACGCCGGGAAGAGGGAGCTTGCCGTCCGTCACATGACCGGTGAGGGTGCCGGTCGGGATCTTCTGGCCGGCCGCCGCGCCCGCGAGCAGCAGGGCAAGCGCGAGCGCAACACAGACATTCCTCGTTCTCATGGTGTCGTCCTTCCGTTGGCGGCCGGGTGGTCGAGTGAGGCTCTGGCCTCGTGATCACCGCGTGGCCAACCGTGCTGCGGGCGCAGCTTCTCCCTCGGCCCGGCGAGGGGGGACCCGTCGGTGCGTACGGCAGGATGCGAAAGGTCATGGCGACCTTTTCTCAGAGACCTCTTCCCTAATATAGGTTCTTGTTCCGCGATTCACAAGGTAGCGAAGCGCAAGAAGTTGCCTGATGCGTTCACTCGCCGGCAGCCGGATGCGAAGTGGGTCACGGATCCTTGCAGGGTTGTGCGCGGGCGGTACAATCGGATCTCAGAGGGCAGCGCCACAATGCAGCCGAGCACCCGCCTCGGCCCCCAACGAGGTTGCCGCCCCGATCGGTGCGGGCGGGACGGGCGACGTCTACCGGGCCCGTGACACGCGCCTGGGCCGTGACGTCGCCTGCAACATTGCCCGTCGCCTCGGCATAGACCTCGGGTTCGGCTCGGCCGAGGAGTTCGTCCGGCGCAGCTGCGACTCCACCCCCGGGGTCCGTGAGGCCGGAGGCTTCAAGTACATGAGGAAGCATGGGGTGTGGGTCGACGCGACGACCCAGCCGGTGGCCGCACCGCTGGGGACGCTGCGCATCCGGTCCGAGGAGCTCGCCGCCAGGTGCGCGGGTCTCGTCCACTTGCCGAGCCGCCAGCGGCAACATCGCCGACCGCCGCACCGGGGGCGCCCCCGGTCGAGACCGGACACCGCGGAGACAATCCCGCGCGGAGGTTGCCCTCCGCGCGGGCAGTCACTGCAGTCTAGAAGTGCGCTTCCAGAGCCACAACGAGGGTGGAAGTCTTGGGGTTCACCTGGGTGAAATCGGGCCGAGATTCACCAGCCTCGTAGGTGGGAATGCCGAACTTGTTGTGCCAATACTCCCATCCAGGGCCGATCAGCCAGACATTCTTCTTTCCGCCTAACATCGAGCCGACATCGAACATCCAGTAGGCGCGAACGAGCGTTTCAGGCTTGCTCTCGATGGCGGAACCGTCCTTCCCCTTCGCGCCGGTGTAGTTGCCGAAGCCCTCGAAGAGCGTGTTGACGGGGCCAAGCGCGAGAGGAATGCCCCAGGCGGTGTAGACAAAGTAGGTCGGGTCGTATTTGACGTTGATCCCTCCGCCATAGTTCGCCGAATAGCCACCAAAGGCGTTGTGGTTTCGCTCCTGGTAATAGCACACTCCCAGCTTGAGGTAGCCGGGGACCTTGAAGTTGAGCGTGGGACCCACAATGAACTTGAGAGTGGCCGGGGCAAACATGGTGTTCTTGGTTTCGTACTCAAGACCGGCGGTCAGGCTCATGCCGCGCACGGGGCCGAAGTCGATCTTGGTGTTGAAGACCTTGCCGAGATCCAGGTCGTGGCGGTAGACCAAATCGGCATCATAAGCGCCCTTGGAGGTTCCGGGCGACGCGGTGTTCGCGGGGTCCTTCGAGTCGGACATCAAAAGGTCGACGATGAAGAAGTTCTGGCCCAAGGAATAGCCGGACACGTGGCTGAAGGTGATGATGTTCTTCCCAATGCTATTGGGATTGCCGGTTTCCTTGTAATCGCTGCCGGTCCGGAAGCCGATGAACGTATCGCTCCAGTTGGCGGCGCTGGCAGTGAGTGCGGCGAAGACAGTGAGGGTCGCGAATCCCAGAGCGGCAAACGTCTTGTTCTTCATTTGATGCTCCTTTCTGAGTGGGGGGCCAACCCCGGTTTGGTTGCGGGGTCCAGGAGAGTCTGGACCCCGGTCTTGGGAAGGTTGCGTGGCGCAACGGCTCTGACGGTGAACCGTTGAAGCTTTCAGATTGGTCAGCGATCGAACCGAAGTCTCGATGCCGCGATCAGGCAGGGCCTCCAGGCCGAACAGAAACCCTGTCGCGATATCCGCCCCCGAGCTGTGCCCGAGCCGGCACAAATTCTCGAGGGCCTGCAACGCTTCGGATTCCCGGTCGGCGGCGATGGCGTCTGCCAGATCCAGCAGAGGTTCCGGCCAGTGGCCCCGGATCATCGAGCGAACCAGGGACGCGCTGATTTCGCCTGTGGACCCAAGGTTGTCTTCGACGGCGAGGCAAAGAGTCCCCAGGAGCTCGCCGCCGGGGTGCGGCTCGCCGCGGAATCGCGCCCGGACGGCCGACATGAACCCACAGAGGAGATCGTCCCCAGAGGGCGTCAGTCCAGTGCCCAGGCCGACAAGCGAGGACACAGACGATCGAATGCCCGCCAATCCTACTCGAGAGTCGGGGCAGAAACCTGGCTCGCCTGCGCATGCCAGCGCGCGCGCCGAAGCGCCAAGTGCGAGTGCGGCCTGCCGAAGGGTCTCACCCTCCTTCGCCACAGGCCGTCCCGGATCCCGCAGTGCGTCCAGCCTCAGGTCAAACTGTTTTCTGGCCTGGACCTCTGCAAGCCGGGTCGCGCACGTGTGGCAGACATTTGTGAATCGGACGATAGGCGGCAAGGAGCGCGGAAGGCCTCGGAGGGCGCAGTTCAGATCCACGGCCACGGTGATACCCTGGCCATCCATCCGGATCAAGCCCTCGGCAAGCCGCGCGGAGCTTCCTGTCGTCAGTCGCCAGGTCCTGAAGTCCGCCGGGCGCCCGAGGACCACCGCGTGGGGGTAGACGCGCCCGGAAGGCCCGGTCAAGGCAACGAGCCTTCCGCTCTCACCCACCTCGAGGTTCACCGATGATGCGAACACGCTGTGAACGCGCAGAGAAACTCCTGGCGCGGATAGTTCGCCCCATGCCGCGGAACCGACCGAAAAGGCCCGGTATCGGTTGAACGCGCCATGGTCGGCGAAGGGATCATCAAAGGAGGTCATCGAGAAGGTCCGCGATCCGAGCATCTCCACCCGCGGGAGGCGACCAATCGACGTAGACGACTTCGTAGCCCGCTTCGCGGAGGCTGTCACCGAACGCAGGGACGCCCACGTTGAGGAATACGGGTGCTCTCTGGAACAGATCTTCAAGCGGGACCGACATCAGCTGTCTCCTTTCGGTGTGCAAGCATCAGCGCCGCTTCGCGGCAGAAGCTCGCGGCCTGCGCCCCGCTCGGAAACACGAGCACTCCAGCTTCCGCCAGGGCTGCCTTCTGGCTCTCGAGCCCCTGTTCGTCTTCGTCCGTGCCGCAAACCGACGCTACGACACAGAGGTGGCCTCTCCTGCCACGCGCCTCGTCCTGGACGTTCCGGATGGCGCCCAACATGTCGCCCACCGGGTCCGGGGAAGAGATGACCCCGAGAATGAAATCGAGGAGGATCACCGCGACGGTGGGATCCTTTCCCTCCCGTTCGAGCCTTTTCCTCCGCAGCGAGGCGTCGATCATCGGGTGGGGCCGCCCTTGTACGAAGATCTCCGCGCCCATATCGACGAAAGAGCTTTCGTGGCTTTCGTCAGGGTCCGGGAGTTCCGGCATGCCGCGGAGAGGTTCGTTGGAGTGGACGAGAAGCCCCGACCTGAGGAAGATGGCCTGGGCCTGGTAGCAAAGCGTCCCCCCGGCGAACAGCCCCCTGAAGTGGCGCTGTTCCGGGCGCATCTTCCCGATCTCGATCGCGGCCCTTTCGCGCATGACGCGCTCGTCGGATCGGAGGAAAGCGGGTTCATCTGCGCCTGCCGCCCCGAGAGCGGAGGCGACTGCCTCATCGATGGTGAAGGCCCACCGAAGCTTCGGGTGCCCTCGGGAACCCTCGGGATCGTGGATTCTCCAACTGTCCGGCTCTGCCCCGAGGAGACACGGGACCACCGGCTTCGTGCACCGGCCGAGGCGTTCCGCGAGCATGGCCGTGAAAGCCGTTCCCGGCGGCTTGGAGACGACGGCGATCACCTTCGTCGCCGGATCGGCCTCGAGGGCGTCAATCCCCATCAGCGTCGAGATACCCCCGATCGCGTCCGACATGTCCCGGCTGCCGGTGCCGATGGCGTTGGAAATCCCCGACCCGGCCTGGTGGACCAGGCTCGCGAACTCCTGCATGCCAGTGCCCGTGGAGCCGACGATGCCGACGGGCCCGCGGCGCACCGCGTTCGCGAAACCAATGCCCGCACCGCCCAGGAACGCCGTTCCGCAGTCGGGGCCCATCACGATGAGTCCCCGTTGCCGCGCCTCGGTCTTGAGCGAACGTTCGTCGTCGACGGAGACATTGCTCGAGAAGAGGAAGACATGGAGCCCTTTCTGGAGGGCGGTCCGAGCCTCGCGCGCCGCGTATTCCCCCGGCACCGAAATCACGGCCACACTGCAGTCCGGTCGCCGCTCCATCGCCTCGCTGATCGAGTGTGCCCGCGGCGATGAGCGGCCAGTTCCCGAGGATGTCTCGGGGCCTTGGGAGAGGTACGAATCCGCGTTCGCCGCAATCGCATCCACCGCCGCCTCTTCGCCTTCCAGGGCGATCACGAGGTCATTGGGGCCGGCGGCGGCGAAGTCCGCATCGTGCCCATCATCGCCATAGCCCATCCCGATCAGGACTTTCCGGTTCGCCTCCGTCGCCAGCACTGCAGATGCGTCGCTCATGCCCTTCTGTGAGGCGATACGCCGTGCGACCAGCATCAGGAAGACGGAATCGAAGTACCGGTTCTTCCGGATAACGGTCTTTCTGACCATTCCGAACTCCTCTCACCAAAGCGGGTCAGCGCCTTGGTAAAGCACTCCAGGGGTGGCCGCACGATGCCTCCCCCGATGATCCCGTGCCCCGGTTCTTTGTGGGCGATGGCGGTGTCGACGACCGGCGAAATGTTCGTCTGCACGACCTTCCGGATATCGATACCCACGGCGGAGCCCTGGAAGTTCAGGGCGGGGATGAGGTAGTCGGGGCTCTGGCCGACCGAAATGGAGTGCATTTCTCGGCTGAAAGCCAACGCCTGTTCCGCCGTCCCTCCGGTGAAATTGAGGATGCCCGGCGCGCCGCCGATCACGAAACCGCCCCAGCCGACCGTTTCGGTGATTGCGGAGTCGCCCATGTCGAGTCCCGCGTCCGCCTCCTTCCAACCTGGAAGCAGAAGGCCCTCGACCCGCGGCGCGGGGGCCGTGAACCACTCACCATCGAGGCCGCTGACCTGGATTCCGAAGTCCGTGCCGTTGCGCGCCATGGCCGTGACGACGGTGCTCGCCTCCACTCCGCGCGCGGGGTCCATCGCAGCCTTCGCTGCAGCCATAGAGAGTCCGAGGAACAAGAAAGGGTGGTTCCCAACGTAGTACAGGGTAGCCACGACCTGTTCCTTCGGCAGCCCGCAGTCGACCAGGGCAGGGGCCACCGCGTTCGCGAAAAGGCTGGAAGACGCGACGACCCTGTTGTGCATCTCGTCGCCCATGAGCAAGGCGCGGGCGACAAGCTGCTTGAGCGGTACGCCTCCCATCTTGCGCACGGCGGCTCTCAGCGCCGGCCCCCAGACATCGCGCCACTTCTCGAGCTGCGCGAGCGCGCTGCTGGAATAGTCGCCGAACTGCTGGGAGCTTTCGACCTGACGGCAGAAGGCCCGGTTTCCGAAGGCCTTGTTTTCCACGACCCAAACCCACATGTTGCTCGAGATCGTGCCGGCCATCGGCCCTACGCTCGAGTGGTGATGGTTGGGTTCCAGGCCGATCTCGCCGGAGCGGAGCGTCTGCTCGGCCTCCACCGGGTCCGCCGCCCAGCCTTCGAACAGGCACATCCCGATAGCGGCGCCGCGCTGGGCGCCGCACATCCGGTCCCAGGTCACTGGAGGGCCGGAGTGGAGGATCAGGCGATCCCTCATTCCGGGGATCACCTCCGACGCTGGTGCCACGTCCACCAGGACCGGATCCGCGGCTACGATGCGGCGAAAAGCCTCCGCGTTCGCAGCGTTGATACGTTCCTTGAGGCCCATGGTCTACCGGACCTTTCCGATCACGCCGTCGACGTACCAGTTCATGCTGCCCATCTGATCCGCGCCGACGGTCGCTCCGGGTGGAAGCACGAGGTTCCCCCTGTTGTCCATCATTGGCCCGGTGAAGGGGTTGAAGCCTTTCGCGACTTTGGCGGCCGCCTTGTTCACGAGGTCCTGAACGTCGGCAGGCACGGACGCGCCAAACGGAGCGATGGCAACCATCTCACCCAGGCCCCGGTAGACAGCCTCCCCGCGGAAACGGCCGGCGATGACGCTCTTCGTCAGCTCCGTGAAGTAGGGCGCCCAGGTGAAGCCAAGACCCGTGATCCAGCCCTTTGGGGCGAGGGCGCGCGCCTCGACCGACTGGAAACCGATCGACATGCCCCCGCGGGCCTCGACGGTCTGGATAATGGTCGCAGGCGAATCGACGTGCATCGCGACCACATCGCATCCCTGGTCGAGGAGGGCGTTGGCGGCACCGGCCTCTTTTGCCTTGTCGGACCATCCGCCCGTCACGACGACAACCGTCTGCGCTTTTGGGTTGACCGATTTCGCGCCCAGTTGGAATGCATTCACGTTCCCGAGCGCGTAGCCAATCGGCATCCCGATGACGAACCCGAGCTTGTTGGTCTTGGTCATCTTGCCTGCCGCCACACCCATCGGGTACATGGCCGCCTGCGTGGATCCGAAGAACACGCCGAAGTTCTTCGCCGTGCTCCCGTCCCCGGCGAATGCGAAGGAGACGTCCTTGTGCCTCTTTGCAACCTTGCGCGCGGAGTCCTGATACCCGAAGCTCGTTGGGAAGATCAGCCTGGCGCCTTGCTGGATCAGGCCTTCCATGACTCGTTCGGCTTCGCCGCTCTCCGGCACGTTCTCCACCTCGAGGAGCTTGACTCCGGGAAGGTCCTTGGCAACCTGGGTGAGGGCTTGATGGAACGACTCGTTGTAGCCGTAATCATTGATCGCTCCGACGTACACCGTGCCGATGATCAGGCGCGGCGGCTCGCTGAACGCGGGTTGGGCGGCCAGGCAGCATGCAAGAACGAGCCAGGAAACGAAGAGTCCGAATTTCTTTTTCACGGGACCACCTCCAAGTCAATGAACCAGTTGTCACGTCCTGTCAAGTGGTGTACGAGGGCCACTGCGGGTGATGGGTTACGCGACATGGGTTGGCTCGTTCACCTCCTCGGGCAAGAGGGTTGATGGGGCGAGGTCGGTGGGTGAGACAGGGTCGGGTCATTCCGAGCCATAGAACGTCCTGCCCAGACCTGCCGGGGCCGCAAGCCTTCGCGACCCGCCCCAGGCAACCAGGATCATGAGAGTCAGGATGTAGGGCAACATTTCGAGGAGAAACGGCGAGATGACCGATCCGCGCGCCTGCATCTGAAGCTGTAAGGCCTCCGCCCCGCCGAAAAGAAGAGCTCCCGCAACGGCCCGCAGCGGGTTCCACTTGGAGAAGATGACGAGAGCGATGACGATGAACCCCCGTCCAGCGGTCATGTACTCCGACCAGGTCATGGTCAGAGACACGGACAGATGCGCGCCCGCGATTCCTCCCAGCACGCCGCCACAGGAAAGCGCCTGGTACTGCAGGACGGCAGGATTGCGTCCTGCCGCAAAGGCCACTGCAGGGCTTTCGCCCACCGCGCGCACGCCAAGCCCCCAGCGCGTCCCGAACAAGGCCCACCAGACCAGAATGGCCACCGGAATAGCTAGCCAGGTGACGAGGTCGTAGTTGAAAAGGGTGGTCGCCTTCACCCAGCGGAAACCAGCCAGCCACGATGGCCTCCACTTGGGCAGACCGACGATGACGGCACCCACGTAGGGTGCGCCGATCAGTGCGCTCGCTCCGAAACCAAAGAACATCATCGCGAGGCCACTCGCCAGCTGATTGGCCCTCCGCGTGACCACGAGCCACCCGAAGAGTACATTGGCCAGCCCTCCCGCCATGCCGGCCGCCATCAGGCCCAACCATGCGTTCCCCGTGGCAGCGGTGACCGAAAATCCCACCGACGCACCGATCAGGAGGATCCCCTCGAGCCCCAGGTTGACGATGCCCGAGCGCTCGACGATCGTTTCCCCGAGGGTGGCATACAGGAGCGAAGTCCCCGAGAGGATCGCGCCCGCCAATAACCCAAGGATCAGGGGCGTGGTCATTTCGACGTCCCCCCTGCGGACCGCCGGGCGAGCACGATGAAAAGGATCATGGCGAGCAGGATGTTGACCACCGCATACGGCACTCCCTGGGTCATCTGGAGGGTGTCCCCTGCCGAGGTGATGACGGCGAAGAGGAAGGCCATGAACAGAATCCCGAGGGGTCTGCCCCCTGCGAGCCAGGCGATGAGGAACCCCGCGAATCCGTAGCCCGGCGAAAGGCCCTGGCGCAGGCGTCCGGCGATGCCCATCGCCTCCCCCATGCCCGCAAGCCCCGCGAAACCGCCACCGACAGCCAGCGCCGTCACGATCCAGGCCGGCACGGGAATGCCCAGGCGCTGGGCGGCTTCCGCATTGCCGCCGATCGCCCTCATGTCGACACCCCAGCGAGTCTTTTCGAGGATCAGCCAGTAGACGAGCAGCGCCGCCAGGGCGATGAGGAGGCCGGCGTGGATCCGGGTGTTGAAGAAGGAGGGCAGCAGGGCCGCGTCCGGGAAGGACGAGGACTGGGGATAAGCGGAATTTTCCGTGGCCCGCCAGGGGCCGAAGACGAAGTAGCTCACGATGAGCGGAGCAACGTAGTTGAGCAGAAGTGTTGCGATGGTCTCGTTGACCAGTTTTCCGGCCCGCAGGATCCCGGGGATGGCAGCCCAGATCGCCCCTCCCAAGAACCCCATGAACGCGACGAAAGGAAGGAGGATCCACCCGGGCGCCGTGGGGAGGAGGAAAGCGCCGGCCGAGGCCATGAAAGCGCCCATGTAGAGCTGGCCTTCACCTCCGACGTTGATGAGGCCGAGGCGGGCCGGGAGGGCCACGGCGACCGCCGCCAGGAGCAATGGCGTCATGCGGACCAGCAGCTCGGAGAATCCATAGGCGTTGGCGAGGGTGTACTGGAAGGTGTCCATGTACGCCTTGAGCGGATCCTTGCCCGCCACAAGCAGGATGGCCGCGAACATCATGAGAGCCGCGCCGCCGATCCCGCAGTGGCGCGCTGTGTTCCGCAAGGCCGTGGAACTGCGGAGGACAGCGGTGAGGCCCCCCTCAGGCAACGTTCACCTCCGTCGATCCCGTCATCAGGTGCCCTACTTCCTCGGGCTGCCAGGCGCCGCGGCTGAACTTCCCGACGATGGCGCCCCCGAACAGAACGAGCAGTCGATCCGTCATCTCCGCGAGCTCATCGAGGTCCTCCGAGATCAGGAGCACGCCGCTGCCGCCATCGCGTGCTCGCCGGAGCAGATCCCGCAGGGATGCCGCGCTCCGGACGTCCAGCCCGCGGGTGGGATACAGCGCGACGATGAGCTTGGGCTCGTGAGCCATTTCGCGGGCGATCACCACACGCTGGAGATTGCCGCCCGACAGCGTGCCAATGGGTGGGTCGAGCGGTGGGATGGGAAAGGCGAGCGCCTCGAAGGACTCTCTCATGGTTGTTTCGAGGGCCAGCCAATCGAGGCGGACACCGCTCCGGTACCGTCGACCCGTGCCCAGTGAGAGGTTCTCGCGCACGGACATGCCGCCCACGGCCGCCATCACCAGCGGGTCTTCAGGCACGAACGCGACACCGCTCTCCCTCATCCGCGCGATGGACCAGGATGATGCGTTGGCGCCGCAGAACCACTTGCTTCCTGCGGAGAGCGAGCGAAGGCCGAGGATCAGATCCCCAAGCTCTTTCTGGCCGCTTCCGGAAACACCAGCCACTCCGACGATCTCACCGGCCGCGATGCTCAGCTCCAGGCCGCGGAGCGGAGTCTCGCTGCCGGTGGCGTGCGAGAAGGCCCCGCGCAGTTCCAGAATGGGCCGGGCTTCAGCCGGCCGCCGCGGCGCTCCCGCCTCCCGGGCCGCTCCGATTTCACCCCGGCCCCCGAACATCATCGTCACGAGGGTCTCCACATCCGCCTGCCCCGACCCGAAGCCTCCCGCCACGCGGCCCTGCCGCATCACGGTGATGCGGTCCGCGCAGCGGATCACTTCCCGCAGCTTGTGCGTGATGAACAGAATCGCGAAACCCTCCGCCTTCAGGGCTGCGAAAACCCGGAACAGGGCTTTCACCTCATGCGGAGCCAGCACTTTCGTCGGTTCGTCGAGGATGAGGATCCGGGCTTCAGCCATGAGCAGCTTGAGGATCTCCACTTTCTGCCGATCGCCCACCGAGAGCTGGCGGACCGGGGCGTGAGGGTCGACGGTCAAGCCGAACCGTTCGCCGAATTCGAGAATCCGTTTCCCGACTGCCTCCGGGCGCAGGACGGGCGGAAGGTCAGTCAGGAAGAGCGCGATGTTCTCCAGAACACTGAGTGCAGGGATCAGCATGAAGTTCTGGAACACCATGCCGATGCGGTGTGACCGCGCCTCGCGCGGGGAGTGCACGTCCACCGCCTTCCCATTGAGGAAGATCTCGCCGGAGTCAGGGCGGGTGAAACCGTAGAGGATTCTCGAAAGCGTGCTTTTCCCTGCGCCGTTTTCCCCGAGAAGCGCATGGACTTCTCCGCCGTACAAACTGAGATCAACTTCGTCGTTGGCCTGGACCGCGCCGTACCGTTTGGAGATCCCACGAATATCGACGAGGGGTACTGCAAGCGGAAAGCTCATGGCAGCGGCCCCTTCATAGTGGTTTCACGGCGAGGCAGATCTCGACCTCATGCATGCCTTCTGGATCCGCCTTGGGGTCGTTCTGGTAGATCTCCAGGCAGGGGCGGTCATCGGGCTGATAACCGCTACCGGGCAGCCATCCGCCCATGAGCGCACGCCAACTCTCGGTGTACTGCTTCGCGTGGATGCGGATTCTCGCAACGGCGTATGCGCCACCTTCGAGGGTCTGCTTGCCGATTTCGCCCCCGACCGTGGTGCCCACGGGAACAGTCAGAGCTGCGTCCAGACGCAGCCGCTGCGCATCGGTGATATCGGGATTGTCATAATGGACGCTGAGCAGCCTGCTGGAGGGATCCTCCAGGAGTCCCCGCGGTCCAGCCCAGACGGCGAGCCGCCCGAAGAGATGCTCGAACAGGGCTGCGTTCTCCTGGAACGGACCCATGTGGCGGACATAGGCCACATGCATCGGTGGTATCTGCTTGACTTTGACCTTCAGTTCCACGGTGAAGGTCTCCTCCCGGAAAGATCCGGACCGATACCCAGGTGCTGAGTATCGGCGACCAGCCGAGTCCGTTTCTTCGCTGATCTTGCGATCCGCTTTGCGAATCTTGCGGGTTGCCCTCCATTCGCTGGCGGGAATGCCGTGGAAGGACTTGAAGGCCCGGGCGAAGGATGAGGCCGAGGCGAAGCCGCAGTCCAGGGCAATGTCCGTGATGGACCTCTGCCGGTCATACACAAGGTGCCTGGCCGCGCGCTCAAGCCGCAGGCGCAGGATGAAATCGTGGGTGGTCTCACCGGTCCACGCATGGAAAAGACGGTGGAAGTGGTATGGCGAGAAGCAGGCTACGGCCGCGAGGGTCTCCAGACCCAGGGGGGCAGAAAGGTTCGCCTGGATGTAGTCCAGGACCTTGTTGAACCGGCTGGCGTACTGAGCACGGGAAGCGTCGCCGGAAAATGTCTCCCGTTTCACGGAGGGAACGATAGCAGAGATAGGTATTTCGGCCGTATGCGCGCCATCACACGAGGCCGTGTTCGAATGGATAATGGATAGGAATTTCCTTTCCCACCCTTTCGAGGTACACCTGCGGCATGCGCAGTCAAGGGCCATCCAAGGGGCGGCCGGTGGCCGTGGTGCGAATGCCTTGCATGGCAGGAGACGCAACCGGCACGGTGACGCCGGGCACTGCGGCCCTGCCGTCGGTGGTGTGGCCCGACAACGTGCCGCTCGGCATCTGACTGAACGCGGGTAGGGAGACGAGCGCGGCAAACAACGCGAGAATCGCGAATCGCTTCATCCGTTCCCCCCCTCCTTCCTCGTCCTTGGTAATCGAAACCTTCCGTTTCTGCTGCGTATCCCGATCACCCGGGAGACCACTGTCTCGGAACCTTCTCTTGGTCCTCCTGCCCTGATCTCCACGCCGCGTGGGAGTCGCAACCAGTTGAGAACGCCGTTCTGCGACAAGTGTAGACCCTGGCAGGACTGCGCGAACGTCTGCGTTCTTCGCGCACCGGAGGTCCGCAAGCGCCCACATCAGAGTCGGGTTTCCACGAGGTGATGGCTCTCTGGGAACCTGGTCATCTCTCACCGTCCGGCGAGCAGATCGAGGCGGAGGATCTACTGCGGCACGTCCCTGGCCCCCACTGCGTGGCGGCGGTCGGGATGCCGGGCCAGGCCATGGGGCTGCCGGCAGTCTCAGGATCGTCTGCATCGCACATCGGTCAAATGTTCCTACGTCTCATTAGCTTGTCCACAATTTTGTCCACATTTGGGAGACCCATTGGGTGCCGACGGTCTCCCGGCATCTCCGAGAAGCGCTGTCTGGAATTTTCGTTACTCTTTGGAAAACAATGGAGTTCAACTCCGTCTGGAACGTCCCATCGCCTCGTAGCTCCGACTGTCTCCGGAGGTCTCCGTGCCCCCTTTTTCTCCATGGGGTTCAAGGGGTCGCGGGTTCGAATCCCGCCGTCCCGACCAATTTTGACCGAGCAATCACGGGCCACCGAGAGGTGGCTTAAATAGTCTCTAGAGCCGATTTGCGGCCCATTTGCGCCCCTCGCGTCCCAGTGGCCTTCGATCTCTCACTGGCGCCATCTACCCTGACCCCCTGCTAGGGCGCGAATCACCGCCACGGGCATGCGCAGCCTGCGGCGGAGGCTCCGACTGACCGGGCAGGAGTTCGCCAGGCTCCTGGGCATCACGCAGCAGGTCGTCCACGGGTGGGAGAAGGCGAGCGGTCCCCGGCGAATGAGGGGTTCGACCCGAGCCGCCATCCTCGCCATCAGGGACATCGGTGCGCGGGAGGCCCGAAGGAGGCTCGAGGAGATGAAGGGCTCGAAGAAGCCCGGCGAGACGGGACCGAAGCGGAGGCAGAGGGGCTCCGAGCCAACGGCCTGACCCAGCCCGGAACACGGGGCCAATCGGTCGTCAGGGTACGGGAGGCCCGGACACCCATAACGCCGGCGGGTACCAGATACCGCTATCTAACCATTCGCTTTCGGCAAGCGGCCGACATCGAACCAATGTGACGAACAGGAGCGGCCTCCTTTGCTATCGTCCCGGTACGTGCTCACCCGCTCCGGCGCTGGCTCAACCGAGAAAGGTGAGAAAGTCGTACCTGGTACCCGTATTGAGATCCCTGTCACCGAAGTCAGAGATGCGGCCCCCGAGCTCCGCCACGGGCCCGACGGTCGCGGACGGCCGTGCGAACAGACGCGGCCAAACCTGCGAAAGCGGCCGCCGCAACCGGTACCAGGAGGTCCTCCAGCGGCCAGCGGTAGCGAGCCACCGTAATGAAGACGGGGATCAGGAGCACCTGATATGCGGCGGCACCGAAAACAGCGACGAGTGTGGCCCCACCTAGGCCGGGTTGCCGCCCCGCCAGGGCCTTGGGAAGAGGCCAGATGAGGCCACCCCCTGCCGCGAGCAGGAGCGCCCACGACGGTAGCTCAAGAGCCCAGGTCACCGCCTCCTCGTGCCATTTGAGAAGATGCTCACCCGGCAAAGCTTCGCTCTCCGGGAAGGGCGGGGAATCAACAGCGAAGATCGCCCAGGAGGCCGCGTGGGAGTCGTGGGCGAACAGGTCACCGAACCGGCTCACGTAACCGGCTAAGGCTTCCCCTGGGTGAGCCCGAATCCAGCGTACCGATTCACGGAATAGCAGCGAGTTCAGCTCGTGCGGGCCGAGTTGCGTTGCCCCCGGCACCCGGGCCTCGATGGCCTCCCCCCAGTCGAACCACTCGCCGGTGGCGGCGGCGCTGTTCGCCTCGAAGAGGGCGGCGGCGCTGTTCGAGGTGGAGCAGGTGAACTTGCCGAGGGTGCGCAGATTCCAAAATGCCCAGGGGAGAAGGACGATATGTTGCATCGCAACGATGAGTATGGTTTCGAGCGCGACTGTGCGGAGTGGGCGCCTGCGCAGTGCTAGTGCCGAAATGGGCCAGAGCAGGCCGAGGTAGCGCGCAACGATGCGTGTGCCAGTGAGCATGCCAAGAATCACCCCGGCGCCGGTAGCGATCGCGAAGGCGCGTGGTTTGGCGAGGCCGCTCGCCACCAGCGGGACAAAGACCAGCAAGAGCGGCGTGAAGAGGTTTTCGGACGCGATCAAGCAACACACCAGGATCGAACGCGGGTAGAGCGCGAGGATGAATGCAGCGAGGGCGCCAGCCTGCTCCCCACCCAGACGTCGGCCGAGCAGTCCAACCAGAACGATCGACGCTGCGCCGAGCATGCAGTTGACCACCTTGGCCGCGAGCAAGTACTTGTCGGTGAGGGAGAAGCTCGCCGCTAGAAGGAGCGGGTACCCAGGGGGGAAGGAGGCGTCAGGAATGCCGGGCGTGTCTTCGTACCGATCTCGCTCGTGAAGGCTGATGCCGCGCTGGAGGTAGGACCAAAAGTCCGAGACCGGTACAGTCGGGATGGCGATGATCGCCCAGACCCGAAGCGCACCGCCGAGGAGCATGGCCACAACCAGGAGCAGCAGGAAGGTCTTGGAACGCTGGCCGCGTTCGCGTGCCGGAGTCTGTCCGGATTGGTGCACGCGCGTCGGCTCAGACGCGCGATTGAATGAGCGGTTCATTCTGGCGGAGTCTAGCACCGGGGCGAGACCCGTCGCGCTGGCGTTGTTCGCTTGGTGCCGAGGTAAGCTGACGGGAGAGGAGCGTTCCTTCCGCGTCGGATGCGTCGGTGTCGTCGCTGCGCCGCGAGGCGGGCGCTACCTCGCGGTCGCGACCAGGTTACCGCCGGAGATGAAGGCAACCACCCACCACGAGTAGGCGACCCGCGTCCCGCTTGCGCCCCACATTTCCTCTCCACCGTGCGCGCACCACGTCTGGCCAGAGGCCGTGTGCCGTCCCCTCGCCCTAACCCTCTCCCCCTGGGAGAGGGGACCAGGATGGGCGGCGCTCCAGAGCTTGGGGGATCCTTCGCCCTTCCTGCGGCAGGACTCAGGATGACGGCGTGCGGGGAGAGGCAGCAGAGCGGGCGGGGGCGAGCTACGCCGCTACGAATGAAATGAAAGTCCGCGCCCGGCGTGGATCGCACTCAGCGCTGGATGCGCGCGGAGCCGCCCTTGGCGAAAGCCCGCACCTGCTGGAGCGTGGCCATCGTGGTGTCGCCGGGGAACGTCGTCAGTAGCGCCCCGTGCGCCCACCCGAGCCTGAGCGCCTCCTCGGGCGCCTCGCCCGCGAGGAGGCCGTAGAAGAACCCTGAGGCGAAGCCATCGCCGCCGCCCACCCGGTCCAGGACGTCCAGCTCCACGGTGGGGGACGCGAGCTTACTGCCGTTCACCCAGGCGACGGCGCCCCAGGAGTGGCGGTGGGTTGAGTGGACCTCGCGCAGGGTCGTGGCGACGATCCTGACCTGCGGGTGCTTGGCGAGCACGCGGTCGATCATGCCGAAGAACGCGCTCGGATCGAGCTTGGACTTCGCCGCGACCTCGGGCCCCGGGATGCCGAGCCCCTTCTGCAGGTCCTCCTCGTTGCCGACGAGCACGTCCACGTTCTTGACGACCCGATCGATAACCTCCACCGCGCGCTTCCCTCCGCCCGAGACGTTCCAGAGCTTCTCGCGGAAGTTGAGGTCGAACGACACCACCGCGCCGGCCGCCTTCGCCGCCTTCATCCCCTCGATGATCACCTCGACCGTGGTGGGGGAGAGCGCCGCGAAGATCCCGCCGCTGTGGAACCAGCGCACGCCGCCGGCGAAGATCTTCGACCAGTCGAAGTCGCCGGGTGCAAGCCGCGCCGCGGCCTCGTTGCACCGGTTGTAGAAGACGACCGGTGCGCGCACGCCGAAGCCGCGGTCGCTGTAGACGGTGGCCATGTTCGGGCCGGTGACGCCGTCATGGGCGAAGTGCTTGTAGAACGGGGTGACGCCCATGGCCCGCACGCGCTCCGCGATCAGCTCGCCGATCGGGTAGTCGACCATCGCGGTGACGATGCCCGTCGTGAGGCCGAAGCAGTTGGCGAGGTTCGCGGCGCAGTTGAACTCGCCCCCGCTCACGTGGATCAGGCAGCTCGTCGCCTTCCGGAACGGGACGACGCCCGGGTCCAGACGGTGGACCAGTGCCCCGAGCGACACGAAGTCGAGCGCACCGGTCTTGTGGATCGTCAATCCGTGGCTCATCGTTCCTCCCTCGGCCGGGTGCCCGGGGCCGGTGCAGAGACAGCCTGCGCCGGCCGCACCCGGTACAGCATCTCCCCGGCGCGCGGCACCAGGAGCACGCCCTCGTCCTCGCGCCCCTTCCACTCCCCGATGTCCACCTGCGCCGGGTCGAGGTAGCCAAGGTTCAGCCGGCGGCAACGCTCCTCGGGGATGCCGGTGGCCAGCGTCACCCGGATGCGCGGGGTCTCCACACCCGTGCCGGCGTCGTAGCGGCCGAGGCCCTTGAGGTGCGTGGAGTGCGCCAGCACGCCGCCCGGGACGTGCTTGAAGCGCTCCCACTGGGGCAGGAAGTAGTCCCGGCAGTGGTAGCCGATCGCCTCGATCGCCGGGCCGTGGGTGTAGCTGACCTCGCTGAGGTGCGGTGCGTAGATGACCACCTCGCCCCCGTCGGCGATCGCGGGCTCCACCTTGTACATCCCCTTGGCGGCGGTCCAGAGATCCTCGTACATCTCCGGCATGACCGCGAGCACGCGGCGGAACGGCCTCTCGATCCAGACGACGTGCACCTGGGCGGACAGCTCCGCGGCCGCCTGCCACGCCTCCTGCGGCTCGCCGAAGTAGAGGCCCGCAAGGCCGGCGTGGGTGACCACCGCGGCGAAGCAGAGCTTCGGACGGTCGATGAGGGAGGCGGCCCGGTCGATCACGGCGCGCACGGGCGTGTAGCCGGCGCCGATCACCTCGTAGCTGCTGATGAGCGCCCCGAGCCAGTGCGTGAGGTTGATGACCTCCGGTCCCGCGATGCCGGGGAAGAAGTACTTGTTCCCGCCCGAGAACCCGACCACCTCGTGCGGAAAGACCGGACCGCAGACGAGGAGCGCGTCGTACTCGAGGACCAGACGGTTGAGCCTAACGGGCAGATCTTCCGACAGCAGCCCGCCGGTGATCGAGGCGACTTCGGCCGCGGGGATCGTTCCGAGCTGGACCAGCTCTTGGGTATCCGAGCTGCGGTGGTTGAAGATTCGGCTCGAGCCCGCCCGCCCCCCGATAACTGGCCGGCCGATCAGGCGGCCCAACTGCTCGTCGGTCATCGGCCGGTGTGTTCCGAGCGCCACGAGGTAGTCGAGCGCGTCGATCCGGCGGCCGAGCGTCTCGTCCAGCAGATCCACCATGAGGGGAAGCGGCATGGTGCGCGTCCCATCCGGGATCAGCACCAGGACCCGGCGCCAGCGCGGGTCCAGCGTCGCGACGGACCGCTCCACGATCCCGCGAACTTCACCCGGCGACAGCGACCGATCAGTGTTTCCGCTTCCTATTACCATCACCCTGGCTCCACATCCGGCGTTCCCACGGTGCTCCGCGGCTGTCCCGTCGAGGAGACAGCATACCAGGTGGCTTGACCAGATGTCGAGACCTGTGGATATTGGTGCACGAAGCACGGTAGTATGGCGTGATGGGCTCGTATGCAAATTTGAGACGTGGGCCGAAACAGGAGCGACCAGAATGAACGACCTTTTCCAGCTCGCAGGCAAAGTGGCCGTCGTGGTGGGAGGCGCCGGGGAGCTCTGCGGCGCCATGGCCGAGGGGCTGGCCGTGGTAGGCGCCAACGTCGTTTTGGCCGATCGTGACGCGGACAAGGGGCGGAGCCGCGTCGAAAGGATCGCGAAGGCGGGCGGAACGGTCTCGTTCGTGCTGTGCGAGGCCACCAAGAAGGAAAGTCTCGAGGCGCTGCTCGACGAGGTCGTGCGGAGACAGGGGCGCGTGGACATCCTCGTGAACGGCGCGGGGATCAACTCCGCCCGGCCGTTCCTCGAGATCCCCGAGGAGGAGTTCGACCAGATCATGACGGTCAACGTCAAGACGGTTTTCCTCGCCTGCCAGGTGTTCGGGCGGTACTTCGTCGAACGGGCCAAGCGCGAGGGCGTGGGCGCCAGCATCATCAATGTGGGCTCGATGTCCGGCCTGACGCCGCTCTCGCGGGTGTTCACCTACTCGATCTCGAAGGCCGCCGTCCACAACCTCACGAAAAACCTGGCGCGGGAGTGGGCATCGCTCGGTATCCGCGTGAACGCCCTTGTGCCGGGCTTCTTCCCCGCCGAGCAGAACCGGAAGGTCCTCACCCCGGAACGGGTCGCCTCGATCATGGGGCACACGCCGATGGGGCGGTTCGGCGAGGCCCGCGAGCTGGTCGGCGCGACGCTCCTGCTTGCCTCCGACCGGGCCGGGTCGTTCATCACGGGTTCCGAGATCGTCATCGACGGCGGCTTCAACGCGATGAGCATCTGACCGGGCCGAGCGGGTGTCCCAAACCGCCCCGGACCGGGTGTGCAACAATGAAAGTGGTATGTAGTGTGCAGTTGGCCACCAAGAAGTGGACCGACCAGCTGATCCCCGGGGAGAGGCGGCGGCCCTGCCTCGCGGGTGCCCCGGGACGGCGGATCGCAGGGGCGATGGAAGGGCGAGGATGAAGAACACGAGGGCGATCAACGACTTCCTGCTGGCCAACGGGATCCGGATCCGGAGCAACCCGGCGGTCTCTCCGGATCTCTGCCTCGACCCGCCGGCGCTGGAGAAGGCCGCGCGGGCGTCGCTACCGGCCCTGAAGGACTTCGTTCGCAAAGCACGGAGCAGACCCCGGAGCGACGGTGTCCGCGTGGCGGCGGGCGGCCTCGACTTCTTCCCGGCCTCCGAGATCGACGTTGGCCCCTGGTGCCTCTTCGTGGTCGAGGACCGCGCGACTGGTGACGCCTGTCTTCTCGTGGACGGCACCGATGCGCTGCCGGCCGCCGGCGTGGTTCCGCTCGGAGGGGGACTGCAACTCCTGCCGCTGCGATGGGACGGGCTGGCCGCGCTCAAGAACATCGTCCAGAAGCACGACCCGGGCAGCACCGTCTTCCCGGTGGCGCGAGGAACGCTGATCCGATCGAGCCTGGGAATCGGCGCCCGCTTCACGACGCTCCACTGGCCGGCGGTGGCCTGGGTGATGAAGAAGCTCGGCCTCTCGCTGACGGCGAACCAGAACTCGATCCCGCGGGAGCTTGTCTACGACGTTGACGCGATGCTCGAGAACCGCCTTGCGCAGGTGCCGTTCCCGTTCATCGGCGGATCGGTGCCCGAGGGGCACCAGGGGCAGTCGGTGGAGGGGATGAGCCACGCGAGCGTCCTCGCGTTCCTGAAGGTCGGGTTCCACCGGCACCGAATCCCGTGGGGGTTCAACGCCGACCACCAGCCGATCGGCGGACGGTTCGACGCCATCGAGGATGAGCTGGCGCGCGGCTGTGCGTTCGCGAGCTACATCACCTTCGATCTTTCGCCGGAGCTGGCGCTTCACAAACCGATCGAGGACCCGGTGGAGCTCGAGGCGGTGTTCGCGGCGCTCGGCGAACCGGAGCTGTTCCGGCGAGTCGTGGCGAGGATCGCGCCCCTCGATCTCGCGCTCGACCAGACACAGGCCAGGCGCCTGTTCACGTACCTGCTGCCGGCGATGCGCAAGCTCGTGAGGCGCGACGAGGCGTACGCCCGGGTCCGCCGCGAACTGTTCACCGAGGAGGTGGGCCGCCGGTACTTCCGGGAGTTCTCGATCGACGAGCTGCCGGGGCGCACGACGCCCGAAACGCTGGCGCTCTGCCTGGCGATGGCGGAGGCGCTGGGCGTCGAGATCCACTACGTGGCGCCGGCCATCGGTTTTCAGAAGAACTTTCCCTATCCCGACAACGATGAGCTGCGGCGTACCGTGGACGCTCTGTATCGGGTGGCGCAGAGCTTCGGGGTCTCGATCGGGTTTCACTCGGGCAGTGGAAAATCGGCGGAGAACTACAGGGTCGCCGGTGACGTGACGAGGCAGAACCTCGAGATCAAGACGTCGGGCCGCTACACCTACGAGATGGGCGCCGCCCTGGCCCGGTCGCACGACCCGGGCGATCAGGAGCTCTGGCGCGCCTGGTACGACTTCACCCGTGAGCTCGCCATCGAAGGGGCGTTCGCCGAGGACCCGACCCGTCAGCGGATGGCGCGCGAGTTCATCCGGCATGCGCTGGCCCACGAAAAGCGCGACGCCACGGCAGTCTTCGAAAGCCCCGAAGCGCTCCGGTCGGCCCTGGCAGCGCTGCCGCGCTCGCCCGATCACATGTTCTGGTTCGAGTACAACTTCCTGTACGTGCTGGCAGGGGATGGCTCCCCGCGGCGGCTCGGCGATCACGGCCCGCAGGGCTACGCCCAGAGGGCCCGCTTCTACGCCATCAGCGACGAGGCGCGGCTCTCCTACGCCCGGGGCGTCGCGGGCTACATCCTTTTCCTTGCCGAGACGACGGGCCTGGCGGACGCCGTCCGGGTGGCCAGGGCGCGGGAGCGGTTGGCGGCCGTCGCGGACTACGCCGCCTTCGAGCGGGACCTCGTTTCCTGAACCGGCCGGATCGAACGGAGGGGGAATCTCGATGTCCACCGCCAATACCTCGACGGACGCCAGCTCCTGGGTGAGCCGCTATCGCTGGGTCATCTGCTCGCTGCTCTTCCTCGCCACGACGATCAACTACATCGATAGGCAGATCCTTGCGCTCATCAAGGAGATGCTCGACCAGGAGCTGGGCTGGACGAACGAGCAGTTCGGAATGGTGAACGCGGCGTTCCAGGGCGCCTACGCCGTGGGGCTTCTGGCGTTCGGCTGGTTCGTCGACCGCTACGGGACCAAGATCGGCTATGCCGTCTCGCTCGCGCTCTGGAGCCTCGCGGCGATGAGCCACGCAGCGGTCGGATCGGTGCGGGGATTCTTCGCCGCCCGGGTGGGTCTCGGGTTCAGCGAAGGAGGGAACTTCCCGTCGGCGATCAAGGCAGTCGCGCTCTGGTTCCCCAAGAGGGAGCGTGCCTTCGCCACCGCGCTGTTCAACTCCGGGACCAACGTGGGCGCGATCATTGCCCCGGCCCTCATCCCCGCGATTGCGCTGGCCTATGGTTGGCGCGCGGCCTTCATCTTCGCTGGCGCCGTCGGTTTTCTCTGGCTCTTCCTCTGGATCCCGTTCTACGACGTCCCCGAGAAACAGGCACGAGTCTCCAAGGCCGAGCTGGCGTACATCCAGAGCGACCGGGATGAGACGGGCCCCGGGGGCAAGCCGATGGGGTGGGGGAAGGCTCTGCGCCTCCGCCAGACGTGGTCGTTCATCGTCGCGAAGTTCATGACCGACCCGGTCTGGTGGTTCTTCCTCATCTGGCTTCCCGACTACTTCAAGAAGACCCGTGGCCTCGACATCAAGCACAGCTGGGTCCACCTCGTGACGATCTACGCGATCGTGACGGTGCTCAGCATCGCCGGGGGGTGGCTCACCGGTTTTCTCACCAAGCGGGGCTTGAGCGTGACGCGCGCCCGCAAGACCGGGATGCTCCTCTACGCCCTGTGCGTCCTGCCCATCCTCGGGGCCACGAGCGTCGGCGACTGGCCGGCCGTCCTCCTCATTGGTCTCGCCGGCGCCGCGCACCAGGCGTGGTCGGCAAACCTGTTCACGACCGTGTCCGACATGTTCGCGAAGAAGGATATCGGGACGATCGTCGGCATCGGCGGCATGGCGGGCTCGATCGGGGGCATTCTGTTCCCGTGGTTCTCCGGCTGGCTCCTCGACCGCCTCCCGGCCAACCAGGGGTACGGAATCCTGTTTGCCATCTGCGCTTCGGCCTACCTCATCGCTTTCGCGATCCACCACCTGCTCGCCCCGCACTTCACACCGCTGGAGGCGAATCCACAGACGAATGCCTGATGGGGTTGGGGACGGACGGCAGTTGCGGTGCGGGCTCACGGTGACGAGGGTGGTGTCCAGGAGGAGTTCGGCATGAGATGGCGGGAGCGGGTTCGACGGTTGGTGTGCTTGTGTGGTCTCGTTGTCCTCCTCCTCGGGCCTGTGGCTTCGACCACCCTCGCCGAAGAGGGGAGAGTGATCCCTCTCTGGCCTGAGGGCGTCCCGGACGCCCGGCCCGACGGCGGCGTGGAGCGCATCGAGGACGGCCGCGTCTACAACGTCCAGGTTCCCACCCTCACCGCCTTTCCGGTGCCCGGCGGGATGACGGTCGGAACTGGCGTCATCATTTGTCCGGGTGGGAGCTACGGACGCCTCGCCGTCTCGAAGGAGGGCAGCGAGCTGGTCAAGCGGCTCAACGCGCTCGGAGTCTCCGCCTTCGTCCTCAAGTACCGCCTCGTGGAGTACGGGCACCCGGCGCCGCTGCGCGACGTGCTGCGCGCTATCCGGATCGTCCGCTCGCGAGCGAAGGAGCTTGGCGTGCGTCCCGACCGGATCGGGGTGCTGGGATCCTCCGCCGGAGGCCACCTGGCGGCCTGTGCGGGCACGCTTTTCGACGCGCCCGAGGGACGGACCGGAGCCGAGCTGGACGCCGTCAGCGCCCGGCCCGACTTTCTCGCGCTCCTCTACCCGGTGATCACGATGACGACGCCGTTCGCCCACGCATTGTCGCGAAAGAACCTGATCGGCGAGGCTCCCTCACCGGCGCTCGTCGAGCGCCTGTCGGTCGAGACACGGGTGAGCCGGGACACTCCGCCCACGTTCCTCGTCCACACCGCCGAGGACACCTCCGTGCCGCTCGAGAACAGCCTGCTCTTCTTCCAGGCGCTACGGCGCGCAGGCGTCCCCGCCGAGATGCACCTCTACGAGAAGGGATCGCACGGCTTCGGCACCAAACCCGGCCTCGGTCCGACGTCGGAGTGGCCGAAGCGGCTTGAGGAGTGGATGCGCTCCCAGGGCTGGCTCGACCCGGCTCGCTAGAAAGAAACAACGGGCTCCGGGCACCGGGCTCCGCGCCCCACGCGTCCCGAGACGCAAGATGTGAGAGTGGCGCCGTCCTTCGTCCGTGCGGTGACAGCTCCGCTCTTCTTCGACCGAGATCGGATGTGTCCGAGCGTCGCCGGCAACGCGGGGCACGAGGAGAGAGCAAACGGGGACTCATTCCGGGCGAGCATGCGGGGCTCGGGGTCATCTGCGACGGGTGGGTGGAAGTGGTGCCGGTGGGGCCTCCAACCGCAGATCGACCCCAGCATCGAGGAGTGAACACTAGGCCTGGTACGGGTTTGAGGTCACATCGCCGCCATGCCCGGTCCAATTCGTGTGGAAGAACTGGCCGCGCGGCTTGTCCACGCGCTCATAGGTGTGAGCGCCAAAGTAGTCGCGCTGAGCCTGAAGCAGATTGGCAGGCAGCCATGCCCGGCGGTATCCGTCGTAGAAAGCCAGCGCGCTGCACATGGCCGGGACTGGAATTCCTCTCTGTGTCGCCTTGGCCACCACGCGCCGCCAGGCGGGCTGCGCCGTTTCGACCTGTTTCTTGAAGTACGGGTCGAGCAACAAGTTGCTGAGCTTCGGGTTTCTATCGAACGCTTCCTTGATTTTGCCCAGGAAGGCCGAGCGAATGATGCACCCGCCGCGCCACATGAGAGCGACGCCGCCATAGTTGAGGTTCCACTTGTACTCCTGCGCCGCCGCGCGCATCAGCATGTAGCCCTGAGTGTAGGAAATGATCTTGGAGGCATAAACGGCTTCTCGCAGATCATCGATAAACGCCTTCTTGTCGCCGGTGAACTTGGGCTCGGGGCCAGACAGCACTCCAGACGCGGCAACGCGCTCGTCTTTCAACGCCGACAGCGAGCGTTCCAGCACCGCCTCGACGATCATGGTCAGGGGGATCCCCAACTCGAGCGCCGAGATGCCGGTCCACTTGCCGGTGCCCTTCTGCCCGGCGGTATCGAGAATCTTGTCTACCATCGGATCGCCATCCTCATCTTTGAAGCGCAGGATGTCGCGCGTGATCTGGATCAGGTACGAGTCGAGCTTGCCCTTGTTCCACTTGGCAAAGACCCTGTGCATTTCGTCGGCGCTCAGGCCCAGCCCCTCTTTCATCAGGTGGTAGGCCTCGCAGGTCAATTGCATATCGCCGTACTCGATGCCGTTGTGCACCATCTTGACGTAGTGGCCCGCGCCGTTTTCGCCCACCCAGTCGCAGCAAGGCGAGCCATCGGCCACCTTGGCTGAGATGGCCTGGAAGATCGGCTTGACGTGCGGCCAGGCCGCCGGTGACCCGCCAGGCATGATGGAAGGACCACGGCGCGCGCCCTCTTCACCGCCGGACACGCCCGTGCCGATGTACAGCAAACCCTTGGACTCCACGTAGGCAGTGCGGCGGATGGTGTCGGCGTAGTTCGAGTTACCGCCGTCAATGATGATGTCGCCTGGGTCCAGGTGCGGGATGAACAGGTCGATGAACTCGTCCACCGGTTTGCCCGCCTTGACCATCAGCATGATCCGCCGGGGCCTTGCGAGTAGGCTGACCAGTTCCTCGATGGAACCTGCGCCGATGACCTTGGTGCCTTTGGCACCGCCACTGAGGAACCCATTCACCTTTGACACCGTACGGTTATAGACAGCCACCGTGAAGGAGTGGTCGTCCATGTTCAAGACCAGGTTCTGGCCCATCACAGCCAGGCCGACAAGGCCGATATCTGCTTTCTTCACGTTCTGCCCCTTTCGGTTGCTCTTTGGTATGCCTGTTGAACTCGGTACAACACTTCTCCAGCGCGAGGAACGTTCCCACCTCGTCGACGGCCTCGTTGACCGTCTTGTCGGTGCGGACGGGCAAGAATACCAGGCCGGGTGGGCACGAGCGCTGCACCGGGCTCGTGAGGCGAGCCCACCACCGCGGTGCCTGCAGCGGCCGGCGTGAGGTTCGCGCTCCGATGTTTCTCGGCATCCACGTCAACCCGGACCACCGGCAAGCCTTAACGGGCGATATGGAGCGCTGAGTCGCGCCCCATGACGCCTAGACCGACGAGGCCGAAGTGCTTCGCACCCATGTTGTCTCTCCTCTCACAATGGACCAAGGTCGAGCCGCAGCACTCAGACGCCTTTCTTCCTTTTTGCGGCAGGGACCTTTTGCGGAGCCGACACCGGGTTCCTTTCCTCCAGCTCCTGCCTGCGAAGGGCGGCCTGGAGGTGGGCGTCCATCTCCCGCTCCGCAGCGTCGCGATCACGGTCGCGAATGGCCTGGTAGACGCGCCGATGCTGCTCGGCCGAGACGCGCAGGTCGCGATCACGGCCGGCCGTCTCCTTGCGCTGCTCGTAGAAGATGGCGGAGACCATCTCCACCAGAGCGGACAGGACGAGGTTGCCGGATGCCCGCGCCACGGCACGGTGAAATCGGATGTCGTGGAGGAGGAACGCTTGCGCGTCATCGGTGGAGGCGAACATCCCCATCACTTCCTCCGAGATCTCCGCCAGTGCTTCTCCCGCGGCGCGCTCGGCTGCAACCCGCGCCGTCCTGCCCTCGAGGATGCGACGGGCCTCATAGATCTCGGCCCGCGGGATACCGTGGAGGATCGCGAGGAGCTGAAGGGGACCGCTGGAAAGGACCAGGGGCCCGGTGCTGATGTAGGTCCCGGAGCCGCGGCGCGACTCCACGACTCCCATCGCCGCCAGCGCCTGGAGTCCGGCGC
The DNA here is from genome assembly GCA_041494245.1 of Thermoanaerobaculaceae bacterium. Lineage (GTDB taxonomy): Bacteria > Acidobacteriota > Thermoanaerobaculia > Thermoanaerobaculales > Thermoanaerobaculaceae > RBG-13-68-16. The sequence continues at coordinate 182,951 of JBGQAK010000003.1, forward strand.
GGACGCTCGGCCGACTGACGCCGATCTGCAGCGCCAGCTCCCTCTCGGCCGGTAACCGGTCTCCGGGCTTGAAATCTCCGCTGCTGATCAGGTCACGGACGTAGGCGACCACGTTCTCGGCCGCGTCCGGCTTCACAGCGTGCTCAACCACCGTTTCGTCTTGCATGATCGTGCCCCTCACCGCTCCGCCTTTGAGGCGTTGCTTCCGGCCCCGCCCTCCTGCCCACCGGTCACAAACCGCCAGACGAACCCCTCGACGGTTCCCGCCGGCGTCACCGCATCAACGCGCCAGAAATATACTGCGCCCGGCACCAGGGGGCCGGGTGCATACGCGGTTCCCTCGACGCGTGCGACGATCGGAGGCGGGTTCGTGCGACCGAGGCGGACATCGTAGGCGACCGCGTTGCGAGCACCGATCCACCGGAGCGAGCTTACCTTCGCCGGGATGGCGCGAGCACCGTTCCGCGGCACCGGGATGCTGGCGAACGGCAGGACCGCCGGCAGCGTGGCCTCGGGATCCCACCTACCCGCAAACGTCCAGCGCGCGTCGATCTCCTCGGCCTGCGGGGCGCCCTTGGCCTGATGCACGTTGTCGGCAAACCACGGGAAGTCGCCGCCATCGCGCCGGCAGCTCCAGAAGTATGCACGAAGGCCCCACCGGAACGTCTCCGGCTCGCGCGCGAGGTAGATCGGACGATCGGCCATCGCGTCCGAGAACGTGCAGTCGAGAAGGTAGAACTGCCCGTCGCGGGTGTTGCGCCCGAGGGCGAACCCTGGGACGCCGTCGAAACGGGAGCTCCGGATCACGAGCTTCTGGTCCTCGTCGGCGCTACCGTCGTGCCAGATGCTGGCAGTAGTGCTGTGGCTGAAAAACCGGCTGTCCGTGACGTAGCTCCACCCTCGCGGGCAGAAGAAGTCCACATAGCCCTCGAACGTGGAGCTGGCGTGGTAGTACATCCCGGATGCGCTGTTCCAGAGCGAGATCGTGTCGCCTCCGTCCGCAATGACGTTGGCATGGAGAACCGAGATGCGGGTCGTCCCCTTCCCGCTGCGCACGGCGAACTGATGGTCGTGGCTCCCGCCGCGACTCCCGTAGTCGTTGTGGATCGTGAGGTTCGCGAGAACGAGGTCCTCGACGCCCTCACCCACATTGACGACAGCCGCGCCCCAGTCGTCCGGGTGGGTCTTGCGCCACTCGGATCGCAGCTCGGAGTAGACGATGTGCGTCCCGTCACGGTCCTCCCCGACGAGGGCCACCCTGCTCTTCGTAATGAAGACCTTCTCCCTGTACGTGCCGTTACGCAGGAGGATGGTTCGGGTGCCTGGCGCGTCGGGCGGGAGGGCATCGAGAGCCTCCTGGATCGTGCGGAAGTCCCCGCTCCCATCGCGCGCGACCACGAGATTCGCCCTTTCGCCGGGAGCGCGCCCTGGAACGCTGCGACTGACCAGGGCACCTCCGCCGCCGGCGCACGCGGGTGCAAGGCCCACAGCAACCAAAAGGCCGGCGAGTCGGCGGCGAATCCCCGGGTGCATCATCTATCGGGCCTCGAGCTCCGCGCGCGCGGCGCGCACGATCTCGACCATCTCGCGGGCGCGGGCCGACACCGCCCCGTCACCCTGCTCTTGCAGGACCTTCAGATCGATGAGCCCGGTGCCGAGCCCGAGCGCGGCGGCACCGGCGCGGATGTAATCCGCCGCCGTGTCCCGGTCGACGCCGCCGGTCGGCAGCAGCTTCACCTGGGGCAGGGGCGCCTTGAGGGCGCGCAGGTAGTCGGGTCCGCCGACGGCCGAGCAGGGGAAGATCTTGACCATGTCGGCGCCGGCCTTCCACGCCGTGATGACCTCAGTTGGCGTGAGCGCCCCCGGCATCACCGGCCTGTCGAGCTCATGCGCCGCTCGGATCGTCTCGAGGTCGAGCCCCGGGGCCACGATGAACTGGGCACCCGCCGCGATGCAGGCCCGGGCGGTGTCGGCATCGAGAACGGTGCCGGCCCCGAAAACCACGCGGCCGCCCAGCTCGGCGGCGAGCTGTCGCAATACGTCGAGGGCGTCGGGGACCGTCATGGTGATCTCGAGGACGTCGATCCCTCCGGCGTAGATGGCCCGCGCTGCACGCAGCGCAACAGCCCCAGATGGCGCCCGTACGACCGGGACGAGTCCGAGCCTCTCGATTCTCTCGATGGTCTTCTGCCGGCTCATCGCTCGATCCTCGCGCTGGAACCCTTCATGCGTCGCTCGACCTCCGAGCGTGTCGCCATGGAGGTGTCGCCGGGGGTCGACATGGCGAGGGCGCCGTGAGCCACGCCACATCGCAGCGCCCACTCCGGACCTCGGTCTTCCAACAGGCCGCAGATGAAGCCCGAGGCGAATGAATCGCCGCCGCCCACACGGTCGCAGACGTCGATGTCGGTCTGCGGGACCTCGAAGAACTCGCCCGCGAAAGAGCAGATGGCTCCCCAGCCGTTCGTGCTTGCGCTCCGGGCGGTACGCAGCGTCGTGGCAATGGCCGTGATGTTCGGGAACGCATCGGTGACCTTCATGATCATCTGGCGGAAGCCCGCCGTCGGCAGGTCTTCAAGACCGGGATCGGTCCCCTCGACTGCAAAACCAAGTGCGGCGGAGAAGTCCTCCTCGTTCCCGAACAAAACGTCGACCGATCCCATCAACGCCCCATTGACTTCCTGCGCTCTGGTCTGGCCGCCGATCGAGCGCCAGAGCGAATCGCGGTAGTTGAGGTCGTACGAGACGATCGTCCCGTGCCTCCTGGCAGCATCGAAGGCGGCCCGAGCCACGGCGGGGGTCGATTCGCCGAGCGCGCAGAAGATCCCGCCGGAGTGCAGCCAGCGGGCACCATGGCGCCCGAAGATGGCCTCCCAGTCGAAGTCACCGGGCTGCAGCTGCGAGACGGCGGTGTGCCCGCGGTCCGAGCAGCCCACCGCGGCTCGCGGTCCAAATCCGCGTTCCGTGAAGTTCAACCCGTTGCGGGCCGTTCGCCCGACGCCGTCGTAGGGAACCCACCGAACGAAGGAGAGGTCGACCCCGCCCTGGAGCATCAGATCCTCGACGAGCCGCCCGACGGGGTTGTCGGCGAGCGCCGTTAGCACGGCCGTGCGCTTTCCGAAGCAGCGCCGAAGCCCCCGCGCGACGTTGTACTCGCCGCCTCCCTCCCACGCGGAAAACCTCCGGGCCGTATGGATGCGGCCTTCGCCGGGGTCCAGCCTCAACATCACCTCTCCGAGGCTGATGAGGTCCCAGCGGCACTGCGACTCATTTCTGAGTTTGAGCCTCATCTCATCTCCGTGGTCGTGAAAAAGTGGTCGACCACTCTCCCTTTCCAAGGACACGATACCATGTAGCTCACGGGACTAGATTCTACTCCAGGCCGCCCTAGAAGTGTACTCCTGCACTGATTTCGAGCGGGCTCCTCCTTGACACGGGTCGGAAGGGGATGGTATCAATTCGCAGACCACTTCGAGGGCATGACGATGACAGGTAAGACCTCTGGCGGCCGTTCTACCGGCAACACGGTCGGTGGCAAAGTCGTCGAGTACGTCCTCGAGCTGATCGAGGCCGGCCGCCTGAAGCCCGGGGACCGGCTCCCCCCCGAGCGCGACCTCGCCGATCAAGTCGGGGTGAGCCGAGCATCCCTGCGCTCGGGGATTCATTCACTCCAGGCGATGGGCGTTGCGCACGCGCGCCAGGGCTCGGGGACCTTCATCGTCGCGGGCTTTCCACGGCTCGGGGAAGGGCCACTCCGCTTCCTCGCGGCCCTCCACGGCTTCACCCACGACGAGATGTTCGAGGCGCGCACCGTGCTCGAAGTCGGGGCGAGCGGCCTCGCGGCGGCGAACGCCAGACCCGAACAGATGGCCGCCATGGCGGATGAGGTCGCGGGCATGTTCGCCGCGATCGGGGACCCGCAGGAGTACCTGCTCCGCGATGTCCAGTTTCACCGCGCGGTGGCGGCCGCCTCAGGAAACCCGGTTCTGGCCACGCTCATCGACACGCTCGCGCAGCTCGTCTGGGAGACCCGGCGGGAGAACGTGATCCCCTCCACGAACCTCAAGGAATCGGCCGAGATGCACCGCCGGATCTACCGAGCGATCCGAGCGCAGGACATCGAACGGGCCCGGCGCGAGATGGCCGAGCATCTCGAGAAGGCGCGCCAGGCGGTGGCCAGTGAGCCGGGGTCGGGGCCGACCCGTCGTAGGTGGCAGGAGCGTGGCGCCAAATGAGACCCTTCATTCATGACGACTTCATGCTGGAAACGGACGTGGCCGCGGAGCTCTATCACGATCACGCGGAGCACCTGCCGATCATTGACTATCACTGCCACCTGCCCGTCAAGCAGATCGCCGAGGATCACCGCTTCCGTGCGATCACCGAGATTTGGCTGAACGGAGATCATTACAAGTGGAGGGCGATGCGCGCCAACGGCGTCCCGGAGCGGCTCTGCACGGGGGACGGGTCGGAGTGGGAGAAGTTCGAAGCCTGGGCGCGGACCGTCCCATTCACCCTCCGCAACCCGCTCTACCACTGGACGCACATGGAGCTCAAGCGTCCCTTCGGTATCGAGCAGCTCCTCGACGCGCGGACCGCGCGCGACATCTTCGACAGGTGCAACGCGCGGCTGGCCGAACCCGAATTCTCGGCCCAGGGGCTCCTCCGGCAGTTCCGGGTTACCGTTGTCTGCACGACTGACGACCCGATCGAGTCGCTGGCGCACCATGCCGCGCTGGCCGCGCGGGTGAATCCGGAGACGCGCGTGTATCCCACGTTCCGGCCCGACCGCGTCCTGGCGACGGGCGATCCGCAGGCCTGGAACGCCTGGGTCGACCGGCTGGAGGAGGCCGCGGCGCTCTCCATCGGCACCTTCGCGACTCTGCTCGAGGCGCTCGAGTCGCGGCATGCGTTCTTCCACGCCGCTGGTTGCCGCGCCTCCGACCATGGGCTCGATCAGATGGCCGCGGAGCCGTGGACGGATAAGGAGGCCTCCGAGGCGTTCAAGCGTCTCCGGAGCGGGGAGGCGCTCGAGGCCGGGGAGGCGCGCGGCTTCCGATCGGCCCTCCTCCATCGGCTCGCACTCCTCGACCACGCTCGCGGCTGGGTGCAACAGTTCCACCTGGGCGCGCTCCGCGACAACAACACGCGCCTGCGCCGCAGGCTTGGCGCCGACAGCGGGTTGGACTCCATCGGCGATTTCCGGCAGGCCCGGTCGCTGGCGCGCTTTCTCGACCGTCTGGACAGCACGGAGCAACTCGCCAAGACAATCCTGTACAACCTGAATCCGGCCGACAACGAGGTGTTTGCGACGATGGTCGGCAACTTCCAGGACGGCTCCGTGCCGGGCAAGGTCCAGTACGGCCCGGCGTGGTGGTTCCTCGATCAACTGGACGGGATGGAAGCCCAGATGCGCGCGCTCTCGAACATGGGCCTCTTCTCGCGGTTCGTCGGCATGGTGACCGACTCCCGCAGCTTTCTCTCCTACCCACGGCACGACTACTTTCGCCGTCTCCTCTGCAACCTTCTGGGTCACGACGTGAGGAGAGGGCTCGTTCCGGATGACAGGGCGATGCTCGGGCGCCTCGTCGAGGCGATCTCTTTCTTCAATGCTCGAGGGTATCTGGGACTCGAGCTCGGCGCGCTCGGACGCGGACTCGATCCCGCGGAGTGAGGGCATCATGCACACGAACGGACTCGACCTCTTCTCGCTTGCCGGCCGGAAGGCCCTCGTCACGGGCGCTTCGGGCGGCCTTGGCGCCGCCATTGCCATCGGCCTCGCCAGCGCCGGCGCGGATGTCGTCGTCCACGGCGAGGTGCAGCCGAGAGACTGCGACGCGACCTGTGCAGCGATTCGCGCTGCCCGTGTTCGGACCGCGGCAATCGTGGGAGACCTCTCCGATCCCACGACGCCCGGCAGGCTCGTGTCGGAAGCCGTCGCGGCGCTCGGCGGCCTCGATATCCTCGTCAACAACGCCGGAACGATCCGGCGCGCTGCCGCCGAGGAGACCTCCGACGAGGACTGGGACTACGTTGTCGACGTCAATCTGGGAAGCGTATTCCGGCTCTGCCGCGAGGCGGGCCGGGGGATGCTCGCGGCCGGTCACGGCAAGATCATCAACATCGCCTCGCTCCTCTCCTTCCAGGGTGGGATCCGTGTCCCCGCCTACGCCGCGGCGAAGTCGGGGGTGGCGGCGATCACGAGGGCCCTCGCGAACGAGTGGGCGGGGCGCGGGGTGAACGTCAACGCGATCGCACCCGGCTACATGCGCACGAACAACACGGCCGCCCTGCGCGCCGACCCCGAGCGCAGCCGCCAGATCCTCGAACGGATCCCGGCGGGCCGCTGGGGCGAGCCTGAGGATCTCGTCGGCACCGCCGTCTTCCTCGCCTCCCGCGCCTCCGACTACGTGCATGGGCACGTCCTCGTCGTCGACGGCGGCTGGATGGGCCGTTGATGACCGCCGGAGGAAACAAGATGCGACAGCGCTCGGGAAGCGTTCGCCGTGGGGTCCGCGCCGGCGTGCTCGTGCTCGGCCTCGCGAGTGGCGCTGCAGGAGCGGCCGCGGGGACCGCCCCTGCCACACCGGTGCAGCCGTTCGCGGTCCGGCTGGCGGATAGCGTGCTCTCGCGATGGCCGAGCACGAGCGCGATCAGCAACAAGGGGTTCGAGTACACGACAGGGATCGTCCTGTATGGGATCGCGGAGGTGTACCGCCACACCCGGGATCCTCGGTACTTGGACTACATCCGAGCCTGGGTGGACCGCTACCTGCGCGACGACGGGAGCGTTGATCTCGGGGACGATGAGGCCGGGCACAACCTGGACCGAATCCAGCCTGGGAACCTGGTGCTGTTCCTTTACGAGGAGACGGGGGAGGCGAAGTACGCAAAGGCCGCGCGCTGGCTCCGCGGACGGTTCGACACCTTTCCCCGGAACTCGGCGGGGGGCTTCTGGCACAAGAAGAAGTACCCGGACGAGATGTGGCTCGACGGGATCTACATGGCCGAGCCGTTCCTTGTCCGCTACGGGCGGATGTTCGCCGAGCCCGGGTTCTGTTACGAGACGGCCGTCACGCAGACGCTGCTCGTCGGCGAGAAGACGCGCACCGGGGACGGCCTCTTCCGGCACGCGTGGGACGCGGACAAGAACGCGGCCTGGGCCGACCCGGCGACGGGCGTCTCCCCGGAGGTCTGGGGCCGCGCGATGGGCTGGTACGCGATGGCGCTCGTGGACATCCTCGCCGAGCTCCCCAAAGAGCACCCTGGATACCCGAGGCTGCGCGAGCTCTTGCGCGAGGCGGCGGGAGGCATCCGTCGCACCCAGGACCCGAAGACCGGCCTGTGGTACCAGGTCATGGACAGGGGCGATCGGCCCGGGAACTTTCTCGAGACCTCCGCGAGCGCGATGTTCGTCTACGCGCTCAAGCGCGGCGCCGATGACGGCCTCCTCGGCCCCGCCGAGGCCGAGGCGGCCCGCAAGGGCTGGAGCGGCCTCCTTGCCAGTGTCTCCGAGGACGCGTACCGACGGCCCGTCATCGAGGACACCGTGGAGGGGATGAGCGTTCAGAAGGGTCTGGCGGGCTACCTCGCCAGGAAGAGGCTGGCCAACGCGCCGCACGGTTTGTGTGGGATGCTCCTGGCCGCAAGCGCGATGGAGTGGCCACACGCGAGACCGGCCGCCCTGCGGGAGGAGCCCGCCGTGCCCGAGCGGCCGCGCGCCTTTCCCGGTGCCGAGGGGTTCGGAGCGTCCGCGGTCGGAGGGCGCGGCGGCGATGTCTATCACGTCACGAACCTTTCGGACTCAGGGCCGGGGAGCCTGCGCTACGGCGTCCAGACGGCCCGCGGCCCTCGCACGATCGTTTTCGATCTTTCCGGAACCATCTTCCTTCGTTCCGGGCTGGACATCGACAGGCCGTTCCTCACGCTCGCTGGTCAGACGGCCCCCAGTGATGGCGTGACCGTGGCGGGCTTCACCACCAGCATCGCGGGCACGCACGACGTGATCGTGCGGTACATGCGTTTTCGCGCGGGCGACATCAACTGCCCCTCCTTCCAGGGCGACGCCCTGAATGTCTATCACTCGCGAGACGTGATCATCGACCACGTCTCGGCGTCCTGGAGCATCGACGAGACGCTCTCGGTCACGCACTCGGACCGCGTGACGGTTCAATGGTCGATCATCGCCGACAGCCTGAATGCGGCGTGCCACGCCAAGGGCCATCACGGGTACGGCTCGCTCCTTCGCTACGGAAAAGGCGGCATGACCTTCCACCACAACCTGTATGCGCACCACGCGAGCCGCAACCCGCGGCTCGGAGACGATCTGGGTCTGGATTTCGTCAACAACGTCGTGTACGACTGGGGGAGCGAGCCCGGGTACAGCGGCCCGGCAGCCGAGGGTTCCCCACGCCTGAACTACGTGGCGAACACGCTCGTGGCCGGCCCATCCACCCGCCCGGAAAAGCGGAAGCTGGCGTTTGCCAGCGGCAGCGTGCGAACCGAGATCTTCCAGATCGGCAACCGGATCGACGCGGTCGTCGAGGGGGCGTACGCGCCCCTGCCGGGGGAGTGGGAGCTGTTTGGCGGGGCGTACCGGGCCCGGCCGGAGCGGTTCCCGTTCCCGCAGATCGAGACCGATGACGCCCGGACCGCCTACCGCAGGGTGCTTGAGGAGGCAGGGGCATCGCTGTTCCGCGATTCCGTGGATTCCTCCATCCTCCGTTCCGTGGCGACCAAAACGGGCTCCCTGATCGACTCTCAGAAGCAGGTCGGGGGGTGGCCGAGCCTGCGGACCGCGCCCCCGCCGCCCGATTTGGATGGGGACGGGATGCCGGACGCATGGGAAGCCGCGCACGGTCTGGACCCACGGAATCCGGCCGACGGTGCCATCCTGCAAGCCGGCGGGATCTCGAACCTCGAGATCTATCTGAATGAAAGAGCACGAGCTTTCGCAACTCCCGAAAAAGGCAGGACGTGATGGGCATTGGTCCGACCAGTCGTCGCAGGCCATGTCAGCCGGTCGGTTCGCTGTGGTTTCTCCGTGTTGGTCCGGAAGTTGGGTACGTCACAACGATACGCCTGGAAGGCGCGTTCTTTCGGTGCGCGCACTTGGATCCGCCAGGGTCTCGTTTTTGCCCCGGCGGCAAAGTGGTACGACAACCCTTGACAGCGGCTTGACAGAGGTATTATCTTCACGCGAGTGTCACGTCACGTTCGAATTGCGGGGCTTTGAAAGGGAGGAACCATGAGGACCTGCAACGTTTTGCGTGTCTTGATCGCACTGGTGCTGGTCGTAGGCCTCCATTCGCAACTTGCCGCGCAGGACTTTCGCGGCGCGATTGGGGGCACGATCAAGGACGAGTCGGGCGGCGTGCTTCCCGGTGCCACGGTGAAGGTGACCAACACCAGCACGAACATCGCCACGACGGTCACGACCGACGGGCGGGGCCGCTACCAGGTCCCCTACCTGATCTCGGGGGTCTACTCGGTGACGGCCAGTCTTCCTGGGTTCGAGACGGTCGAAACGAAGGGGATCGAGGTCCGCGTCGGCGACTCTTTGACCGTCGACCTGGTCCTCAAACTCGGGCGGACAACCGAGGTCCTGGAGATCACCGCGAGCACCGCGTACCTCGATGTCACCTCGACCGCGACGGGTCAGGTGATCGACCGCCAGCAGATCCAGCAGCTGCCCCTCGGCGACGGCACGGCCTACATGCTGACCCGTCTGAGTCCGGGCGTCGTGGATAACTCCGACCTGCACTTCGCTCGGCCGATGGACAACGCGGGCCTCGGTGGCTTCGTCACGAACGGCGCCAAGGGTGGAAACGACTTCACGATCGACGGCGCCCCCAACGTCGTGTCCTGGCAGCAGGTGAACTATGGAGGGGCGCGCGTTGGCTTCTCCCCTCCCGCCGACTCGATCGCAGAGTTCAGGGTGAGCACGAACGACTTCGACGCGCAGCAGGGATACACCGCCGGCGCCAGCGTGAACTTGGCCTTGAAGAGCGGCGGCAACGATGTCCACGGGACGGCCTCGTACTTCAACCGCTCGAGCGACCGCTCGGGGACCTCGATCCTCCAGGACCTCTCGGGGCAACCCGCCAGCCCCCGCACCTACGACCGAGCCAGCGCGACGGTGTCGGGGCCGATCTTCAGGGACAAGACCTTCTTCATGGTGGCGTACGAGTACCTGAAAGACGTGCAAACCGAGCCGGCAAGCTATACGGTGCCGACCGACAAGATGCGCACCGGTGACTTCTCCGAGCTGCTGGCGTCCAACATCAAGATCTACGACCCGCTCACCGGCACGACCAACCGCACCGCCTTCCCGGGCAACATCATCCCAGCCAATCGCCTCAACCCGATCGCGCTGAAGCTCCTCTCCTACTACCCGCATGCGAATCAGGCGGAAAAAGCCGACGGGTCGAACAACTATTTCTCGCAGCAGAGCCGCCCCTACACGTACAACGCGGCCCTGCTCCGGCTCGACCACACCTTCACGCCTGACCAGAAACTGGCTTTCTCCAGCTACTGGAACAAGAGGCAAGAGGATCGCTACAACTGGGCGGGGGTACAGAATGACTTTGCGGTCTCGCAGGGCTTCGACTACCGCAGCAACCTCGGCTTCACGGCGACCTACACGAACGTGCTCACGCCGAGCCTCATCGGCGACTTCCGCGCCAGCTACTCGAAGTGGGGTCAGTGGCAGACCCCCGCGCAACAGTTCGATCCCGCGAGCCTCGGCTTCAGCGCCGCCACGGTGGCGCTCTTCCGGGGCTACCAGTACCTGCCCCTTTTCAACATCGCTAGCGGCGGAGTGACGTATGCCGCGCTCGGGTCGCAACGTTCCAACTACGGACAGGGGACCGATCAGCCCTTCTACAACGTCTCCTTCGCTCCCACGGTCACCTGGGCGCTCACCGACCACACCATCCGCGCCGGCTACGACATGCGCTTCCAGAAGTGGGTGTTGATAGATAACGGGTATATGGCGGGTCGCTACAACTTCACGGGCGCCTACACGAGCGCAAGCAGCAGCGCCTCCACCCAGACCGGGCAGTCACTGGCGCAGTTCCTCCTCGGCATTCCAACCTCGGGCGGGAACAGCTACATCGACGTGAACACGTACGGAGAATACACGAAGACCGTCCACTCCCTGTTCGGTCAGGACACGTGGTCGCCGACCTCCCGCCTGACCGTGCACCTCGGTCTGCGCACCGAGGTCGACACTGGTCTTCGCGAGGCGCACAACCGGAACACCACCGGGTTTGACCAAACAACCCCCAATCCGCTGGAGCCTGCTGCGAGGGCCGCCTACGCGGCGAGCCCGATAGCCGAGATTCCGGCCGACCAGTTCCACGTCCTCGGTGGGCTCCTCTACGCGGGCAATCCAATCTACGACCGGCTCGTCACCGTCATGCCACGCGTCTCCGTCTCGTACCTGTTGGACAAGCGCACCGTCCTGCGGGGCGGGATCGGCCTCTACTCCTTCCCCTACTTCTTCGATGCCATCAACCAGCCCGGTTTCTCGCAGTCGACGCTCCTCGTCTCCACCACCGACAGCGGCAAGACGTTCATCGCCGACCTCAACAACCCCTTCCCCAACGGTCTCGGCGTTCCGCCAGGCTCGTTGCAGGGGCTGGCCACGTTTGCCGGGCGCGACTTGGTGGCCAACACCACGGCCATGCTGGTGAACTCGAACGACCGGAAGGCCCCCCTTTACACCCGCTGGCAACTGGGGGCGCAGCGCGACCTCGGGGCCGGCTGGATGGTCCAGCTTGATTACATCGGGTCGCGGGGGCGCAACTTGCCCGTTCGGCGAGATATCAACGCCTTGCCTCAGCAATACATGTCGTCCACGCGCTACCGTAACGCGGCGAACGAGTCGTACCTCTCGGCCAGCGTGCCAAACCCCTTCGTCGGGCTTCTCCCCAACACCACCATCAACGGCAAGACCACGACGAAGTATCAGCTCCTCAGGCCGTACCCGGAGTTCCTGAACGTGGCGATCATGGAGTATACCGGCTCGGATGCCAACGACTCCGGCCAGCTCACCGTTTCCAAGCGTTTTGAGAAAGGGCTGTCCGTCATCGCCTCGTACACCTACTCCAAGTCAACGGAGAAGGTGAGCTATCTGAACACGTTCGACACGCAGCTCGAGGAGCGCACGTCGCCGGACGACCGGCCCAAGCGGGCGACCGTTGGCGCGACCGTCCCGATCCCTGTCGGCAAGGGCCGCCGTTGGGGCAACGGGTGGGGCAAGGTCATGCAAGCGATCTTCGGCGGCTGGAACCTCTCCGCGTCATACCAGTACCAGGAGGGTTTCCCCATGAACGCGACCTCGGGCGGCATGCCGATCGGCTGGGGGAACATCTACTTCGATCCCACGTGCGACTGGAGCAAACTCACGATGCGGGCCGTGGGCTCGAAGGACGCCAACGGCAAGATCATCGGCTATCAAGTACCTGCCTGGGACACGTCATGCTTCTACTTCCACGACGCCGCGGTGCAGACCAACGGCAAGGACGATCCCGCCAAGCAGCGGGCCGATTCGCGAATCAATCTCGGAAACAACACCATACGCTACTTCCCAACCATCCTCGCCGACATGCGGATGCCGGCCCTCCACCTCTTGGATTTCGGCATCTCGAAGACGTTTGATCTCTCGTCGACGATGCGGCTCCAGATCCGAGCCGATGCGATCAACGCGCTCAACTACACCGTGTGGTGGTCGCCGGACCTGAACCCTCGCAACGCGACCTTTGGCACCTTCACGACAACGCGCAACATGCCTCGTGACGTTCAGCTCGGGGCACGTCTGACTTTCTGAGATGTGGATTCCGGGGCTCACGCGGACCCGTAATCGGGCCGCGTGAGCCCGGAGAAGAAAAATGCGTACGAGATTCCTTCCCTTCCTGGCGGCGGTGCTCATTCCCGCCGCCGCCTTTCTCCTCGGCCAGGAGCCGTCGCTTCGGGTCACAGTGACGAGCAGACTCGACCGGCCCAGGGCCAACGAAACGGTGGAGCTTCCCTTCGCCCTGCTGAGGGGCACCTTTCGTGCGGAGGACCTATCCCGGGTCCACGTCACCGAAGCGGGCCTGGCCGGTGAGGTGCTCGCGCAAGCAGTGGACGACGACGGAGACGGTACGTTCGACCGGATCGTGGTCCAGACCTCGTTCGACCCGCGCGCCACGAAGACCTTCGTCCTCACCCTGGGGAGCAAGCGCCTGCTGCACAGGGAGGACTTCCGCGTGTACGGCCGGTTCGTGAGGGAGCGGTTCGACGACTTCGCCTGGGAGAACGACCGGGTGGCGCATCGGGTCTATGGACCGGCGCTCGAGACCTGGCAGAAGGAACCGCTGACGAGCAGCGGAGTGGACGTCTGGGCGAAGCGGGTGCGGGCTCTTGTCGTCAACGACTGGTACATGGTCGACGACTACCACGAAGACCATGGCGAGGGAGGCGACTTCTATTCCGTCGGGCCGAGCCGTGGCTGCGGCGGCAGCGGGATCTGGAAGGATGGCCGCCTCTTCGTCTCGAAGAACTTCCGCGAGTCCAGGGTCTTGGCGAACGGCCCGATCCGTCTGGTATTCGAGCTGCGGTACGCGCCGTGGGACGCCGCGGGAGTTCGCATCTCCGAGACCAAGCGCGTCACTTTGGACGCGGGCTCGCACTTCAACCGGTTCGAGAGCGTCTACTCGGTGGACGGCGCGGCGGAGGTGGCGTGGGCCGCCGGGATCAAGAAAGCCAAAGGGGCCGAGGTCAAGGTCCAGCGTGACCGGGGAAGCCTGCGGACGTGGGAAGCGCTCAAGGAGCCGAACGGAAGCCTCGGATGCGCCGTGGTCGTGGACCCGGCTCGCTTCGACTCCGTCGCCGAGGCCGATGGCAACGTCCTCGTCATCGGGCGGACAAAGGCGGGACAGCCGACGGTGTACTATGCCGGCTCGGGGTGGGACAAGGGCGGTGATGTCTCCGGACCCGCCGCCTGGGATGACCTCGTCGAGGACCTGGCGCAGCGTCTTTCCTCGCCGCTCAAGATCGAGATCCTCCCGCGCTGAGGCGTAAGGAGCTCAAGCATGCAGACACGCAGTCTCGTGGATCCCGTCCGCTACGAGAGGATGACCGGGGAGGAGCTTCGCGCGGCTTTCCTCGTCGAAGACCTCTTCGCTCCGGACGAGGTGCGTCTGGTCCACTGGGAGGCGGAGCGTACGATCCTCGGCTCCGTCGTACCGCGCCGCAGTCCGCTTGCCCTCGAGGCACCGGCGGAGATCGCGGCGCCATTCTTCGCGGCCCGCCGCGAGCTGGGTGTGGTGAACCTCGGGGGACCCGGGACCGTGACGGTGGACGGACATAAGCACGAGCTCGGGCGGCGTGACGGTCTCTACGTTGGCAAGGGCTCGCGCGAGATCGTCTTTGCCAGCAGCCGCGAGAAAGATCCCGGCCTCTTCTACCTCGTGAGCCATCCCGCGCACGCCGGCCTCCCGTCCGCGCGGGTTTCGCCGGCCGAGGCCGAGACGGTGAGGCTCGGCTCCCAGGCCAACGCGAGCGTGCGGGTCCTCCGCCGCTACATTCACCCTCGGGGCGTCGCGAGCTGCCAGCTCGTTATGGGCGTGACCGACGTCGAGGAGGGCAGCGTCTGGAACTCGGTGCCGCCACATACCCATCACAGAAGGACCGAGATCTACCTGTACTTCGATCTGGACCCGAGCGCCTTTGCGCTGCACGTGATGGGGCCGCCCGAGAAAACCCGGCACCTCATCGTGCGCAACTTGCAAGCCGTTCTGGCGCCCTCCTGGTCAATGCACTTCGGCGTTGCGACCGGCCGCTACGCCTTCGTGTGGAGCATGGGAGGCGAGAACCAGGAGTTCGAGGACATGCAGGGTGTGGACGTCGGCCGGCTGAGGTAAGGCGATGACACGAAAAAACCGTTTCGCGGCCACTCTGACCATCCTCCTGTTGCTGTCGGTGCTGCCCGTCCACGCCGTGGCGGCCCCGGGCGGTGGCGCGGCCACCGATGACCCCTGGGCGAGGCTGCCCGGGATCCTGGCGCGGATCCATCCACCCTCCTTCCCGGCCCGCGATTTCCCGATCAGCGACTTCGGGGCCGTGGCGGACGGCAAGACCGACGCCACCGGTGCGCTGAAGGCGGCGATCGAGGCGTGTCACAACGCGGGCGGGGGACGCGTCATCGTGCCGCCCGGCGAGTTTCTGACCGGACCGGTGCGCTTGCTCTCGAACGTGAACCTCCACGTCGCCGCGGGAGCGACGCTGCGCTTTGCCACGGATCCCTCGCGCTATCTCCCCGTCGTCCTTACCCGCTGGGAAGGCGTGGAATTGATGAATTACTCGCCGCTGGTCTACGCCTTCGGGCAGGAGAACGTGGCCGTCACCGGCAGCGGGACGCTCGACGGCCAGGGGGATGCCACGCACTGGTGGCAGTGGAAGGCGAAGACGGGAGCCGAGAGCCAGAAGCCGGACCGTGATCGCCTGTTTCGGCAGGCCCAGGAAGGCATCCCGCCCGAACAGCGGATCTACGGAGCCGGCCACTACCTCAGGCCGCCATTCGTGCAGATGTACCGCTGCACGAACGTGCTTATCGAGGGCGTCACGATCCGGAACTCCCCCTTCTGGGTGATCCACCCGGTCCTCTCCTCGAACGTCACCGTGCGCGGCGTCTCGGTGCTCTCCCTTGGTCCCAACAACGACGGGTGCGACCCCGAGTCATCGACGGACGTCCTCATCGAGGACACGCTCTTCGACACCGGGGACGACTGCATTGCGATCAAGTCCGGGCGGAACGCCGACGGCCGCCGGCTCGCCGCGCCCTCCGAGCGGATCGTCATCCGCAACTGCCGCATGCGGGCCGGCCACGGTGGCGTGACGATCGGCAGCGAGGCCACCGGCGGCGTCCGCGACGTCTTTGCGGAGCGCAACGCGATGTCGAGCCCCGAGCTCGATCGGGGCCTCCGCCTCAAGACCAATGCGGCACGGGGAGGCGTCATCGAGAACGTCTTCATGCGAGACACCCAGATCGACGAGGTGGGCTCCGCGATCGACGTCGACATGCTCTACTCGCCTGCGGACGAGGATCCGTCGCACCAGTTCAACCCCGTGATCCGCAACGTCCGCGTCGACCACCTCACGGTGAACAAGGCCGGGTTTGCGCTCTCGATCGTCGGGCTCGAGAGCTCGCCGGTCAGCGGGCTCGTGATCCGCGACAGCGTCTTCAAGAACGTTGCGCGAGGGAGCCGTCTCGTCAACGCAGGCCGGGTTCTCCTGGATGGCGTGACCCTCGAGCCGGCCCCGGCCCCTCGCCCGCCACAGTAGGCCTTGACCAGTCCCTGGCGTGGCCCTCCCACCACGTGTGGCGGGTCATGAGCCGTTGAGGCTTGACAGTCTCTAAGATTAGACATAGTCTCGTCGGTGTATGGAGGACCTCATCGCTTTATTGCGCAGGGTCGGACTGCAGCCGACACCCCAGCGTGTCGCGGTGGCACGCTACGTCCTCGCCTCGACGTCCCACCCGACCGCCGACCAGGTCCTGGAGCATGCGCGGCGGGAGTGCCCGACGCTGTCGCGGGCGACGGTCTACAACACGCTCACCCGACTCGAGGAGAAGGGACTCGTTCGACCTCAGACGATCAGGGAAGGGGTCGTGGTGTTCGATTCGCATGTCGAGCGGCACCACCATTTCATCGAGGAAAAGACGGGCGCTATCCACGACGTGCCGTGGGATGCTGTTGTGGTCTCGGGGGAGAAGAAGCTCCGTGGCTGGGAGGTCACGGAGTATCAAGTGGTCATGCGCGGACGCAAGAGGAGAAGGGGATAGAGCTCTTTTTTTTCCATGTGATCTAGACAAGATCTAGAACTAGACAATATATCAATCCGGGCGGAGAGCCCAAAGGAGGGAAAGATGAAAAGGGACAAGAAGAAGCAACTCACAACTTCCGCCGGCATCCCGGTGGGCGACAACCAGAACTCGCTCACCGCCGGCCCCCGCGGTCCGCTGCTGGTCCAGGACTGGCAGCTCTTTGAGAAGCACGCACACTTCAACCGGGAGCGCATCCCGGAGCGCGTCGTGCACGCCAAGGGGTCGGGCGCGTACGGGACGTTCACGTGCACCGGCGACATCATGGGGTACACGAAGGCTGCGATCTTCTCGAAGGTCGGCAAGAAGACCGATTGCTTCCTGCGCTTCTCCACGGTGGCGGGGGAGCGCGGCGCGGCCGACGCCGAGCGCGACGTGCGCGGCTTTGCGATGAAGTTCTACACCGAGGACGGCAACTGGGACCTCGTCGGCAACAACACGCCGGTGTTCTTCGTGCGGGATCCGTACAAGTTCCCCGACTTCATCCGCACGCAGAAGCGCGACCCCAAGACGAACCTCCGCAGCAAGACGGCGATGTGGGACTTCTGGTCGCTCTCGCCGGAGAGCCTGCACCAGGTGACGATCCTGTTCTCCGACCGCGGCCTGCCGAAGAGCTACCGCCACATGCACGGCTTTGGCAGCCACACCTACAGCCTGATCAACGCAAAGGGCGAGCGGTTCTGGGTCAAGTTCCACTTGAAGACGATGCAGAGTATCGCCACCCTTACGGATAAAGAGGCCGAACGCATCGTTGGGCAGGACCGTGAGAGCCACCAGCGTGACCTGTTCGAGGCGATCGAACGGAAGGACTTCCCGAAGTGGCGCGTGATGGTCCAGATCATGCCGGAGGCCGATGCGGAGACGACGCCGTACAACCCATTCGACCTCACCAAGGTGTGGCCGCACGGAGACTACCCGCTCATCGAGGTCGGCGTGCTGGAGCTCAACCGGAACCCGGAGAACTACTTCGCCGACGTGGAGCAGTCTGCATTCTCGCCCGCGAACGTCGTGCCCGGCATCAGCCACAGCCCCGACAAGATGCTGCAGTTCAGGATCTTCGCCTACGGCGACGCGCATCGCTACCGGCTCGGCGTCAACTACGAGAGCCTGCCGGTCAACCAGCCGCACTGCCCGGTGGCGAACTACCATCGGGACGGCGCGATGCGGTTCGACGACAACACCGGCGGCAGCGTCAACTACGAGCCCAACTCGTTCGGCGGCCCCGTCGAGGATCGGCGATTCGTGGAGCCTCCGCTTGAGATTTCGGGCGCCGCCGACCGCTACGACCACCGCGAGGGCAACGACGACTACACGCAGGCGGGCAACCTCTACCGCCTGATGCCCGCCGCTGAGCGCAAGAGGCTCCACCAGGCCATCGCGGGCGCCATGGAGGGCGTTCCGCAGGAGATCATCGAGCGCCAGCTCGCGCACTTCAAGAAGGCCGATCCGGCCTACGCCGAGGGCGTGCGTCAGGCGTTGAAGAAGTAATTCGGGATGAGGCGGGCACCGCGGGCGCCCGCCATTCCCACCCTCCTCGTCAGCCTGCACACGCAGGCGCCTTGGGTCCCAGGGTTCGGAATCTGAGCCGAGTATTCTCCACACCAAATCTGACGGAGGAATCACGGGCCACCGAGAGGTGGCCCGAGGCGCGAATGTGGGCCCCTTGTCTTCCACTCGCACCGCCGTCACCGCGACGGGAGTACCATCGGGACCGGCAATGCGGACGAGACGGGTCAGGAGGTTCGAGCAGTCCAGTGTAGTTGCCTGAAGAAAAGGGAATTGACGGGCGGAGGGGACGACGATGAAACGCATCGGGAAGGCTGCCTCGGTCTTCGCGATCCTGCTGCTTCTGACGACCCAGCTCGCAGCCCAGGAGGCGAGAGACCTTGGGGATGCCGCGGTGACGAACCGCCTGGCCTACATCCAGAACTCCCTCGATGGCGGACAGAAAGCTGCCGACCTCTGGTGGTACGGGTGGCTGGTCGGCTACGGCGCCGCGACCGCGGGTCAGCTGGCCGTCTACTCGAGGTCTGACGACGAGAAGCAGAGGCAGGACATGCTCGTTGGGGCCGTGACAACCGCGCTCGGGGCGGGCGGCGTGCTCATCTTTCCGGTGGAAGCGGGCGGGTTCGCGGCGCGATTGAGGGCGATGCCGGGCGACACGCTCGAGGCTCGGCGGGTTAAGCTCGCGTCGGCCGAGGGCTATCTCCGAAAGGCCGCGGCGCAGGAAGAACTCGGACGGTCGTTTCAGACTCAGGCGATCGCCACGGCCGTGAACCTCGCGGCCGGCCTCACAATCTGGCTCCACTACAACCGCCCCGCCAAAGACGGCCTCATCACCTTCGCCATCGGCCAGATCATCTCGGAGGTGCAGATCTTCAGCCAGCCGATGAGGGCGGTTCGCGACCTCCGGGAGTACCAGCAGCGCACCGACTTCGACCACGTGAGCGCCTCCGGAGCCGGCCATCGCACCTGGTACGTGAGCGTGGCCCCGGCGGGCTTCGTGGTGGGCTGCAGGTTCTAGGGCGAGACGTTGAGGATCGGACCGGTTGCGGAGAACCTGCTCGAGCGCGTGGCGATCCTGCTGCGGTTGGGGCCTCGGCCGCTGCTCGAGACCCACGGGACGCTGCTCCTCGCCCAGGCGCTGATGGTCGGGACGAAGGTCGGCGTTTTCGAGGCCCTCGCCCCCTCGCCCCTGACGGCGGGTGAACTCGCGTCCCGCTGCGGAACGAACGAGCGCGCGACCGGCAAGCTGCTCGGCGTCCTCGAGGCGACAGGCTACGTCCGCGCCGCGGCCGATGGAAGATACGTCATCACCTCCGACGCCCGGAGGTGGCTGCTTGAGAGCAGCGCCGTCTCGCTCCACGACAACGTGCTCTTCAGGTTCGTTGAGTGGGACTGGATCGGGCGCCTCGAGCGCTTCGTCGTCACCGGCGAGCCGCTCGACATCCACGCCGAGATGTCGCGCGAGCAGTGGGATCTCTACCAGCGCGGCATGCGCTCCCTGGCCGGTTCACTCGCTCGCGAGGTCGTGCTGCGGACCCCCGTCCCGAGGGGCGCGCGGGCCATGCTCGACGTCGGCGGCTCGCACGGGTTCTTCTCGGTCGCCCTCTGCCGGCGTCATCCCGGGCTGCGCGCCGAGATCCTCGACCTCCCCGGGGCCATCGCGCAGGCCGCTGCGATCCTGGAGCATGAGGGGCTCGGGGACCGGGTCACGCAGCGGGCCGGAGACGCCCTGACCGAGGATCTCGGGGCGGCGGCTTTCGACCTCGTCTTCGTGTCCAACCTCCTGCACCACTTCGAGCCCGCGCAGAGCCGGGAGCTGATCCGGCGGGCGGCCCGCGCGCTGCGCCCCGGCGGCATCCTGGTGATCCAGGAGCTGTTCGCGCTCTCCCCGACCCGCCGGGCGGGCCAGACCGCCACCCTCGCGGATCTCTACTTCGCGCTCACGAGCAAGTCGGGGGCGCTATCGGTCGAGGATCTGGCGGCATGGCAGGCAGAGGTGGGCCTGCGGCCGAGGAAGCCGATCCGCTTCGTCTCGTTCCCTGGTGCGGGCCAGCAGAGCGCCGTCAAGCCCCGCTGAGCCGTGGCTGGTCGCAACAGGGCATGTCGGGGGCTCGCGCTCCGGCGCGTTTCGACCCGAGAAGCCGACTGTGGGGCCGGCACGCCGTGCCGGCGTGTTTGCTGTGGTTTCTGAGGGGTTCGCGCACCGCGCAAGCTGTCTCGCACCCTCCGAAACCAACGAAAGCGCGCGTGGCCTGCGCGCCCCACACAAGACCAAGTTCAGCGCGCCCGGCGGTCGCGCCCCACATCTGAACTGAAATGAGACTCAGGCTAGCGCGAGGGCGATGAGGGTGTCGAAGAGGTGGGTGTGTGCGCCCAGGAATCGAAGCAAACCCCGACGGAGTCGCGGCCTGCGCGCCACCCAGAGCACGGACCGGCAGACCAGGGCGTACCGCCGGAACTGGCGGGCGGCCTCCCGCTCGTAGGGGAGGAGGGCCTCACGCGTCGCGCCCCGTTCGAGCGCCGCGGGCAGGAGGGCGCCGAGCGCCTTGGCACCCAGGAGGGCCAGGGAGATCCCTTCGCCGGTGATGGCGTCCACGTACCCGGCCGAGTCGCCCACCAGCACGAAGCGGTCCGCGACCCGAGCACGGGCGCCCTGGGCGAGCGGCCCGGCGCCGCGCGGCACCGAGTCGGCCGGCGCGCCCGCCACGTGAGAGGCCACGGCCGGGAAGCGGGGCAGGAAGCTGTCAAATGAGACCGGCACCGGGATGGCGTCCCTCTCCCACAGGAAGGTGATCCCGACGCGCGATGCGCCCGCCGGGGTTACGAACGCCTCCATCCCGTCGCCGAGGTGGACCTCGACGAACTCGCTCCACGGGGTCACGCGGAAGTGTTGCCGCAGCCCCAGCCGCTGCGGCAGCCGGGGCGGGCGGTCGAGCCCGGCGAGGCGGCGAAGCCGGGAGTGGAGGCCGTCCGCCGCGACCAGGAGCCGTGCCCTCACCTCCCCGCCGGCGGTGGCGAGCGAAACGGCCTGATCGGTCGTCGAGAACCGTTCGACCGCGCAGTTCCACCGCATCTCGACCCCGGACTCCCCGGCGCAGCGTGCAAGCTCCGAGGTCAGCGCGGTGCGCCTGATCCCGAGGCCGGGCTCCGGGAGGCGGCCCTCGGCAGAGGAGCCGTCCGCTTGGATGTAGCGGATCCCGACGAACGGGGCGCAGTCGGCATCTGAAATACGGGACCGCACGCCGATCTCCTCGAGCACGCGCACGCCTGCCGGCATGAGCCCCTCGCCGCACGCCTTGTCGGGAGGCCCGCTGCTCCTGTCGAGGAGGACCGTGGAGCATCCCGCGCGCGAGGCGAATGCCGCGGCCGCGAGCCCGGCGGGGCCCCCTCCCACGACGGCGACGTCGAAGCTAGCGCTCACGGCCGAGCTTGACCCTGGCGAAGGCGACGGCGGAGCGGATCAGCTCCGCCGAAAGCCGGGCGGGGCCGGCCTTGCGCGGTGGTGTGAGCTCGCCTGCGAGAAAGCGGCGAAGAGCCTCGCTGCGGCGCATCTTCCCGCTCGACGTCCGTGGCAGGGTGCCGGGCTCGAGGAGCCGCACGGTGTGCGGCCTGACGCCGGTGTGCTCCAGGACGGCACGGCGGATCAACTCGATCGTGCCGGCGTCGCCGTCGTTGCGCGCGGCATCCCTCGCGCGCTCGGCGAGCACGAGGAGCTGCTCCTCATCCTCACCCTCGGGGACGAAGCCGAGCGCCACCGCGCAACCGTGCCGAAGCCCTTCGAGGTGGTCGAGGCACTCCTCGAACTCCTGCGGAACGTGGTTCGCGCCCCGGATGATGACGAGGTCCTTCTCCCTCCCGCACACGTACAGCTCGCCGTCGGCGACGAACCCGAGATCCCCGGTGTCGAGCCAGCCCTCGGCGACGGCGTCAGCCGTGGCCTCCGGCTGCCCGAAGTAGGCGGTCATCAGGGACGGCCCGCGCGCGAAGATCCGGCCCACCTTACGTTCGGGAAGGCGCCTCCCGGCCGCGCCGCGCACCTCCAGCTCGGCGCCCGGGACCGGCGTCCCGACGGAAACGATCGCCCGTGTCCCCGGGACGGCCTCCCCGGTGGCCGCCAGCCGGGCCGGGTCCACGTTGAGCGCTTTCGGCGGCCGGTTCGGGGCCGAGAAGGTGACGGCGAGCGAGGCCTCGGCCAAGCCGTAGACGGGGCGCAGCGCCGAGGAGCGGAAGCCGAGCGGGGCGAAGCGCTGCGCGAACGCCTGCAGGGTGGCGACCGAGATCGGCTCCGCCCCGCACACGGCGAGGCGCCAGCTCGAGAGATCGAGACCGACGACGTCCTCGTCCCGAACCCGCTTGGTGCTGAGCGCGTAGCCGAACGTGGGCGACACCGAGAGGGTGGCGCGGTGGCGCGCGATCGCCCGCAGCCAGAGCGCCGGACGAACCAGGAAATGCTCAGGGGGGATAAGGACGAGGGGGCCTGGGTAGTACACCGCGAGGAGAAGGCAGCCGATCAGGCCCATGTCGTGGTAGAGCGGCAGCCAGGACACCCCGAGCTGCGGGAAGCGCTCCTCGGGCGGCAGGAGCGACTTGAGGGCCGCCAGTTGCGCCGTCAGGTTGGCGTGCGAAAGCGCGATCGGCTTCGGGTCGGCGGTCGAGCCCGAGGAGAACTGGATCACCCCGAGGGAGCCGGGATCGACGGCGGCGTGGACCTCGCCGGTGCTCCCCTGGCCGATGTCTTCGAGCGTCGCACACCCAAGGCGCGGGCGCGACCGCTCGACCGCCTGACCGAGGAGCGTGCGTGTCCGGGCGTCAGCCAGCACGAGGCACGCGCCGGAGGCGCCGATCATCCTGGCCGTCGCGGCGTGGTACTCGGGCAGCCGTCCGAGGCGGAACGGCGGGTAGAGCGGGACGGGGACGGCACCGGCCAACAGCGCGCCGAAGTAGCCATCGAGGAACTCCGGGGAGGTCGGGAAGACGAGCGCGACCCGGTCGCCGGGGCGGACCCCCTTCCGCAGGAGAGCAGCGGCCGTCCGGCCGGCGCGGGCGCGGATCTCGGCGAACGGGAGAAACGTTTCCCGTTCGTGGAGGTCCACGAAGGTGATGCCGGACGGGGCCGCTGCCGCGGCCTCCAAGGCCTCGTTGATGGTGCGGTGCTCGGGGACGGGGAGCGGCGGGCCCTTCATCGCGGGACCTCCCGCTGTTCGTCGGCGGCGCCGTTCTCCGTGCGGTCCCCCCGCGCCCTTCGATCCACGAGGTCCACGAGGTCCCCAACCGTCACGACCGCACCCGCGTCCTCGTCGGAGAGCTTCACGCGGAACGTGTCCTCGAGCCCGACCGCCAGGACGATCGCGCCCATTGAGTCGACCCTGAGGTCCCGTGCCAGCTCGTGGTGCGGCTCCACGGGGTCCGTGATCTCGAGCTCGGTCGAGAGAATGCGGCGGATCTCGGCCAGAACAGCTGCCCTGACGTCAGACATGCCGCGCCCCCGGCAGGAACCGCGGCAGCGTGCCGAAAGCCCTCGCGTACGCCTCGCCCATGGCGCGCTCCTCGGCCGGGATGCGAACGCCCAGGAGCACAAGGTTGGCGCCCACGAACACGATGGCGGAGAGCCACGCCCCGTGGATCAGCGGCACGGCGACCGCCTCGAGCATCACTGCGAAGTAGTTGGGGTGGCGCAGGTACCGGTAGGGGCCGTCCGTCAGGGGGCGCTCGCCCGGCACCACGATGATGCGCGTGTTCCATCTCCGGCCGAGGGTGGCGACCACCCACCAGCGCAGTGCCTGCGCGGCGACCGCCATGCCCAGGGCGGCGTAGCCGGCGGCGCCCGGGAACGTACGGTGCAGCGCGAGCACCTCGGCTGCGCACGCGAGCGGGAAGAGCGCGTGCACCACGACCATCACAGGGTAGTGGCCGCGACCGGTTTCCACACCACCCATGGTGAAGGCTCGCCGGGCGTTGCGATGCGCGATCAACAGTTCGACGAGTCTCTCGCCGTAGAGAGCAGCTAGAAACGTCAGGTACAGTGCGACCGACGTCACCATTGCAGCAGCACCAGCTCGGAGCAGAATCCCGGTCCCATCGCCATCAACAGGCCAAGATCCCCCTTCTTCGCGTCACCGGAGTCGAGCAGCTCCCCGAGCACGAAAAGCACAGATGCCGAGGAGAGGTTTCCCGTCTCACGCAGGGACCGCCACGAGCGATCGAGGGCGCCTGCAGGCAGTTCCAGCGTCTCCTCGAACGCCTGGAGCACCCTGGGCCCGCCCGTGTGGGCGATCCAGTGGCGGATGCGGGAGCGGTCGAGACCGTGCGCCGCCAGGAACGCCTCCACGTCCTGCCGAACGTGCTCGCGAACCACCTGTGGCACCTTGGCCGAAAGGACGATCTTGAAACCGGTGTCCACGATGTCCCACCCCATCACTCTTTCCGTGCCCGGGTAGAAGACCGAGTCGGTCGCGAGGATTCTGGGGCCTCGCCGGTTACGGGTGGTGTGATGAGCCCCGCCCGTACACAGCACGGCGGCCGCACCGTCGCCGAACAGCCCGGAGGAGATGATATTCGGGATCGAGAAATCCTCGCGCTGGAGCGTGAGCGAACACAGCTCCACCGAGAGCATGACCGCCACCCCGTCCGGGTAGGCGCGCAGGACGTCGGAAGCGCGCGCGATCCCGGCCACGCCACCTGCGCACCCGAGGCCGAACAGGGGCGAGCGCCGGACATCGGCTCGCAACTCCAGGCGGTTGACGAGCCGGGCGTCGATGCTCGGGGTGGCGATCCCTGTAGTACTGACGAAGAAGAGGTGATCAACATCCTCGGGTGACAGATCGGCGCACCGGAGCGCCTCGCGCACCGCCGCCTCGCCGAGATCCACCGCGACCCTCGTCCACTCCTCGTTGCGGCGCGCGAAGGAGGTAAGGCTCTTGTAGGCCTCGATGGGGAGGGCCAGGTACCGCCCCGAGACCTGCACCGCCCGGTGGAGCTCTTCGAGCCTTTCGACGTTGAAGTGGGCACCGCTCCAGGCCTCGCGGAACGCCGCGATGAGCGTCTCCTGGTCCGCGAAGTGCGGCGGCAGCGCCCGACCCACTGCACGGATGAGGGGATGCTTACCAGGCCTGGTCAACGCGGCCCCCGCGATGCGGCCGCCAGGGTCTGGCCAAGAAGCGACGCGCCAAACGTGCCAGTAGCGAGACAATCCTGCGTCGTTCGCCACCTCGTGTCGCGAAGATAGCAAGGCTGATCCACCAGAAGCACCGTCCCCATTCTGGGAACCTTAGCACCGCAGGTGGCCTTCCCGCTTGACGCACCTGTACGTTTCGTCGCAGGTGAAGACGTGGCGGAAACGCTGCAATCTCGGGAACTGTGTTTACACGGGGAAGCCTCGTGCGCCCCCGCGCGTTGCGACGGCTACTCGAGGTGGGACTTGATCCGGGCGAGGCTGGCGCGGGCCAGGGCGCGGTAGTAGTCGTCCGTGACCCAACCGGTGGGCAGGGCGAGCCCCTTGTCGAGCTCGGCCTTGGCCTCGGCCCAGCGTTTGGCCGACGCGAACGTGATGCCGAGCTCCACGTGGTGCGGGATGACTTTCGGCTGGAGCTCGGTGGCACGGCGGAGATCGGCGATCGCCGCGTCGAGCGAGGCCGGCGGGAACTTCCCGTACAGAATCTGGGCGAAGCTCTTGAGGAACCAGCCGAGCTCGACCATCTCGCGGTTCCAGATGGCGAGGACGTGAAGGGCAACGTCGTCGTCCGGGTTGCACTGCAGCGCCTTCTCGGCCTCTGCCTTGACCTCCTTGGAGAGCTCGACCTTGCGCTTGCCGCCTTCGAAGAGCGCCAGCTTCCCGACGGCGACCGCGAGGTAGGCATGGCCCTTCGACTCCGAAGGGTTGAGGGCGACCGCCGTGCGGGCGAGCTTCTCGGCCTCGACGCACAGGCCCTTCTGTTGCCCCTGCTTTGAGAGAGTCGCCTCGTCGGCCAGCGCGCGCGCCAGCCTCCAGAGCGCCTCGTAGCTGTCCGGGGCCGCCTCGAGCGCGCTGCGGTAGGCCGCGATACCCGCCTCGAGGTCGAGCTTCTCCAACGCGGCGTCGCCCGCCGCGATCCTGGCAGCCGCCTCGGAAGGCTCGGCTCCGTCCGCCGCGAGGGCCGCGACGAGCAGTCCCACAACGGCAAGCCCGGCAACCGCTCTCGTCATCGCACCTTCCCCCATCCCGGCGCGGAGCGTAGCGTGGCCTCTTCCGCGCCGCAAGCGGCGCATGCGATCAGAAGTGCTGGCCGATCACGAGCTGGAGGCGCCTGGCGCCGCCCTCGGCGAACCCTCCGCTAGAAGCGGATGCCGAACGAGACCGGGATGAACCGCATGCTCTTGGAGGTGTTCACCCAGCTGTAGCGCGCCTCGAGGTAGAGCTGCGTCGTACACCCGATCCAGTACGTCACGCCGACGCCGAGGTTGTACCCGAACTTCGTCTCCGTCTGGGTGCCGACCACCGAGCTCACCGGGACCAGGCCGATGGAGCACTCCCCCGACCACGGGTTGCACCACGAGATGGAGTCGAAGCCGCCGGGGGTGCTGAGCGCTAGCTTGCGCCTGTAGGCACCGACGCCGCCGACCGCGTAGTACCCGAGCTTGTCGTCCACCTCCCGGCTCCAGATGGCGTTGGCGGTGAGCGACCAGAGCTGCGCCTTGCCGTACAGGTAGGCGCTCTGACCGGGCGTCTCGGTTTCGACGGGCACGTTGGGGGCGCTGAAGTTGTTGTGGCTGAGCTCCAGCAGGACTCCGACCGGCCACTTGATCGGCTGGTAGGTGACGCCGGCCGTGAAGGAGGCCCCGCCCCCGAGCGTGTCCCCGGTCGCGCCGGTCGGGTTGGTGTAGTTGACCGCCACGTTGCCCGACCAGTCGCCGCGGCACTGGGCGAAGGCGGACCCGGAGACCGCCAGCGCCGCGATGATCAGCGCAACTACGAGCCGTGCCTTCATCTGCCACCTCCACGGGCGTCCTGTGCTGCCGCCGCTAGTCTAGCCGATGCGCCGCCTCCTTCTCGTTCAGGGCGGTGGACCGGGACCGCCGATCCCGTAGAGCAGCGTGGGGGAGTGGCTTGTGCGTTCGCGCGCGCAGCGCTGGTATCATCGGTGACGGTGACGAGCGCAATGCTGCGGCCGATCACCAAACAGCCATCGTCCTCACGGAGGGAACCATGAAAAGCTGCAGCACCCTGACAAGAACAGCACTGCTCACAATCCTGGCGTTGACGATCTTCGGTGTCGGCGTCGTGCTGGGCGACGAGAAACTGTCCAGGAAGGACGTGCCCTCGGCGGTCCTCGCCGCTTTCCAAAAAGCCTTTCCGCACGCAACGGTGAAGGGCTACGGAAGCGAGAAGGAAGGGGACAAGCTCTTCTACGAGATCGAAAGCCTCGAAGGGAAGATGACCCGCGACGTTCTCTACAGCCCGGACGGTACCGTCGTCGAGGTGGAAGAGAGCCTCGCCGAAGGCGAGTTGCCTCAGGCCGTGACGCAATCGGTCAAGCGGCAGTACCCTAATGCCGTCATCACAACGGCCGAGAGAACAACCCGCGGCACCATCGTCACGTACGATATCAGGGCCAAACAGGAAGGGAAGACGTTCAGCATCACGCTGGATTCAAACGGACAGGCACCAAAGCCCAAGTAGCAGTGCCCGATGTAGGTGACCGCCGGTGGGCGGTGGAAAGGCACGCCGAGCGTCGTCGGGAGGATGGCACCGGTTCAGGCGTCCGGGGCCTGCCTGAGCCGCTCGCGGTAGGTCGTGTAGTCGGGGAGCAGCCGTTCGTAGTCCGAGTCCATGAGGGGGGACGAAATCATGAAGTCGGCCGACGCCCGGTTGCACGCGACCGGGATGTTCCACACCACCGCGATCCGCAGGAGCGCCTTCACGTCGGGATCGTGCGGCTGCGGCTCGAGCGGGTCCCAGAAGAAGATCACGAAATCGATCGTCCCCTCCGCGATCTTGGCGCCGATCTGCTGGTCGCCGCCCAGGGGACCGCTCTGAAGCTTGGCGACGGGCGTCTTGAGCGCGCTTTCCAGGATCTTCCCGGTCGTGCCGGTGGCGAAGAGGTCGTGGTGGGCGAGGAGGTCGCGGTTGAAACGCGCCCATTCAAGGAGATCCTGCTTCTTGTTGTCGTGCGCGACCAGCGCAATCCGCTTCTTCGGCCCCATTGAGATGACCTGCATCTTCATGGTGTCTGCCTCCTGTCCGAGTCTAGCCGACCCACAGTCTTCTTCACCGCCCGTTCGTGGGAGATGGGCCGATCCTCCCTGCACGAACGCCCATCCTGGTTCCCTCTCTCACGGGGAGAGGGTTAGGACGATGGGACGGCACGTCGCATGTGGATCAGGTGTTGGGCGCGCGTGCCGGCGCGCCGCGCCGGCCCCACATTGCTCTGCAGCGCCACAATTCCGGTTCCCACTCCCGGAGGGAGAGGGCGCGGCCGCGCGCCGCAGCTTTACCCCGATATAATGCCCGTCATCGTGTTGGGAGGGAGGCTTCATGCGAACCACTGCGATCGTCGGTCTGGCGGCTTCGGCGCTCCTCGTCCTCGGCTCGGCCGCGGCCGAGGAGCCTGCGCTTTCGGGGTTTTCCAATCAGTCATCGCAGGTCGAGCGCGATTGGGAGGCGAAGTTCCGCGCCATCCCGGATCCGGTGAACCTTCGCGAGTACATGAAGCGGCTCTCGGCGCGCCCGCACAACGTCGGCTCGCCGTACGACAAGGAAAACGCCGAGTGGATGCTGGCGAAGTTCAAAGAGTGGGGGTTCGACGCGCACATCGAGACGTTCGACGTGCTCTTCCCGACGCCGAAGGAGCGCCGGGTCGAGATGATCGCCCCGACGAAGTTCGTCGCCAAGCTGCAGGAGCCTCCGCTCGCGGTCGATCCGACGTCCAACCAGCAGAAGGAGCAGCTCCCCACCTACAACGCCTACTCGGCCGACGGAGACGTGACGGGGCCGCTCGTCTACGTCAACTACGGCGTGCCTGACGACTACGACAGGCTCCAGCGGCTGGGTGTCTCGGTCAAGGGCGCGATCGTCATCGCGCGCTACGGCCACTCCTGGCGCGGCATCAAGCCGAAGGTCGCCGCCGAGCACGGTGCGATCGGGTGCCTGATCTACTCCGATCCGCGCGACGACGGCTACTTCGGGGGCAAGGCCTTCCCCGACGGCCCGTTCCGACCCGCCGACGGCGTCCAGCGCGGCAGCGTCATGGACACGTTCTACGTCGGCGATCCGCTGACGCCCGGCGTCGGCGCGACCAGGGACGCCAGGCGCCTGCCGCTCAAGGACGTCCAGGTCCTGACCAAGATCGCGGTGCTGCCGGTGTCGTACGCCGATGCGGAGCCGCTCCTGAAAGCGCTCGAAGGCCCGATGGCGCCCGAGGAGTGGCGGGGCGCCCTCCCGTTCCCGTACCACGTCGGCCCCGGTACTTCGAAGGTCCACCTCGTGGTGAGGTCGAACTGGGACATGAAGCCGCTCTACGACGTCGTTGCGAGGATCCCGGGCTCCACCTGCCCCGACGAGTGGGTGATCCGCGGCAACCACCACGACGCCTGGGTCAACGGCGCCGAGGACCCGGTCTCCGGCCTGGCGGCGCTGCTCGAGGAGGCGCGCGCGTACGGCGAGCTCGCCAGGCAGGGTTGGAGGCCGAAGCGCACGATCATCTACTGCGCGTGGGACGGCGAGGAGCCGGGGCTGCTCGGCTCGACCGAGTGGGCCGAGACGCACGCCGCCGAGCTGTCGAAGCACGCGGTGGCCTACCTCAACTCCGACTCGAACAGCCGCGGCTACCTCGAGATGAGCGGCTCCCATTCCCTCGAGAGCCTCTACAACGACGTGGCGCGCGACATCCCCGACCCTGAGTCGGGCGTGTCGGTGTGGAAGCGGCTGCAGCTCTATCGGATCGAGCACGCCAAGACAGCCGACGACCGCAAGGATCTCCGGCAGCGCAGGGATCTCCGTATCGGCGCCCTGGGTTTCGGCTCGGACTACACCGCGTTTCTCGACCACATCGGGGTGCCGTGCCTCTCCCTCGGATTCGGCGGCGAGGACGAGGGCGGCATCTACCACTCGATCTACGACGACTTCTACTGGTACACGCACTTCTCCGACACCACGTTCGTCTACGGCCGTGCGCTCGCGCAGACGACCGGCACGGCGGTCATGCGCCTGGCCGACGCCGAGCTGATCCCGTTCCGCTTCACCAACCTCGCGGAAACCGTGAACCGCTACGTCAGCGAGCTCAAGAAGCTCGCGGAAGACTCACGCGACCAGGCACGCGAACGCAACCTGGAGCTCGAGGAGGGCGTCTTCCTGGCAACTTCCGACCCGCGCGCGCCGACCCTCGCGCCGCCCGCCGAGGAGGTACCGCCGCACCTCAACTTCGCGCCGCTCGAGAACGCCGCCGAGGCGCTCACGCGAGCCGCGGAGCGGTACGACAAGGCCGCCGCGAAGGCGCCCGCCGACGGGGGCGCCGCCCCCGCAGGCGAGCGCGTCAAGGCCGTGAACGCGACCTTGCTCGGCGTGGACCGCGCGATGCTCGACCCGGCGGGGCTCCCGCAGCGTCCGTGGTTCGAGAACATGCTCTACGCTCCGGGCATGTACACCGGCTACGGCGTCAAGACCGTGCCGATGGTGCGCGAGGCCATCGAGCTCAAGAAGTGGCAGCAGGCCGACGAAGGGATCGCCCGCACCGGCAAGGTGCTCGAGGGCGTGGCCGCCGTCATCGACAGGGCCGCCGCCGAGCTCGAGAGCGCCACGAAGTAGCTGTCCGCTCAGCCCGCTCGGTCGACCGCGCTCCAGGGGCCTTGGGGTCCTTCGCGAGGCTTTGCCTCGCTCAGGAGGACCGCGTTTTTCCCAGTCATTGCCTGGAAAGTGCCGCCCCCCAAAGGGTCATACCGAGGAGTCCCGCCTGTGGCGGGACGGTCTCAGGGCAGGTTCCAATACCGCTGCGCTCCTCGGAAAGACGAATCGAGCAGCGGGCGGTCGCCGACTGGCCGTGCAGGGCCAAGCCCCCTCTTCCTCTGGGAGAGGGCCGGGGTGAGGGTCCATCCGGTCGCCCACGCCGTGACGGCTGCCTCCTGCCGTCCCCTCGCCGTGACCTTCCCTCCCTGGTGGGGAGGTTGACAAGCGGTTCTCCCTAGGGCACTCTCTGTTGCAGACGCGCAGTGCGAGAATCTAACCTGCAAGAAGGGTACGAAGGGAGAGACGAGGATGCCAACGAAGAAAGCGAAAAAGAAGCCGGTAGCGAAGAAAGCAACAGCGAAGAAGGCAAAGCCGAAGAAGGCCCCTGCGAAGCGGAAGCCGAGTGCGGCGTTCATGAAGCCGATGACGCCGAGCGCGGCGCTCGCACCGGTGGTCGGATGGACGCCGCTGCCGCGCACCGAGGTCACGAAGAAGCTGTGGGCCTACATCAAGAAGAACAAGCTGCAGGACGCCAAGAACAGGCGCATGATCAATGCCGACGCCAACCTGTTAGGCGTGTTCGGCGGCAAGAGACAGGTCTCGATGTTTGAGATGACCAAGCTGGTCAGCAAGCACCTGAAGTAACCTGCACCTTCGGGACGTTCTGTCCCGTCCGGATCGGTACGAAAAGCCCGACCGTTGGGCCGGGCTTTTCGTGTCGCTGCCCCGATTCCGGCACCTGACCCGCCCTCCAATCAGATGTGGGGCCGGCGCGGCCCACTTGTTCGCTCCCTCTCCCGCGTGCGGGAGAGGGCCGGGGTGAGGGTGCAACCGGTGGCACAATCGTGCCGTGACCGACGCCGCCAGAACCACCCGCGCCAGGACACTGCGTAAGACCATGACGGATGCCGAGCGCCGCCTGTGGAGCGTGCTCAGAAGCCGCGGTATCGGCGCGAAGTTCCGTCGTCAGGTTCCGATTGGGCCGTTCATAGTTGATTTTGCAGCGATCAAAGAGCGGATCGTGATCGAGGTCGACGGAGGCCAGCACGCCGAGAGCGAACGCGATCGAGGCCGCGATCGCGAATTGGAGTCCCAGGGTTTTCAGGTTTTGCGTTTCTGGAACACCGACGTGCTGGTCAACCTCGAGGGCGTGGCGACCGTCATCCGTGGGGCGCTGTGCAAGCCCTCGCCCTAACCCTCTCCCCCTGGGAGAGGGGACCGAGATCGTCCTGCTGCTGAGCCAGACTCCCTCTCCCGCACGCGGGAGAGGGCCGAGGTGAGGGTTCCTCGGCCGCTGGGCGGCCGGGCGCGCACGGCGTGCGCGCCCCACACCGAACGGGCGACGCCGTGAGACACTACCGCCGGGAACCAGCGGGTTTGACCGAGACACGATCCGAAAGCGCGCCGCAGCTCGTCCGCGGGCTGGGGGCCTGGGACGGAGCGCTGCTGACCATCGGCGCGATGGTCGGCACGGGGATCTTCATCACCACCGGCGACATCGCGAAGTCGCTGCCGTACCCGGGCCTGATCCTCCTCGTGTACCTGGTGGGCGGGCTGCTCACGCTCGCCGGCGCGCTGACCTACGCCGAGCTGGGCGCGATGTTCCCGCGCGCCGGTGGGATGTACCACTTCCTCCGCGAGGCCTACGGGCCGCTGTGGGGGTTCCTCTACGGCTGGACCTGCTTCCTGGTGATCATGTCGGGCGGGATCGCCGCCATCGCAGTCGGGTTCGCCGAGTACCTCGGCAGCTTCCTGCCGTTCTTCTCGACGCAGCACGTCCTGCTCGCGGTGCCGATCCTGCGCTGGACGTGGACGCTCTCGGGCGGCCAGGTGGCGGCCGCCGCGGCGATCGCGCTGCTGACCGCGATCAACTACGTCGGCCTGAAGGAAGGCACCTGGGTGCAGAACCTGCTGACCGTGCTGAAGGTCGGGGCGATCGTCGGGTTCGTCGCGCTCGGGCTCTTCGCGGTGCCCAGGGTGCATCCGGTGCTGCAGGCGATGCCGCCCTCGACGGGATTGCTCACCGCCTTCGGCGTGGGGATGATCGCCGCGCTGTGGAGCTACGACGGCTGGTACGGGCTCGCCCTCTCGGCCGGTGAGGTGCGCGACCCCGGGAAAAACCTGCTGCGCGGTCTCGCATGGGGGACCGTGGCGGTGATCGCGATGTACATGCTGCTCAACGTCGTGTACCTGCGCGCGCTGCCGGTGGCTGCGATGGCGGCGACGCCACGCATCGGCGAGGACGCGGCCGCGGCGCTGTTCGGGGCGGGCGGGGCGCGCGTGCTGTCGTTCGTGGTGCTGGTGTCGGCGTTCGGGTGCCTGGCCGCGACGATCCTGTACGCCGCTCGCATCTACCTCCCGATGGCGCAGGACGGGCTCTTCTTCCGGGCCCTCGCCGAGGTGCACCCGCGCTTTCGGACGCCCGGCCGCTCGCTGCTTGCCCAGGGCGCGTGGTCGGTGCTGCTCGCGCTGTCGGGGACCTTCAGCGAGCTGTACACCTACGCGATCTTCGCGGTCGTGCTCTTCCAGGTCGGGACCGGCGCCGCGGTGTTCGTGCTGCGGCGCACCCGGCCGCAGCTGCCGCGCCCGTACCGGGTGTGGGGCTACCCCGTGGTGCCGGCGCTGTTCATCCTCGCCTCGGCGCTGCTGGTGGTCAACACGCTGGTGGAGAGGCCGGTCGCGTCGTTGTTGGGCCTCACCCTCGTTGCCCTCGGCCTGCCTGCCTACGCCTACTGGCGCCGGCGCTCGCAGCAGGCGTAGGACAGGGCCAACTCCCTCTCCCGCGTGCGGGAGAGGGCCGGGGTGAGGGTGCAACCGGTGGCACAATCGTGCCGTGACCGACGCCGCCAGAACCGCCCGCGCCCGGACACTGCGTAAGACCATGACGGATGCCGAGCGCCGCCTGTGGAGCGTGCTCAGAAGCCGCGGTATCGGCGCGAAGTTCCGTCGTCAGGTTTCGATTGGGCCGTTCATAGTTGATTTTGCAGCGATCAAAGAGCGGATCGTGATCGAGGTGGACGGAGGCCAGCACGCTGAGAGTGAGCGCGATCAAGGCCGCGATCGCGAATTGGAGTCCCAGGGTTTTCGGGTTTTGCGTTTCTGGAACACCGACGTGCTACGCAACCTTGAGGGCGTGGTCACCGTCATCCGTGGGGCGCTGTGCGCGCCCTCACCCTAACCCTCTCCCCCTGGGAGAGGGGAGCGAGATGGAGGGCGGGGGCTCCCTCTCCCGCGTGCGGGAGAGGGCCGAGGTGAGGGTGTGCCCTGCGGGTGTGGCCATGCATCGCCCCACCTGATCTTTTCTCTACAGCTCCAGACGGTAGATCTCTTTGCGGTCGGCGATGCGGACGATCAGCACGAGCACCACGTCGTCGTGCACCTGGTAAATGACGCGGTAGTCGCCGACCCGGAGCCGGTAGAAGACGTGCGCGCCCTTGCCCTGCAGCTTCTTGGCGCCGCTGGGCCGGGGATCTTCGGCAAGCGCCTCGATCGAGGTCGCCAGCCGCCGGCTCGCGGCCTTCGGCAGCTTCTTCAGATCGCGGAGCGCGGCCGGCTTGAACTCAAGGCGGTACGCCACGGTCGGCTACAGCCCCAGCCCCTTCTTGACCTTCGCCCAGGGGATGGAGCCCTTTTCCTTCAACGCTCTCTCCGCCGCAAGGACATCGATCCTGTCTTCGATGGCTTCGATGAGGTCGAGGTCGTCGGCGGGCACCAGCGCGACGAGTTTCTTGCCCCGGCGCGTCACAAAAACGCGCTCGCGACCGTAGTGGACACGGTTCACGAGCTCGGCGAGCTTTTCGCGGAGCGCGACACTGGTGACTTCGGTCATTCAGTACCTCCTGTACGAAATGTACATTTCGCCATCTTGCTTGTCAAACCGGTGGGGCAGGGCGGGACACCCTCTCCCGCGTGCGGGAGAGGGCCTGGGTGAGGGTCCCTGAGGTCATCGCTGCTGTGCGCCGGCATACGCGCCCGGCAGTCGCGCCCCACGGGTTTTCTCCCTCTCCCGCGTGCGGGAGAGGGCCTGGGTGAGGGTCAGGGACATGCCCGAAACACTCGCCGGGGCTTGACGCGGGACGTGGATTCTGTCCTTATGGACCGCCACACCGCAGATCGCACCGGTTGCGCACGTGCGAGGCCCGTTTCCCCCCGAGAGGGTCATTGGCCCGAATCAAAGGAGGCTTCACATGGCAAACAAGCTGCTGGCGGTACGGATCACCGGGCTCACCCTCGGGCCCAACGGACGGTCCGGCCGCCCGGACATCACCAACCGGTTCGTGTTCCAGCTCCTCCATCCCGTGACCCAGGACAAGAACCCCGCGGCTTCGTTCGCCGTCGGTTCGGGCGTCGGGCCCGTCGGGAAGGCGGACCTCGACGCCGCGCTCGCCGACTCCATCGTGTTCAAGGGCCAGCCCTTCTCACAGGCGTTCGACGAGGCGGTGCGGATCCGCATCCATCACTTCCAGGATGTCCATCGCGACTGGCTTCAGATCGTCATCGGGAAGCTGTTTGAGCTCGTGCTCAAAGACCTCCTCGGCAAGGTGAGCCTCGTGACGATCACGCTCCCCAAGCTCGTCGATCCGGGCCAGTCGCTCAAGCTCAGCGAGGAGACCTACTCCCAGAAGCTCGGCTACTTCGAGCTCGTGGTGGACCCGAACAAGGTGAACGCCGCCGGGTCAAAGACAGGGTCCGTGAAACTCGTCGCCCAGGAGGACGTGATCGGCTTCGACCGTCTGGGCCCCTCGGGGCCGCCCAAGAGGATCAGCGTCGTCAAGCAGGGCCTGAAGACGGCGTCCATCGACCTGGAGATCAAGCTTTTGTGACCGCCCCTGGAGCTCGTCTCCCTCTCCCGCGTGCGGGAGAGGGCTAGGCAACGGTCTTTCTCCCTCTCCCGCACGCGGGAGAGGGCCGGGGTGAGGGTACCTGGAGTGCTCTGCGCCGCGCGCCGGTCGAGCATGCAAAGAGCCGCCGGCGGTTGCCGGCGGCTCAGTTGCGAAAGGCTGGCGGTCAAGCGTTCAGGCAGGACATCAAGGAAGGCATGCATCGTAGGGTTGTGTTTGGTGGGCCTCGTTGAATGGCTTGCAAGGTAGGTGCATGGCCGCCTCCGTCCTCTCGCTCCCTTCATCGACCTCACGGTCGCCGAAGGACTGTTGCATGCCCGAGACGAAAGCAAATCGCGTGCCAACCGAGTCACCTCGTGAAACCCCGCCGCAGCTGCGTCTTTGACGACCCGGCGCCGCCCGGGCTGTCTTCTCGTGATGACACAACGTCTCCTGTGCGGCGATCCCGGCGTTCGTGTACCTTGGATCGTCGGCTGTGCGGACCAGTCGTCGAAGGGGGGCTTGCCCGCGCCACTCTTTCTCCCTCTCCTTCGGAGGAGGTCCGGTGTGAGCGTCCCCCGGTTATTCATGCCGTGCTGTCTATGTTCTGCCGCGCCCTCACCCTAACCCTCTCCCCCTGGGAGAGGGGACCGAGATGGCCGGCCGTGCAGCCTTTTTCTCCCTCTCCCGCGTGCGGGAGAGGGCCGGAGTGAGGGTCCATCTCGACCACACCCCTCTCGCAAAACTGAAACCCGTGTCATCATGAACCTCAACCATCATTCAGCCGCAACCCCTCGAAGGGAGGGAATGCCATGTCACTCTGGCTAGCGCTTCTGATCATTTTCCTCGCGGGTGCAGTCGGTGGCGTCGTCAACGCCCTGATCTCCGACAACGGGTTCATCCTTCCCCGGACTGAAGAGACGGGGGGAAACAGCATCCTTCGCCCCGGCTTCCTCGGGAACATCCTCATCGGTGGCGTCGCCGCGTGCGTATCCTGGGGGCTGTACGGGCCCTTTGCCGCGGTCTACATCGTCGGGGGCCCGACCTCTCAGGCAGGGAGCGGGGGAGCGGCGGTAGGCCTCTTGCTGTCTTCGCTCGTCGGTGCGGTGCTGGTGGGAGTCGGCGGCGCACGGTGGCTCACCAACGAGGCGGACAAAAAGCTCCTTCGCGCCTCGGGCGAAGCTGCAAACCCGAACAAGGACCTGGCAGCCAGGATGGCTACAGCGACACCAGCCGGCGCGCTGCGGTTGGCCATGACCAAGTAGCCGGGGGTTGGTTACCGCAAAGGTGGCCGCCACCGCTCGAACCTAGCTCCCTCTCCCGCTTGCGGGAGAGGGCTGGGGTGAGGGTCCCTGGCGTCGTCGATGCTGTGCGCTGGCCGCTTGAAATGTAGCGGCCGGCCCCTCGACCTTCCCGTGCGGCACCCTCGACACTGTACGGCCGCTGCTTGACTAGCGCCACGATGTCGGCTGGCGAAGGACGATGCCGTCCGGTTTGTTGACCTCTGGCGGGAGCAAACTCTTTTCATACTTGCTGCGGCCTATTTTGAGGTACCTGTGGGCCACCGCGGCCAGCTCCTTCGAAAAGCGGCCAGCAGGAAAAGCCACCACGACCCGCTGCCGAGGAAAGAGCTCCCGCACTTTCGCCACCGGTGGCACGAGGTCGCTGTCGGCGGAAACGAGAAGGGCGGTGTCGAAGGCGTTGAGCAACGCGTCCTCAAACAAGTGCACCGCGATGTTGACGTCTGTCATCTTCTCGTGGTGCAGCATGTGGGTCGCGCCACACTTCCTGCACTGGTATGGCTCATCCTGGTACTGGCCGAAGTACATTCGGCATCTGCCAAGTGCTGCGTTCGCTTCCAGGAAGACGTTCTGCCGCTGCTGCTTGTCGGGAGGGCCCGAGATCCTCGCAGTGAAGTACCGCACCGCAGAAAGCTGCTGCCCCGGCTTCAGGAGGTTCGCTGCCAATAGCCCAAGATCCAGCCAGTAGAACCTCTTCCACCCCTTGGTCTTGAGCCCAAAGTAGAGGTTGAAGCCGTCAATGTACGCTATCACCCGGTCACTTAAAGAGTTGCCTCTTCAGCATGATACCTGTCAAGAGCCGCTTGACAAACCGTCAGGACAGCCCCAAACTTCACTTGTAACAGTAACAGCCCCGGGGTGAGTAGCCCCGGCCTGACAACCCCGCGAGGGGTTGTTTCTTTTTCTACCCTCAGCCCAGCACAGCCACCAGCTCGGCCACGATCCGGAGATCGGCGGCGGTCTCGACGGTGCCCTGAGATCTAGCGGCCTGCCGCCGGCCGATCGTGCGCGCCTACTGACGCCGCTTCACCAGGTACAAGACTATTCATATTGACAGATTCTGTTGTAAGACTTATCATGTCTTTGGGAGGTGACCAATGGGCTCGGACGCGATCGCCGCCAACCTCCGGCGACTCCGGAAGGCGCAGGGGCTGACCCAGGCGCGGCTTGCTGACGCTGCCGGCCTGTCTCGCGTTGGGTACCGAAACATCGAAACCGGCCGGTCGCTACCTCGGGTGGAGACCCTGCAGGCAGTTGCCGCCGCTTTGCGCGCCCCCCTGCAGGACCTCGTGACCCCCGTGGCGCAGCTTCGCCACGTCAGGTTTCGCTCGCTTCGTCGACTCAACACCCGCGACCAGATCCTTGCCGAGGTCAGCCGGTGGCTCTCCGACTTCAACGACCTTGAAAAGCTCCTCGGCGACCGGCCTAACTACCGCCTTGATGGCTTTGTCGTTCCAAAGCTTCGGCCAGGCGCTGGGCGTGCCAGGCAGGCTGCTTCGGAGGTTCGAAAGCTCCTTAGGCTCCGCGACGACGAGCCTATACGGGACATCTGCGGTCTGTTGGAGTCGAAGGGGATCAAGGTCTACTCGATCAGGCTCGCCTCCAACGAGTTCTTCGGGCTTTCAGTCGGTCCCACTGACGGTGGGCCGGCGATCGTAGTCAACATCTGGGAGCGCATTTCTGTCGAGCGGTGGATCTTCAGCGCGGCGCACGAACTGGGGCACCTTGTGCTGCACCAGAAGGACTACGACGTGGTCAAGTTCCAAGAAGAGAAGAACCAGGAACAGGAAGCCAACGTCTTCGCGGCCTACTTCCTCATGCCTGAGGATGTATTCCGCAGGGAGTGGGCAGGTACCGCGGGCATACCGCTGGTCGACCGGGTGCTGAAGGTCAAGCGGATCTTCAGAGTCAGCTACAAGACCATCCTGTACCGCCTGTCCGAGACCGCCGGCGAAGGCGTCAACGTCTGGCAGCTCTTCCAGAAGGAGTTCAAGCGGCTGCACGAGCGCACCTTGCTGAAAGAGGAGGAACCCGCGGCCCTAGCAGCCGATGCCTACCGCGCGAGCTTCCCCGAAAGCTCGCGCGCCGGCGAACCTGATGATCTCTCTCCCCACGACTTCCGGGAGGACCGTCTGTCGCTACTCGTCCGCAAGGGCGTCCAGCAAGGCGCGATCAGCCTCTCACGCGGGGCGGAAGTCCTCCGCAAGCCGTTGAAGGAAATGCGGGCTCTCGCCAACACCTGGGTCGGGAACCTCTAGCGTGGGCGAGTCGGCTCCCCCTCTGATCGCCGACGCCAACGTCCTGATCGACTACGTCAACTCCGATGTGTCCATCCTGGCTCTTCTTGCCCAGCACGCAGGTCCTCTTTATGTCGCAACACCGGTCCTCGAAAGGGTCGATAGCCTCGACAGGAGCGAGTGTGAGCGGCTCGGACTGGTTGTCATTGAGCCGACCCTGGAGCAGCTTCTCGAAGCAGGTCAGGCACGGGGGCGTCTTGCCTTCGACGATCGTGTCTGCCTCATCCTGGCTCGCGACCGCGCGTGGAGTTGTGTCACAAACGACAAAGCGCTACGGAGGGCATGCGCGGACGAAGGCATTACCGTCTGCTGGGGCCTCGAAATCATGCTTTCCCTGGTTGAGCAGGCAGTCTTGCCGGTGGAGGACGCCTTAGCCGTTGCGGCGAGCATCCAGGCAGCAAATAGTGCCTTCATCGCAGAGGCGATTCTTCATGAGTTTGAGCACAAGGCGCACGAAGCCGCGCGGCGAGCCGTGCGGCGGGGAGGTAAGTGATATGGCCAAGAACCCACCGACTGGCGACGGCCATCGGCACGGGGCGGTGCGCGACCGCTCGCAGGTCTACAACCCAAAGGTCGACCGCTGGATCAAGCGGGACGACGATACGGGCCGCTTCATCGACCAAAAGCAAGATGGCGACCCGTTCAAGGGAGTGCGGCGGGAAAAGGATTAGTCCCTGACACGCTACCTGGGCTCTGCCGCGTCTGGCGGGCCACACGGAGGTGACCGGCCGCCCGACCGGGGGCCGCTTCGTGCCACGGCGCCTTGAAATGTAGCCGCTAGCTGTCGAGCGGCCTGGCGGGCCCTCACCCGGTTTCACCTTGCTCCAAGAGGCACGAAGAACCAGGCTTCACGATTGCGCCACGGCGCATGCGATCGAGATCGGGTCGTCGGCCTGGCGGGGCCGGCCCCGTGCGCAAATCGGCAGTGGACTAGACTGGCCTGTCGCCACCCGGGCGCGCCCCTGGCCCCGGAGGCCGCACGTCCCATGGCTAGCTCCCTTCGCCTGTCCAAGTCCAGGTTCACCGCCGGACTCCAGTGCCACAAGCAGTTATGGTGGCGCGCGCACGAGCCCGATGCGCCGGAGCTGGTCCCCGACGCCGCGCTGGAGGCGATCTTCGACCAGGGCAAGCGCGTGGGCGAGGTGGCTCGGACCTACGTGCCCGGCGGCGAGCTCGTGGACCTGCCGTACGACGCCTTCGCCGAGCGGATCTCGATGACCCGGGAGCTGCTCGCTCGGCGGGCTCGGGCCATCTACGAGGCGTCGTTCGTCGCGGGCGACGTGTACGCCGCAGTGGACATCCTGGAGCGCGCCCGCGACGGCTTCCGCCTCATCGAGGTCAAATCGTCCACCAGGCTCAAGGAGGAGCACCTCCCGGACATCGCGATCCAGCTCCACGTGCTGCGATCGGACGGGCTCGACGTTTCGCGAGCCGAGCTGATGCACCTCAACCGCGAGTGCGCCTACCCGCGCCTCGAGAACCTCTTCATCCGGGAGGACGTCACCGCCGAGGTCGAAGCGCTGCAGGCCGACCTGCCGGAGCTGATCGCCGTCCAGTTGCGCATGCTTGCGGGCGAGCTTCCCGACGTGGCGATCGGCGCGCACTGCCGCAAGCCCTACGAATGTCCGTTCATGAGCCGCTGCTGGCGGGAGGTGCCGGAGCACCACATCAGCACGCTGTACCGCGTGCCCAACGCCGGCGCCGACCTGATCGCCCAGGGTTTCGAGACCATCGCCGAGCTGCCCCCCGGCGGCCTCAGCGCGATCCAGGAGCGCCAGCGGCGGGCGGTGCAGACCGGCCGCATGATCGTCGAGCCGGGACTCGCGCGGGCGTTGGGTGCCTTCCGGCCGCCGCTCGCCTTCCTCGACTTCGAGACGGTGATGCTGGCCATCCCGGTGTGGAACGGGTGCCATCCCTACGACACGGTGCCGGTGCAGTTCAGCTGCCATCGCCCGGCCCCTGACGGAACCATCGCCCACCACGAGTGGATCGCGGACGGCCCCGGGGACCCGCGCCCCGAGCTGGCGCGGCGGCTCGTCGCGGCCTCCCACGGCGCCCGGACCGTCGTGGCCTACAACGCGGACTTCGAGCGCCGGGGCATCAGAATGCTCGCCGCCGCGGTGCCCGAACTGACCGACGATCTTCTGGGAATCGCGGCCCGGCTGGCGGACCTGCTGCCCGTGATCCGGGCGCACGTCTATCACCCTGACTTCCGCGGCAGCTTCAGCCTGAAGGCGGTCCTCCCCGCCCTCGTACCCACTGTCTCGGCCGATGTAGGGGCGGGGCTTGCCCCCGCCCGCTCTGTCATTGCGAGCCCCGCCGCAGGCCGGGCGAAGCAATCCCGTCCCCCATCTCCGTACGACAACCTCGAAGTGGCGGAAGGCGCCACGGCGAGCCTCGAGCTCGAGCGGCTAATGTTTAGCGGGGATGCCATGACGGCCGGCGAGAGGCAGCGCCTGCGTGACGCCCTGCTCCGCTACTGCGCCCTTGACACGATGAGCATGGTGAGGCTGCTCGAGAGGCTCCGGGAGCTGGCTTGAGGAAGCACGATGGCGTCTGGCCGGTTGAGACCCCCGAGCTCGGACCTGGCCGCCAAGATGGCGACCGCGACCCCAGCCGGCGCGCTGCGAATGGTCCTGGCCAAGTAGCTCGGGAGTTGTCGCTCGCCAAGGTGCCCGCTATCGCCTGGCCCTAGCTCCCTCTCCCGCTGCGACAGCGGACCTGGACCGCCGATCCTGCAGGGCAATGTGGGGCCGGCGTGCGCGCGCCGCACGGAGGTGGCGGGAAGACCACGGGGGGTTACCAGAACCGCGGCCACGAACAGTTGCCAGTCATTCAGAAAGCGTCGACAATGGATCGTGACTTGCCTATGAGCATTAGCACAAAGACGCGCATCCGAATGGGCGAGAGGGTCGACGACCTCATAGCGCATTTCGGCGAGTACGTCGATTATCTCGACCAAAATGAAACGTTCGTCGGTCCGAGCGTGTATTTTCACGACAAGACGCTGGCGCTGCGTCGGCGCAGCAGCAGTGCTGCCGTTTTGCTTGAGAGCGAGGAGTTCTTTGACTACCTGTACGCGACCTTGACTGCCTGGGGGCTTCACCGAATGGGGCCCAGCAAGGCTAAGCTCCTCGAAATCGACAAACTCAAAGCCAGCCTGAGGTCCCAAGGTCAGCGCATACAATCTCTATGGGACGTATCCCTGACGAGCCTCAAAACGACAGACCTGCAAAGCGTCACCAACGAACTCTGGCAGATCCTCGATTGTCTTCAAGTCAGCAAGGCGCAAGCTAAGCTTGTTGCCAACTCGAAGGCTCTGCATCATATTCTCCCTGCGCTCATGCCGCCGATTGATCGTACACACACCTACAAGTTCTTTTTTTCGGGAACGGGCCTGGGTACCCTCGGGGAGGCGGAGGCGTTCGCGGGGATCTACGAAGGGTTCCATCGAGTCGCGTGTGGCAAGAAAGCCGAGATCCAGGCGCGCATCGGGAAAGGCTTCCACACCTCGGAAACCAAGGTTCTTGACAATGCAATCATCGGGTATGTGAGAAAGAAATTGCGTAAGACCGCCAGGAAGGTGTAGCCAGCCAAGCCAGTTTGGGTGATAGGGGTGCGACCGGGGCACCGCACTCCGCCGCCGTTGGCCACGTGTTCCTGTTTCTCTTGACGGAGGGCTTCTGCGATGAAGATCAAGATGGCGAAAAGTTCCAGACACTCGAAGATCACCGGCGATTTCGCGGAAGCCTTGGTCCTTTATTGGCTTTCCAAGCAAGGTTTCGAATGTGCCCGTCTCGACCACACCGGGATCGACCTGATCGCGCGGAATCCCCATTCCCGCGACCGGATGGGCATTTCTGTAAAAAGCCGGTCCCGGTACGCCGGAACCGAGAATGTTTCGGTCAACCTGCCATCCGAGAGCTTTGTTAAGGCCAGGAAGGCCTGCCAGGATTTTGGCTGCAAACCCTACTTTGCCATTGTCGTCGACGCGGGCGACAGCGTTAGGTGCTTCATCCTGTCGCTGTCCCGCTTGAAAAACATTGTCGGCACGGGCGCGGGGATGAAATACTGGCCGATGTCACCCCGCCATTTGGCCCGTTACCACGCGGACCCGAAGATTATCAAGTTTGAGCTCCGGGCTGGAGATGTCTCCTGGCAAGCCTGAGCACAGAGCCCGTATGCGCTGACGCTGAGTTAATGAATTCCACGTGCCATCATCTTCCGACTCCGGGGCGCCGGCGCTCCCTTGAAGGGTTTGATCCGAGGTGCCGAAACGACCACGCTTCTCGCTCATTCTTCGCCCTCGTCCAGCGGGGCGGGTACATACACCCGCTTCAGGGGGATCAAGCCCTTGTACTTCGCGTCGAAGCCGTCATAGTGCTCGAGGATCAGGTCAACCAACTCTTCGCCATCGATGAGGCGAAGGTTGCTTTTGCCACGCGCAAAGTTCCTGGCCTGATTGGTGATGCTGCCAAGAGTCACGACCAGGCCGAACTCGCTCTGGTCAACCTTCCCGTACAACGCCGATACGACTGGATCCCCGAGGCTGCCTTCCGTGCTCTTGACCTGCACCTTGATGATCGGGGGCTCAAACCCGAGCTCGTCCTTGTGGGCGATGATGTCAATGCCTGCGTCGGGGCCCTCTGGT
Source organism: Thermoanaerobaculaceae bacterium (assembly GCA_041494245.1). Classification (GTDB taxonomy): domain Bacteria; phylum Acidobacteriota; class Thermoanaerobaculia; order Thermoanaerobaculales; family Thermoanaerobaculaceae; genus RBG-13-68-16. The sequence continues at coordinate 227,312 of JBGQAK010000003.1, forward strand.
GATACACGCGCCTGATACCCCATCGCATTCAACAGGTGTGCGACGAAGTCGGCGAAAGGATGGCCCTTCATTTCCTGACCAAGTTGCCTCAGAACGAAGTCACGCGTAGCCTGCTCAATCTCCTCCGAAACGAACCCACCCAGACCGGGCCCAGGAGTGGGCACGGGTGCCTTTCCCTCTAGTGCGGCGCGGAACTCATCGGCAAAGTTCCGCACCTGAAAGAAACCCATTGCGGACCCAATCTCATAAAGAGCACCCTGAGAGAAGTACGTCCGTGGTAACGCCTTAACCCACTGCACGGCCCTGTGGTGCGGGTAGGCCGGGTCGGTTTTCGGGTCGAAGTGATACTCCCCTTCGACGCGCCCAAGGTGCACGTGCCGGTCACGCTGAGACGGGTAGCACACGATGTCGCCAACATTCATCTCGTGGACGAAGCGAAAGAGCTGACCTGCATAGTTAGGGATTGCTCCGGGTTTTTCGTCGACATACGCCTGAGCAACGCGGGCCTTGAAGGCCTCACGATCTCCAGGGAGGGACGACAGATCCCCCATGTCCCGCCAGCCGAGTGCGATGACCTTGTGCTTCATGAAGAGTCCGTCAGCGTCGCCATAGCGGCCGCCGTGGATACCCCACATTGCTGCCTCGGTTTGCTTCGCCATTAGCGTCTCCTTACTTACTCAAATTCTCTTGGCTCCCCAAACTCATGTCCCACAGTCGTGCAGGAAGCACCACCGGCGTGTGCCGAGCAGGAGCTCTCGTGTGAGCCAGCGTGCATCAACAAGGCGGCCGTAATGCGGCTCCCATCTCTTAGGACTTGCTCTCCAATACCTCGATCAGCTCGGCCACAACCTGAACCTCACTCTCCTCGACCCCGGTAAGTACAATCGGTCGGAAGTCGGGGTTGACCGACTTGAGGGTGACGGCAGCGTGGCGCCAGGAATCATGGGCCGGAGTCTTCTCACTCTCGTAACGCTTGACGGTGTAGCGCTGGCCGGTTTCGGGGTCGGTCGTATCGCGAAGCTGGACGAGGACGGTCTTTCCTTGCCGGGTGCCGGTGACAGGCGCCGCAAAGAGGCAGTAGGCGCCGTCTGGAATCACTGGCTCCATTGATTTTCCGACCACCTGCGCGACGAACATTCCCGGGCGGATGCGATGGTGCGCGTCGATGGCGATCCACTCCCAACCGCTATCCTCGATCTGCTGGGGATCACTGAAAGCCCCGGCAGCGACTCTGAGTGGCACAAGCGGAACGCAAGTGACGTACTTGTCCTGGGCCTCGGGTTGGCCAACTCGCATCCAAGGCGGGGAACCGGCTTCGTCCTCGGCTCTTTCTTGCTTGGCCGCACTGGTCCGGAATCGACGGTACGCTTCAGAGGCCATCCAGGCTGTGACGATCTTCTGGAAGTCTGGGTTGTTCATGAACCGAACGAAGATCTCCTCGTTCTGGTCCATGCGTTCCACAAAAAGGGTTTCGAGGAGGTTCCCGAACACGAGCTCAAACTTGTCGCCCGGGTTCACTGCAGCAGCCTGGCGCAAACCCTCGTCGGCCATAGCGGCCTCGACGATCTGATCAAAGAAAAGCTGATCCGCCTGGTTGAAATTGGTCCCGAACCGGTCGTTCACGATTTCGATCAGCTGCGAGAGCGGCATGGGCTGCTCGCGCGCGAGACCGCTGCCGACCTCCCTAGGACCGTCGAGCCTGGGCGCCTCACCCTCCTTCAGCGAGATTGAGCCCTCGCTGATCTTCTGGAGTCGGTAATACTCGAGCCGTACCTCATCCTCAAACTGGTAGGCAGGGCCACCGCGGCGCCTTGGCAACTTCGCGGCGAGGTGTCGCAGGAATACGTAAAGTCGCTCCAAGTCGGAGTCCTGATAGGGAATCACCTGACTGAGGAAGGCATACAGGTTCCGAAGGGCTTGCACCTTGCCGCGCCAGACCTCGCCCTCCTCCTCGTTGCTCAGGGCAAGCGCCGTGAACCTGGACACCGCCGGGTCAAGTGCGGCGTTCATCGCCCGATGATCCATGACGCTCTGTCGCTGCTTGGGCTTGAAATAGATCTCGCAGAAGTGGCCGACTTCCTCGCCAAGGTAGATCCCCGACGCGTCGAGCTCGCCCTTCAGCTGGTACATTCGGGTGGGATCGACCTCCTCGCCCATCTTGGCGCCCTCGTAGTAGGCCTTGAAGGCCTCCTGAATCTCTTGCCGGTCGTTCACGAAGTCGAGGACGAAGGTGTCCTCCTTGAGAGGGTGCGTGCGGTTAAGCCTCGACAAGCTCTGTACGGCCTGGATACCGGCTAATCGCCTGTCCACGTACATTGTATGCAGCAGCGGTTGGTCAAAGCCGGTCTGGTACTTCTCGGCGACGAGCAGGACCTGATACTCCTGCGCCGCGAACCTCTCGGGCAGTTCCTTCTCCCGGATGCCCGCGTTCATTCTTTCCTCGGTGTAAGTGACCCCCGGTAGCTTGTCGTCCTGCACTGTCCCCGAAAAAGCTACTAACGTTCTAATGGCATAACCCTTGGCCTGGATATAGCGATCAAAGCTCTGCTTATAACGCACGGCTTCCAGCCGCGACCCTGTCACGACCATCGCCTTGGCCCGGCCTCCGATCTTGTGCCGGGTGGCAGTGTTGAAGTGCTCGACCATCACCTCGGTCTTCTGTGCCAGATTGTGCGGGTGGAGCTTGAGGAAGCGCGCGAGCGCCTTTGCTGCCTTTTTCCGCTCGACGTTCGGATCGTCCTCGCACGCCTTAAGTAGCTTGAAGTAGGTCGCGTACGTCGTGTAGTGCTTCAGAACGTCGAGGATGAACTCCTCCTCGATCGCCTGGCGCATGGTGTAGCGGTGCGAGGGCTGCCCGTCACGGCCAAAAACCGCAAGCGTCTTGTGCTTGGGCGTGGCTGTGAAGGCAAAAAAACTCAGGTTAGCCTGGCGACCTCGTTTGGCCATACTGCGAAACAGCTCCTCCATGTTCTCCATGCCTTCTTCCGCCGCCCGCCGCTTTGCCTCGTCGCGTAGACCCTCCCCACCGAGCACCTCCTTGAGTTCGGTGGCTGCCTCTCCGCCCTGTGAGCTGTGCGCCTCGTCGATGATTACTGCACAGCGGCGGGTCGGCAATGTGCCGGTGCCGGCCTCGCGGCGCTCCTCTGCCATCTTTAGCAATTGCCGCGAAACGAACGGAAACTTCTGCAGCGTGGTGACGATGATCGGTACCCCGGTTTCAAGTGCCTCCGCCAGTTGCCGCGAACTTTCGTCGATCCTCTGCACCACGCCCCGCTTGTGCTCAAACTGATAGATCGTGTCTTGAAGTTGCTGATCGAGCACAACGCGGTCCGTCACCACGATCACACTGTCGAAGACGCGCTGATTCGCCGTGTCGTGGAGTGACGCCAGACGATGCGTGAGCCATCCAATGGTATTGCTCTTGCCACTGCCGGCCGAGTGTTCCACGAGGTAGTTGTTCCCCACGCCTTCGCGGCGGGCGGCGTCCACCAGCAAGCGCACAGCCTGCAGTTGGTGGTAGCGAGGGAAGATCATCGACTCCGTTTTCACCTTGCGGCCCTGGCCATCGCGCTTCTCTTCCATCTGCAAATGAATGAATCGCGCGAGGAGGTCGAGCAGACTATCCCGTTGCAGCACCTCTTCCCAAAGGTACGCCGTGCGATAGGTACGCCCGGCCGGATCGGGCGGGTTGCCAGCACCGCCGTCGCAGCCCTTATTAAAGGGAAGGAAGTTGGTCGCTGTCCCGGCCAGGCGTGTGGTCATGAGCACCGATTCCGTATCCACCGCAAAGTGCACCAGCGTCCGGCGCTTGAACTCGAAGATCGGCTCGCGCGGATCGCGGGCGTGCTTGTACTGGCGCCGCGCCTCCTCAACGGTCTGGCCGGTCAGCGGGTTCTTCAGCTCTAGCGTGGCGACCGGAATGCCGTTCAGGCTAAGCGTGACATCGACTGATTTCTCCGAACGCGGCGAGAAGTGAAGTTGACGGGTCAGCCCCAAGCGGTTCGCAGCGTAGCGTATCTCAAGTTCCGGGTTCAACTCGTGCGCTGCCTTGAAGAACGCGACATGCAGGGTGCGGCCATAGCACTTGAAACCGTGGCGCAGGGTCGCGAGTGCGCCGTTGGCGTCCATCCACCTACACAGGTCGGTCAGGATCTGCTCGCCGGTTTGTTCTGCGTGCAGCGCCTCCAGCTTGGCCCACTCCCTGGGTTGCGTCTCTCGGATAAAGGCGAGCACCGTCTCGGGGAAGATCGCGCGCTCGCGGTCGAAGCCCTCGCGGACGACGGATGTGTAGCCGTTCTGGAGCAGGTGCGACTCGATGACGGATTCGAACGCGGTTTCAGAGTGCCTCGGGACGTACGAGGTCATGTCGTCCGCCTTCTTGCGAAAGCACGCTTTCGCGCCAGCCTTTCCACGTACGCGAGGTACTCTCCGAGGGCATCACGGAGGGCGACGCAGAACTCAACAAACCGGCCACCAGATCTCTCACACACCCTCTGCCTCAATCGTGTAGCTCTGGCCTTTGACAGTGGATTGGCACCATCCTCCCCGTAAATCAGCTCGTGTATCGCGCGACGTCGATCCTCGGTCAAAGTTGGGTGGTGCAGGGCCAGCACCCCAATTGTCTTACTCGCGGCCGCGCTACCGCCGACAACGGAGATCTCACCTACGAGGTTGAAGTGGAACCTCTGCTCACAGGAATCGGTCAGCGGTGATATGAACAAATCAGGCTCCCACCAGTCGTCTTTCGCGTGCGCTCCGTAGCGACAAGCGCGAGGCATCCCCTCGCGCGGAAAACACGCAAGCATGTTGCCGAAATCTAGATCCGACCCCTTCTCGTTCTGTCTGCAGACGGTTTGTGGCTCGATGTGCTCGATGTGCGACGTGCCCGTGTCGATCCGTTTCATCGTGTAGGCGCAGATCTCACCTTGCTCCTTGACGAGAGCTCCAAGAACAATCGCCTTCACCCCGCCAGGGATCTCGCGGTAGTCTTCCTTGGTGGTCCCTCTAACGTCCCTACACCACTTACGATATCCGTGAGGGGCCGCCCACTTCCGGACATACTTCATCATCGGAGTCCGGCTAACCGTGCCATTCGCGCCTCCAGCACGGACCACTCTGGAAGGTCGAAGCCCTTTTTCCTCTCCTCCGCGATTGCCATACGTGCTTTCTTGAATGCGCCCTTCTTGATGAGGGCCTCGACGTTCCGGATTGAAAGTGCAGTGTTCGCTGGTCGCTCATCTGCTTCCATTAGGTGGCGCAGGATCCAGTTCGAGTCCATCCCCAGGGTGCGGTCGGGACGAAGGACACCAGCCTCGGTGATGAGATGGGTTTGCTCAGGCTCTACCGCTGCCACAACTTGCGGAGAGTGCGTGGCTGCGATGAATTGGCAGCGTGGAAACGTCTCCGTTAGGTGCCCTACAATCTGCCGCTGCCACTTGGGGTGAAGGTGCAAATCGATCTCGTCGATCAGGACGACGGCCTCACCATGCTGAAGAGGATCATCAAGAGCTGGATTGGCTTGCGACAGGCGCCGAGCAAGGTCTAGCACCAACGCAAGGATGCCGCGCTCTCCATCCGACAACTGGCCTACCTCGAGCGTGGCACCGCTGTGATCGATCACCAACCGAGATGGGCTCTCGCTGTCCGGCCGAACACTCTCGTAGTTCGGGAGAAAGCGCGATGCGGCCGCTCGTAGGACCTCGAGATGTCGCGCCGCCAACTTGCTCTCGCTGCCTAGGACGTGCTGCGCCCTCATCCAGTCGGCGAGCTGCCCAACCTGCCACGGGCGGGCAACGAGGGCCTCAGCGTATGCGACCGCCCTACCTCCGGCGGTCTTCGACCTCGAGGCGCCGGCATAGGACACAACGGAACGATTGGTCGAGAAGAATACGCAGTTCGGAGCGACACGAAGTGCCTTTGTGGCTCGTCGAAGCTCCGCACGTGGCGGTGCGAAATGGTCCGAGTCCGATACGCCCTGCGACTCCTCGAGCTCACGCAGGAGATTACGTGCACGATCCCGCAGGCGGTCGGAATTTAGTATCTCTCGACGAAGGCGCTCTAGGTTCTCCTGGTCATCAGCCGCAAACCGCTCCCTCCATTGACGCCGAGTAAAGCGGAACTCGTGGCGACCAATTTCGAACGTTACTTCCACGTCGAGGAAGGGAGATCCACTGCGAATGTCCTCGACGGCGAACGACATCGCCTTGCTGCGCGAATCCGTTATCGATGGCAAGATCCGAGACATGCAGATTCGCAGGGCATCCAAAATGGTGCTTTTGCCGACGCCGTTGACGCCAACGATCAGGTTGAACCCGGGCTTAAACGTGAAGTCCGCTGCCTCGATGACGCGAAGATTCGCGAGCTTCAGCTTAGTGACGATCATGCGCCGCCCCCAGCCCCGATCTGCCCGGTCACCGCGGCGGTGATGAGGGCGGCGCGGCGCTCCTTGAGCAGGCTGATCGTACGCTCAGTTGCGGAACCCATGGCGTCCAGCTTGGTTGTTTCTGAAGCGATGTGGTCAACAATGGTGCGCTGTTCTGCGACCGGCGGCACTGGGAGGAAGACCTCGAAGAACCCTTCTGGGTAGAGCCGTAGCCGAGACGACCAGACGCCCTTCGAGTATCGAGTTACCTCTTGGGCGAAGACCGGTACGCGAACCAGTGCATCGACGAAGCCCGGATCGAGTCGGGACCCAGGCCGATACACGTTGTAGGCGGGGCTAACGATGCCGTTGACGCGCGAAACCCCCATGGCACCCATCCACGCCCAGAGCGTATTAATAACGAGATCGCCGGCTAGGCAGATTTTGTATCCCTCGGTTGTCTCTGCCTCGAACATATTCACGTCCTTCTCTGAACGAGGCGTCACGCCCGTGATGTGAGAGACCGTGAGAAGTTCCTCCTCACCGGCTTTGGAGCGCTCATCACGTTCACGAAACAGCCATCGCGCCCGTTCGAGCCCCCAATGAGCCGGAATCTCACCGAGCCAGGGGATACCGGAGTCGCGGAGCGAGACGCGGGCGTCGAGACCGCAGGTGACGGCTCGAGTGATAAGCGCCCGGCGCTTCTCGGCCAGGAGTCCGAGCAGGCGCTCCTTCGCCGCTACCATTGCATCTAGCCTCGCTGTCTCCCGGTCGAGGCGCTCGGCGATCGCGACCTGCTCCGACCACTCTGGGACCGGAACCGACATGTTGCCAATGAAGTCCCAGTCGGCCCGGGGCATCTTTGAGCCGAACGTTGAAGCATCCACCGCGTCGATGAAACCGCGTGAGAGGCAGACGTACCGAAGGAAGCGCGCTTCGATGGCCACCGGCTGCATGACGAGCAGTTCGGTAGTGCAGCGACCCGGGAACTCTGCCACCCAGACCTTCGCGAGGTATGGGCGCAGCTTGCCGAAAAGCACGTCGCCAGGTTCGAAGGTGTTGCTCAGCGATTCGCTTTGGCCCGCTGCTGGCGGAGTCCGAACCTCCGCCATCGCCGAAGCGCCGCCCGTGAGTCGCCCAGTCGCGGATTCTATGTACTCCAGGCCAACATACGGCCTTCCGTCCTCACTGCCATCGCCGCGTGTGCGGCGCAGCGCCACGGTGTATTTCAAGCGCTTCGCAGCGAACGGACACGCTGCACGGGTGGTCACTGAGTGACCTCTCTCAGCAACCGCATAATCTCCTCCTCTGCTCGCTTCAGATCCGCGTCGATCTCGTCCAGCGGACGCGGCGGCGTGTACTTATAGAAGTGGCGGTTGAAGTTGATCTCGTAGCCCACCTTGTCCTTGCTGCGATCCATCCAGGCATCGGGCAGGTGCGGGCGCACCTCGCGCTCGAAATAGGCGTCAACGTTATCCTTCAGGGGCACGTTCTCGAAGTCGCGCAGGTCAGAGTCGGGCTCGTAGCCGTCATTGCGTCCGCTCTTGGTGACCGGCTCGGCCTCGGGGTCCTTCTGCGTGAAGACGCTGCGAAAGAGCTTCTGCTCCGTCGTCTTCCACCGCGATCTATGCGCATGCAGCAGGTCCTCGATGCGGTTCCACACCGCATTCCAATCGCGCTGCGGCTCCCGACCGAGCGCCGTGTCGATGGCCTGCAAATCGTCGAGCAGATGGGGGCAGGCGTCGAGGAAGCGGGCCTTGTCGCCGGGCGTCAACTGGTAGCGCAGACGAAGGGGCCGCTCGACGGTGACCCGCGTGTAGCCAAAGTCGGCGTTGTCGAAGACTTTCGAACGCTCGCCCTCCTCGAAACGCCCGGAGAGCCGGACGATCTCGGCGATCTGGCTGTTGGTGATGTGCCGCCGCTTGTCGCCCAGGCTGCGCTTGTTGTCCTCGCTGCCGCCGGCCGACCAAACCTCGCGCGCATCGAGAAGCTGGATCTTGCCTTTGCGCTGCTTCTCCTTGCGGTTGGTGACAATCCAGACGTAGGTGCCGATGCCGGTGTTGTAGAACATCTGCTCTGGAAGGGCGAGGATGGCCTCGAGCCAGTCGTTCTCGATGATCCATTTGCGGATTTCACTCTCGCCTGAGCCTGCGCCGCCCGTGAACAGCGGGGAGCCGCTGAAGACGATGGCCAGCCGCGAACCGTGCTTGTGTTCCGCCGGGCGCACCGGCTCGAACTTGCTGATCATGTGCTGCAGGAAGAGCAGCGACCCGTCGTTGACCCGTGGCAGCCCGGCGCCGAAGCGGCCGGCGGAGCCGAGCTTCTCGTGCTCGCGTTGGATTTCCTTCTGCTGCTTCTTCCAGTCCACCCCGAACGGCGGGTTGGTGAGGAAGTAGTCGAAGGTCTCGCCCGCAAACTGGTCGTCGGTAAAGCTGTCGCCGAAGCGCACGTTGTTGCCGCCGCCGTTGTGGTCCACCTGCTTCATAAGCATGTCGGATGCGGCGGTGGCGAAGGCGCGCTTGTTGTAGTCCTGCCCATAGACGTAAAGCCTTGCTTCGGCATGGTGCTCGCGCAGGTAGTTCTGCGCCTCGGCCAGCATGCCTCCGGTGCCGCAGGCCGGGTCCAGCAGCTTGCGCACGGTTCCGGGTGTAGCCAGAAGCTTGTCATCATGGATGAACAGGATGCTCACCATGAGCCGGATGACCTCGCGCGGCGTGAAGTGGTCGCCCGCTGTCTCGTTGGCCAGCTCGTTGAAGCGCCGGATGAGGTTTTCAAAGATGAGCCCCATGTGTTCGTTTGGCACTGTGTCGGGGTGTAGGTTCACGTCGCAGAACTTGGAGACGACGAGGAAGAGGATGTTCGCCTCGCGCATCTTCTCGATCTCGTTCTCGAACTCGAAGTACTCGAAGATGTCGCGTACGTTGGCGGAGAAGCCCTTGATGTAGCTGACGAGGTGCTTCTCGATGTGGTCGGGGTCGCCCTTTAGCTTCTCAAAATCCAACGGCGAATGATTGTGGAACCGCTGGCGGGCAACTGCGTCCAGGACCTTGTCAAGAGCCTCGTCCTTGTACCTGTCGTGGACCTGCTCGTACTTGCGAAGTACCAAAGGTTTGGTTTCGGCCAACACGCAGTCGAAGCGGCGGAGCACGGTCATGGGCAGCATGACCCGCTCGTACTGCGGTGGGCGATAGGGCCCGCGCAGCAGGTCGGCGATTTGCCAGATCAAGTTTGCGAAGTGACTATGGTCGGGCATGGATAACCTCATCATCAGTAACGGCAGCACCCCGCAACATACCGGCGGCGAACTCCGCAATCAGACCCGGACAGCGGTCGCCGTGGAAGTGATCCCGGTCGTCGCCGTTGGCCGCGTGCCTGGGATCTGCCGCGTTATTGCGATCGTGAACCACTGGCCTGCTCCGGTTAAGCAACAATGCCATCATACGCCTTGGCGAATCGTTTGGGGGCGGCGGCATCGCGCTTGGTAATGGGTCAGTTTCGATCCAAGAGTGCTACAACCTCTTCCACTGACCAAACGTGACCCGCCACGCCCGCAGCCATTGCGGGCGTCTTTCCGTTGAGCGTCTTGTGAACGCGGCAGAAGTTGTAGTGCATGAAGTGAAGGCTCACGGCCGCCAGCAGGTTGGCGAGCTTCTTCGAGAATCCGTTCGTCAGGCGCGTGAACCGCCGCATGCCCATCCGCATCGTGAGGTTCTGGCGCTTGACGTAGGAGGTCGAAATGTGCTTCGGGTCCGGCTTGCCCTGGAGAACCTGGGTGCTGGTCCCGAGGCACTGAGCCGGACTGTAGCGTTTCTCCGCTTCTGGCGACACGCCGTAGTGCTTCTGGAGCATCGCGTAGTCAACCTCAGCTCCAAACGCTTCCTCGACCGCCTCTAGATACATTGTGTGGCCGTCCGTGGTGAGCTGCACGCGGCCGTGAAGCCTGGACACCACGTCCTGCATGAAGGCGGTTGCTGTTGGAAGGTCACGCGGCCCGACCATCCAAGAAGGGACTAGCTTGGTGTCCGCGCAGATCGCTGTAAAGGTCCACACGTCCCCGTAGCCGAACTCGCCTCGGTGCTCATCCGGGACGTTCTTCGCCTTGGCGTAGCAGAAGGACCAAATCTCATCCGCTTGGATGCGCTTGCAGGGCAGGTTTCGAAGCGCCTCATCCTGAAAGCGGTCGCACGCCTCGCCAAGCTCGACCAGAAGCTTAACGACGGTGTTCTTGGCGGCACCCGTCATTTGCACCGTGGCGCGGATAGAATTCCCCTCAACGAGGGCCGCGACTACCTGGGTCCGCTTGGCCGTAGAGAGCTTGTTCATACTGACAATATAGCGCGAGCGCTCACGTTTGTCAAGTCAGTTTGGGTATAGCTGACACCATTGAGATAGCACTGGACTATTGACAGAGCATCGGACCTAGGCCTTATAAACTACTTGGAGTCGGATGGAGCGCCGGCGGGGGCTTGAACCCCGAACCTGCGGATTAGTAGTCCGCAGCTCTTTCCGATTGAGCTACCGGCGCCCTTGCTGACTCAAAGCCGAACTTGGCCCGCCCCCGCAGGCCGCTACGCTTGGTAGGGGCGGGCCTCTTCTTTCTGCCCACGCCAGCGCTCGGCTCCGGGCGTGGGCCAGGTTCGTCTACGCATTGGTCCTCCCCAACTGGTCGCTTTCTTCCTTTATTGGCTGTGGAACCGGGAAAACGTAGGCAAACGTGAAGCCTGATCCCTTAGGCGCCTTGACCCTTCGTGCGTCGCCCTTCTCATGGAGATGCCTGACATTCACCCCAACGGTGGTCTTCTTGAAGGCATAGCCCTGTGCTGTCAGCATCTCGAAGATCTGCTCCACAGTGAGCGGACTACGATTTGCGCGACCAATGCGCTTGATCAACTCTTCCGCGTTGACCTCGTACTTGCGCTGGAAACCCTTCTTACCACCGCCTTCCGCCAACACCCCCGATCCACCATTGTTCATCGCAGCCAAGGTTGTGCGCAGCTCAAGGATGGCCTTGACGATGCGATCACGTTCGGCCTCGAGGCCCTGAATTGCCTTCTCGATATGCTCGGTTGGGTTTCCCATATCATCGCTCCTCGGTCAGTAGTATCGGCTCGACCGGAGGATCTGTCAAGGAAGAGAAGACTACGGGACTTACTATTATGCTATTTGTGCTGTTTTGTGCCGTCTTGTGCTACTTTTTGTCACTGCGTCTTGCTGTATTCCACCGTGCTGCCGCCGCCTTCTTGGCGCTTTCTCGCCGCTGCTCCGGCGTGAGTTTGGCGGCCCTTGCCGGTCCGCCCTTCTTCCCGCCGAGGCGCCCTAGAGCTACGGCTGCAGGGTTCTTCCCTGCTGCGTCTTCGGGGGCTTCTTCGGATTCTGGCGAACCCTCACCCGCTGCCCGGTCTGTGATGGTCTTTGCCAGTTCGTTGAGATCGTGGCGTTTGCTTGAGCGCTTAGGCATACTCCCAATATACGTGCACTGCGATGGATTCGCAAGGGGAGATCAAGAACTCCCGTCCTCTCCACTTGGCAACATGTTAACTATCTCTGCGGATGGCTGGGGCTTTCTTGTTTCCATGTCGGCGACCATTGCTTGAATGGCGCTGGTACAGATCGCCCAAAGTGAGACGGCCTCCGGGAGTGTAAGCGTTACCTCGGGGTGTATTAACGGGTTTCGGTGCAAGCGTCTTATCTCATCAATCGTCTGTATCACCTTCTTGCTAGCGTCCGTCTTCTTGAGTGCTTCTGTGTATCCTGCCCACGTGGCGTCCTTCTTGGTTGGAGGAGGGCAGTCGAAAGCGGCCATTTCTACCTTGATGGTGCTTTCGGTTGCCCTTGCGATATGGAAGCCGGCTGCGGTCGGAAGATTGAAAGCCAAACACCGGCCCGCTTGATTTGTATCGTCAATGGCTTCTTTGGAGAGCCGATCTCGGTAGCCCACATACACAGCGGCAGCATCAACGATCAGATACCTCGTGTCGAAAACACCCTTTTGGGTAACGTAAAAGACGGGCAGCCTCGCGAGTTCAAGTTGAAACGCGTTGTCAAAGGTCATGAAGGCCCAGCTGAATTCTTGGAACAGCACCTCGTCGGCGGCAGCATTGGGACTGGTGCTGTGGAGATTCTGGACTTTCCGAAGCACTTCACGAAGGGCAAGAGCCGCATCTCTACTGACGTCGAGAGGTGGGATGTTGTCCTTGTGTAACAGCAGGTCGAGGAAAGCTGCTGCGGAATTCGTGAGTTCATTGAAAGTGTTGAGAGGCACCTTGTCCCTCAAAAGGAGAAAGCAGGCTTCAAGCCATTTGGCAAGACCGAAGGCTGGATAGCCGTTTACATGTTGCACGCCGTCCTCCACAGGGCCGCTGAGCCAAATTGCGTACCGTAACGCAGTCTTGGACATCATTCTACGCCTCCGAACCAAACTGACCCACTACCTCGCGCTTGAGGAGTTCCTCTCGCGGCCGGCGCGCCGCGCCGGCATGCGCACGGCGTCCGCGCGCCCCACACCGCTTCCACGGGAACGGGCACTTGATTTGGGGCGATCCTCCGGCGACGTGTGGCGTGAGTCCAGGTTGCTCTTCCAGCGCTGGTCTGTTTGATTGACATCCCTCGAGACCGGGGCGTAGCGTCAGGCAGGCTTGGGCAAAGACGGAGGCGCACGGACATGTACTGGCAAGAATGGTCCGACAGGTTGAGGAAGGAGCTGAAGCTCGGCACGGAGCCGGTCGCCGTCACGTTCGCGGGCGCACCGGCACCGGGTGCCACCTCCCGGCAGGGCAAGCTCTCGGTGTGCCAGGCGTTGAAGAAGGCGAGCGAAGGTGAGAGCGTCACCATCACCGCGGAGACCTGCGGCTGCCCCGGAGGCCTCGTGAGCCTCGGGCTCGGGCAGATGCCCGCGAAGGGACGGGAGAGGCTGGTGGAGTTCCTCGTCAACACGGAGAAGGTCTACTGCTCGCGTGTCGCCATCCATCGCAGCCAGCAGACCGTCGTGCCACCCGCGGGAGTGGCGAGCCACATCATCTTCGCGCCGCTGTCGAGGACGGAGTCGCCCGTAGAACCTCAGGGCACGTACCTGATCGGGTTTTGTGAACCCGTGGGCAGCAGGTGCTCGACCGACCTGCCAACGTAGCGGTCTCGAATGCCGGCCTCGGCGACGACACCCCGGAACTCCCAGCGGCCGGGGGCGTGTACATCCTTTCGGGAACGGTACCTGTACGAACCCGTCCCAGCCGGCTGCCAGCTTTTGATGCGGTAGACCTCGCGCACAATGCCGTGGTAGACCGCCATGGCGTACCTGACCGTCTGGCGTCGTTTGCCTATCGCCCAGACACCGCGGGTGACCTCGTAGAGCTCCCGAGCCGGCATCCCGGGGCGATAGAGTCGGTTGACGCGGACGAGGATTGAAGGTTCGTGGATGGCGACGGGTTTGGCTGCAAGCCTCGTGATCAGCTCTTCCAGCGACACTCTACCGAGGTTCGCGGAGTGTCTTCCGCGGATCCGGTTCTTCAGGGTATCGAGGCCCAATGCGTCAATCAGCGCCGCTTCGACCCTGAACGCCATGTCCTCGCTCGGCAAAGCGTGAGCGAGAATCTCGACCTGGTAGCGACAGGAGGCCAAATGGGCCAAGGCGCGTTGACCTTGCCCCTTGCCCACGTAGCGGATTTTCATGTCAGACCGGCGCACGTATGCGTAAACGTAGTGTTTCATTTTTTCAGCGACTTCATGAGGGAGTCGTCTTGTCTGCTTGTTCACATTTTCTCCTTCCAAAGCACCCAGCAAAAGTATCACTGCAGGGCGGTCCCGACGGGCAGGTGGCAGCCAGCCGTGATCACCGGGACGGAACCCGGCCTCCACACCCGTGGCTGGGCTTGCGATTGGAGAGCACGGATTGGAGGATAACGCTGGCCGCGTTCGCCGAAGCGCCCCTCGTGCTGTTGGAGCTTCGAACGCCCCACACTGCCTCCGCGGAAATCGGCACTTGATTCTGGGAGATCTTGCGGCGGTGTGCGGTCTGAGGCCGGGTTGCTCTTCCAGCGCCGGTCCGTTTAATTGACACCCCTCGAGAACGCGACGTAGCGTCGGGCAGGCCTGGGCGAAGACGGAGGCGTACGGAGATGTACTGGCAGAAATGGTCCGACAGGTTGAGGAAGGAGCTGAAGCTCGGCACGGAGCCGGTCGCCGTCACGTTCGCGGGTGCACTCTCCGTGGGGAGCGCGTTGCCCGAAGACTCGTCTCTGGCAGGGATTATCCGTTCATCAGTGCGGATGCCGATAGCATACCAAGGGTGCAATACTTCACGAAATGTGTGAAGTGTAGTAGCATCACTGTACTATGAGGCCAGGACGCATCCCCAAGCAGGCAATTGGCCGCCAAAGGCTGAGAAGCGTTCTCCGCCAATGCGGGCAACTGTTAACTCCCGCGGGCGTGAGCCGAGCCCTTGAGGTCGGACCGACCGATGCTGCAAAGCTCCTTGCGCGGTGGGTGAGTCAAGGATGGCTCATGAGGATTCGCAGGGGTCTGTACGCACCCGTACCCCTCGAAGCCACTTCATCAGAGCAAGTGCTGTCCAACCCCTGGGTGCTCGTTCAGGAGGTATTTGCGCCAGGGTACGTTGGCGGCTGGTCGGCTGGGGAGCATTGGGACCTCACAGAGCAGATCTTTCGGAGCATTTGCGTTCTGACAGCGAGGCCCGTCCGTCGGAAGCAGCAAATCCTCCAGGGCGTGACCTTCGTTGCCAAGCACGTTCCGCCCGACGCGATCTTCGGGACGCGCACCGCTTGGGAAGGTAAGATCAAGGTCCAGGTATCGGACCCGCACAAGACGATCATTGACATGCTTGATGATCCCAGCCTCGGAGGCGGCATCACTCATGTCGAGGCCTGCTTGCGGAGTTACCTGGGCTCGCCCCATGCCGACCTGAAAACGCTCATCGCCTACGGCGATCAGCTGAAGAACGGTGCCGTCTTCAAGCGCCTTGGCTTTCTCATTTCACGATCCGGAAAGCCGGACCGGGCCGCCATCGCCGCGTGCACCCAGCGCCTAAGCAAAGGCAACGCCAAGCTCGACCCCGCGCTCCCTGGGGAACGACTTGTGACCAGGTGGCGCTTGTGGGTGCCGAAGAGATGGGCAGGTAGCTCGTGATCGATCGCGCAGAGATCCTCGAGCTAGCAAGCGAATGGTCCCTTCGGCCCCAGGTGGTGGAGAAAGACTACGTGCTTGGATGGCTCCTTGCTGGCATCTACCAGCATGCCCTCCTCGCGAAGGCCTGGATCTTCAAGGGCGGCACCTGCCTAAAGAAGTGCTACTTCGAGACGTACCGGTTCTCCGAGGACCTCGATTTCACGGTGACTGACCCGGCCCAGCTGGACGAAGGCTTTCTGCTTGGTGCGTTCAAAGAGGTTGCGGAATGGGTCTACGAGCATGCAGGCATCGAAGTGCCTGTTGAGCAGCTTCGATTTGCCGTCTTCCAGAATCCAAGAGGGCGGATTAGCTGTGAGGGGCGAGTCCACTATCGCGGGCCTGTCGCACCGCAGGGGGACCTTCCTAGAATTAGGCTTGATCTGACGGCTGATGAGGCCGTTGTACTGGAGCCCCAATGGCGACCGGTGGCTCACCCTTATTCCGATGCGCCCGAAGGCGGGCTCCGGGCTCGGAGCTACCCATTCGAGGAGATCTTCGCTGAGAAGATTCGTGCCCTTGGCGAGCGATCACGGCCTCGCGATCTCTACGACGTGATCAACCTCTTCCACCGTGACGAAGCTCGGGACTTGGCACCTGGAGTTCGCCGTGTTCTCAAAGACAAGTGCGCGTTCAAGGGACTGGCAACGCCGACCGTTGAAGCGATCCAGCAGCACGAAGGCGAACTGGCCGCCGAATGGGACAACATGCTCGGTTACCAGCTCCCTGCCCTGCCTAGCCTGGATCTCTTTCTTGGCGAGCTTCCCAGGTTGTTTCGATGGCTTCAGGAGGCGGAAGAGGTAGTTGCTACGCCCCTTGTGTCCATGGGTTCGGGCGAGATCGTTTATCGGCGAGAGCTACGCTCCATGGGCGTTCGAGGGGGGCTCTCCGCTGCATTGGAAACCATCCGCTTTGCAGCCGCGAACCACCTTTGCGTCGATCTCGATTACGTTGACGCAGCAGGCAAACGCAGCACTCGCCAGATTGCACCCTATTCGCTCCGTCGGCCAGAGGGTGGCGCGGTTCTTCTGCACGCCGAGCACGCCGGGACGCGGGAACACCGTAGCTATCGGGTCGATCGGATCATAGCTGCACGCGTTACGAACGAGGCGTTTGTACCCCGTTGGGCGATCGAGCTGTCACCAGAGGCTCCCCTAAGGATTCAGCCTGCAACAGTTCGAGCCAACCCAGGCCATGGGTTTCCGACCTCGCGAAGAAGAGGCAACCGCATGGCCCACGGTCCCGTTTTCGTCTATGAATGCGGGCGCTGCGGCAAAAGGTTCCGGCACACCAAACGCGAACCACGATTGAGGGAACACAAGGCACCAGGGGGCTGGGATTGCACCGGGCGATCAGGGCACCTGGTTGATACGGTCTACTAATTTCGGGTTCGCGAGGCGACCCTGCTGCCTGCGTTCTGCCATCCCCGCGCCCTAACCCTCTTCGCGTGGGAAAGGGAACCGGAATCGTGGCACCGCAGGTTTTCTCGGAGATCCTTGGCAACGTGTGGCCTGAGTCCGGGTTGGTCTTCCAGCACTGATCCGTTTGATTGACATCCCTCGAGAACGGGGCGTAGCGTCGGGCAGGCTTGGGCGAAGACGGAGGCGCACGGAGATGTACTGGCAGAAATGGTCCGACAGGTTGAGGAAGGAGCTGAAGCTCGGCACGGAGCCGGTCGCCGTCACGTTCGCGGGCGCACCGGCACGGGGTGCCACCTCCGTGCAGGGCAAGCTCTCGGTGTGTCAGGCCTTGAAAAAGGCGAGCGGAGGCGAGACGGTCACCATCACCGCGGAGACCTGCGGCTGCCCCGGGGGCCTCGTGAGCCTCGGGCTCGGGCAGATGCCCGCAAAGGGACGGGAGAGGCTGGTGGAGTTCCTCGTCAACACGGAGAAGGTCTACTGCTCCCGGGTTGCGATCCATCGCAGCCAGCAGACCGTCGTGCCGCCGGCAGGGATGGCGAGCCACGTCATCTTCGCGCCGCTGTCGAGAACGGAGTCGCTGCCCGACATCGTGGTCTTCCTCGGGAAGCCCGGCTCGCTCCATCATCTTGTGGGGTTCGCGGGCTACTGGGAAGGCCGCTCGATGAAGGTCGAGCTTACGGGCCCGGCGTGCAGGACCGGCGTGGCCTACCCGGTGGTCACGGGCGAGATCGGGCTGTCGCTCCTCGATTTCGGGGCGAGGAGGTTGGCCGAGTTTGATGAGGACGTGCTGCTGGTCTCCGTCCCGTTTCACAGGATGTTCGGGATCATGCACGCCCTCGATCAGGGGCTAGGCGGAGAGCGTACCGACCTCGCGGACATCGAGCAGCAGATCGACGAGCTTGGCGTGGTGGAACCGGTCTGAGGGTGTGAGGCTCGACTCCCTCTCCCGCGTGCGGGAGAGGGCCGGGGTGAGGGTGCATCCGCTTGTTCGCACCGCGCCACTTGCGTTGTGGCGACCCCTCACCCTAACCCTCTCCCTGCGGGAGAGGGAACCGAGATTGAGAACCGCGCAAGCTCCTTCTCCCTGCGGGAGAGCGGACCGGGATGGTCGCGCCATCTCCCTCTCCCGCGTGCGGGAGAGGGCCGGGGTGAGGGTGCATCCGCTTGTTCGCACCGCGCTACTTGCGTTGTGGCGACCCCTCACCCTAACCCTCTCCCTGCGGGAGAGGGGACCGAGAGGGTCGCGCGCACGGCGCGCCCTACATCTGATCCGGATGCGACGAGGCGACCCCTCACGCTAACCCTCTCCCGGCGGGAGAGGTGGAAAAGCAGGGGGCGGATTACTCCGCCCCCAAAAGTTCGTACACGGCCCTCGACTACGGCTGCTTGTCCACGTCCACGTTCCACCACAGCCCGTTGGGGCCATAGTACTTGACGAGCGCGTTCGCGAGGTCTTTGTCGAACTGTGCATTCCATACGTGTAGGTCAGGGTCGAGGCCTAGGTCGAACGAGTTGACCTTTGTGGCATGGCACGAAAGGGCACATGAGTTGGGCATCCCATCCTGGTCCTGGTACTTGAGTGTTTTCTGCGGCGATATGGCCTCGAACGTGTGGCCGTGCAGGCTAAGCGCACCGTCCGGGCCTTGGGTCATGGCCATGTGGCAGGTCGTGCAGCGTGACAGGCCCATGGTGCGCTCAGGTCCATAGGGGTGATGGGTGTGTTGCTCGACGATGGCGCCAATGGCGGTCCGGCTGTCGGCGTATGCCGCCACCATATCCTTGGTGATCTTGGAGAAGTCGGCGCTCGTGTTCTGCCCATGGGTTGCATGGCAGGCCAGGCAGAGCGTGTTGTCCTCGACCCTGGTCGGAATGGTGAGCTTGGTCTGCGCGTCAACGATTTGGGTGACGATCTGCCCCGCCTGGGCATTCTCGTGCGGGTCGTGGCACTCCGTGCAGCGGACCTGGTGGAACTGATACGTGGGCTTGGTTGACTTATAGAACTCCGGGTACTGGCTGGTATCCATTCCCGTCTTGCCATCGGGCCACCACACCTCGCCATCGGTGTAGTAGCTCTGCAGTGGCGTTGACGATCCGGGGATCCAGCTCGTCTTTGTCGTCTCGTCATAGGGCCAGCCAATAGCGCCGGTCGGACTGGACGCGACCACCGCGTGGCACTGGCCGCATACGTCGTTGGCGCTCTTGGCGTCGAGCTTGTCGGGGTTGACGATCTTGGCCGGGTCGCCTTCGCCCAGGATGTGCTGCCCGCCGGGGCCGTGGCAGGATTCGCAGCCAATGTTCATGAGCTTGAAGTTGCCGTCGCCGTCATAGTCAAAGTAGGAAGGATCGTCGGGCTTGTAGAGGTAAGCAACGAAGCCCTTGAACACCCACTCGCCGCGCGCGTTTTGAGTGATACTGCGTACGCCTGTGGCGTGGCACCCAACGCAGTTCTGGTCGGCGCTCTCGCAGTTGGCCACGACTGTGCCGGTGGTGGCGCCGGCGCCGTAACGAGGCTGGTTGTTGGTGTCGTAGTAGGCCTCCGGCGTGTAGGTCTGCCAACCGGCGTCGCTGGCATAGAAAAGAGGTGAGGAGTAGACGGCCTCGGTCTTGCCGGTGGGTGAGTCGCTCACAGGCACACGCACGCCGAAGAGCTGTTCCCACACTCCTGACGTAAACCTCCACTGCTTGATGAAGACGACCGGAAGGTCGAGCTGGCCAACGGTGATGGTGTAGGTGCCGTTCTTGACGGAAAGCTTGGGAGCATTGGGCTTGTACTGGTCAAACGGCGAGGAGATGGCATTGAAATCGAGCCCCTGGATGAAGTCGTCGGTGGCTTTGCCGAGGGAAGCTGCCAGGACACCCTTGCCCGGCACCAAGGTCCACTGGGTCATGGGCCGGATGTAGGCCGCCGCGTGCTGCGTGTCCCGCCACGATGCCTCGCCGGTGGTCAGCTTCCCGTTGTGGCATGCCAGGCAGAGCTCACTGCCGACGTAAACGTTGTCACCCACGGCGTTGGTCGCCTGCATTGCGCTGAGACGCGTCTTAAGCGCGGTGATGGCCGCTGGCACGGCGGACGTTGCCCCCGCCTGTAGGTGGGAACGCACTGGGCGGATTTGCGCCCGTGCCGAGCCGGCGACGGCGAACATGAGGAGGAAAGTAAGAACTCTGCGCATATACGATCTCCCCCCTTTCTTTGGTCCCACTACTCGTTCAAGAACTTAGCGTCACGCTGCGAGCCATGGACCGCGACGTGACAGGCTGTGCACGACAGGTACCCCGGCTTGCTGAGGTCGTGGAACGACGGCGTGTCGCTGTGGCACTCGAGGCACAACTGCCCGCCGTTCGCCCGCGTGAGGAGCTTGGGGTTGGGCGAGCCGTGGGGCTGGTGGCACGCCAGGCACCCCGTGACCTCGCGCGGCGGGTGCGGGTACACGAACGGGCCGGCTTTCTCCGTGTGACAGGTGACGCAACGGGATCGCCCGTCTTCCTCGATACGCCCCTTCACGGTCGTTCCCCCGTGGACGCTGTGGCAGCTCATGCACTGGAACGGTGTGCGTCCCTCACGGTGGGAATAGGGAAGCTGAAACTGCGCCACCTGTGAGCCGTGGCAAGGGGCGCATACCTCGCTCCTCGCCCGTGCCAGCAGCGGCTCACCGGAAGGTGCCGAGTGTCCCGACACGTGGCAGTCCAGGCAGGCCACAGCAGCACGGATATGGCCGGGCGTGCGGCTGGAAAGGCCGGCATCCTGGGCGCCGTGACAGGAGAGGCAACCCTTGGAGGTTTCCTTCGTGTCACCCTTGAGCGCCCGGATGTTGCTCGCGGTCGGATCGGTGGCGTGCGCCTGGCCAGGGCCGTGACACGTCTCGCACGCCCGGTCCAGCACCTCGCCCTTGAGCACGGTGTGATCAATGGGGAATCTGCGCTCTGCAATGGCCCGGCCGTGAGGACCGTTGACGAAGGCCTTGACGACGTCCTCGTGGCAGGTGGCGCAGGTGTCTTTGCCCACCCAGCCCTCCGGCAGGCCCGCCGCTAGCGGCGTCGCGAGCGCGCATGTCAACGCTACGAGCAAGAGATGGCGCATGGCCTCAGAACCTCCGCCCCAGCGAAATGCCGTACCGGGTCACGTCGAAGTTCTCCAAGTTGGTGCGGTCCTGACGGTACGACCAGTAATTGGCGAACACCCCGTAATCGAGCTGGAGTGGCCCGGCAAGCTCGAAGCGAATGTCGTAGGCCCACGAGGAGAATGGCAACGACTCGCCGCCATCGTTGATGCGGAGCACCCCGCCGGCGAGACGAGCGGCCTTGCCGAGTGCCAGCGCGCCACGCAGGCTGACGGTACGCAGGTCGGTTTGGTAGGTGGATAGCCCGCTCTGCTGAAACTTGTTGACAAAAAAGAGCGTGTCGACGCTGCTGTTGAGCTTGAGGCGGTCGACGCTCAGGGCGGCGAAGGTACCGCTGCCGGCTGTGAGGGTCGCCGAGAGGCCGATGCCCTCGTTGGTGCGGTCGAGACCTGCCACCGCAACCGGGTTGTCCGCGGTTTCCCGGTTGCCATAGGCGGCCAGCTCAACGCCGGCGACCGGACGCAGCCGCAGCTTGGCCCACAGGCGTTTGACCGTCTCCGGATCGGTGCGGAAGACGTAGCGCTCGAAGCTCCCGTTCTCCCAGCCGACCTGCGCCGAAAGGGTTTGGGACAGCGCCACGGAGGCCGTCGCGCTCCATCCCTTCGCGTCGCGGGTGACCGCCTGGCGCGGGAACTCGGCGCCGTGCTGCTCTGCGATTTCACGCGAGCCGTCGTGATAGTCAACGGCCAGCGTGAAGGGACCCTGCACAACCTCGACCTCGGCCGCGACGTCCTTGTCCGTCCGATCGAAGGCGCCGAAGTCGTTGAACGCCAGCGGGAAATCGACTGAGCCTCCCGGCCCGATGAAGCGCAGAATGCGGTCGCCGATGAGCGTGGAGTCGGCGGAGGCGTCCTCGTAGTGCCCGCGGATGCGTAGCGTGAGGTGATTGGGCATGACGGCAAAGCCAAGGCGCAGGTCGCCCAGCTTTGTCCTGCGGTCCGCACTCCCGGTGAGGGCGTCGATGATCGAGATGGTCCCCACCCCGCCGCTTCTCTCCCAGGTCGTCGTATCGTTGCGGTCCGCGTCGAGCTCGTCGCGGCGGTAGAGCCCACTGCCGACCAATTCGAAGCGGGGGCCCCGATAGACGGCTGCGACGCGGGTCGTTGGGACGGTGTTGGAATCCTCGCCCGGCGTTTGGAACTGGGCGAGCAAATAGTCACTGGTGTCTCCGGCGGGCTGGCCCCCATTTGCGACCTCGCCACGGTTACGCCGCTGGTAGCGAGCCACGTCCTGCTCAATCAGCAATTTGACCGGCAGCGTGCGCGTCTCAAGGCTCAGGCCCACCTCCTGTACGCGCTCGGTCAGGTTGAAGCGGGCCACGTACGGCTGGCCGAGACCGTAGAAGGCGAAGTCCTCGGACCCGGAGCGCTCGACATCCCGCAGATCTAGGCGCAAACGGGCGGCGCTCCAGTTGTCGTAGGTGAGGGAGCCGGTCCAGCGCGTGATGGTCCAGTTGTCGCGTCGCGCCCCGAGATCGAAGCCTGGGAGAGCGAAGAACGATTCGCGGCGGCTGTAGTCCAGCCGCAGCGACCACGTCCGGCCCCAGTCGACCTTGAGGGACGCACGACCCCACGGCTCTGCGCCTAACCCGGATGCCGACACCTCGAAGCGATCAAAGGCCTTTGTGCTCGCGCCGAGGTCGAGGTGGAAACCGTCGAGGAAGAGACCGCTCGAAAGGTTGTACTGACTGGCAAAGGCGTCCCGGTTGCCGCTGGTGTGCTGCCAGGCGTAGCCGATGGCGACCTCGCCGGATGTCTGCGCATTCGCCACGGCCGCCAGGGTCAGAAATGACGCAAAGCACAACAGCGATTTGAGCTTCATCAACCCCCAAAACCACTCGTGCCAGAAGACCACCTGTCGCCCGCGCTCTACAAATCTGGTCCGTTACGTGACATTTGTCAAGGTAAAGCCACAGGCTGTGGGTCGGCGGCGACGATCGGAACCCGGTCGCCCAGCGGGCGGCCGCTACGGACGACGACGGAACGAAATGTAGCGGCCAGCGCGCTGCGCCGGCGTGCGCGCACGGCGTGCGCGCCCCACATCGGTTCCACATGCGACGTGGCGACCCCTCACCCTAACCCTCTCCCTGCGGGAGAGGGAACCGAGATTGAGAACCGCGCAAGCTCCCTCTCCCGCGTGCGGGGGAGGGCCGGGGTGAGGGCGGATCCGCTTGTTCGCAATGCGACATCTGCGCTGTGTTGACCCCTCGCCCTAACCCTCTCCCTGCGGGAGAGGGAACCAAGATAGCGGCGATGCAGGGCCAGACTCCCTCTCCCCCTGGGAGAGGGAACCGAGATTGAGAACCGCGCAAGCTCCCTCTCCCGCGTGCGGGAGAGGGCCGGGGTGAGGGTGCAACAGGTCATTTGCGCCGCGCCATCTGCGTTGTGTTGACCCCTCACCCTAACCCTCTCCCCCTGCGAGAGGGTGAAGAGCGAGCGGGGGCAAGCCCCGCCCCTACGACAGCAAGGGACGGAACGACAGCGCGCACGGCGTGCGCGCCCCACGGCTGATCCGGATGCGACGAGGCGACCCCTCACCCTAGCCCTCTCCCCGGGGGAGAGGGTCGGGGCCAAGGGTTTCTACGGTTGCGGCGGGGGCGCTCCCGTGTCAAGATCACGCTGGAGGCAGCGGCGATGAAGGATTATCAGTACACGGTCGTCATCGAACCCGACGGGGACCAGTTTCAGGCGTTCGTTCCCGCGTTGCCAGGCTGCCACACCTTTGGGACCTCGATCGAAGAAGCGCGGGCGAACATCCTCGACGCGATCCAACTACACCTGGAGAGCATGCGGCACGACAACGAGGAGATCCCGATTGAAGGCCAGCCGACCTGGATCACGAGGCTGACGATCTCGTTGTAGGAATGCCTCCAAGACTGCCCAGGTGAGCGGTGAGGAGCTGCTCCGTGCCCTCAAACGACTGGGTTTCGTCGAGCAGCGCCAGAGGAGTGGTCACGTTCACCTCAAGCGTCCTGCCGACAACCGCCGACTGACGGTGCCGGTCCATAAGGGGAGGACGATCCCTGCGAGCACTCTGCGGGCGATACTCCGGGATGCAGAGCTGACTGTCGAAGACCTTATGAAGCACCTCTGATCTCTTGCAATGTGGGGCCTGCGTGCTGCGCCGGCATGCGCGCACGGCGTGCGCGCCCCACAGCTTCTCTCCCTCTCCCGCGTGCGGGAGAGGGCCGGGGTGAGGGCGCAACACGTCATTTGCGCCGCGACATCTGCGTTGTGTTGACCCCTCACCCTAACCCTCTCCCTGCGGGAGAGGGAACCGGGACGCATGGTCGTGTCATCTCCCTCTCCCGCGTGCGGGAGAGGGCGGGGTTCTAGACGAGTCCCCGGAGCAGTTCGACCGCCGGCGCTACGCGGATGCCTTCGGGTGTGACGTAGTCCTTTGTTCCGGTGGCCGAGATCTGCCAGGCCTCGGCGCGCGCAAAGCGAGTGTGCAGGTAGCGCAGGCCGGGATCGGGCTCCTCGTCCCCCCACTTGGCCTCGACCATTAGTACAGGGGCGCGCCGCTCAACGACGACGAAATCCACCTCGCGGCGGTCCACGTCGCGGAAGTAGCGCAGCTCGAGGTCGCGCCCGTGCGCGTCCTGCTGGAAGTGCACCCATTTGAGGAGATGGCATGCAACCAGGTTCTCGAAGCGGCGCGCCGGATCCGGAACGACCGTCCAGTCGAGGTGGTAGTGCTTCTGCTCGTGGCGCACCGCGCGCAAACGGGGCGCGCCGAACGGGGGCAGGCGGAAAACGGCGTACAGCCGCTCCAGGATCTCCACCCAGCGGGCGACGGTCTTGTGGCTGACCTCGAGGTCCTCGCGGAGGGCGTTGAGGGAGAGCGGCGAGCCGACCCGCTCGGGAAGCGACAGCATCAGCAATTCGAGTTTGCCCAGGTCACTCACACGTTCCAGATCGGTGATCTCATCGTGGACGAGCAGGGTCCGGTACTCCCGGGACCAGCGGCGCGCAGTTCGTGCCGAGCCGGAGAGGAACGGTTCGGGGAAACCGCCAAGTTTGAGGAGCGCCTGCAGGTCGCCGGACGAACGCGCCCCCAGCTCAGCGACCGAGAGCGGATGCAGCCGTAACAGGTGATATCGCCCCTGGAGCGACTCGCCGCCGAAGCGGTAGAAATCGAGCTGGGCGCTCCCGGTCACCAGGATCTTCTGGCCGGCGCGCCGGCCGTCCCAGAGGCCTTTGAGGAGGTTGCGCCAACCGCGGTATTTGTGGATTTCGTCAAGAACCCACATCAGAGAAGGCGGCATCTGGCGGCGGAGCAGCCGCTCGCGGTCGTCGGGCACGTCCCAGTTGAGGTAGCCCCCTTTCGCCCCGGCAACGGCGTGAGCGAGCGTGGTCTTCCCTACCTGTCGTGCCCCCGAAACGAACACCATCCGGCGCTTAAGATCAGCCTCGACGGCGGCTTGCAGGTACCTCTTCAATATAGCCACGGTCTCGAGTGTAGAGTATTTTCACCCAGAGTCAAATTTACTCGCGTGTTTTTTTGCCTGGGGGCGAATTCGCTCTCGGTGTTCCAACCGCCCCGTCGCCCTAACTCTCTCCCCCTGGGAGAGGGGACCGAGATTGAAAACCGCGCAAGCTCCCTCTCCCGCGTGCGGGAGAGGGCCGGGGTGAGGGCACATTCACTTGTCTGCGCTGTGCAATCTCCGATCTGCCGGCCCCTCACCCTAACCCTCTCCCCGTGGGAGAGGGGACCGAGACGTGACGCCTGACCGGCCCTGCGCGCTGAAGGCGCTGCTCGTGGTGGAGGGCCTGGGTGGGGTCAAGGCGGGACGCGCGCCACGCGGGGTAGAACCCGAACCTAACACCGACGGTGACGGCGGATGCGATGGCCAGGAGCAGCGCGAACGGCGTGATCGCGATCGGCCAGCCGAGGGTGCGTTCGAAACCTGCCGAGCCCGACGCTGAGGACGACACCGCCGAGCGCAGGATGTGGTCCAGCCAGGCCGTGAAGTGGGACCGGAACCGCTTCTGCGCGGTCGTGTGGGGGAGGAAGATCCAGTCGTCCTGGTCGCGGCCGTCGCCCGTCTGCCCTCTCGCAGCCAGTACACCGACCATCTCGAAAAGCTGGTTCTGGATGCGGAAAGGGGGCTTGAAAGTGCTTCCGAAGGTGGTGGCTGGGCAGCAGATCGGGTGGGATCGTCCACGATGGTGGCGGGGCGAAGTTTGTAAGGGAAATGTCAGCCAAAGTGTGCTCCCCGACACCAGGGTTCGGAATGTCGAGACTGTCTGTGCAGTTTACTAGGCGCGAACCGGCGAGGTCGCACAGGTCGCAACAAGCGTGCGGGCATGGACCCGTCCGGGAGCGGAGGTGGAAGGTGGGTGCAGGCGCGAATCTCAGGTTGACGCGAACGGTCTGGATAACGCTCATGTTGGGCATGGCGGCCCTGGCGGGCGCCACAGAAGGCATCGACAGTGTCAGCGCCATGAGGGCACTCGCCGCCACGATCGGCCGGACGAAGATGGTTGGCGTGGTCGTGGCGCCCTCGGCCATCGCCAGCGGTAGCGGCTTCGCCCGCACCTACGGGGGGCCCAAGTCCGAAAGCGGGTATTTGATCGGGCAGGCCGGCAGCAACTATGTCTTCGGTGGCATAACCGAGTCGTTCGGCCTCGGTACGCTTAACCCCTGGCTAAGCGAACTGGATGGGAACGGCAACCTGATCCTCCAGCAGGTGTGGGGGACGGCCCAGACGCAATCCGGAGTGGTCATGCCCACGCCCGACGGCGGGTATGCCGTCAGCCTGGTCTCCCAGACCGCGCCGGGACAGACGGTCATGCAGCTCATCAAGCTCAACAGCTCGTTTGCGAGCGTCTGGCAGAAGCAGTACGGCAGCGGGGGCGTGAGCCTCCTGACGTCGGCCGTCGTCCTGCCAGACAACAGCTTCCTGATCGAGGGTTCGACACTTCAGATCTCGGGCACGAGCTTCACGTTCGTGGTCGAGGTGATCAAGACGGATGCCTCCGGCAACATCGTCTGGCAGCAAGACCTCAGCTCATCAGACGCGATCGCCCTGGGGTTCCAGCAGCTCGCTGACGGGAGCTTCATCGGTGTGGGCACGATCGCTGTAGGGTTGAACGACACCGACATCCTCGTGGTCAAGCTCGACTCCGGCGGCAACGTCACATGGCAAAAGAGGTACGGCGGGCCACTTGCGGATGAGGCGTACTCGGCGCTTGCCATCAGCGGGGGCTACCTGATCCCCGGCACGACGGCCTCCTTCGGGGCCGGCAAGACCGACGTGTGGCTCCTCCAACTCGACGGCTCGGGCAATCTGGTCAAGCAGGAAGCCATCGGCGGCGCCGGCGACGAGTTCGCACTGATCCAGCAAGTGACGGGGGGTTACTTGCTCTCCGGGGCGACGGACTCCTCCGGCGCGGGCGGCAGGGACGGCTGGCTGGCGTTCCTCGACTCCAGTCTCAACGTGACCTCCTCGAAGACGTACGGCGGGCCCGGGGACGAGAGCTTCGTCGCCATTCCTGACTCTGCGGGAGGGTTTCTGCTCGAGGGCTCGACCACCTCGTTCGGCGGCGGCGGGGAGGACTCGTGGGTCATCAAAACCGACGCCTCGGGCACACCGATCTGGCAAAACGCTTACGGCGGCCCGGCCGACGAGTTCGGCGCCGCGGTCAGAATCTCCGGGGGCGGGCTGATGCTGAGCGGGTCGACCGCATCATGGGGCGCGGGCGGCACCGACATGTTCGCGGCGCTCCTCGACGCCAACGGCCAGCTCGCCGACTGCGGGCTGGTTCACCCCACGACGGTGACTCCGGCGAACTTCCCGGTCACAGTGACTGCGACCAACGTCACGCCGGTAGCGACGACGCTGGCGGTGGCGAATGGGGCTAACACCAGCTCGACGATCGCACTCTCCGGCACCACGACCAGCGCCGTGGTCGCGGACATCTGCGGCGCCCCCGGCGCACTCACCGCCACGGCGAGCGTCAACACAGCGTCGGGGCCCGCGCCGCTTTCCGTGAACTTCACCGGCTCGGCCGCCGGCGGCACCTCGCCCTACGGCTTCGACTGGAGCTTCGGCGACGGCAGCGCGCACTCCGGTCAGCAGAACCCGACCCACGTTTACACGTCGCCCGGGTCTTACAGTGTCGTTCTGAAGGTCACTGACGCGACAGCGGCAACCGCCACCGACAGCCACCTCGATATCACTGTCTCGGGCGCCGCCTCACCCGTGGTCATCACGACCACCTCGCCGCTGCCGGCGGGCACCGTGGGGGTGACGTACTCGCTGCAATTCGCCGCCACTGGTGGGACCGGTGGCTATACCTGGAGCGTGGTGAGCGGGTCCCTCGACGGTCTATCACTGAGCACTGGTGGCCTCTTCGCCGGCACACCAACGGCGAGCGGGGATTTCAGCTTGACCGTCAACGTCACCGACAGTGCGAACAGCACGGCACAAGGGACTTTCGCCTGGCGCGTCAATTCGTCGATTTCCTACACCTATTCCACCTGGGTGCCGATGGCGGCCCACAACGGAGGCCGCAACCAGAGCCAGTGGCGCAGCGATCTCGGCCTGCTCAACACCGGCAGCGTCACCGCCAACGTGCAGATCTCGTTCTTCAGCACCGGCGGCATCGTGGGCAACACGACCTCCGTGCCGGCCGGGACGCAGTCGATCCTGACCGACGTGGTCGGGCAACTTGGCGCCAGTGGCCAGGGAGCCCTCCAGATCCTCTCCGACCAGCCGCTCAAGATCACCTCGCGCACCTACAACCAGGTCTCGTCGGACGCGAGCTGCTACCCCAGTGCCACGCAGGGGCAGGACTACCCTGCGGTGGTCGCGAGCGACGGTCTGGCGGCTGGTCAGAGCGCGTACCTCGCGGGACTTGCCGAGAACGCCTCGTACCGATGCAACATCGGGCTGGTGAACGTGGGGTCGGGCGCAGCGATGGTACTCGTCGAGCTCTACGACGGGGCCGGGACGAAGCTCACCGACTACACGGTGCCATTGGCCGCCGGGCAGTGGGCGCAGGAGACGCAGCCGTTCCTCAACAAGGCGAGGCAGACGGCGATGGACCGTGGCTACGCCAAGATCACGGTGCAGTCCGGATCGGGGGTGTTCGGGTTCGCCTCGGTGATGGACAACCTCACCAACGATCCGACCACCGTCGCCATGCAGGTGTCGGCACCCTTCGTTGTCGTCTGGGTGCCGGTGGCGGCCCACAACGGAGGCCGCAACCAGAGCCAGTGGCGCAGCGACGTTGGCCTGCTCAACACGGGTGTGGTGACGGCCAACACGCAGATCACGTTCTTCGGCAGCGGCGGCGTCATGACCAAGATGACCCACGTGCCTGCCGGGACGCAGTCGATCCTCACCGACGTGGTCGCGCAACTTGGCGCCACCGGCCAGGGAGCTCTCAAGATCGCCTCCGACCAGCCGTTGACGATCACCTCGCGAACGTACAACCAGGTTTCGCCGGGCGCCGCCTGCTACCCCAGCGGCACACAGGGGC
This sequence comes from Thermoanaerobaculaceae bacterium, assembly GCA_041494245.1. GTDB lineage: Bacteria > Acidobacteriota > Thermoanaerobaculia > Thermoanaerobaculales > Thermoanaerobaculaceae > RBG-13-68-16. The sequence goes on from JBGQAK010000003.1 coordinate 256,875, forward strand.
AGGACTACCCGGCGGTGACCTTCGGCGACGGGCTGAGTGCGGGTCAGAGCGCGTACCTCGCGGGACTTACGGAGAACGCCTCGTACCGCTGCAACATCGGGGTGGTGAACGTGGGGAGCGGGGCCGCGTCGGTCACGGTGGAGCTATACGACGCCACGGGGCATCTGCTGACCAGTTACCAGGTGAACTTGAGTGCGGGGCAGTGGCAGCAGGCGACGCAGCCGTTCAAGAACGAGGCGGGGCAGACGGCGATGGCGGCGGGGTACGCAAAGATTACGGTCAACTCGGGATCCGGCGTGTTGGCCTACGCCGCCCTGGTCGACAACATCACCAACGACCCGACGACGATCAACATGCTGCGGTAAACCACAATGGTGAGCCGCCAGGTTGATACCTCGGGGTACGGTGTTGCCGCCGATCTCAGTTCCTGGCCCTTTCAGCTCGTGGTGTAGGGGCGAGGACGTTGGCCGGGTCTGATGAGGACGTGCTGCTGGTCTCCGTCCCGTTTCACAGGATGTTCGGGATCATGCACGCCCTTGATCAGCGACTGGGCGGAGAGCGCACCGAGAGGAACGAGCCTGCGATCTCCCTCTCCCGCGTGCGGGAGAGGGAACCGAGATTGAGAAACGCGCAAGCTCCCTCTCCCGCGTGCGGGAGAGGGCCGGGGTGAGGGCGGATCCGCTTGTTCGCAATGCGACATCTGCGCTGTGTTGACCCCTCACCCTAACCCTCTCCCTGCGGGAGAAGGAACCGAGATTGAGAACCGCGCAAGCTCCCTCTCCCGCTTGCGGGAGAGGGAACCGAGACGCATGGTCGTGCCATCTCCCTCTCCCGCGTGCGGGAGAGGGCCGGGGTGAGGGCGGATCCGCTTGTTCGCAATGCGACATCTGCGCTGTGTTGACCCCTCACCCTAACCCTCTCCCGGCGGGAGAGGGAAACAAGATTGAGAACCGCGCAAGCTCCCTGTCCCGGCGGGAGAGAAAACCGAGACGGAGGGCCGGCCAGCGGGTGAAAGGCCGCCTTGCTCAGTTGTCCAGACCACGCCCGAGGGCTCTCACTTGGCGGCAGGCGGTGCCGGAGGCGTCGCGAGCGTGACCTGCAGCCACAGGCTGAACGGGCTCGGCATCTCGGGAACGTCCTCACGCCTCTCGTCGCTCATGCCGTGACGGCCAACGCGATCGGCCCAGCGTTTGCCTTCCGACTGCTTGGGCACTTCCGTCACCAGCTTGAGCGCGATTGCCGTGCCGGGTGCGGCACCGGCAGCCAGCGGGTGAACGGCGGAGGACTTCAGAGGGAGCCTCAGCTGAAGGACCATGACCCCTGAGTCGTCGCCGAGCGCGGCCGCGACCGGCTCGTCGCCTCCGAGCTCGACGCGCCGACGGTTCTCCGTGGTCGGGCCGACAAGCTCGAACTCGGGGGGAGGCTCAACGAAGGCGGGTCCGCTGCCCTCCTCGGCCGGAGTCGGGGCCGGCTTCCCACCCTCACGTTGCTTACTGAGAGGATACCGGACTCCGAATCCCTTATCCGTGTTGGCCTTACCGGTGCCGTTCGCCCAGACCGTCAGGCCGGTCGTGGTGAGCTGTTTCTTGAGCTTGGGGTTGGAGGTCTTGAAACATAGGTACAGGAAGTCAGCGTCGTTCTGCACCCCGATCACCATGGGGAGGTCGCCCAGCGGCCTGAGCAGCGCCGACCAGGTGTCGGCGGTCCCGTCCACCTTCGCCGGGGCGGGCGCCCAGGCGCTCGCAACCTGAAGGTCCCTGCCGTCCACGAAGGCAGGCAGAAGCAGCAGACCAGCTGCGACCACGAGATTCCGTGCCGTCGTCACCGTTACACCTCGATCCTGACCTATGACTGCCGGAGCCGAAAGCTGTTGACCTGATGACGTCTTCTCCTGCATGCCGGTTGCAGGTGACCAACTCCAATCTCTTGTACCACCATTTATGGTAGTCGTGCCAGGCCTGACCCGACCCCGGGAAACCAGACCACTGAGAGAACCGCTCCTCGGACTCGCTTGCGGAACAGCAGGTCCTCCACCTTGCCGCTCGCCTCGCGCTGCATCTTCGGAATGACGTCCGAGTTGGTTGGGGATTGCCTCGCTTCGCTCGGGATGACACAGCGCGCTGGGGACGTGAGGGCCCGGATGAGGGTCCACCCGCTCGGCAACGCCGCGCCGGCATGCGCGCACGGCGTGCGCGCCCCACATTTGATCGACATGCAACGTGCCCACCCCTCACCCTGACCCTCCCCCTGCGGGAGAGGGGACCGAGATCGTGGCGCTGCAGGGCTTGGGGAGAGCCATCTGCCGCCTGGCGAAGAGCTCCTCGCAGTGAGTTTGCAGGCGCTGTGGATTGAGCCGGATGGGTTTTCGAGAGTTGCGGGCAGGGAATCTCCGTGGGAAGATGAGGCGAGGTAGATGAATGGGCGAGATCATCTTCGTGGTGGAGGAAGCTCCTGAGGGCGGGTTCGTGGCGCGTGCCCTCGGGGACGCGATTTTCACCGAGGCCGATGACCTCGAGACCCTGCACGCGAACATCCGTGACGCCGTTCGCTGCCACTTCGACGAAGGTGAGGCCCCCAAGGTCATCCGCCTTCACTTCGTACGGGAGCAGGTCATCGGTCTATGAGGTTGCCCCGTGACCTTTCGGGCACGGAGCTCGCGAAACTCCTCCGCAGCCTGGGATATGAGGTCACCCGCCAGACAGGAAGCCACATGCGCCTGACCACGACTCGGGAAGGTGAGCACCACATCACCATCCCGAAGGCCAGCCCTTTGCGTGTCGGTACGCTTGCTGCGATTCTTGGCGATGTCGCCCAGCACTTCACGCTCGACACGGACGAGCTGGCAAAGCAGCTTTTCGGCCAGACCTCATAGGCGCACGCGCAAGCAGAGCTCGCCTCCGGCCTTTGATCGGACTACAGACTTCATATCCCTGTCCTCCTGGGAGAGGGGACAGGGATGGACGAGCCTGCAGAGCGATGTGGGGCCGGCGCGCCACGCCGGCATGCGCGCATGGCGTGCGCGCCCCACATTGGATCGATATGCGCCGTGCCCACCCCTCACCCTGACCCTCTCCCTGCGGGAGAGAAGACCGGGATGGCCGGCCGTACGGGCTGGGGCGCTACTCGTGGTGAAGGGCTTCGATGGGATCGAGGCGGGACGCGCGCCAGGCGGGGTAGAACCCGAAAGTGACGCCGACCGTGACGGCGGATGCGATGGCCAGCAGCAGCGCGGACGGCGGGATCGCGATCGGCCAGCCGAGGGTGCGCTCGAAGCCTGCCGAGCCGACAACGCTGAGGGCGACACCGAAC
>JBGQAK010000036.1:0-9123 GCA_041494245.1 Thermoanaerobaculaceae bacterium
CCGTGCCGACGAGTCCGTGCTACGCCTGCCACGCCACCGACTACACGAACGCGGTCACGCCGGTGAACCACGTCGCGTCCAACTTCCCGACCACCTGTGACACCTGCCACAAGTTCTCCGACACCTTGTGGACGCAGGGGACCTTCAACCACTCGAGCGTGTTCCGGCTCTCCGGCGTGCACGCCACGACCGCGTGTGCGAACTGCCACATCAACAACAACTTTGCGACGGTCCCGACGACGTGCGCGGGGTGCCACACCAAGGATTCCCAGACCACGACGACGCCGGTGAACCACACCGGGCTGCCGACGACGTGCGACTCCTGCCACAACTTCGCGGACGCCGCCTGGACCCTCGCCTCGACGTTCAACCACGCGACGTACTTCGCACTCGCCGGCGCCCATACCACGGCCGCCTGCACGGCCTGCCACAAGAGCGGCAACTTCACGACCGTGCCGACGAGTCCGTGCTACGCCTGCCACGCCACCGACTACACGAACGCGGTCACGCCGGTAAACCACGTCGTGTCCAACTTCCCGACGACGTGCGACACCTGCCACAAGTTCTCCGACACCTTGTGGACGCAGGGCGTATTCAACCACGCGAGCGTGTTCCCGCTCTCCGGCGTCCACGCCACGACCGCATGCGCGAACTGCCACATCAACAACAACTATTCGACGGTGCCGACGACGTGCGCGGGGTGCCACACCAAGGATTACCAGACCGCGACGACGCCGGTGAACCACACCGGGCTGCCGACGACGTGCAACTCCTGCCACAACTTCGCGGACGCCGTCTGGACCCTCGCGTCGACGTTCAACCACGCGACGTACTTCCCCCTCGCCGGCGCCCACACCACGGCCGCCTGTACGGCCTGCCACAAGAGCGGCAACTTCACGACCGTGCCGACGAGTCCGTGCTACGCCTGCCACGCCACCGACTACACGAACGCGGTCACGCCGGTGAATCACATCGCGGCCAACTTCCCAACGACGTGCGACACCTGCCACAAGTTCTCCGACACCTTGTGGACGCAAGCCGTGTTCAACCACACGTGGTTCCCGCAGAACCACGGCAACTCGGGCGGCGTCTGCTCCGCCTGCCACACCAACTCGTCCAACTACATGGTGTTCTCGTGCACGACGGGGTGCCACCCCCAAAGCCAGACGGTCTCGCACCACCAGCAGGTCGCCGGCTTCATCTACGCCTCTCAGGCCTGCTACTCGTGCCACCCCAGGGGCTCAGCCGGCTGATGAGAACGAGGAGGCATTGATGAGGCCTGGTTGCCGCGTCGCGGCGAACTTTGTGGTCCTCGCACTTCTGGCGGCCGCCTCGGCCAACGCCCAGACGCCGACACCCGGCTGGGGGCGCTTCGCGCTGTTCGTGCAGAGCTCGAGGCAGGTGCAGGACACTGGTCTCTCGACCAATATGTCCGACGTCATCGCCAACCTGACGCTGCGGTCGGCAAGCAACGACGACGGCGGCATCGAATACGCCCTCGACGCCCGGAACTCCACCTACACGGGCGCATTCCAGCAAAAGCAGGTCTCGATCTACGACGCGTATGTCGGCTACCGCAGCGGCGGCGGGTTTGGCCTGCGGCTCGGCCAGATGTGGCTCAACGACCTCGGCGGCCTCGGGGCGATCGGAGGAGTGCTGGCCGAGTACCGCGCCCGCAACACGTCGGGCGCCGGACGGTTCAGGCTCGGGCTGTTCGCGGGCGCGGAGCCAGACCCGTTCAACGCCAAGTTAGTGAGCGGCGTCCGCAAGTCGGGGGGCTACCTCGCCCTCGACGGGGACCTCGGCAGGCGGCACGTTCTGGGGTTCGTGACCGTCAAGAACCAGGGGCTGACCGAACGCGAAGTGGTCACGATGCTCAACTTCATCCCGGCCGGCCGGAAGTTTTTCATGTACCAGGCCGCCGAGTACGACATCAAGGGCCCCGGAGGTACCGAAAAGAAGGGGCTCAACTACTTCTTCGCGAACGTCCGCTGGGCGCCTTCCAGCGTGATCGACTTCCAAGGTACCTACCATCACGGGCTCTCGATCGACGCGCGGACGATCACGAACGACGAGCTCAACGGCAAGCCCGTGGACTCCCGCCTGGTCACGGGCTTCCTCTTCGAGTCGGCTGGCGGCCGGCTCACCGTCTCGATGACGCCCCGCGTGCGCGTGTGGGCCGGCTACTACCGCGACCGCAACAATATGGACTCGACGGCGACCGGGAGGGTCAACGCCGGCTTCTGGGCCGGCAACATCCTCGGCAGCGGCCTCGATCTGATGGTCTCTGACAACCGTTCGGACCGCACCGCCAACCACTACGATTCCTGGTACGCCTCGCTCGGGGCCAGCCTCGGGCGCTCGGTGTACCTCTCCGCCGACTACACGACGTCACTCTCGATCCTGAGCTTCACGAACTCGGGCGGCGTACAGGTCGTGTCCCGCCCGCAGAGTAAGCGCTACGCCCTCTCCTCCACAGTCAACCTCAGCCGCGCGCTCACAATCCTGCTCACGGCCGAGCGGTTCCTGATGGACACCGGCCGCGAGGACCGCGCGATGCTCGGCTTCTCCGTTCGCTTCTAGGCAGCCCAGGCGAAAACCGGACGGCCCGGCGAAATCGCCGGGCCGTTCTCTCGACCCTCATCCCCAGTGCCCTGCGCCCCGCCTCAGTACTCCTCGAGGTACTGCTCGCGCTCCCACTCGTGCACGGTGCAGATGTAGCGGTGCCACTCCTCGCGCTTGTTGCGCACGAAGTTCGAGAGGATGTGCTCGCCGAGTGCGTCCCCGATCACCTTGTCGCGCTCCAGGTTGTCGAGCGCCTCGGAGAGATTGGCAGGGAGCTCGCGGATGCGCAGCCGGCGCTTCTCCCGTTCCGACATCTCGAAGATGTTGCGGTTGACCGGCTCGCCGCAGTCCAGGTTGTGCTCGATGCCGTCCAGCCCGGACGCCAGCATCACGGCCATGGCGAGGTAGGGGTTGCACGCCGGGTCGGGCACCCGCACCTCGCAGCGCGTGCCGAGCCCGCGGCGGGCCGGCACCCGCACGAGCGGGGAGCGATTCTTCTCGGACCACGCCACGTTGATCGGCGCCTCGTGCCCGGGCACCAGGCGCTTGTAGGAGTTGACCAGCGGGTTCGTCACCGCCACGAACGCGCGGGCGTGCTCGAGGATCCCCGCGATGTAGCCGCGCGCCACCTTGGAGAGCTGGAACGGGCCCTTGGGGTCGTAGAACACGTTGTTGCCCTTGCGGTCGAACAGGCTCTGGTGAGTGTGCATGCCGGAGCCGTTCACGCCGTAGATCGGCTTCGGCATGAACGTCGCGTGCAGGCCATGGTCCATCGCCACCTTCTTGACCACGAACCGGAAGGTGACGATGTTGTCGGCAGTGGAAAGCGCGTCGGTGTACTTGAAGTCGATCTCGTGTTGCCCCGGTGCCACCTCGTGGTGCGCCGCCTCGACCTCGAACCCCATGGACTCGAGCACCTCGACGATGTCGCGCCGCGCCTCCTCGCCGAGGTCCACCGGCGTGAGGTCGAAGTACCCGCCCACGTCGTGCACCTCGTGGTTCGGCCTGCCGTCGGCGTCCCTGTGAAAGAGGAAGAACTCCGCCTCCGGCCCGGCCATCATCGTCCAGCCGCGCTTCCTGGCGCGCTCCACGATCCGCTTGAGCGCCGTTCGCGGGCACCCGGCGAACGGCGTGTCGTCAGGGTTGTAGATGTCGCAGACCAGGCGCGCCACCTTGCCGTACGGCGTCGCCCAGGGGTAGATGGCGAACGTCTTCAGGTCGGGCTTGAGGAGCATGTCGGATTCCTCGATGCGGGTAAAACCCTCGATCGAGGAGCCGTCGAACATGATCTGGCCGTCGAGCGCCTTGTCGAACTGGGAGGCCGGCACTTCCACGTTCTTGATGATGCCGTCGATGTCCGTGAATGTCAGGCGCAGGAAGCGCACGCCCTGCTTTTTGCACAGCTCGACAAGTTGTTTCTGGTCCATGTGACCCCCTCCGTTCCCTTTCCGGCGAGTCTCCCCGCCGCACATTCTCAAGTCAAGGCGTCTACCTGGGAAACCGGACACCAGCCCGGAAACCGCCGTCTACGACCCGCCCCTGCGGACCCACGCCTCCTCGGGGTGCGAGGATCGAGGATCTCCCTGAGGACCCTCCCGACCAGCTTGCGCTTGGCGACGCGCACGCGGAAGCGCGACGGGTACGGGGCGATCTCCGGGGCAGGCTTCGTCTCGACGTGGTAGCGGCGGTACGTCTCGACCTCGCAGGATGAGCCCGGCCCGCCCTCCGCCGGGTGCGGACGCACGTGGGGCGACGACGGTTCGCCTGTCGGGCCGCGAGCCCCCTGCCTGAACCCGCCCGCTTCCGCCATCTCCTGCACCCCCACCCGGCACGCCCGGGCCCCCTGACCACAGGAACCCGCCGTCGGAGCCTGCCGGACATCCGCAGCTCGACTGCACAAACGTGGTGCGCGGACTGCCTATTCTCACCTCACGCGCGGATCTTGTCAAGGGTCATTTCTGCAGATTGATAGGGCAAATTGTGTCAATTCGCATGAAATGGCCTGTCACGTTGTCAGCACGCGCGAGACCGCGCCGCCCAGGGACCGGCCCGGAGGCGCAGGCGCGAAAGACTAATCCGATGGATGGGATGGAACGAGTGGGAGGGGACGCTTACGGGGCGATTCGCGCTCGCATCCGCCTGAAAAGGTGCGCCGCGGCGGACCGGACGGCGCCCACAAGCCGTGCCTGCCGCCCAGTGAGGTGCACGGTGCGCCCGCCCCGCTCGACCGCCACGACCCTGCCCAGCACGGCGGACGCTTCCACCGGAGCGTCGGACGTCATCGACGCGTCGCCGCGCGTGATGAAGACACGGCCCTCCCCCGCTTGCCTCACGCGCACGACCCGGTGGGCGGTGACGCCCCACCGCGAGGCGAACAGGACGATGTCGCCGAGCCTCACACCGCCCGGCTTCACGGGAGCCACGGTGATTGCTTCGCCGGCGCGAAAGGTCGGGAACATGCTGCCGCCTTTCGCGCGACAGCGCACGCCGTAGCCCCTACCCAGGAGGTCACAGACGAGATCCACGAACGCGCCGTGCCCCAGGCCGAGCGCGCATCTCTCGACCGGCTTGGACGTACGACCGGTGTCCTCCGTCACGGCGCTCCGACCCACGCCTGGACGCACCGGACCACCGTCGCATCGGGGACAAAGCGCAGCTCCTGACAGGGGACCTCTGCCGCCACCTCGCCGAGGAACCCCAGGGTGAAGCTCATCCCGTCCCTGTCGTAGAACGGGGGGAAACCGCACGCCAAGAGGCGGGCCGTGGCCTCGGGCACCGTGAGGGGGACGAGGACGTTGCGAACATCGTGCGCCAGGAAGAACACGCCCCGCAGCGGCGCGGAGCCCGGCTCCGAAAGCTCCGCTTCGCCGTGCCACGGGGTCCCGTACATGACGAAGCCCCGGCCTGCTCGGCGCACGATGATCCTGTCGTCGCTGAGGATCCGGGCCCCGGGGACCCCCTGCCACAGCCGTGCCATCGTGGTCTTGCCCGCGCCTGACTGGCCCACGAACAACAGCCCCCGCCCCGAGGCGTCGACGATGCCACAGCCGTGCAGCTCGGCGCCCCGGCCACGGACCAGCAGACCCTGGACGAGCAGCTCATCGAGGGGGTACTCGAGGGGAAAGACGCTCCCAGCGGGGTCGAAGTAGGCCCGTTGCAGCCAGATCTCGCCGGAGGTGAAGCCGGCGTTGAAGACAGCCTCCCTGTAGGGTCGCGGCCCCACCGCCGCCGAGCTGAGGATGAAGCGGTGCCGGTCGCCATCACGGTATAGCTTCCAGACCGACCCGGTATCGAAGACCAGCTCGCCCGCGTTGGCTCCGACCGTGTCACCCCGGCCAACCGTCACGGTCGCATCGCTGATCCCTGCGGGGATGAGAAAGCGGGCCATCGCTCCGTCGACATCCAGGGTGAGATTCCGATCGCGGGCGACAACCTTGATCCGCAGGCCGGCGACGCCCACGTGGAACGCACAAGCGCCGACGTCTTCGACAGCGTCACGGCGGACAACCTGCCGTGGAGGTCCGGTCTCGCCCGCCCCGTTCACGTGTCGATCATGAATGACGCCCCTATGACGTCAGGGCCAGGCAGGTTTTCTTGTCGCATTGGGGGGGGCTTGGCCCGGAGATCGAGGAGGTCTTGCAGCCCGCAAGCACTGCTTCCTCGGGCTTGAGGTGGACACGCCTGACGACGGGCTTGGCGTAGCTCTTCCTGGCCCGCGGCTGCTCACGTTTCCCGGTCTCGCTCATAGTCGTCTGCTCCCAGGTACCACCACCTCAATTCTAGGCCTTTTCTCCGCCGCTGTCTTGTTGGGCGACCCGCCCCGCGCCAGGCGCCCCAGCGACTGCACGAGCTCCGCGTGCCCGGCACCACCCTCGCAGTTCTCGCAGGTCCCGTGCGCAGGCACCGCGATCCCGAACGCGTAAGCCCGCAGGTGCGCGACCCGGCAGAGAAAATCTACCGGCGACTCCGGGTTGCCGTTCTCAAGGTAGCCGTTGGCCGGGCACATGCCGCACATTGACTTGATCTCGCAGGCCACGCACCTGGTCTGCCTGGTGATGCCCTTGGTCCGCACGTTGCGGAGGAATCCCTCCCAACCCTCGCGGAAGTTGCCCGTGCGCAGGTCGTAGCTCTCGATCCGATCCAGGACGCAGATGGTCAGCTTACCCTCAGGGTCAATGGCGAAAGAGTTAATCCCGCCGCCGCAGTTGTAGAGCTCGTAGCTGCCGTCGGCCAGCTGTGCCGAGCCCTTGAACCGCTCGCAGAACCCCTGCCACTCGGCCATGCGTTTGGAGTCCCGCAGGTCGAACTCGACCACCTCCTCGGGGGTGAGGCGCACCGCCAGGGGTCCCGCCAGGCACTCGATCCGGGGGTTGATCATGGCGTCGAACTTGAACTCCACCCCGAGATCCTTCTCGGCAAAGCGCTGCATCTCCCATATCTCGTGACTGTTGACGCTCACCGCCATGGTCTTCAGCTTCAACGGGAGCTTGCGATCGAGAAGGAGCTGGATGCCGCGCATGCAGCGGTCGAACGACCCGGGGATGCCTGTGATCCGCTCGTAGGTCTCCCGCGTGCGGCCGTAAAGCGTGATCTCGATGGCGAACGGGCGCCACTCCGCGAGGTGGTCCGCCACCCTGGGCGTCATCAAAGTGCCGTTGGTGAAGACCGTGATGAGCATCCCCCGCCGTTTTGCGTGGGTGTAGATGTCGAGGAAATCCGGCCGCGCGAAGGGCTCGCCGCCGGTCAAGAGCAGCCAGATGCACCCGGCGTCGGCGATCTCGTCGAGGATGCGTCGGTGTTCCTCAAGCGTCAGCTCACCCTGCCGCGCCGCCGAGTCGCTCATCGCGAGGTTGTTGTAGCAGTGGACGCAGGCCAGCGGGCAACGCCTCGTCACCTCGATCGTACCGTCCACCGGCACGCGTCCCCCCACCACCTTGCCGTGGAGCCTCATGCTGAAGTCCTGGTAGCGCTCCAGCTCCATGGGCTAGCCCTGGCCTTTCGGGTTTTCGCGGATCAATCCTGCCTCCGCCAGGGTGGCGATGAGTTCCAGGACGTCGCGTTTGGCCTCCTCGACCCCCACCTCGAACTCGCCTTCCACGGCGGCCACGATGTCATCCACGCTCCGCGAGCCGTCGATCAACGACCACACCTTCGCGCCGACCTCGTTGAAGGTGTAGATGGAATCCAGATCTCCAACACTGGAGCGGATCGGCACCACGATCGTCTCATCCGCGATCGCCCGCGTCACGAAGTCGCCGACCTTGGCAAACCTGGCACTCGCTGAGCCCATCGCTCGCCTCGCCCCCTCCTCGAAGCTAGGCCGGGGCCGATTGGAAGTCAAGCAGGAAGCGGACTTCGGCGAGTCCGGGCCTACGCCGGCGTGACCCAGAGCACCAGCTCGCCGGGGAGTGCCTTGGCCAGCGGCTCCGCCAGCACGGCCAGCTCCCCCACCTCCATGGGCGGCAGGTGCGTCAGCACCAGACGGTCGCAGCCGAGGCGCGGGGCGATCTCGATCCAGTCCTTGAGGTGGGCGTGCGCGGCCATGCGCGCCGCCACGCGGCGGTTGTTCTGGACGAAGGTGCACTCGACGAGCGCGACGCGTGCGTCCAACAGGCCGGGGTCGGCGGCGAACGGCTGCGTGCTCCCGTCGGATGCGAACACCACCTCAGGGCGCCGGCGGCGAGGCCGGCGTAGCACCCACCCGAGCGTCGGCACCCCGTGGTCCACGGCGAACGCCTGCGCCCAGCCTCCGGGCACCGGCACGCGATCGCCCGCGGAGACGCCCACGATCACGTCCTCCAGGCGCAGGAGCCTGCGCACCGACTCCATCCCCGGCATCACCGCGAGCGCCTGCCTGAGCCCCGCCGCGACCCCCTCCGGCGCGTACAGGCGCGGCGGCTTTCGACGGTGGAAGCGGGCACGGACGTTGAAGTAGGCGAGGATCCCCGAGAGGTGGTCGAGGTGCCCGTGCGAGAGCAGCACCACGGGCTGCTGCGCGATTGCGGGCGTCATCCGCCCCACGTCCAGCGCGACCCCGAAGCTCGGCACCGAGAACGCGGTGGCGCGCGCCGCCACCGAGGTGCCCCGCACTGTCAGGCTACCGACGCGCAGCTCGAGCTCGGAGGGGAAAGCCTCGCCGACGGTGCGTGGAAAGCGAATGGCTTTCACGGCACGGATTGTACGGCCTCGTCACGGACGTGGGGCGCCCAGCACGGCAGAAGAAATGTGGGGCGCGCATGCCGGCGCAGCGTGAACGACCTGTTGCACCCTCACCCCAGCCCTCTCCCACAAGCGGGAGAGGGAGCTTGCACGGCCGACCATGTCGGTTCCCTCTCCCGGCGGGAGAGGGTTAGGGTGAGGGGACGGCACGTCGCGTGTGGCTCAGATGTGGGGCGCGACCGCCGGGCACGCATGCCGGCGCAGCGTGAATGACCTGTTCCACCCTCACCCCAGCCCTCTCCCACAAGCGGGAGAGGGAGCTTGCACGGCCGACCATGTCGGTTCCCTCTCCCGGCGGGAGAGGGTTAGGGTGAGGGGACGGCACGTCGCGTGTGGCTC
>JBGQAK010000040.1:0-3895 GCA_041494245.1 Thermoanaerobaculaceae bacterium
GCAGGGGGCTTGCGAGGCGCAGGCAAGGCGCGAGGAGGCAGGCGATGCTGGAGCATCGTGGCCGACGAGCAACGCAGCATGCGCCCGCAACACCCCTGCGCCCGGAGGGTTACGGCGGCGCGGGGCCATCTGCTGCGTTGCTGCTCCTTGCCGATGGGGGAGCATCGCCTTCGTCGGGGCGCCTTGCATCTGGCCCCGCGGCGCTCGTAACGCGACCGCACCCGATTTCTCGGACAGGCTCCTAGCCAATGGTGTGGTCCTCGATGAGCTCGCGGACCAGCCGGGCCACACCGCCCTCGCTCGCTTCGTACTCCCGGTACGCGCCGCCCGCCAGCACGATGGACTGGACGCGGTGCACCTTGGTGGGGCTGCCTTTGAGCCCGCACCAGGTGAGGTCGGCGCCGATCTCGTCCAGCTTCCACTGCTCCATCAGCAGCCCCCGCTCGGCAAGGAGGAGGCAGCGCCGTGCCACCTCGGTGGCCTTCTCGTCCTCGGTGCCGGCCGGAAGCTCGCGCGAGACGGCCTGCTCGACCTCGCTCCGGCAGCGTGCCTTCTTGAACTTCATCAGACGCCTGGCCGCCGGCGGGCGCGGGGTGTTGGCGGTGTCCACCACGGTGAGCAGCACCGGCAGCTCCGCCTCCACAATCTCGAACCCGTTGCCGACGTTGCGCCTGGCTCGCACCGTCGCCCCCCGCAGCTCGAGCAGCTCGTCCAGGTACGTGATCAGCGTGGAGCCGAGCTTCTCGGCGATCTGCGGCCCAACCTGGGCGGTGTCCCCGTCGATCGCCTGCCGCCCGCACAGCACGAGGTCTGGCGCGAGGCGCCGAATGGCGCAGGAGAGGATGTAGCTGGTGGCCAGGGTGTCCGAGCCGGCCGCGCGGCGGTCGGTGATGAGGATTCCCCGGTCAGCGCCCCGGAACAGCGACTCGCGCAGCACGTCGGAAGCCTTGGGCAGCCCCATGGTGATCACCGTGACCGTCCCGCCATAGCGGTCGCGGATCGCGAGCGCCGTCTCGAGGGCGTTGAGGTCCTCGGGGTTGAAGATGGCGGGCAACGCGGCGCGGTTGACCGTGCCGTCGTCCTTCATGGCCTGGCCTGAAAGCCTCTTCGTGTCGGGTACCTGCTTGACGCAGACCACGCAGTGGTATGCCACGCAGCGACTCCTCACCAAAGCAGCCGTTTGACTGGCGTGCCCCCCAAACCTGAGCGAGGGTAACAAACGACCGCCGCCGAGGACAAGCCCCGGCTTGCTGCCTATGCTCAAAGCAACGCCCTGTCAGTTAGATACATCCCCGACCACGACGGCTGCGGCCAGCGCCAGCTGTGCGTTCCGCGGCCTCGCCGGAAGCTCGAACACGCCCTGCGCCGCGACCCGGATGCAGGCCAGGCCGATGGCGTCCGCCGCCTTGAGCTCCCCGAAGTGGCGGGAAAGGTCGTGCGTCTCGATGGCGAGGTCCATGGCCCGGGATTCTACGCGTCCCACCTCGCGCGCCTGCCGGTCAGGGCGAGGCGGGCTGGATCAGGACCAGGAGTTCACGCAGGTACTCCTGCCACAGCACCGGCCACGAGTGGGTGCCGTGGCCGCGGGTCTGGTCGCTCGTGGGGATGAGGACATACCGGCATGAGCGCACCCGCACGGTGAGCTTCTCCATCAGCCCCAGCTCCGGCGGGTTGATGACGTCATCCGCGGAGTTGATGGCCACGACCGGTGCCTTGATCGTCTCAAGGGCGGGCGAGGGGTCATAGTCGCGAGAGGCCTCGATCTGGTAGAGGAGGTCGTTGGCGTCCGTGCCCGCGAGCCTCCGCTGCAGTTGCTCCGCGAGGAACCGGTCGGCGGCGGCGCGGTCCGGAGCCGCGTTCTGCCACTGGATCGGGCTCGAGGTCATCAGGAGCAGCACGTAAAGAGCAGACACGACACCCTGCGGCTGGACCGTGTACTCGCCGTTCCTCCAGCCGGGATCCTGGCGGATCGAGTCAGCGATCATCTTCCGCATCACCCGGTTGCGTCCTGCGATCTGGGTCGGCACGCACGCCAGCGGCACGAGGGCGTCCATGAACCCCGGGTAGCTCTCGCCCCATAGCCAGGTGTGCATGCCGCCCATCGAGGTTCCAATCACCAGGAGCAGGTGGTTGACGCCCAGGTGCTCGGTGAGCAGACGGTGCTGGGCCACGATCATGTCCTGGTAGGTGTAGCGGGGGAAACGGGCGCGCAGGCCGTCGCTCGGCTTGGACGAGCCGCCGTGGCCGATGCCGTCGGGCAGGATGATATAGGTCCTCGCACCATCCAGAAGCTGGCCGGGCCCGAAGAGCACGCCGGCGAAGTTGGGGCCGAGGAACTGTTGCCCGCTTCCGCCGGTGCCGTGGAGGATCAGGACCGCGTTGCGCACGACCCCCTGTCCATCGAGGCGCGGCGTGCCGATCGTGCGGAAGTGGAGCTTCAGCTCCGGCAGCGTCTCCCCCGAGGCGAAGCGGAAGTCGCGTACGGTCCAGTCGCCCGAGACGACCGGCGGCCCCTCGGCACCCACGAGAGCGGCAACGACCAGACACAGCGCCGCCACCGCCAAGGCAATCGTCGCAGCTTTCCTCGACATGCGTGCCTCCCTACTCATGCAGCTACTTCTCGAACCAGGCAAGGGTGCGTTCGACCCGGTCCGTGCGGTGCGCCGGATCGGCGAACTCGTGGCCCTCGCCCCGGTAGACCACGAGCTGTGTCGGCACGCCCAGCACCTTGAGCGCGTGCCAGAACTCGAACGACTGCGGCGCGGGGCACTCCGCGTCGGACTCCCCGACGCTCACCAGCGTCGGCGTCTTCACGCGCGTGATGAACGCGATCCTTCAACCGTCGGGTGACCACCTCGTAATCGCGATCTGCCTCCTCGGACCGTAGAGCGGACGGGCGCTGCTCGCGTCCCGGACTCGAGCCTGGCGGTACCCGTTTCCGGCGATTCCATCCAAACCGACTCCTTTCCCCCGCGAGCTGCCGCGGCGGAGCCATCGAACGGCGGTGACCGGGGAGGGGTTGCGGCGACCGTTCGGGTGGGCCCGATTCTACCCTCGAGCCCCGACCGCGGCCATGCCGGTGGCGCCGCCCCCCCCCGACGACCCGGGGCGAAAGGGCGGCCCCGGCGGGGAGGTGACTGGCCGTTGACAGCACCCGGGCCGGACCGTAGTGTGCTGGCATGATCAGTAAGGTGGTGGCTCACTTTCTCGACGGACGGGTGATCAAGGGCACCACCGCCAACTTCTACCCGGACCGCAACATGTTTCACATCACCACGACCGAGGGCTCCATCTTGGTCAATCTCGGCCAGCTCAAGGCGGTGTTCTTCGTCAAGTCGCTACACGGCAAACGCGGCTACAAAGATAAGAAGGGGTTCGAGGGGACCAAGGGCCTCGGACGCAAGGTGCGGTGCGAGTTCCCCGACGGCGAGGTGCTCACCGGCTACACCTCGACCTACCACCATTCCCGGCCCGCGTTCTTCATCGTGCCCACTGACCCCACCAGCAACAACGAGCGGATCTACGTGGTGACCGCCTCCGCCAAGCAAATCACCGTGCTGCCCTAGCCTGGACCGTTCACGAAGAGCCCTGCTGCGAGCGTGGGGGCCCGGGGAGTCCAGAGTCCCGCCACACGCACGACGGGACCCTCAAAAAACGAGCGAGCGTCCGGCTCTGCCAGCGCGAGCGTGGCGGGTTCGGCGGGTCTCGAGCGTCCGGGTGGCTGGGGGACTGGACGCGGGACCCCCCGAAAGAATGGTGCGCCCGGCGCGATTCGAACGCGCGACCTTCAGATCCGGAGTCTGACGCTCTATCCAAGCTGAGCTACGGGCGCACGACTGGGGTGAGCGAGGGGATTTGAACCCCCGACCACCGGAGCCACAGTCCGGTGCTCTGA
>JBGQAK010000019.1:0-71434 GCA_041494245.1 Thermoanaerobaculaceae bacterium
TCGCGCGCAGGGGGCTTGCGAGGCGCAGGCAAGGCGCGAGGAGGCAGGCGATGCTGGAGCATCGTGGCCGACGAGCAACGCAGCATGCGCCCGCAACACCCCTGCGCCCGGAGGGTTACGGCGGCGCGGGGCCATCTGCTGTGTTGCCGCTCCTTGCCGATAGGGGAGCATCGCCTTCGTCGCGGCGCCTTGCATCTGGCCCCGCGGCGCTCGTAACGCGACCGCACCCGATTACTCGGACAGGCTCCTAGCCCGGACGCGTCGCGATCCCCCCGGCATGCCCCGGACGGGACACTGCCAACCACTGGCTGCTCGTTACCTCGCCTTTCGGGCTCTAACCGGCGGTGGCCGGCGACACCGCGGCCGGCACGTTCGTCCAGTCAATCTGTGAGCCCCAGGCGCTGTGCGGGATGGCGAACACCACCAGCGTGACGACCGCCGCGAGCCCAACGGCGCCACGCGCCGGCCGCCCGCCGCGCAGCCGCCAGAGGGCGAAGACCCACGCGAGGGCCACCAGCAGCGTCTTGTTGTCGGTCAGGTCCCAGCCGAAAGGCACACCGGTCCACCACTGGCCGAACGCGTAGTGCTGCACCAGCGGGCCCAGAAAGAAACCACCGACCAGGAAGAGCCCCAGCGTCGTCCAGGCCAGCCGGCGCATGTCACGCCGCGGCGCCAGCGCCTCGACCCCGGCGCGGACGGCGAACAGCATCCCCAGGAACATCGCCGCGATGTGGGGGATCAGGATCCAAACCGGCACGTCCCCGCGGAAACGGGTGATCGCGGGCCGCTCAGGAAAAACGGTGTGCTCGGCGCCTCGGCTCAGGCGGACCTGGTACTCGAGCTTGCCGGCCGAAGGTTGCCTCGGCAGCGATGCCGCAAGGCTCCCGCCGTCCCTACTCAGTGTGATCACCTGCCACGCATCTGGCGTCGGGTACCGGCGCCAGACCACCTCTCCGGTCACGCCGGGGTCCGGCACCTGGATCCTCACGACCTGGTCCGAGGCGGTGCTGTTCGAGCGATCGAGGCTCATCCTGATCGTCTGCCCCGCGAGCTGCACGCGGCCGCGCGCCGGATAGGTCGGTCCGGTCGTACGCTGCCACACCAGCGACCCCAGGGTGACCACCACTGCAATGGTCCAACGCCAGAAAGAACCCTTCACGAAGCCTCCTCACCCGCGTGGGGTGCGAAACCTTCCCCGAGAACCTCCTGCGCCGGGGTGATCGCCACGAACGCTGCCGGATCTACCTGCGCCACCAGACGCTTGAGGCGGCCCACCTCGTAGGATGCCACCACCACGTAGAGCACCGGCCGCTGCTCGCCCGTAAAACCGCCCTGCCCCTGAAGCATCGTCACACCTCGGCCCAGGCGCTCCAGCACCGCAAAGCGCACCGCATCCGGGTTCTGGCTGATGATCAGGGCGGAACGGGCCGCCGAGAACCCCTCCTGGACCACGTCGAGCACCCGCGCGGACACGAACGCCAGCGCGAGCGCCACCATCATGGCCTCGGCGCCGAACACGAACGCCGCCACCGCGTAGATCACCACGTTGATCGCCAGCAGCGCCTGTCCCACCCCGACGCCCAGGAAGCGGTGGGCCAGCCGCGCCAGCACGTCGGTGCCGCCCGTGGTCCCGCGCCCCCTGAACACCAGACCCATGCCCAGGCCATCCATGCAGCCCCCCGTAACAGATCACCAGCAGCCGGTCGTGGGTCGGGGGCACGAGGAACGGGGCGGAGAGGTCGATCGCCAGCGAAAGCACCACCACCGAGACGGCGGTCCGGATGAAGAACTTCATCCCCCCGGCAAAGCGCCACCCCAACCACAGGAGGGGAAGGTTCAGCAGCAATACCACCATGCCCACCGGTGTGTTGACGAGGTGGTGGGCGATGATCGAGATGCCCGTCACGCCGCCGGAGACGACGTTGTTGGGGACGAAGAAGAGGTTCGTACCCGCCGCCACCATAAGCGAGCCCACGACGATCTGGACGTAGTCGAGGACCACGCCCGCACGCCCCTGCGGAGCCACAAAGGGAAACCTCACGGCAGGGCATCGTGCCATGTAGCGAGGGATCTGCCAAGCCGCCGGTCCTCCGGCCCTGGGCCAGGTTCGCCGGCGACGTGAGCGGGCGGCCGGGTTCCTGCTACCCTGACGCCAGGAGGGTGACATGCTGGAGGCGGTGGTCCTCATCAACGTGAAGCCGGGCCAGCTGCACAGGGTTGCCGACACGCTTCTGGACCGCGAGGGCGTTCACGAGCTCTACTCCGTGGCCGGGGCCTACGACCTGGTGGCCGTCCTTCGGACCTCCCGCAACGAGCGCCTAGAGGAGCTGGTCACCGGCGAGATCGCCTCCCTGCCTGGGGTCGAGCGTACGACCACGCTGGTGGCATTCCGCTGCCTCTCGCGCCGCGAGGCCGACGGCACGTTCTCGCTCGGCCTCGAGCCGGAGAAGGGCGACACGCCCAAGAAGTGACCGGACGCGCCGTCAGCCGCGGCGCAGGTGGGCGAGCTCCTCGACGTTGCCGGCGGGGCCGGCGATCGGTGAGGGGATGCGGGCGAGGCAGGTCAGACCGAGCCCGGAGGCGACCTCCAGCGCCGCGGCGATCGCCGCTTCGCGCACCACCGGGTCACGCACCACACCGCCCTTACCGACTTGCTCTCGCCCCGCCTCGAACTGCGGTTTGACCAACACGACCAGCTCACCATCGCCCGCAAGCAGAGGCACGAGCGCCGGGAGCACGAGCCGCAGTGAGATGAACGAGACGTCCACCGTGACGAGGCCGAAGGGGCCCGGAACGTCCTCCGGCGCCAGGTAGCGGACGTTGATCCCCTCCTTGATCACCACGCGCGGGTCCTGCCGCAGACTCCAGTCGAGCTGTCCGTGTCCCACATCCAGAGCGACGACCAGCGCAGCGCCGCGTTCGAGCAGCACGTGGGTAAAGCCTCCGGTGGAGGCGCCGACGTCCAGGCAGCGCCTGCCCACGGGTGAGATGGCGAAGGCGTCCAGCGCCGCGGCCAGCTTCACGCCGCCCCGCGAGACCCATGGGTGCTCCGCGGCCACGATCACGACCGTGGCGTCGGGGGCGACCGCCTTCCCCGCCTTGTCCGCGATCTCGCCCTCGACACGCACCAGCCCGGCCAAGATCACGCTCTGCGCTCGGGCCCTCGACGGAACGAGCCCACGCTCGAGGAGGAGCTGATCGAGCCGCACTCGTGCCTTGGCCACGAGCGATGCTAGCATTGGCTCTGTCATGCGGGGAAAGGGCTTTTCCGCTCTGGTCCGGGCGATTCGGCCCCGCCACTGGCTCAAGAACGGGTTCGTGCTCGCGCCGGCGGTGTTCGCCGGCCATGCCTTCGACCCGTCCGCCATGCTCAAGGCCACGCTCGTGGCAGCGGCGTTCTGCCTGGCGTCCTCCGCCGGCTACCTGGTCAACGACGTGCTCGACCGCGAGGCCGACCGCAACGACCCCGTGAAGAAGGCGAGGCCGGTCGCGAGCGGCGAGATGAGCGTCGGGGCGGCGCTCGCCTGGGCTGTCGTGCTGCTTGCGGCGGCGCTCGCGCTCGGGCTCCGTCAGGGCACGCTCGTGCTGCTGGCGGTCGCCGGCTACGCGTCGCTCACGCTCCTCTACTCGGTGTTCCTCAAGGGTGTGCCGGTCGTGGACGTGATGGTGCTCGCGACCGGCTTCCTCGTGCGCCTGGTTGCGGGAGCAGTGGCGATCCCGGTGATGATCTCGCACTGGCTGATCGTGTGCGGCTTTCTCCTGGCGCTCCTGCTCGCCTTCGGCAAGCGCCTCCCCGAGGCGGACCGGCCCAAGAGCCGCTCCCCCCACTACCCGCTCTCGTTCCTCCATGACGTGGTGACCATGCTCGCCGGGGTCACCCTCGTCGCCTACACGCTCTACACGGTCGCACCGGACACCACGGCCAAGCTCGGCGGCTCAAGAGGCCTCCTGCTCACCGTGCCGCTGGTGCTGTTCGGGATCTTGCGCTACCTGCTGCTACTGCACCGGGAGGGGGCGCAGGACCCGACCGCCACGCTCTTCCGGGACCGCGCGTTGCTGGCCACCGTGGTGCTCTGGATCGCCACCGCCGGCATCGTTGTCTACACCTCCGGGGGCCCAAGGTGAGGAGCCGGGTGGCGGTGCTCCGCACCCGCCCCGAGTCCGTCCTCAACGACGTTTCGCGCCTGTGCGAGCAGGCCGGGGTCAGAACGGCGCTGCGCCCCGGCGCGACGACGATCCTGAAGGACAACATCTCCTGGCACTACCCTTTCCCCGCGGCCAACACCACCCCATGGCAGCTGGAGGGGACGATCCTCGCGCTCCGGGAGGCCGGCTTCCCCGACCTCGTGTGCGTGCAGAACGACACGGTGGTCACCAGCCCCAGAAAGGGTGAGCGCCTCAACGGCTACCTCCGGGTGCTGGGCAGGCACAACGTCCCGATCCGGTACAACTGCTTCGACTGGGACCTCAAGTGGGTGCGCTACGAGCCGAAGGGCGCGATGCTGGCGTTGCCGAAGATCTTCCCGCACGGCATCCACATCCCGGAGTTCTTCTTCGGTACCAACATCGTGCACCTGCCCACCGTGAAGTGCCACATCTACACCACCACCACCGGTGCCATGAAGAACGCGTTCGGCGGCCTGCTGGCCACGCGCCGGCACTACACGCACACCTGGATCCACGAGACGCTCGTGGATCTCCTCACCATCCAGAAGGAGATCCACGCAGGGCTGTTCGCCATCATGGACGGCACCACCGTGGGGAACGGGCCCGGTCCCCGCACGATGGTGCCGGTGCGGAAGGACGTGCTGCTGGCCTCCGCCGACCAGGTCGCCATCGACGCGGTAGCCGCGAAGCTGATGGGGTTCGACCCGCTTTCCATCCGCTACCTGGCGCTCGCGCACGGGCGCGGGCTGGGGGTCGCGGACCCGCACGACATCGAGCTGGTCGGCGAGCCGGAGATCGGGCGGGAGAACTGGCACTTCTCCGTGGGAGACAATTTGGCGAGCCGGGTCGGGGACGTGCTCTGGTTCGGCCCGCTCAAGCGGCTCCAGAGGCTCTTCTTCCGGACGCCGCTGGTGTACGTCTTCGTGGCCGGCTCGTACCTCTACCACGACTTTTTCTGGTACCCGGTGTTCGGCAGGCGGCGGGTGCGGGAATTCATCCGCACCTCCCCCTGGGGCGCCCTGTTTGACCGCTACCTGCACGAGCAGGCCGCCGCCACCGCGTCGCGAGCGAGCTAGGGGATGCGGCTGCGCAGGGGCGGCCGATGAGAGAGCGCTCTACCCGCTTTCGCTGGTACCTCGGCGGGCTCCTCATCCTTGCCCTCGCGGTCCGCCTGTTCGGACTCGACTTCGACCAGTGGCACTGGTTTCACCCCGACGAGCGGCGGATTGCCGAGGCGGTCTCGCAGCTCTCGTTCGCGCCGCTCCAGCTCAACCCGCACTTCTTCGCCTACGGCTCCTTCCCGCTCTACATCACCAGGGCGGCAACGGCCGTCGTGACCGTGTTGGACCCGGGGCTGGCCTCCTACGAGTCCGCGATCCTCGTCGGCCGCGCCCTCTCGGCGATCTGGGGTGTGGCGACGGTCGCGCTGTTGGCCCTGCTTGGCCGCCGGCTCTACGGCGAGGGAGTCGGGCTCCTCGCGGGGTTGCTCCTCGCCACCACCGTCCTGCACGTTCAGAACTCCCACTTCGCAACCAACGACGTCGCACTCACCTTCCTGGTGCTGCTGGCGCTCGCCTGCACGGTGGGGATCGTCGAGCGCGGGAGGCTAAGGGATTTTGCGGGAACGGGGATCGCCATCGGCCTCGCCGTCGCGACTAAATTCAGCGCGCTGCCGCTCGTGCTACCCCTCGGCGTCGCAGCGCTCATCCGCTGGCGCCGGGAGAGACAGCTGACGCGCCCGATGATCGGCCTGGGCCTCGCAGCGGGATGCGCGCTGGCGGCCTTTGCCGTTGCCCAGCCGTACGCCCTCCTCGATGCGCGCACATTCCTCCACGATATCCTCGAGCAGGGCCGGATGGTGCGCACCGCCGGCCTCGTCCCCTACACGACCCAGTACGTCGGCGTCCCCAAGGTCCTGTACGACCTGCGCGAGATGGTGGTGTGGGGGATGGGACCGCTGCTGGGCGTCGCGGCGCTGGTAGGCACGGCGCGCCGCGTGCGCTGGAGCTCCGCGGGGATCCCGGGCGCCGACTGGGTGCTCCTGGCGTGGGTCGTCCCCTGCTTCGCCCTCACGGCCTCCTTCGACGTGAAGTTCCTGCGTTACCTGCTGCCGATCTACCCCGTCCTCGTGCTCTGGGGCGCCGCCTGGCTCCACGCGTGGGCCGGGCGCTCGCGGGGCGGGCGGTGGGCGCGCGCCACGGTGGCGGCGGGCACCGCGTTCTACCTGCTCGCGTTCCTCTCCATCTACGCCAGGCCGCACGCGGCGGTCAGCGCCTCGTCCTGGTTCTACGAGCACGTTCCCTCGGGGTCGAGGGTGCTGAGCCAGGAGTGGGACGAGGGGTTCCCGCTGCCCCTGCCCGGCGGCGACCCGAGGAGCTATCGCGTCGTCGCCTTTCCGTACTACGAGGCGGACGGTCCGGGCAAGATCGCACGGCTCGCCAACGAGCTCGCAGGCTCGGACGTCGTGGTGCTCCAGACGAAGCGGATCTACGGCGCGGTCACCCGCGCACCCCAGAAGTACCCGCTCACGGTCAACTGCTTCCGCCTGCTCTTCGCCGGCGACCTTGGCTACACGCTGGTCAAGGACGTGACGTCCCGTCCCGGCCTGCTGGGGATCGAGCTGCCCGACGAGCTGGCCGACGAGTCGTTCTCTGTCTACGACCACCCCAAGGCGGTGATCTTCCGGAACACCGGCCGCATGAGCGCCGCCGCCATCGAGGGCGCGATCGTGCACGGGCTCCCCTCCCGGCCGCTCACGAGGAACGACCTGCTGCTCGCCCGGGCGGGCAGCCCGCTGCCTCCAGAGGGCGAGGCCGAAGGCCGGGTGCGTTCCTCGCTCCTCGCCACCGTGCTCTGCGTGCTCCTGCTCGAGCTTCTCGGCCTGGCCGCGTACGCGGTGCTCAAGGAGCTTCTGCCGCCGCGGGCCGGCCTCTACGCGCTCGCGAAGGTGATCGGGGTTCTGCTCTTCGCCTACGTCCCCTGGCTCGCGGTCAGTGCGGCCGGGTTGCCATTCGACCAGCCGCTGCTGCTGGCGACCGCGCTGCTGCTCTGCGGGGCTGGCTGGCTCGCCTACAGACGGCGGCGCGAGATCCCCGTCCCGCGCGCGGAGCTGATCGGCACCGAGGGCGCAGTGTGGCTCGCGTTCGCGTTCTTCCTCGCGCTGCGCACCCTCAACCCGGAGATCTTCTGGGGCGAGAAGCCGATGGACTTCGCCTTCCTCAACACGCTCTATCGCAGCACCACGCTGCCGCCCCCGGAGCCGTGGTTTGCAGGCTCGCCGCTCTGGTACACCTACTTCGGGCACTTCACCGTGGTGGCCGTGGGGAAGGTGCTCGCGATCCAACCCGCCGTGATGTTCAACCTCGGCATCGCCCTTACGGCCGCCCTCACTGCCGCGGCGCTCTTCTCAGCCGGCTCGGTGCTCGGCAGGAGCTGGCGCCCGGGCGCGATCGCGGCCGGCCTCACGCTGTTCGCCGGCAACCTCGCGGGGGTGCGCGAGCTGCTGGTCGGCCGGGCGATCAACTTCGACTACTTCTGGGCGATCTCACGGGTGATCCCGGACACCATCAACGAGTTCCCCTTCTGGAGCTTCGTCTTCGCCGACCTGCACGCCCACGTGCTGGTGCTGCCAACCTCGGTCGCGCTCCTGGCCCTGGTCGTGCTCTGGGTGAGTCGGCAGGCCGAGCCCACGCCGCAGCGCCCGCGGCTCGCCGCCCTCACGCTCCTGGCGCTCTGCGTGCTGACGCTGGGGGCCGTCACGGTGACCAACGGCTGGAGCATGCCCACCGCGGTCGCGCTGCTCCTGGCGGTGCTCGGCACGGACTGGCTGGTGCGCCGGACGCGGGGCGGCACCGGGCGTTTCCTTCGAACTTTCGCCATGGGAGTTGTGTTCCCGGCGGGCGTGATCGTCGGCGGTGCGCTCCTCGCCTACCGCCCGTTCTGGCGCCACTTCACGCCGCCGGCGAGCCAGTGGGGGCTGGAGGTCGGGCCGTTCGCCCGCCCCGGCGGCGTGCTCACGATCTTCGGCGTGTTCCTGCTTCTGCTCATCCCGGCGTTCTTCGTGGTGTGGCGCAACCTGCTCGCGCCTCCCGGACGCCCGCTCACGCGCGGGCAACGTCTCGCGATGGGCGTGGTCGCGGCAGGGCTTCTCCTGTCGTTGCTCGATCTGCCTGCGCTCGCCTCGCTCTCGCTGCGTCAGGCACCTTCGATCCGAACGTTCGCCCTCGCCCTGACCGCCTTTGGGCTCGCGCTCACCCTCCACCGCGGGACACCCGGGCGGGCCAGGCTCCCGCTCCTGCTCTCGACCTTCGCCATGGCGCTGATCGCCGGCTGCGAGCTCGTGTTCGTGTGGGACCGCATGAACACGGTGTTCAAGTTCTACCTGGAGGCGTGGATCCTGCTCGGGCTCGCGAGCTCCCTGGTCCTCTTCGAGCTGTTCCAGCCCGTGGGGCACCCGAGTCGGTGGACGCTCCTCTGGCGGGGGGCCGCCTGCGCCGCGCTCGCGGTTGCCCTCTTCACCTCCCTCTCCGGAGCGGTCGGCGATCTCCGATTCCGGCACACCGGGGGCCCACGCTTCACCCTCGACGGCATGGCCTACCTGCAGGACCGCGCCCCGGAGGAGCTTGCGGCGCTGCGTTGGCTGAACCGGAACATCGCCGGCGTGCCGGTGCTCGTCGAGGCCTACGGCCCATCCTACCGGGAGTTCGGTCGGGTCAGCATGAACACCGGCCTGCCGGTCGTGCTCGGCTGGGACTACCACGTCTTCCAGCGCGGCCAGGCGTGGAGGGAGATCAACCGGCGCAAGGGCGACGTCGAGACCATCTACACCTCGTCCGACCGGGGCACCGTGGCGGCCGTCCTCTCGCGGTACCACGTCGCCCTGGTGTACGTGGGAGAGCCCGAGCGCAGGGCCTACGCCGGCGGCAACCTCGCGAACTTCAGGAGGTGGACAGAGCTGCTGACCCCCCGGTTCGAAAACCCGGGCGTGACGATCTTCGGCGTCAACGGTGTCTACCCCGGCGCGAAAGCGGTCTCGACTGCCGGGCAGACGGCACACTGAGGCCCGTCCGGCGGACTCGCGGCGCCTTCCCTTCCACTGCGTGGAGCCTTTTGTTGTGCCGGTCCCGCGGGTGGCTTTGTGCGGCCTTGCGTCTCCCCAACGCGGCTCGCGCGTCCGGTGCCCGCGGGCTCCGGAGAGATTGGCCACCCGCGGCACCGGCGATTGAAGCCCCCCACCCTTAGGCTAGAGGCATCAAAGCTGGAGCGGAAATGCTCGGGTGATAGGGGCGCTCAAGCAGGCCGGTGGCAGAGCGGGGGGGTGGGGGTGAAATCCGCCCCGCGGGCGATAGGAGCCATTCCGCCGGAGTGTGCGGACACCGAGCGGCCAGACCGGCGGGTGGAGACGCTGGCCCCGACCGAGATCCTTATACGAGGGAGGGGAACAGCGAGGCTCCGCACGCCGGTCTGTGCCAGCTCGGTCGCACGCGAAGGCGGGTCGGAGGGCTGCGCTCGATGCGCAGCCCGAGCGACTGCTCCCAGCCCGCGGGGCAAACAAGAAAGGGGCGCCACGCAGTGAAAGAAGAGGAGGGGCCGCGCACCCGTGGGGCAACGACCGAGCCGCAGGCGGTCCCAGGAAAAACCGAAAGCCTCGAACGAACCGGAACGAAGGAAGCTAGCTTGCGGGACGGCGGAGCCGCTGCGGCCCTGCGACGACCTGCGGGAAGAACGCCTTTGCGCGGCGCATGATCCCTTCCACGTCCAGGTCCAGGCGCGCGCGCAGGATCTCCTGCGTGCCTTGCGGCTGGTACTCGTCCGGGATGCCGAGACACTCGACCGTCACGTCCGGCACCTTGAGCGTTGCCGCCGCCTCCATCACCGCCGACCCGAAGCCGCCCGCCAACGCGTTCTCCTCCACCGTCATCAGCCGAGCGCCGGGACGCAGCTGCGCCGAGAGCAGCTCGACGTCGAGAGGCTTGACGAAGCGGGCGTTGACCACCGTGAGATCGGGGCCGCCCTCGTTGGCCAGCCTCTGCGCCGCGTTCAGCGCGTCGGTGGCCATGGTGCCGATCGCCCACACCAGGCCGTCCTTGCCGCTCCGCAGCACCTCTGCCTTTCCGATCGGCAGCGGGCGCGGCGGGCCCTCCATGGGAGCGCCGTAGCCGTTGCCGCGCGGGTAGCGGAGCGCCGAGGCGCGGTTGTGCGCCAGCGCGGTGGCGAGCATGTGTCGCAGCTCGTCCTCGTCCTTCGGCGCCATCACCAGGATCTCGGGGTAGACGCGCAGGTAAGAGAGATCGAACGCCCCGTGGTGCGTCGGTCCGTCGGCACCCACCAACCCGCCCCGGTCCAGGGCGAAAACCACCGGGAGGTGCATGAGGCAGACGTCGTGGAAGATCTGGTCGTACGCCCGCTGCAGGAACGTGGAGTAGATCGCCACCACCGGGCGCAGCCCGCGGGTGGCGAGGCCGGCCGCGAACGTGACCGCGTGCTGCTCGCAGATCCCCACGTCGAAGAAGCGCTCGGGAATCTCCTTGGCGAAGTGATCGAGACCGGTGCCCTCGGGCATCGCGGCGGTGATGGCCACGATGCGCGGGTCCTTCTTCGCGAGGTCGGTCAGGGTCTGGGCGAACACCTTGGTGTAGGACGGAGGACCCGGCTTCTTCTTGGCGACCTCGCCCGTCTCCGCCGAGAACGGCGTGGCGCCGTGCCAGAAGACGGGGTCGGCCTCGGCGGGCTCCCACCCCTTGCCCTTGCGTGTGACCACGTGGACGAGCACCGGGTGCAGGCTCTCCTTGTACTCCCGCAACGTGGCGAGCAGCTGCGGGATCGAGTGGCCGTTGATCGGCCCCACGTACTTGAAGCCCAGCTCCTCGAACAGGAGCCCGGGAACGACGAGCTGCTTGGCCATCTGCTCGGCCTGCTTGGCGAGCTTGAGCATGCCCTCGCCGACCTTGGGGATGGAGAGCAGGAAGCGCTCGACCTCGTCCTTCAGGCGCCGGTAGGGCTGGCCGTGGATGATGCGGTTGAGGTAGCCCTGCATCGCCCCCACGTTGGGCGAGATCGACATCTCGTTGTCGTTGAGGATGATCATGAGCCTGCGGCCGAGGTAACCGGCCTGGTTGAGGCCTTCCATCGCCATTCCGCCGGTCAGGCCGCCGTCGCCGATGACCGCGACCACGTGGTAGTCCTCGCCCTTGAGGTCGCGCGCCACGGCCATGCCCAGCGCCGCCGAGATCGAGGTCGACGCGTGACCCGCGTTGAAGGCGTCGTACTCGCTCTCCTCGCGCTTGAGGAAACCCGAGATTCCGCCGTAGGTGCGCAGCGTGTGGAACCGGTCGCGCCGTCCGGTGATCACCTTGTGCGGGTAGCACTGATGGCCCACGTCCCACACCAGCAGGTCGCGCGGCGTGTCGAAGACGTAGTGCAGGGCAAGGGTCAGCTCGAGCGCCCCGAGGCCGGAAGCCAGGTGCCCCCCCGTCTGGCTGACCGACGAGACGAGGAAGCGGCGCAGCTCCTCTGCCAGCTCCGGGAGCTCCTCCGCCGGCAACCGGCGCAGGTCGGCCGGGCTCGCGATCTTCTCCAGCAGCGCCATGTGTCTCCTACCGGTCCCGGCGGGCCACGTAGCTCACCATGGCGCCCAGGGTCCCGCCGCTCCCCTCGAGCCCCTCGGCCTCGAGCACCAGCGAGCGCGAGAGCGCCTCGAGCTCGCGGTTGGCGGCATCAAGGCCGTACACCGCCGGGTACGTGAGCTTCCCCGCCGCGGCGTCCTTCCCCGGGCTCTTCCCGAGGCTCTCCGCCGAACCGGTGACGTCAAGGATATCATCCGCGATCTGGAACAGGAGGCCCAGGCGCGTGCCGAAATCTGCGAACACCCGCCGGCGCGCGCCGTCGAGCCCGGCGAGCAGCGCCCCAAGCTCGACAGCGGCCCCGATCAGGGCGCCGGTCTTGGCGCGGTGGATGCGGTCGAGCCGGGCCGCGTCGGGCGCTCCGCCGGTTGCCTCCAGGTCCTCCACCTGCCCTCCGACCATGCCCTTCGAGCCGATCGCCTCCGCCACAAGCCGGCACGCCTCCGCGCGCTGCCCCGCGAACGGCTCCCCCGCGGGGAAGCGCCCAAGGACCGCGAACGCCTCGGTGAGCAGCGCATCGCCCGCGAGAATCGCCAGCGGCTCGTCGTAGGCCACGTGTACCGTGGGACGGCCGCGCCGCAGGGAGTCGTTGTCGAGCGCAGGTAGGTCGTCGTGGACCAGGGAGTAGGTGTGCACCAGCTCCAGGGCGCACGCCGCTTCAATTACGACCTCGGGGTCGCCGCCGGCCGCCTGGGACGAGGCGCGCACGAGAACCGGCCTCACGCGTTTGCCGCCGCCGAACACCGCGTAGCGCATCGCCCCGTGCAGCCGCGCGGGCCAAGCGTCGGCCGGCGGGAGCAGGCGGTCGAGGGCGGCGTCGATGCGCTCCCTCTCCTGAGCCAGGAACACCTTCAGCTTCACCGTCAACCTTCCTCGGGTGTGAACGGGGCGGTCTTGGGCTCCTCACCCTCGGCGGCCTCGGCGAGGAGCTGCTCGACGCGCCGCTCCACGCCCTCGAGCTGCGTGCGGCAGCGCTTGGCCAGCCTCACGCCGCGTTCGAAGAGCTTGAGCGCCTCCTCAAGGCCCACGCCCTCGTCCTCGAGCTTCGCAACGACCTCCTCAAGCTCGGCCAGCGCCTGCTCGAACGATTCCTTCGTCATGGCTCCTCCGTGGTTGAACCGGGTTCCGGGTCCCGGGGTCCGGGGCCCGAGCGACGCTCGGGTGTGTGCACGCGAGGCCGGACATCGGAACCGGACCCCCGCTTTCCGGTGCCCGGCTCTTCAAATAGCGATCCCTGCTCGCCCTGGCGGCCGAGCACGAGCGAGCGCACCCGCCCGCGCGCCAGCGTCGTCTCGATGCGCTCGCCGCTCAGCACCTGCGAGGCGTCGCGCAGCGGGCGCGCCTCTCCGTCGCGGGTCGTGATCGAGTACCCTCGCTCCAGCACCGCCCTCGGCGAGAGCGCGCCGAGCGCGCGCTCGAGCGCCGCCAGCCCGAGCCGCCGCCGCCCCAGGAGCGAGCGCAGCCGCTCGCCGGCCACCGACATCCGGACCGTGACCAGCTCGCGTAGGCGCGGCGCACCGATCCGCACGGGCCAGTGGTAGAGGCGCGAGGTGGCGCCGTCCACGCGCCGGTGGCGCTCTCCCACGAGCGAGCGCAGGAGCTGGGGCAGCGCCTCCAGGCGGCGCAACCGCTGGTCCAACTCACGCAGGTGCGACGGCAGCCGCGCGAGCCCCCGGGCCCCCTCCAGAGCCTGCAGGCGCAGGCGCGCAAGGTCCCGCTTCCGGCCGAAGAGCGCGGCCAGCGCCTGGCGCGCCGCGTCCACCCGCCGCGCCTGCTCCTCGAGGCGCGCGACCACCATCTCGGCAGCCTGCGTCGGGGTGGCCGCACGCACGTCGGCGACGAAGTCAGCGATCGTGGAGTCCACCTCGTGCCCCACGCCGCTCACCACCGGGACCTCGCACGCCGCGATCGCCCGCGCCACGATCTCTTCGTTGAACGCCCACAGGTCCTCGAGGGAGCCCCCGCCGCGCACCACCAGCACGACGTCCGCCAGGCCCGAGCGGCCCAGGTAGCGCACCGCGCGGGCGATCTCCCCCTCGGCGCCCTTTCCCTGCACCCGCACGGGTGCGAGTAGCACCGAGAGGTGCTCCCAGCGCGAGAGCACCTTGAGAACGTCGCGCACGGCGGCGCCGCTCGCCGAGGTGACCAGGCCGATCCGTTGGGGCAGCGGGGGAAGCGGCCGCTTGCGCTCGGGGGCGAAGAGCCCCTCGGCTGCGAGCTTGGCCTTGAGCTGCTCGAAGGCGAGCTGCAGCTCCCCGATCCCCTGGGGCGTCACCTCGCTGACGATGAGCTGCAGGCTGCCGCGCTGCGCGTAGACCTCGAGGTTGCCGCGCAGGAGCACGGCCAGGCCATCGGTGAGCTTGAAGCGGAGGCGGTCCGCGCGCTGTGCCCACATCGCGCACGAGAGCTGGCCCTCCGTGTCCTTGACCTGGAAGTAGCGATGCCCGGAAGCCGCCACCTTGACGCCGGACAGCTCCCCCTTGACCCACACCTCCCCGAAGCCGCCAGCGAGCGCCGCGTTGACCTCGCGGATCAGCTCGCCGACCCCCCAGACGCGGGCGCTCACGAGCCCTCCTCCGCGAGGCCGACCCCGGCGCCCATCAGCACCAGCGTCGGGTACTGGATCACGGCGAACCAGAAGTTGTACTCGAAGAACCCCGCCACGGTGATCGCGAGCACCGCGGTGAGGGTCGCACCCACCGCGGCACGCTGCTCCCCCACGAGGCGTGGCAGGGCGCGCCAGGTCACCGCGAAGAACGCCCCGATGAACCACAAGTAGGCGACAAGCGCAGGAAGCCCGCGCTCCGCCGCGATCTGCACGACGTTGTTGTGGAGGTGGGGCACGCGCCACCGGGGGGCGTCGTCCCGCCGATAGAGGGGGTACAGGCGATCCACCATCGCGAGCCCGACCCCCGTGATCGGGTAGTCCCTCACCATCTCCAGTCCGGAGATGGTCATGCAGACGCGGTCGTAGTTGGCCGTCTGCCGCAGGTCGAAGATCGAGATCACCCGGTCCAGAACCGCCCTCGGGAACACCAGCCAGATCGCCAGGGCGGCCACCGGGTAGAGCAGGAGCAGGCGGCGGTGCCACACCGCCGCGAGCAGCAGCAGCCCGGCGGTGAGCCCCACCCAGGCGTTGCGCGTGTACGACAGGAGCAACGCGACCGGCCCGAGGATGGCGGGCGGCACGAGCAGCCACAGCCTGCGGCGCGGGTTCAGGAGCAGATCGGCCAGCACCACGGACGAGCCCAGCAGCACCCACCCCGCGAACAGCATGTAGTGGGAGAGCGGCCCCTGGATCCGGTGCTCGAGATCCCTCGCCCCCAGCAGGTACTGCGCGATCCCCCAGACGGCCAGCACCGTGGTGATCACGGCGAACGACGCAACGAGCCGCCGCCACCACACCTCGTCCACGAGGGCGGCCGCGAGCGGGACCAGCAGGAGCACCAGCAGCCGGGGCAGCTTGTCAGCGCTCTCGAGCGGATCGAGGGAAAAGACCACCG
Organism: Thermoanaerobaculaceae bacterium; assembly: GCA_041494245.1. Taxonomy (GTDB): domain Bacteria; phylum Acidobacteriota; class Thermoanaerobaculia; order Thermoanaerobaculales; family Thermoanaerobaculaceae; genus RBG-13-68-16. The sequence goes on from JBGQAK010000019.1 coordinate 15,293, forward strand.
AGACGAGCGAGGCGACCGTGAAGAGCACCAGCGGCGGCAGCAGCGGTTTCGCCAGCGGGCGCCCGCGCAGCGCGCCGAGGCGCCACGCGCGCCAGGAGGCAAACCCGGCGACCACGAGAAACGGGTTGGCGATGCCCAGCCGCGGCGAGGTGGCGGCGGCCGCCACTATCGCGCCTGCGGCCAGCGCGCGGGCCCGCCGTGCGCGGTCGGGGTTCTCCTCCGGCAATGGCCCTCACCCCCCGGCGGGGAGCGCCTCATCCACCAGCATCACCGGGATGTCGCTCACGATCGGGTAGACCTTGCGGCAGCTCGTGCAGCGCAAACCCTCGTGGACCTCCGGCACCTCGTCCCGGAACTTCTCGCGGTAGCGCTCGACCAGCATGGCGCAGGTGTCCGGCGGCAGGGGCGTCAGTTCCACGTCGGCCTTGCACGTCGGGCAGACGAGGATCTCCAACAGTTGCGGGTCAACCGCCATGGCAACCTCCGCCGGAATGCTACCACGCTGGAACAGGGTGCAGGGCTTGCGCCGCACAGCCCGCCGTTGCACGATGCACGGATGCGGGTCCTGCAATTGGTCGCCGCCGACCGCTGGACGGGAGCTGCCGCCACGGCGCTGCAGCTGGCCGAGGCGCTGCGCGCGGCCGGCGTGGAGTGCGCGTTCGCGTACAGGCCGGGGCGCAACCTCGAGGCGCGGTTGAAGGGCTTCCCGTGGTGCTTCCCCGTGCTCGCGAAAGAGCGCACGCTCGGTGACGTCCGCGCCGCGATCGCGCGGGTGCGCGAGCTGGCTTCCGCCTTCGATCTGGTCCATGTCCACCTCCCGCACGACCACCTCATCGCGCGCCAGGCGCTCAAGGGCTCGCCGCTGCCGCTCATTCGCGGGATCCATCATTTCGGCCATCTGCGACCAGCCCCCTACCACCGCTGGCTGTTCCGCGGTCTACGCGGGGTCGGCCTGGCGAGCGCCGAGATGAACGCAGCCATCCGGCGCCTTCCTGGTCTCCGCGCCGTGCCGGCGGGTGTGCTCCCGGTCGCGCTGGAGGGCCGCTTCCAGAGGGGGGGCTCGCGTCAGGCGGGGCGCGACCGCCTGGGGATCGCCGCGGATGCCTTCGTCGCCGGCTGCATCGGCAAGCTCGACCGCGGGCGCGGGCACGACCTGTTCATTCGCGCCGTCTCGGCCACCTCGGGCGTGCACGGGGTGATCATTGGCAAGGGCCCGTTCGAGTCGGCGTTGAGGAAGCTCGCCCACGCCCTCGATATTGAGAAGCGTCTCAAATTCGCGGGGTACGTCGAGGACGGCCTGGAGGACCTCTACGCGGCCATGGACCTGTTCGTCTTCCCGGCCGCCGGCTCCGACCACGCCCACCGGGCGATCGCCGAAGCCTCGGCGTGCGCGGTTCCAACGGTTGCAGCCGACCTGCCCGGGGTCCGCGACCTGGTCGAACCCGGGGTGACCGGCGAGCTGTATCCGGCCGGGGACGCGGCCGCCCTCGCCGTCGCTTTGGCCTCCTGGGCCCGTGATCCCGCCCGCTGCAAGGCGGCCGGGGACATCGCCTCCAGCCGTGCCCACGCGCTCTGGACGCCGAAGCGCTTGGCAGAAGCCGCGTTGCAGCTTTACGGGGCCGCAGTCTAAGAGTTGACCGCCACTTGACAAAAGGGAATTGCGGGATAGATTAAAAACCGAACGGTCGGTTTATGAATCAAACGGAGAAATCCGAGCGCAGCCGCGACCAGCTTCTCGAGGCCGCGCTCCACCTCTTCTCGACCCAGGGGTACCGGGCGACCAGCGTGCGCGAGATCGCGGCCCGCGCCGGCGTCTCGACGGGCAACGTCTACCACCACTTTCCCGACAAGGAGACGCTCTTCCGCATTCTCCTCGACCGGTACTGGGCCGCCATCGAAAGCCCCGACTTCCCGTTCAACAAGGCGCTCGCGAGCGGCACGTTCCCGGACAACCTCGAGGAACTCGGTCGCGCCTCGCGCGAGAGCGTGAGCCAGTACCGGCGGTACGTGGCGCTCATCTACGTCGACGTGGTCGAATTCGAAGGCGGCCACATCCGCAAGTTCTACTCCGAGATGGCCAAACGGTTCGGGAGCTTCATGGCCAACCACCACGTGGCCGAGGCCAAGGACCACCGCCTGCGTCCCGAGGTCTCGCCGCTCTCCGCGGTGATGCTGGCAGGGCGCTTCTTCCTCAACTACTTCGCGGTCGAGATTCTGTTCGGAGTGCCAAACCACTTCGGGAAGAACACGGACGAGGTGGTGGCCGAAATCGCCGACATCCTGCGCCACGGAATCGTGCGCCGGGACCGAGAACCCGTCGATCCCGCGAGGCCCGGCAGAGGGGCGACGAGGTGAGGCGTGATCGAACCCAACGGGGCCAGGGGGGCCCTTGCTTTTCATTAACGGAGACAGGGCGCGTTTGCGCCCGGGAGGAAACAATGGGGATCGGATGGCTTCGTAGGCAACGCACCTGGAACTGGCCGGCCGTGTCCATGGCCGCCGTCTGTTTGCTCGCCGTCTTCCTGGCGGCACCGGTCAGGGCACAGGTCAATAATGGAGAGATCGAGCTGCAGGTCTCCGACACCGGCAAGCTACCGCTGCCCGGCGTAACCGCCAGGCTGACCAGCCCGGTCACGGGCCTTGCCCGGACAATGGTGACAGATGCCGCAGGCGTCGCGCGCTTCGCCGCCCTGCCGCCCGGCACCTACAACGTCCGCATTGAACTGGAGGGCTTCGTGCCGGTGGCCGAGGAAGACCTTGCCCTACGAGTCGGGCAGACGCTGCGGGTCAACGCGGTCATGCAGCAGGCAAAGGCGACCACCGAGGCGGTCACCGTGAGAGCCGAGGCGCCGCTCGTGGATGTCGTCAAGACCGACTCCTCCACCAACATCGTCCCTGAGCAGATCCAGGCGCTGCCGGTGCCGGACCGCGACTTCCAGAAACTGGCGTTCATCGCCCCCGGCGTGGAGCGCGAGCGCGGAGGGTACCGCTTCATCGGCGGCGGCCCGGTGGTCGGCGCAGGCGGCAACGCTTCGCAGGCCACGATCATGGTGGACGGCGTGGACTTCACCGACCCGGCCCTCGGCCTGGCGCGGGCCCGCATCTCCCAGGACTCGATCCGCGAGTTCAGGGTCATCAACAACAGGTTCGACACGGAGATCGGCGGCTCCGCGGGCGGGGCTCTCTCGATCGTGACGCGCTCGGGAACCAACCTCCTCGCGGGGACCGTGTTCGGCTTCTACCGCGCCGACAGCCTGCGCGCCAAAGGGGCGCTCGAGAAGCAGAGCCTCCCCTACGATCGCGGCCAGTACGGGTTCTCGCTCGGCGGGCCGATCGTCAAGGACAAGACGCACTTCTTCCTGTCCGCCGAGTACGTCACTGAGGACAACATCTTGCTGTTCCGGCCCGGCGGTGCGTACTCCGCGCTCGCCGCCGACATCAAGCACCCGTTCAACCAGACGCTGGGGTTCGGGAGCATCGACCACTCGTTCTCCGACAGCCAGCGCCTGGCTGCCAAGCTCGTCTATGAGAAGTACCGCGAGCAGAACTTCCACGTCGGCGGCGTCTCCGACCAGTCGTGGGGCAACCAGCTCAACCGCGACAACTGGAATCTCTCCTTCGAGCACACCCTCATCCCCAACCAGAACTACCTCAACGAGCTGCACGTCCAGGTCGGGACCCGGAAGTACACCGAGCCCACCAACTCCACCGCGGTGGAGGAGTGGTTCTCGTCGGGGAACACGCTGAAGACCGGCACGAACACGACCGGCCACCTGGTCGGTGATGGCACGGAGTGGGAGATCCGCGACACGGCCCACGTGTACCTCGACACGCACGAACTGAAGATGGGGATCGGCTTCCAGCACATCAAGGAGCGCTCCGACATACCCACGTTCTCGAATGGGACCTTCACCTACCTCACCGACACCCGCGCTCTTCCGGTCCTCTACCTCTACGGGGTCGGCTCGGCCAATGTCACCAAGTCCACCGACCTTTACAGCGCGTTCATCCAGGACGACTGGCGGCCGGCCTCCAACCTCACAGTCAACCTCGGCCTGCGCTACGACCTCGACACCGACGGCAACGACCCCGACTTCAAGCACCCGCTGGTCCCCAACGGGCGCAAGCGCGACATCAACAACTACCAGCCGCGGGTGGGTTTTTCGTGGGACCTTGCGGGCGACGGCAAGAACCTGATCCGCGGCGGGATCGGACGGTTCACCGGCCGCTTCCTGCTGATACCCGCGTTCACGGAGCTACAACAGAACGGGGTCACGGGGCGAACCCTGTACACCCGCGTCAACGGCTACATCTACTGCGTTGCGGCCGGCATCTACGATCCGACCAAGTGCCCGTACCCGATCCTCGACCCGAACAACCCGACCACTACTGGGATGCTTCAGAAGCCGGCGATCACCCTCATCGACACCACGTTTGTGAACCCGTACGCGGACCAGCTCACCCTCGGCTGGACCACGCGGCTCGGCGCATCGAACGTCTTCTTCGACACCGAGGGAATCTGGGTCAAGGGGCACGACGAGATCTTCGTCCGCGACAAGAACTGGAGCGGCAACGCTCTCGTCCGACCGAACACCAACTACGCACAGATCAACACGTACACGAACGACGGGCACTCCGAGTACAAGGCGCTGGTGTTCAGCCTCAACGGCACGCTGAAGGGCGGCCACCTGGTCACGGCCTCGTTCACGGTCTCGGACAAGAAGAACCTCTCCGACGACTTCAGCCCCGAGTACACGGCCGGCTACCCCAACGACCCCGCGAACCCGGAGGGAGAGTGGGGACATGCCCGGTCCTGGGAGCGGTACCGGATCGTGGTGTCGGGTGTGTTCAGACTGCCGTGGGAAATGACCCTTGCCCCGATCGCCGAGTTCGGCTCCGGCCAACCTTGGACGCATCGCCTCGGCTACGACTACAACGGAGATTCGTTCAACTCCGACCGCGCCCCGGGCGTCGAGCGCAACGGTGAGAGCGGCCCGCCGTTCCGCCAGCTCTCGCTCCGGCTCACCAAGGCGTTCAAACTTGCAGCGGCAAGCCGGCTCGAGGTGCTGGTCGAGGCGTACAACCTCTTCAACACCGTCAACTACGACGTCAACTCAATCAACGCCGGGGAGTTCCTGAGTGGGCCCACAATCGCGAACCCGAAGGCCGCGTACGTGGCAAACCCCAACTTCGGCAAGTACTTGTCAACCCTGCCCGGACGGGAGATTCAGCTCGGACTGAGGTATTCGTTCTAGAGACAGGCCACAGGGCGCAGGGAACAGGGGTCCGACCCCCCGGACCTGCGCCATGCGGGCCGCAAGGCATCGGAGAGCGGCGAGGTAGGACCTGGGCTCCGGGAGGTTCAACGCATGGCGATCGAGACGGGGTTGAAAGGTAAGGTGGTGATCGTGACGGGGGCGGCGGCCGGCATCGGCCGGGCCACGGCACTCGCGTTCGCGCGCGAGGGTGCGCGGGTGGCCGGGTGGGACCTCGCCGACGCCACGGCGGCCACGCTCGTCCAGGAGCTCCAAAGCGTGGGCGGCGAGGCGCTCTTTCTCAAGGTCAACGTCACCGACGGCAGTGCCGTGGCCGCCGCAACGGATGCAGTGGCCAAACGGTGGGGCCGTATCGACGTGCTGGTCAACAACGCCGGGATCGTGCGCGATGCGCAGCTCGTCAAGTCCAAGGACGGAGCGGTCATCTCCACCATGACCGACGAGGCATGGGATGCGGTGATCAACGTCAACCTCAAGGGCGTCTTCCTGTGCACGCGCGCGGTGGTTCCGCATATGATCGCCGGTGGTGGCGGGGTGATCCTGAACGCCTCCTCTGTGGTCGGGCTGTACGGCAACTTCGGCCAGACCAACTACGCGGCCACCAAGGGCGGGCTGATCACGATGACAAAGACGTGGGCGCGCGAGCTCGGCAAGTACAAGATCCGGGTCAACGCGGTGGCACCAGGTTTCATTGCCACCGAGATCCTCGCTTCCATGCCCGAGAAGGTGATCGAGAACATGGTGTCGCACACACCCCTCGGGCGGATGGGCAAGCCGGAGGAGATCGCGGGGACGTATGTCTGGCTCGCCTCCGACGCTGCGTCGTATGTGCACGGCACGGTGATCTCGGTGGACGGCGGAATCGTTCTGGGAACATAGGGACGTGGGGCCGGCGCGCAGCGCCGGCGTGCGACCCGTCTTCGGCGGGATACGCGCCCCACACCGCATCAATCGAGGGCATGAGGAGCACCGCATGAACCGTTACGCGAACATCGTCTCCACTGGATGTTACCTGCCCGAGCGCGAGATCACGAACGACGAGCTGCGGAAGAGGTTCGATTCGGCGCTGCCCGAGTTCGTAAACAAGATGGAGGAATCGAGCGGCATCACCAGCCGCTGGTGGGCGCCGGAGGACTGGGCCACCTCGGACGTGGCTCTGCCGGCGGCCAGGCAGGCCATCGAGCGGGCGGGGCGGGAACCGGAGGACGTGGACCTCATCATCCTGGGCACCGACTCTCCCGACTACATCACACCGGCAACCTCGGTCGTGCTTCAACACAAGCTGGGGGCCAAGAACGCCGGCACCTTCGACGTCGGGTGCGCGTGCGCGTCGTTCCCCACGGCGCTGGCCGCCGGCGCCGGCATGATCGCCACGAACCCGGGGCTCGACACGGTGCTGGTCGTCGGGGTCTACCTCATGCACAAGCTCACCGGCCCCAACGACCCGATGGTTTTCTTCTACGGTGACGGCGCCGGGGCGGCGGTGCTCGAGCCGCGCAAGACATCTGGCTTCGTCTCTTCGGCGAGCCAGGCCGGAGGGGAGTACCACCGGCACTGGGGGATCTACTCAGGAGGCACGTTTGAACCGGCCACGGTGGAGTCGGTCCAGGCCGGCCGCACCACGGTGAAGATCCTCGACCGGTACCCACCCGAGATCAACCACGAAGGTTGGCCACGTCTGACCCGGAAGGTGGCCAAGGCCGGGGGCTTCCAGCTCGCCGACATCGACCTGATCATCTTCACCCAGGTCCGCAAGCCCTCGATCGAGCTGGTGATGGCCGACCTCGGGCTCCCGATGGAGAAGACGCACACGATCATGGAAAGGTGGGGCTACACTGGCTCCGCGTGCATCCCCATGGCCCTCGACGATGCCGTCGCGAAGGGCAAGGTGCACTCCGGGGACTTGCTGGTGCTCGTGGGCTCGGGTGTGGGATATAACCAGGCGGCGGCCGCGTTCAGAATGCCATGAGGACAGGGGTCAGGGCACAGGGCGTAGGGCGCAGGGAGAAAGGCACAAGATCGCTGCCACTGGCCCCAGCTGCTCTGCCCCTGCTCCCCGACTGGAAAGCCGAATGAAGGCAAGGACGGTGTTGGTGCTCGCGGTGGCTGGCGCGGTGGTCATCGCAGCCTTCGTCGGGGCGTGGCTGTTCTTCAAGCGACCGCTGGAAGTCTGGAACTGGATGAACCGGCGCGCCCTCGTGCGCGCTGGTCTCACGCAGAAGAGCGTCGCGACACCGGTCGGAGCGCAGACCGTTTTCGTAGGCGGAAGCGGACCGGTGCTCGTGCTTCTCCACGGCGCCGGCGATCAGGCCGGCACGTGGGCGAAGGTGGCGCCGCACCTCATCAAGGAGCACACGCTGATCGTGCCCGACCTGCCCGGCCACGGTGACAGTGCCCCACGCTCCGGTCCCATCGAGATCAGCGCCGTGCTTGCGGGGGTCGAGGCGGTGCTCGACGCGCTCGCCCCTCGTCAGAGGGTTGTCCTCGTCGGTAACTCGCTGGGCGCCTGGATGGCCATGCTCTTCGCGCACGCTCACCCGGAGCGCGTGGCGCTTGCCGTGTGCATCGACGGCGGTGCGATCAAAGGCCACAACGTTCACGCGCGGGTTTTGCCAAAGACCCGCGCCGAGGCCCGCGAGTCGGTGAACCAGACCCGCGATCCGGCGAGCGCATACGTCCCTAACTTCGTGCTCGACGACATCGTCCGCCAGGCGCGCGAGGGTCCGTTGGCCCGCCTCGCCGCGACCGTTGCGACGATGGAGGCGTATGTGCTCGACGACACGCAGCTCCGCGAGCTGCGGGTCCCGGTCCAGCTCATCTGGGGCGCCTCCGACCGCCTCGTGCCGCTCGACTACGCCGAGCGGATGAAGGCGCAGCTCCCGCAGGCAGGCCTTTTCACGATCGAGGGCTGCGGCCACGTCCCGCAGGTGGAGTGCCCCGACAAGCTCCTCGCGGCCCTCCGCCAGGCGCTGAAGGCTGGGCCATGAGGTCCGGCGCGCGCTCCGCGATCGCTTCGGCGTTGCGCTCCGCCGGTCCGCGAGGAAAGGGGACAGAGAACAGGGCACAGCGACACCCCGGAGATCACGCAATAAGTTGCTACTGTCCCCTGTCCCCCGTCCCCTGCGCTTCGCGCCCTGGTCGGGCGGGAGGGCGGCATGCTACACGGTGACGTGCTGGGTGAGCGGGCGAGGCTGACGCCCGAGAAGACCGCGCTGGTCTGCGTCCCCACTGGACAACGGTTCACCTATCGCGAGCTCGATGAGCGCGCGGGTCGGACCGCGGCCGCGTGGCGTGGTCCCCTGGGTCTCGCCAAGGGCGATCGGCTCGCGATACTCGCCAACAACAGGGTCGAGTTCCTCGACAACTTCTTCGCCGCCGGCAAGAGCGGCGTCGTCATCGTGCCTCTTGGGACCCGCCTCACCGCCCACGAGCTGGCCTACATCGTGCGTGATGCTGGTGCGCGAGTGCTCATCTACGACGGCGCCTTCGCTACCACGGTCTCCGAATTGCGCGCCTTGGTGCCTCTGGACCGTTGCGTCGCCCTGGACAACCCTGCCGACCCCTCCGATCCCCGGTACGTGGATCTTCTCGAACCCCGAGCCCCGAGCCCCGGGCCCCGGCCTCTCCCCGAGGACATCTACTGCCTGCTCTATACCAGCGGTACGACCGGGAGGCCCAAGGGGGTCATGATCCCCCACCGGATGGTCGCCTGGAACGGCTACAACACTGCGCTATGCTGGCAGCTCCGCGAGGACGACGTCTCGCCGATCTTCACCCCCCTGTACCACGCCGGTGGTCTGGGGGCGTTCCTGCTACCGATTATCGCCATTGGCGGCACGATCGTGCTGCACGCGGGTTTTGACGTCGCGGAGATCTGGCGCACCATCGAGCGCGAGCGCTGCACGGTGGTGCTGGGCGTCCCCACGATCTACAAGCTGCTCATGGAAGCGCTGGAGTTCGCCACCGCAGACCTCTCCGCGGTGCGCTGGTTGATTTCGGGCGGCGCACCGCTGCCGCTGTACGTCATCGAGGCGTACCAGCGCCGCGGGGTCGTTTTCAAGCAGGGGTACGGCCTCACCGAGGTCGGCGTCAACTGTTTCGCGATGACCGTCGAGGACTCGAGACGCAAGAAGGGCTCGATCGGAAAGCCGATGATGTTCACCGAGGCCAGACTCGTGGATGCCGAGGGCCGCGAGGTCTCGAGCGGCGAGGTCGGAGAGCTGCTGCTGCGGGGCCCGCACGTCTGCCTCGGGTACTGGAACAACCCCGAAGCCACCGCCGCGGCGCTCGACACGGACCGCTGGTACCACACCGGCGACCTCGCGAGGCGCGACGAGGAAGGGTTCTTCACGATCGCCGGCCGCACGAAGGACATGTTCATCTCCGGTGCGGTGAACGTGTATCCCGCCGAGATCGAGGGCGAGCTTCTGCTCCACCCTGGCGTGACGGACGCCGCCGTGGTCGGCGTCCCCGACCCGACGTGGGGTGAGGTGGGGGTTGCGTTCGTGGTCCCGCGCGGCGCGCACCCGCCCGCTCCCGACGAGCTCGCATCGTTCCTTGCGGCTCGCCTTGCCAAGTACAAAATCCCGAAGGAGTTCGTCTTCGTGGACGCGCTTCCCCGTACGCCGTACGGCAAGGTCGTCAAGGGGGAGCTCGCCGCTCCCTATGCGCGCGACCGGGCACAGAGCACCGGGCGCAGGGCACAAGAAAAGGACAAGGGCTAAGCGTGGACCAGACAGGCGTGCTCACTCACCGGATGGACGGGGCGGGGAAGCCGGTGCTCCTGCTCAATGGCGGCATGATGAGCATCGCCTCGTGGGACGCCATCGCCGGACCTCTGGCGGCTCGTTACCGTGTGTTGCGCTGCGACTTCCGCGGCCAGCTCCGTTCTCCAGGCGCCCCTCCCGCCGATCTTCTCGGACACGTGGCCGACGTGGTCGCACTGCTCGACGCCCTCGACGTTGGCCGGACGAACGTCATCGCCACGTCGTTCGGGGCCGAAGTGGGGCTGCTCCTGGCTGCGACCCATCCTGGCCGGATCACATCCCTCGTCGCGGCCACAGCGACCGATGTGGCCACATCTGCGCTGCGGGACGGCGGCCGGCTGGGCAGGGCATGCAGCATCGCCGCGGCCGGCGGCGACAGGACCCGGCTCCTCGAGATGCTGGAGCCAATCTTCTACTCGGAGGCGTACATCGCTGCCCACCGCAAGGAGCTCGCGGAACGCGCCGCCCAGATCGCCCAGCTGCCCGGCCAGTGGTTCTCAGGGGCGGCCGACCTGCTGGCTTCACTGGAAAACCTCGACTTGCGGCCTTACCTTGGCAGCATCACCTGCCCGGTGCTGGTGGTGGCGGCTGGGGAGGACCGGGTCATGCCCCTGGAACGCTCGCGGGCGCTGGCATCCGCAGTTCATGGAGCCCGGGTGGAAGTGGTCGAGGGAAGCGGCCACGCGCTCGTGGTCGAGAAGCCTGAGGAGTTCACCCAGATCTGCCTTCGTTTCCTCGAACGGAACGGGGCGCAAGGAGGCCTGAAATGAGAAAACCCGTGTACGTCGCCGCCTACCATCAATCGAAGTTCGGCAAGCTCATGGGGATGACGCTTCCGGACATCATCAAGAACGCGGTCGAGGGCGCCTGCCGCGAGATCAAGGTGCCGCCGTCGGCCATGGACGTGGGTTCGATCGGCGCGGTCTGCAACATCTCCCTCAACTCGCAGGGGCTACTTTCCGGCCTAATGGCCCAGGTGCCTGGCCTCGCCGCCAAGCCAATCGAGTCGGTGGAGAACGCCTGCGCCTCGGGCGGGCAGGCGATCCTCTCGGTCATCCACAAGCTGCTTGTCGGCGACGGCGAGGTCGGCATCGCGGTCGGCTACGAGAAGATGCGCGATGCCGAGGGGAAGATGGACGGCAAGCGGGTCGGCGAGGTGCTGGGCTACTTCTCCCACCCCGACGAGCGGGTCGGCAAGACCTTCGTCTTCCCCCACCTGTTCGCCGAGGTGATGCGCGACTACATGGCCGAGCACCACGTCAAGGAAGAGGACCTGGCCCAGATCGCCGTGATCGAGTACGGCAACGCCAAGTACAACCCGTTCGCCCAGATGCAGAAGGTGCAGATCACCCTCGAGCAGGCGATGAAGATCGAGGGGATCAACCGCTACGTGGTCGACGGCCTGCCGCTGAAGACCTACGACTGCTCCCAGATCACCGACGGGTACGCGGCGATGATCATCGCCACCGAGCAAGGCCTGAAGAAGCTCGGCGTTTCCAAGGCCCACACCGTTGAGATCGCCGGTTACGCTCAAGCCACCGATCCCATCAAGAAGGACGGTCGCGACGTGCTCAAGCCGTGCGGCGCCATGACGGCGATGAACAAGGCCTACACGATGGCCGGCGTCATTCCGGCCGACGTGAACGTAGCCGAGGTCCACGACTGCTTTACGGTCATGGGGGCGATCGCGGCCGAGGTACTGGGCAAGGCGCCGTACGGCAAAGGCGCAAGGTACTGGGTTGACGGCAAGGCCAACGTCGATGGCGAGTGCGGCATCAACACGTCGGGCGGCCTGATCGCCAAGGGCCACCCGATCGGCGCTACCGGCGTCGCCATGGTCGGCTGGTGCGCCTGGCAGCTCCTTGGCAAGGTTCCGCCCGAGCTCCAGGTCAAGAACGCCCAGGTGGCGGCCACGTTCAACATCGGCGGACCGATCTGCGCGTCGGTGTGCACGGTCCTGAAACCCGCGTCGTAGCGGCCGCCCGCCGGGCGGCCGTCGCGGTTCCGGAGGACGCGAAGCGATGTGGCGGGGGGTTCCCCCGCTCCACCGCCCGCTGGTGCGCCAGCCCGGGAAAGGGGGCCCCCAATGCCAGAGCAGCCCGTTCCTACCCAGCAGGGGTTCATCGAGGCGGACGGACACAGGATTCACTGGGAATACTTTGGGGACGGCGGCCACGAGGCCGTGTGCCTGCTCAACGGCCTCGCCATGCACACCAAGGCGTGGTACTCGTTCCTGCCTTTGCTGCAACCAGAGTTCGACGTACTCCTTTACGACTACCTCGGCCAGGGCGAGTCCTCCGAGCCCGATGAACCGTATTCGATCACCCGTTTCGCCGACTACCTCACGATGATCGCGGACCGCATCGGGATTCCGAAGCTGCACCTGATGGGGATCTCCTACGGCGGGTTCGTCGCGCTGGAGTATGCCCGGCTCTACCAGCAGCGCCTGCACACGCTTACGCTGTCAGGGATCCTGCTCTCGCGTGAGGAGCTGTTCGAGATGTACGAGGCGCTCTCTCTGCTCTTCTACCGCCGGGGACCGGAGGTCTTCGACATCTACACCCACTACCTCTACGAGAAGATCTTCGGCGAGCCGTTCCTGCGCAAGGTTGGGCGCGAGGGCCTCGAGCCAATGCGGCAGCGCTTCGAGGAGCGCTACAAAGGGAGGCTCCACTGCCTGATCCGCCTCACCGAGGCGCAGGACCCGTTGTTCGCGGCCCTCGACGCAAACATGCCCGGCTACCGCGCCGTCACCACGCCGACGCTCATGATGCCGGGCTCACAGGATCGAGCCGTTCCACTCTGGCAGCAGCGCAGACTCATGGACGTGCTTCCCAACGCGCGCTGGCACGAGATTCCCGAGTGCGGGCACGTCGTCTACCTCGAACGCACGGACATCTTCTTCGGCACCCTCAAGGCGTTCATGCGGGCAAAGAGCCTCGAGTTCACTCCGGCGGCGTAGCGGCGCGCAACAACCCTCCCTGAATAGTCCGGGCTAAACCTGGGGCAGGGTTTCGGCCCCCAGGCGCTTCCCCTCGGCGCGGATCAGGCCGTCCAGCTCGCGTTTGAGGCCGTCCGGGACCGGCGCGGGGTTGCCTTTCGCGAGGATCCGTTGCACCTCGGCCGCTGCGGCCGCACTCGAGCTCCTCGAGCCGGCCTTCGCCCAGTCCCCGTACGAGGCGCGATCGATGACGGGACCGGGGATGAACAGCTCGGCGCGGAAGTGCTCGCGCGTGTGGCGGTGGCCCAGCAGGCTGCCCAGCTCCGCGAGCTGCCGCAGGAGATCCACGGCCTCGCCGGCCGAGCCGTGGCCGATTCCCCGCACGAGGCGCAACGCCATCCCGCACGCCTCGTTGTCAAGCACCAGCTTCTCCAGGCTCTGGCAGCTCTCGAAGTCGAGCATTCCCGGACCGGAGATCATGTTGACGCCGCCGAGCGCGGCCAGCACGGCGCCGAGCCCGGACTCCAGGCCGGCCTGGTAGTCCACCACCTTGGCGTCGGCGAGACCCATGTAGGCGTGGGTGGGCAGGCCCAGGTGCTTGCCGACCTGGGTGTACCCCACGTCCACCATCATCGTCTCGATGGCGCCCATGGGCGTCGTGCCGTGCCGCATGTCGAACGCGGACGGCGAGCCGCCGTAGATGATCGGCGCCCCGGGGCGCGCGAGCTGGTGGATGAGCACGCCCGAGAGGCTCTCCGCGCAGTGCTGGACGACCATCTCGCGCAGCGTCACCGGGGCGGTGGCGCCAGCCAGCGGCATCGAGACCAGCTCTGCGGGGATGCCGCTACGCGCGCCGTCGATGAGCGCCTGGCAGGTAAGGTCGCTCCACTTGAGCGGGGGGGTCGGGCAGCAGTCGAAGATCGCCAGGGGGCGCTCGGCGAGCGCCTTCTCGCCGCCGCGCACGGCCGCCAGCATCGCCTTCATGACGGCGAAGGCATCCTTCCGGAACGTGCCGGTGATCACCGGCTTGCGTGAGTTGAGCAGGGCCACGTAGAGCCGCCAGCGGTCGCCCATCGCCTCGGGTACGTCGGCGGGCACGAGGCCGGTGGACTGGCCTGCGATGTGGCGGCACGCCTCGGTCACCCAGGCGAGGTGGACCAGGTCGCGCGTCTCCGGCCGGCGCCGGCCGGTGGTGGGGTCGAGGAAATAGAGCGCTGCAGAGCCGGGGTCGAAGTGCACCGCGTCCCCTCCGAGGTCGAGGGCGGGGTTCCCGTCGCGGTCGTACACCACCACACGGGAGGGCGCGGTGCCCACGGCCTTTCGTACGGCCTCCTCCCCGGCGAAAGCACGGCGGCCCTCCAGCCGGACCCCAGCCTCGCGCAGCAGGGCGAGCGCCTCGTCGTTCTCGACGAAGAACCCCACCGTCTCGAGGGTGCGCAGCGCGTCGTCGACGATCCCCTCCGCCTGCCCGGCGGTGAAGAGCTGCAACCGCGGCCTCATCGCGTCCACGTTCCCTCCCTCATGCGCCCCGCATCGGGGCGATCCGGTGCCGGCAGCGCTCCAGCCCGCAGCGCTCGCACCGCGAGCCCGGGGCGTGACCGTTTCGGGCGTCCTCGTCGAAGCTCACCGCAAAGCTCACCGATTTGCGCGGGACCATCATCTGGCCGGTCGTGAGCGTGACCCCCAGCTCGGCTGCGGGCAGCAGCGCCAGCAGCTTCCGCTGGAAGGCGACGTCCCATGCGCCGTATCCGGGGCTCACGCGCGGTGCAGCGAACCGGCCGCTCGTCCCGGCCACCTCACAGAGCGCGAGGTTCAGCGCATCCGCGGCCGCCTCGGCCGCCGCAGAGCCGATCGAGTCCAACAGCAACGCTTCCAGGAGACGTCCGGCCTGGGCGCAGGTGGCGCTCTCGCCCTCCAGCGCGGGCCCGATCGTGCAGAGGCCGACCCCCACCGTGGGGCCCGCCTCGGGCATTCCGGCCGCCGCGGCGCGCGGCCCGTCCACAACGCGGTAGGCGCCGCGCGGCTTCAGCAACCGCACCGCCTGCGGCCACAGCTCCTCCAGCCGTTCCTGCGCCTTTGCCGAGCGGCGGCTCCCCCTGCGGTAGCCGAGGTTGCGGTACACCTCGTCCCTCGTCACGTCCACCTCGAGGTCGAGCACGACCGGGCCGGGCTTCATGCCCCTGCCGTGTCGAGCGCCGCGCGCGCCAGCCGGATGAACTCGGGGGTCGTCCCACAGCACCCGCCCACCAGGCGCGCGCCCGCCTTCGCCATCGCGGTCAGATCGGCGGCGAACTGCGCGGGTGCGGCGTCGTACGCCGGACCCTGCGGGGTCATGCGCGGCTGCCCCGCGTTGGGCTGGGCCACCAGGGGCGCGTCCACCGACCGGCTCGCCTCCTCGATCATCGCAAGCATCACCGGGGAGGTGACGCTGCAGTTGCACCCGACGGCGACCGCGCCCGCATCGGCGAGGGCCGAGAGCGAGGCCGCCAGCGGGTCGCCCATAATCGTGAAGAAGCCTCTCCTGCGGGACTCGAAGGTCATGGAGGCGATCACCGCAAGGCCTGTCGCGACCGATGCCTCGACCGCGGCGAGCGCCTCCCGGAGGTCGTACTGGGTCTCGATGGAGATGAGGTCGGCGCCGGCTCCGGCAAACGCCTCGGCCTGCTCCCGGTACGCCTCGAGGATCGCCTCCACAGTGGCATGCCCGACCGGCGCCAGCATGAGACCGGTGGGCCCCACGTCCCCCGCGACCAGTGCCTTCGACCCACAGGCTTTTCGGCAGATGCCGACCGCCGCCGCGTTGACCTCGCGGCACCGGCCCGCGAGCCCAGCCGCCGCAAGCTTCGGCGGGCTCGCGCCGAAGGTGTTGGCATGGACGATATCGCTCCCGGCCTCCACGTAGCCCCGGTCCGCCGCCTCGACGCGCTCGGGGTGCTCCAGGTTCCAGCACTCGGGGGCCCGCCCGGGCTCGAGCCCCGCGGCCATGAGGAGCGTCCCCATGCCGCCGTCCAGCAGCAGCACGCGCCGCTCCAGCAGCGCGCGCAGCTCCTCGGGTCTCACCGCCCCACCAGACGCCGCGCCACCGCCACCGCGGCCACGGCGTTGTCGGCGTACCCGTCGGCCCCGATCTCGGAGGCCCACGCCTGGTTCGCGGGCGCGCCGCCCACCATCACGCGGGCGCGCAGGCCGGCCAGCCTGAGCGCGCCCACCAGCTCGCGCTGCACCGCCATGGTCGTCGTGAGCAGCGCCGAGGCGCACACCAAGTCCGCGTCCAACTCGCGAGCGCGCTCCACGAAGCGAGCCACCGGCACGTCCACCCCCTCGTCGCTCACCGTGAAGCCGTTGGCGGCCAGGAGCGTGCCGACGAGGGTTTTGCCGATGTCGTGAATGTCCCCGTGCACGGTGCCGATCACCACCCGTCCCACTTCGCGGCCGGCGCCCGCGCGGACGAGCGCGGGCCGCAGCACGTCCATGGCGGCCTTCATCGCCTGTGCTGAGCTGACCAGCTCGGGGAGGAAGTACTCCCCTTCCTCCCACAGCTCGCCGGCCTTGCGGATCCCCGGCACCAGACCGCGCTCGATCACCTCGAGCGGCGCCAGGCCAGCCTCGGTCGCCTGGCGCGCCAGGCCGACCACGCCCACATCGTCGCCGTCCAGTACCGCTTGTCCGAGAGCCGCCAGTACCCCGTTCGTGTCCGCCATGCCGTGCCCCCGAGGCGGGATCCTCAAGGGTCCCGCCCCCGTCCCCAGAACAACTGCGGGTCACATCATAGTTTTTCGCGTGCCGCCGGATCAATTCACCCCCGCTGCGCCCATGCATCCCAGCACCCGGCAACAGGCTCACCCCTTTTCTTACCCCGCGGGCTGGGAGCCTCGTTTCTTGCCACGCGGGTGCGCGGCCTAACCCTTTTTCCCACTCCGTGGAGGCCTTGAATTACCGGTTCCGCGGGTGGCGCACTCTTCTCTGTTGCCACTTCGTGGCTCTTTGTTTGCCCCACGGGCTGGGAGCGGTCGCTCGGGCTGCGCATCGAGCGCAGCCCTCCGACCCGCCTTCGCGTGCGACCGAGCTGGCGCAGCCCGACGTGCGGACCCTCGCTGTTCCTCGCCCTCGCGCTACGCGCTCGTGCTCGGCCAGCGTCTCCACCCGCCGGTCTGGCCGCTCGGTTCCCGCACGCTCCGGCGGAATGACTCCTATCGCCCGCGGGGCGGACTCACCCCCACCCCCCCGGCTCTGCCACCGGCCTGCTTGAGCGCCCCTATCACCCGAGCATTTCCGCTCCCAGCTTTGATGCCTCTAGCCCAAGGGTGGGGGGCTTCAATCGCCGGTGCCGCGGGTGGCCAATCGCTCCGCAGCCCGCGGGCACCGGACGCGCGAGCCGCGTTGGGGAGACGGCGCGGCCGCCTCATGCCGACGCCGAGGGGCCCCAGCGCGGATCGCGCCTTCCGGTCGCGGGCGCAGGAGTGTGCGGCCGCAGCGGCTGGGGAGACGCAAGGCCACACCCAGCCACCCGCGGGACCGGCACAAAAGCCGTCACGCAGTGACACAACAAGACCGGCCGCGCAACCGCGGGGCAAACAACAAGCTTGACACTTCGCCAGCGGCAGCCGAAGCTTGCGCGGGTGGGCAAGTCGCTGCTGCGCTGGCTGGTGGCGGGGCTCTTCATCGGCCTGGGGCTGGGGGCCGTGATCGCCCTCGTGCTCTCCAGGTTCGTGGCGATGCCCGCCGTCGAGGCGCTCACCACCTTCCGGCCGGCCGCCGCCACCGAGGTGACGGCGAGCGACGGCTCACTCCTGGGGACGTTCGCCTCCGAGCGCCGCATTCCCGTGGGGTCCGAGGAGATCCCCATGGTCTTCCGCAATGCGGTGATCGCGGTGGAGGATGCCAACTTCTACCGGCACCCGGGGGTGGACCCCCAGGGGATCCTGAGGGCCGCGCTGAGCAACCTGCTGAGCCGGCGCTGGTCTCAGGGCGCCTCGACGATCACCCAGCAGCTCGCCCGCACCCTCTTCCTCACTCGCGAGAAGAAGTTCTACCGCAAGCTCCTGGAGACGTTGCTCGCCATTGAGATCGAGCAGCGCTTCTCCAAGGACCAGATCCTGACCTTCTACGTCAACCAGGTGAACTTCGGCCACGGCAACTACGGCATCGAGGCTGCCTCCCGGTTCTACTTCGGCAAGCCGGCCAAGGAACTGACTCTCGCCGAGGCCGCGCTGCTCGCGGGCCTGCCGCAGCGGCCGGGCGAGCTCTCCCCCATCGACTACCCGCCGCGCGCGCTCGCGCGCCGCAACCACGTCCTCAAGCGCATGCTGGACGAGAAGATGATCGACGCCGCCACGTGCAAGGCCGCGCTGCAGGCGCCGCTCGGGGCCTCCGCCCACCACGACCGCGAGGTCAGGGCCGCCTACTTCGTCGAGGATGTGCGTCGATCGGTGGAGGAGAGGTTCGGTTCGCGCACGATGCTCGAGGGCGGTCTTGCCGTCGAGACCACCCTCGACGGCAAGCTCCAGGGCTTCGCCGAGGAAGCCCTGCGTGAGGGCTTGGTGGAGCTTCAGGAGCGCCTCGGCTGGCCCGGCGCTCGGCGGAACGTGCCCGCGTCAACGCAGCAGGAGATTGCCGCTTTCCGCGACGAGGGGTGGCCGTTCATCCGGTGGCGCAAGGGCGAGCTCGTGTACGCGCTGGCGACCGACGTGCAGGCCACCAGCGCCACCTTTCTGATCGCGGGACGCCCCGCACGCCTCCCGGTCGCGGGGGCGGAGTGGACCGGGCGAACCAACCTCATCCGCCTGGCCAAGCGGGGCGACGTGCTGCTCGTGCGCCTGGTGGAGGTCCCGGACGACCCGTCGAAGCCGGTCGTCGTGAAGCTCGAGGCCGAGCCCAGGCTGGAGGGCGCGATCCTGGTGCTCGACAACCGCACGGGCGCCATCCTCGCCCTGGTGGGCGGCTTCGACTTCAACCGCTCGCAGTTCGACCGCACCATGCAGGCCAAGCGGCAGTGCGGCTCGGCGTTCAAGCCGTTCATCTACCTGACCGCCTGGGAGCGCGGGTACTCGCCGGCCGATACGATCTTCGACGGGCCGGTGCTGCTCCCCGACGAGAAGGGCGAACTCACCTACTGCCCGCTGAACTACTACCGTAAATACTTCGGCATCGTGACCCTGCGCCACGCGCTCGAGCACTCCCTCAACGCTTCGGCCGCCAAGCTCCAGCAGATGGTCGGCGGTCAGAACGTGATCGACGTCGCTCACCGCATGGGCGTCAAGGAGCCCCTGGGGAACTACTCCTCGATGGCGCTCGGCTCCTTCGAGCTATCGCTGGTGGAGCTGGCGTCGGCCTACAGCGGCATCGCCAACCAGGGCCAGCTCGCGGAGCCGTACTTCATCAGCCGCGTCAGGGACGCCGAGGGGAAGGTCCTGCTCGAAACGCGCCCCAAGGCCCGCCAGGCGCTGAAGGAGGACGTCGCCTACCTGATGACCCACGTCATGGAGGGCGTCATCCAACGCGGCAGCGGCGTGGCGGCCGCCAGCCTGCCTGGCCACCTCGCGGGCAAAACGGGCACCACGGACCGCTACACCGACGCCTTGTTCATCGGCTTCACGCCCCGCATCACGTGCGCAGTGTGGGCGGGCCGCGAGCTCAAGGAGCCGATCGGGCCTCACATGTCGGGCGCCGAGGCGGCCCTGCCCACCTGGATCAGGTTCATGAAGCCCTATCTCGAGTCCCTGAGCGAGGCGGTGCGCCAGGAGGACTTCCCGGTGCCCAACGGGGTGACCATGCTGCCGGTGGACCGGAACACCGGTTTGCGCGCCACCCCGCTCTGCGGCGACGCGGTCATCCTGGAGTCCGTGCCGACCGGCGGCATCCCCCAGGAGTGCGACGCCCACGCCCACGCCATCCTCACGATGCCGTGGACGGAGCAGCTGGCCTTCTACATCCTCAAACCGGGCGAGCCCCCGACCACGCCCCAGGCCATCGCGATTGCGGATCGCCGGCTCACTGAGGAAGAGAACCACCGGCGTTAGCCGCGCGGGGCGCCGCACCCGCCTCCTCCCCGTGCTAGACTCACCGCCGTGACGCTGCGTCCCCCGGCAACGGCAAGGTGCAGTTGCACCCTTTCGAAAGCGAAAAGCCAACCAGCCGAGGAACCCGACCCGCATGTTTGACCCCATGTTCATCCTGCTCGTCGTGATCGTGATCGTGGCGCTGATCTTCGACTTCTTCAACGGCTTCCACGACGCCGCCAACTCGATTGCAACGGTGGTCTCGACCCGCGTGCTCTCGCCGGGAATCGCGGTGATCTGGGCGGCCTTCTTCAACTTCGTCGCGGCGT
Source organism: Thermoanaerobaculaceae bacterium (assembly GCA_041494245.1). GTDB lineage: Bacteria > Acidobacteriota > Thermoanaerobaculia > Thermoanaerobaculales > Thermoanaerobaculaceae > RBG-13-68-16. The sequence continues at coordinate 35,603 of JBGQAK010000019.1, forward strand.
TCGTGTTCCCCCTCAAGGTCGCCACCACGATCGGCAAGGGGCTGGTCAGGCCCGAGGCCGCCACCGAGTACGTGATCCTGGCGGGCCTCGTGGGTGCGATCGTGTGGGACATCCTGACCTGGTACTTCGGCCTGCCCACCAGCTCCTCCCACGCCCTCATCGGCGGATTCGCCGGCGCCGCCATCGCCAAGGTGGGCTTCGACGCGGTCCTCTACAAGGGGTGGGAGAAGACGATCATCTCAATGTTCGTCTCGCCCGTCCTCGGGCTGGCCCTCGGGCTGGGCATGATGACGCTGGTGTCCTGGCTCTTCCGGAATGCGATTCCTCACCGGGTGGACAGGTACTTCCGCAAGCTTCAGCTGGTTTCCGCGGCAGCGTACAGCCTCGGACACGGCGGAAACGACGCCCAGAAGACCATGGGCATCATTGCGATCCTGATCTACAGTTACCAGCGCTCGAAGGGTCAGGCGCCTGCGGACATCCACGTCGCGATGTGGATGGTCCTTGCATGCCACGCCGCCATCGCCCTTGGCACGCTCTCGGGCGGGTGGCGGATCGTCAAGACCATGGGCGCCAAGATCACGAAGCTCAAGCCCGTGGGTGGGTTCTGCGCCGAGACCGCGGCCGCCCTCACGCTGTTCGGCAACTCCTACCTGGGCATTCCGGTTTCCACGACGCACACCATCACCGGCGCGATCATGGGCGTGGGGGCCACCGAAAGGCTCTCGGCGGTGCGTTGGGGGATCGCAACACGGATCGTGTGGGCGTGGGTCCTCACCATCCCCTGCTCGGCGCTGGTCGCGGTGCTCTGCTACTGGGGCCTCGCCTCCTTCCTCAAGCTCTAGCGGCGCTCCCCCGAGAACGAGCGAGCATCCGGCTCTGCCGGCGCGAGCGCGGGGGGTTCGGGGGGCACTTCTGCGGCGGTCGGGCGGTGGAGCGCCGCAGAGCCCCCCGGCAACGTATGGTCGTCCGGCTCTGCCGGCGCGAGCGCGGGGGGTTCGGGGGGCACTTCTGCGGCGGCCGGGGGGCGGAGCGCCGCAGAGCCCCCCGCGACCTAAGACCCCTTGATGATGATGGTCTCGATGACGTTGGCCACGTCCTCGCAGCGGTCCGTGGCGTCCTCGAGGAAGGAGAAGAGGTCCTTGAGCTTGATCACCTGGATGGCGTCATGGGAGTTGTCGAAGAGCTCGGCTAGCGCCAGGCGATGGACCACGTCGGCCTCGTTCTCGAGGCGGTTGATCTCGACGCAGGAGGCGATTGCCGACCTGAGCTTCTTGCGGTCGGGGAGCGCCTGGACGGCCTTCTGGACCTCCTTGGCCGACTCCACCAGAAGGTCGGCAAGCTCAAGGAATCGTAGCGGTACCTCGGTGACCTTGTATACGATCAGCCGCTGGCCTGCATTGTCGGCGGCGTCGAGGATGTCGTCCAGCCGCGTCGTCAGGGTGTGGATGTCCTCGCGGTCGAAGGGCGTGATGAAGGTGGTGTTGAGCTTGTCGAGCGTCTCGTGGGTGATGCGGTCGCCCTGATGCTCAAGGACCTTGAGCTTCTCAATGCCTGTCTTGACCTTGCTCAGGTCTCCGACCACCTCGCGAAAGAGGCAGACCGCCTCGACGATGTTGGCGGACGCCTGGTCGAAGAGCGTGATGAAGTCCGTCGTCTTGGGCAGGAACCAGCGCACGGATCACTCCCGGTGCCGGGTCGGCACGCCGGGAGTATACACCGCGGAGCCGAACACGCTCCCGGGTGAGCGCCGGCCTCGCTGAACCTCAGGCGCGCTTGAGGATGTCGTCCAGTTCTTGGAGGAACGGGCCCGGCTCGAGGTACCCAGGGATCCGGCCGACCTCGCCGCCGCTCGCGTTCAGGAAGACGATGGTCGGGTAGCCGTCGACGCTGAAGCGGGCCGCTGCCGCGCGCCCGTCCTTCTCGGCGTTGAGCTTCACGCTGACCACCCGCTGCAGTGCCCTCTGCACCTTAGCGTCGGCGAACGTCGTCTGGTCCATCCGCTGGCACCACCGGCACCAGTCCGTGTAGAAGTCCACCATCACCAGCTTCTTCTCCTCAGACGCGCGGGCGAGGGCCTTCGGCAGGTCCCGCTCCCAGGGGAGCGCCGCAGCGCCAGGCGCGGTCGCGGAACTGCTGCCCGAGGAATCCGCACCGCCGCCGCACCCCAACGTCGTGGCCCCGGCGGCCGCCAGCACCAGCACCATGGCCCAGAGAGACGCTCGTTTCATGAAACCCCCCACGCGCAACTTTGCCACACCACCCCGGACGGTAACAAACCCTCGGGCCCTGCCATTCTGGCCGCCGCCGCGAAGTGCAGAGAAGAAATGTCAGTTGTGAACCGAGAGGAGCAGCGGCCGCGGCAGGTACCAGATCCGGCTCACCGCCACCCCCAGCGACCGCGGGTCGGTGCCGCCCGGCACGAAAGTGGAGCTCGTGATCTCGAGCTGCAGCTGCCCCGTGTCGGTAAGCTCGCCCGGCACCGTGAACTCGACCCCGGCGGGGGCCGGCCCCACGCTGAGGGAAACGCGCAGGGTGCCGAGGCGCACCTCCACGGCGGCCGGGCTGGGGCGCGGAGCCAGGAGCTCCACGCCGACCACGCCCGCGCCCCCGGGGAAGGTGAACACGGCGCGGGGGCCGGTCCACGCCGCGGGCACGGGCGGGTTGCCCATCAGCTCGGCGGGGTAGGTGCCCTCGACCTCGGCGAAGGCGGCAAAGATCGAGCCCTCTTCCGGGAAGAACACGACCGGCGGAGGAGGAGTGGGCGGAATCACCGGCAGGGCGGCGAAGACCCGCAGCGCGATCGGCCGGGGATCGCCCGGCGAGCTGACCTCCCGGTTGGTCTCCAGCTCGATCCTCAGCGGGATCGTCGGGTCCACGCCCGGGGGAACCGGGATTCGAAGGATTCTCGGACCGGGGGAGAGCCGACCGCTCAACGTCTGAATGCCGGCGGCCCGCGCCTCGAAAGGGGCGTCCCGGAGCTGCTGGTGGACGTCCACCGCCAGGAGGACCGAGCCCGGACCGGCAGCCGGCGGCAGGATGAGCGCGCTGCTGGCTCGGCACCAGATGTACCGCCGTGTGCCGTCCAACTCCAGGAAGGAGCCGCCCTGCCCGACCAGGAACGGGTCGCGCACCAGGCGCACCTGCAGGAAGCGTTCCTGGGACAGCCGCCAGACCCTGGGCTCAGGACAGGCCAGCTCCGTGACCCTGGAGACCGCACACGGCAGGTCCTCGCCGACGCCCTCCGCCAGCAGCCACGCCGGGGCCGCCCCGAACCCGCGGCTGGCCCGTTGCAGCTCGGTCAGCCGAAGGGAGTCCACCTTCAGGCGGCCGGTCACGGTGGCGAGGTTGCGGAAGGAGAAGAGCTGGTCCTCGAAGATCAGCACGCCCTTGCCCTCAGCCGCCACGTCGCCCATGGCCTCCACCACGGGGAGCCGGTTGGCGTGGACGTAGCTCACGGCCGGCCACGCCCACGCGCACGCCGCCACCGCCGCCGCGACCGCAACCGCGCCGGCCAGCACCCTCGAGCGGACGAGCAACAGCACCCCGGCCACCGCCGGCGTCGCCAGCAGCAGCCACACTAGAATCCAGTAGCGGGGGTAGTTGCGGTTGTCCATGAAGACCACCAGGAACCCCAGCGCAGCCCCCGCCAGGCTCCCTGCCCACCAGCGGCCGCCGAGCGCGCGCCGCCACCCCAGCCACCCCAGCGCGGCCAGCACCGTAAAGACGATCGCCGCCCACGGCGTGCCGAGGCCGCGCACGAAGCCGAGGCTCGCAGGGGCCCAAGATTCCGTGCCGAGTGTCGCCAGGTGCTCCCCGACGTGGTTTGCACTCACTTCGACGAGGAACCGCCAGCCTCCGGCCGCGAGCGCCGTCGGGATCAGGACGGCCGCGAGCACGGTCACCGCAGCCAGGACCGCGCGTGAGACGCGACGCGGGTCCCGGCGGGACCCCCACACCGCCAGAACGACCGCCAGCACGAAGAACGGGACGAGCGGGGGCCGGACCAGCGCCGCGCAGGTCATCGCCACCACTCCGGGAACCAGGCCAGCAGGGCCCGCACGCAGCCAGAGCGCCAGGCCGATGATCGCAAGCACCGCGGACGGCGTTTCCGAGAACCCGCGCGCCGCGTGGAACCACACCCCGGGAATGAACGCAGCGAACACCGCGCCCGCGAGCGCGAGCCTCCGCCCGATCACGCCCTCCCACAGGCCAACGAGCGCCCAGAGCCCGAGCACAGAGAAGACGGCGCTCGCGACTTGGAGCGCCTGCAGCGGATCGCCGACGCCCAGGATCCGCGTCAGCTTGCCGAGAGCGACCCAGAGCGGGAAACCCGGGGGGAGCGGCATGTGGCGCCCGGGGTCGAAGTCGACCACCCCGCACGCCATCAGCGCCTCGTCCTGCTCCCAGGGTCCGGCGGGGAGCAGCAGCAGCCTCGAGAGCAGGACCCCGAGGAGGACCGCGATGCTTGCCGCGCCGGACGCCACGCGGCCCCCGATCGGCAGCGGCGGCCAGGGAAACACCTTCGCCGCCAGCCAGCAGAGCCGCTCCCAGAGCCCTTTCACGGGCGGAGTCTAGCAAGGCCGGAAAATGATGTGGGGCGCGACCGCCGGGCGCGCACGGCCGGCCGTGCAACGCCTGCATGAACGCCGGGACCCGTCAAACCGCGGCCGTCTCAATACCGTGTGGTACTCTCTCCCGCCATGTCGGGGGTCTCGGTCGAGTTTGAGAGGGTGAGCAAGCGCTTCGGCAACCGCACCGTGCTGGCGTCGGTGAGCGGCGCGCTCAAGCCGGGCCAGGTGCTCGTGGTCGCAGGCCCGAACGGGGCCGGCAAGTCCACGCTGCTCAACATCCTCGCCGGGGTGCTGCGCCCCTCCCGCGGTGAGGTGACTTACCGCGCGGGCGACGGTCCCCTGCCGAGGGCGCGCTGGCTCGAGCGCCTGGGCATGGCCTCACCCGACATGGCCGTCTACGAGGAGCTCTCGGCGCTCGAGAACCTGCACTTCTTCGCCCGCCTGCGCGGCCTCGCCCTGGCGGACGCGGTGCTGCGCGACCTCCTGGAGGGGCTGGGCCTGCCGGCCCGGGAGCAGACGAGGCTCGTGGGGACCTACTCCTCCGGGATGAAGCAGCGCGTGAAGCTGGCGCAGGCCGTGCTGCACGAGCCGCCGGTGCTCGTGCTCGACGAGCCGTCCTCCAACCTCGACGCGGCCGGCCACGAGGCGGTGGCGGGGCTGGTGGCCCGCTTCCGCCCGCGGGCCGCGGTCGCCGTCGCCACCAACGATCCGCGGGAGATGGCCTGGGGCGATGCACGCATCGACCTTGCTCTCTGAGAGCCTGGCGGTCCTCGCCAAGGAGCTCAAGTCCGAGCTACGCAGCCGCGTGGCGCTCAACGCCGTCGGGCTGTTCGGCCTGACGACGCTGATCGCGGTCGCCTACCAGATCGGGCCGTACCAGATCCAGGAGCAGGACCGCCCCCACCTGCTTTCGGCGCTGCTCTGGGTGATCCTGTTCTTCGCCGCGACCTCCGGCCTCTCGCGGGTGTTCGTCAAGGAGGAGGACGCGCACACCGCCAAGACGCTCCGCCTGGCCGCCCGGCCGGTCGCGGTGCTGGCCGGCAAGTTCCTGTTCAACCTGCTCCTGCTGGCGGCGCTCAACACCCTCATCGTGCCGCTGTACTGCGCCCTGATGGGCTACTCCGTCAAGGGCGTCCTTCCCCTGGCGCTGGTGCTGGCCGCCGGGTCGATTGCGCTGGCCGCGACCTCCACGATCGTCGCGGCAATCATCTCCCGGGCCTCCGGCGCGACCACATTGTTCGCCATTCTCAGCGTGCCCCTCGTGCTGCCGCTCCTCGTGATGCTTATCCAGGGGACGCGTGCGGCCGCGGCGAGCGCCGCGCTCGCGGCGGTGCTCCCGGCCCTCCGCGGGATCGTCTCGCTCGGGGGTGCAACCCTCATTATTTCAGTGTACCTTTTCCCGGTGGTGTGGAATGACTAAGACCGCTCTGAGAACGTCTCTCCTCTGGTTGCTCGGCGCCTGGATGGTGCTGGTGACGCTGGGGGCCTTCTTCTACGCGCCCTCCGCTCAGGGCTTCAAGGGTGAATCGGCCCGCATCGTCTTCTTCCACGTCCCACAGGCGTGGGTGGCGGTGCTCGCCTTCTGCGTCAACCTCGTGGCCTCCGTGCGCTATCTGCGCAAGCGGAAGGCCCTCGACGACGCGCGCGCTGCGGCGGCCGCACGGCTGGGGCTCGTGTTCTCGGTGCTGGCAACCGTCACGGGCTCCCTGTTCGCCAACGTCATGTGGAACTCGTTCTGGAACTGGGACCCGCGCGAGGTCTCGATCGCGATCCTCCTGCTCATCTACGCGGCCTACTTCGCGCTGCGCGAGGCGGTGCTCGACGAGGAGCGCCGGGCCACGCTCTCGGCGGCCTACGCGGTCCTGGCCTTCGTCACCATGCCGTTTCTGATCTTCGTGGTACCTCGGATCTACTGGTCGCTGCACCCCGACACCATCATCGGCGCCGCCGGCGAGCTCAAACTTGAGATGGAGTCGCGAATGCTGCAGGTCTTGTTCGGCTCGTTAGTGGGATTTACCGGACTGTTCGTTTGGTTGTACACTCTGGACGTCCGCTTGGCGCGGGTGCGGCTGGCCCGCCAAGAGCGCGAGGAGGCATAGGCGATGCCAGGGCCCGAAAGCTTGGTCTGGGTAGCGGCGGTCACGGTCGTCATCTGGCTCGGGATCTTCGCCTACTGCATGGCGCTCGATCGTCGGGTGCAAAGGCTGGAGGAGGAGCAATGAGCCGCAGGGTGCTGTGGACCGTCCTGGGTGTCGCTGCCATCATCGGCTTCGTTGCGTTCGGGGCCGGGGCGTTCAAGTCGAACCTGACCCCGTACGTCAGCTTCCAGCAAGCGCGGGCGACCTCCGACGCCGTGCAGGTCGCGGGCAAGCTCGTCCCCGGCTCGGACAACTTCGAGGAGGCCTCCTCCCGCCTGCTGTTCACCCTCGTCGACGACAAGGGCGACACCATGAAGGTCGCCTACAAGGGGCTCAAGCCGGGCAACTTCCACGAGGCCACGCAGGTGGTCGCGATCGGCAGGTTCCACGGCGGCATGTTCGAGGCCGAGAAGCTGTTGGTGAAGTGTCCATCGAAGTACCAGGGGGTCGAGGAGAAGGAGTACCGTTCCAGCTCCTCGTGACGACTGCGGCGTTCTCGCCGTGCACATCCAGGGGGGACCATGTTTCTACCGGGTGCCATCGCGCTTTGGGTGGCTTTCTTCGCCCTCATCGCGTCGACGCTCTTCTACTTCCGCAGCATGCGCGGTCACACGGAGGCCCGGACGTGGGCCAGGCAGGCGTACGGCCTGGCGACCACCGGCGTGGTCATCGCGAGCGGCGTGCTTCTCTACCTGATCCTGGTCCACGATTTCCGGATCCATTACGTCTTCTCGTACTCCGATACGTCCCTACCGACCTCCTACCTGATCTCGACCTTCTGGGCGGGGCAGGAGGGCAGCTTCCTGCTCTGGCTCCTGTGGGGGATGATCGTCGGGCTCCCGCTAATCCGCTACGCACAGCACTACGAGGACCGCACGCTTTTCGTGTACAACCTCGCCCAGCTCTCGCTGCTCCTCATCCTGCTGCGGCAGTCCCCGTTCCGCCTCCTCGCCGGCCTGCCGCCCGGGCAGGTCCCGTTCGACGGGCAGGGCCTCAACCCCTTGCTCCAGAACCCCTGGATGACCATCCACCCGCCGATCATGTTCCTCGGCTACGCCGCCACCGCGGTCCCGTTCGCCTTCGCAGTGGCCGCGCTGTGGGAGCGCCGCTACGACGAGTGGACCAAGGCGTCGCTGCCGTGGGCCCTGCTCACCGTGGTGACCCTCGGGTGCGCGATACTGCTGGGCGGCTACTGGGCGTACGTGACCCTGGGCTGGGGCGGGTACTGGGGCTGGGACCCGGTCGAGAACTCCTCGCTGGTCCCCTGGATCGCCTCGGCCGCGCTCGTGCACGGCATGCTCCTGCAGCGGGCGCGCGGCCGCTTCCGCAAGCTCAACTTCTCGCTGGCCATCCTGGCCTACGTGCTGGTCGTGTACGCCACCTTCCTGACGCGCTCGGGCGTGCTGGCCGACTTCTCCGTCCACTCGTTCGTGGATCTCGGCATCACCGGCTGGCTGGTCGGCAACCTGACCGGCGCCCTTCTCATCGGCTTCGGATCGCTGATCTGGCGATGGCGGGAGATCCCGAGCGAGCCAGGGGACGAGCCCTTCCTGTCCCGGACGGTGTTCTTCGTCCTCGCGATCTCCGCCCTCCTCGGCACGGCCGCGATGGTGCTCCTCGGCACCTCGGCACCGCTCATCACCCGCATCGTGACCAAGCCCTCGCAGGTCGGGCCGGCGTTCTACAACCGCGTCACGATCCCGATCGGCATCCTGCTGGCCTCGCTCCTGGGCGTGGTCCCCTTCCTCCACTGGAAAGGCACATCCGAGGAGTTCCGGAAGCGCCTGCTGGTCGCGGGGACCCTTGCAGTGGTGGCCACCGGCGTGGGCATCGCAGTCGGCGCCCACGGGGTGCTCTACGTGGCGTTCCTTCTGGTTTCGCTTTTCGCGTTCTTTTCCAACCTCCTCAAGACTACGGATAAGGTCCGGACCAAGCGCTTCCGGGCCGCGGGTGGATACCTCGCCCACGTGGGCCTGGGTCTCATGCTGGCCGGGATCATCACATCGTCCGCCTACGACCGCAGCGAGAAGGTCGTGCTCCCCCTCGGCCAGAGCAAACAGGTCATGGGGTACACGCTGACCTTCAAGGGCGTGGAGAAACCGAAGCCAACCTCCCGCGAGGCCATGCTCGTCGAGGTTCGCGAGGCGAACGGCAGGACCTACCTGGCGCGCCCGCGCATGTTCCGCAACGAGAAGTCGAACCAACTCGTGGCCAACCCTGACGTGCGCGTCCACCTCACCCACGATCTCTACGTCTCACCGATCGAGTTCGACCCCGGGCGCCCAGCGGAATCCGGGCGAACTTTGGAAATCGCCAAGGGCGAGACCGGCAAGGTGGGCCCCCTTTCCATCGTTTTCGACGGCTTCGACATGTCCGGCTCTCACGGCGAGGCGGAGAAGGTCTCGATCGGCGCCAGGCTCACGGTCCGCGCCGGCGCCGTCTCCCAGCAGATCACGCCGCGCCTGACCTCCGGCGAGAAGGGGTTCGTTGGGGAGCCGGTGGCGGTGCCCGGCCTCCAGGGCGCGACGGTCGCGATCACGGGCGTCAATGCGAGCGCCGGCCGGGTCCGGCTCGCCCTGACGGGCCTGGGCGGCGGCGTCGCCAAGCGCACCGTGCTGCACAAAGGGGAGACACTGACCTACCGGGACGCGAAGCTCACGTTCGACGAGTTCGACCTCTCCAATTTCGACCCCGAGGGCGGGAAGATCAATATCGGCGTGGTCTTCAAGGTGACCGACCCCGCCGGAAAGAGCGGCGAGATCACCTCGGTGTACCACGGCGGAGAGGGCGGCGAGACGCACGAGGATGCCGCGGTGCCCGGCCTTGCGGGCGTGCTGGTGCGGGTGGGCCGCATGAACCCCAACGAGAAGACCGTCGAGGTCGAGGTGCTCGATCCGAGCGCCCCGTCGGACCCGGGCGAGCCGATGAAGTTCTCCGCCGACGTCACGGTCAAGCCGATGATCAGCTTGCTGTGGACCGGGCTGGCCGTGCTCCTGGCGGGCGGCCTCCTCGCGTTGGTGCGGAGGAGCGAGGAGTTCTCCACCGCCAGCCAGCCCGCCACGGGGGCGTAGCAGGCCAAACGCCGGGTGGCGCACGTCACGTCCGGCCACGGCCGGGTGTTGAGGGTTGGCCGCGAGGGTTGTACTATGCCCGCAGTGAAAGGCGTCTTCACCCTACCCCTCTACCCGCTCCAGGGCGCCGTCCTACTGCCCGGCGAGCGGGTCAGTGTGCCCTGGGGGCGCGAGGCGATCCGGGCCATCTTGGAGCGCGCCCGCGGCTTTGGCGGCGCGATGGTGGCCTCGCTCGCGGACGGCGAGTCCGTGCACGAGGTCGGGGTCACCGCGGTGCTCTCCGACGAGGGCGAGAGCGACGCAACCCTGCACGGCATCAGCCGTTGCCGCCTCCTCTCGCTGGTCAGCGAGGACGTGACGCTGGTGCGGGCCGAGTCGTACCCCGAGGAGTCGCCGGCCGGCAGGCGGGGGGGACCCGTCGCCCGGCTCCTACTCTCCCGCTACGAGCGGCTCTGCCAGCGCATCGGCAAGTCCCTCGTGACCCCGGCCCGCGAGCAGGATCTGAGTGCGGTGACGTGGCGCGTCACTGCGGACCTCGGTTTTTCTGCGGAGGAACAACAGGGCTTTCTCAACGTCCCCGACCCTTTGACCCGGGGGAAGCTGCTCCTCCTGGCGCTCCGGGAACTCGAGCGCCGCGAGCGCTTCCTGCGACGGTGGTCACATCTGAGGACAACGACAAGCTGGAACTGATGGGTGCCCATGGCCAAACTTGAAACCAACCTCAACGCGTGCCGGCTCTCGAGCGAAATGCTCCTGCGCCTCCGCAAAATCTTGCGCGACACCCTCGGCGCTCTCCACGGCAAGGGATGGCAGGAAATCGGGATCCCGGTCGAGATCCGGGACTTCCTCGTGCAGCGCCAGGCGAGAGAGGCCAGCATCAACTGGAACCTCAGCGACGACGCCGATGTGCTCGACTTCGCGGGGTTCCTCAACCTCTACGAGGTCATCTGCGCGAACGACCTCCTGTTTCAGCGCTTCCTCCCGTTCGCGCCCGACCCCAGCGTACTGCGCATTCGCTTCCTCGAGCTCGACACGATCCTCAGCCGCATCGCCTACGCCAGGCCGATCTCGGAGGGGGACCTCGGCTTCCTTGTGAGCTTCGACGAGCGGCTCAGGAAGACCAACACGACGCCACCGACGGCTGAAGAGATCGCCGCCGCGAAGGCGAGACCGCCGAAGGCCGTGGCGGCGGCGCCCCCTGCGGTGGAGGCCGCGCCGGCCCCGGCGCCCAGGCCCGCACCTCCCCCACCGAAACCGCCCGCCCAGGAGGCGCCGGCTGCGCCGCTGGCGCCGCCACCTGCCCCGCCGCCGCCCGAGCCGGCGCCTGCGCCGGCCGTTGAAGCCCCCCAACCGTCACCCGGCGCACCGGAGTTCGGGCCCAAGGAGCTCGAGGCGGCGCTCAAGCGCGCCGACGACAAGATGATCCTCGCGGCCCTGTACCAGGAGGTCACAGCGCTCGCCGACGGCCTGTGGAACGGCTCGATCCAGTCCCAGCGGGCCAAGACCTGGGAGAAGGTGCGCGAGTCGCAGTGGTACCACGACCGTTTCGCAAAGCTGGCCCTGAAGCCGATCTCGGACTTCTTCGGTCTCTTCGAAACCGCCAAGGAGAAGGTTCTCTCCGGGACCTCCAAGAACGAACTCCAGGAGTTCCTCAAGGAGCACAGTTTCGTGCAGGTGCTGCTGGCGCTCAAGAGTCTCTTCAAGGCCCAAAAGGCGTAGCTCGGAACTCCCTTTCCCGCCGCCGCATCGCCCCGAGCTTCGCATTGACCCCTTCCCACACTTCTCCTTTTTGGAATCCACTTCTTTTCCTTTTCTTGCCCCGCGGGCTGGGAGCAGTCGCTCGGGCTGCGCCCGCCGCCGACACCCCACGGCGATCGCCGCGCTCGGGTCCCGCGCGCCTCGGCGCGACGGCTCCTGTCGCCCGCGGTGCGGATTTCACCCCCACCCCCCTACAGCGCGGGGCACAACAGTCGGGGGGCTTTCAATCCGCCGGTGCCGCGGGTGGCCAATCCCTTCGAAGCCTGCGGGTACCGGACGCGCGAGCCGCGTTGGGGAGACAGCGGCGCCGCCTCACGCGAACGCCGAGGGGCCCCGACGCTGATCACGCAGTCCGGTCGCAGGCGGAGGAGTGTGCGGCCGCTACGCGGAGCGGTTTTCGGGCCGGGGGGTATTCATTCCGCCCGTCGGGTGAAGCGGCGATCTCTCCGGAGGCCGCGGGGTCCCCAGCGCGCGGATCCGGGACGGGGTATCGGTGATCCCGCGGAGCGGGAGACACCGAGGGGCCCCGTTCCGGGACGCGCTGCTGGGTCGCGGCCGGAGGAGTTTCGGGCCGCCGCGCGTGGGGACGCGCAAGGCCCGAAGAGCGCTTCAACCGACGGGCATTTATGGTTTGCGGGCGAGCACCACGAAGTCGCGCGGGCCGGACAACCATTCGTCGAGACGCCGCGCGAGCTCGCGCACCGCCTTTGGCTGGGAAGGCTTGGCGAGCGCCTGGTCGGGGGGGAACGGCCGCAGCAGCCGCGTCTCGAGGACCTCGAACCCGAGAGCCCGCATCACGAATTCGAGCGCCTGCGGATGCACGGGGGCCCGGTGCGTCGGGTCGGCCCAGAACAGCCCCGCCCCGACCCGGAGCGAGTCCGGGTTGGGGCTCTCCACGAGCAGGAGGCCGCCGGGACGGAGCGCCGCCGCGGCCGCTTCCACGATCGACATCCAGGTCGCCGCCGGGAGGTGCTCGAAGATGTGGATGCAGGTCACCGCGCCCAAGCTTCCCGGCGTGCGATCGCGTAGCGTGGCGAGGGCATCGCCCACCTCCGCGGAAAGGCCCGGCCGCCGGCACGCCGCGACCATCGCCGGGTCGCTGTCCACCCCCTCGGCCTGCACCCCGGCGTCGCGCAGCGCCTCCAGCAGCTCCCCGCGGCCGCACCCGAGGTCGAGCACAGGACCTGCGGCTGCGAGCCAGGGCACGTAGCCGGCGGCACGCCCGAGGATCTCGGTGCGCGCCCCGCGGAAGCTATCCACGAAGCGAGTGGACGCGGCGGCCACCGCACGCGGAACCTCGGCCTCGATTCCGGGCTCGACCGCCACCCTCAGCGGTTCCCCCTGGGCCATCCGGTCCACGAGCCCGCCGAGCGTGGTGAGGTCCTCGTGGAGAGCGCCTACCAGGGCGTCGGTGCGTGCAGCCAGCGCCGGCAGCCGGGCATCTCGCAGCTCCTCGCCGAGAGTCTGGACCGCGCCTGCGACCTGCTGGAGGCCGTCGATGGCACTCTGCAGGCGCAGGAGGTCCTTCTCGACGTGCGGAACGTGCTCGTCGCGCAGCGACTCCAGCTCCCTCTGCATCGCCTCCGAGGCCTTCTGCAGGCCGGCCAGCGCCTCCTCGGACTGGGGCAGGCGCCGGTCCCGAACCGCTTCGACCTCGCGTTGGATCGTCTGTGCCGTCTCGCCCATGCGGTCGAGGCGTGCAGAAAGCCCGGGGAGGACGTGGTCCCGGGCGTTCTCGAACTCGCCGCGGGTCGCGAGGTAGGCGCGCCGGACATCCTCCGCCGCCGCCAGCGTCTGATCGACCCGCGTCTCCAGATGCCGCTGCAATTCCTGGAGGGCGGCCGACTCGCGCTGCAGGGCGGCGCCCAGCGCCACACCGGCCGCCTGCGTCTCGGTCAACGTCTTCTCGAGTGTGGCCATGCCCTGATCGATCCTCCCGAGGCGCGCATCGAGCGCGTCGCGGTACCCGCCCGCGGCGTCGCGCACGATGCGCCCCACCAGGCGCATCAGCCACCCGTGCGGCCTGCGTTCCGGCCGCTCGCTGGTGGGGTCCGCCCCGCCCGCGGGGGGATGGCCGCTCACAACGGCTTATACCCCGCTCTCAGCGACCTCGGGCTCCACGTGCAGGGTCACCGGCACGCGCACATCACGGTGGAGGTGGATCTCCGCGGTGAACGTGCCCAGGCGCTTGACGTGCTGCGCCAGGGCGATCCGCCTGCGCTCCACGGTGATCCCGCGCTCGGCCAGCGCCTCGGCGATGTCCGACGCGGTCACCGAACCGTAGAGGATGTCCTCCTCGCCGGCCCTACGCTTGAAGGTCAACTCCAGACCCGCGAACTTCGCAGCCATCGCCTCGGCCTCGCCCTTCTCCTTGGTCTGCTTGATCTCCCAGCGCTTCGTCTCCTGCTTGAAGCGAGCCAGGTTGGCGGCCGTGGCCTCGTAGGCGAGCCCCTTGGGGATCAGGTAGTTCCTGGCGAGACCGGTCTTGACCTCGATGGTCGCGCCGCGGTCGCCAAGATGCTCCACATGGTCGTTGAGAATCACCTTCATGCTTCATGTCCTCCGTCGTCTGCTCCACCCCGGCGCAGGCGGAAGAAGGTGTCGGCCAGACCGAGGGCGGAGAAAACCAGCGCCACCGGAATCTGGAGGGCGAACACCACGACACCCAGCCGCACCCACCGGTTCCCGCCGAACCGGCGTCCGAGGTAGAAAAGGATGATAGCGAGGCCGTGCACGAAATACAACCCAAGCACGGTCACCAAAAGGTTTGCAGCCAGCCACTTGGCCGGCTCGGTCGCGAACACCCAGCCGAGCCCACCGACCACGAAGCCGACCGGCAGCCACTCCTCCGAGGTGTAGAGGGGGAACGGCTCCGAGCCCCGCGGGAGCCCCAGCATGGGCAGCCGCGGCCGCAGCCAGAGCGCGCTCGTCAGCACGTAGAGCGCCGCGAACGCCGGCGTAAGGTAGGCGGCCACCTGCATGGCGCGGGCCACCAGCTCCTCGCCCTCCGGCCCCTCCCCGAGCAGGCGGACCAGCTCACCGGCGCCCGAGGTCATGCGTGCGAAGATCTGCACCAGCCCGTCGCCGGGCATCGCCGGCCAGAACACCGCCGTCACGACTCCGGCCGAGATCGCCAGGGCGACGAGCGCGACGAGAGCGGCCCACCGCCCCGTGCTCCACGACCGGCGCAGCCAGGTCTCCACCGAAACAGCCGGCCACACGGCGACGAGCAGGTAGCCCACGCACGCCGCCACCAGCCAGGGCGTCTTGAAAAGGAACACCGCCGCGACCAGGCCGATCGCCACCCAGCCCCACGCCACGAACGAGGTGCGGCCCTTGGCCACCACGTGCACCAGCGGCAGCGGCGCCAGCAGCGCGAGGAAAACGCCGACAAAGGGCAGCAGCGGCAGGCTCGCGAAGACCAGCAGGGAAAACAAACCCGCCATCCCCGGGCCGAACAGACGCAGGGATGGCGGTGCAGGGGCGACCGGCGAGGACGCCATCAACGGCGGACTCTCAGTCCCCAAGGAAAGGCAGCAGCGCCATTAAGCGCGCCCGCTTGATCGCCTTGGTCAGCTTGCGCTGGTAGATCGGGTTGGTGCCGGACACGCGCCGGGGAAGAATCTTGCCGGACACGGGCACGTACTGCCGGATGAGGTCGATGTCCTTGTAGTCGATGTACTCGATCCCCTCGGCGGTGAACTTGCAGGTCTTCTTCCGCTTGACGAAGTACTTCTTCTTCGGCATCTCACGCCTCCTCGGCGGGGACTGCCGCCGCCGCGGCCCCGGCGCGCTGTTCCCGCTTCTCGCGCTTGGCGGCCTTGTGCTCCGCGCGCACCTTTTCCATCTTGCGGGCGCGCTGCATCTCGCGGTCGAGGTTAAGGTTGAGGAACCGCAGCACCTGGTCGGAGAGCTTGAGCCTGTACTCCAGGGGCTTCACCGCGGTTCCGGGGCCCTCGTACTGCCAAAACACGTAGAAGCCCTCACGGACGTGCTTGATCGTGTAGGCAAGCGTGCGCTTGCCCCAGAGGTCCTCCTTGACGATGGAGGCACCCTCCTTGGTCAGGAGCTCCTTGAGCTCACCGAGGAAGGCGTTGCGCTCCTCGTCCGACAGGGTTGGATTCAGAATGACACCGAGTTCGTACAGCGGCATGTGGTCTCCTTTCGGCCTTCGGCCCCCACGTCGAGGTGGGAGCAAGGGGTCCGCCATGCCCGGCGGAGGTCGAATTCTATGCGCACGTGCGGCAAAAGGCAAGCCGGGAGGCCCGGCGGGGCCTGAGCGCCTTCCTTTCAGCGGCGCCTGGTGCCGCTCCGCGGCCGTTCTCGTTTTCCACGCAGGGGCAAGGACAGGAGTCTGTTCAGTCGGCTGCGGAGGCGGCGGGAGATGCCTGGTTGAACTGGGTGGCCGCGCGCGGGACCCCCAGGCGCAGCACGGCCTCGACGCAGTCGGCGGCGCGCTTCACCATCGCGGCCACCGTCTGCCGCTCGTCCTTCTCGAACGGGGCGAGGACGTACTCCGCGAGGTCGTCCCACGGATGCTCACCGCGGATGCCAAGGCGCAGCCGCGGAAACCCCTCGCCAAGCGCGTCCGCGAGCGAGCGCAGGCCGTTGTGGGTGCCCGGGCTTCCGCTCTGGCGAAGCCGGAGCTGGCCGAGGGGCAGCTCGACGTCGTCCACCACGACGAGGCACTGCCTAGGGATGAGCTCCTCCCCCTCGCAGAAGAGCGAGACCGCCTCGCCCGAGAGGTTCATGAACGTCTGCGGCTTGACGAGCCAGGTGGGGCGGCCGCCGCTTCGGCGGGCGACCCTCGAGCGGTAGCGGGTGCGCCAGCTGTCCATGCGCCACCGGCGCGCCATCTCGTCCATCACCGCGAAGCCCGCGTTGTGACGCGTGGCCGCGTACTCCGCACCGGGGTTGCCCAGCCCCACGACCGCCGCGATGTCCATCTGTGCGAGGCGCGCGTACTACTCGGCCTCCTCGCCCTCCTCGGCCTCGGCGGCCCTGCCGCGTTTGATGACCTCGGGCTCGGCGGCCTCCTCCGTCGCGGCGGCGGCTGCAGCAGCCTCCTCGGCGGCCTTTTCCTCCTCCTCGGCCTTCACGTGGTGCGTGGCGACGGTGACGATTACCTTGTGGGGATCGTCCGCCAGCTTTGCGCCCTCGGGCAGCGGGATGTCGGCCGCGGTAAGGTGCTGGGAGAGTTGCAAGTGGCTGATGCCCACGTGAAACGCCTGCGGGATCTCCTCGGCCGAGCACTCCACGTGCAACGTGCGGCCCACCCAGTCGAGGAAGCCGCCGACCTTGACGCCTTCGGCCTCGCCCTCGAGCACGATCGGGACCTCGACCTTGAGGCGCTGACCCTTGATCACGCGGATGAAGTCCAGGTGCATGTACTGCCGGGTGATCGGGTTGATCTGGGCGTCGCGCACCATCGCGTGACGCTCCTGCTTCGTTCCCTTCATCTTGAGCAGGAATATGGTGTTGCGGCCCTTCTCCTGGCGCAGCAGCTCGGTGACGGCGTGCCGGTCGATCACCACCGGCACCGACTCCTTGCCGCCGCCGTAGACAACCGCAGGGATCAGCCCCTGCTGGCGCAGCTTTCTGTTCGCACCCTTGCCGGCGGAGCTGCGGCGCTCCACCTCGATGACGAGCTCAGCCATAAAACCTACCTCCACCCCGGCGGCCGCGCCGCAAGGGGCACGAAATGTACCACAAAAGGGCCTCCCTGTCGACCAGCGGGCGCCCCAGCGCCTCGAGAAAGCGCCGCGGTACCTCGGCTGTCGCCCTGTTTTCTTTTCGAGCCCCGAGCACCCAGCCCGGATTGTTCATGAGGGGTCGTCGCGAGAGCGCGGAGGTGGCTGTCATGGTGGGGGCACGTAGGGGCGAGGAGGGGAGCCGTACTCGTCCAGTACGGCGGCACCCTCCGAGCCCCGAGTACGCTCGCCAGGGCGGCCAGATCCGCGCTCGCAGTAGACACCTTCGTGAATAGTCCGGGCTAATCCCGAGCCCCGGTCGTCAGACGAACAGGCTCGAGACCGAGGTGCCCTCGTGGATGCGTCGGATGGCCTCGCCCAGCAGCTCGGCCACCGAGAGCTGGCGGATCTTGGGGCAGGCGGCCGCCGCCGCGCCGAGGGGGATGGTGTCGGTGACGATCACCTGCTCCACCGACGCGGCCTGGATGCGCTCGACGGCGGGCCCCGAGAGCACGGGGTGGACGCCGGCCGCGAGCACGCGGGACGCCCCACGCGAGGTCAGCACCTCGGCGGTCTTCACCAGCGTGCCGGCGGTGTCGACGATGTCGTCCACGATCACGCAGGGGCGGCCCTCGACGTCGCCGATGACGTTGAGCACTTCCGCGTGGTTGGGGCTGGTGCGGCGCTTGTCCATGATCGCGAGGCCCGCCTCCAGCCGCTTGGCGAAGGCGCGGGCCCTCTCGACGCCGCCGGCGTCGGGGGAGACGATGACCATGTCCGGGAGCTGCATGCGCCGGATCTCGTCGATCAGGACCGGCGCGGCGAAGAGGTGGTCGACCGGGATGTTGAAGAACCCCTGGATCTGGGCCGCGTGCAGGTCCATAGCGAGGATGCGCGTCGCCCCCGCCGAGGTGATGAGGTCGCAAATGAGCTTGGCGGTGATCGGGACGCGCGGGCGGTCCTTGCGGTCCTGGCGTGCGTAGCCGAAGTACGGGATCACCGCGGTGATGCCGCTTGCTGACGAGCGCCGGCAGGCATCCAGCAGGATCAGCAGCTCCATCAGGTTGTCGTTGGTCGGCGGGCAGGTGGGCTGGACAACGTAGACGTCGCCGCCGCGCACGTTCTCCTCGATCTGAGCGCCGTTCTCGCCGTCCGAGAAGTTGTACAGGCGCACCTGGCCCTGGGGAATCTGCAGGTAGTCGCAGATGCGCTCTGTCAGCTGCGGGTGAGCCCGGCCAGAGAATACAACCAACGGGTTCTGTTCGTGCATGCCAACCTCGCAACCACGGGTCTGGCTGGGGCGGCAGGACTCGAACCTGCACGTGCGGGATCCAAAGTCCCGTGGCTTACCATTTGCCGACGCCCCAGTCGGCGCCGAGTCTAGTGCCCCGGCTGTCGCCTGTCCACAAAGCTCGGAGGCCTTTCCGAGCAGCGTTCCTACCGCTCCTCGTCCTCGCCCTCCTCGTTGGTCCAGTACTTCTCGCCGAGCAGGCGGTTGGCGATCTGCTGCGAGCGCGTGGCCGCCGCGACCGCCTCCCCCGACGCCCCGCGCTCGGTGGCGATGCGCTCGTACTCGGCGAGGATCGCCTCGTCCAGGAGCTTCCTGGTGTCCGTGTTGAGCGGGTGGGCGATGTCGCGGAAGGAGCCGTTGCGCAGGCGGCGCGAGGGCATCGAGACGTACACCGTGCCCTCCTTCCCCTCCAGCACCCGGATGTCGCCCACCAGGAAGCACCCGTCGAAGATCACCTGGGCGAACGCCTTGACCTTGCCGCCCTTGTTGAGGTTGATCCGGACCTCGCTGATTTCCATGTCTCACCCCTCTCCAGCCGACGGCCGTAGGAGCGACGCCTCGCGGGTGAGCAACGGGACGACCAGCGGGCCGAGGCCCGCCAACGTGGCGGCGGCGCTCCTCGCTCCTCCCTCGTCCCCGTAGAGACCGAACACCGTCCCACCGCTTCCCGAGAGCAACGCGAGCATTGGCTGCGTGGCGTGCACACTCACCAGGCGCCGTGCGATCTCCGGCCAGAGCCGTGCGACCGTCGGCTGCAGGTCGTTGCGGAAGCCTCCGAGAGGCATCCCACCGCCTGCACTCACCCACTGGTATATCGCAGAACCCCGGGCGCCGTCCAGAGCGGTGGCATCGAGGGGGGGTGCATCGAGCGCCCGGTAGACCTCGGCGGTGGAGATCGGCTCGGGGCCGGGGAGCAGCACCAGCCACCAGGAGGGCAGGTCGGGCAGCGGCGTCACCTCCGAGCCGCGCCCCACCCCCCACACCACCCCGCCGACCAGGAAGAAAGGAACGTCCGCCCCGAGCGACGCGGCCAGGGGCCCAAGCTTGTGAACTTCTTCACGAGAACCCCAGAGACGCGACAGCCCGGCGAGCGCCGCGGCGGCGTCGGCCGAGCCGCCCCCCAGGCCGGCGCCCACGGGGATCCGCTTACGCAGCACCATCCGGGCGCCATGGCCCCCACCCAGCCGGGCGTCGAGCGCTCTCGCCGCCCTCAGCACCAGGTTGTCATCGCCCCCCGCAACGGCGCCCGCGGGCTCCACGGCCAGCTCGAAGGCGCCCTTCGGCGCCGCCTCAAGGATGAGCTCGTCCCACGCCCCGACCGCCGCGAACACCGTGCGCAGCTCGTGGTAGCCGTCGGGGCGCCGGCCCAGCACCTCCAGGTGGAGGTTGACCTTGGCGGGGCAGCGCACCTGGACCCTCACGTCCCGCCCCCGCAGACCGGCGCCGAGAGCCAGGGGGGAGGCACCGGCGGGTCGCCGACCCGCCAGGCCTGGATCACCAGCTCGGCCTCCTCGGGGCCGGCGGTGATGCGCAGGCCGGCGGGCACGCGCCCGGTGGACTCCCTGATGTCCGCGGTCAGCATCGGGGTCGCCTCGCCGGCCCGCGTGACGACCAGCCGCCTGAGGTGCGGCTGCGGGCCCTCGACGCGGGCCTGCCAGCGGAGCCCAGAGGTGGAAGCCTCCACCCATCCGGGCGCCTGCCGAACCTCACGGGCGTCGGCGGGGAGAAGGCCGGAGAGCAGCATCGCGGCGAGACGCGTGTCGAGTGGCAGCGAGGACTTGGCGGAGATCGGGAGGACCCCCGCGGGAAGCGGGTCGCGGCAACCCTCCTTGACCCGGTGCACCCACCCCCCGTCCGGCCCGACCCACGCCGCCACCGCCGCCCCGCCGGGCGGCACCGCGACGGTCAGCGACAGGCGCTCGCCGTCGGCCCGCACGCCCAGGACGAGGCCGCGGTACCCGCAGCAGGACAGCCGGTAGAGGGCGGAGAAGGGGCGCGGCTCGGCGATCAGGGACTGCCAGTCGGCAGGGAGCGGTGCAGGTGGTGCCAGGTGGCGGCAGCCGCCGGCCGCCGCCAGGATCAGGAGCAGGAGGGCCGCACTACGGCGCGGGCGCACCCGTGACCTCGGCCAGCTTCTTCTCGATCCGTTCCTTCTGGCCCTCCTCCTCCGGGTTAAGCGTCAGGGCCTTCCTGTACGCCTCGGCGGCCCTGGCCTTCTCGCCGCGCGCCCGGAAGAGGTCGCCCACGTGCTCGGTGACGGTCGCGTCGTACGGCTCGAGGCGGAGCCCCTCGGTGAGGTGCTTCTCGGCGCGGTCAAGCTCACCCAGGCGGAAGTACACCCAGCCCAGCGAGTCCTGAAAGGCACCCGAGGTCGGATCCAAGCCTACGGCCTTGATCAGCATCGTGCGCGCCTCGTCGAGGTTGGCCCCTTTGTCCGCGAACATGTAGCCGAGGTAGTTGAGCGCCGTCGGGTTGTCGGGCTGCTTGACGAGCAGCTTGCGGAACTGCACCACCGCCTCGTCCCACTTCCCCGAGCGCTCCAGCGCCGCGGCATAGGCGAACAGCACCGCCGGAGGATCGCCAAGGCGCGCCGAACCTTTCCCGCCACGCGTCGCAGCTTCCGCGTAGAGCTTGCGGCGGTCGAGGGCGCCCATGGCCGCGACCACGTCCTCCGCGTCTCCATCGAACAGGCGGTCCAGGATCGGCTTGACCGCTCCCTCGTCTCCGGCCGCGATCCCGAACTCCCCGAGCAGCGAGTCGCGCAGGCGCGTCGTCCCCTTCTCGTCCTCGATCTTGGTATCGCGGACGAAGGCGAAACCCTCGCGGTACGACTCGCGCAACCTGTAGTACTCACCCCAGAGGGCGAGCTGACGGCGGTCGAGCGGCCCGTTGGAGACCCTCCGCAGCCATGTCAGAGCCGCCTCGGTCTTGTGGTCCAGAAGCTCGAGGGTGGCGCGCTCCTGGGCGATCTCGGCGGCGGCCTCCTCGCTGGCCAGCTTCTTGTCCTGGACCTGCTTCCACAGCCCGTCGAGGAGCGTCCGCGCCTCCGCGAGGCGCCGGCTGTCGATCAGCAGGCGCGCGAGACCCAGCTCCGCGTCCGGGTCGTCGGGGTTGGCCGCGATCGCGCGCCGGTAGAGCTGCTCGGCCGCATCCACGTGGCCGTTGCTGGACTCCAACATCGCCTTGAGCAGCAGCGCGTCGTGCTGGTTCGGGTCGCTCGCAAGCACCTGGTCGAGAACCTCCGTGGCCTTGTCGCGGTCACCCGCCCGTGCCAGCAGCGTCGCCCACCGCGTCAGGCCGGTGAGGGTCGCCCCTTCCTTCTTGAGGAACTCGCTTAGGACGTCTGCCGCCTCCTTGAACTTACGGTCGGCGGCCAGCGTGTCCACCAGCTCGAGGGTGGCCCGCGGCCGCAGCTCGGGCACCGCCGCGGCGCGCTTGAGGTAGGCCACGGCCTCGTCGTACTTGCCGGTCTGACGGAGCGCCTGGCCAGCCAACACCCACAGCCTCGCGTCGTTCGGTTGCTGGTCCAGCAAGGCCTGCACCTGCAGCCACGCCTGCGACCCCTTGCCCATGCGCAGGAGCGACTGCGCCAGCACCATCCGGGCCTGGTCCCCCTGCGGGAAGGCATCCACGCCCCTGGTCAGGTGGGCGACCGCCGCGTCCAGCTCAGCCTGGGACTGAGCCGTCTGCGCAAGCAGAATCCCCAGCGTGGCCTCACCACCGGGGGTGAGGCGCGGGACCTTCCGCAGCTGCTTGACTGCCTCGTCGCTCATGCCGGCATCCGCCAGCGCGAGGCCGAACTCCTCCGCCAGCTCGGGGTTGTTTGGGTCGAGCCCGCTTGCACGGCGGAAGAGCTTCAGGCCTTCGGCGATCTCCCCGGAGGCCAGGCGGAGCTGCGCCTCAGCGACCAGCGCAAGAGCCTCGGCGGCGCTGCCGGACTGCTCCGACGGCGGCCCGCCGGCCAGGCCGAGCGCGGCGCCGGAAAACACCGCCACGGCGACGAGAATCGTTGCCAGACTTCGCCTCACCCTCACCTCCGGTGTCATTGTAGTCCTTTCATCAGGTCTTCAATCCCGGGGGTTCAGGGGTGGTCGCTCCACGTGGGCACCGTGGTCTTCGCCTCGGAGGGCAGGACCGCGACGTCGCGGGCGCCCGGGACGCTGACCTGCCCGCGCAGGCGCCGCCCCCCTTTCGCGAGGACCATCAGGGCTTCGCCGCCGACGGCCACCACCTCGTCGCCCGCCGCAGCCAGTGCGGCAACGGGGGCCGGCAGCGGGGTGCGGAAGTGCTCCTTGAGCGGCTGTTTCGCCGGGGGGTCCACCTTCAGCGCGAGCACCTCGCCCGTCACGCTGGTGCCGAGCCCCACGAGAACGTCCTTGCCATTGGGCGCCAGGCACAGGCAGCGCACCTCGCCGGAGACTGGGAAGACGCCGCGAACACGCCCCTCACCCAGCACGACCACAGCCGGCGCGGCTCCTCCGGTCGCCGCAACAGCGAAGCCGCCGTCGTTCGCGACCACGACCTGGCTCGCGTCGCCGGGGAGCGCGACCGCGTGCGGCGTCCCGAACTCCAGGGCCGCGACGAGGATCAGGGCGTGCGCCCCCGCCTCGGCCGGGATCACGGCGACGACGCGGCCGTCCAGGGACGACGCGGCGCGCCGCGCCCCCGTCACCCCGGGGAGTGGGAAGCGCTGCAGCGGGACCCGCTCAGGGTACGAGAGGGTTGCGAGAAAGCCGGGCATCACCACGTGCATTCGGTCGTAGTCGGCGAAGAACATCGGGAAGACACGTCCGGGCCACCGTTCGGTCCTACCGCTCGCGGCAATGACCGCCGTGGCATCCTCACCCCTCAGAGGGACGACGAGGCGCCCGTCGGGGGCCGCAAACACCGCCAGCCCCTCCGAAGGCAGAGGCACCTTCTGGATAATGGTCGGGCCCGCGACGTCCACGAACACCACCTCGCGCGGACAGAGGACCGCGGCAACGGTCGCGGCGAGCAGAGCGGCGGCAGGCATCCGCCGAGTGTACAGCCTTCGGTAGACTTGCCGGGTGTCCGGGCAGCTGGCCACCGAGATCAAGGGCTTCGCGAGGGACACCCTGGGCTTCGACCTCGTGGGCATCACGACCGCCGAACCTCTGGCGGGCGCGGAGCACCTTGCCCGCTGGGTGGCCGAAGGGGCCCACGGCGACATGGGCTACATGGCCGAGACCGCACACCTGCGTGGGGACCCGGGGAGCATGCTGCCCGGCGCCCGGAGCGTGGTGTGCGTGGCGATGAGCTACCACACCGAGCCGGAGCCGCCGGAGCTGGTCGCCCGGCGGGGGCGGGTCGTCGTCGCCCGCTACGCGAGGCGTAAGGATTACCACAAGGTCATCAAGGCCCGGCTCGTACGCCTCGGACGCTTCGTTGCCGAGCGCGCCCACGGGACGCAGTGGCGTGCCGCCTGCGATACCGCCCCGGTTCTGGAGAAGGAACTGGCGCAGCGTGCCGGCCTCGGCTGGATCGGCAAGAACACCTGCATGATCAACCGGACGCTGGGGAGCGAGCTGCTGCTCGGGGAGCTGCTGACGACGGTGGAGCTGCCCGCCGACACCCCCGAGGAGGACCATTGCGGGACGTGCACCGCGTGCCTGACCGCCTGTCCGACCCGGGCCCTCCTCGGACCGCAGAGTCTCGATGCCAGGCTCTGCATCTCCTTCCTGACGATCGAGAACCGGGGTCCGATGCCGTCCGCGCTCCTCCCCGCTCTTGGGGGCCATCTCTTCGGGTGCGACATCTGCCAGGCGGTCTGCCCGTGGAACCTCCATGCGCCCCCGTCGTGCGCGCGGCCGCTTGCCACCCGGAGACCGCTCGCCGAGCTCTCGTGGGAGGCCGTGGAGAGGCCGGACGAGGCCGCCTGGATGCAGCTCTCCGCCGGCACGCCCATGCGCCGTCTCGACTTCCCACGCATGCGGCGAAACCTGGCCGCGATCGCCCCGGCGGTGCGCCCGGAAGACCCCGAGGAGGGATCAAGATGACCGAAGACCCCCGCTGGCGGCCCCTGATTGCGGAGGACGAGATTCCGGAGGGTGGTTTCACCTTCCTGTACCGGGCCGGTCCAACCACCGAGACCGGCATCCTCCTCCGCACGACGGTGGGCGTACGCGCCTGGCGAAGCGTCTGCCGGCACTTCTCCGTGCCGCTGGACCACGAGAACCCCGGCCGCTTCCTCACGGCCGACCGAAGCCTCCTGGTGTGCACCCAGCATGCTGCCCTCTACCGCCCCGAGGACGGCGTGTGCATCGCCGGGCCGTGCCGGGGGGCCAGCCTGCGGCCGCTCCAGATCGCGGTGAGGCAGGGTTTGGTGTGTCTCGACACCGCGTCGTTTCCGGGTCCCCTGGCCGGTTTTCGGTCGGCTCCTTGACATTTTGCCCCGGTGGGTCTATAAACCGCGCCTCAGAGGGCCTAAATAGGGTTCCTCGCGGAGGTGGTGGCCCGCCGGAATCAAGAAAGAGGAGCGACTAACGCGGGCTCCCACCGCGCTCGGGCAGCCGGTGATCTCCCGTTTGTGCCAAGTTGCACATCGAACAGCAAGAGAGTAGGATGCGAACCGGCATCGCAAGATGCCAACCTCAGGCAGGAGGAAAGGAGAGCTGAGATGCGCAAGAGTCACGTTTCCGTTGGTGTGTTGCTGTTGGTTTCGGCCGTCCTGGCCGTCGGCTGCGCGAAGTCCCCGCAGCAGGAGGTCGATGCTGCAAAGGCCGCGCTGACCGCCGCTGAGCAGGCTGAGGCCCCGAAGTACGCCGCCGAGGCGTGGGACAAGGCCCAGCAGGGCATGAACGCGGTCAATGCCGAGCTCGAGGCCCAGAACGCCAAGTTCGCCCTGTTCCGCTCGTACACCAAGGCCAAGCAGCTCGTCGCCGACGCCACCAACGCCGCCAACGCCGCCAAGGACGCCGCCATTGCGGGCAAGGAGAAGGCGAAGAACGAGGCCAAGGCCGCCATCGACGCAGCCAAGGCAGCTCTCGACGGTGCGAACAAGCTGTTCGCCGACGTCGAGAAGTGCCAGCGCGCGAAGAGGGCGAAGGAAGTGAAGAAGGACCTCGAAACCGTCAAGGGCAACCTCGAGGGGTACAAGAACCAGGTCGCCGAGCTTGATGGCAAGTTCTCCAAGGAGGACTTCTTCGGCGCCAAGGCGCAGGCCGACACCCTGAAGGGTCAGCTCGAGCCGGTTGCCAAGGACCTCGAGGGCATCAAGACCAAGTTCAAGTGCAAGTAAGTCTTTTGCGTCTCGATCATGAGCGAACGGCGGCGGGAAACCGCCGCCGTTCTGCTATGCCCGTGGTGCTCGCGCTGGCGGTGGCCGCGGCTGCGTCCGCCTGCTCCCACCACCGCGCGCCCGAGATGGAGGGCGCCCGGCGCGCCGCGAAGCACGCCGTCGCGATCGTCCGCCCCACCGCCCCGAAGCAGGCCAGACTCATCGAGCAGCTGGTCGCGCTGGCCGAGATCGCGACGGCCGCGGAGGCGAACGCCCCGTGGTGGGTGGGATCTCTCGGGAGGACCCAGGCGGCGTGGCTGCGCGTCGCGCATGCGTCGCACGAGGCCACGGCGTCCGTCACGTCCGTGCTCAACCAGGCCCGAATGAGCCACAGTACAGTGTACCCCGACGTGCGCAACGAGGTGGTCCGCGCGCAGGCCGAGATCAGAGAGGCGGGCATGTCGCGCCGCGAAGCGGCGGCGATGGAGAACGCCATCATGGGCCTGAAGCTTTCCGAGAAGCTGGCCGCCGCCGGGCGTCACGGGCAGGCGTTGGACGAGCTGCGGGCCGCGCGCGAGAATGCGGCCATCATCCACCACACATGGGCGTCGCTGCACGCGCGTCTGGCGGACCCTGCCAACCTGCGGATGTGGCGGCAGTGGGGGGACCTCACGATCGAGGAGAGCCGGCAGACGGGCGACTCGGTGATCCTGGTGGACAAGTTGCGCCGGAGGGTCACGATCTACCGCGCCGGCCAGTCGGTCGTCCGTTTCCCGGCGGAGCTGGGCGCCAACGGTTTGCGCCGCAAGGAGCACGCAGGCGACCGCGCGACCCCCGAGGGGATGTACACGGTGGTCCAGATCAAGGAGGCGCCGCGCACCAAGTTCCACAAGGCGCTCCTGCTCAACTATCCCAACGACGAGGACCGCATGCGCTTCGCGCTCGGTCAGCGCCGGGGGGAGATCTCGGCCAGGGCGGGGATCGGAAGCTTGATCGAGATCCACGGTGCCGGCGGCGAGGGCAGGGACTGGACGGACGGGTGTATTGCGTTGACCAATGAGGACATGGACCGCCTGTTCCAGCAGGTGCGTCTCGGAACTGCGGTTACCATTGTCGGGACCTATGAGCACTGAGCCCGAGGTGGACACCCATCTCGAGGGGCCAGCGCCGAAGAAGCGGTGGCTGCCCGTCGTAGGGCTGTTCTTCGCGGCCGTCGCGGTGCTGTGCTGCGGGAGCGCCGCGGTGCTCGCGCGCCTCGGCCGGCCGTTCGTCGCCAGTTCCTTCAACGCCACGCCGTCCGCGGCCTTTATAGACGCCGACGCTTCTCTCCTGCGCAGGCGCGCAGTAGCGGCCGAGAAGGAGATCGAGAGGGTCCACCCCAAGGGGGTCTACATCGTCGTGGATACCTACCGGAACCGGCTCCAGCTGGTCAAGAACGGCAAGGTCATCCGGACGGCGGTCTGCTCGACGGGGACCGGCATCGTGCTGAAGGACCCGCGCAACGGGAAGACCTGGATCTTCGACACCCCATTGGGGGAGCGCACGGTTGAGAGAAAGGTGAAGCACCCGGTGTGGGCCAAGCCGGACTGGGCGTTCGTCGAGGAGGGCGTGATTCCGCCCAAAGACCCGAACGAGCGCTTCGACGACGCCTCGCTGGGGGACTACGCCCTCTACATCGGGGACGGCTACATCATCCACGGGACGCTCTTCAAGAGCCTCCTCGGCCGCCGCGTCACCCACGGGTGCATCAGGCTCGGCGACGAGGATCTGGAGTTCTTCTACAAGCATGCGCCGATCGGCACTCGCGTGTATCTCTATTAGCCTGGCGGCCGCGGGCGCCAGGGCGGGGGACGTTCCGCCCGACGCCGCCCGCGTGGCCACGCTTGAGATGGAAGCCGGACTGGCCAAGCGGCCCTCCGTCTACCTCGTCCTGGACCCCCAGCGCAGGATGCTCGAGATCAAGGCGCGAGGCACGGTCCTGGACACGATCCAGCTCGCAGGCATCGAGATCATGAGCCAGCAGCCGGTGCTGCGCGCCCAGCACCCCACCCACCCCCCGATCCCTGCAGTGTGGACCGTGAAGGAGGGCCCCGGCGACACCGACCGCGAGGTGGTCGCCCCCAAGGAACTGCGGCCGGCCCCCAAGGATGACGAGGAGGGTGAGTCGGCCGAGCCCACTCCGGGCGCGATCCCTGCCGCGCCGACGCCCACCCCGACACCGGTGCCGATGCCGCCTCCGTCCTACCGCAGCCGGCTCACCAACGGCTGGGACATCTGGATTACCGACCGGCTCCCGCCGCAGAGTTTTTTCGGCACGCTCATGGCGGCGGTGCGCGACGGATGGCGCCGCTTGCGCGGGCTCGGCGAGGACCACGTCCCGGCCGTCACGCTGGCGATGACCGACGAGGACGCGCGCCGCGTCCACCATCTCATGCGCAGCGGCACACCGATCCTCATCGTGAGCGAGCTGTAGCCACCGGCCGCCCGCCCAGACAAAACACATCAGACACAAGAACCCTCCACCAGGAGGGTTCGTTGCCTATTGCCTTTCTTGTCTATTCCCTCTTACCTGCTTCTAGTTGGAGCGAAGCTTGGAGATCCGGTCGGCGACGTCGCGGTAGGTCGGGTCCGTGGACGCCAACATCGTGAAGGTCGCCAGCGCAGAAGCCGTGTTGCCGGCCGCTTCCTGCGCGCGGCCGAGCTCGTACTGGAGGCCCTGCTCCACCTCGGAAGGCAGCCCCTCGGCGGTGAGCGCCCGCGAGTACCACTCGGCCGCCTGCTCGGCGAGCCCCTTGTCCATGTAGCACGCGCCAATCATGCTGGCGCTCTCGACCAGGTAGTCGGGGGACTTCGCCGAGAGCTGGAACTCGCCGATCGCCTCCTCCAGAAGGCCCATCTCGCGGTACGCGAGACCAAGGTTGAAGTGAGTGTCGTAGTCCTCCTCGTGCACCTGCTCGGCCACCCCGCGCTGGAACTCCTTGAACAGCTCCTCGATCGAGACCTCGCCGTCCATCCCGGAGCCAGTCGCCTGGGCCACCATTTCCTCCTCGGCGAGTTCCTTTTCCAGCTCAGCGGCCAGATCGAAGAACTGCTCCTCCTCACTGAACAGCTCAGCGGCCGAGCCCCGTGCCGCCGCTTCCGGTCTCTCCTCGTCCCAGCCGCGCGCCTTCAGGAGCGCCTGGCGCGCGACGACGTCGGGGTGCTCCGGAAACGCGTCACGGACCTTGTACAAGAGCCTGCCGGCGTCGTCGAGGAGACCCTGCTGGATCAGGAAGTCGAGCTCGCGGAGCTGCTCCTCGCCCGGCCCCGCCAGGACGCCCGCGACCTCAACCAGCTCGACCGCCTCGTCGAGCACCTCGACCGCCTCCGGTTCCGGCTTCGGGGCGGCCGGGGACGGGGGCACCGACGGGGGAGCAGGCGCGTCGGAAGCAGGAGCGTGCACAGCAGGGGCGGCGGCACCGGGCTCCCTCAGGCCGAGCATGGCCTCGAGGTTGTCTAGCCGGACCGCGCCGGTGGGAGCCCGGCGCGCCTCGGCGGGCCGCTCCGGTCTTGCGGGTCTGGCAACCGCGGCGAAGCCGCCGAATGGGGGCGTCTCGGCCGCGCTCTCGGGGGCGGTGATCTGCGCGGCGAGCTCGTCGAGGCTGATCTCGGGCACCGGCAGGGAAAGCTCGACGGGAGGTTCCGGCGCCTGCGGGGCCGGAGCGTGCGGGACCTCGGCAAACGCCGACAGCGCGTCTCGCGCACCCGCCGCATCGCGGGCGCTCAACGGCGAGGGCATCTCCACCGGGGGCGCGGCCACGTGCGGGATCTCCGTTTGTGGGATCTCCACTCGTGGCATTTCGACACGCGGCATCTGGGTCCGCGGCACCGGCGCGCGCTCCGTCTCAACCGGGGCGGGTGGAGGAGGAGGCACCGCCTCTGTTCCGCGTGCCCAGGCCACGGCCCTGCCCAGCTCCACGCCCATTGTGTCCACGCCGCTGAGGGAGGTGAAGAGCTCGCGGCCACGCGCATGCCCGGGGTCGATCGAAAGCAGCCGCTCGAGGTGTGCCACGGCCTTGTCGGTCAGGCCGTACTTGGCGAAGACCACGGCCTCCGTGTAGAGCTCTTCCAGGTTCGCTTCGGCCGGGGAGGGTTCCGCCTCAAACAGCTCCGCCGGCACGGGCGGGGGGGGCACGGCCTCGGCGGGAGCGGCCCCACCGGCGTCGAAATCCACCTCCACGTACTCCAGCTCCTGGCCTTTTTGCGCCGCGGCGGGCGGGGGCGGCGGGGGCGCCGAGACACCCAGCTCCTTGAGACGCTTCGCAAAGAGCGTGTTCGTGGGGTCCTGCTGGGCCAACCCCTGGTACAGCTGGACCGCCTCGGACTTCCGCCCCTCCCGGAAGTAGACGTCGGCGAGAGCGGTCTCGATGTTCACGACCATGTCGGCGTCGTTCTGCTGGCTGAAGACCTTGAGCGCCCGCTCCAGGATCTCCGCGTTGCCGGCGTTGCTCCTCAGCAGCCGCTCGACCAGGGTGCCCGCCCGGCGAAGGTCGTTGGCCTCCAGCAGGCTGTCCACGGTCGCCAGCAGGGCGTCGCTCGCCTCGAGGGCCCCGCCGCTACGCGCCATGACCTCGCTGTAAAGCTGAACGATGTCGGCACGCCCGCCCGCCTGCGGCATCACCTCCTCGACCAGCTTGCGCGCGGCTTCCACGTCGCCGACTTCGAGCGAAGCCCGCGCGGCGGCACGCTTCAGCTCGATGCCGCCCTTGGTGGCGCCGAGCGCCTTCCTGGCCAGCTCGAGCGCCTGGGTCGCCCGCCCGGCGGCGAGCAGCGCGTCCACGCACGGAGCGATGAACTCCCCGTGCTCGGTTTTGAGATCGAGCGCGCGGTGGTAGAGCTTGACGGCCTCGTCCAGCTTCCCGCGCCCGAGCAGCGCGCGGCCCAGGGCGTCGATCTCGGTGCCCACGGACGCAACGTCCCCGAGCTGCACCGAGAGGTCGATGAGCTTGGCGCGCGCCTGGAAGTTGCTCGGCTCCAGCTCGATCAGGCGGCGGTAGATCCGCACCGCCTCCTTGGGCTGCTTCGAGCGCAGGAACCAGTCGGCGAGCGTGAGCAGCTGCTGGCGCCCCTCGACGACGAGGCCCTGCTTGAAGTAGAGATCGGCGAGTTCCTCGTAGGTATCGGTGCGGCTGGGATCGAGACGGTTGACCTTTTTGTAGATCGCGACGGCCTTGAGGAAGAAGCCGTCCTCGGCGAAGTGGATCGCGATGCGCTGGTAGACGTCGATGGCTTCCGGGATGCGCGAGGCCCGCACCAGGAGGTCGCCCAGGCGGTTCAGGGAGTTGGTGTCGCGGGGGGTCTGGTCGACCGCGCGCTTGTACTCCTTGATGGCGGCATCCAGCTTGCCCTTCGCGGCGAGCTTCTCCGCCTCCTGGATGATCAGATCGCGCTTCGACGTCGACATGAGGATGCCGTCTACCCCCGCTTATCCTAGCACACGCAACGGTTTGAAGCTTCGCCGGTGATGCTCGGACGGACCCAGCCGGCGCAGCGCCGCGAGGTGCGCCGGCGAGGGGTAACCCTTGTTGCTCTCCCAGCCGTAGCCGGGGGCCTCGAGCGCCAGCCGCACCATGGTTTCGTCCCGCACGACCTTCGCCACGATGGAGGCGGCGGCCACACAGAGGTAGCGGGCGTCGGCTCGCACCTCGGCGCGCTGCGCAACCATCAGGCCCGGCAGGGCAACCGCGTCGATGACCACCAGCCCCGGGGTCCGCGCCAGGGAGAGCACCGCCTCCACCATCGCGGCGCGCGTCGCTTCCAGGATGTTCAGGCGGTCGATGTCGGCCGGGCCGCGGTGCGCCACCGCGCAGCAAACCGCCTTCTCGAGGATCTCGGCGGCGAGGCGGCAGCGCTTCTTGGGGGAGAGGCGCTTGGAGTCGTCCAAGCCAACCACCGGCCTGCCGGGATCGAGGATGACCGCCGCGACCGTGACAGGGCCCGCGACGGCCCCGCGTCCTACCTCGTCCACGCCGGCGATCAGGCCGTACGTTGCCTCGAGTTGCCGGTCAAGCGCACCGTCGGGCGGCGCGGCTCTCACTGACGGTCGTAGTCCTCCTCGAGGCGCGCGGCCTTGCCCTTGAGCGTCCGTAGGTAGTACAGCTTGGCCCTGCGGACACGGCCGTGGCGCACGACCTCGATGCGGTCGATGCTCGGGGAGTGGACCGGGAAGATCCTCTCCACCCCAATGCTGTAGGAGACCTTGCGCACCGTGAAGCTCTCGCGCACACCGCCCCCACGACGCCCGATCACCACGCCCTCGAAAACCTGGATGCGTTCCTTCTCGCCCTCGCGGACCTTGACGTGCACCCGCACCGTATCACCCGGCCCAAAGTCCGGGAGATTCCCGCGCATCTGCTCCTTTTCGAGCTCGCGAATGTCCATGACAGACCTCCAACTTCACCGCGCTCGAGCAGGACGTGGCGCGGAAGGGGGATTATACACACCTTCAACGGTTGCGGGAAGGGTCCGGGGGTTCTCCGGGGGGGTCGGGCGGCAGGGCGATCCCCTCCTCCCCGGCCACCGCCCGTACCGTCCTGCGCGTCTCGGGGGGCAGCGCGGCCCAGGCGGCGCGGATCAGGTCCGGCCTGCGCCTGAGCGTCAGGCGGACCGCTTCCTCCAGGCGCCACCGCCGCACCGCCTCGTGGTCGCCCGAGGACAGCACCCCGGGCACCTCACGGCCCTCGAACTCGCGCGGTCGCGTGTAGACGGGGTGGTCCAACAGGCCCGACGTGAAGGAATCGGCCGCCACCGAGCCGGGGTCCCCGACCACGCCCGGCAGGTGCCTGGCCGCCGCGTCGAGCATGGCGAGCGCGGCCAGTTCTCCGCCCGAGAGCACGAAGTCGCCGAGAGAGATCTCGTCCGCGCGCAGGATCTCGCGGACGCGCTCGTCGAACCCCTCGTAGCGGCCGCAGACGAACAGCAGGCGGGGGTAGGCGGCCAGCTCGCGGGCGACGGCATCGTCGAAGCTCCGCCCGCGCGGGTCCGGCAGCACCACGTGGGGCTCTCCGGCCATCGCCGTCACGTCGCGCACCGCCGGCACAACGGCGGGGGCCATCAGCACCATGCCGGGGCCGCCGCCGTACGGCTCGTCGTCCACCTGCCCGTAACGGTTGACCGCCCACCTGCGCAGGTCGTGCACGCGCATGTCGAGCAGGCCCGCGGCGCCCGCCCGGCCGAGCACGCCCACGGCCAGGTACGGTTCGATCGCCGCCGGGAAGAGGGTTAGGATGTCACAGCGCATCGTCGTCGAAGAGCCCGCGCGGAGGGTCGACCACAACGGCGCGTGCCGCCAGGTCGACCTTTACCACGATCGGGGCCGCGAACGGCACCAGCACCTCGCCCCCCTCCGTCGCCACCGCCAGAAGAGGCGTGCCGGGGCCGGTCTGTAGGTCCGTCACGTCACCCAGAGCGGTGCCGTCCGCGAGCACACACCGGCAGCCGACCAGCTCGTGCTCGTAGTAGTAGTTCGCCGGCAGCTTCGAGCGCTCCTGGGCGGGGAGGAAGACCCAGAGGCCGCGCCAGCCCTCGACGTCCTCGCGCGTGAAGGCGCCGACGAAGCTGAGCAGCCAGTCTCCCTTGTGGAAACGGACGCGGTGGATGACCTTCCTGAACTCCGGGGCGGTCTGTCCGATGCCGACCTCAACCCCCGGCACCAGGCGCTCGGGGAAGTCGGTCAGCGTCTCGACCGCGACCTCGCCGTGCACCCCGTGGGGACGACGTACCCGCCCCACCGCCAGCCAGCTGGCTTCGGGGCCGTCGGCCATCTACTCGAGGATCTCGAGCACGAAGCGCTTGCGGATCTTCATGCCGCCGGCCGCCAGCAGGGTGCGCATCGCCCGTGCCGTCTTGCCCTGCTTACCGATGACCTTGCCGAGATCCTCCGTCGCGACGCGCAGCTCGAGCACGGTGGTCTGTTCGCCCTGGACCTCGCGCACCTGCACCTTGTCGGGTTGGTCAACGAGCGCCTTCGCGATCTGTTCGATGAGCTCCTTCATGCGCGCCTCCCAGTCAGCCGTGTGTGGCGGTCCTAGGTCGTGGTCTTTTCGAGCAAGCTCTTCACCGTCGGCGAAAGGTGCGCCCCACGCGCCACCCAGTACTCAACGCGCGCACGGTCGATCGTCACCTCCACCGGCTTGCTGCGGGGATTGTAGAAACCCACCTCCTCCAGCACCGCCGCCGTCGGCGGTTTCCGGCGATCGGAGACAACCACGCGATACACCGGGCGCTTGTTGGAGCCCATTCGCCGCAGTCGAATCATCAGCATCGAGATCTCTCCTTACCTAGCTTCGCGGACGAACCGCGAACGCGTATTGTACCAAAACGCGCTCCTGGCCTCTACAACCCCATCGAGCGAAGCACCTTGCGGGGGTCGCCGCTGCCCAGCCGCTTGACCAGGCGCTTCATTTCGCCGTACTGCCGCAGCAGGCGGTTGACCTCCTCCACCGTGGTGCCGGCCCCGCGGGCGATCCGCTTCCGGCGCGATCCGTTGATGACGTCGGGGCGGCGGCGCTCGATCGGGGTCATCGAGCAGATGATGGCCTCGAAGCGCCCCAGCTTCTTGTCGTCCACCTGCGGGCCCTTGAGCGCCTTGGCGCCCGGCAGCAGGTCAACCAGCTGGTTCAGGAG
Source organism: Thermoanaerobaculaceae bacterium (assembly GCA_041494245.1). Taxonomy (GTDB): domain Bacteria; phylum Acidobacteriota; class Thermoanaerobaculia; order Thermoanaerobaculales; family Thermoanaerobaculaceae; genus RBG-13-68-16. Next base: position 70,026 of record JBGQAK010000019.1, read on the forward strand.
GTCGCCTCCGCGCATCTGCTTGAGCTGGTCGCGCAGGTCGTTGAGGTCGAACCCTTCCTTCTTGAGCTTGCGCTCCAGTTCCGCGGCCTTCTTCTCGTCCACCGTCGCCTGGGCCTTTTCGAAGAACGTCTGCATGTCGCCGAGCCCCAGGATGCGCGCCGCCATGCGGTCTGGGTGGAACACCTCCAGGTCCTCCAGGCGCTCGCCCACCCCTACCAGGCGGATCGGCTTCCCGGCCACCGAGACCACCGAGAGCGCCGCCCCGCCGCGCGCGTCGCCGTCCAGCTTGGTGAGGATCACGCCCGAGAGCGGCAGGCGCGCCGAGAACGCCTCTGTCTGCTTGACTGCGTCCTGGCCGGTCATGGCGTCCGCCACGAACAGCACCTCGCTCGGCGAGAGGATGCCGTGCAGCTCGGTGAGCTCGGCCATCAGCTCGTCGTCCACGTGGAGCCGCCCCGCGGTGTCGAACACGATCACCTCGAACCCCTTGCGGCGGGCCTCCACGAGGGCGGCGCGGGCGATCTCCGGAGGCGACGGCCAGGCGCGCGTGTCGAGCACCGGCAGCCCGGCCTGCGCGCCGAGCTGCTCGAGCTGCTCGCGAGCCGCCGGCCGCTGGGTGTCCGCCGGCACGAGCAGGACGTGCTTGCCCAGCTTCGCCTTGATGAACACGCCGAGCTTGGCGGCCGTGGTGGTCTTCCCTGTCCCTTGCAGCCCGACCAGCATCAGCGGCGCCGGGAACCCCTTGAACTTGAGCGGGCGCTCCTGGCCGCCCAGCAGGCGCGTGAGCTCATCGTGGACGATCTTGAGCACCTGCTGGGCCGGGGTCAGGGAGGTCAGGACCTCTTTGCCCAGGGAGCGCTCCCGCACCCTGCTTGTGAAGTCTTTCACAACTGGCAGCGCCACGTCAGCGGCCAGCAACGCGCGCCGGATCTCGGCCAGGGCGTCGTCCACATGCTTCTCGGTGAGGTGCCCCTCGCCCCGCAGCGTCTTGAAGACCTTCTGCAGCCGGTCGGAGATCGCTTCGAGCATGCCCCTCCCAGGGAGGTGGAGTCTACCTCCCAATGCCCCACCCCTCAAGCCAGCCCGTCTTTATTGCACTCCGTGCACCGTTCTTCTTTGCCCCACGGGCTCGGAACCTGGCTTTCTCTGCCACTACGTGGCGTTTCTTGATTTGCCGGTCCCGCGGGTGGCTGGGTGCGGTCTTGCGTCTCCCCATCCGCTGCGGCCGCACGCTCCTCCGCCCGCGACTGGAGGGCGCGATCCGCGGCGGGGCCCCTCGGCGTTCGCAGGAAGCCACGCCGCCGTCTCCCCAACGCGGCTCGCGCGTCCGGTGCCCGCGGGCTCCGGAGAGATGGGCCACCCGCGGCACCGGCGATTGAAGCCCCCCACCCTTAGGCTAGAGGCATCAA
>JBGQAK010000015.1:0-98379 GCA_041494245.1 Thermoanaerobaculaceae bacterium
CGTCGCCCAGCGCAAGGCCTCCCGCTCCATGATGATGGAGATGCAACCCGCGATGATGGCGCACATGATGCATCACATGCATCTGCACGGCACGAAGGGCGCGATGGAGTGCCCGATGATGAAGACGGGCAATGCTCCCGAGCCCAAGGCAGAAGAGAAGATGCCCAAGATGTGAGGAACCGCAGGGCGGCGGGGCGTCTCGATTGGAGCTCCCGCCGTCCGGCCCGTTCCCAGGCGGTGCCTGAAGCCGCCTGTCGCAGACCGGAAGGAGGCGCTCGAAATGGCCAAGGATCCTGTTTGTGGCATGACCGTCGACGACAAATCCCCGTACAGAAGCACGCATGCGGGGCAGACCTACGTGTTCTGCTGTTCTACCTGCAAGACGAAGTTCGACAAGGAGCCTGGGCGGTACGCGGCCCCTGCCGGGGGAGAGGTCCAGCGAGGGAGTCGGCGATGATGCACGACGGAGGGTGGTTTGGGATGGGAGGGGGGGAGTATTGGCTGATCCCTGTCCTGATTGTGGTCCTCGTGATTCTCGCCTGGTCCTTTGCCAGGAGGCGCACGCGGGACGGCCGCTAGCCGCCGGAGGAAACGTTCAGGGGACGGTGCGTATGGTGATCGGTGTTCTCGCGAAGAATCATCCAGTCGCTGGCCGCTTAACTCGAGCCTACCCGGCTATTCCATAGATTAGATGGAGAGACAAGAACGGACAAAACCCATGCGAAACACGCCTAACAGACCTTTCACGCACTGGACAGGAATCCTGCTCGCTGGATTGCTGTGGGTGACAATCGCGGGCTCACTGCGGGCCCAGATGGACATGAACCCCTTCTTCTCCACGATCAACTACCCACTCCAAAAAAACTCTCTGATGCTGATGGCTCTCCCGGATTTTCAGGTTGCGCGGTACGGAAGCAATTTTGCTACCGGGATGCTCATGGCCCAGTACGGTATTACCTCCCGATGGACGGCCGGCGTCATGGTCGAGGGCCAGAAGATCTCCGGTATGCCCGCCACCTACGGCGGCATGCGGTTCAACACGTACATTCATCTGTTCCGAGACGACAGGTTGTTGAACCTGACGCTGTACCTTGAATACGAGGATCTCAACGGGGCGGCGCTATACAAGATGGAGGTCGCCGGCTTTGGCCCCGAAGACCTGACCGAGCCGTTGGCGCTCGCGCGCCGTACCCCAGTCCGCACCTTGGAACAGCGCGTGTTTGTCTATCACGACTGGGGCCGGCTGAACGCCACCCTCAATCTCATCAGAGAGACCGCTCTCCAGGCGCCCTATGGAAGTGATTACGGCTACGCTTTGGGCCTGTTCCACAAGGCGTCCTGGATGAGCGGATCGATGGCAGGCATGGCCGACATGGCTTCGCCACCTGCGCTTTCCATGAGCCGCCTTGGCTACGGCCTGGAGATGATCGGAGCGCTGGGGGATAATCAGCGTTTCGGCTTCTACTGGAGCGCCCAGCAGCATTACCTCGGTCCCGTTTTCACGTATGCCCTTTCTCCCCACTGGTCGGTGCGTCTTGAGCCCGCGTTTGGACTTTCCAACGTCAGCGACCCCTTCATGCTGCGCACAGGGGTGGCGTACACGTTCGGGCCGCGTGGTCCCAAAGCTACAGGGAAGGTCCATGCCGACATGTGAAGCTTTGGCTGGGACTGACCATCGCGCTTATGGCCGGACTAGTTCGGGTCCAGCCGACATACGCGCAAGAATGGGACAAAGCGGGTCTGATCACAGGGGCAAGCTCGGACGGCGGGGCGTCTCGATTGGAGCTCCCGCCGTCCGGCCCGTTCCCAGGCGGTGCCTGAAGCCGCCTGTCGCAGACCGGAAGGAGGCGCTCGAAATGGCCAAGGATCCTGTTTGTGGCATGACCGTCGACGATAAGTCCCCGTAAAAAAGGCACGGATGACGGGCAGACCTACATGTTCTGTTGCCCTACTTGCAACGCCAAGTTCGACAAGGAGCCCGGGCGGTACGCCGCCGCTGCCCGGGGAGTGCTGACGCAGCGCTCGTCGTGGCGGTCCGAGCCGCTCAGAGGATGAGCTACGACGAGGATCTCGACACGTCGACACCCTGCGACCTCGAAGAGGAGTAGCAGCCTTGGGCCTCTGCCGTCCAAGGTCGCCCTTTTCCCCGGCACCCTTGCTCCTTGCAGGGGTGCCTTCAAGTTCGTGGCAACGTTCCTCCTCGAACTGCTCTTGTACCCAGCAGTCTACAAGCTTTGGAAGCCGGCGACCGAGCTGATCGAAGCGAGCGCATGACAATGCTGCTCGGGCATGGTCGCGGGCTCGGGTCCGATTGGGGAACCGCATTGAACACCCATTGACTTTGGAGCGAAATAGGTTCACCATCCGGAAAATGAGACAAGGTCTCGTTTTCGCCGGGGCGGCACCTGGCAGCAAGAAAAGGGGGGGCAATGAGCAGAGTCAAGGGCCTCGCAATTTCAGCGGCCGTCGCCTTGATACCGGTCATCGCGTTTTCCCAAGGACTGATGGGCGGCGGCGCCGCCACACCCAACAGCACCGGCATGCTGACCGTTGCCAGCGACGGTTCGCTGCTCGCGACCCAGATGGGCATGTCCATGATGGGCGGGCCGGGCGGTGGCGCCAGCAACTTCCAGCGCGCCGTAGTGAACATCGGCACCGACGGGAAGGAGCGCTGGCGTGCCACCTTCGACACCGCCTGGCCGATGATGTCCGCCAGCAACGGCGACCTGGTGGTCGTGGTACTGGTGAACAACGCGTGGATGTGGCGCGGGATGTCCGGCTACGGCTGGTTCCCCTTCGGCACCCCGCCCACGAGCGGTAGCACCGATGGAGCACTGGTCGGCCTCGACCTTGCGACGGGGGCCCAGCGCTGGAAGACCACGCTGCCCGGCGACATGGCCTCGCTCCCGCAGTTCGCCCCCGACGGCACGCGGGTCTACGTCTCCGTTACCGACTTCGGATCCGCCGGAATGATGGGCAGCGGATCGATCCGCCAAGGGGACACCGGAGGCTGGGCCACCCAGATGACCAACAAGGTCGTCGCCGTGGACCGCAACGGCAACGTTCTGTGGACCGCCGACCTCTCCAAGCCCGGCGGGATGATGCCATGAGCAGGCCCGCCATGTCGAAGCTCATTCCTGCGCTCGTGCTGGCTGCGCTCATGCTGCTTCCCCTCCCCGCCCTTGCAGCTCCTGCCGGGCACATGGAGGGCTACATCCCGATGGCCGCCCACCTAGCGGGAAGGTTCAACTCGTTCTGGACCACCGACGTGTGGATCTACACGCAAGCTGCCACCGCGGTGCACCTCTGGTACAACCCCAGCGGCTCTGACAACACCAACGTACAGAGCGTAGTGGTGCCGCTGACCCAGCCGGTGACGTTCCTCCCCGACGTGGTCGTGAACACCTTCCATGCCGCTACGGGTAAGGGCTCGGTGCACTACCTCGCCGACGGCCAGATCGACGTGGTGAGCCGGACCTGGACCCCTGGCAAGGACGGCGGGAGCTACGGACAGGTGGCCTATGGCATTCCGGCGTCGATGGCGAGTGTGCCGGGCGCCGGTCCGGACGGCTCGCTGCGGATGGTCGTCAATCAGGCCGACGGCTTGCGGTCCAACCTGGGCCTCGTGAACGTCACGGCCTCGCCGGTCACCGTGACCGTCGAGATCTTCACGGCTGACGGTCAGCCGGCTCCGGGTACCGCGAATTCAACCGTGACGCTGCAGCCGTTCGACATGCAGCAGATGGACGACATCTTCGCGGGGCTGGCGAGCGGGACGCGCCAGGGGCTGATCGTGCGGGCCAGCGTCAGCCAGGGCAACGGGGCGGTCCTTGCCTACCTCTCGACCGTGGACAACCCCACTAACGCGGCCAACTACGAGGAGGCGTTCCGGTTCGGATTCTGACGGCCCCGTCCCGCGTTACCTTGGGAGCGGGGTCGGCAAACAGCCTTGTGAAAGGGAGGACGTATGCGGAGAAATTTCGTTGTTCTGCCCGTAGCGGCGCTGCTGCTGGCGGGCGCGGCGGTTGCGGTGGCGGCGGACAAGCCGACCGGCAAGCCACAGACCACCTGCCCCGTGACTGGGAATGCCATCGACACGAAGGTGAGCCCCCACGTGGACTGGGAGGGGCAACGCATCTACTTCGCAGATCTGGCCGCTGCAGACACCTTCCGCAAGGACCCCGAGAAGGTGTTCGCCACGATCGCCGCCGAGGGCGTGGCGCTTGAGAACATCCAGACCACCTGCCCGGTGAGCGGCGAGAAGCTCGAAGGGGGCGACATGGGCGAACCCGTGACGACGGTCTACAGGGGCCGCACGATCAAATTCTGCTGCAACATGTGCCCGCCCAAGTTCCAGAAGGAACCCGCGAAGTACCTCGCCAAGCTCCCCGGCGAGCAGCCGGCCGCGCCGTAACCGTTTCGCCCGAAGGTCTCCAGGCGACCTCGCCCGCCCCGGCCGTCGGGGCGGGCGTCGTGCTCCGCCTTTTCCCTACTCCTGACACCCCTGCTCAGTGCTCCCGCTTCGACTCACGGCGAGCGGAGCCGCGATGCCCTGGCGGGCGGACCTGCGCTCGACCTGGATCGTGGAGTGGTCGATCCCGAAACGGTCGTGCAGAACGGCCCGCACCTGCCACAGAACGTCCTCCGAGCACGTGGGCTCGACGACGACGTGTGCCGAGAGCGCCACAAAGCCGCTCGTGATCGTCCAGACGTGCAGGTCATGGACGGCCACCACGCCCGGCACGCCGGCCATCGCGTCCGTCACCTCGTCGAGCTCGAGGTGCGCGGGCACCCCCTCCATGAGCACGCCGACCGACTCCCGGAGCAGCCCCCAGGACGAGACGATGACCAGCACCCCGATGAGAACCGACGCGAGAGGGTCCGCCCAGTTCCAGCGGAACGCGCTGATCAGGACGCCCGCGGCGATCGCCTGCACGCTGCCCAGGGTATCGGTGAGCACGTGGAGCCAGGCACCCCTTACGTTGAGGCTCTCCTCCCTGCCCCCCCGGAGGATCCACAGCGAGGCGAGGTTGACGGCGAGGCCGCCGCAGGCGACGGCCAGCATCAGACCGCCCTTCACCTCGGGGGGACTGGACCAGCGACGAAGCGCCTCCACGAAGATCAGGACCGCGATGGCAACCAGAGTGGCGCCGTTGGCCAGCGCGGCCAGGATCTCCATCCGGTGGTAGCCGTAGGTTCTCTGCGGGGTGGCCGGCCTCTGCGCCACCCAGATCGCGAATAGCGAGAGCCCGAGCGCGGCGACATCCGTGAGCATATGCCCCGCATCGGCCAGCAGGGCGAGCGAGTTGCTGAGCAGCCCGCCGGCGACCTCGGCCAGCATGTAAACCGCGGCAAGGAGGAGCGCCAGCGTGAGCCTCCTCCGCTGCTTGCTGCCGGCTGTTTGCGACGACTGGTGCATGTGGGCGTGCGCCATGCGTGCGTTCTGTACGTCGCCAGCTTAGCGCACCGGCTGCGCCAGGCGCCGCAACCTCACCACCACTTTTCCGCGTGAATCTGTCCGGGCTGGTGGCGGGTACGCTCGCGGAAGCCCTCGGCCGTGAGGATCGCGGTCATCGAATCGATCATGGCCGGGTTTCCGCACAGGAAGATCTGCGTGTTCACAGGCGTGGGCTGAAATCCCCAGGCGCTTTTCACCGTGCGCCGCTGCCAGAGGTCCTGTACGTAGCCCGTTTCCCCGCCCCACGGAACGGGCTCCTCCTCCGGACGCGAGACGGTCGCCAGGTACGTAAGGTTGGGGCACAGCCGCTGCATCGTGACGAGCTCCGCACGGTAGCCGAGGTCCCAGGAGTGGCGCGCGCCGTGGAGCACCGCCAGCCTGCGCTCGCGGTGGCGGTCGAGGTCGGTGCGCAGCATGCTGACATACGGGGCGAGGCCCGTCCCGGTCGCGATCATCACGACGCTGGCCTCGTGCGGGATCTGGTCGAAGGTGAAGAGCCCGGTGATCCTGGGCCCGAGCCAGAGGCGGTCCCCCACGTTGAGGGCGAAAAGGCGTGGGGTGAGCGATCCGGAGCGCACCAGCGTCAGGTAGAACTCGAGGTACTCGCGGTTCAGCGACGAGGAGGCGATCGAGTAGGAGCGCCGGATCAGTACCCCGGGCTTCTCCGGCGGGTCATCGAAGGGATCGGACATCCGGTGCTTCGGGGACTCGGGCGGCAACCCCAGTACCGCGAACTGCCCCGGCCGGAACGCCGGCAGCGTCCACCCGTCGGGCGCGATGCGCAGGATCAGGAGACCCGGCGCCTCCTCGATCCTCTGGGAAACCACCGCGTTCAACGCCGTTTCACTCATCTCTCGTCCGCCCCTCGCTACCCCGGCTGCCAACATCGCGCCCGGTGCGGTCCATTCCCGGTTCCAAACGGCTGTCCCCGACCGTACAGGAGGCCGTGCCCGCTCCGCAAGGGCGGAGCGCGGCTGCGAAACGTCGGCCCGATCAGGGAGCCGGAGGTTGCCCGCAATCCCCCTTGAGCGACGAGGGGTCAAACCCCGCGCTGCCGGCCTGGGGCGCATCGCGGGTCGCTCGAAACCCGCGCTCTAGAACGCGTCGGTCACCGGGGCCACGAGGCGTTGCTCCTCCTCGCCGGGCTGGAAGAGCGCGGCACCCACGCACCCCGGGCCCACGTGCGCCCCCACGACCGGGCCGATCTCGGTTTCCAGGATCTCCGAGGCCTTGAAGTTGTCCTGCAGGAGGCTGCGCAACCGGACCGCGTGCACCGGAGCGTTCGCGTGGGCGATGCCGAGCACGACCGGTCGTCCCGCCTCCACGCGCTCCCCGAGCAGCTCCACGAGCCTACGGTGCGCCGCGTTCCGGCCACGCACACGGTCCAGAGGCACCACCGCGCCGTCCGACACGGCGAGGATCGGCCTGATGCCGAGGCGGCCACCTAGCCAAGCCTGCGCCTTCCCGACCCTGCCCCCGCGCGCCAGGTACTCCAGCGTATCCGCCACGAAAAGCAGGTGGAGGCGGGTGCGCATGGCCTCCAGCCGCGCACGGATCTCGTTGGCCCCGAGCCCGCGCTCCGCCATGCGTGCCCCGAAGATCACCAGAAGCGCGAGACCGGCGCTCACCTGCATGCTGTCCACGACCTCCAGCACCGGAGCGCCCTCCCCTCGCAGCTTGCCAAATTCTCCTTTGCCCGCCTCGGCGGCGGCCCGGGCGTTCGCGAGTGTCTCCGAGAGGTGCCCCGAAATGTGCACTGAAACCACGTCGTTACGCGCCAGCGTCAGGCGGAACTCGGCGAGGAAGTCGGCCTCGCTCGGAGGGACGGTCTTCGGATGCTCGCTCTTTCGAGCCTCCAGCCGCCTGTAGAACTCCCTGGCGGTCAGGTCCACGCCGTCCTTGTAGGTCATCCTCCCGAACGACACCGAGAGCGGGATCACGTTGACGTGGTGGCGTCTGGCGAGCTCCGGTGGAAGGTCGGCGGTGGAGTCCGTGACGATGCGGACGCTCACCTGCGGCTCGTGGAACTCGACAACGCCGAGCTCCTTGAGGCGTGCGAGATCGGCCAGGACCTCGCCGTCATTCGCCTCGATCGCGTCCAGCAGGCTCCAGACGGTGCCGCCCTCGTGCGCCCCCTGGAGCACCCGCTGCTGGCTCGACGAGAACTGCGTCGAGAAGAACGCCGGGCCCATCACCACCCGCACTCGGCTCGAGAGGCTCGGGAGCTGCCCGAGAGCCTCCTGGTACCGGTGCTGGTCCTCCATGGCCATGGCCATCAGGCTCAGGAGGTCCTTGTAGATCTGCCGGTCGGCGCCGGGCGGGGCCAGGATCACCCGAAAGCTGCCGCCCGCCGTCCGCGCCAGCCTCGCGAACGCCTTGAGGCCGGAGACGGTGCCGGCGCGCGCCGCAACGACCTCACCGTCCTCCAGCAGCAGCTCCCCTCCTCCCACGACCACGCGGCCGGTGACCACGGCGCGCTGCAGCATGGGGAGCAGCTCGAGGAGCGGGAGCTCGTGCAGGTCGCCGCGGAGGGACTCGACGTGGGGGTCCGTGGCGAGGCCGAGCTCGCGGCCGACGAGGACCGTCCGCACCTTGCGCAGGAGATCCCCGGGCGCGAGGGCACCGGTGGCGACCGAAAGGACGTGCTCGGCGAGCTCGGAGGCCGGCTCGCCCTCGTGCAGCACGATCGTGGCCGGCGACGAACCCTCCGCGCTCCCCGGCCCGGCGGCAACCCACAGGGCGGCCTCGATCACGATCACCTCCGGGTTGAGGCCGGCCGCGAAGCGCCTGCCCTCCTTGGCGCCAGCGGCGGCGATGACCTCGTAGGCGTGTTCCGCAAGGCCCCGGACGAGCTCCTTCCGCCGGGGCTCCTGTCCGTCCACAACGAGCACGGTCGGTCTTCTCATCCCTCAGTGCCGGGAGGTGCCGTCGTGGATGCCGGCCCTGCGAGGCCTGGAATCAACGGCGGGCATCGTGGCTTGTAGTATACCGCCATGACGAAGCGGATCCTGACGATCTTCGCGCACCCGGACGACGCCGAGACGATGGCCGGCGGCACCCTGCTGAAGTGGGCCGCCGACGGGCACGCCATCACCCTCTGCCTCATCACCGACGGAGACAAGGGGACCTCGGACCCGAACGACACGCGGGAGGCCGTGATCGAGCGTCGCCGCGTCGAGCAGGCCCGCGCCGCCGCGCTCCTCGGCGCGAGCGTCCTCACGCTCTCGTACGAGGACGGCACCCTCCAGCCCACCCTCGAGCTGCGGCGCGACCTGGTTCGCGTGATGCGCCGGGTGCGCCCCCACTGCGTGGTTGCCAACGATCCCACCGTGTGGTTCCGCCACGGCCAGTACATCAACCACCCCGACCACCGCGCCGCCGGGCAGGCCGCCGTCGAGGCGCTCTACCCGGCGGTGAAGAAGGCCAGCATCTTCCCGGAGCTTCTGTCCGAGGGGCTCGAGCCCCACGTCGTCGAGGAGGTCTGGCTCGGGCCCACCGACGAGCCCGACGTCTGGGTGGACATCGCCGACGTCTTCGACCAGAAGATCGCCCTCATCTGCGAGCACGCCTCACAGTTCCCGCCCGAGCCCACACGCAACGCGTTCGCGCGCATCGCCCGCGAAGCCGGGCAGGAGCGCGGCCTCGCCCTCGCCGAGGCGTTCAGGACCCTGCGCCTGTCGGCCAACACCGTCCGCGCCCTGGGTGACGCCGAAGCCCGCAAGAAAGACCACTAGGGTCGTAGGGCCACGAGCCGAACGCCCGCGGCGCGCAGCGCGCCCGCGACCGCCGCCGCGATCCTTGCGGAACCGGGCGTGTCGCCATGGACGCAGATCGTCCGGGCGACGACCGGGATCTCGCGTCCGTCCGAGGCAACCACCTTTCCTTCCCTGGCGATGCGGACCGCCTGCGCGGCTGCCTGGGCCGGCTCGGCGATCAACGCGCCCGGAAGGCGGCGCAAGCGCAGCGAGCCGTCCGACTCGTAGGCGCGGTCGGCGAACGCCTCCGGCGCCGTCTCGAAGCCGTGCTCGGCAAAGACCTCGAGCATGAGGGAGCCCGCCAGGCCTACGAGCACCACTTCCGAGCTCCAGCGCGCCACGCCGCGCGCGATGGCCTCGGCGACCTCCCGGTTGCGCGCCGCGTCGTTGTAGAGCGCCCCGTGCGGTTTCACATGAGCGAGCGCGCAACCCCCACGGTCCGCGAGTCGCGCGAGTGCCCGCACCTGCAGGAACACCGTGTCCTCGATCGCCGCGGGGGTCATGCCCAACGAGTCGCGCCCGAACCCTTCGCGGTCCGGATAACCCGGGTGCGCGCCGGCCGCCACGCTGAGGCGTTTGGCCAGGGCGAGCGTTGCCTCCATCGTGGCCTCGGTGCCCGCGTGCCCGCCGCACGCGATATTGGCCGAGGTGACGAGGCTCATGAGCGCCTCCTCCCTGCCCTCGGCGAGCGCGGCCGGGACCTCTCCCACGTCGGCGTTGAGGTCCACCGCCGGCCGGGCGTGCGGGCCGACGTTCATCGCAGCTCCTCGCCCCTCGTCTCGGGGAGAAACAGCATCAGGACCGCGCCCGCCACGAAGAACGCCGAGGTGAGCGCGAGCGCGCTGCCGATCCCGTGGCGGTCGGCGAGCGCGCCGATGGTGAAAGGCGCGAGCGCGCTCACGCCCCGCCCGAAGTTGTAGCAGAACCCCTGCGCCGTAGCGCGGATCCCCGAGGGGAAAAGCTCCGCCAGCATCGCGCCGAAGACGCTGAAGTAGCCGTGCCCGAAGAACCCGATCAGCGGTCCGAGCGCCATCAGCACAGCCGGCCGCGCCGCCATCTGGCCATAGATCGGCACGAGGACCGCTGCGCCGAGCACGAAAACCATGAAGACCGGGCGCCGGCCGAAGCGATCCGCCAACACGCCGAAGAGCACGTAGCCGAGGAAAGCCCCCACCTGCATCGGGATGATCCAACCCGAGGAGCGCACGATGCTCATGCCGGCCCCGCCGCTTGCGAGCGGGCTCGCGAGGTACGCCGGGATCCAGGTGAAGAGCCCCCAGTACGCGAACAGCACCGCGGTGGTCAGGGCCGTGGCGGCGAGGGCGTTGCGCAGGATGGGCGCACGCAGCACCTCTGCGAGCGGCGGGCGCACGTGGCGCCGGCCGAGGCGCCAGATCTCGGGCTCGGGAACGCTACGGAAGATCCAGAAAGCCAGCAGTGCGGGCAGCACCCCCACGGCGAACAGCGCCCGCCACCCGAAGCTCGGCAGGATCACCGAAGCCAGAATCGCCGCCAGGATGTACCCGATCGCCCACCCGGACTGCATAAAGCCGATCGCCTTGCCGCGGTGCTCGGCGGGCCAACTCTCCGCGACCAGCACCGACCCGGCCGCCCACTCGCCGCCCAGCCCGATCCCCACCAGCGAGCGCCAGAGCACGAGTTCGACGAGGGTGTGCGAGGTCGCGGTGAGGGCGGTGAACACCGAGTAGATGAGGATCGACCACATCAGGGCCCTCGCACGCCCGATCCTGTCCGCGAGGACGCCGAACGCCACGCCCCCCACGGCCGAGGTCAGCAGCGTCACCGAGGCCAGGGCGCCCGCGGTGGCCGCGCTCAGCGAGAACTCCGCGCGGATGGCCGTGAGCGCAAAGGCGTACATCATCACGTCCATCGCATCCAGCAGCCAGCCGAGCATGGCGGCGAGCAGCGTCCGCCACTGGTACGGCGCAACGGACCGCAGCCACGGCCCCCCGGAAGTACCGCTCACTGCGCCGTCTCCAGGCGCTGGAGCAGCTCCGCCTCCTGCCGGCGCAGGGCGTCGTCGGCCTCTTCCAGCGAGACCTCTTCGAACCGCACCTGGTCGCGTGCGCGCAGCTGCCCGACGCGGTGCAGGTCCGCCGCGATGACGCAGGCAATCTGGGGGTAACCCCCGGTGGTCTGGTGCTCGACGAACGACAGGATCGGCTGGCCGTCGCCCGGCACCTGAAGCGAGCCCAGGGAGACGCCCTCCGTGAGCATCACCCCCTGCCGCTCGGCCTTCAGCGGGCCACCGCGCAGGCGCAGCCCCATCCGGCTGCAGTCCTCGCTCACCGTGTACGGGGCCGCGAGGAGCGCCGCTTGCGCATCCTCGGAGAACCACTCCCACTGCGCCCCGCGCGTCACGCGCACCACGTCCCGGCGCAGCAACGGCACTGCCAGCTCCCTCGGGAAGCGCCGGGTGGGCGGCGGCTGCCCCACGAACAGGGCGACGCCCAGCACGTCGCCGGCTCGCAGCGCCCGCCCTTCCAGGCCGCCGAGTCCGGTGGTCAGGTGGGTGGAGGCGCTGCCCAGCAGGGGCGGCACCGCGAAGCCCCCCCGTACGCACAGGTAGCAGCGGGCTCCCGAGCGGGTCGGCCCGTAGGCGAGCGCCTGGCCTTGCGGCACGTCGATCGCGGCCCACTGCGGCACCGCGAACCCGTCAATGGTCGCCCCGAAGTCCGAGCCCACGATCGCGATCGTGACGTGGGAGGCGAAAAAGAACTGCCCGCCGACGAGGGTCAACTCGAGCGCAGGGGCCCCCTCGACGTTGCCGACCAGCCAGTTGCCGATACGCAGCGAGAGCGCGTCGGCCGCGCCGGAGGCCGAGACCCCGATGTGCGCGTGGCCGCGCCGCCCGGGGTCCTGGACCGTGGTCTGGAACCCCGGCTCCACGACCCTGATCTGCCCCTCGTGCGCGGATGACGGCTGGCCGCCTCCCGTAGCCCGGGGCGCGGGCAGGCTCTCGAACTCCGCCGGCGCGGTCGAGACAAAGCGGACTCTGTCCCCGGTAGCCAGCAGCGAGGGCGGGCGGCGTGCCGGGTCGAAGAGCTCGAGCGGCGTGCGGCCGATCAGCTGCCAGCCGCCCGGCGAGGAGAGCGGGTAGATCCCGGTCTGGCTCCCTCCGATTGCGACGCTCCCGGGGGGCACGCGCTTGCGGGGCGTCGCACGGCGGGGTGCCGCGATGCGCTCCGACATCCCGCCCAGGTACGGGAACCCCGGCGAGAAGCCGAGGAAATAGACCAGGTAGTCCCCGGACGCGTGCTCCTTGACCACGTCGTCGGGCGCGAGCCCCGCGGCGGACGCCACCTCGCTCAGGTCGGGGCCGAACTCGCCGCCGTAGCAGACCGGGATCTCGACCAGGCGCGGCTCCGGCAGAGCGCCGCCGGCCGAGGAGGCAAGCCGGGCTGCCACCTCCCGCTCCAGCACGGCACGCTCGACCTGCCGGGGGTCGTAGCTCACCAGCAGCGAGGCGTAGGCCGGGTGAAGGTTCAGGATGCCGGCGGGGGGATCCGCCTCCAGGAGGTGCAGCAGGCGTCGCACCTGCCCGTGCGCCTCGAGCGAGATCTCATCCCCGAACACCACCAGCAACGAGTGGTCGCTGGTGTGTCGAATCACCGGTGCACGTTGGGGCTTCCCCATCGGGCTCTCGGGCCGGTCCCAGGGTATTCAGATCCGGGTATCCCGTCAACGGAGAGCCGCCGGCGTTGAAGACGACGTCCTGCTTTCTTCGCCTCCTGCCACTACGGATGCCCGGACTACTCCTCGTCCGGACGAACCGGCAGCGGCGGGGCACGGTAGGCGCCACCAAGGAAGAGTGTGGACGCAAAGCCGAGGAGGCTATCCACGTGACATCCCAGCTCGTGCGGCGTGCGCACGTTTGGAGCAGCGCGAAACGATGCGAAGCTCGCCGGCGTTCCGCGCAACGCCTTCTGCGTTCGGTACGCGAGTGCGGCTAAGAAGCGGCGCAGCAGTGCTTTCTTGTCGTCCAGGGCGGCCTCATCGTGACCCGGCAACCCCGAACCATGACGTCCAGCTTCAGCCGACACACCGGGCACCACCCGAGCGTGAGGTCAGCGCGTCTACTTTATCGCGGCAAGCTCCGTGTCCGCTGAAATCGCCTGTCAGGCAGCCGTGTCATGGACGTGCGGTGGCCGACGACGGTTCCGGATGGACATCGCAACCCAGCCGACCGCACCGATGAGAAAGGCCGGTGGGAACCCAAAGACGGCGAGATAAAAGGCCGCCACGCCGAGGCGTTCCAGCAGAAGGTGGAGCGCACCCGCGTTTGCCCCCTTGCTGGCGAGGGCATCCAAGCCGTTGTGCAGGATGCCAAAGATAATCAAACCGAGTACTGATCCGTAGAACAGGAACCTGAACGGCCTCGCTTTTCGCCACGGGTGGACAAAGGCGAGGAGGAACGCGGCAGCTGCGAGAAAGGCCAGGAGGAATCCGGGTGGATTGTCGCTGATGCCTACAACACCGGAAGCGATCGCTGACAACGCACAGACGATCAAGAAGACGAACGACACGGTCTGGTTGTGCGGTGTCGAGAATGCTTCGAGCACAAGCACCTCGCTTCCTGAGCATGTCATCCTGGACCAGCAGTATACCGTTGCCCAACGGACCGCGCTTAAGCTGCGGCATATTGGTGAAGAATCAAATACCCCTACGTGCGTCCGCTGCAACCGCTGGTTAGGCTCCGCCTTACTAGCGCTTGGAGCTTTGTGATACCGAATGAGTCTCCGTCTGTTCCTGTAGCGGCTTGCTTCTCATCTGAGGGCCTCGCCGCCTATCGCTCCGTCCGCTACGGATGAGCACCACCACACTGAGAATCGGAGTCAACACCGAAACCACTACGAAAGCAACGAAACCTTCTTCCTCGGGATGAGGGGACTGGCTCAGGAGGGACCAGCAAATGAATCCTAACAGAGCGAGATTACAAATGATTGCCACGATTTTCATAGTAGTGCTCATGGAAGATGGGTTATCAATCTTCCTCTGTTCCTCTAACGCCTTCCTTTTCATACGAAGGTTTAACCAACCATTGCTCGCTCCACTACGGAAAAGCACCACCAAGCTGAGAAGCGGAGTCCACAGATGCAACAGTGAGAAAAAAATGTTAACCGCTTCTTTGGGAGGACCGTCGGTCACGAGAACCAAGCCGGTGAATCCGAACGAAACGATGTTGCAGATAACTGCCACGATTTTCATGATAGTGCTCCTGTAAGACAACGTACGCTGCGCGACGCCTAACGCTCGAGTTCAGCGGCGCGGCCGCAACACTTGCCCTTCCCCCGCCCCACACGCCGGGGGCCAAGCAGCACCGCCAACCCAAAGCGTTGCCCGGCCGCGTCCGCTTCAATGAGTGGTTAGACGCCGTTAGACCTTGCCACCCGAGGCGCCGTACCGCTTCAGAAGTTCGGCAACCAAGGCATTACCGGGCAGCTCCTGTGAGAGCTTCGGCAGGATTGCCCGCAGGACCTGCCGGGCACGAGCCTCGCCACCCGTTTCCCACGGCTTCCTTTTGCCAAACTGGCCAATAAAATCGACCGTCGACAGACCCTTGATAACGCCGAACAGCTGAACCTGCTCAAATGAACCATCGGGGAGCAGAAAGGCCAGCCTTCGCATGAGCTCGAGCGAAGTGAGCGAGGAGAAATCGTCTTCGGCCATGCTCCCCCCTATTAGTGGTCGGTGCGCCTAACCCCGCGCTTCAGCGGGCCGGTCGGTTTGTGGCACGTCATACGCACAGCCTACTCCCCTCGCCGCACGGTCCCCAAGACCCGGAGGACGCGTGGCCGGCTCCGCTGCAGGCGCCGGTTAGGTGCCTCGCTTAGACTGTCGGTACAGCGGCTCTCCAGATGCCGTGAGGTTTTCGAGCCACATCTCCTTGAGGACACGGAGGTCCTCAGTCGGATCGTAGGCCGGCTCGGCTCGCGGCTCCAACCGATCCAGCGCTTCGAACTCGAAGGCATCAGGCCCGAGTTCATCCCAGTCCCTCTGAAGCTCCCTATCGGGGTGCGAACCGTGCTCCAGCTGGAATCGCTGCCGGTTCAGCATGCCGGGGAGGTTGACGGTCGATCCGACCAGCGACTTCCCCGTTGTGGTGTTGCGAACCCGGTAGATGCCTGCGGGCTGCGACGTCTCCTTGTACTCTCGAATGCGCGCTTTGCGGTCAATCTGACTCACCACGCGTCTCCTGAACCGGCTCTGCCTGCGATGCGCCTAACGCTCGCGTTGCACCTGGCGAGCGGCGCCCAGCTTGACAGCGCCGCTCGCCAGGTGCAACGCGTTGTTGGGCCGCCCTCACGCATCCTCACATCCACCCGACCATGACAACGAAGACCAACACGTCGGCAACGAAGTGAGCGGCCCACGACCCGAGAGTGCCACGCGCCTGATCGGCGAGCACACCAAGTACGATGCCATAGAGAAAGGTCAGGCTGATACCCGTCACTCCGCTGGGTAGCGAGGGCGAAGCATGGTGATGATCCTCATCGCGACCGTGCGGGCTGACTCGCCGGCGGTACGATCCCATTCATGCGGAGGTACACGACAAGCTGGCCGTAGTGATCCGACGCGTGCCAGACCGCGAGTGTCGTGAGCCCCAAGCGCGTGGACTCGCCGCCGTACGGTCCGCCCGCCGGCTCGAGCACGTTGGTCGGCGTCATCGTTCGGAGCACGCTTTGCGCGTACTCGAACGACTCCCGCAGGTACGTCATGAGCTCGGCCTTCGTCTTTGCCGGACTTGGCCCGCCGGTAGCGCACCCAGCCGGAGGCTCCTTCTTCTCGATTTCGTTGAAGAAGGCGAAGTTGGCGCACGCCACGTGTTTGACTTGCTCTCCGAAGGCCCGCACGTCCTTGAACTCGCCGTTCGTCGGCTTGAACCCGTATTTCTCGGCTGGCATGGCGTCGGCCAAACTGACGAACGATCGCTCGATCATCGTGAACCATTGCGCGACGGTGGCCGCCATCGGGTCGATGCGCTCCTGCGCGACCCCGCGAGCAGCAAACATCAGAGACGCCACGACTACGAGCATGGCAATGAGGCGCCGGCGAGCGTTCCTGCCTTGCCTGGAGTGATTCGCCTTCATTTCTTGGACCTCCTCCCAGAGAGTGTTACAACTCTCTCGCGTGACTACGTCCTTAGCCCGCCGAACGCCTCGCCGATGAGCTGCGCGCCGCCTTGATGGCGCCGCGCGCCACTCGGCGCAATGCCTCAAGATGGCGCCGAAGGGCCGGGCTGGCGAAGCGGGAGGCGCGTCAGCTCCATTGGCTTGTCGGGCAGCCCTCTTGCGGCAGAATCTGTTGCATGACTGGGCACGGGCGTGAGGACCGCCTCTAGTAGCGGCCGCATCTGGGACAGCTGCCTGACTCGGATGACGAAATCCCATGCTCGCTCGAACTTCCTCCACCCCGCGCTGTAGAAGAAGTGCTTAAGGGCGTGTTTCGCCGAGCTGTGTGCTGAGGACGCCCGAACGATAGAGCTCCACTGATAGAACGCTTCGTAGGACCACTCGTAGCCGCGCTTCAGCTCCTCCGGCGACAACCGGCCTGGACGATACACGACGTGTCGTGTGTCGTAGAGGTCCCAGTCTCGCGTCGCGATTCGGTCCTGCGCGGCCATGCCCGCAAAGAGCGCCGTACCCGGGTAAGGCGTCAGGATGTGAAACGTGGCCGTAGTGATCCCGCTCTGAACCGCCCAGTCAACGGTCCGGGAGAAGACGTCGCGGTCGTCGCTGTCTAGGCCAAAGACAAAGCTGCCATTGATCATGATCCCGAGGCCGTCGAGCTTTCTGACAACGTCGCGATAGCTGCGCCCAAGGTTCTGTCTCTTCCCCGTATCCGCGAGGCCGCTGGCCGAGAGCGTCTCGAATCCGACGAACAGGCTCCGGAGTCCGGCTACCGCGGCCTCTTCAATCAGGTCATCACGGAGAATCGAGTCCACTGTTGCAGCTGCCTGGAAGACGCGGCCCATGCCCTTCATGCCGCGGAAGAGTTCCCGCGCGAACCGGGGATTTCCAAGGAGATGATCGTCCAAGAAGTAGAGATGGCGGCCTGGGAGGCGAGCAATCTCGGCAAGGGCAGCGTCGACTCTCTGCGTGTAGAAGGAGCGCCCCCCGGTGAAGAAGGTGTCCTTGTAGCAGAACGAGCAATGGTGCGGGCAGCCTCGCGAAACGACGATCGAGTTTGGGACGAGGTACCGGTTTCGCTGAATGAGATCTCGCCGGATCGGCGGAAGCGCTTCGAGCGTACGTGTCGGCGATTCGTAGCGGCGCTGTGGCATGCCAGCAGCAAAGTCTTGCAGGAACCTGGGAAACGTGTCCTCCCCGGGGCCGAGAAAGATCGTATCGGCATGCAGAGCTGCTTCACCCGGTAGGGACGTGACATGGAGGCCACCAAGCAATACGTACGCTCCGTGCGCGCGATAGTGATCTGCGATCTGGTAAGCGCGGTAGGCGTTGGTGATGTAGACCTGAATAACGACGAGGTCGGGGTGATCGCTTAGATCCAGCTGCTCGACGTGCTCATCCTGAAGCGTGATCTCGATGTCGGGGTCAAGGAATGCGGCGAGAGTTGCCAATCCCAAAGGCGGGAAAAGGGAGTACTTGATCGGGCGCCAGTAGGGGCTGGTTGCTTCGGTCAAAGCGGGAAGGATCAGTTTCACGCGCCTGAGTGACGGCTGCCTCGTAGTCAGATGCCCCTCCTCTCTGGGCTGCCCAACACTCGCCTTCACGCGCCGCCGACGAGCGAAACGAAGAGGCGGTCGGGTGCAAGGTGTTGTTAGGTTTCGCCACGATGCTCCATCGTTATTACTACTTTTCCTCTGGCGTGTCCTTCTTCCAGATACCGGATAGCCTCAGGGACATCACTCAATGGGTAGCTCCGGTCGATGACCGGAGTGACTTTTCCGGCTTCGAGAAGCTCTTTCAGAAGAACCAAATCCTTCTTGTTTAGCTTCGCCACAAAGTTACACATCTTCTTGCTCCCAATCAGTGACAGTAATGGTCCCAGTAACATAGCTTGGAAAACTTGAGCCCAACCACCTCCGGCCATGACATAAATTCCGTCCTGGCTCAGCGCACGCTTATAGTCGAAAATCGAATGATATGCGTTCGCAGCTATGATCAGATCGTAACGTTGCCCACTTTGCGTGAAATCTTCCCGAGTGTAATCAATGACATGGTCTGCGCCAATCGAACGCGCCGTGTCCACATTCCTCGTGCTGCACACGGCAGTGACTTCAGCCCCGAACGATTTGGCAATCTGGACCGCAAACGTACCCACACCACCAGACGCGCCATCAACCACCACCTTTTGGCCTCGCTGGATCCGTCCCTTGTCACGAAGACCCTGAAGGGCAGAGATTGCCGCCACGGGTACGGCTGCTGCGTCCTCGAACGATATGTTGGCTGGCTTCAGCGCCAATCTATCTTCAATAGCACACGCATACTCGGCAAAGGCCCCATGGCACGCGCCGAACACCTCGTCGCCTGGTTTGAACTGGGTTACGTTCCTGCCAACCGCTTCAACCTGGCCGGCCACATCTCGGCCGGGTCGGCCGGGGCGTGCGATCTTTGGTTTGCGCAGCCCGAACAGTATGCGAACGATGTACGGCGCGCCTCTCATTAAGCGCCAGTCAAGTGCATTGACGGACGCCGCGCGAATTCTTATCAAGACCTCATCGTCCTTGGGGGTAGGTTTTGCTACCTCCGTGAACTGAAGAACATCCGGGGGTCCGTATTCTGTATATGTGATCGCTCTCATAAGTCTCCTTGAAGATTATTTCGATCGGGTCGGTCTTGCGTGTAGTTCATGGCAACCTGACCGATCAATTTTGAAACCTAACGCTCGAATTCAGCGGCACGCCGAATGAACTGCAAGGCTTGGGCACGACTCGATGATGAACGAAGCCACGGACGCTAGGCAAGCACGCCCCAAGGCGCGTCCGCTTCAAGCGCCTGTTAGGCGACGGCTCCGAAGCCATCTACGTGAATCCCTTGATGTGTTGAAGGACATCCTCAGGCACCGGAAGAGAAACACCGTCCTGCGCTGCCTGCTTAACTATATCGCGCCAGCTTCCGCCGAAGGTCTTCGCGACCCGCTCGGTCATCTTCACACTTTTCGCAATCTCAACTAACCCAGACATGCCCACTTCCTGTACCAAACGAACGATGGCGTCGTGAAGTGTAGCGAGCATCACAGGGTCACTAGTTGTCCACTTGATGGACGTGCCAAGGCGCTTCAGATCAGCGGCGTTACGCGGCATGACGCTTGTGTGTGGCATGGCGATGAACCCCATCCATCGCGCTTTCGTGAGGATCTGGACCTGTCCTTCGCTAGTGTCGAGTGCGTTGAAGTACGTGGTCATGCCTGTACGACCCTCCTAAGTCGCCTAACGCCGCCGTTCAGCCGCCCGCCGGCCGGCGGGCGGCTTGCCCGCGCAAGCCGCGTGACAGCCGAGTGGGGCGGCTGCAACGGCATGTTAGGCGTCTCGCCCAGCAAGAATCTCCTCTCCCTTCACGGGGGTGTACCGCCACTCGGCCATCTCCTGGAAACTCCCAGCGAAGTACAGCTCTCCGAGGTGACCGATGTTGTCGAGCTGGCTTGCGGCTCCGTGGAGGTCGACAAGTAGCTTCTTCTTCAGCTTGAGCGAGTTCGGACCTATGTCCTTCTCTAGGTACACCTCGTACAGCCCTTCAGACGTGCGTGCGATCATGTCGAGCATGTCGTTCGCGGCTTGCATAAGGAAGAGAAGCGACTCGAGCGCGGAAATCTGCGGCGCGGAGAACGCTTCGTAGATCTCGAGCTTCAGTGCGGTCAGCTCGGGGACGGGAAACTTCCGCACTGCACCGGGTTGGATCGTGTCTTTCGACTTCAGCAAGTCTTGGATCTTCAGGACGGCAGGCCGAGTCCGCGCTGCCTGGCCGACCGCGTCGACGAGGAGCAGCTGGAATGCCTGACGCCGCCTGCCCTTCCGACGCGCGTCGGTGAGTACCACCAACAGAAACGCGCAGAACGCCCCAAGGAACGCAGCGACCGAGGAGTTGTTCAGGAGCTCGAGGATTCGTTTCACCAAGTCCATGGCCTCTGCCTGCCTCCATGATCGAGACGCCTAACGCCAATTAGACGTACTAAGGAAAAACGCTGACGCGATTGCGGGAGACGCATAAGCCCGAGTGGTCGATCACCTGTCACGCGTCGCAACCCCTTTTCCACGAACGAGCTTCCCTCTCGCGGAGACTTTTCCTTTCCATGGATAGGCGTACGAGCTGGTTCGCCTAATTTTGGTACCACGTTTGTGAACCCTCATAACCCGTCCGCCGGGCTCAACACACCCCGGCCGCCCCGGTTCAGGACGTGCGTGTAGATCATCGTGGTGCTCACATCGCTGTGGCCGAGAAGTTCCTGGACCGTACGAATATCATACCCCGCCTCCAGGAGGTGTGTCGCAAACGAGTGACGGAACGTGTGACATCCGACCGGCTTGCTGATCCCCGCCAGGAGCACGGCCTGGCGGACGGCCTTCTGCAACCCGCGCTCGTGGGAGTGATGTCGGCGCTCGGTCCCCGAAATCCGGTCGTGATACCTGTTTGGCGCCGGGAAGATCCATTGCCACCCCCATTCCCGGTCGGCGTTCGGGTACTTTCGCGCGAGGGCGTCCGCTAGGGTGACCCGCCCGAACCCGGCGCAGAGGTCGGCCTCGTGGAGTTTCCTCACCAGTTCGAGATGGTCCAACAGCAGGCTCCCGGCCGAGCGGGCCAGCACCGTGACGCGGTCCTTCCCACCCTTGCCCTCGCGCACCGTGATCTGGCCGCGTTCCAGGTCGACGTCCTTCACTCGCAGCCGCAGGCACTCCATCAGACGCAGGCCACCGCCGTAGAGGACGATCACCATGAGCTTCTTGTCGCCGTGCAGGTTGGCGATCACGGCCCTGACCTCGTCCCGCGTCAGCACGACCGGAAGGCGCGCCGGCTTCTTCGCCCGGATGATCCCCTCGAGCCACTCCACCCGGCTGCCGAGGACCTCGCGGTACAGGAAGAGGAGAGCCGCGAGCGCCTGGTTCTGCGTCGAGGCGCTGACGCGGCCAACGAGCGCCAGGCTCGAAAGAAACGCGGTGATCTCAGCTTCCCCCATCTCCCTGGGATGCCGCAGGCGGTTGAAACGGATGAACCGGCGGATCCAACCGACGTAGGCCTCTTCGGTCCTCAGGCTGTAGTGCCGAGCACGGATGCTCGCGCGCACGCGGTCGAGCAGCCGCGGGGGCTGCGCACCAGTTGAGACGGTTCTCAGGTGGATGAGCTTCACGCCATTCGGGTCCATTGGAGTCTCCTCCCCCGAGGTGGCGTGGACGGTGAAGCAATTGTTCTCCCCTGCGCCGCAGGAGTCAAGGGCGGGAGCCTCGCCTGCTCCGCGCGGGTGCGCTCAAGAGGACCGAGGCGGCTCCGGCGGTTCGCCCTCGTCGTCGCGTTCCTCTTGGACCCGCTTGGTCTCTTTGAGGACGTGCTCCTTGCCGGGCTCCAGCATCGCCTGCAACTCGAGGAACGCACCGGCGGCCGTACCCGGGGACGATTTGCGCCGCCGCCAATAGATCCACCCTCGCGCTTCGCACCAGAGCAGGAACCGGTCGAGGAGAAACAGTGCAACGGCGACCGCGACGACGATGCCGGCGAACTTGAGGACCCCGGTCACGCTGACGCTGAGCATGCCCTACTCTACCTCTGCCGTCCCCTCACCCTCACCCTCTCCCCCTGGGAGAGGGTAACGACCCGGCACTTGTCTTCTGCGCCCTGTTCCCTACGCCTTGTGCCCGGTCACTTCTCGCGCATGAACGGGTAGGCGAAGTGCTTCGCTGGGACGAACGTCTCCTTGATGGCGCGGGGGCTCGCCCAACGGATGAGGTTCCAGAGCGAGCCGGCCTTGTCGTTGGTGCCGGAGGCGCGCGCGCCGCCGAACGGCTGCTGGCCGACCACCGCGCCGGTGGGCTTGTCGTTGATGTAGAAGTTGCCAGCGGCGCCCTGCAACCGGTCGGCGACCTTCGCGATCACGGCGCGGTCGTTCGCGAACACCGAGCCGGTGAGGGCGTACGGCGAGCCGGTGTCGCACAGCTCCAGCGCCTCGTCGAGCTCCCTGTCCGGGTAGACGAAGAGCGTCAGCACCGGCCCGAAGATCTCCTCCTGCATGAGCTTGAACTTGGAGTTGGTGGTCAGCACCACGGTGGGCTGGATGAAGTACCCGACCTTATCGTCGCACACCCCGCCGGCGACGATCTCGGCCTCCGACGACCTCTTCGCGAACTGGATGTAGTGCTTGATGGTCTCGAAGGCCCCTTTGTCGATCACGGCTCCCATGAAGTTGGTGAAGTCCTCGACGTCGCCCATCTTGATCTCGGCGATCTGACCGAGCATCGCCCTCTTGACCTTGGGCCAGAGCGACTTCGGGATGTAGGCGCGCGAGGCGGCGGAGCACTTCTGCCCCTGGTACTCGAACGCTCCGCGGACCAGCGCAGTCGCGAGCGCGTCCACGTCGGCGGAGGCGTGCGCGAAGACGAAGTCCTTGCCGCCGGTCTCCCCCACGATGCGCGGGTAGGAGCGGTAGCTCGCGATGTTCTCCCCGACGGTCTTCCACATCTGCTGGAAGACGACCGTGGAGCCGGTGAAGTGGATGCCCGCGAGCTCCGGCGAGGACAGCACCGGGTCGCCCACCTCGCCGCCGGAGCCCACCACGAGGTTGATGACGCCGGGGGGCAGTCCCGCCGCGATCAGCACCCGCATGATGGCGTGGGCCGAGTACACCGCCGTGGAGGCGGGCTTCCAGAGCACCGTGTTGCCCATCATCGCCGGCGAGGTCGGGAGGTTGCCGCCGATCGAGGTGAAGTTGAACGGGGTGACCGCGAAGACGAACCCTTCCAGGGCGCGGTACTCGACCCGGTTCCACACGCCGGGCGAGGAGATCGGCTGGTCCTCGTAGATCTTCTGCATGAAGTGAGGGTTGAAGCGCCAGAAGTCGATCAGCTCGCACGCCGAGTCGATTTCCGCCTGGAAGACGGTCTTGGACTGGCCGAGCATGGTGGCGGCGTTGGCCTCGTCGCGGAACGGTCCGGCGAGCAGGTCCGCGGCCCGCAGGAAGATCGCGGCGCGGTCGTGCCACGCCATGCGGGACCAGCTCTGGCGCGCCTTGCGCGCCGCCGCGATCGCACGCTCCACCTCGGCCTTGCCGGCCTTGTGGTAGTGCGCGAGGACGTGCGAGTGGTTGTGCGGGATGATGCAGGTACCGAGCTTGCCGCTCTTGACCTCTTCCCCGCCGATGATCAGCGGGATCTCGATCTCGCGCCCGCGCATCTCAGCGAGCTTCGCCTTGATGGAGCGCTTCTCGGGCGAGCCCAGGGCGTACGCCCGGATGGGTTCGTTGTACGGTTGGGGGACGCGGAAGATGCCGTTCATGCCTGCCTCCCGGTCGCAATGCGCCTCGTGAATTTCGCCGCATGGAGAGGATACGGGGCGGCCCCCCGCCGGTCAACCGCGCACCCGATGCTGGGCGGAAATCCGCGTTTGTGCGTATGATTCGGCCGTGACCGGCCCGACTGAGACCCCCCGCCTCTCCATCGTGATCGTTTCCTGGGAGTCGGGTCCCGACCTGGTTCAATGCGTGCAGTCGCTGGCCGCGGCGCGCGAGGCGGGCCGGCTCCAGCGCGCCATCGAGCTGGTGGTGGTGGACAACGCCAGCCGGGAGTTTCCGGGTCCCGAGGTCACGGTCGCCTGGCCGGGCGCAACGGTGATCCGGAACCCGAGCAACCGCGGCTTCGGTCCCGCGGCGAACCAGGGCGTCGCGGCGGCCCATGGAGATATCGTGCTCCTGCTCAACCCCGACACCCGCGCGGTTGATGAACCTCTCACGCCCCTGCTGGCCGCGTTCTCGGAGCACGCCGGAACGGTGGCGATCGCCCCGCGACTGCTCGAGGACCGACCTCCCGGGGGCAAGGACCTCTGCGTCCACCAGCTCCGCCGCCTCCCCACTCTCGGACACGTCGCCCGGGAGATGCTCCTCGTCGACCGAGCGTTTCCCCGCAACCGCTGGCTCGCCCGAGACCGGTATCTGGACCGGGATCAGGGGCAGCCGTTCGAAGTGCAGCAGCCCGCAGGTGCGGCACTGGCGGTGCGGCGCGAGGCATTCGTGCGCTTGGGCGGCTTCGACGAGCGGTTCGTGCCGGCGTGGTTTGAGGACGTGGACCTGTGCACCCGCCTGCTGCCGCTCGGAAAGATCCTCTACTGGCCGGCGAGCCAGTTCGCGCACACGGGGGGCACAGCCGCCCGCAAACTGGGCTACGACGAGTTCCTGCCGATCTACCATCGCAACGCGCTGCGGTACTGGCGGAAGCACCACGGCCGGGCAGCGAGCACGGCCTACCGCGCTCTCGTCGCCGCCGGCATGCTGCTCCGGCTCCTGGTGCTGCCGTTCTCGCAGGCCCCGGCGTCCAAGCGCACCGCAGCCCGTGCCTACACCCGTGTGTTGCGTGGCGTTGCAGGGTTCGGTTGGGGCGGAGCGGCCCCTATGGCGTGACAACGATTACGGGCTCTACCGCGGCTGACTTTCCGCGAGATGCCAGAGCACCTCAAGCCCCTTCCCCACCACCAAAGAACTCGCGGCGATGCGGCACCACGCTTTCCGGGGATGCCCGAAGAGCCACCGTTCCCACGCCGGCAGGTACGGCACAATCTCCCCCGCGGTCGCGAGGTTGTCGGCGTACAGAGGGTTGCCATCGTGGTACTGGAGGCTCGCCTGGCGCAAGAACTCCCGGAAGAAGCGGCGCGAGATGCCCACCGCCACGTAGCGGTCCGCGCCCCCCCTCCCGAATCGCTCCATGAGCTTTCGCCAGTAGCGGATCCGGCTGTGCACCATGCGCAGCGTGTTGCTGTAGTTGTGGCTGTAGAACCGCCACATCAGAGTCGACTCCCCCAGGTACACGATCGAGACATCCTGGAACAGCCGCACGAACAGGTCATCGTCCTCGTAGCCCGAGAGCGACTCGTCGAAACGTCCAACGGCCTCGAACGTGGCGCGACGCAGGGTCATGATCCCCGGCATCACGAAGACGTCTTTGAACAGCACATCCTCGATCCTGCGCTTTGGATGAGGTTCACCAAAGTGGAACTTGCGGTGGAGGCCGACGAACTCCAGCCGACCGTCTTCCCCAATGCTGTCGGCGTCGGTGTAGACGAGATCGACGCCGTCCTTCAGGTGTGGTAGCACGCGGGCAAGCCTATCCGGGTACCACCGGTCGTCCTGATCAAGGAATCCGATCCACTCGCCCCGGCTCTCGGCGACGCCGCGGTTCCGCGCCGAGGACTGCCCGCCGTTCTCCTTCCAGCAGTACCGGATTGGCATCGCCGGGCGCTCGGCGATGAACGCCTCGCAAAGCTTTCTCGTGTCGTCGTTGGAACCGTCGTCTACCAGGATCAGCTCGAGGTTGCGATAGGTCTGGGCGTACACGCTCTCGAGAGCTTCCCTGAGGTAGGCCGGGTTGCTCCTGCACGCGTTGTAGACCGGCATGACGACCGAGATGAGCGGCCTCCCCGCCTGCGTCAGACCGACCGGGGGAGCCTGACGCGGCGCCTCCGCCTCGGGCATGAAACGTGGTGGCAGCAGCCACCGCTGCGTGGCGCGCTTTACCTTGGAGCCAAGGCGGCGCAGGGGGCCAGTCAGCAGGAACGTCCACGAACGGTCGATAAGCACGAGCCGCACCTGGAGTTCCGCCACCTCTCTCTCGGCCTCCCCCAGCTTCGTGAGGAATTCCCCCTGGAAAGCCTCGAGCGACAACGTTCGTGAATTGAGCTCGTCGGCAAGCTCGGCCAGTTCCGCGCCGGACCACCTCCGACGCCACTTGTCGAACACACGCGCCCGCCCGGCACGGCGGCCTTGTTCGTTCCCGGAAAGACCCACGGCAGAGGCGCCCCCGCTACGGTAGCAAGCGGTGATCTGGTCAACGTGCACGAACGGTCCGCGGGCGGCAAGCTGGAGGAAGAAGTCCCAGTCCTCGTAGACGTCGAGATTCTCGTCGAACGAGACCCCACCCTCGAGGGCGTGGCGCCGGAACATTGCGGCGTGCAGCGCGATGTAGTTCCCCGCCCTCAGCAGCGCCGGACTGAACGGCCGGTTGAGCCCCCACGTTTCGGCCCCGTCCGGCCCGACGGCGCGGGCCCCCGCATAGGCCGCGACCGCCTCGGAATGGGCGGCCAAGGTGGCCGCTAGCGCTGGTACGTGGCCGGGCAGAAACCAGTCATCGTCATCGAGGAGTATCAGGTAGTCGCCGCGTGCTTCCTCGAGCCCCACATTGGCCGCACGACTTCGAGTCAGCGGTTTTCCGGCGCCAACGACGCGCACCGGAAAGCTTCCACACGTGGGCGCCACGGGGGGATGATCCGGACCCTTGGCGTTGACCACCACGACTTCGACCGCCGGGTACCTCTGTCCTGCCACCGAGTCGAGCGCTTCACTCAGCTCACGGCGGCCCATGCTGCGGATGATGACCGAAACCAGCGGTGCTGCAGGATCCAGCAGCAGTTCCGCCGCCTTGCTCTGCACCACAGTTCCGCTGTTGGGAGTGAGGCCCTCGGCCACCGGCGTGTTCAAAGGAGCACGCGGTTCCTTCTGTTCTTGCTCACCTCTTGGCGTCACCCGGTGCAAGGAATCCCGTCCTCACTGTCGCGGGAATGATAGCCGAAAAAGCGCGCTCTCACGGAACCAGAACACGGGGGGAGCGCGGGAGACTACAATGGCCGCGGAGGCGCCATGGAAAACCGTGAAGGTGGAAGCCAGATCAAGATCGTGGTGGGCGACCAGCTGGCGCTCGGGACCTACGCCAACTTCGCCTCCATCGTCCACAACTTCGCCGAGTTCATCATCGACTTCGGACGCATCGTGCCCGGGCGCGACGAGGTGCAGGTCGTCTCGCGCGTCGTGATGACCCCCGTGCATTTCAAGCAGCTCCTGCGGGCCCTTACCGAGAACGTGGCGATCTACGAGCGCAACTTCGGCGAGATCGCCGACGGCCCGAAGGCAGGCCCGGACGCACGGACGATGTGATTAGGGGTGGATCTCGACCCATTGGGGTTTGAGAGGGGGTGACTTGACCCTCGACATCGAATGGCTCGACGACGACCACCTGAGAATCGGTGACACACGCTTTAATCTGTTCTTTGCTCAGCGTCCTCAAAACACCCCCCCCGACGTGTTTCCACTCGAGAAGAGCCGCGCGATTGTGGAGTTTTACCTTGAGCGCTTCGGAGCTCTTCCCGTCGGTGCGATGTTCGAGATCGGGATCCGATTCGGGGGTAGCATTGCGCTGTTTCACCGCCTTTTGAAACCGAAAAAGCTCGTCGCGATCGACATCGTCAAGGACGCTCCGCCGGCGCTCGAAAACTACATCCGCACCAACGGGGCCGAAGCGAGCCTCCGACCGCACTTCGGGATTGACCAGGGTGACGTCGCGGCTGTGCGCCGGGTCCTCGCGGAAGAGGTTGGCGATGGATCACTCGACCTGGTGATCGATGATGGCTGTCACTGGCTCGCGGAAAGCCGGGCGGCGTTCAACACGCTTTTCCCACGAGTTCGCGCCGGCGGCGCGTACGTGCTCGAAGACTGGGGCTGGGCGCACTGGCCCGGGATCTGGCAGGACCACGGCGGCTTGTGGGGGGACCGCGCCTCTCTCACCCAACTCCTGCTGGAGCTGGTCATGACAGCGGCGTCGCGCCCGGATGTCGTTGCTTCCATGGAGGTACGCCACGATCTCGCGGTGGTCCGGCGCGGCACCGCCCAGCTCGATGCGGGCTTTGACATCTCGTGTTGCTACCTTACCGCCGGCCGGCGCTTCGTCGAACTGGGTCCCCACACAAGCATGTTTGGGCGTGCCGGCGTACGTCTTGCGCGGCGCTTTCGGTCGGCCGCCTCGCTCGCGCGGAGCCAGGGGCTTCGAGCCCTGCTGGCGAAGCTTGTGCGCTGATTCAACTTCGCTGCCGCCTGGCTCTTGACTGGTGTCGTCCGCGCTTGACGCCTAGACGGCCGAGACGATCCAGCCGCCGCCGAGCAGCCTGTCCCCCTCGTAGCAGACCGCCGCCTGGCCAGGAGCCGGCGAGAGCACGGGCTGGGCGAATTCGACCTCCGCGGTGCCGGTCTCGCCCAGCGTGACGGTGGCGCGCGCCGGCTGGTTCCTCGAGCGCACCTGGACCTCGGCCTCGACCGCGGCGTCGCTGCGCGGCGCGAGCCAGTTCACGTCGCGGAGGGCGAGCTTCCGCCGGAAAGCCTCGTCCCGCCTGCCCACTACCACGCGGTTGGCCGCGGGCTGGACGGACAGCACGTACAGCCGCTTCTGGCCGGCCACCCCGAGCCCGCGGCGCTGGCCCACGGTGAAGCGGTGGTAGCCCCGATGCCGGCCGACCACGCGTCCCTCGCTGTCCACCAGCTCCCCCGCCCCGGGGAGACGCTCGGGCGCCATCGCCTCGAGCACCTGCACGTACGAGCCGCCCTCGGGGAGGAAGCAAACGTCCTGGCTCTCCGGCTTGGCCGCGTTGGGGAGACCCAGCTCCGCCGCCACCGCCCGCACCTCACGCTTGGTCAGCTCGCCGAGCGGGAGCCTGACGCGCTCAAGCTGCGCGGGTTTCAGGGCAAAGAGGAAGTACGACTGGTCCTTGCCCTTGTCGCGGCCCCTCCGCAGCACGACCGCGCCGCCCTCTCGCATGACCCGGGCGTAGTGACCGGTGGCGAGGGCCTCCGCGCCGAGCTCGTCTGCGAGACCCAGGAGCTCGCCGAACTTGATCTTCGCGTTGCACGCCGCGCACGGGAGAGGCGTTTCGCCCGCGAGGTAGGAGTCCACGAAGGGCTCGATCACCGCCTTCCGGAACGCCCCGCCCATCTCGAGCACGTGGTGGGGAATGCCGATGCGATCGCACACGGCGCGCGCCACCCGGGCATCGGCCGGCGAACAGCAGCGGGAAACCCCCAGCCCCCCCGCCGAGAGGTCGGCGAGCTGCAGCGTGGCGCCGATGACCTCGTACCCCTCGCGCGCGAGCAGGCACGCAGCGACCGCGGAGTCCACTCCGCCCGACATCGCCACGAGCACACGCTTCTTCAAGGTTTCTTGGGCCCCTCAGTGGTCGATGGGGGCATCGTGCACGTCGGTGACGATGAACATGAGCGTCATCGTACCCAGGGAGAACTCCTGGTTGCTGTAGATGGTGGCCTTCTGGATGCGCACACCGTCCACGTACGTTCCGTTCGTGGAGCCGAGGTCGCTCACCACCGCCTCGTCACCCCTGATCTCGAGCATGGCGTGGCGCCTGGAGACCTCGCTGTCGGAGAGCTGGAGATCGCTGTCCGTGCCCCGGCCCAGCACGGTCCGCGGCTTCGTGACCGTGAAGATCTGCCCCGAGTTGGCCCCCAGGATCACGGCCAGGGAGTACCGCTTGTTGCCCTTGAGCGGCGCGAGCTGCGGGAGGTTGTCCTCGTCCCTGAAGACCTCGTCCCGATCCGCTTCGAGTGCCCTGCCCATCCGTTCGGCTCCCGAGCCCGGTTCGGCGTCCGCGGTTGTGGTATCTCCTTGCGCAAGCAGGGGCTTGCTCACCTCGAAAACATTTTCGCACTTGGTGCACTTCAGCTTCTTGCTCGGGCTGTCGCCGAACCGAGACTCCTCGTACTGGTACTTGGTCTTGCAGCTCGGACAGCTCACGATCACTGCGCACCCCCTTCTACGCCGCGGAGGGGCCGGGTGCGTCACCCCCCTTTCCCGGCACCGTCACCCCTTAAGTGTACGACGAGGCACAACCGGGCCAAAACCCGAGGCGCCTCGCACCCCCTCTGCGACCGCTTTCCCGGCTTCCGGACCTCCCCTGACCGAGGCTCCAAGCTCGCCGCCACGGGGCGATTCCGGGCACCGCCGTGCTACGATTCCGGCGTGAGCACAACCGCAAGGGGCAGGGCCGGCCCTGGGGGCCGCAGCCAGCGCGCAGCCGGCGGCTCTGAGCAGCCCGAGGTCCTCCACATACCCGCCAGCGAGTCGGCCGAGCGCGCCGTGCTGGGGTCTGTCCTCGCCGACGCCAACTGCTTCTACCGCGTCGTGGACACGGTCGGGAGGGACGACTTCTACTCCGAGCCCAACAGGTTGATCTTCGAGGCCTTTGCGCAGCTCGCCGCCGACAACCGCGACATCGACCTGCTGACCGCCACCGACCAGATGGAGCGCTCCGGGACGCTGGGCTCCGCGGGCGGGGTGGCCTACGTCGCCAGCCTCGCCGACGGCCTCCCTGACCCCGCCAACGTCGAGCACTACGCCGGCATCGTGCGCGAGCGGGCGATCAAGCGGCAGCTCCTGAAAATCTCCCAGGAGCTGATGGCCATGTCCTCCAGCGAGGAGGGCGAGGCGATGGACGCCCTCGACGCTGCGGAGGCCCAGATCCTCTCCATCGCCGAGCGGGCGATGCGCGGCGGCCTGCAGCCGGTGGGCAAGCTGGTACACGAGGAGGTGGCGCACATCGAGCGGGTTTCGAAGTCCTCCGCCCCCTACACCGGGATCGAAACCGGCTACTACCGGCTGGACGAGCTGACCTCCGGACTCCAGAAGCAGGACCTGGTCATCCTGGCGGCGCGCCCGGGCGTGGGCAAGACCGCGCTCGCCCTCAACGTGGCCTCCCACTGCGCGGTGCGGCACAACCTCAAGGTCGCCATCTTCTCGCTCGAGATGTCCTCCGTGGCGCTCACGCGCCGCCTGCTGGCCGCCGAAGCGCGCATCAACCTGAAGCGCCTGACCCGCGGCCTGCTCAGCAAGACCGCGGACCGCCAGGAGGCGTCGGACTGGCAGCGCCTCGCCGAGGCCGCCGACCGGCTGGCCGAAGCGCCGCTCTTCGTGGACGACACCGCGGGCATCTCGATCCTGGAGCTCCGGGGCAAGTGCCGCCGGATGATGATGGAGCACGGACTCGACTTGGTCGTGGTGGACTACCTTCAGCTGATGTCCTCGGGCGCGAAGGCCGAGAACCGCACGCAGGAGGTCTCCGCCATCACCCGTGGCCTGAAGGCGGTGGCCAAGCAGCTCAACCTCCCCCTGCTGGTGCTCTCCCAGCTCTCGCGCAACCCGGAGCGTCGGGGCGACCAGCGGCCGCAGCTCTCGGACCTGCGGGAGTCCGGTTCCATCGAGCAGGACGCCGACGTGGTGATCTTTATCAACCGCAAGAACCGCGCCCTCCAGGGGGCAGAAGGCGCCGAGGAGGAGGACTGGCGGCTGGCCGACATCATCATCGCCAAGCAGCGCAACGGCCCCACCGACATGTTCAGGCTGGTCTTCCTGGAGGAGTTCACGCGCTTCGAAAACCCGGAGTTCTCACCCGGTGAGCGCTGAGCCCATCCCGGCGCCGCCCCTGATCGGGTTTTTCGAGCGGATCGGCAGGCACACCCTCAACCTGCTTGAGGAGATCGGCCGCTTCTTTTACATCCTGTACACGACGTTTTACTGGACGTTCCGGCGTCCCTTCGACTTCAAGGAGTGGGTTCGGCAGATGGTCCGCGTGGGCGTGGACTCCATCCCGGTCGTGGGCCTGACGGCGATGTTCACTGGGATGGTGATGGCGCTCCAGACCTACCGGGGTTTCGAGCGCTTCCACGCGGAGAGCTACGTCGCCTCGGTGGTCTCGCTCTCGCTGACGCGCGAGCTGGCGCCGGTCCTGGCGGCGCTGATGATCGCGGGCCGAATCGGCTCGTCGCTGGCGGCGGAGCTGGGGACGATGCGGGTGACGGAGCAGATCGACGCGATGTACGCGATGGCCACGGAGCCGATCCAGTACCTCGTGGTGCCCCGCGTCGGCGCCACGACCCTGATGCTCCCGCCCCTGGTAGCGCTCGCGAACGGGGTCGGCATCTTCGGTGGCTACGCCATCGCGGTCGGCCTGCTCGGCGCGAACCCCGTGATGTACTGGGACAGGACGTTCCAGTACCTGGACCTCAACGACGTCTTTTCGGGCCTGATCAAGGCAGCCGTCTTCGGGCTGATCCTTTCGGTCGCGGGCTGCTCGAAGGGCTTCTTCACGACCGGCGGCGCCGAGGGCGTGGGGCGGGCGACCACGAGCGCGGTGGTGATGAGCTCGGTCGTGATCCTTGTGTCGGATTTCTTCCTCACAAAGATCTTGTTCTGAGGGCATGGCTGTGAGAGACGCGCACGCGGACGGGAAAGCGGCTGGGACGGACGGCTCGGCGCCCAGGATCGCCGTGATCGACCTGTGGAAGAGCTTCGCGGGTCGCGAGGTGCTGCGCGGCATCAACCTCGAGGTAGCGCCCGGCGAGTCTTTCGTGATCGTGGGCGGCTCCGGCGCCGGCAAGACCGTGCTCCTCAAGCACCTCATAGGGCTCGTCGCCCCCGACCGCGGCCACGTCATCGTAGACGGCGAGGACCTGACGAACACGGAGCCGGCTCGCTGCCTGGCGATCCGCCGCAAGTTCGGGATGTCGTTCCAGGAAGGGGCCCTCTTCGATTCCATGAACGTCTTTGAAAACGTGGCCTTCCCGCTACGACGCCACACGAAGATGAGCGAGCCCGAGATCGCGGCGCGCGTGCATGAGTGTCTGGACCTGGTGCATCTCGAGGGCGTCGAGTTCAAACCCACGAACGAGCTTTCGGGTGGGATGCGCAGGCGCGTCGGCTTCGCGAGGGCAATCGCCCTTCAACCGGAGATCCTCCTCTTCGACGAGCCCAACACGGGCCTCGACCCGATCACCGCGGCGGTGATCGACAGGGTCATCATCGAGATGCGGGAGCACCTCGGTGTCACAATGGTGACGATCACCCACGACATGAAATCGGCTTTCCGCATCGCGGACCGGATCGCCATGCTGCGGGCGGGGCAGATCGTCGCCGTCGCAGAGCCGGATGTCTTTCGTTCCCTCTCCGATCCTTACATCCAGAAGTTCCTCGCCGGAGAGCCGCTGGAGGAGGATGTTGCATGAGTCACACTGCCCGAGTCGGCCTTTTCATGATCGTCGCTCTGATCGTCCTCGGGGTGTTCATCGTGAAGATCGAGGAGATCCCCCTCGGTGCCAGGAGCGGCCGCGTGCGCGTGAACGCAATCTTTGCCTCGGTGGCGGGCCTCGACGAGAAGAGCGCGGTGCGCGTCGCGGGTGTTCGCGTCGGCATCGTGGAGAGGATCGCGCTGCAGGGCGACCGCGCGCTCGTCACCCTCGCCCTCGACCCCGTCCTGGTGCTGCACCAGGGCGCACGGGCCGAGGTCACGAGCCTGGGCCTGCTGGGAGACAAGTATGTCGAGCTCTTCCCAGGCGACCTGACAACCGCCCGGCTCGCGCCCGGGGCCGTGCTGTCCGGCTCCAGCCCGATCCCCATCGACCAGCTCATGAGGACCGTCAGCGACATCGGGGGCGATCTGAAGGCGGTCACGGCCTCCCTGCGCCAGTCCATGGGGGGTCCCGAGGGGAGCAAGAGACTCGACGAGATCCTCGAGAACGTCCGACAGGTCTCGGCCGACCTCAAGGCCGCCGTCGAAGCCAACCGCAGCAACGTGGACGCGACGCTCTCGAACTTCCGCTCGTTCTCGGAGACGCTCAAGACGGAGCTGCCGCGCATCGCGGAGAAGATGAACAGGCTCGCGGACCGCGTGGACGCCGTCGTCGGAGATAACCGGCAGAACGTGGACACCTCCATCGCCAACATCAAGGACATCTCGGCCAAGCTGCGGGTGTCGGCGGACAACCTCAACGAGATCTCGGGCAAGATCGCCCGGGGCGAGGGCAGCGTCGGCAAGCTCATCAACGACCCCGCCACCGTGGACAATCTCAACTCCACCCTCAAGTCCGTGGACGCGGGGTTCAAGAGCCTCAAGAACACGATCGGCCGGGCCGAGCGCTGGCGGCTCGACATCAACCTTCGGAGCGAGTCGCTCCCCGGCCTCGACCAGAAGAAGAACTCGCGCAGCACGCTCGGCCTCGACCTCCAAACCACCGAGACGCGCTTCTTCCGGCTCGAGCTCGTGGACTCCCCGTTCGGCCGGCAGTCGACCGACACGCAGGCCGTCACCACCATGTTCCCGGACGGCCACCAGGAGACCACGACGACCACCACCATCCGGACGTCGGACGCCAGCACGGTGAACGCCCAGGTCGGCTACCTCTTCAAAGGCTTCACCCTGCGCGCCGGTCTGTTCGAGTCCAAGGGCGGCGTCGGCATCGATCGCTCGTTCATCAAGGACCGCCTGCGGCTGACGCTCGAGGCGTACGACTTCACACGCGACCAAAAGGCGCCCCACATCCGGTTCGAGACCCGCTACTTCGTGACGCGCAACCTCTTCGCGTTCGGAGGCGTGGACGATCCCACGTGGTCCCAGCACCGCTCGCTGCTTTTTGGAGGCGGCGTCACCTGGGGCGACGACGACCTCAAGTACCTCCTGGGGACCGCGGCCTCGTTTGGTAGCGGTAAGTAGCCGTGGCACGCGACCAGACCGAGTACGAGTGCACCGCATGCGGCCAGCGCTCGCAGAAGTGGCTGGGCCGCTGCCCCTCGTGCGGCGGTTGGAACACCCTCGAGGCGTTGCCGGTCGAGCTGCGCTCCGAGGCCAGGGGACGTGGCGAGGCGCCTGTGCCCGTGCCCCTCTCTTCGGCGGACCTCAAGGACGCACCGCGGGTCCTCACTGGCATCGCCGGCCTGGACCGCGTGCTGGGCGGCGGCCTCGTTCCGGGAAGCGTGGTCCTCCTCGCCGGAGAACCCGGAGTCGGCAAGTCCACCCTTCTGCTGCAGGCGGCGGCCCGGCGCCCCGAGCTCGGGCCCGTTCTCTACGTGAGCGCCGAGGAGTCGGCGCGACAGGTCGCCCTGCGGGCCCACCGGCTGGGGTGCACCAGCGACCACGTGCTGCTCTTGGCCGAGCCCGCGGTCGAGGCGGTGGTGGCCGCGGCACGACGGCTGAGGCCGGCCCTCGTCGTCGTCGACTCGGTGCAGACCATGTACGCGGAGCGGGTGCCCGCCGTGCCCGGCAGCGTGAGCCAGGTGCGGGAGGTCGCGGCGAGGCTGCTGGAGCTCGCCAAGCGCGACGGCCCGCCAGTGGTGCTGGTCGGCCACATCACCAAGGAGGGCCTCGTGGCCGGCCCAAAGACGCTCGAGCACCTCGTGGACGCAGTGCTGGAGTTCTCAGGGGGCAGCAACCACCCCCACCGTATCTTGCGCTCCACCAAGAACCGCTTTGGGCCAGCGCTGGAGCTCGCCCTCTTCGCCATGAGCGACGCAGGCCTCGAGGAGATCTCAAGCCCCTCCGCGGTGCTGCTCGCCGACCGTCGCGCCGGTGCCCCCGGCTCGGCGGTGGCGGTCGTTCTCGAAGGCACGACGCCCCTGCTCGTCGAGGTCCAGGCGCTCGTGTCCCGCTCCCCGCTCGCTAACCCGCGGCGAGTGGCGCAGGGCGTGGATGCCGGCCGTCTCGCGCTCTTGCTGGCGGTGATCGAGAAGAGGGCGGGCGGCCGCTTTGGGGACCGCGACGTCTTCGTCAACCTCGTCGGCGGCGTGAGCGTGGAGGAGACCGCACTCGACCTGGCGGTGGCCGCCGCGGTGATCTCCTCCGGCGCCGACCGGCCCCTGCCCGCCGATATGGCGTTCTTCGGGGAGGTTGGACTGCTGGGCGAGATCCGCACCGTGAACCGTCCGATGGAGCGCCTGCGGGAAGCCAGGGCGCTGGGCTTTGCCCGCTGCGCCGTGCCTGCATCCACACCACTCGGGGCCGACAGTGGCGTGGAGACGATCCCGCTCGCCGACGTGTCGGAGATCGGCCGCCTGTTGCAGGCCAAGGAAACGTAAGGGGGCGGAAGAGATGCCGGCGAGCGCGCTTGAGGAGAAGGTCGTACGGCTCTTCAGCGACCTGGAGGCCCTCCGCCGCGCGCTTCTCTTGTACCCGCCGTCGCACCCCGCCCTGCAGCCGGCGCGCGACCGCGTCCGCGCCCGCGTGCTGGCCCTGAGCACCGAGGGCGATACTGCCACGGCCGCCTTTGGCCCCAAGGAGCTCCTCTGGAACGGTGAGACGGTCACTGTTCCTGAAGGTGCGCCTGCGGTTCGCTTCGTGTCCCTTCTCTTCCAGCTTGGGCTCGCCGCCCTTCGCCTGCGCATCCCCGAGGCTGGCAACGGCCTACCCGACCTGGCCGAACGGGTTGCGTGCCTGCAGGACCCGCCCCGCGAGAGCGACCGCGTCAAGCTGCTGGAGGAGGCGAAGTCGCTCGCCGGGGTGGAGCTCGTCCCGATCGATCTCTCGGTTTTCGAGTTGCGCTCCCCCGATGAGGAGAAGCCGCCGCTGGGCTCCCGGTCGGTGTGGAGCGCTCTGGCGAAGCGGCTGTCGCAGGACGGGGCGTTCCAGCTCCCCGGCAGGATCCACTCGGGCGAACTGACACCCGGCCTGGTTCGCGACATCCTGGCGGTGACCCCCGATCCCGAGACACTTTTCGACCACGTGTTTCTGCAGCTCGCCCGGATCCTCCAGTCGGGGCCGGAGAGCCGCCGCCCCATGGTCATCTCCGAGGTGCGGGAGTTCTTCGGGGAGCTGGTCGGCCTCCTCAACCCGGAGCGCAGGAGGCTGGCTGTCGTGGCCGCGATCCGGCACCTCCCAGTGACCGGCGAGGGGGATGGCTTCCTCGCCATCGATCTGCTCCTCGATATCGTCGAGTTCATGGTGAAGGAGCACGTTCCGGTGCCCGACGTCGTACAGCGCACGCTCCACAGGATGGCGGCGCCGATCTCGGGGACGGGCGAGGAGCTGCCGGAGGACATCGCGGCTCGCGTGCGCCACCTCCTCGCCCAGATCCCGCCCAGCCAGCGCGCGGCCGAGCTGCGGGCGCCCGCAAAGGAAGAGCCGTTGAGCGTCACCTGGGCCGAGGCGCCCTGGACACGCGAGCTCCTCCCAGCGCTGCGAGAGCAGGAAACCAGGTTGCACCTCGCACAGCTCCTCCAGGAGGTGAGCGACGTGTGGGAGGCGGACGAGTTGGCCGAGCGGGCGGCCATTCGCCTCGCGCAGGAGTTCGCGGCCGCCATCGACCTTGGCGACCTCAAGGGCGCACGCCGCATTTCCCCCTTTCTCCCGGCGATTCGGAGCGCCAGGCCGCGCCACGCCGCCTTCGAGACGGCGGTGCCCGCGGCCGTCCGTGGCTTCTCGACGTTCGAGAGGGTGGACCATCCCGAGCTCACGCAGGTCCTCATCTCCCTTGGGGAAGGGGCCCTCCCCGCCATCCTGGACGAGCTGGCGAGGGCGGAAAGCCTGGTGGTCCGCAAGCGCCTGATCGAGGCGGTGGCGCGCCAGGGCGAGCGCGCCGTGCCGTACGTGCTGCCCATGCTCGATGACTCGCGCTGGTTCGTGGTCCGCAACGCCGCCTTCCTCCTGCGCAAGATGGGCCGGCCCGAGGCCTCGCCGCTGCTCAAGGCCCGCATGGCCGCCGCCCAGCCGAAGCTCCTGGCGGAGATCCTCAAGGCGCTCGTCGAGCTGCAGGACCCCGAGTGGTTCACGCTTCTCACCTGGTACCTGGATTCCGAGGACGAGGCCCGCCGCAAGGTGGCCCTCGAGGTGGCCTCCCGAATCCACCACCCCGACGTGGTGCGTGCCATCTACGAGCGCCTGCAGCTCCGCGTCGGAAACCGGTTGCGCGAGCCGTTCAGCCTTGACCTCATCCGCACGCTCGGAAGGCTCGGGGACCCGACCGCGTTGCCCGTGCTTCGGGAGATCCTGAGCCTCCGACAATGGCGCTACCGCTTCTCGCTCGTTCCGATTCGCCGCGAGGCTGCCGCCGCCGTCGCGCGCCTCGAGCGCCAGGACGCACGAAGGCTGGCGCTCGAACTCGCCGAGGGTCGTGACGCCGGGATCGCCGAGGCGGCCAGGGCGGGCCTGGAGCAGGAGGAAGAACCGGAGGAGGACGTGTGAAACAGTCCGGGGAATGGGAGGCTCTGGCGCAAACGGCTGTCGCCGACCTTGCGGCGGGGGCGACCGCCGTGCGCCTCTACGGCAGCTCGCACCCGCGGGCCGTGATGGCCGTGGGCAGGCTCGCCTCACACCTGGAGAAGATGCTCGCCACCGAGCCAGATGTCTCGCTGGTGCGTCTCGGCGACGAGCTGTTCGTGCAGGGCAGGCCTTTCACCAGGCTCTCGCCGAACGCCCCGGTGATCGCGCGCCGCTTCCGCCTCCGGGACGTTGAGCACGCAATCTTCCGGCCCGGGGTCACCGACGACGAGCTGCGGCTCTTTCTCGTAGACCTGGCGGCGACCGGCGACACGGTCGTGGAGTCGCGCCCCCACATTCTGGTCGGCAAGGTCGAACTCTCCGAGCGCGAGCTTGGCGGACCGGATCAGGTGCACAGGGGGATGGGCCGGCACAAGCTCTCGACGATAAGGGACCGGGTTTCGCTGATCCAGGAGTGCTTCGACGACTTCATCAAGGGT
Organism: Thermoanaerobaculaceae bacterium; assembly: GCA_041494245.1. Taxonomy (GTDB): domain Bacteria; phylum Acidobacteriota; class Thermoanaerobaculia; order Thermoanaerobaculales; family Thermoanaerobaculaceae; genus RBG-13-68-16. The sequence continues at coordinate 38,675 of JBGQAK010000015.1, forward strand.
GATCCGCTCGCGGTGGGAGATCTCCAGGTCGTGGCCCGCACGCTGTTGGAAGGCTTGCGCACGCAGCCGAACCCGCTCTTCCACCTGGCCCCCTGGGAGGGGGCCGAGCGCTGGCACGCCGTGCACGCCCACAACGTGGCTGCCATCACGGTGGGCCTCGCCCGTCTGTCCGGGGCCGACGTCGCGACGTGCCTCGACCTCGGCGTGGCGGCCCTCGTGCACGACATCGGCAAGCTCCTGTTCCCGCGCGACGTCATGGTCCGGGAGGCTGAGCTGGCCGGCGAGGAAATCGAGCTCATACTCGACCACCCGAAGGTGGGTCTCGACAAGCTGCTGGCCTATCCGCAGGTGCCCCCGCTGGCGTTGATCGCGGTGACTGAGCACCACCTCCACTTCAACGGCGCCGGCTACCCACGGCTGCGAAGGCCCCGGCGCCCGCACCCGGCGGCCCGCATGGTCTGCGCCGCGGACACCTTCGACCAGCTTTACACCTACAGGGCAGCACAGCGGCCGGTCGACCGGGATGCGGTCCTCGCGTGGATGGACGCCCGTAAGGGCACGGTCCTTGACCCCGACTGGGTCACCGCGCTCCGGGAGCTGATCTCCCACTGGGACCGCACCACCGACACGTCTCAGCCGCGGCCGACCCCGCCCGCGTGAGCGCGCTCCGATCCCTCATCCGCCGGGGTAGTAGCCCGAGATCGTGCGCACCTCGAGCTTGGGCCGCTTCACCTTCACCGTCACCTTGCGGAAGACATCAGGGGGCAGCTCCGAGGTGGACGTGTAGGCGATCAGATACTGGCTGCGCAGCTCGCGGTTGATGCGATCGTAGACCGGCTGCAGGGAGGCCCCGCGCGCGAGGAAGAACGCGTCTCCCCCGGTTGTGCGGGCCAGGCGTGTGAGGTGGGAACGAACTCCGACCTTGGTGATCGGCAGGTCGATCCCGATCGTGTAAATGGTCACGCCGCTGCGCTTCGCGTAGTCGAGCGCGCGGTCGAAGTCCATCCGGGAGGCGTTGTCCTCCCCGTCCGTCAGGATGATCATGGCCTTCCTGCCGCGGACGCCGGAGAACTGGAAGAGGCCGTAGACCGTTGCATCCCAGAGCGCGGTCTCGCCGTCGGCGCGCAGGGCGATCATCGCCCGCTCCAGGTCACCGAAGTCCGCCGTGAAGGGCTCGATGATGGTCGGACGCTCGTTGAAGGCCTCCACCAGGGCGCGGTCCTTGGGGCGCAGCGTGTTGCGCAGGAACCCGACCACCACGCGCTGGACCTCGGGAAGGGTCTTCTCCATCGAGCCCGAGCTGTCGATGACGATTCCGACCCGGATGGGCATTTCCTGCTGAAGCGCGAAAAAGGAGACGGTCTGCTTGGTGCCGTCCTCGGAAACCTCGAAGTCCGCCTCCTTGAGTCCCTCCACGGGTTTGGAGCCGGAATCCAGAACGGTGACGGGAAGTTCGACCGTGTACACCTGGACGCCGGTCAGGTACTTGGGGGCATTGACGAACTGGACGTCCTCGGCCTGCCCGTTGTCCTCCAGCACTGCCAGCGCTCGCAGGTAGCCGATCGAGCCGTCGTCCTTGACCGGCAGCCACATCTCGAGCGGCGGCGCGAAGAGCGTGGCGACCTTGAGCTCGTTCCAGTAGAGTTCGACCCTGGAGAGCTTGCGGTCGGACGGGACGTTCACCGTGACGGTCGCGTGGACCTTCCCCCCCTGGCGGTCCGCGGCGCTCACCGGCTGCAGCCGGACGAGGAAACGCTCCCTGCCCACGTTGACGTCCAGCTTCCGCCTGTCGAGCTCCTGGCCCCTGGCGTCGATGGCCACCGCGGTGACCGAGGCGAGACGCGGCAGCGGGCCGAGGTCGAGCTCCACCTCGAACGGCGGCTTGTTCTTGGTCAGAACGAGACGGCCGTCGAGATAGAACTCCACCTTGGCGACCTTGGGTCCGACCATGGCGGTGAAGTGCTGAACGCCGCTCACGCCCTCGCCCTCGGGACCCTGGAGGGAGAGGCTGGGCTCGCGCGACTCGGCCACGCGCCTGACCGCCTCCTCCCCCTTGGCGTCCACTGGGAGGGCCGTCGGCACCGCCGGGACCGGCACGTCGAAGTCGGTCTCCTGGATGCCGGCGATGTTGGCGTTGCTGTCCTGCACCTTCAGGCGGAGGTGGTACCTCCCCGGCCGCATGTCGCGCTCGATCATGACCGGGAACTCCACGGCGCCCGCGGTCGGAAACGTGAAGGCGTAGCGGAAGCGATCCGCCATCGCGCCCTCGCGGGAAAGTTCGCCCGTAACGTCGAGCTGCACGACCTCCACGTCCCCGACCCTGTTGGTGCCGAGGCCGGCCCGGGGGATTCTGGCCGTGAAGTTGACGGCGATCTGGCCGCCGTGCCGGTCCCCGAGCGTCGTCGTCACGTCGAAGCTCAGCGCCTTGGCGCCCTTGGGAACCACCGTGGAGAACTGGAGGAAGCGCGCGGACGCGGACTCCTTGTCCCCCGCACCCGGCGGCGGGATCGCGTGCTCCATCGCCTGCCGCGTCCTCATGTCGCGCAGCCAGTAATCCGCCACGTCCAGCCACTTGAGGAGCTCGGGGTCGCAACGGTACTCTGGGCGCATGAACTGGCTCAAGGCTGCAGTGGGGCTTGACTGCCACCCCTGTAGGGCGCTCGTGCCGGTCGGGTTGTAGAGAACGCTGCGTCCCTCGATCGTCGGGTCCCACAGCTTGAAGCGGCCAAGACCATAGGGCTTGTAGAAAAGGATGATCACGTTGTCCCCGACCCCTTCGAGCCTCCCCCAGAACCAGAACTCGAGCGGGTAGAAGACCGAGTCGCAGTCGATGGGCTTTCTGGCATCGGGGACGCCTTGCAGGAGCAGGACGCGTGCGCGATCCTCGAACGTGTTGTCGAACTCCTCCCGGCAGTACTCGAGGCGGTCCTGGTACTCCCGGCGGAACGCATTGCCACCGATGCCGCGCTCGTTGCCCCACAGCGTCCAGAGCCGGTCGGAGAACTCCTTGCGTTCCACATCGGTCTCGAGGGCGAGGAACGCCTTGCGCTGCTCCGAGCTGATGATCGGGTAGACCTCCTCCTCGAGCCACTTCCGCCACTCCTCGGGGAGCTGAGAAACCTTCACCGCCCAGGCTGGACTTGCGGCGCTCACGAGGAGGAGAGTCAGAACCAGAAGACGAAGGAACGTCAAGTGCACTTCCCTTCTACGCCTCGGCCGGCGGAGGCGCTGCAAGCTGGAGGTAGGCCTGCCACGCGGGCCCCCTCCCCTGTGACAACACCTTGAGGTCCGAACCCATGCCCGACGGGACCAGCAGCCGCTTGGCCGCCGCCAGTTCCGCCCACTCCCGCGGCGAGAGCGGCTCCCCGCGGGCCACAGCGCCCGGCAGGAAGGAAAGCGCCCCGTGCAGCGCCAGGAACGACCCCAGCGGCCGTATCATCCCGCGCTCCCAGCCGGCGTCCGCTGCTGCGTTTTCCAGATCGTCGAAGTTGACGTGGGCGGTGATGTCGACCCGGCCGGGGTCGGCGAGCACGTTCTCGACGAGGGCATGGGCGCGGTAGCCCACCAGCGAGCCGCGGCGGCGCACGCGCGGGTCATAGAGCTTCCGCCCCGCGTGTCCGTAGTCCACTACGAGGGCCAGCGCGTTGAGGCCGCACCACCGCAGGTGTTGCGCATGGACCGCGCGGACCTTGGGCCTGACCTCGGCCACCTGCCCCTCCTCGAGCGTGAGGCCGTGCTCGCCCAGGTACCGCATGATCTCGAGCGAGCTCGGCTCGCCCAGGACCCAGCGGAGATGGCCCCTGGCGTCCGCTTCCACGAAGTACTCGGCCAGGGCGTACTTGCCCTTGAGCGCCTCGACGGTGACGCGGTGGACCGGAAGCGCGTCGAAAAGCTCGGACGCGAACAGCACGACCGGGCCATCCGGCCAGCTCGCGTCTGCGAGGGTCGCGGCCACCTCGACGCCCTCGCACCGCCCGGCGATCCGCCGGCGCGTCCACTCGGCGGTCTCCACCGCAACGACCCGGCGCAGGACCTCGCCGCGGCTGCCGGCAAGGTGCTCGAGGACCCCGGCCAGGAAAGCCCCCTCGCCGGCCCCGAGCTCCACCAACGTCAATGGCCCGCCGAGGGCCCCGGCGAGCAAGCGGAGAAGCTCAGCCAGCGTGCGGGGGAAGATCGGCGACGCCGTCGGGGCGGTCAGGAAGTCGCCGGTCCTTCCCGCGGGTCCGGACCCGGACCTGCGGCGCGTGTAGTACCCCGCCGTTGGGTGGTAGAGGGCCAGCTCCATGAACTCGGCGAAGGTCACCCTTCCCCGCCGGGCCACCTCGGCGACGATCGCATTCATCGCTGCAAGCCTAGCACCGCCGAGGTCCACCTCACGGTCGGCCGTCAGGAGTGGCGCCGCGGTCGAGCTTCCTCCCGGCCACAGCCGCGCCGTCACCTCTTGGGAGGGTTGAGGAACTCGTCCACGGCCCGGTTGAACATCCCCTGCTGGTCCACGAACGTCATGTGGCCGCTCTTCGGGAGGACGACCAGCTTCGAACCTGCGATCCGCGCGGCCATGTCCCGGGCGATCGAGGGGTCGCTCTCGTCGTGGTCGCCGACGGTGATCAGCGTGGGCACCTTGATCGCTCCCAGCCGGTCCGCGTACTCCACCGAGACCAGGTTTCCGTCCACGACGAACTCCCCGTGCGAGCCCCACATCTCGCGGTACAGGTCCCAGGACATGATGCCGTTGGCCTCAGGGTCGTAGTTGGGGTCGGGCCGGTTCTGGTAGAGGTACGGGAAGTACCCCTCTCCCCAGGCTGCAATCATGTAGTCTTTCGTGTAGCGGTTCTTCTCGTAGTCCTTGCCGTGGCCGTACAGTCCCGCGGCCTCAGCCTTGTCGATCCGGGCGCGCAGCTCGGGCGACATCCTAGCCTTCATCTGGCGGAAGATCTCGTTGAGCGCCTTCGTGCTGTGGAAGGTGCTGCAGAGAACCAGGTGCGAGAGGCTCGCCTGGTATTTGAAGGCGTACGCCTGGGCAAGAACTCCACCGAAGGAGTGCCCGAGCAGGTTGACCCTGCCGAGGCCGAGGGCTTTCCGGACCGCTTCCACGTCGTCGGCCATGGCCTCCACGGTGTAGTTCGACACGTCCTCCAGCTTCTCGGACTTCCCCGAGCCGCGCTCGTCGATAAAGATCAGCCGGTTGGTGCGGGCCAGGGGCAGCAGGTACGGCAGGAAGTAGTCGTGCGACGCCCCGGGCCCCCCGTGGACGATCACCAGGGGTTCACCCCTCCCGAACGACACCGTGTAGATCATTACGCCGCCGGCGTCAACGTACATCTCCTCGACCGGGTAGATGCCCGCTGGCCCCGGCTTCTCGGCCGCCGACGAAGCGCTCGTGAAGATCCCGAAGGCAAGCAGGGAACCCGCCGCCAAGCCCACGACCCGTGCTGTTCTCATGCGCTCTCCTCCCCGTCTGGCGTCCTATCGTACGCCCTCGATCTCCGACGCAGTGTCCCGGATCATTCGCCAGGCTTCTCGCACGTGACGCTCCTCGGTGTTGGTCTGGGCGACGCAGAACCTCAGCGTGAAACGGTCGGCGAGCGTGGTGTGGGTCAGGTAGAGCCTGCCGCTCCGGTTGAGGCGGTCGAGCAGCGCCCTATTCACCTCGTCGCCGCCCACGTGCCGGAAGCAGACCAGGTTGAGCGGCGGCCGCACGGCCAGCTCGAAGCCCTTCGACTCCTCGACCCAGCGCGCGAACGCCTGGGCCAACTCGACGTGGCGCCTCACGTGGTGCTGGAGACCTTCGATCCCATAGTGCCGGATGACGAACCAGAGCTTCAGGGCCCTGAAGCGCCTCCCCAGGGGGATGTGCCAGTCCCGGTAGTCGAACACCGCGCCCGACTTCGTCGCCCTGTTCTTCAGGTACTCCGGGAGGATGGAGAGCGTCCTGATGAGCGCCGCCCGGTCGGCCACCCAGAAGCAGTCGCAGTCGAAGTTCGTGAACATCCACTTGTGCGGGTTGAAGCAGTAACTGTCGGCCAGTTCGAGCCCGGCCTGGATGTGCCTGAACTCGGGGCAGAGGGCCGCGGTACCTGACATCGCCCCGTCCACGTGGAGCCAGAGTCCCTCCTTGCGGCAGAGGTGACCGATCTCGGGGAGCGGGTCGATCGCGTTGGAGGAGGTCGTCCCCACGGTTGCAGAGACGAAGCAGGGGACGAGCCCGGTCGCGCGGTCCTTTCTGATCGCCTCGGCGAGCGCCTCCGGACGCATCGCGAACGTCTCGTCCACCTCCACGAGACGCAGGTTCGCGCGCCCGAGGCCGGCGATCTTGACGGCCTTCTCGATCGACGAGTGTGCCTGCGTCGAGGTATAGGCCACAAGGCGCCCGTCACACCCACGCTCGTTGGAGACGTAGCCCGTGGCGCGTTCGCGGGCGGCCAGCACGGCGCACAGCGAGGCGCTCGACGCGGTGTCCTGGATGACGCCGCCGCCGCTTCCGTCCGACCTGAACGCGACGGGCAGCGCCAGCATGTCCACCAGCCAGTCCAGCACGTGCGTCTCGAGCTCGGTGCACGCGGGGCTCGTCATCCACAGCATCCCCTGCACACCCAGGCCTGCGGAGAGCAGCTCGCCGAGAATCGAGGGACCCGAGGCGTTGGCGGGGAAGAACGCGAAGAAGTTGGGCGACTGCCAGTGCGTCACCCCGGGGAGGACCACCCGGTCGATGTCGCCGAGCATACTCTCGAAGCCCTCGCCGCGCAGCGGCGCCGCCGCGGGCAGCGAGGCGCGGATCTGGCCGGGCGTGACCTGCGAGAGCACCGGCAGGGATTCCACGCGCCGCTGGTAGTCGGCGATCCAATCCACCACCGCATATCCGGCCTTGCGGAACTCCTCCGGGGTCATGTGAAAGCTCTTTTCCTCTACCATGCTCGCCTCCGCCGCCCGCGCCCGCGGGGTGCGCCACGCTACCACTGATCGGGAGGGCTACCGCAGCAGGATCGTCAGTCGCCGGCCGGCATCGGCGCCGCGGCCATGTCCAGCATGCGCTGCAGCGGTTTCAGCGCTGCCAGCCGCACATCCTCGGCCAGCTCGAGGCGCGGTGCGCCGTCGCGCAGGCAGGCGTACAGGTTGGCCAGCGTGTTGCGCCGCATGTGAGGGCAGACGTTGCAGCCGCACTCCCCCGAGCTGCCCGGGACCGAGATGAAGCGCTTGCCCGGGGCCAGCCGTTCCATCTGGTGGATGATTCCCGGCTCGGTGGCGATCAGGAACTCCGCCGCGGGGCTCTCCTGCACGTAGCGCAGGATCGACGACGTCGAGCCCACGTGGTCGGCGATCGCAAGGATCGGCTCGGGGCACTCCGGGTGCGCAGCCACAACCGCGTCCGGATGCTCGATCTTCAGCTCCACCAGGGCCTTGTGGGAGAACTGCTCGTGCACGATACAGGTCCCCGGCCAGAGCACCATGTCGCGGCCGGTCTTGCGCATCAGGTAGCTCCCAAGGTGGCGGTCGGGCGCAAACAGGATCGTCTCCCCGGCCGGTATCTGCCGGATGATCTTCTCGGCCGAGGACGAGGTCACGATCACGTCGGAGAGCGCCTTGACCGCCGCGGAACAGTTGATGTAGGTCAAAGCCACCGCTCCCGGGTACGCCGCGCGCCAGCGCGCGAACGAATCGGGCGGGCAGGACTCCTCGAGCGAGCAGCCAGCCTCCAGGTCCGGGATCAGGACCTCCGACCCCGGGTTGAGGATCTTCGCGACCTCGGCCATGAAACGGACGCCGCAGAACGCGATCACTCCGGCCCTGGCGCGCTGAGCGGCGCGGGCCAACTCCAGGGAATCACCGACGAAGTCGGCGAGGTCCTGAATATCGGCCTCCTGGTAGTAGTGGGCGAGCAGGACTGCCCCCCGTTCGCGCTTCAGACGCACGATCTCGGCGACCAGCGTCTCGTGGTCGGTGGGGATGTCCCTGGGCGTGGCGGTGGCCGTACTCACTCTGACTCCCTAAACCCCAATGACCCCCGGGGCTCTTCCCGGGGTGTGCTAGCCGCCCAGCATCGCCTCGACCGCCGCGGCGTCGCGCGGGAGCGAGGCTGACAGGTTCTCTGCACGAGTCCCGGTGATCAGGTAGTCATCCTCGACGCGGATCCCGATCCCCTCCCCCGCCAGGTAGATACCCGGTTCGACGGTCACGATCATCCCTGGTGTCAGCGTCGGTGACTCCCCTCCCGCGTCGTGGGCCTCGAGCCCCAGGAAGTGGCCCAGACCGTGGATGAAAAACTTCCCCAATGACTTGCCGCCGTTCCCCGAGAGCCCGCTCCCCTCCAGTGACGCGAACGCCGCCTTTCGGGCCGCGGCGATCGTCGAGCCGGGGGCGAGGGTCGCCACCGCCGCGTCGTAGGCCACCAGCACCGCCTCGTAGAGTTCGCGCTGCCGTGGCGAAAACCTCCCGCTCACCGGAAACGTCCTTGTCAGGTCGCCGCAGTAGTAGCCGTGGCGCGCCCCGATGTCCACGACCACGAGCTCGCCGTCCGCCAGGATCCCGCGGTTGGCGTCGTAGTGCAGGATGCAGCCGGCCTGTCCAGACCCGACGATCGGGGGGAAAGCCCACCCTTCGGCGCCAAGCGCCCGCAGCGCCGCGAAAGCCGCCCCGTCCACCTCGGCCTCCCGCACGCCTGGGCGGACCCGCCCCGCGGCCGCCCGCATCGCCGCAACCGTGGCCGCCACCGCTTTTCGCATCAGCGCCACCTCGCCGGGTTCCTTTTGCAGGCGCAACTCGGCGAGCACCGGGGCGAGATCCAGCACCGTGAAGGTCGGCAGCCGGTCGCGCAGGCTCTGCACGAGCCTCTGCTCCGACGAGAGCTCTCCCGCGGTCGCGCCCGAAAGCGGCACCCAGAGCGTCCCGCCCTCCCTCAGGAGATCGGCCACCCGGTCGGTGACCGCCGGGACTGGCCGCCGCCTGGCGTCCAGAACGACCTCGCTGTAGTCGCGGTCCAGCACCGTCTCGAAGCCGAGCACCAGGGCGGTGTCCTCTCCGGGTCCGAACTTGGGGCCGGTCCATGCCTCGATGGCGGGGCGGCGCGCGGGCAGGAGAAGCGCCTCGTGCTCCTTCTCGAGCAGCAGCGCGGCGCCGGGAAGCTCAACGCCCGTCAGGTAGAAGAACGACGGGTCCTGCCTGAAGGTGCCAACATCGCCGTAGCCGCGTGCGTCCGTGGCGCCGAGCAACAAGGCAACGCCGCCCTTCCCCAGCCGCTCCTGCACCCTGGCCCTGCGCGCCCGGTACAGCTCGGGCGCCTCGATCTCGGCGGCGTAGTGCCCGCCGCGAAAGGCACGGTCCTCGATCATCCCTCGCCTCCCATGACCACCTGCAGGAGCGCCTTGAGCCTCTCCTCGTCCAGCTCGCCCTGGCAAAGGATCTCCCCGTTGACCTCAAACACCGGAAGCCTGTTCCCGAAGCTACGTATCAGTCGTGGAGAGCGCGTCACCTCCACGATTCGAGCCTCCACGCCGCGCTTCTTGAGGAGCGGCTCAAGCATCTCCTGGAACCCTCTGCACTCCTCCGAGTCCTTGCGCGTGTAAAGCACCACCGTGGGGGTCTCCCCCTGGTAGAAGGCGCTCACGCGGTAGGCCCGGATCGCGTGCTTCATCACCACCCCCAGCGCAGCCGCCACCGGCACGGCGACGATGATGCCCGGAATGCCGAAGAGCTCACCCCCGAGCAGCAACGAGATCAGGACCCAGACTGGGTGAAGCCCGACCATCCTCCCCAGCAACCTGGGCGTGAGAATCCACCCCTCGATGTTCTGGGCGACGACAAACACCACCACCACGCCGAGGGGGTGGAGCAGGTCCTGGTAGTCGAAGAAGGACAGCAGGAACGCGCTGCTTCCACCCACGATCAGACCGAGGTAGGGCACCAGGGACAGCAGACCGGCAAGCGGTCCGATCACCAGCGCCAACGGCGCCCGCACGAGGAGCAGGCCCACGGTGTACATCGCGCCCAGCGCGAGGGCGATCAGGAGTTGGCCGCCGACGAAGGCGGAAAGCACGTTGTGGATGTCCCCCACCACGAGCTGAACCGTGGGCAGCACCGGCCTCGGCACCAGTCGCCTGAGCGAGGCGATGAAGTGGTTGAAGTCGATCGTGAGGTAGGCCGCGATCACCGGGATCAGGACGAAGGTGAGGAGAGCGCTCGCGACGCCGAACACCGATAGCAGGCTGTCCGCCAGCCGCGTCACCGTCCGGTCCGCCATGCTGGGAATCGTGGTCTGGAACCAGCCGCTGATTCGACCCCCCAGCAGCGCGTAGGAACCCGGGAAGCGGGCCTTCAGGTCCGCGAGCAGCGGCGTGATGCGCTCCTGCATGACCTCTTGCCAGGATGGCAGCTTCTCAGCGACCACGACCAGTTCGTTCAGCAGCGCCGGTAGGAACAACGCGAAGATCACCAGCAGCACAACCGCAAAGATCAGCAGCATGACCAGGAAGCCGAGGATTCGCGGCAGGCCGCGGCGCTCGAAGTACGACGCAAGCGGATGGGTCAGGTACGCGAGCAGGAAACCGGCGAGCAGCGGAAAGAGCGCGCTCGACCATGCGAAGAGGGCCCCGGCGGCCAGCACCGCGGCGCCGATCACCACGAGCATCCGCCAGAGGCTCGCGGACCTAGGAGGGCCGGCCATCGTGGATTGCCTCGACGACTCCGGCGGCGCGGCGGATGTAGTCGACCCCGGAGAGCACCGTGAAGAACAGTGCCACGTAGAAGCACGTCATCAGCAGCGGCTCGGGCACGTGCGTGACGTTCGCGATCAGCACCATCGCCACGGTGATGATGTGGAACACCGTGGTCGCCTTCCCCAAAAACGAGGGTGGGAACTGACGCACCCCGGCGCCAAGGTAGAGAAGGAGCGCGATCAGCACGATCAGGAAGTCCCGCGAGAGCGCCATGACCGTGAGCCAGAGCGGCACCGTCACCGCCCCGGGCACCGGCAGGGTGAGCGCCACATATGCGGTTATAAGCAGCACCTTGTCCGCGATCGGGTCGAGGTACGTCCCCAGCAGAGAGCGCATTCCAAGCAGGCGTGCCAGCAGTCCGTCCAGGGCGTCGGAGACCCCCGCCGCGATGAAGATGCCGAGCGCGATCGTGTGCTTCCCCTCCACCGTCGCGAGCACGAAAAAGGGCGTGAGCCCCAGGCGCAGCAGGGTGATGCCGTTCGGGATCGTGAACGGCCGCAGGGCCGCCCGCACCTCCTGGGCCGCGCGCTGCGCAACGGCTCCCGCCCGCAACGACCGTTCTCCGTTGCGATCGCGAGAGGCACCCTGGCCTCCCGCGGTATCGCCGGTCGAGGGCGGCGGGAGGACTTCGCTCATTCCTCCTCCCCGGAGAGCACCGACTCGCGCAGGTAGCTCATCTTGCCCTCGTTGACGACGAGGCCCCGTTGCTCAAGGTCGTTGATCAGGCGCGTGACGGTCTCACGGGACGTGCCGATCGAGTTGGCGATGTCCTGGTGGGTCGGACGGCGGACGGCGACCCAGCCGTTGCCCAGGATCTGGCCGTGCTGGCGCGCGAGGTCGATGAAGTAGCGAGCCAACCTCCCAACCACGTCCAGCGTCGCCAGCGACTCCATCTGCGCGTTCGAGCGCCGCAGCCGGAGTGACAGCTCGCGCAGAAGCTTGCGCGCAATGCCTGGGTGATGCTCGAGGAGCCGGTTGAAGTCGTCCCTGCGGATGCGGTAGGCCACCGTCGGAAGCTGTGCGACCACGCTCGCGGAGCGCGGCTCGTTGTCGAGCAGCGCCATCTCTCCGAAGAACTGCTCGGGCCCAAGGGTCGCCAGGATGAGCTCCCTCCCACCGACCGAGGAGACGCACACCTTCACGCGACCCGTGGCGATCACGTAGAGCCCGTCGGCCGGCTCGTTCGCGGCGAAGATGACCTCGTCGCGGCCGAACTCGCGGCGCTCTCCGGTCTTGGCCAACGCCTCGAGCTCCTTCTGCTCCAGCTCGGCAAAGAGCGGCGCGCGCGACAGGAGATTCGTCAGCGCTGCGGACACGGATCACCTCCCCCGCCGGTGACCTGGCGGACCAGCGCGCCCGCGGTCTGGCCGTCGACCATCTCCGGCAGCCGCACGCAACCGGTCTCCCGGTCGCTGCACCAGCGCGGCGCAGGGCGGCCGAGGGCCTTGGCCAGGCGCTCGAGGGCGGCCGCCAGCTCGCTCGGCGAAACGGTTCTCTCGGGGCTGAACCGGTGCGCGACGACGTCACCGGGAATCACGCCGCTGCGCACCGCCGCGATGATGTCGCCCCTCTCGGGAAGCTGTACAACATCCTCGAAGAGGGGCACCGAGCCCCTCTCACGCTCGGCGAGCGACGGCACCTCGGCCACCATGATCGCAGCCAGCGCTCCGCGACGCAGGGTCTTGGCGCTCAGCGCCTTGGTCAGGTACGGCGGGGCGTTGGCGAAGCGGAGGTTGCGCCGCGCCGTTTCGACCAGCTGGCATCGGTGGGGGTAGCCCGCCGGCAGACGCGTGAAGAACTCGAGTGCCAGGTCCCACTGGCCGAGCGCCTGGGCAACGTTGCCCTTGAGCTCGAGGCCCTCGCTCGAGTCGGGCATCCCCGGCACCATCTCGGCCGCACCCTTCGTGTTGTAGAGCTCCAACATTGCACGGACAGCCAGGTACCGCGCCTCCACCGTGTTCGGGCTCAGGTCGAGGACCTGGCGGGCGCTCGTCAGCGCCCCCTCCGCGTCGCCGCGTTGAAGCAACGCGTTGCCCTCCGCCAGCAGCGGCGCAATCTGAGCTCGCTCCAGCTCACCGATCACCCTCCCCCACCCCGCGTCCGGCTGCAGCTCGGCCGCCCGCCGTGCGGTGGTCAGGGCGGCGCGGAGGTCGCCCTCGCGCCGCGCGGCAATCGTCGCGAAACCCCACGCCGAGCCGTACCCGGGCAGGCTCGCTGCGAAGATACGCGCCTGTGCCCCCACCGCCTCGCCCGCGAGGAAGCGCACCTCGAGCTCCGCGAGCTGGCGCACGGGGTGGTTCACGGGCAGCGCACCGAGGGCCTTCTTGGCGGCAGCGAAGTCCCCATTCTCGGCCTGTGCGACGGCTACCCTGGCCGCCTCGGCCTGCTCCGGGTTAAGGGGAGCGTCCACGACCGGCGGACGAACGGGGTCCGGCATCCGGCTTATCGCCGGCGGCGCCGTGGTCCGGCACGAGGCCAGCACAACGGCCACGACGACGGCCAGCCTACTCGCCGGCCTGGGCAAGATGATCCCCGTCACCCCGGGCTAGGCACACCGTGGCCACGGCGTGCTTGTAGATGAGGTGCTCCAGGCCGTGGCTCTCCACGATGAGGGCGTAGCGGTCGAAGCGCTTGAGGACGCCGGTGACGCGCTTGCCGGTGAGGAGGTACACGTGGATGGGACGCCCGTCCCTCCGCATGGCGTAGAAGAAGCTGTCCTGAACGTTGACGCCGACCTTAGGCCGGTCCTGTCCCTGTTCCACGTCACGCCTCCACACGTGAGATGGCCTGCGCCAGGAGCTCGTCCCCATCCCCCAGGAGCCACTCCACGTCACTCTCCCCCCGCAGCCAGGTCATCTGTCGCTTCGCGAGCTGCCTGGTCGCCGCCGTCGCCTTCTCCACCGCCTGCGCCGACGTCAGCGTGCCTTCCAGAACCCCGCACGATTCCCTGTAGCCGATCGCCTTGAGGGCGTGTGCCTGTGACGGCACACCCGCCGCGAGCAGTCCCTCAACTTCCCGCACGAGCCCCGCGGCAAACATTCTTTCCACCCGCAACGCAATCCTAGCATGAAGATCTGCCTTTTGCGGATTGAGACCGAGCATGAGGAAGGTGTGACGCGGCCCGTGGCAGGGGTGCTCGCGCCAGACCACGGTCATCGGCCGCCCCGCGAGCAGGCCGACCTCGAGGGCGCGCAATGTGCGCTGGCGATCGGCGGAGGGAATGCGGGCCGCCGACTCGGGATCGATCTCGCCGAGGCGCGCACGCACCGCGGCCGGATCGGCCCTCCACTCGAGCTCGAGCTGCTGACGAAGCCGCGGATCCTTCGGGGGCTCGGGGAAGAGACCGTGGAGCAGCGCGCGGACGTAGAAGTGCGTTCCGCCCACCACGACAGGAACGCGGCTTCGCCCGCGGATGTCCGCGATCGCCGCGTCGGCGTCGCGCACAAACATGCCGGCCGAGTAGCGTTCGTGGGGGTCCGCAATATCCACGAGGTGGTGCCTCACGAGCGAGCGAAGCGCGCGGTCGGGCTTCGCGGTGCCGATGTCCATGCCGCGGTAGACGGCGAACGCGTCGGCGGAGATGATCTCGCCGCCGACCCGTTCGGCCAGCGCCCCCCCCAGAGCCGTCTTGCCCGAAGCCGTCGGGCCCACGACCACGATCAGCTCAGTCGACACCCGGCCCTCTTCGCCGCGCCACCATGACGGGCTCCGCCGTTCCCACCGTGAGCCGTCCCTCGGCCTCCCAACCCACCACCGCCACGCCGCCCCCCTGCACCACCAGCACCGCAGGCACCTCGAGGGTGCGCCGCGCCACCGTCGGGTCAGGGTACGCGAAGCGGGGCCGCACGCCGGTGGCGGCCAGCGCGATGACCGGCTGCACCGCCTGCAGGAACGCCGGGCTCGAGGACGTCCGCGAGCCGTGATGCGGCAGCTGGAGCACCTCCGCCCGAAGCGGGAGCCCGCGGGCGAGGATCGCGGCTTCCCCGGGGGCCTCCAGATCACCGGTGACCAGCACCCTGATGCCGCCCATGCTGAGACGGGCGGCGAGGCTGGCGTCGTTGTCGGCGCCCTCCATCGCGGGCGGGGGCCACACGAGGTCGCAGGTGATTCCGCCGAGAACCACGCGCTGGCCACGCACCAGCGGAACCTCCTCGATGCCCTTCAGGCGCGCCATCCGCCGCAGCGGCACGATCTCCGCCCGCTCCCCCAGCGCGCGCGGGTAGCACAGGCGGCGCACCCGCAAGCGCTCCAGGAGCATCGCCGCGCCGCCCGTATGATCGGCGTCCGGGTGGGTCACGACCAGTGCGTCCAGCGTCCTGACCCGCGCGCGCGCCAGCTCGCGCCACGCGTCCACCGGGGAGCGGCCCGCGTCCACCAGCACCGCGCCCTCGCCGCTGCGCACGAGCAGCGCCATCCCCTCGCGGACGCCGAGCACCCGGAGCTCGTGGGTCCACGGCCTCGCCCGCGGCGGGAAGACCATCCACGCCACGGTCGCCGCGACGAGGAGCAGGGCCGCGCCCCGCGACCACCGGACGCGGGTCAGGGCGAACAACCCGAGCGCTGCGAGCACGGCGACCAGCCCCGCGGGGAGCGGCGCGAACGGCAAGCTTACCGCCCCTCCCAGCGCGGAGGCGGCGCCGAGCAGCCACTGGCCCCCGGCGACGGCCAGCAGTGCCAGGCCCCCGAGGAACGACCACAGGGGAGCCGTGAGGAGCGCGAGGATGCTCGCACCCACGAGGAGCAACTCGAGCGGGGCGGCCAGCAGATTCGCAATCACGCCGAGCGGAGGTACGACCGCGAAGTACGCGCCGACCATCGGGCTGGAGGCCCCCTGGGCGACCAGGGCGACCGCCAGCGCTTGGGCGAGCCGCGCGGGGAGGACGTGCAGCCACGCCGCCAGGGGAGCGATCCAGCGCACGAGCGCAAGGGTCACGAAGGCGGACAGCTCGAAGCCGGGCTGCAGCAGCACCGAAGGTTCGAGCAGCGAGAGTCCCGCCACGATCGCCCACACCGAGGGCAGCGGTTCGAGAGGGCGGCCGAGCTGGCGCGCCACGAGGTACGCGACGCCCGCCGTGGCGGCGCGCCGCACCGGTGCGTTGCCGCCCGCAATCAACGCGAAGGCGATCAGCGCTCCTGCCACGATCCACCGCCGCGTGGTCGGCCGCACGCCAGCCAGGCTGAGGGCTCCCCACGCCAGCACGCCGACCAGCCCCACGTGGAGACCGGACACGGAGAGCAGGTGGACCAGACCGGAGCGCCTCATGCTCGAGACCTCGCCCTCCAACAGGCTCTCCCTGCGTTCCAGCACGAGCGCCGACGCGAGGGCTGCGGCGTGCAGACGCACCGGTTCCACGCCCGCGCTGCCGCGCAGCGACCGGACGCCCGCCTCCCGCAGCCGGTCGACGAGCGAGCCCCCGGTCAGGGGTCTGAGCAGCAAGAGCGTCTTGACCCGCAGGTATCCCGCCTTGAGCGGGAGGCTGGGGTCGAAGACCAGCTCCCCGCTCCCCTCCCACCGGGAGCCCGGGCGCGGGAGCTGTGCCAGTCCCACAGGCGCGGTGACGTAGAGATCCATCTCGCGCGGCGACCGGAGGTCCTTGCCCGCCAGCTCGACGCGGCCCACGCTCACGCGCGTCCCAAGGCCCCGCGCCCCGCCTGTCCAGCCGTCCCGTACCGTGACAACGAAGCGGACGGGCGCCGAGGTGCCGCCGAACGCTACGGGAGCACGCGGGGCGAACGCGCACGCGGCCAGACCAGCGAGCACGCCGCACGAGGCCCACCAGCCGAGGCGCAAGCCCCTGCCCGTGAGACCCCGCCAACCGGCGAGGAGCGCCGTCGCGACCAGGGCGTACCGCCAGCCGGGGTCGGGCGGAAGGAGGTTGCCAGCCAGCATCGCCACCACCGCGCTTGCGGACAGCGTGACAAGCCTGGACCCCGGGGCCTCAGCGACCGGTGCGCCGAAGGTCCGCCAGGATTTCCACATGGTGCGAGCCGGCGAAGAGGTCCCACAGCTCGAGCGAGGCCAGGGAGTAACCGCTGCGCATCAGGATGGCCGCGTCGCGCCCGAAGCAGGCGGCATCACACGAGAGCATGAGGATGCCGGCGGGTGCCCAGCGCAGGACACCCTCGAGGGCCATCGAGGAGAGCCCGGCCCTCGGTGGATCGATGATCGCGAGGGTCCCCGACCCCTCGCCCGCCCCGCGCAGGTACTCCTCAGCCGACACCGCGAGGACGAGGGCGCCGGTGATGTTTGCCGCGGCGGCCTCTGCCGCCACCCGGCTTCCCTCGACCACCGTGATGGCCGCCACCCCGGCGCTCCTGGCCGCGGCTGCGAAGAAGCCGACCCCGCCGTAGAGATCCACCACGCGGGCGTGCCCGTGGGCCCGGACCAGCTCCCCGACCCGGTCGAAGAGGCGCGGCACCAGGTGGCGGTTGCCCTGGAAGAACACGCCCACCGGTACGCGCAGCGGCACCGGAAGCTCCATCACCATGCCCACCGCCCCCCAACCCCCCGAGAGCAGGGCTCCCCCCTCGCCGATCGGGTGCCACCCCGCGAGGCCGCGCACCTTTACCTCCGGCGGGCTCCCGCGTCCCCGCCAGCCGGCGACCGCGGCGCTCGACGCCAGATTCTCGAGCCACTCCACCTCGCCGTCGGGCAGGCCCGCAGCCGTCAGCGCTCGCTCCATCCTCGGGATCGCGTCCAGGAGGAGCCGGGAGACGACCCGGCAGGGGGAGATGTCCGCGGTCGTGTGGGAGCGGGGGCCGAGGAAGCCGAGCGTGTTCCCGGCCGCATCCCAGTGCAAGCGGGCGCGCAGCCGCCAGCCCATCTCCGAGACCACGACGGGCGCGGCTTTCACCGCGTCGGAGAGCTCCGGCGGGGCATGCCGGAGAGCGCCGACGGTCGCCTCCTGGATGGCCTGCGCGGCCACCTCGCGCTTCACATGGGCGAGGTCGCACCCGCCGCAGGTGAACGCCACGGGGCACGGGTCGGCCTCCCGCCACGGGCTCGCCTTCACAATCTCCGTCAGGCGGGCCTCCACGATCCCGGCCCGCTTCCGTTCGACCTCGGCCTCCACCACCTCCCCGGGGAGCGCACCGGCGACGAACCACACCTTCCGGCCGCGGTGCGCGATGCCCCGCCCACCGCCGCCTAGGCCTTCGATCTCAAGGCGCATCGGCGGCCAACTCCAGTCTCGGCATGCCGACGAGGCGCCGCAACTCCTTCACGAGGAGGGCGCGGCGGGTGCGCTCGCGCACATCATCGGTCATGGTCAGGGAGGTCAGCTCGCGGTCCACCTCGACAGCGAGCGACTCCCGCCGCTCGGAGGGCAGGGCCACCAGCAGCGCGTCCAGGGTGGAGAACTCGAGGTCCGCGAGGGTCTCGTCGAGCGCGGAGGGCGGGGCCTCGATCGGCAGTGTGGCCACCGCCCTGGCGAGGTCGCGGAGCATCGCCGCGACCTGCGGGATGTCCTTCTGCCATGCGTCCGCGGCCTCGTTCACCTGCACGGCCAGCGAGCGGAGGGCTCCGGCGACGTCGAGGCCGGCCCCCTCCCCCGCGGCTCCGACGCGCGCGGCCGCCAGGCGCTTGACCTGGCGCGCGACGGCGTGCCGGCAGTAGGACAGCGACGAGATTGGGTCCGCGTCTCTTTCCCGCCTCCGCTCCCACGCCTCGCCGATCCCCGCGAGGACCGCCGCCAGCGGCGCCCCTTCCCGCCACCACTTCTGCAGCAGCGCAAAGTCCTTCGGGGAAAAGAGGAACGGCGTGCCCCGCAGAGCCGCGAAGTGGTCCTCCACCGCCCGATAGTACGCGAGCTCGGCCTCGTCCGGCTCGGTCATGACGCGCGCGCCCCTCAGGTCCGCCTCGGCCGGTTGCGTTCCCAGAGCAGCCGCAACCCCTTGAGGGTGAGGTCCTCGTCCACTGCGTCGAAGATCTCCGTGTAGCGCCCGATGACCGTCGCGAGACCGCCGGTGGCGATCACCTTGCCTCCACCCATCTCGTCCAGCACGCGACGGGTCAGGCCCTCCACCAAGCCGACATACCCGTAGATCACCCCGGCCTGCATGGAGTCCACGGTCCCCTTGCCGATCACGCGCGGCGGCGCGGCCAGCTCGATGCGCGGCAGCTTGGCCGCCCGCGAGAAGAGCGCCTCGGCCGCGATCTCCAGCCCGGGGGCGATCACGCCCCCGAGGAACTCGCCCTTGGCCGAGACCACGTCCCACGTGGTCGCCGTGCCGAAGTCCACCACCACGGAGGGGCCGCCGTGCTCGTCGAACGCCGCGACCGCGTTGCACAGCCGATCCGCCCCGAGCTCCAGCGGCGTGTCCACCTTGAGCGGCATCCCCGAACGGATGCCGGGCACCACGAACAGGGGCTCCGCCTGCAGGTAGGTGCCGATGGCGGCACGCAGCGCCCCGTCCACCGGCGGCACGACCGACCCGACCACCACACCGCGGATGTCGTCGGCCGCGATCTGCGACCACTCGCAGAGCTGGCGCAGCAGCAGCCCCAGCTCGTCCACGGTTCGCTCGCGCACGGTCGTGAGGCGGAACCTTCGAAGAATCGCCTTCGCCTTGAAGACGCCGATGGTGGTGTGGGTGTTTCCGACATCGAGGGCGAGGAGCATCTCAACCTCCCGGCTCGTTATCCACCAGAAGCTCACCCGAAGGGAACCGCCGCAGCTCGCCGCCGACCCGAAGCTCGAGCCGCCCATCCTCGAGGAGCCTGACGAAGCTGCCCTCCACCACGCCGGTGTCGAGGCGGAGGTGCATGTGCTCGCCCGGGCGGTGCACGGTGCGGTCCACCCACGCCCTCGCCGTGCCCGCGGGGTCGTCGAGCGCGCCGTGGATGCGCGAGAGGAATGCCACGACCAGCGACCTTACCGCATCTGCGGCGCCGCCCGTGTACCCCAGGGCGCGCAGCGTGACGGGCCTCGTCGGGTCACCGGGGGCGAGCACCGGTTCGGACCCCACGTTGACTCCGAAGCCGGCAATGACCCACGCGGAGTCGCCGCTGCAGCGGCTCTCGCACAGCACGCCGCCCAGCTTGCGGCCGCCGACCCGGAGGTCGTTGGGCCACTTGAGCCCGACCTTCATGCCCGGGACGAGCTCCTCCAACGCGGCCCCCAGGGCCACGCCCGCAGCCATCGGAAGCGTGGCGAGGCGGCCCAGCGGGAGCCATGCGAGCCAGGTGGCGTAGAGCCCCCCTGCCGGGGACTCCCACGTGTGGCCGTCGCGGCCCCGCCCTGCCGACTGCCGATCGGCCACGATCATAGTCTCCGACAGGCGCTCATCCTCGCTCGCGAGCCATTTCGCAACCAAGCGTTCGGCGACGGCATTCGTCGAGTCGACCTCGTCCAGCCAAATCACGTTGGCCGGTGCCGGCTCGGGGAGCAGCCGCATCAGGGCTCCCTCCCAAGGGTTGCGGCCAGGAGCTGCGCCTTGTGCGAAAGCTCGGCGGCGCGCTGCCGGCTGCCCGCCACCACTTCCTCGGGCGCGCGCGCCACAAAGCTCTCGTCCGCGAGGCGCGCGCTGACCTTCCCGAGCTCGCCCCGGATCTGCTCGAGCTCGGCGGCAAGCCGTGCCCGCTCCGCCTCCCCCACCGCCCCTTCCGGCAGCACGATCGCCACGCTGACGCCTCCGGCCAGGTCGCGGATGGCGCGGTCCGGGACCTTCGCGGGGTCGAGCTCGAGCGCCGAGAGCCCGGCCAGCCGCCGCAACTCGCCCGCGAGGCCGGAGAACGCCTGGCGCCACGCCGGCTGCAGGTTCAGGAGGCAGAGCTGCAGGGGCGTACCCGGAGGCAGCCCGACGAGGTGGCGGTACGACCGGGTCTCCTGCACGACCGCCTGGAAGGCGGCCATCAGGGCGCTGACCGCGGGGTCCTCGGGGAGGCGTCCGGGCGCCGGGTACGGGGCCGTGATGAGCAGCTCGGGCGCGCCGAGGTGCTGCGAGATCTCCTCCGTGATGAACGGCATCACCGGGTGCAGCAGCTTGAGCGCTTGGAGCAGGACGCCGCGCGCCACCGCGCGCACGTCCTCGGCCCGCCGTCCGTTCTCGCTGCCCTCCTGGAGCACCGGCTTGGCCATCTCGACGTACCAGTCGCAGTAGTCGTTCCACACGAACTGGTAGAGCTCGCGGCACCCCTCGTCGAAACGGTACCTCTCCCATGCGCGGTTGACGGCCGCGGTGGTGCGCTCCAGCTCGGTCAGGATCCAGGCCTCCGGGAGGGCGAACCCGGACGTCGCGACCTTCTCGAGCGGCGGCTCCTCGCCGGTCAGGTGCATCTGCAGGAAACGCGCCGCGTTCCACAGCTTGGTGCCGAAGGCGCGGTAGCCTTCCATGCGCTTGACGTCGAGCGGGAGGTCACGGCCGGGCGAGGCAAGCGAGGCGAGCGTGAAGCGCACCGCGTCGGCGCCGTACTCGTGCACCAGGTCGAGGGGATCCATCACGTTCCCCTTGGTCTTGGACATCTTCTGCCCGCGCGCGTCGCGCACCAGCCCGGTCAGGTGGACCTCGGCGAACGGCGCCTTCCCGGTGAAGTGGCAGCTCATCATGACCATCCGGGCCACCCAGAAGAAGAGGATGTCGAAACCCGTGATCAGCAGGCTGGTCGGGTAGAAGGCGCGCATGTCGGCGGTGTCCGCCGGCCACCCCATGGTGGAGATCGGCCACAGCCCGGAGGAGAACCAGGTGTCGAGCACGTCGGGATCCTGCTCTGCCGGCTTGCCGCACTGCGGGCACGTCGCGACGTTCTCCTCGGACACCGTGGTGTGCCCGTCCGGGCAGTAGAACGCCGGGATGCGGTGCCCCCACCAGAGCTGGCGCGAGATGCACCAGTCGAGGATGTTCTCCAGCCAGTTCTCGTAGGTCGCGACCCAGAAGTCCGGGATCAGCCTCACCTCGCCCGACCGCACGGCGGCGAGGGCACGGCCGGCCATCCCCTTCACCGAGCAGAACCACTGCCTCGAGAGGTATGGCTCGACAACCGTGTCGCAGCGTTGGCAGTGCCCCACGGCGTGGCGGTGCGTCTTCTCCCCCCGCCGCAGCCCCTTCTCCGCCAGCGCCGCCAGCACCGCCTTGCGGGCGGCAGAGCGGTCCTGCCCCGCGAACGGCCCGCCGTTGGCGTTGATCGTGCCGTCCTCGTTGAGGATGTTGATCTTCTCGAGGCCGTGCCGGTCACCGGTGGCGAAGTCGTTGGGATCGTGGGCGGGCGTGACCTTGACGGCCCCCGTGCCGAACTTCGGGTCCACGAGGATCGCGTCCGCGATCACGGGGAACGTACGGTCCAGCAGCGGGTGGCGGATCAGCTTGCCGACCAGCCCCCGGTAGCGCTCGTCCTCGGGGTGGACGGCCACCGCGGTGTCGCCGAGCATGGTCTCCGGCCTGCTCGTGGAGACGACGACCTCGCCGCCGTCGACGAGCGGGTAGGCAAAGTCCCACATCCCGCCGTCGATCTCCTTGTGGACAACCTCCAGGTCGGAGAGCGCCGTCAGGCAACGGGGGCACCAGTTGATGAGCCTGTGCGCGCGGTAGATCAGGTCCTCGCGGTAGAGCGAGACAAACGCGTGCTTCACCGCCCCGGAGAGCATCTCGTCCAGCGTGAAGCGCTCGCGGCTCCAGTCGCAGGAGGCGCCCAGCGCCTTGGCCTGATGGGAGATGTTGTCCTTGTACTGCGCCTTCCACTCCCACATGCGCGTCAGGAACTTCTCGCGCCCGAGCTCTCGCCGGTTCGTCCCCTCCTTGGCCAGCTCCCGCTCCACCATCACCTGGGTGGCGATGCCGGCGTGGTCCGTGCCGGGCAGCCAGAGGGCGTTGTACCCCTGCATGCGGCGCCAGCGGATCACCAGGTCCTGCAGCGTGAACTGCAAGGCGTGGCCGATATGGAGCTTGCCGGTCACGTTCGGGGGCGGGATCAGGATCACGAAGGGCGGCTTTTCGGAGGGAAGCTCGGGGGTAAACGCCCCGGAGGCCTCCCAGGCTTCGTACCACCTGCCCTCGAACGAGGTGGGATCAAAGCGGGTCGGCAGCTGTTCCGGACGCCTCACGCACCCCTCCGCGCACCGTTGTGACCACGGAGTCTAGCATTCCCGCCGCTCCTCTTCTCTGGCAACAGTCAACAGGCAACAGGCAAATCCACGAGGCGGCCTCGCCGGAGCGGAGCGGACGGCGCCCGCCCTGTGTCCGCTTCCACGGGTCGTGCCCGTCGATGTGCGCCTCACGACACCGGGTGAAAGTCAGTCGGACTATTCCTGAACCTGACACGATTCAGAACAGGCCGCTGAACGGACCCTCGGGCTGGAGCGCTGCGAGGTTGGCGTAGACGGCGGCCGCCTCCTCGTCGCCGATGGCCACGTCAAGGACGACGCCGCCCATGCGCGGCAGCACCCAGCTCACGCGGCCGCTCTGCCTCTTCTTGTCGCGGGCCACGAACGGCGAGACGGCCTCCCACGGCAGCCCTTCGAGGCCCGGCAGAGGCGCCAGCGCGCGGATCCTCTCGGCCCACGCTTGCGCCTCGGCGGTCGAGAGCAGCCCACGGTCGCGCGCCAGGCGCAGCTCCGCCAGCAGCCCCCACGCCACCGCCTCCCCGTGCAGGAAGCGCCGGTAGCGCGTTGCGGCTTCCAGTCCGTGCGCGAGCGTGTGGCCGAGGTTGAGCGCCCGACGGGGGCCGCTCTCCCTCTCGTCCGCGGCCACGATGTCCGCCTTCACCCGCACGCAGCCCACGATCAGCTCCTGGGCGCGCAGCGGGTCACCCGCCGCCACAGGGGCGAGGTTGGCGTCCAGCACGTGCTCCAGCGACGAGGGCGCGATCATCGCCGACTTGACGACCTCCGCGAGCCCCGCGCGCAGTTGCCGCCCTTCCAGCGTGGCGAGCGCGAGCGGATCCGCGATCACCGCGCGCGGTGGCCAGAACGCTCCCACCAGGTTCTTGCCCACGTCGAGGTCGATGCCGGTCTTGCCGCCGATCGCGGCATCTACCATCCCCATGAGCGTCGTGGGAACGGCGACCCAGGGCATCCCGCGCAGGGTGACCGCGGCGGCGAACCCGGCCATGTCCGTGACGACACCGCCGCCGACCGCCACCACCAGGCCCGCACGCTCCGCGTCGTGTGCCACGAGCCAGCGCACGATGCGCTCCACGCCCGGCCACTGCTTGTGCTCCTCGCCGGCCGGGAGCTCGAGCATCGGGGCATCGAGGCGATCGGCAACTTCGGCGGCGTAGAGCGGGCCCACATTTCCGTCGCTCACCACGTACGCCTGCCCGCCCCTGACGTAGGGGGCGACGAGCTCCGGGATCCGCTCCAACAAGCCCTCACCGATGTGGCAGGGGGCGCCCTCTCCGCCGCGCGCCAACTCGATGGTCGTCATCCTCCCGCCCTCCTCCGGCGGAGGATGCGCACGGCCAGGATCGCGGCGCCGAAGCCGTTGTCGATGTTGACCACCCCGACGCCCGGCGCGCAGGCGTTGAGCATGGCCAGCAGCGGCGCGAGCCCGCCGAACGCCGCACCGTACCCCACCGAGGTGGGCACCGCCACGAGGGGCGCGGGTACGAGCCCTGCGATGACGGAGGGCAGGGCCCCTTCCATGCCGGCGACCGCGATGATGACGTCGGCGCGCCGCAGCCCCTCGGCGTACGACAGCAGCCTGTGCAGGCCAGCGACCCCGACGTCCCGCACCCGCGTCACCACGGCTCCGAGCGCCTCCGCCGTGACCACCGCTTCTTCCGCCACCGGGAGGTCGGAGGTCCCAGCGCACACCACCGCCACCTCCCCGAGAGGCATCGGGGTGCCGGGCAGCACCACCATGCGCGCCTCGGCGTGGTGGACCGTCCCGGGCACTGCAGCGAGAATGGCGTGGGCGTGCTCCTCTCCAGCTCTCGTGGCGAGGACGGGCCCGCCCCCGGCGGCAAGCGCCGCGAAGGCCTCAGCTGCCTGCCGCGGCGTCTTGCCCTCGCAGAAAACCGCCTCGCCCTCGCCGGTGCGCAACGCGCGGTGGGTGTCGACCATCAAGCCCTCGCCGAGACGGAACGGGAGGTGGGCGAGCTCCTCGGCAGCGTCGCGTGGTGTGAGCTGCCCCCTGGCGACACGTTCGAGGAGATCGCGGAGGGCGTCAGCGTGCACCATGAAATGATACCTAGTCCACGAGGAGGCGCGGCAGCGTCGGCGAGAGGCGCGCCAGGATCTCGTAGTTGATGGTGCCGGCGTTCTCGGCCAGCTCTTCGACCGTGACCCGCTCGTTGCCGTCGGCACCGATCAGGGTGGCCACGTCGCCGTCCTCGACGCGCCCGACGTCCGTCACGTCCGCCATGAAGATGTTCATGCACACCCGCCCGACCACGGGCGCGGCCCGTCCGTGCACGAGCACGCGGCCCCGGCTGGAGAGCGCCCGCGGGTACCCCTCGGCGTAGCCCACCGGGAGCACCGCGATGCGGCTCGCTCTCGTCGGCCGGTAGCTCAAGCCGTAGCCGATCGGAGCCCCGGCGGCCACCTCCTTTACCTGGCCCACGCGTGCGCGCCAGGCCAGCGCCGGCTCGAGCTTGACGCCGTCCCTGCCGTGCTCGAGCAGCCACGAAAGGTGCGTCTCCTTTGAGGGCCAGTGCCCGTAGAGCGAAATGCCCACCCGCACCATGTTGAAGTCAGCCTCGCGGAAGAGCAGCGCCGCAGCCGAGCACGCCGCATGCACGACGGGTACCGGCCCCACCCGGTCGCGGACCGCAGCCACCACGCCCCGGAAGCGCTCAAGCTGGAGGTAGGCGTAGCTGTGGTCCGTGGTGTCCTCGATGTTGGCGAAGTGCGTGGCGAGGCCTGTCACCGCGAGGCCCGCGGCCCGGGCGGCGTCGGCCAGGTCCGCCGCTTCCGCGGGAGGCACACCCTGCCGGTGCGTTCCGGTGTCCACCTTGATGTGCAGGGGCAAGGCGACCCCGAGGCGCCTGGAGTGCGCCGCCAGCGCCTCCAGGACCTGGCGCGAGGAGACGAGCACGTGCACGCCGGGGTCCACGACCTCGGCCACCTGCCGCGGCGTGAGGTAGCCCATGACCAGGACCGGCAGCCTCACGCCCGCACGGCGGAGAGCCGCCACCTCGTCGGCGGTGTGTACGCCGAGCATGTCCACGCCCTCGTCCACGCACACCTGCGCCACCTGCTGGAGGCCGTGGCCGTAGCCGTTGGCCTTGACCACCGCCAGGAAGGCGGTGCCGGGTTGGAGCAGGCGCCGGAAGAGCGCGATGTTTCCAGCCAGCGCTGCGCGCGAAACTTCGATCCAGTTGGTCAACACTTCACACCGCCCGTTCGTCACCCCGGAAGTGTAGCCCGGAACGCGGGCAGGCTGTCCAAACCGGTTAGAATGCGGCATCATGGAGTTCGACCCGCACTGGAAGGACCGCCTGCGCTCGCGGCGCGAGCGCACTCTTGCGCTGGGTCTGGAGCTCCACAAGCGCTACTCCAGGGTGTTCTGGGCGCTCCACTCCATTTGGGCGCTCATAACCGGCGGGCTCGTGCTCGTGCTGGCGCACAACCGATACGGGTTCCTCCCCTTGGTCGTGCTCTTCCTCGCGCTGACCTGGGCCTCCACGCTGTTCTTCTCGCGCTTCGCGCTGGGCGGCGAGTCTCGCCGGGTGCGCTTCGCCAAGGGGTTCGTGTCCTACCTCACGCGCGTGATGTACCAGGAGACGCTTTTCTTCCTGCTCCCCTTCTACTTCTACTCGAGCACGTTCCCGTCGTGGAACTGCGCCTACGTCGTCGTGCTCGCCGGCCTCGCGGCGCTCTCGTGCTTCGACGCGCTCTTCGATCGCCTGCTGCGGACGAGCCGTCCCTTCGCCGCGGCGTTCTTCTTCATCGTGACCTACTCCGCCCTGCAGTTCTTCCTGCCCCTCGTGCTCCACGTGCGTATCCACAACGGGGCGTACCTGGCGGCCGGGCTCGCATTCTTCGCCTCCCTGCCCGTCGCCTACTCATGGCACGAGCTCAACCAGGGGCGCCGGCTGGCGCTCATCTTCCTCGCTCTTGCGGGAATCGTCGCCGTGCTCAAGGTCGCGCGCGTGCTGCTTCCGCCCGTGCCGTTCCGCCTGGCCGCGCTCAGCTTCGCCTCGAAGATCGACCCCGAGACGCTGGAACTCGGAGGAGAGGTCGAGGGCACGGCACCGATCAGCGGGTTCGCCGAGGGCGCGCTGTGCGTGCGTGCGACGGTCTTCTCGCCGGGACGGCTCCCGGTGCGCATCCAGTTCCGCTTCCTGCGGGACGGCCAGGTCCTCAAGACCTCGCGGACGTTGAGCCTCACAGCGCACGCGCGCGGCTTCCGGGTCTGGGACGCCCTCGGCGCCGGACCGAACGGGTTCCAGCCCGGCGTCTACCGGGTCGAGGTCTGGACCGGCGAGGGGCAGCTCGTCGGCAGAGGAAAGCTCACGCTTACCGGCGCAGTGTTCCGGACTACAGGAGCTTCCTGATCGCCGCCAGCGCCTCGTCGTAGTTCGGCTCCTGGCCCACCTCGGAGACGAGCTGCTGGTAGCGCAAGACGCCGTCCTTGTCGATAACCAGCACGGCCCGGCCCAGGAGGCGCAGCTCCTTGATGAGGAGGCCGTAGCTCGATCCGAACGAGGCGTCCCGGTGGTCGGAGAGGGTTTCGAGGTTGGCGATCCCCTCGGTGGCGCAGAAACGCTTCTGGGCGAACGGGAGGTCCATGGAGACCACCAGCACCTTCACGCGCTCGCCGAGCCCGGCGGCCTCCTGGTTGAAGCGTCGCGTCTGCATGGCGCAGACCGGCGTGTCGAGGGAGGGAACGGAGTTGATCACCACCACCTTGCCTCCGGCTTGGCCGAGCGAGAATGGCGTCAGGTCGCCGCGCAGGGCGGTGAAGTCCGGGGCCTTCGCCCCGATTTGCGGAGCCGTGCCTAGCAGCGTGAGCGGCGCTTCCTTGAAGGTTACAAAGCCGTGGCGTTCGTGCATGGTCGTGGTCCTCCTTGCGGCCGGCTGGAACCCGGCCCAGTGAAATAAGCGGGCGAGCGACTGTATCATTCCGGCCGTGACCACCTCCGCCCACCCGCCCCTCCACGCCTCCGCGCGCGGCGGCGTGCTCCGCCTGGACGCCACCGCCTGCTGGGCCGGCGACGATCTCAAGGTCACCGTGACCGGCGGGGAGCGCCCGCACATCGGCTGCGTTGTGGTCGCCCGCCCCCATCCGGCGACCGACGACCCTCCGCGCACGAGCGTGACCAGCTCCGCGCTCTGCCTCCCGTCGCACCGCGAGGAGCCGCTGGCGCGCCCCATCGCAGAAGCGCTCGCCCACGGGCTCGGGGCCACCGTGGCGGTCGCGGCCGGGGTCCACACCGAGGGGCTCACCCCCGCCGGGGTGGCGGCTTACCTGCGCCTTGGTAAACGGCTCGCCGTACGGTTGGTGCGGGTGCTGACCCGCTAACAGTTCTCGACGCCGAGGCGCTGCCGGAGGAACTTCACGATCTCGCGCGTGTCCGTCCCCGGCAGGAAAACCCGTTCGATCCCCTGCCCTTCGAGCACCGGGATGTCCTCCTGCGGGATCACGCCGCCGCCGAACACCGGCACGTCCCCCGCACCTGCCTCCCGCATCGCGCGCACGACCGCGGGGAACAGCTCGCGGTGGGCGCCCGAGAGGCTCGAGAGCCCGACCGCGTCGACGTCCTCCTGCACCGCGGCCTGCGCGATCTGCTCCGGCGTCTGGCGCAGGCCGGAGTAGATCACCTCGAAGCCGGCGTCGCGCAACGCGCGGGCGACCACCTTGGCGCCGCGGTCGTGCCCGTCGAGCCCGGGCTTGGCGACCAGGATCCTCTTGGGCGTGGCCATTCCGTGCCGCCTCCGTGCCCAGTATCGCCCGCCTCTGCCACTGCG
The DNA here is from genome assembly GCA_041494245.1 of Thermoanaerobaculaceae bacterium. Taxonomy (GTDB): domain Bacteria; phylum Acidobacteriota; class Thermoanaerobaculia; order Thermoanaerobaculales; family Thermoanaerobaculaceae; genus RBG-13-68-16. The sequence goes on from JBGQAK010000015.1 coordinate 67,230, forward strand.
ACAAGAGGGTCACCGCCGGCTTGATTTCACGCCTTGGCACCCCTAAGCTCGCCCGCGTCCCTGCGAGGAGGGAGAAGAGAGATGGAGACCACCACCCACCGCACCCTTCCCTAAAACGCCTACCGGAAACTCACGCCAGGCGAGAGCTACCAACCCCTGGTGCCGGCTTCGGCACAGGTCCCGGAGTGGACCGCGCGCTCGGTGATCCTCGGACTGGTGATGACGGCGCTTTTCTCCGCGGCGGCGGCGTTCCTCGGCCTCAAGGCCGGCCAGGTCTTCGAGGCGGCAATACCGATCGCCATCATCGCCGTCGGCCTCGGGGTAGTGCTGCCGCGACGCTCGACCCTGCTCGAGAACGTCATCGTGCAATCGATCGGCGCAGCATCTGGTCTCGTCGTTGCGGGATCGATTTTCACGCTCCCGGCGCTGTTCATCCTCGGCCTCGACGTCGACCTCTTCAAGCTGTTCCTGGTCGCGCTGCTCGGAGGCACGCTCGGAATCCTGTTCCTGATCCCCCTCCGCCGCTATTTCGTAAGCGAGATGCACGGGGAGTTCCCGTTCCCGGAGGCGACGGCCACCACCGAGGTGCTGGTCGCGGGTGAGTCAGGGGGCAAGCAGGCCAAGGTCCTCGCGGTCGCCGCGGCGGTCGGGGGGGCTTTCGACTTCGTGATCATCCATTTCGAGGGTTGGGCCGAGGTCTTCACCTCCCGGTCGCTGTCGTTCCTGACCGGGCTCGCCGATCGGGCCAAGATCGTCTTTCGCCTCGACGTCCTTGCCTCGATCCTGGGGCTCGGGTACATCATCGGGCTCAAGTACTCGGCGATCATCTGCGCGGGCTCCTTCCTCTCCTGGTTCCTCCTCGTACCGCTGGTCGGCCACTTCGGCGCTCACCTCGGCGTCTCCATACCCCCGGTGGTCGACGGCACTCTGATCGGCAGCATGTCCGCGGAGGCGATCTTCCGGAGCTACGTCCGGCACATCGGCATCGGTGGAATTGCCGCCGCCGGGATCATGGGGGTCCTGCGATCGTGGCGGGTCATCGCCAAGGCGTTTTCCATGGGGTTCCGGGAGCTGTTCGGGCGCGCGGGCAAGAGCGCCACCGCGACGACGGCACTCCGGACCGACCGCGACCTGCGCATGGGTCTGGTCATGGGCGGCATCCTCGTCGTCGCGATTGCGGTGTGGGTGTTCTTCCGCTTTGGGGTGCTCTCCGCCGAGCCCGCCGCAACCAAGCTCTCCCTCATTGCCCTGACGGTGGTCATCATCATCTCGTTCCTCTTCACGACCGTCGCGGCGCGCGCCATCGCAACGGTCGGCACCAACCCCGTGTCCGGCATGACCCTCATGACCCTCATCCTGACCTCGGTCTTTCTCGTCAAAGCCGGACTCACCGGCAAAGCGGGAATGCTGGCCGCCTTGCTGATAGGCGGAGTCGTGTGCACCGCGCTCTCGATGGCCGGCGGCCTGATTACGGATCTCAAGATCGGCTATTGGCTCGGAGCGACTCCCGCGGTGCAACAGCGCTCCAAGTTCCTAGGCACGATCGTGGCGGCCGCCGCCGTCGGAGCGGTGATCCTGCTGCTCAACCAGGCGTACGGCTTTGCGCCGTCTCCCGAGCATCCCGCCGATAAGATCTTCGCCGCACCGCAGGCAAACGCGATGGCCGCTGTCATCAAGACACTGATGTCAAACGAGCCGGTGCCATGGCTCCTCTATGGCGTCGGGGCGCTCATTGCCATGACGATGCAGATGATCGGCGTCCCTTCTCTCGCCTTCGCGCTCGGGATGTACATCCCCCTTGAGCTCAACGTCCCGCTCGTCGTGGGCGGCCTGATCGCGCACGGCGTGCAGAAGTCCGCGCACGGCGACGAGAAGCTGGCGCAGGCAAGGGGTACGCGGGGCACGCTCATAGCCTCGGGATTCATTGCCGGGGGCGCCCTGATGGGCGTGCTGGCAGCACTGCTGAAGATCGTGAATTTCTGGACCGGGGCGAACGTGGGCGTTGGCCTGGGTGCCAAGGTGACCGGTCACTTCGGGCAACTGTTCGGGGTCAGCGAGTCTCACGGGTTGGAGATACTCGCGCTCGTGTTCTACATCGCGCTCGCTGCCTACATGTTCTGGGACGCCCGCCGTGCCACGCCAGACGCCGGGTAGTCACAGCCTTTTTCGGCAGCACCGGCCCGGCGCCTCGAAGCTTCGTAGGTGCGGTGACGTGGCTCGCGGCCCGAGGCGCAAGGCGCAAAACCCGGCTCTGTGAGAACGTGCCGGGTCGAGCGCTGACTTCGAGGTCAATCGTCCTGGAGAACGGCGAAGGCTATCCCTGGGGTTTCTCGCGGGGCACCTGGGCGCCGGTGCCGGTGCTGTTGGCAGGCGGGAGCGCCATCATGTTCGAAGGCAGGGTGTTTGGCGAGGCACCGGCGGGGATCGACCACCCCGGCGGCGGCGTCGCGGCCGCTTGCGTGCCCCCGCCTGCCGGCTTCGGCGTCGCAACCGGCTTCGGCGTCCCGGGCGGCTTCTCGACCGGCCGGATCTCCTGCCAGTTCAGATCAACGGCGAGCTGAACCGGCTCTCCCTCCATCGCCACCCGGGCCGTGATCGTGCCCTGCTTACCCGGCGCGAGCCCGCCTAAGAGCGAACCCGCGCCGGACGCGATGGTCTTTCCGTCGGAATCCAGGACGCGGACCTGCCCGTTGACCCCCTGGACCGCGTTGGCACCCTGGTTCGCGACGGTGGCGACGATGTCCCACTGCCCTTCGGAGACCTTTCTCTTCTCGAAGCTCACGAGCACGACCTGGGCGGTCGGCTCGGCGTCCGGCTTCTTTTCCTCGCCCGGCGGCGGGATTGTGACGTGGCTCACATCGGAGTCGGTGATGGCAACCGCGGCGGTCCCTCCCGTCGACTTCGCCCCGATGAACGGGCTGCGCGGACCTATCTGCTGGGGTGCCGCCGAGACGGGCGCCTTATCGCCGTTGGCCTGCCTCGTCGCGGCAAGGTCAACGGTCGAGAGCGGGTAGGACTCCCGCCGGCCCGACCCGTACTGCAGGATCACATAAGTTCCTCTTACCGTGTAGTTTGCGACGTCGAGACGCTTTCCGCTGGTCAGGACCACGGTGGCGGCCGAAGCTTCGGCTGCCAGCACGAGCGCCGCGACGAGTGTAACCACTGTCCTCACCTTGCACCTCCAGGTTCCCCATACCATGATACCCCCCAGGAACCCCACGGGGACCACGGGCAACGCCGGAGGCGGGCGGCGCCCCGCCGTCAACGAAAGAAGCGCCCCGGGGAAACCCGGGGCGCGGCGTTGATCACGTTGTCGCGACAACTCAGTTCATCACGACCAGGCTCACGCGGCGGTTCTTTGCGCGACCGTCAGCCGTCTTGTTGTCGGCGATCGGCTTGAACTTGCCGTAGGAGATCGCGGTCACGCGGTGCACGGGGAACCCGTGCTGCATCGCCAGGTAGCGCATCACGGTCTCGGCGCGAGCCTGACCGAGCACGAGGTTGTACTGGTCGGAGCCGACGCTGTCGGTATGACCCTGGATCTCGATATAGACGTTCTTGTTCTCATCCTTTACGCGCTTCGCAAAGGCATCGAGCGCGGCCTTTGCCTCGGTGGACACGTCGCTCTTGTTGAACCCGAAGCGGACGTCCTCGTCTGTGATGGTCACCTCGAACAGGAAGGAGTGGTTCGCCAGCTTGTTCGCCTCGTTGGCACGGGCAAGGGCCTCCTTGGCCGTGTCCGAGAGCTTGGCGATGGCCGCGCTCTGATCGGCATCCACCTTCTTGATGTTGGTGATGTCCATCTGGGTTGCTTCGACCTGCTTCTGAACCTCACCGATCTTGGCGTCCTGGGCCTTTTCAGCCGCGGCCACCTGCTCTTGGACGTACGTCTTGGTGGCGCAACCGGCCACGCCGAGCGTGACGACGAGCCCCACCACCAGAACACCCAACAGCGACTTTCTCATGACGCATCCTCCTTTTGCCCCCGGTCTGCCGGCATCGTGATTCGGTCTCTCTGCAACAACGCACCTTATACCAGGCGTCTTATACCACAGCTTCAGGCTAGCGTGTCAAGCCCCGAACGCCGGTTTCAGGGCAGCGTGCCCTTGTAGCCCTGGCGCGCCAGCACGCCGTAATCCCCGTCCACCTTGACCTCGATCCTGCGCCACTTCACCATGCCGATGCCCGACTGCTCGAACGTGATGATGTAGCGCATGGTCAGCTCCTTCCGGAGATCGAGTGCGAACTGCGGCAGCTTGGACGCCCTGTCGACCCTGAGGTAGCGGCCGCCGGAGGCCGTGGCGAAGCGGGCGAGCAGGTCCTCGTAGCTGTCCGGGGGGCCCTCCTCGGCCGGGGGCGGCTCGATCCCCATCACGTACAGCGGATCCGAGAGGTTTTCGAGGATCCGCATGGCATCCGCCGGCGTGAACGTCGAGGCGGTGTCGACCCCGTCGGTGAAGAAGAGGACGACCCGGCGGACGTTGTGGGCCCCTTCCATCGCCTCCGGCGTGGCGATCAGCATGTCGTAGAGGGCCGTCGTGCCGTAGCCCCGTAGCGACTCCAGAATCCGCCCCAGGAGGCTCGGGTCGGTGCCGAACGCCAGGCGCCTCTTGACCTCCCCGGCCCCGAACGTGATCAGGCAGACCTCGTCGTCGGGCCGGAGCTGCCCGACGAACTGGAGGACGGCCTCGCGAGTCTTGGCGAGCCGCCTGCCGTTCATCGAGCCCGAGGTGTCCACCACGAAGGCGTAGGAGATCGGGAGGCCGCCCTCGCGCCAGAACGACTTGATCGGGAACTGGATGTCGTCCACGTACAGGTGGAAGCGATCCTCCTCGAGCGCCGGAACGAGCCTTCCGCGCCCGTCCCGAACCGTAACCGGGACCAGGATCGACGAAACCTCGGCCGTGGCGCTGAAGGCGTCCTTCTTGTCGGGAGGCTCCTCACCGAGGGCAGGCGGCGCGGCAAACAGGGCCGCGCCCGCCGCCGGCAGCAGCCAACGCGACAACCGCGCTCTCAGCATGAGGCCCTAGAAGACGAAGGTCAGTCCCAGGCCCAGCTCCGTGAAGGTGAGCCAGTTTCGGTCATAGGTGCAATAGCCCCACCAGTTATCGCAGCTGCGCGTGGTGTCGATATTGACGCTGTGCGCACGCCAGTCGAAGCGAAGTGCGACCTGCGGGGAGAAGAAGAGCTTGAACCCGCCCCCGAAGTCCCCGACGAACCGTGTGTCAGACGAAAGGTTGGCGCCGGCCCCGGGAACGACCCCCATTTCGAGGGTCGGGGAAAGCCGCATGGCGCCGATTCCGCCCGCCAGGAACGGCACGAAACGGCTGTGCCCGAAAGCGACCTCCATGTTTGCCTCGGCGGTGGTCATGTCCATCCTGCCGACCCTGTTCACACCCCCGAAGAGCTCCTTGTGCCCGGTGATGAGGTCTGCCCTTTCCTTGGCCAGGAATCCCTCGATGGCCCAGTTTGGGGCAAAGCGATACGCAACCCTGACCCCGTACGACCCGGCATCGTCGACAGTCGTGTCGAAGTTGACTCCGCTGATCGTGCCCTGCGCGATGGTGTCGCCGAGCCAGTACCCGATCGTCGGCGTCAGCTCGACCGTGTTGGGCGTGCCCTGCGCGAGGGCCCATGGGGCGATGAGAACCATGCAGGCGGCTGCGAGGATCTTGTACATGTCACTTCCCTCCTTTCGCGGATCGTTCGGCCAGCACCCCGATCACCTGCTGCCGGAGGTCCTTCACGGCCTCCGGCGAGTAGCCGGGGTAGATCCGCACCACACCCCCATCCCGATCGAGAAGAAACGAAATTGGAATACGGTCCACGCCCAGGGTAGCCTGCGTCTTGCCATCGATCAGGTAGACCGGCAGCGTGATCCCCGTGCGGGCCAGGAAGACGTCGATGCGCGGCTTGACCATCTCGAGCTGCTGGGCCAGCCCTTCCTCGTTGGTGGAGACGGGAACGTCGACGTCCACGGCCAGGACGACGAGCCCCTTCCCGCCAAGCTCGTTGTAGAGCCTCTGCAGCTCCGGCAGCTCCATGCGGCACGGCCCGCACCAGGTCGCCCAGAAGTTCAACACCGTCGCGATTCCGAGGAAGTCCTTGAGCTGATAGGTCTGCCCCTTCAGGTCCGCTACCTCGATCGCCGGGAACGCCGGCCGGGGCTCGGCGGCCCCTGCACCTGACGCCGCCAGGGCGGCCAGAAACATTACGCCGATCAGTCTTCTGCCCATCCAGCGAATGCTACCACGGCGTTGACACTCCGCCCAGCTTGTGCTACCTTTCACAACCATGAACGAGCGTGAGCTTCACCGCATAGCCGTCGTGGGCGGCGGCATGATGGGCCGCTCGATCGCAACGCGCGTCTCCCAGGCCGGCCTGGGCGTGGTCGTGCGCGAGATCACCACGGAGCGCGTCGGCCAGGTCAGGGAGCTGCTCCAGGGCGACCTCGACCGCGAGATCGAGCGCTGGGGGCTGACGCAGTCCGAGAAGAAGGCGATCCTCGCCCGCATCGAGTTCACGACCGACGTCAAGAAGACCGCCGGCTGCGACCTACTTATCGAGACGATCAACGAGGACTTCGCCGCAAAGAAAGAGCTCATCGGGGAGCTCGACGGTGTCCTTGCGCCCGCAATACCGATCATCATCAACACCTCCACGCTCTCCATCAGCGAGTTGGCGCAAGGGCTTGCTCACCCCGAGCGCGTGCTGGGCATGCACTTCCTCTACCCCGTGACGACGACGAGGGTCGTCGAGGTCGTCAAGGGCCAGGTCACCAGCGAGGACGCCTTCCAGACCGCGCGGCGCTTCGTGCGCATCCTCGGCAAGGTCCCGATCCAGGAGTTCGAGTCCCCGGGGTTCGTGACCACCCGCGTGATCATGCCGCTGGTCAACGAGGCGGCGCACGTGGTGATGGAGGGCGTGGCGAGCGCGGCCGAGGTCGACCTGGCCATCAAGCTCGGTTACGAGTTCCGGCACGGCCCGCTCGAGTGGGCCGACCGCGTCGGCCTGCACCGGATCCTCAACTGGTTGGAGCACCTGTTCCACGAAACCGGCGATGCGAAGTTCCGGCCCTGCCCGATCATCCGGAAGCTGGTGCGCGCGGGCCACACCGGGGCCCGGGTGGGAAAGGGTTTCTTCACCTACGACAGCGAGCGCAGTCGGCTCGACCGCCTGCCCGACGACACCCCCAAGCTGAGCTGAGCGCCCGTCCGAAGCCTACGAGGGGAGCGAAAGATGAAGATCCTGGTCCTCAACTGCGGTTCGTCCTCCGTGAAGTTCCAGGTCATCGAGACCTCGCTGGAGATGATCGAGGCCAACTCCGACCACACGCTCGCGAAGGGCCTGGTCGAGAAGATCGGTCTCTCGGACTCGCGCCTGGCCATCGAGGTGGAAGGCCGCAAGCTCTACCAGGAGATCTCCGAGATCCTCGAGCACCGGACAGCCGTCGAGCGCGTACTCAAGGTGCTCGTCCACCCCGAGCACGGCGTCCTCAAGAGCGCGAAGGAGATCGAGGCCATCGGTCACAGGGTGGTGCACGGCGGCGAGAGGTTCGCCTCCTCGGTGCTCATCACCCCCGAGGTGGAGGCGATGATCGAGGAGTGCGTGGTCCTCGCCCCGCTCCACAACCCCCACAACCTGCGCGGCATCGCTGCCGCCCGCAGCCTGCTGTCGGGCGTCCCCCACGTGGCCGTGTTCGACACCGCGTTCCATCAGTCCATGCCGCCCAAGGCATTCATCTACGGCCTCCCCTACCAGCTCTACACGCGCCATTCGATCCGACGCTACGGGTTCCACGGCACGTCCCACCGTTTCGTCTCGATTCGCACCGCCAAGCTTCTCGACCGCGCGCTCGAGGAGCTGCGCATCGTGACCTGCCACCTCGGCAACGGGTGCTCGATGGCCGCCGTGGACCGCGGGCGGTCGGTGGACACCTCGATGGGCTTCACGCCGCTCGAGGGCCTGCTGATGGGCACCCGCGCCGGCGATCTGGACGCGGCGATCATCCCGTGGGTGATGACGATGGAGGAGGTCACCCTCTCGCAGCTCAACGCGATGCTCAACAAGCACTCCGGCCTTCAGGGCATCTCCGGCGTTTCCTCCGACATGCGTGAGATCGAGGCCGCGTGCGCGACGGGCAACAAGCGCGCCTGCCTTGCCTTCGACATCTTCTGCTACCGCATCAGGAAGTACGTCGGCGCCTACGCCGCCGCAATGGGCGGGCTGGATGCCGTCACGTTTACTGGCGGCATCGGGGAGAACTCCGCCCTGGTGAGGCAGGCGGCGCTGTCCGGAATGGGGTTCTTCGGCATCGAGCTCGACCAGGGGGCCAACCGCAGCGCGCCCCGCGGCAAGGAGGTTCTGGTCTCGCGCCCCGGCTCCCGCGTCGCGGTCGCCATCGTTCCCACCAACGAGGAACGCGTGATCGCCAGGGACACCGTGCGCGTGCTCGGCGGGGTGATGCCGTCGTTCGCGGCGCCCGGCAACGAGGCGCCGAGGTAGGGCCGGGGGTACGGGCTCGGGGATCCGGGGTGGAAGAAGAATCAACCCCTGCAACCTGCACGAGGCTGTTCGAGAAACGTCAGGAGGGGATCAGGAGCGCGCCCTCTCGCGCGGCCGGACGCGGTCCTTGTGCAGCACGATCGCCTCGAGGACTCCCTCCGCGACGCGCTGCGCCTTGTCCGAGATGTGCTCGATGTCCCCGGTCCTGCCGCGCGGGTCGATGTCGCCGATCTTGTCCCCCCCCTCGACCGGCACGCCGTCGCGGAGCAGGCCGCGGAGCACCCCGGCGATGCGGGCCACGACCGGGTACTCGGAGTCAACCGGCACGCCCTTGTAGAGGTCCTCGCGGGCGAACAGCAGCACGACCACGCCGATCTTCTCCCCCTGCTCGAGGCGGTCACCGATGTCGTGGTTGGTGCGGAAGATCCCGGGGCGCTGCGCCTTGATCACGCGTTCCTGGGCAAACCCCATGATCTCGGCCGGCGGCTCGGACGGCAGCGACTGCCCGCCGGAGAGCACCCGGCCGAGCTCCGGCCCACGCACCGTCTCGACGAGCGCGTGGCAGTGCTTGCCCGCCAGGTACCCGGGCCCGAGAGCCACGACGAGGGACGCGACGTCCTTGGTCAGGCCCCAGTTCGAGCGGAGCATCGCGGCCTCGACGTAGATGTCAGGGGGCCAGGCCGCGAGCACCTCAGGGAGAGGCTGGGTGGTGACGGCGAGGTCGCCGAGCTCGTGGAGCATGTCGACCTCGGAGAGCAGCATCACGAAACGGGCCGTGACGCCGTCGACGGTCTTGCCGCGGGTGAACACCGCCTCGGAGAAGCAGACGTTGCGCCGCACCGCCTTGGGGAAGGCACGCTCCACGAGGAGCACCCGCCCGATGCCCTGGCGGGCGACGTGCACCGCCACGGCGCTGCCGAGCTCGCCGGCCCCGCGGATCAGGACGCGCGCTCTGCGCAGGCGTTGCATCAGCGCACCGCCAAAGCCTCGACTTCGACCTGGGCGCCGCGAGGCAGCGACGCGGCGCCGATGACCGCGCGCGCCGGCCGGTGGCCCCCGAAGAACGCCGCGTAGATCTCGTTGAACTCGGCAAAGCGCGCCATGTCGGTCAGGTACACGGTGACCTTCACGACCCCGGAGCGGTCACACGCGGCGGCGCGCAGCACACCGCCGAGGTTGTCGAGCGCGCGCTCCGCCTGCGCGGCGAATGGCCCGCCCACCATTTCTCCCGTCGCCGGGTCCAGGGGGATCTGACCGGATGCGAAGACCCAGCCCCCGGCCGCGACGGCCTGGCTGTACGGCCCGATGGCCTTGGGTGCGGCGTCGGTCTGGATGGTCTCGACCTTCATGCTCCCTCCCCGTCCGGGACAAACTCCCAAATGTCCGGAAGGTTACGGAAGCTCTCCGCAAAGTCAAGGCCGAAGCCCACCACGAAGCGGTCCTCGATCTCCAGGCCCACGAAGTCCAGCGCCACTTCGATCTTCCTCCGCGACGGCTTGGAGAGCAGGGCGACGACCTGGACCGAGCGCGGGTGGCGCGCCTTCAGGAGCTGCACGACGTCGGCGAGCGTGAGACCGGTGTCGACGATGTCCTCCACGATGTATACGTCCTTGCCGGAGATGTCCACGCTTACGTCCTTGGTCAGCGTGACCGTGCCTGAGGATTCGCTGGTCGCCCCGTACGACGAGACCTGGATGAAGTCCATCACGACCGGGCGGTTGAGGCGCTGGGTCAGCGCCGTGAAGAAGAACACGGCGCCCTTCAGGATGCACACGAAGACCGGGTCGCGCCCCTCGAGGTCCGCGTTGATCTCCTCGGCCAGCGTAGCGATGACCTGCTGGACCTTTTCGCTGGTGAGCACCCTTTCCTTCAGCACCGTCCACCTCCGTTTGGCGGTCCGCCCGCACGCTGGTGTAGACTCGCCTCAGAAGCCTCGCCATGAGCTCCCGTGGCCTGTCCGAGGTCAATCAGCGCTACGCACGCCTCGCCGACCGCAGCCGGTCGCAGTGGACGTTCTATCAGTATTTGCAGGGGCTGTTCAAGCACCTGTTCAACACGGCGTGCCCCGTCGAGATCGACTTTCCGAGCCTGTTCAGCGACTTGCGCACCTTGGCACCCCTTCTCGCCGTCGCCGACACCGGCCGCACCGAGGGCTGGATTGCCGCCATCGGCGCCCGGCTCGACGTCCAGGGCCGGAGGCTGCTCGAATTGGACAGCCGGATCGCGCCCTCCCTGGTGCGCCGGTTCTTCGACCGCCTCCGCAACCAGGACGAGAAGGTCCTCGTCGCGATCATCAAGTTCTACCTCGATGCCGGGGGCGCCGGCCAGGACACCTTGGATAAGCTCGACATCCTCTTCACGAGGCTCGCGGAGATCCCCCGCGACGGCCGCGGGGGCCTGGCGCAGGACGGCGCCGAGTTCGAGCACCTCGTGCAGCCGCTCATACAGGCCCGGTCCTTCTCCAGGGCGACGGACAACCAGGTGGACGTCCTGCTCGGCGCCGCCACGGAGATCGAGAGCGAGGCGCTTTCGTGCGCGAGCTTCACCGAGCTGGCGGCCGGGGGCGCCCTCGACCGCTTCCGGACGCTCAAGCGCCGCCTGGGCGCCGACATGCTGCACCCCCGCCTTCTGCCTGCGCTCCTCCACGCCACGCTCGCGATCAAGAGCCGCTTCCGCGAGCTCTGGGAGCAGGAGGAGACGGCGCTGCTGTCCGACAGCAACAGGGTCCGCGAGCTCCACAAACAGCTCGCCGGAAACCCGGAGATGGTGACGGCGGACCTGCGCGAGATGTTCGAGGTCTTCACCACCGCCCAGCGGCGCTTCGACGAGGGGCGGCAGACGGAGAACCTCCGGCGCGAGGATGCCCTCCAGCTCCGCATGACCCTCAACCACATCCTGGAGCAGTTCGACATCACCCAGCTCACCTCGCAGGCTCGGCTCTCCACCGTTCCCGAGCCCGAACCGGCGCCCTCCCCCTGGGAGACCTCGAAGCAGGTCCCGCCCTCGCTGATCGAAGACCGGCTCAACCGGCTCGGGCCCGGCATGGCGGGAGACCCGCTGCTGTGCGAGCACCTGAGCAAGATCCTGTTCGCCCTCGACCTCGCTGGCGGCGACCGGCCGGCCGCCGAGGCCGTCGCCACCCGGGAGATGGCGGGCCTTAGGCTCGAGCCGTGCGAGGTCGAGGCGTGCCGGGATCTGCTCGAGGGTCGCCTGCCCAAGGGGTCGATCGCATGCGAACGCGCCCACGTCCTGCTACAGGCTGCCGCGCTGCGGAACCGCCTCGACGACGAGGCACGCGAGATCCTGCGCTTCCACAAGCGCGGATCCGAGGCACTCCCCGAGACGCTGCAGCGCTCGACCCAGTCGCTTCAGCGGGTCTCGGAGCTGGAGCACAGGCTTGCGTGGCTCATCGAGGACTCGCTCTACCGCGGCGACACCGAGTACCTCGAGCGGCTGCACCGCTGCCGCTTCCGCCTGATGCGGGTCTACTCCGGCCTCTGGCTGGTCCACAACGAGCATGGTGGAATCTCTCCCTTCTGAGGCCCGGCTCCTCCGCCTGCGCCTGGGCGAGGTGAGCTTCCCGCTCGACGCGGCCAAGCTTATGATCGGCCGGAGCCGCTCGTGCGACGTCCGGCTCAGGGACGACACGGTGTCCCGCCTCCACGCCGCGTTCGTCTGGCGCGCGGAGCACCTCGTCCTGGAGGACATGGGCTCCTCCAACGGCACCTTCCTCAACGGGGAGAGGGTGCTCGAACCCCGCACCGTGGTGGCGGGGGACGACGTGCGTTTCGGGTCGCTGTGCGGCACGGTGGAGAGGGGCGAACCGTCGAGGCGGCTGGAGGACGGGGCCGAGGCCGTGCTCGGCAGGCCCGCCGGGCTGGGTTGGCGAGCGTTGGCGGTTCTGGCCGATCTCGTGCTCTTCTCCGTCGGGTCGGTGATCGCGTTCAGCCCGCTCCTGGCGGCGCGGTACCTCCTCCCTCTCGGCCCGCGGGCCACGTCGTTCCTATCAGGGGTTGGCGCGGCGCTGTGGGCGGTCTTCACGTTCTACTACGTCCTCCACGGCTGGGGCCGCCGCGGGTGCACGCTGGGCCTGCGCTTGTGCGGGCTGCGCCTCCTGGACTGGCGGCACCGGAGCCCGATCGGCTACCCCCGCGCGTTCCTGCGCCTGGTGGCGCTGCTGGTGACCTTTCTCACCCTCGGGCTCGGCTACTTGCTGGTGCCGTTCCGGCGCGACCGCAAGGCCCTCCACGACCTGCTTGCCGGCACGCTGGTGACGCGTCGCACAGCGCCTCTTGGTGGGCGGCCCACCTCCGCGTAGAATCAACACCGTGAACGAGATCATTCAGGCGTTCGGCGCCACCGGACTCGTGGCCAAGACGGTGCTGGCCATCCTCGGGGTCTTCTCGGTCATCTCCTGGACCCTGATGCTGCTGAAAGTCCGCCAGATCCGGAGGGCGGACTCGGACAACAGGTCGTTCCTTGGCGAGTTCCGCAAGGCTACACGGCTGGCCGACGTCCAGGTCGCCGCCAGCAAGAACCCGGCGGCGCCGCTCGCCGGGATGTTCCGTGCCGGCTACCTGGAGCTCGAGGCGCAGGTCCGGGTGCTGCAGCGCAGCGGGCAGCCGGCGGGCCAGATCAAGAGCCTAGCGGCGGTGGAGCGCGCGCTGCAGCGAGCCATCGGGATCGAGAGCGCGAGGCTGCACCGCTTCCTGCCTTTCCTCGCCACGACAGCCTCCGCCACACCGTTCATAGGACTTTTCGGCACGGTGTGGGGGATCATGACGACCTTCTCCGCCATCGCGGCGAGCGGGTCCACCTCGATCGTGACGGTCGCGCCCGGCATCGCCGAGTCGCTGATCAACACCGCCGGCGGGCTCGCCGCCGCCATCCCCGCGGTCATCGCCTACAACGCATTCCTCGGCGCCCTCAGGCGCCAGCGCGGGCTGATGGAGGACTTCCTGCTCGAGTTCCTCAACCTCACCGAGCGCACCTTCACGTAAGCGGGGGATAAAACCATGGCGTTCCGTACCTCCACCGAGTTCGACAGCCTGGCGGAGATCAACATCACACCGCTGGTGGACGTGATGCTCGTGCTGCTCATTATCTTCATCGTCACCTCCCCCATGCTGGTCCAAGGCCTGCAGGTCGAGCTGCCGCGCCAGGCCGCGAGCCCCATCCCGCAGAAGGCCGCGGAGCCGATCGTGCTCACGCTCACCCGCGACCGCGTCGTGCTGCTCGGCGACCAGCCCGTACACCCTAAGCTGCTGCCGCAGCGGCTGGGGCCGATGCTCGCCGGCGGTCCCCGGCCGGTCTACCTCAAGGGCGACCAGCAGCTCCCCTACGGATTCATCGTCGCGATTCTCGCGACGCTCAACCGGATGGGCGTGGAGGAGATCGGGATGATCACCGCGCCCCCGGAGAAGGAATGATTGACCCGGTCAGCAAGGAGCTCGAGCGCCGCGAGCACCTCGACGTGCCGTGGAAGTGGGCGGTGATCGCGGCCCTCGCCCTCCACCTCGCGGTGGCCGCCACGTTCCTCCTAGCGCCGTCGAAGCGCCCCCGGGCGCTCTCCCTGCCCAGGGTCCAGGTGCGCATCTCCGCGGTGCCCATGCCCGCGCCCGCCCGCGCCAGCACCGCTCCCGCCGCACCCACGAGGGCGCCGGCGGCCGTGCCGTCCCCGAAGCCCTCGGCGAAGAGGGCGGCCGAGCCGCCTCCGAAGCATGCGGTCCCGGCCAGGAAACCGGCCAAGCAAGTGGCGCCGGCCCCTGCCGAGGAGCCCGAGCCCGCCGCACCCGCCGCCCCCGGGGCGCCCGCCGCCTCGACCGGCGGGATCGCCCTGGGCGTCGGCGGAACCGGCGGTGTGGACAGCTTCCCCTTCTCGTACTACCTGAACCGCGTGGTCAGCCTGATCGAGAGCAACTGGTTCCGGCCGCCGGCGACGGCAGTCAGCCGTTGCCGCGTCCGTTGCGTGATCGACCGCTCGGGGCGGCTCGTCGAGGCTGGCCTCGAGCAGGAGAGCCAGACACCCACTTTCGACCGCGCCGCGCTGCGGGCGGTGTATGCTGCTGTGCCGTTCCCGCCGCTGCCGCAGGGTTTCGGCGGCAACACACTCACGCTGCATCTGGAGTTCGGCCCGTGAAGGTCTCAGTTCGGCTGTTTATCGTCGTCTGGCTCGCCTTCGCCGCGGCCGCACCCGCCCGTGGCCAGGACGAGGTCTACCTGAAGGTCACGAGCCCCGGCCTCACCCGGGTGATGATCGGGCTGCCCGTGTTCCCCTCCCGGCCGGGCACGGACCCCGCCGCCGCCAACAACCTGCTCTCCACCCTCCGGAAGGACCTCGACGAGACCGCGGTCGTCGGGGTCGTTCCAGAGGAGTACGCCAAGCTCGTCGAGGTCGACCCCAACAACTTTCCCGTGACCCGCCAACGCTGGCGGGCGGTCGGGGCGCAGTTCCTTCTCGACGGCACCTTCGCCGGGGCTGGCAATCAACTCGTGCTGGAGGTCCGCCTGTGGGACCTCACCTCGGGCGAGGTGGCCTACTCGCGCCGCCTGCAGGGAACGGTGAACCTCGCCCCGACGATCGCGCACACGCTCGCGAACGAGCTCGTGAAGCTCTTCACCGGGAAACCGGGGCCGTTCCTGTCGCGCATCGCCTTCGTCTCCGACCGCACGGGGAACAAGGAGCTCTGGGTGATGCGGTGGGACGGCAGCGAGGCCCAGCAGCTCACCACCCACAAGTCGATCGCACTCTCGCCCGCCTGGTCCCCGGACGGTCAGTGGCTCGCTTTCACCAGCTTCCTGCGCGGCCAGCCGCAGCTCTTCGTCTTCCGTCCGACCCAGGGCACTTTCAAGCCGATCTCGTCGCTGCCGGGCGTCAACTCCTCGCCCAGCTTCTCGCCGGACGGTAAGCTCATCGCCTTCGCTACGGGCGAGGCTGGGGCCACCGACATCTTCGTCGTCCCTGCCGCAGGGGGCGAGGCCGAGCGGCTCACCCACGAGCGGACCATCAGCACGAACCCCGCGTGGTCCCCGAGCGGCCGCCAGCTCCTGTTCACCTCCACGCTCGGCGGCTCCCCCCAGCTTTACGTGATGGACGCGGAGGGCAGCAACGTGCGCCGGCTGACGTTCGAGGACAAGTTCGCCGACGAGGGCGCGTGGGCTCCCGACGGCGTCCGGATCGCGTACACGACCCTGGTCGACGAGCAGTTCCAGATCGCCATCCTCGACCTGCGGGCCAACACGCGCGCGGTGATCCCGGGGCCCGGCAACAACGAGTCGCCGTGCTGGTCGCCGGACGGCACGATGCTGGCGTTTGTGTCCACCCGCATGGGCGCCAAGCAGATCTTCATCACGGACCCTGTCGGCCGGCCCAAGCAGATCACGAACGAGGGAAACAACGTCCAGCCGGCCTGGGTGGCCCAGGTCCAGTGACTCGGCTTGTCGAGACAACAACTCATGGTGTACAGTCAAACTGGCGAAAGGAGGCCCTGTGTCTAGGTTCTGGACCAACAAGTCTTTAGCTCTGATGTTCTGCGCCATCGTGGTGTTGAGCCTCTCCTGCGCCCACAAGCAGGCCGTCGTCGCACCGCAGCCGTCGCCGGCAGCCAAGACCGAGGCGGTACCGCCCTCCGGAACCACGGTGGTGCAGCCCGAACCGACAATCAGCGCGGCGGAGCACCCTGAGGGCACGGTCACGGCGGGCGAGCTGCCATCGAGCCTCGAGGAGCTCAACAAGGCCGGCTACCTCAAGGACACGTTCTTCGACACCGACAAGTCGGAGCTGAAGCCGGACGCGCGCGACATCCTCGCCGCCGACGCCTCCTGGTTGAAGGGACACCCGACCGTCAAGATCCTGATCGAGGGGCACTGCGATGAGCGCAACACCGAGGACTACAACCTCGCGCTCGGGTGGCGCCGCGCCAACAACGCCAAGGCGTACCTGGTGATGCTGGGCGTCCCGGCCGATCAGATCGTGGCGATCTCGTACGGCGAGGAGCGCCCGTTCGCGACCTGCCACAACGAGACCTGCTGGTCGCAGAATCGGCGCGCACATTTCGTGATCACGGCGCGATGAGGAGGTATGGCATGCGGTGGTTGATCCTTCCGGCACTCTCGGTGGCTGCGCTCGGGTGCGTCTCGAGCGGGGACATCGATCTGCTCCACCGCGAGATCACCGACGTCTCGCGCCAGGTGGAGAACCTCAATAGCAAAACCCCGAACAAGGACGAGCTGCAGGGGGTGACCAAGAAGGTCGCCGACCAGAGCGCGTTGGTCCTCAGGTCCAACGCGGACATCCAGGTCGAGCTGAAGCAGCTGCGCGAGCAGATCCAGGCCCTGCAGGCGAACCTCGAGTCCACGAACCAGCGCCTCGCGGCCCTCTCGAACGAGCTGGCCGCGACCCGTGACCGCTTCTCCGCCGGTGGGCCGCCGCCGGCAGCGGGAGCCCCGGCCGCGACCGGCGCCCCCGCCCCGACCGGGCCGGGGGTCGCAGGCCCGGCGGCAGCCGCCGGTGCCGCCGCGGCGGCCGGCCGCACGGTCGAGCCGGCCCAGCTCTACAACACGGCGTACGAGGACTACCTGCGCGGCAACTTCGATCTCGCGATCCAGGGGTTCCAGGAATACGCGATGCGTTACCCGACGACGGATCTTGCCGACAACGCGCTCTACTGGATCGGCGAGTGCTACTACTCCAAGAAGGCGTACAAGGAGGCGATCGACTCCTTCACGCAGCTCCTCAACACGTACAAGACCTCGGACAAGGCAGCCGCCGCGCTGCTCAAGAAGGGCCTCGCGTACGTCGAGCTGGGGGACCGCTCACAGGCCGTGATCAACCTGCAGTACGTGCTCTACGAACATCCGGGCAGCAAGGAGGCCGAGCTTGCGCGCAACAAGCTCGCCTCGCTCGGTGTCAAGGTGAAGTAGCAGTAGCCGATTCGAAGGAGATTTCATGGCGAAGAGGATCAAGTCTGGACTGAAGCGTCGTCGTCAGAACGAAACCCGCCGCCTCCGGAACCGCGCGGTACGCACGCGGGTGCGTAACGCGATGAAGGATCTCCGAGCCGCAATCGCAGCCGGTGATGCCGCCAAGGTTAAGGAGCTGCTGCCGCAGACCGTGTCCGTCATCGACGGCGGGGTGCGCAAGGGCGTCTTTCAGAAGAACACCGCTTCGCGTGCCAAGTCCCGCCTGGTGACCCAGGCCCACGCGGTGCTCCAAGCGCAGGGATAGCCCGTGGGCGGGACGGCACCGTACCCGACCGCCCCCCTCTTCCCCGACCGGCTCCTCAAGCGCGGTAAGGTCCGTGACGTGTACCGCGCGGGGGAGGGGTGTCTGCTGGTCATAGCCAGCGACCGAATCAGCGCCTTCGACGTGGTCCTCGACCCCGGAATCCCGGGCAAGGGGGTCGTCCTCAACCGGCTCTCGAACTTCTGGTTCGAGACGCTCGCCGAGGTGACCCCCAACCACGTGCGCGCGACGGAGCTGGCCGACTTCCCGGAGCCGTTCGCATCCGCACCGGTGCTCGCGGGCCGGGCATGTCTCGTACGGACGCTCCGCATCGTGCCCGTGGAGTGCGTGGTCAGGGGCTACATCGCGGGCTCCGGCTGGAAGGAGTACCAGGCCAAGGGGAGCGTTTCGGGGGTGCCGCTGCCGCCGGGGCTCAGGCAGGCCGAGCGCCTGCCGCACCCGATCTTCACACCGTCCACGAAGGCGGAGGTGGGCCACGACGAAAACATCGCGTTTGACGAGGTGGTGAGGCTCGCCGGCGGCGACGTCGCCGAGCGCATGCGCGACGCCTCGCTCGAGCTGTACCGCCGCGCGGCCGCGCTCGCCGAGGCGCGAGGCATCATCATCGCGGACACCAAGTTCGAGTTCGGCCTGGACGAGGAGGGCCTCCTCGTCTGGGCCGACGAGGCGCTGACCCCCGACTCGTCGCGCTTCTGGCCGGTTGACCGCTACCGCACGGGGAGCAACCCACCCTCGTTCGACAAGCAGTACGTTCGCGACTGGCTCGAGGGCTCCAGCTGGAACAAGCAGCCTCCCGCCCCCACGCTTCCCGCCGAGGTCGTCGCGAGGACCCGCGATCTGTACCTGGAGGCGTTCCGCCGGCTCACCGGACGTCCCCTCACCCTGTAGCCTTCGGCAGGCAACTCGGGTCTTCCGTTTCTCCTGTCCACTGGCTATACTTCCCGGACTTTGAGCGACGGGAGGTCGCCTGCTCATGGCATCCAAGCCGTTCCCAAGCGACAAGATCCGAAACGTTGCAGTGGTGGGACACTCATCCACCGGCAAGACCACCCTCATCTCGGCAATGCTCTTCAACTCCAAGGAGGTCAACCGCTTCGGGAAGGTTGACAAGGGCAACGCCGTCACCGACTTCGACGAGGAAGCGATCGAGCGGAAGATCACCATCGGCACCGCGGTGGCCCACGCTAAGCACGGCGACTGCAAGCTCAACCTGGTGGACACGCCCGGCTACTCGATCTTCACCACGGAGGCCGTGCAGGGCATCAAGGTGACGGAGGCCGCTCTCATCATGGTATCCGCCGTTGCCGGACCCGAGGTGCAGACCGAGAAGATGTGGAAGGTGTGCGCCGCGGCTGGAAAGCCGGTGCTCTTCGCGGTCAACAGCATGGACCGCGAGCGGGCGTCCGCATCGCGCACGCTGCAGCAGCTCCAGAAGAAGTTTGGGCGCGAGGTGCTTCCCGTCCAGCTCCCGATCGGCGAGGAGGCCAAGTTCTCCGGCGTCGTCGACCTCGTCCGCTCCCGGGCGCACCGCTTCCCCGCCGACGAGAGCGGCACAGACGAAGTGATCGCAATCCCGGCCGAGCTGAAGGAGGAGGCGGAAGCGGCCCGCAACGCCCTGATCGAGATGGTCGCTGAGCAGGACGAGGCGTTGCTGGAGAAGTTCTTCGCCCAGGGGGCGCTCTCCGACGAGGAATTGATCGCCGGTCTCACCCAGGCGGTCGCCAAGCGCAGGATCTTTCCGCTCTTCTGCTGCGCCGCCGGCCGCAACCAGGCGGTGCAGCCGATCATGGATGCCATGGTGGAGCTAGTGCCCAACCCCCTGAGCGTCCCGGTGGCCGCGAAGAACGTGGCCGGCGACGAGGTCACGATCACCCCGAAGCCGGAGGACACACCGATCGCCTACGTCTTCAAAACGATCTCCGACCCCTACGCCGGGCGAATCACGGTGATGCGCGTGTTCTCGGGCTCGCTGGCCTCCGACGGAACATACTTCAACCGCCAGCGCGACCTCGCCGAGCGCTTCGGCGCCGTCAACTGGATCCAGGGCAAGGAGCTTCTCCCGGTCGAGAAGCTGGTGGCCGGAGACATCGGCGCCGTAGCCAAGCTCAAGGAGACCCGCACCGGCGAGACCCTCACCAGCAAGGACGGCGCAATCGTGATTCCCCCCGTCCCGATTCCCGAGGCGGCCATCTCGTTCGCCATCGCCGCCAAGGCCAAGGGCGACGAGGACAAGATCGCCCAGGGTCTGGCCAAGCTGCAGGACGAGGACCCCACCCTGCACCTCGGCCGCGACCCGCAGACCAAGGAGCAGCTCGTGGCCGGCGCCGGCCAGCTCCACGTCGAGATCGCCGTCGCACGGCTGCGCAAGCGCAACAAGGTGGACGTTACGCTGCAGCCCCCCAAGGTCCCGTACCGGGAGACCATCACCAAGGCCGTCGAGATCACGGCCCGCCACAAGAAGCAGACCGGGGGCCACGGCCAGTTCGCCGAGGCCAAGGTGCGCCTCGAACCTCGGCCAAGGGGCGGCGGCTACGAGTTCATCGACAAGATCTACGGCGGCTCCATCCCCAACAACTACCGGCCCTCGATCGACAAGGGAATCGTCGACGCCGCGGAGCGCGGGGCCATCTCGGGCAACCCCATGGTCGACTTCTCGGTCACGCTGCTGGACGGCAAGTTCCACGCCGTCGACTCGTCCGACATGGCTTTCCGTACCTGCGGGCGCAAGGCGTTCCGCGAGGGCGTCAAGCTGGCGGGCCCCACCATTCTTGAGCCGGTCATGCACGTGGAGATCACGACGCCCGACGAGTTTCTCGGCGACATCATGGGCGACCTCAACTCCCGCCGCGGCCGCGTCCAGGGGATGGAGCCAGCCGACGGCCAGACCGTTGTCAAGGCCTCGGTGCCGCTCGCCGAGATGCTCACCTACTCCCAGACCCTGCGCTCGATCACCGGCGGCCGGGGCGACTTCCACATGGAGTACTCGCACTACGACGAGGTGCCGAGGAACGTCCAGGAGAAGATCATCGCCGCCTTCGCCGGCGCCGCCCCGGAAGAGGAAGAAGAGTGACCGATTGCCCGTGACACCCGTCCGGCCCGCGCTGGTCGCGGGCCGGTGCCTTTCTCCGTCAGGCAGCTCAAACGCTTGACTGCCGCAACCGGCTCAGGTGAGGGTGGCCTTCTCCGGCGCCCGCTCGGGCTTCAACCCCTCCTTCCTCATCACCTCTCCTGCCTAGATCGCGTCGGCACGGGTGCTGTAGATGTTGGGCGTCATCTTGGCGATGTGCCATGTCGTCCGTACGGTCATCCGCGCCCAGCTATCGGTGCCGTACCGCGCGAGGCCCATCAGGTGCCTGTACACGAGGGTCCGCGCCAGCTCCCCGAAATAGGCGGCCACCTGCGCCCGCACCAGCAGTGTGCTGCAGGACGTCGGCTCTCACTCGGCCGACCTTGCCCTCCGGACCACGTACAACGCCTTTGCCCGCGGGAATGGTTTCGTGCAGTTCCTCCGCGGGACCGGCACGTACTACCAGACGTTTTACAGCAAGGGTGACGTGCGGGTCACGGTCAGTGACGACCGCAGGGCCGCCGACCTCCCCTTCTCCGGCGCGCCCGTGTACACGGAGGCCGACCTGCAAGTGGCGGTAGGCTTCTTCCTCGCGGCTGGGAGGCTGTTCGGCATTACGAGCATCGCGAGTACGACCCACCGCGGCGCAGACGGCGCTCACGTGAACCTAAGGTGGCAACGGCGGCGCGCCTGCTGGTGTGCCCGGAACCGTTGGTACGCCGGTCCCGAGGCGCAGCGCGGCGTACGTACCCCTGCACCCTCCCGGGGGGGGTTGACAACCCCCGCACAATGTGGCACTTTACGCAGGTGGGCTGTTCGAGCAGTTGTGCGTCAACGATGAGTTGGGGTCAACCTGCCGCAAGGAGCAGCGTCCTTGCGGCTTTTTCGTATCGTCGGGACGCGCCCGACACGAACAACGGCGGACTTCGGATGCCGCCGGCAACAAGGAGAAGCAGCATGGCGCAGGGAACTGTCAAGTGGTTCAACGATACCAAGGGCTTTGGCTTCATCACGCAGGAGGGCGGAGAGGACGTGTTCGTCCACTACACCGCCATCGCCGGCGAGGGCTTCCGGACGTTGAAGGAAGGGGCCCGGGTGGAGTTCGACATCGTGCGCGGGCCGAAGGGCCTGCAGGCGGCCAACGTCCGCGCTGTCTAGGGAGACAGAGACAGGGCAACCGAAAGGGCGGCGCGACGCGCCGCCCTTTCCTTTTGGTGTGACCTTGCTTCCTTCAGCGGGTCGCGGCGCGGCCCTCCGGGCGGGGCGTCGGCTTGACCGGGATCGGCAGCTCGATATGGCTGCGCGGCGCGCCGAAGTAGGGCCGGTACCCCAAGTCCAGCTTCTCGAACGGGCCCTTCTGCAGGAGCGTGTCGAGCCCGACCACCGCCTCCTCGCGGCTCGTGAACGCCATCTCGTGGACGCGGGACATCACGATCGCTTCCTTGGGGCAGGCGTCCACGCAGAAGCCGCAGTAGACGCAGCGCAGCAGGTCGATCGTGAAGACCTTTGGGCGCTTCTCGTACTCCACCGTCGGGCTGGCGGCGTCGTCCTCGGCCTCGATGTAGATGCACTCCGCCGGGCATGCCTCCTCGCACATGTAGCAGGCGACGCAACGGGGCGAGCCGTCCTCGCGGGCGAGCAGGATGTGCCTCCCCCTCAGCCGTTCCGAGTACTCCCGCTTGACCTCCGGCCACTCGATGGTGACGGTGTACTTGCGGGCGAACAGGTTGCCGAGGAAGTGGCGCAGCGTGACCGCCAGACCCTTGACGATCTCGACGAGGTAGAAGCGCTGGACAAAACCCAGCGGCTTGGGATCGCACACCATCACGTCCTTCGTGTTCATCGGTCGAGCTCCCCGGCGATGACGTTGAAGCTGCTCATGATGGCGACGGTGTCGGCGACCATGTGCCCCTCCAGGATGTGCGGGAACGCCTGGAAGATCGCGAAGCAGGGCGGCCGGACCTTGATGCGGTACGGTCTGCCGCCCCCGTCCGAGACGAGGTAGTAGCCCAGCTCCCCGTTGGCGGCCTCGGTGTAGCCGTACTTCTCCCCGGCCGGCACCTTCATGCCCTCCATGATGAGCTTGAAGTGCCAGATCAGGGACTCCATCTCGGTGTAGACCTCCTCCTTGGGAGGCAGAGCGACGTTGTGGTTGTCGGTGATGACCGGGCCCGGCGCCAGACGCTCCAGCGCCTGCTCGACGATCCGCAACGATTGGCGCATCTCTTCGACACGCACCAGGTAGCGGGCGTACGTGTCGCCGGCGTGCGAGATCGGCACCTTGAAGTCGTAGGTCTCGTAGCCGAGGTACGGGTGCGCCTTTCGGACGTCGTAGGGCACGCCGCAGGCGCGCAGGCAGGGGCCGGTCCACCCCCAGTCGATCGCGTCCTCGGCGCTCAGGGCGCCGATGCCCTCGGTGCGCCCGCGGAAGATGCGGTTCTCGGTGATCAGCGTCTCCATGTCGTCGACGAGCTTGGGTATGCGCTTGAGGAGGTAGCGAACCGACTCCACGAAGTCCGGCGGCACGTCGTGGGAAAGGCCACCGATGCGCACATACGACATCGTCAGCCGGCTGCCGCAGCACGCCTCCAGGATCGAGTACAGCTCCTCGCGCGCCTCGTACATGTACAGGAAGGGCGTCATGGCGCCGATGTCGTTCAGGTTGGCTCCGACGTCCACGATGTGGTCCATGATCCGGGAAAGCTCGGAGAGGATCAGCCGGATCACCTGGGCGCGGGGGGGCGCTTCCACGCCGAGCATCTTTTCCACGGCCAGGGCGTAGCCGACGCCGTTCATCATCGCCGAGCAGTAGTTGAGCCTGTCCGTGTACGGGATGACCTGGTTCCAGGTGTGGGTCTCCGACATCTTCTCGAAGCACCGGTGCAGGTAGCCGATCTCCGTCTCCGCCCGAGTGATGACCTCGCCGTCTAGGCGCACGACGGTGCGCAGCGTGCCATGGGTCGCGGGGTGCGAGGGCCCGAGGTTGAGCACCTGGGTCTCGAAGCGGTCCTCGTCCTCCTGCGTCTCCCTCGCCCACGACGGCTCATCCTGCTCGCCCTCGCGCAGCAGCCAGCGCTGGCCGGGGTCGTAGTCCTTGCGCAGCGGGTGGCCCTGGAACGAGGGGTGGCAGAGGATCCTCTTGAGATTCGGGTGGCCCTCGAAGCGGATGCCGAACATATCGAACGCCTCGCGCTCGAACCAGTCGGCCGCCCTCCACACGCCGTACACCGAGGGGACGACCGCATCGTCCTCGCGCACCGGTACCTTCAGCCTGATCCTGTGCCCGTGCTGGAGGGACGTGAGGTGGTAGACGACCTCGAAGCGCTCCTCGCGCCCCGGGTAGTCGGCCCCGCAGACATCCAGGAGGAGCTTGAAGTCCAGGTCCGCGGTCTGCTTGAGGTGGCGCGCGAGCTCGGGCAGCACCTTGCGGTCCACGCGGAACGTCTGCATGTCGCCGCCCGGCAGCTCGACCACCCCGCTGCCCTCGGGGAACACCTTTCGGATCGCAGTAAGCCTCTGTTCGCGCTTGGCCATGCTCCCCCCGCCCCCGCTCACACGCCCGCCGCCCGGGCGGCCTTCCCGGCGGCCTTCTTGGCGGCCACCGCCTGCTGGTAGCGCGTCTCACCCCTGGTGATCATCTCCTGCAGCTTTACGACGCCCTGCAATAGGGCCTCCGGCGTCGGCGGGCACCCCGGCACGTACACGTCGACCGGGATGAACTCGTCGATCCCCTGCACGACGTGGTACGCGCGGTAGAAGCCGCCAGTGCACGCGCACACCCCCATCGAGATGACGTACTTCGGCTCGGCCATCTGCTCGTAGATCCGCACCATCACGGGGGCCATCTTGTCCGTCACGGTGCCGGCGACAATCAGGAGGTCCGACTGGCGCGGCGAGAAACGCACCACCTCCGCGCCGAAGCGGGAGACGTCGTAGTGCGACATCATGAACGACATGAACTCGATGGCACAGCACGCCGTGCCGAACGGGAACGGCCAGAGGCTGTTCTTGCGCGCCGCATCCAGGAGCTTCTCGAACCTCGTGGTGAGGAAGATCTGGCTGCCGTCCGCCTGCCGTGACGCCGCGGCCCCCTGTTTTGCTCCCCCGACCACGGGCAGGGTCGGCCTCGCTTCCGGGTTGCTCATCGCACCCTCCTGCACGCTCTCATTAACAGCAAATGACCGGCCCGCTGTTCCCCCGCCGGACGAAACATGCGTATTCTACAGACTTTCACAATCGACCGCTCCCCGGGCTGCCACCCGGACAGAAGGTGGCCAGCACCCGGCGCACGAACTCCCGCGTTTCGCGGTACGGGGGCATGCCGCCGCTCTTCTCCACGGTGGCGATCCCGGCGTTGTAGGCCGCCAGCGCCAGCGGGAGTTTCCCCAGCCGATCGAGCAGCGAACGCAGATGCTTGCATCCCAGGAGCAGGTTTGTCCTGGGGTCGTACGGGTCGGTGACCCGCTGCGCGAGCCAGACCGACGGCATCAGCTGCATCAGCCCCCCCGCCCCCACCCTCGAGACGGCGAACGGGTTGAACGCCGATTCGGCCTGGACGACTGCGGCGACCAGCCTGGGGTGGAGGTTGGCGGACCGGCCGGCCTCCATGATCTCGGCCGCAAATGGCGTCCCGGAGGGCAACGGCTGCTCCGCGAACGCCGCCGCACAGGCCGGCGCGGGGATCGGCTTCGGTGCCGGCTCCACGATGTCCTCGACCACACGATCCACGCGCGAAAGCGGCACCTCAAGGGCGCCGCCCCCGGGAAGCTCCAGCCGGATCCTCATCTCTCCCACGAGGCGCGCGCCGGAGACGCGCAGGATGCGGCCGTCCACGAAAACCGCCACGTACTGTGCGTCGGCGACAGGCGGTCGCGCGAGCGCCAGAGCCGCGAGGGCAAGGCCCACGAGCGCAGGTCGGGGTTTCATGCGCGGGGGTGCTTGCTGTCGTAGAGCTGCCGCAGCCGCTCGCGCGTGATGTGGGTGTAGATCTCGGTGGTGGAGATGTCGGCGTGCCCCAGCATCGCCTGCACCGCGCGCAGGTCGGCCCCGCGCTCGAGCAGGTGCGTCGCGAAGGAATGGCGCATTACGTGCGGGGAAAGGTGGGTCGTGATGCCGGCCTTCCGGCCGTGGCGCTTCACCAGGTGCCAGAACGACTGCCGGGTCATGCCCCTCCCACGGACCGTGAGGAAGACGTGTTCATCCCGCCTCGTGTCCAGGGCGGGGCGCACGTTCTCCAGGTAGCGCGCCAGCCACTCCCGCGCCTGCGAGCCCACCGGCACGATGCGCTCCTTGTCGCCTTTTCCCCACACCCTCACGAACCCGG
The DNA here is from genome assembly GCA_041494245.1 of Thermoanaerobaculaceae bacterium. Lineage (GTDB taxonomy): Bacteria > Acidobacteriota > Thermoanaerobaculia > Thermoanaerobaculales > Thermoanaerobaculaceae > RBG-13-68-16. The sequence continues at coordinate 93,369 of JBGQAK010000015.1, forward strand.
GGTCGAGGCGCAGCTGCCCGACGGTGAGGGAGACGAGCTCGGAGACCCTCACGCCCGTGGCGTACAGCGTCTCCAGCATGGCGCGGTCGCGCACGCCCAAGGGCTTCTCGACGTCTGGCGCCGCCAGCAGGGCGTCCACCTCCTCCGTTGACAGAAAGTACGGGAGCGCGCGCATCAGCTTGGGCGACTCCAGCTCCAGCGTCGGGTCCTGCGTCACGATACCCCGCTCGAGCATGTACCGGAAAAGCCCCCGCAAGGCCGCCAGGGCGCGGGCCGCGGAGCGCGCGGCGAGGCCGCGCCCGCGCAGGTCGGTGACGTAGCGGCGCAGGTGCGCCCGCTCGCAGCCGGGCGTGTCGAGGCCGCGGGCCGCGAGCCAGCGGCCGAAGCTCTCGAGGTCCCTGCGATAGGCATCGACCGAGTTGGCCGACAGGCCGCGCTCCACCACAAGCGTCGCGAGGTAGTCCGGAAGGAGACGCTGGAAGAACTCCGTGGCCGGGGCCGCCCTGCTCATCGGCGGATTCTAGCTCCGCCCGGCTGAGCGCCCGCGCCCTTTCTTCCCCTGGGGGCTCAGCGGCCTGGACCGCGGCTCCCAGCGGTAGCGCGCGAGGTCGAGCGTCTCGTTGAGACGAAACTCAACACCCTCCGCCTCGAGGAGTGCTCGCTGCATCCCGGGCGGCAGGTCGCCGCGTCGCTCGGTCGAGCAGCCGCCGGAGGCGTTCACCACCCGGTGCCAGGGAACATCGTCCGGGCAAGAGTGCATCGCCCAGCCAACGGCCTTCGGGGAGAGAAGGTGGCCCAGGAGGCCGGCGATCTGCCCGTAGGTCATCACCCGCCCGCGCGGGATGGTCCGGACGAGGGTGTAGACAACCTCCCAGGCGCTGCGCCGCGGCGCCTGGACCTCGCCGTGGAGGCGGGTTGGTTGGGCCGACCTGGACCTCGGTCGTGAGCCCGATCCTGCCATGCGGTCTCTCCACCGGGACCATCCTAGCAGCGCGCGGCACGACGTCCCACGAGAGCCTCGACGTCTTAGACAGGAGCCTGAACGATGTGCTTCGCCGCCTTCTTCTTCGGGAAGTTGTCGTGGTACCGCACCTGCCAGGCCTGCTCGATGTGGCGCCGCTCGTGCGCCGCCAGATACATGAACATCTCCAGGAGGTTGAGGCTGAACAGCGGCCACCCCGGAGGGGTCACCTTGATCTTCGACAGGTCCATTCCGTTGGCGGAGTTCATCAAGTCGTTGACCCGACGGTGGAGGTCGAGGAGCCCCGGGAGCACGACGTTGATCGACTGGCCCCGCGGCGGCACGTGGCGTTTGGGCGAACGCCACCTCTTCCTGACGGGTGGTTCAGTTCCCTTGATGAACCAGCGGCCGAGCCAGGTGACCTTGAAAGGGCCCCACGAGAAGAGGCTGCGGCTTCGCGCCTGGTTGATCGCCTTGTCGAGGGCCGGGAGGAGGTCGGACCCCTGGAGGTGGAGGTGCAGGAGGCACTCCGCGATCGACCAGCGGTTGGAAAACGGCCTCCAGGTGAACTGCTCTTCGGCGATCCCGTTCGTGAGCTCCTTAGCCTGGCGGCTGAGCGCCTCGAACTCACGCTGGATCTTCTCGAGCTGCGGGATCAGCGCCGGCATCTTGCCCCCCGGCTGCCCGGGAACCTGGCGGTCGCGGTCCGGCCTCAGCGCGAACAGGTCGCTTCCCTCGGACTTCTTCCTCGCGTCGTCCATCCCACTCTGTCCCCCCCGGTCCCCCGACACGGGACCCGGGGCGCAACGCCCACGTCACGGCAGGTTGATTCTACCCTTCCGTGGGCGGAACGTCACGTCCTGCAAGTTCGGTCGCCATCCTGCGAGATCGTGACCGCGTAGAATGCCTGCGGTGGCGGTCCGCATCGACCTCGAAAAGCGCCAGGTCGTCTGCTCCGTGCACGATCTCCTCCCGGAGTCGTTGCGCGGTGGGCTGGGTGCCCCTGGCGAGGGGCTCGCCCGCCTTTCGGTGGGCGCCGAGCTGCACCGCGTCGTGCAGGGCCAGCGTCACGCCGATGACCGCCACTACACCAGCGAGGTCCCGGTCGACGTCACCTTCACGATCGACGGCTGGGAGCTGCGCATCCTGGGCCGAGCCGACGGCATGACCCGAGACGCCGGCGGGAGGGCCGTCCTGGAGGAGATCAAGACCCTCCACTTCCGCACCGAGCTCCACCACCTTTTCGCACACGAGCGCATGGAGCGCTACCGCTGGCAGGCCCGCATCTACGCCTGCTGCCTCTTTCCACAGGGTGATGCCACGGCGCGCCTCGTTCTGGTGGACCTCGGCGGCGAGACGCACCGGTCCGAGGAGGTGCCCTGGTCTCCGGAAGAGGTCCAGACCTACCTGCGGGCCCGTCTGCACGCCCTGGTTGCCGCGGAGCGGGCACGCGAGCTCACCCGGGCGACCTGGCGCGCCGCCGCGGAGGAGCTGGCGTTCCCGTTCCCCGCCCCGAGGCCGGTCCAGGACGAGGCGATGGGGGCGGTGGTGGCCGCGCTCGAGTCGGGCAGGCACCTTCTGCTGGCGGCTCCCACGGGCGTTGGCAAGACGGTCGCCGCCCTCTACCCTGCCGTGAAGCTGGCGCTCGCCACCGGCCGGCGCGTCGCCTTCCTCACCGCAAAGACCATGCAGCAGCAGCTCGCCGTGCAGACGCTGGCGTCCATGCAGCAGGGGGGGTGGCGCTCGATTCAGATCCGCGCCAAGGCCAAGATGTGCGCGAACCGCGAGGTCATCTGCCACGAAGAGTTCTGCCTGCACGCCCGCGAGTACGGCAGCAAGCTGGCCGAACGCGGGGTGCTGCCGACGCTCCTGGCCGGCTCGAGCCACCTCGACCCGGACCGGATCTACGAGGTCGCCCACGCGGCCGAAGTCTGCCCGTTCGAGGTCTCGCTCGAGCTGCTCCGCGAGACCAGCGCGGTGGTGTGCGACTACAACTACGTCTTCGACCCGGCCATCGCGCTGTTCGGCCTCGCGGAGGAGGGCGCCCTCGAGGACACGTTCCTGATCGTGGACGAGGCCCACAACCTGGTGGACCGGGCACGCGAGTACTACTCCCCGCGGCTCACCCGCGCGGCCGTGCAGGCGGCGCGCGGGGTGGTCGAGGGGCACCGGCAGAAGGTGTGCCGCGAGCTGGACGGCCTCTTCGGCGAGCTCGACCAACTCATCGCGGGCCAGGTCGCGCAGGCCCTCGGCTCCCGTGAGGGCAGCAGCCGGTTGGCGCTCGAGCCTGGCCCGCTCGTCGAGTTCCGCATCGCCCTCGATGCGCAGGTCGCTCCGTACTTCACCTTCAAGCGCAACGCCGAGCTCTGGCTCTCGAGAGACCCCGTGCTGGACGTCCTGCTTTCCCTGGCCCGGGTGACCGACCTGCTCGAGGACGGCGGGCGGGAGCTTGTTCCCCTGGCCGAGCGCGCGCCGGCCGGGGCCGAGGGCGAGGCGCTGCGGATCTTCTGCCTGGACGCCTCCCGCTTCACCGGGGCCGTCGTGGAACGCAGCGCGGGCTGCGTTGCGATGTCGGCGACCCTGGAGCCGTTCGAGTTCTACCAGGAGCTGCTGGGCTTCCACCCCGACCGCACCGAGGCGCTCTCGCTCCCCTCCCCGTTCCCGCGCGAGCACCGCCTGATCGTGGCAGTGGACGAGGTGGACACGACGTACCGCGCGAGGCCCCGCTGGTACGGCCGGATCGCGGAGCTGGTCGCCGAGCTGGCGCCGCCGGAACGCAACGCGCTCGTGCTCTTCCCGTCCTACGCGTTCCTGCAGGAGGTGGCGACGCGCCTGGTGGCTCCCGGCCACCGGGTCGAGGTGCAGCGGGCGGACGATTCGGACAGGATGCGGGCCGAGATGCTCGCGCGCCTGCGCGCCAACCACGAACCCGTGCTGCTGCTTGCCGTCCTGGGCGGGGTCTTCGCCGAGGGGGTGGACTACCCCGGCGAGATGCTCTCGGAGGTGGTCGTCGTCTCGCCTGCCCTGCCCCAGGTCGGCACCGAGCGCGAGCTGCTCAAGGACTACTTCCAGGACCGCTACGAGCGCGGCTTCGAGTACGCCTACCTCATCCCGGGCATGACGCGGGTGATCCAGGCGGCCGGGAGACTCATCCGCTCGGCCGAGGACCGCGGGGTTATCGCGTTGGTGTGCAGGCGCTTCCTCGCCGAACCCTACTCCTCCCTGCTACCGCACGACTGGACCGGCGGCGACCCTGCCTCGCTCCACCGGGAGGACCCTGCAGCCGAGGTCCGGGCCTTCTTTGACGCCCTTGGCGCCGGTTCGTGATACCTTTTGCGCAGGACAGCTTGCGCCGCCGGGGGGAAAAGATGGACACGATTTCGCACATTCTCAAGGACAAGGGGGGCGACGTCCACCACACCGGGCCGGACATCACGGTCCTGCGCGCGGTGGAGATGATGTGCGCCGTGCGGGTCGGTGCGCTCATGGTGTGCCAGGAGGGAAAGCCGATCGGCATGTTCACGGAGCGCGATCTCATGACACGCGTGATCCTGGCCGGCCGCGACCCCGAGAAGACCAGGGTCGAGGAGGTCATGTCGAGGGACGTCGTCTACGTCGAGCCCTCGACCCGCGCCGAGGAGGCCATGGCGGTGATGACGGAGCGCCGGTGCCGCCACCTGCCGGTGGTGTCCGAAGGCAAGGTCATCGGCATGATCTCGATCGGCGACCTGGTCCGCTGGATCAGCCGCAACCAGGAGTTCCACATCCGCGCGCTCGAGGACTACATCACCGGGAAGTACCCGGGCTAGGAGCCCGTCCGAGTAATCGGGTGCGGTCGCGTTACGAGCGCCGCGGGGCCAGATGCAAGGCGCCGCGACGAAGGCGATGCTCCCCCATCGACAAGGAGCGGCAACGCAGCAGATGGCCCCGCGCCGCCGTAACCCTCCGGGCGCAGGGGTGTTGCGGGCGCATGCTGCGTTGCTCGTCGGCCACGATGCTCCAGCATCGCCTGCCTCCTCGCGCCTTGCCTGCGCCTCGCAAGCCCCCTGC
>JBGQAK010000014.1:0-107235 GCA_041494245.1 Thermoanaerobaculaceae bacterium
GCATCGAGCGCAGCCCTCCGACCCGCCTGCGCGTGCGACCGAGCTGGCACAGACCGGCGTGCGGACCCTCGCTGTTCCTCGCCCTCGCGCTGCGCGCTCGTGCTCGGCCAGCGTTTCCACCCGCCGGTCTGGCCGCTCGGTTCCCGCACGCTCCGGCGGAATGGCTCCGATCGCCCGCTGGGCGGATTTCACCTCCACCCCCCCTGCAGCGCGGGGCGCAACGGGCGGGGGGCATTCAATCCGCCGGTGCCGCGGGTGGCCGATCTCTCCGGAGCCCGCGGGCACCGGACGCGCGAGCCGCGTTGGGGAGACGGCGGCGCGGCTTCCTGCGAACGCCGAGGGACCCCGGCGCGGATCGCGCTTTCCGGTCGCGGGCGGAGGAGTGTGCGGCCGCAGCGACTGGGGAGACGCAAGGCCGCACGCTTGGCCACCCGCGGTATCGGCAAAACAAAGCCACGCGGTGGAAGAAAAGGGAAAGCCGCGCACCCGCGGGGCAAAGAGAGTCACGCAGTGATCGAGGAAGGGCCGGTCTCGAGCGACCGGCGGAGGGCCTCGAGGGCGAGGCGCCGGTGGGAGCAGGCGTTCTTCTCCGCGGGCGCGAGCTCGGCGTAGGTGCGCCCGGCGCCCCACTCCGGCGCGAACACCACGTCCCAGCCGAAGCCCGCGCTGCCGCGGGCCTCGCGCTCGATCGTGCCCCGCACCTCGCCGACGCCGAGCCACTCGTGCTTCCCGTCCCACGCCAGCGCCGCGCAGCGCGCCCGCGCGGAGCGGTCCGGGAACGGGTCGAGGATGCGGGCGATCGCGTCCGGCCCCGCGGCCTCCAGCAGCCAGCGGACCAGTGGTCCGGGGAAGCCGCCGAGGGCGGCCAGCTCGAGCGAGGTGTCCTCGACGAGGACGGGGCGCCCGAGCAGCCGCTCGGCGGCGCGCGCCTTTGCCCTGGCGACCGCCACCACGTCCAGCCCCTGCGGCTCGGGGAGGTCGAGGGCCGCGCGTTCGAGGGGGATCCCCAGGATCGCCTGGGCCTCGCGGTACTTGTCCTCGCTCGAAGTGACGAAGACCAGGCCCGGGATGAGCATCAGCCGTCCAGGCCGGTCAGCTCGGTGGTCAGCAGCCTGAACACCGGGAGCTTGCCCTGGAGGCCGCGGAGCTGGATGTTGCCCAGGTGCTCGGTGGGGAAGAGGTGGGCCACGGCACGCTGGGTCGCGTCGCCGAGCACGATCTGCCCAGGCTGCGCGACGATTTCCTCCAGCCGGGCGGCGACGTTGACGGCGTTGCCCAGCACGGTGTAGTCGACGCGGGTGGCGGACCCGATCTCGCCCACGACCACCACGCCGGAGTTCACCGCCATGCGCACCTCGACGACGTCGAGCCCGGCGAGCTGGCGCTCGTGGTTCCAGGCGGCGAGCCTGCGGCGCAGCGCCAGTGCGGCCAGCACGGCACGCTCCGCGTGGTCGGGCTGCTCGAGGGGGGCGCCGAAGAACGCCATCGCCGCGTCCCCGATGAACTTGTCCAGCGTGCCCCCGAACTCGAACACCGAGTCGGACGCGAGCGTGAAGAACTCGCCCAGGAAGCGGGCCACGTCCTGCGGCTCCATGGTCTCGCAGCGCGCGGTGAAGCCGACCAGGTCGGCGAAGAGCACCGTGATCTCGCGGGTCTCGTGGCGCTCGGCCTCGCCCGGCTCGCGTTGGCGGCCCACGATCGCCTCCACCACCGCGGGGGAGTGGTAGCGCTCCAGCCGCTCGCGCACCCGTCGCGCCTCGCGGATGTGGTCGTTGAGGCGCGCGCGATCGATGGCGACCGCCGCGTAGTTGGCGAGGGCGGTGAGCAGGTCGAGGTGCTCTGCCGTGAAGGAGCCGGTGGCGAGCGGCGTGTCCACGAAGAGCACGCCGATGACCGAATCGCGGTGCCAGAGCGGAGCGCACATCGCCGAGCGGATCTGGTGCATGCGCACCGAAAGCCCGGCGGCGAAGCGCTCGTCGGCCTGCGCGTCGGAGGTCAGGACGGCGACCTTCTGGTGGCTCACCAGGTCGAGGATCGTCTGCGAGACCGGCGCCTCCGCGAGAGGGCTGCCGCCGCGTGAGCGTGCGATGCGCAGCTCCGCCCTGCCCTCGGGGTTGAAGAGCAGGATGTAGGCGCGCTCGGCGGGGAGCTGGTCGAAGAGCGCCTCCATCACCTTGTCCAGCACCGGCTCCAGCTCTTCCACTTCCAGCAGGGTGCGCGCCACCTGCGCGAGGGCCTCGAGGACGCGCTCGCGTGGGGTGGCGGCCGTGGTCGGCGCCCCCCGCCCCGATGGCCCCTTCTCGATGCGGAAGTCCTCGCGGAACTCCTCGAGGCTACGCAGGAAGGTGGAAGAGCTCAGGGAGGTAGCCCCCGAGGACTCGCCCCGGTGGTAGGAGAGGGTGAAGTTCCCGACCTGGAGCTCGTCCCCCTCGGAGAGCATGGCGTCGGTCACGTAGCGGGTGTTGACCTTGACGCCGTTGGTCGAGCCGAGGTCGACCACCCACCAGGCGTCGCCCCGCTTCTCCAGGCGCGCGTGGTGGCGGGAGACCGAGAAGTCCTTCAGGACGACCTTGTTATCCGAGACGCGGCCGATTCCCGCAGGGGATGCGTCCAACCGCAGGCGGTGCGGCACCTCGCCTTCCGTCCACCTCAGCTCCGGCATGACCACATTCTACCTCGCAGGTGCAAGCGGGCCTCGGCCTGCCCGGGAGCGGGTATGCCATCCGACATCGAAGGCAGCCGCTCCACGAAAAGCAAAGGGGGCCCGAAGGCCCCCCAGGAAGTGCCGGATGATGAACTAGAACGTGAGGCGGACGCCGAGACGGATCTGGCGGGGGCTCTGCCAGGTGTTGGTCGTGTTGAAGCCCGGGTTGCATCCGGAGCTGACCAGGTCGCTGCACTTCTGCCCCTTTGTGACTGGCGGTTCCACCGCCCCGGTGTCGTAGTTGATCACCGAGATCGCCTCGTAGGTGTCGAAGTTCATGTTGCGGTTGGTCTCGCCCTGGCGGTTAAGGAGGTTGAACACGTCGACCAGGAAGTTGAGCTCGACGCCGCCAAGCTTCAAAGGATAGCCGAGGTGTAGGTCGGCCTCGTACTCGTTGTTGGTACGGCCGAACTCGCCGCGGTTCGAAAGGTACAGCTCGTAGTTGCGGTAGAGCTCGTTGTAGCCCATGGCGGTGATGGGAACGCCGCTGCGCCAGTACGCCGACAGGCCGACGTCGAGGCCGAAGTTGAAGGTGTACGAGCCCGAGACCCTGAACTGGTGCGGCCGGTCGTTGGTCAGGAGCCCGCTGTTGTGGATCTGGAACTCGGCGTAGTCGAACGCGGAGTTGATGTTCGGGTCGAGCTGACCCGTGGAGGCCTGGAAGGTGCCGTCGTAGTTCCCCTCGAGCTTGGAGTAGAGGTAGCTGGCGACCATCTGCCAGTTGTTGGTGTAGCGCTTCCTGACGCTGATCTCGACGCCGTTGAACACCCGCTTCGGCTTGGGCTGCGTGTACGTGTAGGTGTAGCTCTGGTCCAAGCTGGACTGCAGCAGGCCCTCGCCGGGGTTACCGATGTAGTAGTTCGTGTCCGCTGAGAGCGAGTCCTCGACGACCCGTTCCAGGCTGCGGTGGATGTACTTGGCGCCAAAGATCCAGTCCTTGACCACCTCGTGCTCCGCGCCGAGCACATACTCCGAGATGTACTGCCCCTTGAGGTTGGGGTCCACGGGCTCGGTGGAGCCGCCGACGGTGCGGCAGCCCCCCCGGCCGGTGGCCGCCAAGATTTTAGCGTTCCACACCGGGTCGCACGCGATGCTGTTCAGGTCCTTGTTGGCCATCAGGGTGGTGATCTCGCCTCCGAACGCGCGGTAGATGATGTCGGTGGGCATCGTCTCGTAGAAGGAGCCCCAGTTGGCGAACACCTTGGAGGTGCCTTTTCCAGAGGGGTCCCACACCACGCCGAGCCTGGGCGCCCACTCGTCCTTGATGTCGGCGACGACGGTCCCGAAGCGGTCGAACAGCTTCTGGCGCTCCCAACGGATGCCGAGGTTGAGCGAGAGGTTGGAGCCCGGGCGCCAGGAGTCCTGCAGGTACAGGGCCGTGTTGTCGGACCTGCCATTGGCGACGAACGGCTCGCGCAGGTAGTTGCCGATGTTGGGATCCGTGGCGCCGCCGGGCGGACGCTCGGTCAGGAAGACCTCGTGCTGGTAGTAGTCGAAGCCCGGTTCGCAGCCGGTGGACAGGAGGTGCCCCCTGAGGCAGCGCCACCAAATGCGGTCGCCGCCGGAGTGGTAGGCGCTGTTGGTCGGCAGGACCTTCTCGTACTCCGCCCCGACCTTGAACTCGTGGTCGCCGCCGAAGTTGTTGAGGAAGTACGAGACGTCGCCGCGGTAGTCATCGCGCCTGAACCTGTTTTGCGTGACGTAGTCGAGGCCGCCACTCATGAGCTCGGTTCCGGTCTGGGCGTAGAGCTCCGATCTATTGTCCCGGATCCGCTTGATGCTCACCCCCGGGCCGCTCTCGAGGTCCCTCTCGAGGTGCTGCGAGGCCTGCGCGTTGACCACCCAGTTCGTGCCCAGCACACCCTCGTACTTGGCGGTCTTGTCGGTACCGCCCAGGATGTTTTCTCCCATGAACGTGCTCTCGGGGCCGGCCAGGCCGCGGATCGGGCCACTGTCAACCGTCGGGTCGCCGAAGCCTGAGGCGATCAACGAGTGGTTCGGGGTCATCCGCCAGGTGAGCTTGGCGGACCAGAGGTCGCGGTTGCGGTCCACGGGGTAGATCGCACCGATGGCGGGTCCGCCGTATGGCGTGAAGTCCTTGACGGTCTCGCGGTCGGTGATCTGCTTCACCTTGTCGTAGGCGCCGAAGAACCAGATCTTGTCCTTGAGCAGGTAGCCACCGAGGTCCACGCCGTAATCCTGGCGTTTGAAGCTGTTGACCACGTAGGAGCCGGCGTTCTCGTTGCGGAACTTCAACACCTCCGGTTTGAGGCTGGATTGGAGGCTGTTGTTGTCGTAGTACGCGAAGCCGTCGCCGTGGAACTCGTTGCCGCCCGACTTGGTGATCACGTTGATCATGCCGCCGGTCGCGCGCCCGAATTCGGCCGCGTAGGCGCCGGTCTTGACCTGCATCTCCTGGATGAACTCGAACTGCAGTTCCTTCATCTGCTCCGCATAATGAACGCCGGTGGTGTTCACGCCGTCGATGTAGTAGGCGTTCTCCGAGCCGGTGGAGCCGTACACCATGGTCCCCACAGCGTCAGTCGAGGTGCCGGGCGTCGTTTGCACGATCGAGGCGTAGTTGCGTGCGATGGGCAGCGAGGTAAAGGCCTGGCTTGTAAGGTTCGACCCCATCTCGGGGCTCCGCACATTGATCACCGGCGTCGTGCCGGACACCACGACCTCCTCCTTGAACGCGCTGTGCATCTGAACGTTCAGCGCCACGACGCGGCCCAACTCGACCGTGAGGCCGGTCTGCTCCACAGTTGCGAAGCCCTGGAGCGTGAACTTGACCGTGTAGACGCCGGGTGGCATGAAGACGAAGTGGAACTTGCCGCCCCTGTCGGAGACCGCTACCTTGGTCCCCTGCAGGGAAGGCGATGTGGCCTCGATGGTCACACCGGGCAAAAAAGCCATATTCTCGTCAACGATCGCGCCGTCGATGCTGCCGGTCGTCTGGGCGTACGTCCCCACGGCCAGAAGGACCGCGGCAAACGCCGCTACAACAAATATGGTGCGCTTCATGGAACCCCCTTCCTTTCCTTATCGACTCGAGTGAAGCGATCGATGCTCGATTACGGCAGTGGTGCTTGAAAGTGTCCCTGGACGTCTCCTTTCTCCATTCCCCATGAAATCGGCAATTACCGTGCCCAACTGGGCAAACAGTGACCCAATGTGTGAACGGTACGCGGTTGACAATTATGCAACGCCTATGCCGAATTGCAAGCCCTTCCGTAACCCGCCGAAATGCCCCATGTACGGTCTTGTGGATATCTTGTTCAGAATCGTGGACGGCTCACGGCGCGGTTGCGGTGCAGTTGCCGCCCTCGCTGATGGCCGCGTAGAGGGCCGCCTCGGCCTCCTGCAGCAGCTCTTCGGCGCCCAGGTGGCGCCCCGGGCGGTACTGGGCGAGGCCTGCCGTGGTGCGGAGCCTGACCGCCCCCGCCCCCGCTCGCTCCCCGGCGGCCCGGCGGAGGCGCTCGATGATCGCCATGGCCGCGCGCTCCTCGGTCTCGGCCAGCAGCAGCACGAGCGTCTCGTCGTCGTAACGGGCCAGCAGGTCGATCTGGCGCAGGGCGCGCCGCAGGCCCGTGACCGCGTTGGCCGTCGACTCCTCCCGTTCGCCCGCCTCGTCGGCGACGGTCAACCGGAGGAGCGCCACGGCGAGCTGCGAGCCGGTGCGCCGGACGCGTTGCAGCTCCCCGCTCAGGCGGTCGATGAAGCGCTCCCTGGGCATCAGGCCCGTGGTGGGGTCCAGGGGCTCGCCCCAGCGCCGCTCGAGCCAGTTGAAGCCGAGGATCACCGAGAGGACGAGGGCGAACGGGACGAGGCCGAGCGGGGTGAAGAGCTCGCCGGCCACGAGCTGGGTGCGGGGAAGGACGCCGATGTCCCGCAGGACGTCGAGGGCCACCAGCAGGAAGAACAGCAGCGAGGCGACCAGCAGCGTCCCGGCCCAGCGGTGCTGCCGTCGCAGCATCCCCACTTCCTGCCGCACCGTGAGGACGGCCACGAGCAGCAGCGCCGCCTGCGCCGCGTACACTCACAGCTGAAGGTCGCTCTCCTCGCGCCAGACGATGGCAAAGACCGCGCCCAGGGCGAGCAGCGTCTCGAGGCCAAGCAGCGCGGCGGGCTGCCTGCGCCGGGCGAGCCGGTAGGGCACCACGGGGAAGAGGGCGACCGCGGCGAGCAGGGAGACCACGGCGAGGCGGAACGCGCCGCTGTTGCCCAGGATGAGGGCCGGGCCCCAGCTCGCATAGGTGAGGATGTGGCAGGCGGCGGCGACCAGGCATCCGGCGAGGGCGAGGTGCTCGAAGAGGTCGCGCTGCGACGCGAACAGCAGCAGGTTCAGGATCGCGAGGGTGACGAGCAGCGTGGCCACGCAGTAGGCGCCGAGATCGCGCAGGACCTGGCGGCCCAGGACCGCCTGCGCCCTGTTGATCTCGGGCGCCGGACCGAGGAGACCGCTCGAGCGGGAGTCGCCGTAGACGTGCACCGAGAGCTCGTTGAGCTGGCCGACCCGCATGATCTCGCGTGGCACCAGGTAGAAGCGTCGGGCCAGGTACGCCTTGTCGAAGTGGGGCGGGAAGCTGCCGGTTCCTCCGACCCTGCGGCCGTTGAGGAAGACCTCGTCCACGTCCTCGACCCGGCCGAGGTCGATTCCGAAGTCCTCACCGGCCAGGTCGGACGATACGAAGAGGAAGGCGCGGTACCAGGAGTGGCCATTGTACTCGGGGAATCCCAGCTTCTGCCACGCGCCCGGCACCCGGATCTTCTGCCAGTTGCGCCGCTCGCGGAACGGGCTGGAGTAGGAGGGATCGTGGCCGACGTGGAAGAGCCACTCGCCGGCGAGCGACGTGGGGAGGCGGTTGACGTTGAACGTCGCGGGTTCCTCGCCCCGGGCGGCGCCGGCGAGGAGGAACAGCGCCGCGACGGTGAGCGCGAGCCGCCTCACCACCCGCCACCGCACGGCACCGCAACCGCCCCTGGGAAGTCCCCCGCCAGCGACCGGGCCGCCGCGAGCGCCCTGGGCTTGCCGTGGATGCCGGTCGCCCGCACGCGCGTGAGGTCCCCTCCGGCGGGTGCGAGGCGCACCGGGTAGCCCCGGCCCTCGAGGGTGCGACGGGCCCGGGCGGCGTTCTCCTCCCTGGCGAACGCCCCCACCTGGACCTCCCAGCACGGCTCGTTGGGCATGCCGTCGCCGAGCGCGCGGATCTCGAGGCGCACGGGGACCACGCCCGGCCCCACCGAGTCGAGCGCCTCGGCCGCGGCGCGGGAGAGGTCCAGGATGCGGCCGGCGATAAACGGCCCGCGGTCGTTGATGATGACGTCGGTCTGGCGGCCGTTGGCGAGGTTGACGACGTGCACCCGAGTGCCGAACGGTAGGGTGCGGTGGGCCGCCGTCATCGCCCGCATGTCGTACGTGGGCCCCGACGCGGTCGCGCGGCCGTGGTACGGCTCCCCGTACCAGGACGCCAGCCCCTCCTCGGTGGCAGCTCCGGCGGGGGGAGGCGGCGCCGTCCCGGGGTGGGGCCGCGTGGCCGTGCTTGCGCACCCCACCGCAAACACGGCAGCTGCGATGATCGCCGCCCCGAGGAACGCGATTGCGGGCGGCGTCCTCGAACCCCGAGCCCCGAGCTCCGAGCCCCGCTCCTTCAAACCTGCGGCTCCTCGTCGGCTGCCCCGGCGGGGTGGGCGGCCACCCAGGGTTTGACGGTCTCTGCCAGAAACTCGTCCACCTGCTCGGGAGCCCGCCCCACGTACCGTCGGCTGTCGAGCAGGGCCGTGAGCTGGGCCTCGTCCAGGCCGAACGCCTTCTCCTTCGCGACGAGATCCAGCAGGGGATTGCGCTCGCCGCCGTCCTTGACGCGGCGCCCCGCCTCGCGGGAGAGCACGCGCAGCTTCTCGTGGAGTTTCTGGCGGTCGCCGCCGCGCGCCGAAGCCGCCAGCAGGATCTCCTCGCTGGCCATGAACGGGAGCTCGTCCTCGAGGTTGCGCCGCACCATCGCGGGGTGCACCTCCAGGCCGCCGGCGACCGAGCGCCACAGCAGCAGGAGGGCGTCCGCGGCGAGGTACGCCTCGGGGAGGACCAGCCGCCGGTTGGCGGAGTCGTCCAGGGTGCGCTCCAGCCACTGCGAGGCCGCCGTCCACGCCGCGTTGGGCTCCAGCGAGATGAGGTAACGGGCCAGGGACGTCATGCGCTCACAGCGCACCGGGTTGCGCTTGTAGGGCATCGCCGAGGAGCCCACCTGGGCCTCACCCAACGGCTCATCGATCTCCTTGAGGCCCGAGAGCAGCCGGATGTCGGTGGCGAACTTGTGGGCCGACTGCGCCAGCCCCGAAAGGCAGGAGAGCAGGTAGAACTCGGGCTTGCGCGGGGAGGTCTGCCCGGTGACGGGATAGGTGCCGGGGAAGCCGAACGCCCGCGCGATACGGCGGTCCAGCTCGCGCACCTTCGCGCCGTCCCCGAGGAGCTGCAGGAACGAGGCCTGCGTCCCGGTGGTGCCCTTGGCGCCGCGCAGGAGGAGGCGCGTGCGCTCGAACTCCAGGCGCTCCAGGTCGGCGAGCAGGTCAGAGAGCCACAGGCACGCGCGCTTGCCCACCGTGGTCGGCTGCGCGGGCTGGAAGTGGGTGTGCCCGAGGCAGGGCAGGTCGCGGTGGGCGCGGGCGAAATCGGCGAGAGCGGCGACGACACCGGCGGCGCGCTCGATCAACAGGTCCGCCCCGCGCCGCATGACGACGAGGTCGGCGTTGTCGGTGACGTAGCAGGAGGTGGCTCCCAGGTGCAGGAACGGCCCGGCGGCCGGCGCCACCTCGGCGAGGGCGCGGATATGCGCCATCACGTCGTGGCGAGTCTCGCGCTCGAGCGCGTCCGCGCGTGCGAGCTCCTCCTCGGTCGGCTCGAGGTGGGCCTCGAGCTGGGCGAGCGCCCCGGAGGGGATCGCCACGCCGAGGTCGCGCTCGGCGTGCATCAGCTCGAGCCACAGGCGGCGCCAGAGGCCGAACTTCACAGCGGGCGAGAACAGGCGCCGCATCGCCCGCGAGGAGTACCGCCCCGTGAGGGGGTGCACGAACTCGTCCATTGCCATGCCGCCATTCTGCCATGTTTCTCGAGGCTCTCGCGCGTGCGGCGCTCGGGCGTTGGGGCCCGCTCCCTGCGGGCCGGCAACCTTGACTTGCCGGTGGGGGTTCACGACAATCGAATTCTCCGTGCGGGCATCCCCGCTTCGGGCGGAGGAACCTCGTGGCTGGCCAAAGCGAAGTGAGGAGGAAGGTGGCGGTGATCGCCTTTGGGGGCAACGCGCTGCTCCGGCCCCAGGACCACGGCACCCAGGAGGAGCAGTTCACCCTCGCCTGGAAGGCCACGCGCTGGCTGGTCGAGATCATCCACCGGGGGTTCGAGCTGGTGATCGTGCACGGCAACGGCCCCCAGGTTGGCAACATCATGATCCAGGTCGAGGAGGCGATCACCAAGATCCCGCCCCAGAGCCTCGAGGTGTGTGTCGCCCAGACCGAGGGCTCGATGGGCTACATGCTGCAGAATCAATTGAGAAATCGTCTCAATGAGGAGCAGCTCTCCAAGGAGGTCGTGACGGTCCTCACCGAGGTCGAGGTCGCCCGCGACGACCCCGCCTTCGAGAACCCCTCCAAGCCGGTGGGGCCGTACTTCACCGCGTACCGCGCCAACCTCCTGATGCAGGAGCAGGGGTGGCAGATGGTAGAGGATGCGGGCCGCGGGTGGCGCAAGGTCGTTCCGTCGCCGCGCCCCACGCGCATCCTGGACGTCGGCACGGTGAAGCGGCTGGTGCAGGGTGGCGCGGTGGTGATCTCGGCGGGGGGCGGGGGCATCCCGGTCTACCAGGACGTCGGCGGGTACTACCGCGGCGTCGAGGCGGTGATCGACAAGGACTACACGGCCTCCCTGCTCGCGCAGGAGATGGACGCGGAGCTGTTCATCATCCTGACCCAGGTGCCGCAGGTTGCAGAGAACTTCGGGCGCGCCAACCGGAGGTGGCTCGACGTCGTCACCGTCTCCAAGGCGAAGGAGATGCTCGAGCACAACCAGTTCCCGCCCGGCTCGATGGGCCCCAAGATCCGGGCCGCCCTCGCGTTCGTCGAGAAGACCGGCAAGGAGGTTCTGATCACCGACGCCGAGCACCTCAAGGACGCGCTGGCGCGCACCTCGGGCACCTACGTCGTCCCCGACGGTAGGGAGGGTTGAATGTTCGACAACCCTTGGCAGCGGCACAAGGACCTGATCTCGATCCACGACCTCAGCGCCGAGGAGGTCGAGGCCCTGTTCCAGCTTGCGGCCAACGTGAAGGCGCGCCCCGACCGCTACCGGTCGGCGCTCTCGGGGCAGACGCTGGCCATGATCTTCGAGAAGGCCTCCACCCGGACCCGGGTGTCGTTCGAGGCCGGGATGTACCAGCTCGGCGGCCTAGCGATGTTCCTCTCGAGCCGCGACATCCAGATCGGCCGCGGGGAGACGATCCACGACACCGCCAAGGTGCTCTCGCGCTACGTGAACGGCATCATGGCCCGCACCTTCGCCCACTCCACGGTCACCGAGCTCGCCAGGCACGCCACCGTCCCGGTCATCAACGGGCTCACCGACCTCCTCCACCCCTGCCAGGCGCTGACCGATTACTTCACGGCGCGGGAGAGGTTCGGCCACACCCGTGGCCTCACCCTCGCCTACATCGGCGACGGCAACAACATGTGCCACTCCCTGATGTTCGGGGGGCCGAAGGTGGGCATGAGCGTGCGGGTGGCCACCCCCGAGGGGTACCGGCCGAAGCCGGAGATCCTCGATCTGGCGCGCCAGGACGCGGCGGCCGGCGGGACCACCATCGAGGTCGTCTCGCGCCCCGAGGACGCCGTCCGCGGCGCTCACGTGGTCTACACCGACGTGTTCGCCTCGATGGGGCAGGAGGCCGAGGCCGAGGTGCGGCGCAAGGCGTTCGCCGGCTACCAGGTCAACTCGGCGCTGATGGTGACGGCCGATAAGGACGCGATCTTCATGCACTGCCTGCCGTGCCACCGCGGCGAGGAGGTGCACGCCGACGTGGCCGATGGCCGCTGGTCCGTGATCTTCGACGAGGCGGAGAACCGCCTCCACGTCCAGAAGGCCATCATGCTCATGCTCATGAACCGGTGAGGCGGGGGCCGCCGGCCCCCGCCGCCCCCCGAAAGACAATCCTCTTCCGTTGATTTGCCACGCCGTGGCTTTTTCTTGCCCCGCGGGTTAGCTACCTGGCTTTCTCTGTCACTGCGTGACGGCTGTGGTGCCGGCGCCGCGGGTGGCTGGGTGCGGCCTTGCGTCTCCCCAGCCGCTGCGGCCGCACACTCCTCCGCCGGCGACCACGCATGGCGGGCCCGGCGTGAGGCTCCTCGGTGTTCGCTCGTCGCCACAAGGCTGGGTTCCTCGCGCCACCGACACCTCACGCCGGATCCCGCCGCGTGGTGCCCGCGGGCTCCGGAGCGATTGGCCCCCCGCGGCACCGGCGGAGGTAAAGCCCCCCTCCCCTAACGCGGTGCACTCTGCCGATGGGGCGAGAGGCCTGGCAAGAGCATCCGGTGTGTGCAGGTGCACAGGAAATCGGGGGGGTGGTGGTGAAATCCGCCCCGCGGGCGATAGGAGCCATTGCGGCGGAGCGTGCGGGGACCGAGCGGCCAGACCGGCGGGTGGAGACGCTGGCCCCGACCGAGATCCTTATACGAGGGAGGGGAACAGCGAGGCTTCGCACGACGGTCTGTGCCAGCTCGGTCGAACGCGGAGGCGGGTCGGAGGCGCGGCCTCGACGGCCGTGCCGAGCGACTGCTCCCAGCCCGCGGGGCAAAGAAAGCCACGAAGTGGCAAGAATAGAGACCATGCGTGTCAGCTTGGCGTGCCACGGCGGCGGGTGTCCATCTGGCGTGAGCCTCAGTCCGTGGTGTAGATTGGCAGGCCGATTGCTAAGGGTTCCCGGGATGGGGACCATCCCGCGGCCGGACCCCGACGTCCGAGGGCGCTGGCGCGTGCACGCACAACCGGAGGTGACTCGTGATCGAGGTTGAGGGTCTGACGAAACGGTTCGTGGACAAGGACGTCGTCGCCAACGTCTCGTTCTTCGTTCCGGAGGGCGAGGTGCTTGGGTTCCTGGGGCCCAACGGCGCTGGCAAGACGACGACGATGCGCATGATCACCGGGTTCCTCTCGGCCACCGCGGGGAAGGTTCGGGTGGCGGGGCTGGACGTGGACCGAGACCCTCTCGGGGTGCGCGCCCGCATCGGCTACCTCCCGGAGAACGTGGCCCTGTACCCGGAAATGCGGGTGGACGAGTACCTGCGCTACCGCGCCGCGGTCGAGGGCGTGCCGCGCGGCGATGTGCGCTCCCGCGTGGACGAGGTGGGCGAGCGCTGCATGGTCAACGACGTGCGGCACCAGGTGATCGGGACGCTCTCCAAGGGCTACCGGCAACGGGTCGGCCTGGCGGCGGCTCTCGTCCACCACCCGCCGGTCCTCATCCTGGACGAGCCCACGGTGGGCCTCGACCCGCGCCAGATCGTCAAGACCCGCGAGCTCATCACCGAGCTGGGCCGCGAGCACACCGTGATCCTCTCGACGCACATCCTGCCTGAGGTCGAGCAGATCTGCCGGCGCGTGCTGATCATCGACAACGGCACGATCGTCGCCGACGGAACGCCCGAGCAGCTGCGCGCCGGCCTCACGGGCACGGCGGAGGTGAAGGTCGAGCTCGAGGCCCCGCCGGCGGAGGCCCTCGTAGGTCTCGCGGCGCTGCCCGGTGCGAAGAAGGTGCGTGACGTCGGGAACGGGCGTTTCCAGATCACCGTGGGCGGCGGCGCCGACATTCGGCGTGAGGTGTTCTCGCTGGCCGTCCAGAAGGGGTGGGTGCTGCTGGAGCTCTCCTCGAGCCTGCCGTCCCTCGAGACGGTCTTCCTGCGCCTGACCACGCAGGACGTCGAGGCGGAGCACGAGGCTCCCGCGGAGGAGGCGGCCAATGCGTAAGCTCCTCGCGCTCGTCAACCGTGAGTTGGTGGCGTACTTCTCCTCGCCGCTCGCCTACGTCGTGCTCACCGCGTTCCTGTTCGTCAACGGGTACGTCTTCTACCTCATCGTCGCGTTCCTCAACGACCCGCGCACCCCGGGGATGGCTCCCCTGAAGCTGATCTTCGGCGGGACGATCTTCTTCTGGCTGTACCTGCTGTTCGTGGTGCCGGTGATCACCATGCGCCTGCTGGCCGAGGAGCGCCGCAGCGGCACGCTGGAAGTCCTCCTCACCTCGCCCGTGAGCGAGGGCCAGGTGGTAGCGGCGAAGCTTTTCGCGGCGTTCGTGTTCTACGTCTTCCTCTGGGTTCCGACACTGGCCTACGTCGCGATCCTCGCGAGCAGGGCCAGGCTCGACTACGGCCCGGTGGCCAGCGGCTACCTCGGCATCGCGCTGCTGGGTGCGATGTTCCTCTCGGTGGGGCTGCTCACCTCGTCGCTCGTGCGCAACCAGATCATCGCGGCGGTCCTGGCGTTCGCGATTCTCATCGTGCTGTTCTCCCTCGGGCTGGTGGAAAACCTGGTCACCAACGCAACGCTCAAGGGGGCGCTCGGGTACATGAACCTGTGGAACCACATGGACGACTTCGGCCGCGGAATCGTGGACACGCGCCACGTCGTCTACAACCTCAGCCTGACCGGTTTCTTCGCGTTCCTGGCCACGAGGGCGCTCGAAGCGAGCAAGGGGAGGTGAGCCGTGCGCAGGGAGAAGATCGTCTTCGCATCGAGCGCCACCGCCGGCATCGTCCTGGCGGCGGCGCTTCTGGGCATGGTCAACTGGCTCGGCTACCGGCACTACCTGCGCGGCGACTGGACCGCATCGCACCTCTACTCGCTCTCCCAAAAGACGAAGAACGTGCTGAAGGGGGTCAAGGACGAGGTGAGGGTCGTGGTGCTGATGACCCCGACCACTCCGCTCTTCGGTGAGACCAAGGAACTGCTCTCGCGCTACGAGGCGTTGAGCCCCAAGCTTAAGGTGGAGTTCATCGACCCCGAGCGTGACCCCCTCCGCACGAGGCAGCTCGCCCAGGAGTTCGGGGTCTCCGCGGCCAACACCGTGGTGTTCTCCGCGGACGGCCGGAAGAAGTACGTGACCTCCGATCAGCTCGCCGACTACGACTACAGCGGGATGCAGATGGGACAGGGGCCGAAGCTCAAGGGCTTCAAGGGCGAGGAGCAGTTCACGTCGGCCATCCTGGGCGTCGTGAGCCCGAAGGTGCCCAAGGCGTACTTCTCGACCGGGCACGGCGAGCACGGCCTCGACGCCGCCGACGGCGACGGCTACTCGCAGTTCAAGGAGGTGCTCAAGCGCGACAACCTCGATGTGCAGACGGCCACGCTGCTGGCGGGTTCCGTGCCGGCGGACTGCGACCTGCTCGTGATCGCCGGCCCCAAGGTCCCCTTCACCGAGCAGGAGAAGGCCGCGCTCAAGACCTACCTTGAGAAGGGCGGGCGCGCAATGATCCTGCTCGACCCGGTGATCGGGCAGCAGCAACGGCCCTCGGGCCTGGAGGATTTCCTCAAGGCCTACGGCGTCCAGGTCAACAACGACATCGTGGTCGACCCGGAGAAGCAGCTGCCGTTCTTTTCGCTGGCGGCCGTGTACGCGAACGAGTTCCGCTCGCACCCCGTGGTGGACCCGATGCAGGGCCTCGCCGTGCTGCTGCCGGTGGCCCGCTCGGTCACCACCACGATGGCGCCCGGCGCCGCCTCCACGATCCTCCTCACCACCTCGCCCCAGGGGTGGGGCGTGACCGACATCGCGGCGGTTGCTGCGGGCAAGCCGGTGAGCAAGGGCCCCAAGGACACGCAGGGCCCGGTCTCCCTCGGCGTGGCAGCCCAGTCCGAGACCGACAAAGACAAGGGGTGGCGGCTGGTGGTGTTCGGCAACTCGCTTTTCGCCGCCAACCAGTACCTCGCAAACGCCGGCAACGTGAACCTCGGCCTCAACGCGGCCGCGTGGCTGGCCAAGCAGGAGCAGGCCCTCGGGATCGCGCCGCGCGCCCCCGAGCAGGTGCAGCTCTTCCTGTCGGCGAGCCAGATGCGGACGGTGTTCCTCCTCTCCCTCGTCGTCCTGCCCGGGCTCGCCATCGTGATGGGCGTCACCGTGTGGTGGCGCCGCCGCCGCTAGGGGGACGCCATGCGAATCGGCCGACTGATCGCGCTCACGCTGGTGGTGCTCGGCCTGGGCGCGTACATCTTCTTCGTCGAGCGCCACAAGCCCACCACCGACGATTTCAAGGAGCGGGAAGGCAAGGTGTTCACCGGCTTCGACCAGGCCAAGGCGCGGCGCGTCGTGGTCATCAACTCCCACGGTCGCTTCGAGCTCGCCAAGGACAAGGACACGTGGAACCTGACCGCGCCGATCGCCGACCAGGCGAACCAGGGTTCGGTCTCGAGCCTGCTGTTCGCGCTCGGCGGGCTGAAGTCCGAGCGAACGCTGGCTGCCAAGGACGTCAAGCTGTCCGACTACGGCCTCGACAAGCCCGCGCTCTCGGTCACCGTCACCGACGAGGGCGGCACGAGCTACACGCTGAAGCTCGGCGGTGAGATGCCGCTCGGCAACGAGCGCGCGGCGCTCGGCGGCGGCGACACCCTCTACCTCGTGAACAAGTTCATCGCCACCGACCTCGACAAGGACCTTGCCGGCTGGCGCTCCGACCAGCTGACGCAGGTGTATTCGGCGGACGTGGCCTCGCTGACCGTGGCGTGGCCCGCTGGCCAGGTGGCGCTGGCCCACACGGGAGCGCTGTGGACGATCACCGCGCCGACCCCGGAGCTCGCGGACCGCGACCGAGCCGACGCCGTGATCGGCGACATCTCGGGCGCCCGCATCAAGGAGTTCGTGGACGGCGCCCCGGACCTCAAGGGCATGGGGCTGGAGCCGCCGCGGTTCGCCGTCACGATCGTGCGCCGGGGGGCCGACGCCGCACCGGTGGTGCTCGCGCTCGGCAACGAACGCGATGCCAAGGACGGCAAGCAGGTGGTGTGCCGGCGCGGCGAGCGCGTCGTCTGGGTCGAGGCGAAGACCGCCGGGCGACTGGCGGGTCCGTGGCAGGAGTGGCGCTCGAAGAAGCTGGTCCAGCTCGACAGCTGGGCCGCGAACAAGCTCGAGCTCGAGGCCGGAAGCTCGAAGGCGGTGGTGGAGAGCAAGGACGGGATCTGGAAGGCGGGCACCACCGAGGTGGACGCCGACGCCGTGAGCCGGCGCCTGTCGACGCTCGCCGAGTTCGAAGTAACGGAGTTCGACCGACCCAGGCCGACCGGCGCCCCGCTCGGCCGGATCAAGGTGTCCGGCGAGGGGTTCACGGTGGAGGCAAGCTTCTACCCCGGCGCGAGAGCGGCCGAAGCCGTGGCGGTGGTCGCCGGCCGCACCGGCGGCCTGGCCGTGGACGGCGCGAGGGTGAAGGAGCTGCTGGCCGACCCCGCCGCGCTCGCGAGGCCGAAGCCCACGCCGACCGCCACCGCGAAGCCCGCCCCCACCCCGGTCGGGAAGAAATAGGTCCCGGGCTCTGCTCCCGTGGCGAGCGGCCAGCACTACTCGCCCTCCTCGGCGGCGATGCCGAGGCGGCGGATCATCTCGTTAAGGGTGGATGGACGCACGCGCAGCATCTGCGCGGCGCGGCGCTGCACCCCGCCGCAGCGCGCAAGGGAGGCCTCGATGAGGGCACGCGTGTAGCCGTTGACGGCCTCCTTGAGGTCGAGCCCTTCGGCCGGGAGCTGTGCCGCCGGTACCGGCTCGGGGGAGAGCACCTCGGAGGGAAGCAGGTCCACGTCGATGGTGTCGCCCGGGCAGAGCACAACCGCCCGCTCGACGACGTTCTCGAGCTGCCTCACGTTACCCGGCCAGTGGTATCCCAGCAACACGTCGAGGGCACGCGGGGTCAGGGAGAGGTTTGGTTTCTTGTTCTCCTCGCCGTAGCGGCGCAGGAAGACGGTGGCCAGCGCCGGGATGTCCTCGCGGCGGTCGCGCAACGGCGGCAGCTCGATGGTGATCACGTTCAACCGGTAGAAGAGATCCTCGCGGAACCCGCCGTCGGACACCATGCGCGTGAGATCCGCGTTGGTGGCGGCGATGATCCGCACGTCCACCTTGATGTTCTGCTCGCCACCCACCGGGATGAACTCGCGCTCCTGGATCACCCGCAGCAGCTTGGCCTGCGTGGGTGGGGTGATGGTGCCGATCTCGTCCAGGAAGATCGTGCCGGCGTCCGCGACCTCGAAGAGCCCGCGCCGGCTGGCCACCGCGCCGGTGAACGCGCCGCGCACGTGTCCGAACAGCGTGGACTCCAGCAGGTCGGTGGGCACCGACCCCGTGTTGACCACCACGAAGGGGCCTTCCGCGCGGGGGGAGAGCTGGTGGATGGCGCGCGCCAGGAGCTCCTTCCCGGTCCCGGACTCGCCGGTGAGCAGGATGTTGGAGCGCGAAGGCGCCGCCCGCCGTACCAGCTCGATGACGCGCTCCATCGCCTGCGTACGCCACACCAGGGTGCCGAGCCCCTCCAGGCGCTGGCGCAGGTCCCTGTTCTCGGTGCGCAGGCGGCGCTGCTCCAACCCCTTGCGGACCGTGAGGACGACCTCCTGGTTCTTGAACGGCTTGGCGATGTAGTGGAAGGCCCCCTCCCGCATCGCGGCGATGGCGGTCTCCACGGAGGAGTAGGCGGTGATCACGACCACCACGACCTCGGGGTCGCGCACCTTGAGCTCCTTGAGAACTTCGAGCCCCGGCTTGTCGGGCAGCATGAGGTCGAGGAGCACCAGGTCGACCTCGGACTCCTCGGCCTGGCGCAGCCCCTCCGCCGCCGTCAACGCCTGGACGACCTGGAAGCCCTCACGGCGCAGCAGGGTGGCCAGCACGTCCTGGAGCACCGGCTCGTCGTCAATGATCAGGATTCTCATGCGTTCTCCAGTTTGGCCGGTAGCTCCACCCGCATCACGGTGCCCCCTCCTGGATTGGGCAGTGCCTGGATGGTGCCGCCGTGGGCGGCCACGATGTCACGCGTGATGGCGAGGCCGAGCCCGGTCCCGCCGCGCCCCTGGCGCCCCGTGACGAACGGCTCAAAGATGTGGTCGCGCAGCTCGTCGGGCACTCCGGGCCCGGTGTCCCTGACCTCGAACCAGACCTTGTCGCCGTTGCTCCCGACCCGGACCTCGACCTTACCCACCGGACCGGTCGCCTGCAGGGCGTTGCGCAGCAGGTTGTGGATCACCAGCTCGAGCTGCACCCGGTTGACGTTGGCGACGACGTTCTCCGCCGGCCGTATTTCGAGCTCGACGTTGGCCCTCTCGGCCTCGGGCCGCATCTGGCCCATCTCCTCGCGTGCTAGCTCGGAGAGATCCACGAGCTGGCGCTCGAAGCCGGACGGGCGGGCGAGCTCCAGGAGGTTGGTCACGATCCGGGACACCCGGAACGCCTGCTCCTCGAGCTTGGAGGCCAACGGCGCGCGCGGGTCGTTTGTGGGGGTGAGCTCGCGGAGCAGCTGTGCGTACGAAGCTATGCCGGTGACCGGCGTGTTGACCTCGTGGGCGAGGCCGGCGGCGAGGCGGCCGAGGGCCGCCAGGCGTTCCTGCTCGGCGAGCCGCTGCTCGAGGCTGAGCTGCTCCGAGATGTCGTCGAGGGCCACCACCCGGCCGTCGAACCGGCCTGGCTCCACCTCGAGGGCCGATGTGGACAGCAGCGCTGTCCGGTGCTCCCCGCCGGTCGAGAACCGCACCTGGACGCCCGCGAGGTCGCTGGGCAGGTAGCTGCGCCACTCGGGGCTGAGCTCCACCAGCGTGTGCAGGAACTCCCCCACGAGCCGCGCGGGCTCACGGCGCAGCAGCGCGCCCGCGCGCTCGTTGGCGCGCAAGACCCTTCCCGAGGCGTCGCAGATCATCAGCGCCGCCGCGGAGAACTGGAAGATGCGCTCGAGGTAGTCCTCGAGGAGGCGATGCTCCTCCAACTGCCGGCGCAGGTTGGCCATCAGGAGTGTGTTCTCGAGGGCGAGGGCCGCCTGGGCGGTGAGCGCGCCGACGAGGCGCCGCTCGCCGTGCCCGAGGGGCAGCTCGCCGTGGCGGCGGCCGCAGTAGACCAGGCCGATCACGCGCCCGTCACGCTCGATGGGGAAGCGGTGCCACAGCCCGCGCTCCACCAGCGGCATCTCGGCCTCGGTGGGGAAGGTCCCACGTACCTGGTCGGTGGTCAGCGTCGGCCATCCCTCCTGCGAGCCGCCGGAGGGGTAGAGACGTCCGCCCAGGGCAAGGTAGGTCGCCACCCGGTCCACCGCGAGCGCGTCGCGCAGGAGCTGGGCCAGGCGTTGCAGCAGCGCGTCGGGGTCGCGGTGGGCGACGGCCTCCTCGGCAAAGGCGGTGAGGGCGCGGCGGGCGGCCAGCCGTTCCCGGTACTGCAGGCGTTCCATTCCCTCCAGGAGCAGCCGGCGCGCAGGCACCGTGAGCGTCGCGAGTAGGACTCCGCCGGCCACCGCCACGAGGTTGCGCCAGTTGCCGAGGCGGAACCCGAACTGCGTGACCGCGTAGTTGAGGAAGGCGAAGCTCACGCCCCCGAGGATCACCGCGACGCCAGTGGCCAGCACCTGGCGCGAGATCTCCTCCAGGTCCCACAGGCGGAACTCCAGCAGCGAGGATGCGACCCCGAGGGGCACGAGCGCCAGCGGGAGCAGGGAGATCCAGGTGAGCACCTCGAGCTGCGCCCCCGCCCACTGCGGGATCAGCGAGAGCAGTAGGTAGGGCGTGAAGCCCGCCGCAGCGCCCAGCGCCACCCACTCGACTTGGCGCCTCCGCGTGGGGTCGCCGCGGTAGCTGATGTAGGCGCGCACCGAGAGCGCGGCCGCGGCCAGCACCCCCAGTACGGCGAGCACGGCGGTGGCGGTGTCGAGCGCCTCGGGCAGGAGAACGTCGCCCACCACCGGCGGCAGCCACCCGGTGGCCAGGGCGGTGCGCCCGGCCGCCAGTCCGAGGGAGGGGAGGAACACCAGCCACAGCCAGGAAAAGTGCTTGATGCGGGCCGGGAAGCTGGCAAAGAACACGACCAGGAGAGGCGGCAGCGCGAGCCTGCCGAAGTCGCGGACCAGGAGCAGGGGCTGCCAGCTCGGGTCGTTCTCGAGTGGAAACGGCACCACCACAGCCGCGAAGAGGGCCTCGGCGAGGGCCAGGAAGCGGCCCGCGTGGGCGGTGGGGTGGCCGAGGTAGACGATCGCCGCCACCGCCAGGGTGAACATCGCCGCGAACGCCACCAGCAGGTAGCGGACGTCCACCTGAGGGACGGGCGGGTAGTAGGCGATCTCGCCCACCTTGCCGTCGTGCATGACCGAGAGAGAGGACACCCTGCGCGAGTAGAGCGCACGCTCGAGGTCGTCGATCTTGGACGCCGGGACGCCGTCGATGGCGACGATGGTGTCCCCCCAGCCGAGGCCGGCGCGGGCTGCGCCGCTGCGCGGGTTCACGCCAAGGAGCAGGTAACCGTCGGCGTTGCGGATTGCCTGGAAGTCCAGCCGCTGGAACTCGCCCACCCGCCACACCGCCCCGACCAACCCGGCCGCCACGGTCACGATCCCGGCCAGCAGCAGGACCACGCTGCGAGCCGGGTGGCTGTGGAGCTTCAGCCAGCCCTTGCGGGGCAGCACGAAAAGGGCGGAATCCGCCGGTACGGGTGCCCGATCGTCCGTCACGTCCACAACTCCGAATCATATACGAAATTCCGGACACCAGCGCTCGCGGCGCTCTCCTGCCGCTGCAAGCTCCGACGTGCCAAAGGCTTGGGTCTGCGCGGCTTGACTGCCTGGTCCCCGGGGTTCCCGGCGATCGGTCCCCTCGGCGTCAAGGCCTCACGAGTCGAGCCCCGGGGCCGCTGGGCGCTCTCAGGAGTTCTTCCGCAGGACGGCGTCGCCCGAGGCGGTGTGCACCTCGATCTCCACACCCTCGCCAGAGCCTGCAAAGGACAGGCGGTGCTCCCGGCGGTCCGAGGATCCGGAAAAGTCCGAGGTAATGCGGCCGCTCGTGGTGCGGATCTCGCCGCGCAACGGCGTGCCCTCCGGCAGGTGCAGGCCGACGTCCCCGGAGGTCGTGCGGACGCGGATCTTTGCGCCGGAGGCGAGGTGATCCCACCCCACCGACACGGCGCCGGAGGACGTGTCGGCCATGAGGTCTCCGGTGAGCTTCTTGACCTTCACGTCGCCCGAGGAGGTGTCGACAAGGGCCTTGGCAGCACCGCTGTCGACGATCACGTCCCCCGACGAGGTGTCCGCCTCAACGACCGCGAGCGGGGGTCCGCTCAACCGGACGTCGCCGGAGGACGTCTTCACGATGAGCTCGCGCGCGCCCCCCGTGACCCGCACGTCGCCGGAGGACGTGGTGACCCGCACCGGACCGGCGAGCGGCGCCTCACCGCCGATCGCCACATCGCCCGAGGTGGTCCGGACCTCGAGGCGGCAGGACGGCGGCACGGTCAGCTCGAGCTTCCCTTTCGTGTGCAGGAACCCGATCATCAGAATGCCGCGCGTGCCCCTGGGCTGGGTCACCTCGAGGGTCGAGGGGGAGTCGTCGAACACCGGGGCGTTCCGCTCGATCCAGCGCTGGGTCCCCGCCCTGGAGCTGCCGCGGGCCTCCAGGTCCACGGTGGCGGTAATGGCGTTCGCCTCGGCCACCTTGACCCGCACGTCAAGCGAGCGCACCTCGATCGTGACTAGCTTGCCCGGCGCCACCGGGAACGTGCGGCTCTCGTGGATGGACTGAGGGGTCGAAGACCGCTTGCATCCGGTCGTGACTATGAGGGTGACGAGCGCGAAGACGAGGACTGGGCGACACATGTGGACCTCCATCACTCTCTTCAACGCAATCGGGGCGGCCAGGGTTCGCTGGGAGCCTGTCCGAGTAATACTCCGGCTGCGAATCCCGATGGCATCCGGCTGGCTGTGTCAGCCGTCGCGAAAAGTCCTCGACGTAGCTCTGGCTACGCCTGCGGGCTTTTCGCTCGCTTTCCTTGCCATCCGGCGCCCTTGGAATTCTCGCGTTCGTCGTTTACTCGGACAGGCTCCTAGGCCTGCATGGCATCCAGCATCTTCACCGCGAGCCTCAGGAAGTCCGCCTCGGTGACGATTCCCAGCTGGTTGTCGGTCTGGTCGACCACCGGAAGGCACCCATACTGGTCTTCAAGCATCACCCTGGCCGCCTCCCGCACCCGGGTGCCGGGAGGAACCGGGTACGCCTCCCGCATCAGCTCCCGGACCGGGACCTGCGCGAACAGGTGGTGCTCCGCCTCCCGGCTCACCTGGGCGAAGACCGAAAACGACGCCGCCAGCAGGTCACGGTGGGTGAGCAGCCCGACCAGCTTGGCGGCGCGCACCACCGGGAGGTGCCGCACGCGGCCGTGCTCCATGCAACGCCGGGCGTCGGCCAGTGTGTCGTCCTCCTCGAGGGTGACAACCTCGCGGGTCATGATGTCGCCGACGGTGAGCCGGTGGGGCACGCCGTGAGTATACCCGTGAACCGGGCGCCGAGCCCCGAGCCCCGAGCTATACTCTGCAGCTCGTGCCGGGGAAGCGGTTGCAAGTGTCGGAGGTTTCCCGGGAATGGGGGCACCATGGCAGCCATCGAGAGCACTCCGGAGTTCGTGAAGGCGGTCTACGGGCACGGCCGGGAGCGCCTGGCGGTAATCCGCAAGCGCCTCGGCCGGCCATTGACCCTGGCGGAGAAGATCCTCTTCGGACACCTCGCCGACCCCGAGCACACCCAGCTCGACCCCGGCAAGGCGTACCTTGAGCTGCGGCCGGACCGAGTGGCGATGCAGGACGCGACCGCTCAGATGGCGCTGCTGCAGTTCATGCTCGCCAGGATGGACCGTACGGCTGTTCCCACCACCGTGCACTGCGACCACCTGATCGTGGCGCGCTCAGGTGCGGACAAGGACGTGGCCCGCGCCATCGAAACGAACAAGGAGGTCTACGAGTTCCTCCGGTCGGCCTCGGCGCGCTACGGCATCGGCTTCTGGAAGCCCGGCTCGGGGATCATCCACCAGGTCGTGCTGGAGAACTACGCCTTCCCAGGCGGGATGATGATCGGCACCGACTCGCACACGCCCAACGCCGGCGGCCTCGGCATGTTCGCCTCGGGCGTGGGCGGGGCCGACGCGGTAGACGTAATGGCCGGCTTCCCGTGGGAGGTGCTGCAGCCAAAGCTCATCGGCGTGCGCCTGAAGGGCGCGCTCTCGGGCTGGGCCGCGCCAAAGGACGTCATCCTGAAGCTCCTGGACGTCCTCACGGTGAAGGGTGGGACCAACGCGATCGTGGAGTTCTTCGGACCCGGTTGCGCCTCGATCTCCTGCACCGGCAAGGCGACCATCACAAACATGGGCGCGGAGCACGGCGCCACGACCTCGGTCTTCCCCTACGACCGGCGCATGGAGATCTATCTTCGAGCGACCCGGCGCAGCGCCATCGCGAACTTGTGCAACGCCAACCGCGAGCTGCTCGGCGCCGATCCCGAGGTGGAGAAGCAGCCGGAGAAGTTCTTCCACCGCGTGGTCGAGATCGACCTCGACACCCTGGAGCCGTACCTGGTGGGTCCGCACACGCCCGACCTGGCGCGCCCGCTCTCCAAGGTACCCGCCGCGGTGAAGGAGAACGGCTACCCGCCGGCCATCTCGGCGGCGCTCGTGGGCTCGTGCACCAACTCGTCCTACGAGGACATCGTGCGCGCGGCCGCCGTGGCCAGGGAGGCGATGGCCGCGGGCGTCAAGGCCCGGGTGCCGCTGCTCATCACGCCGGGCTCGGAGCAGGTCTACGCAACCGTTGAGCGCGACGGGCTACTTTCGGTTTTCAGGGAGTTCGGCGCTACGGTCCTGGCCAACGCCTGCGGGCCGTGCATCGGCCAGTGGCAGAGGGATGATTTCCCCAAGGGCACGCCCAACACCATCGTGAACTCGTTCAACCGCAACTTCCCGGCGCGCAACGACGGCAACCCGGCCACCCTCTCGTTCATCGCGTCACCCGAGGTCGTGGTGGCGTACTCGGTGGCCGGAACCCTGCTGCTCAACCCGGTGGCCGACGCGATCCCGGTCAACGGGAAGAAGGTCAGGCTCTCGCCGCCGCCGCCCGCACCCGAGGTGCCCGAGAAGGGGTTCGTCTTCAAGGCCGAGGGGTACATCGCGCCGCCGGACAAGCCGGAGGGCCTCTCGGTTGCGGTCGCGCCCGGCTCCGATCGGCTCCAGCTCCTCGAGCCGTTCGCGCCCTGGGACGGCAAGGACTTCGTGGAGCTGCCGGTCATCCTCAAGGCGAAGGGGAAGTGCACCACCGACCACATCTCGCCTGCCGGGCCGTGGCTGAAGTTCCGTGGCCACATCGACAACATCTCCAACAACATGTTCCTCGGCGCGGTCAACGCCTTCTCCGGCGAGGCCGGCAAGGGGAAGAACCCGGTCACCGGCGAGGTCGCGGAGTTCAACAAGATCGCGCGCGACCTCAAGGCCCGGGGGATGCGATGGGTTGCCGTGGGTGACGAGAACTACGGCGAAGGCTCCTCCCGCGAGCACGCCGCGATGGAGCCGCGTCACCTGGGCGGTGCGGCGATCATCGCCCGGTCGTTCGCGCGCATCCACGAGACCAACCTGAAGAAGCAGGGACTGCTGCCGCTCACCTTCACAAATCCCGGGGACTACGACAAGGTCCGGGAGGGCGACAGGGCCAGCATCGTGGGTCTCGCCAAGCTCGCGCCCGGCGCACCCGTCAAGGTGGTCTTCCACCACGCCGACGGCACCAGGGACGAGGTCTCCTGCCGCCAGACGCTGAACGCAGAACAGATCGGGTGGTTTAAGGCAGGGTCAGCGCTCAACGTGCTCCGCAAGAAGCGGTAAGGAAGCGAGCCGCCGGCTCTGCCGGCGCGAGCGCGGGGGGCTCGGGGGGCACTTCTGCGGCGGTGGGGGGGCGGAACGCCGCAGAGCCCCCGCAACGTATGGTCAGATCGGGTGGTTTAAGGCAGGGTCAGCGCTCAACGTGCTGCGCCGGAAGCACTGAACGTCGACTCGGCCGGGCGACGGGCAGCGGTCGCCGTCCGGGCCGGTCCCGGTCAGCGCTTCGTGATGGGGACGGTGCCGTCGCCCTGGATGACGATCACGGCGCAGCCGATGCGGCCGCCGGCGTTGCCGGTGGGCTGGCTCGTGAGGTCGTCGGGCTTGTCGTGGATGATCACCGAGCGGCCGAGGACACCGGTGGCCGACTGGTCAAGCGTGATCCGATGCGAGACGAGCTTCAGCGTGGCGTGCCCGTTGGCGTCGGCCTCGAGGTTGCCGTAGTCGCCGGCGTGGGACGCGTCCGCGCCCGGCGCCCCGTGGGGCTTGCCCTCGGGGTTGAAGTGGGGGCCCGCCGAGCTGCCGTCCGGTGCGGAGCAGTCGCCGAACTCGTGGATGTGGAAGCCGTGCTGGCCTGGGGTGAGGCCCGTCAACCGGGCGCTGATCTCGACCCCGTGGTCGAGCGCCGTGAAGAGCACGACGCCCTTGACCGTGCTGGTCCCCAGTGGCTGAACGCTGGCCACCGCCACCTTGCCGGGCTGACCGGCAGCGAGTCCTCCGGCCAGCGTCGGTTGCCCGGCAGCGAGCACGAACGCCCCCAGAAGAGCCGCACGCGTTTTCGTCATCCTGCACCTCCGGCGACCGGCTTGAAAGCCGCCGGTCACCTCTCGTCAACCGGTGCAGATGCAGGTTATTCCTGGAGCGAGCGACCGGCTTAGCCGGCGCTAGCGCGGGGGGCTCGGGGGGTACTTCTGCGGGGGTGGGCGGTCGGACCGCCGCAGAGCCCCCCGCAAGGGCGCGGAGCGGGATTCACTCCCGCGGAGCGCGGGGGATCCGGGGGGCACTTCTGCAGTTGTGGGCGGTCGGAGCGCTGCAGAGCCCCCCGCAACGGATAGACGCGGGACCCCCCGCTAGCAAGCGAGCGGCCGGCTTTGCCGGCGCGAGCGTTGGGTTTCCCGATGGCGCGGATTCTCGGGAGCTAGTGGCCGAGATGGAGCCGGGCCCGCTCGCCGACCGTAATCGTCTTGTTCGTCTGCGCCGTGGTGACCCCGTCGCTCACCCGCAGCGTCACGGTGTAGGTGCCGCGCAGCGCGTAGGTGTGGAACGGGTGGTGGTTCCAGGACACCTCGCCGTCGCCGAAGTCCCACACCCAGGCTATGGCTTTGGTGGAGGTGTCGGTAAATCGCACCTCGCGCCCAGCGACCGGGGTGTCGGGGGTGAAGGTGAAGGACGCCGTCAGGCCGGCCGGCGTCGGACGAACTGTGGGCGTCGGGGTAGGTGTCGGCGTCGGGGTCGGCACGACCGGCGTCGGCGTGGGCGTGGCGGTTGGGGAAGGAGTCGGCGTGGGCGTAGCGGTCGGAGGCGCGGGGCGGAAACCGTAGTCGGAGTCGCTGAGAGGCCCGGCGCCGGTGCCGTTGACGGCTCGCACCCAGTACCAGTAGGTGACCCCCGGCGTGGCGACGAAGTCCCTGATCCCGAGGGACTGGCCCGGGATGCTCGTAACGGGCGAGGCGGGAGCCGTGTTCGTGGTGTTCTTGAAGAGGTCGTAGCTGGTGGCCCCGGGGACCGAGTTCCACGTCACCTCGACCCGGTCCGTGTACGTGCCCTTTGTGGCGGACAGCCCCGTCGGTTTGGCGGGGAGGCCCGGCGTGGGCGTAGGGGTCGGGGAGGTGCCGGGGGTCGGCGTCGGTGTCGGCCCGCCGGCGCCGGGGTAGAGGTACTGAGCGCACGACCTGTCGATGGCGCCGATGGGACGGCAGCATATGGAGAACATGAGGGCGGCCGAGTCGCTGACGTGGCCGAAGCCGAGGCCGTGGCCGAGCTCGTGCTCGAGCATGAGCTTGTAGTTCGCAGCCCCCGTGCAGCCGGCGCCGTTGTTCACGATCACGAACCAGCTCCCGATGGTGTACCAGCTCGTGCCGTCGAAGGTGTGGGTGCCGGAAAACCAGGGGCCGCCGTACCCCAGCGTCCCGGAGCACCCTGAGAGGTCGCCGATGTCGCTGCACGGGTCGTTGAAGACCACGATGTTGGTGCCGAACGCGGGGGTGTCCTGAGCGCTGGTGCAGGTCATGGTGTAGCTCATCGCCCCGCCGTAGGCGAGCCTGATGCTCGTGCCCGAGATCCCCGCCCAGTCGGTGAGTGCCCCCTGGACCTGCGCGAACCCCCCGCCGGAGAGGGAGGAGTCGCCGGTGGCGTCCGCGCTCATGGTGACTTGCTGGCCGAAATCGAACGCGTGCCAGCGGGCGTTGGTGCCGCCGCTCCCCATGAAGGCGCAACCGGCGGGCGGCGACTGGGCCGTCGCCTGGAACGGCACCTGCTCGCTGCGGGCTCGCACCTTCCGGGAATCCCACGCCGCCGTCCCCTGCGCAACCGCACGGAGGTGCGTCAGCAGCGCGGTCTCGCGGTAGGTCTCGATCTGCTCGGGGAGTATGCCGTCCTGGCGCGGGAACGGCTGGATGTCGACGAGCTCCGGGAGGGGCGACAGCAGGGTCGAGCCGTCCCGGCCCCGGATCCGGTGGAGCAGGCCGTAGGCGAGCATGTGCGTCCCCCACTCCCCGGTGGGCTTCTGGTCGAGGAACAGGAGGTAGAACTCGCCCGGCTCGAAGCGCGGCGAGCCCGGGACCAACCACCCGACGCCGTTCAGTTCCCCGCCCGGGACCTCCACCGTGATGCGGTCGCCCTTCTCGATGGGGCCCGCGATCGGTTCGAGTACCCGGAACGCGTTGAGCGTGAACAGCAGCTGGCCGCGTTGGGAGGTGTGCGGGGCGCCCGCCTGCGCCAGGACAACGGCCTGGCTGCTCCGAGCCAGCTCGCCCAGGTTCTCGGGGGGCACGATGGACGCAGCCCGGGCCGCCCCTGCCGTGATCACGGTCAGGGCCGCTGTCGCGAAAGCTGTTGTGGACGCCCGCCGCATGCTGCGACCGCTCCTCAAACCAAGTTAAATCCGATGGTTACAGCCCGCAGTGACGGGTGTCACGCCGGCCGGCGGACGGTCAGGACGCGGGCGTGCGGGGGAGCGGGGGGCGGAGCGGAAGGATGAACGGAACTCGTGCCCGGTAGTCGAGATAGGCCTCGCCGAAGCGCAGCGCGAGGTTGTGCTCCTCGCGGTTGGCGCGGACCAGCGTGACGCGGACCGCCGGGTAGAACAGGATCAGCGCCGGGAGCGAGCGCATCGCGATGATGGCGCCGACCAGCATCAGCAGGATGCCGAGGAAGTACGGGTGCCGGACCCAGCGGTACGGCCCGTTCGTGACCAGCTCCCGGCCGCGGCCGAGCGACCGGACGGCGGCGAGCGCCAGGAGGCCGCCGAGGAGCAGGAAAGGAGCGGCGAGGCGCAGCGAGAAGCGGCTGAACTGCCCAGTCAGGAGCGCGCCGGCTGCACAGGCGGCCACCAGCAGCGCCCACGCCACCGCCATCTCGCCGACCGGCACGCCCTCGACGACCTCGGGATCGCGGCTCACAGCAGAGGTTCTCCCGGCCCGTCCGCCGTCTCAGGCCGTGTGGGCGGGGGCCGACCGCAGCGTTCGGTAGCGCTCGAGGCCGGCCAGGAAAACCTCCATGGCGCGCTCCAGCTTGCGGACCTCGAGCACGTAGGCCATGCGGACCTCGTCGTTGCCGGCGCCCGGGGTGGCGTAGAAGCCGCCGGCCGGGGCGACCAGCACGGTCTCGCCCGCGAGCTGGTGCTCGGCGAGCAGCCACCTCGCGAAGTCGTCGCTGTCCTCCACGCCGCTCATCTTCACGATCATGTAGAAGGCACCGCGGGGTTGCTTCAGCACGATGCCCTCGGCGCGGGTGAGCGCGCCGAACATGACGTCGCGGCGCCGCTGGTACTCCGCCCGCACCGCGTCGAAGTACCCTTCGTCCAGGCGGTACGCGGCGATCGCGCCCATCTGCTCGAGCGTCGGAGGGCACAGGCGTGCCTGGCCGAACTTGAGCACGGAGGCCAGCACGTCCCGGTTGCGCGTGATCACGGCGCCCACCCGGGCGCCGCACGCCGAGAAGCGCTTGGAGATGGAGTCCACCACGATCACCCGCTCCTGCATGCCCGGCAGCTCGAGGACCGAGCGGTGCCGGCGGCCGTCGTAGGTGAACTCCTTGTAAACCTCGTCGCCGATCAGGAAGAGATCGTGGCGCCGCACGAACGCGGCGAGCCGCTCGATCTCTTCCCACGTGAGCACGGTGCCGGTCGGGTTGTTGGGCGAGCAGACCAGCACGGCGCGGGCGCGCGGGGAGACCGCTGCCTCCAGCACCTCGTCCGCAGGCAGGTGGAAGCCGTCCTCGGCGCGGGTGCGCACCGGCACCACCGAGAGGCTGGCCATCTCGGCGTAGCCGTTGTAGTTGGTGTAGAACGGCTCGGGGATGAGGATCTCGTCGCCCTGGTCGGCCACCACGTTGAACGCAAAGAGGATCGCCTCGGAGCCGCCGTTGGTGATGAGGATCTCCGAGGGGTCGAGGGCGATCTCGTAGCGGGCGAAATACGCGGCCATGGCCTCGCGCAGCTCGGGCAGGCCGTCGGAGGGGCCGTACTCCAGCACCTTGCCCTTGAAGCCGGCGACCGCGCGCAGGAATTCGGGTGGCGTGGCCACGTCGGGCTGGCCGATGTTGAGGTTGAAGATCTTGACGCCTCGCGCACGGGCAGCCGCCGCGAGCGGGGCCAGCTTGCGGATCGGGGACTCCTGGATCGAGATGGCGCGGCGGGAAATCTGCATCTCGCCTCCGGTGCCTGGGCCTGCCAGGCGATCCAAGAGGGTAGCGGCAGGGCCTGCAAAAGACAAGCTTCACAAGGCGCGGACGGCGATCCAGAAGGTGGAGGGCAGGTACCGTGGCGGGTCCAACAACGCACCTCCCCTCCGTCCGGGCTCCGGCCACACCGGCTTCCATTGCCCTCCGCAAACACACCGCGGGCACCGGCGTATCCTTGGGGTGCAC
Source organism: Thermoanaerobaculaceae bacterium (assembly GCA_041494245.1). Lineage (GTDB taxonomy): Bacteria > Acidobacteriota > Thermoanaerobaculia > Thermoanaerobaculales > Thermoanaerobaculaceae > RBG-13-68-16. The sequence continues at coordinate 30,679 of JBGQAK010000014.1, forward strand.
TCGACAGGCGCGTTTGCGGGGAGGACCGGGCGATGAGCGCGAGTGACGGGAGATCGAGGCTGGGAGTGCTGGCGTTGGCCGCGCTGGCAGCAGTGGCGGTTGCCGGCGAGGCGGCTGCCGCCGACAAGGCGGCGGCCATCGACGCCCTGGTGGTGTCCTACCAGGACCTCGGGCTTTTCAGCGGCTCAGTGCTCGTCGCCGAGCACGGCAAGGTCGTGTTCAAGAAGGGGTACGGCCCCGCCAACGCGGAGTGGGGGATCCCGAACACCCCCGAGACGGTGTTCCGGCTGGGGTCGATCACGCAGCAGTTCACCTCCATGCTGGTGATGCAACTTGTCCAGGAGGGCAAGATGACGCTCGACACCAGGCTCTCCGACGTCCTGCCGACGTACCGCAAGGACACCGGCTCCAGGGTGACGATCCGCCAGCTGCTCAGCCACACCTCGGGGATCCCGTCCTACACCGACCTGCCCGGATTCATGGCCGAGGCGAGCCGCAACCCGTACAAGGTCGAGGATTTCGTCGCCAAGTACTGCTCCGGCGACCTGCAGTTCGAGCCCGGCTCGAAGTTCCGCTACGACAACTCCGGATACTTCCTGCTCGGGGCGGTGATCGAAAGGGTCACCGACAAGCCGTACGAGGAGGTGCTGGCCGACCGCATCACCGGGCCGCTCGGGATGCGCTCGACCGGGTACGACCACACCGAGGCGATCATCCGGAAGAGGGCGAGCGGCTACCAGAAGGGCCCCAGCGGCCTGCAAAACGCGCGCTACATCGACATGTCGGTCCCGTTCGCGGCTGGGGCGCTCTGCTCCACCGTCGAAGACCTCTTCCTGTGGGACCAGGCGCTCTACACCGACAGGCTCCTCTCTCCGCAGCTCAAGAAAGTGATGTTCACGCCAGGGCTCGAGAACTACGCGTTCGGCTGGGGGGTCCGGCAGGCGCCCGTGGGCCCGGACAAGGAGAACCGCACGCTGACCTCGCACGCCGGCGGCATCCCGGGCTTTTCCTCCTTCATCGTCCGCGCGATCGAGGACAAGGACCTCGTGGTGCTGCTGGACAACGCCGGCGACCCGCAGCTGGTGGACCTCTCGGCAGGGATCCTCGACATCCTGGTCGGGCGCACCCCGCCTCCCCCCAAGCGCCTGATCGGGGAGGTGCTCGCCGAGACCATCGCGGTGAGGGGCATCGAGGCGGCGCGCGCCCAGTACCGCGACCTGAAGCGGCGCGAGAAGGATGCCTACGACTTCTCCGAGCCACAGCTCAACATGCTGGGGTACCAGCTCATTGCGGCCAAAAACACCGAGGCGGCGATCGCGGTCTTCACTCTCAACGTGGAGGCGTACCCGGAGTCGTGGAACGTCTACGACAGCCTCGGCGAGGCCTACATGACCGCCGGGAAGAAGGAACTCGCGATTGCGAACTACAAGAAGTCCCTCGAGCTCAACTCCTCCAACGACAACGCGGTCAGGCAGCTCGCGACGCTCGCGAAGCCGTGAGCCGTTGACCGCGCGGGGACGCGCGTGGTGAGCACCGCAGCCTTGGCGCCGGCGCTGCCTGACAGTGGAGCCCACGGCGCGCGCAGCGCGCTCGCCGGCGGGTCCGCGATCGTGGCCTACGTGGCCGCGGCCACGCTGCTCTTTCGTCTGGCCACGGCCGGCGTGTACGGCCTCTTCGTGGACGAACTGTACTTCTTGGCGTGCGGCGAGCACCCGGCCTGGGGGTACGTGGACATGCCCCCGCTCACCGCGGTGCAGGCGTGGCTGGCGCGCTCGCTGTTCGGGGACTCGATGGCCGCGCTCCGGCTGCTCCCCACCCTCGAGGGCGCGGGGCTCGTGCTTCTGGTCGGCGCCCTCGCCCGCCGCCTCGGAGGCGGCCGCTCCGCGCAGGCGCTCGCCGCGCTGGCCGCCGCGCTGGCACCGGGCTTGCTGGCGTTCTACAGCATCCTGTCCATGAACGCCGTCGAGCCCCTGGTGTGGACCGGCCTCGCCTATGCGCTCGTGCGTGTGATCCAGGGGGAGCCGCGCTGGTGGCTTGTCTTCGGCGCGGTGGGGGGCCTCGGGCTCGAGAACAAGGACACCGTGCTGGTGTTCGGCTTCGCGCTCGTCGCGGGCCTCGTGGCCGTGCCGGAGCGGCGTCTCCTGGTCAACCGATGGTTCCTGCTCGGCGCGGCAGTCGCGTTCGTGCTCTTCCTGCCCAACCTGGTCTGGATGATCCAGCACCACTTCCCCCACCTGGAGCAGCTCGCCAACATCCGGCGCAACCAGCGCAACGTGGAGCTGTCACCGCTGCAGTTCATAGTCCAGCAGTTCCTGTTCACCAACCCGCTCGCAGCGCCGGTGTGGGTGGGCGGGCTCGCCTGGCTGCTCGCGAGCCGGGCGGGCCGGGCGTACCGCGGGCTCGGCCTGGCCTACCTGATCAGCCTGGTCGTGCTGATCGCCACGCACGGGCGGTTCTACTACCTCGCGGCTGCATACCCGATGCTTTTCGCCGTGGGCGGTGTCGCGCTGGAGCGGTGGCTCGCCGCGCCGCGAGCGACCTGGCTGAAGGTGGCGTACGCGGTGGTGGTGGGGATCTCGGGTGCCCTTCTCGCGCCGATGTTCACCCCCGTCCTGAAACCCGAGTCGTTCGTCCGATACGCACGCGCCATCGGGATGGGCATGCCACAGCTCGAGCACCGGCGCACGAGCGCGCTGCCGCAGTTCTTCGCGGACCGCTTCGGGTGGCCCGAGATGGCTGAAACCGTCGCCAAGGTCTACCACTCGCTGCCCCCAAAGGAGCGGGCCAGGGCAGCGATCTTCGGCCAGGACTACGGCCAGGCCGGGGCCATCGACTTCTACGGCCCGAAGCTCGGCCTCCCCAAGGCGATCTCGGGCCACCTCACCTACTGGTACTGGGGCCCGCGCCGCTACACCGGCGACCTCGTGGTCGTTCTCGGCGACACCAAGGAGTCGCTGCAGAGGTACTTCGAGAGCGTGCAGGAGGCCGCGACGGTCTCCAACCCGTACTCGATGCGGTCCCAGAACTTCACCATCTACGTCTGCCGGAAGCCCAAGGGGTGGACGATGCGGGAGGTCTGGCCCCGTCTGAAGAACTGGGGGTGAGATCACGCCCGCGTGTTGCGGGCATGCCCGGCGGTGGTGGCGCATACTTGTGCCGTGAGGGAGAGCGATGCCGGCGGTTGATCGTGCCCGGACCGGTCGTGCGCAGGCCGCAAACGCGCTGGCCCTCCAGGCCGCGGAGCGGATCAGGGACGCCTTCTCCAGCTACACCGACGAGTTCGCCAGCGTCACGCGCCGGGCCAAGTGGAGGTTCCAGACCAGGGACTGGAAGGGCCGAAACGAGGACGCCCTCGAGCGGCTCGACCTCTACGAGCGTTTTCTCCGCGAGGCCGCGGGCGCGCTGGAAGCCCTGCTGGGCCCCCGGCTCACCGACCAGGTGCTGTGGGTGTCGATCAAGGACCGCTTCTCGGGAGTGACCGCCGGCCGGCACGACGCCGAGCTCGCAGAGACGTTCTTTAACTCCATCACGCGGACTGTCTTCAGGACGGTGGGGATCAACCGGCGCATCGAGTTCTTCCGGTGGCGTCCGCGCCCCGCGGGGGCGGCTTCGGGGGAACCTACCTACCGCGCCTACCCCGGGGCACGCGAGACGCGGCTGGTGATCCGCAACATCCTGCAGGACTTCAAGTTCACGGTGCCGTACGAGGACCGCGACCGTGACGCGGACCTCGTGGCCGGCGAGATCGACCTCTACCTGTGGCCGATCCTCGGGCACTCGCGTGACTACCGGATCGAGGTGATCCGGTCTGCGTTCTTCCGCAACAAGGTCGCGTACCTCGTGGGCCGCATCATCGCCGGCGCACAGGTGATCCCTCTGGTGCTGCCGCTCTACAACGGCGGCGGCGGCGTCTACGTGGACACCGTGCTCCTCACCGAGGGGGAGGTCTCCAAGGTCTTCAGCTTCGCGTTCTCCTACTTTCACGTCCTGGTGGAGAGGCACGACCTGCTGATCGAGTTCCTGCGGGTGATCCTTCCCGAGAAGCCCACGGCCGAGCTGTACATCTCCCTCGGCTACCCCAGGCACGGCAAGACCGAGTTCTACCGCGACCTCCACCGGTTCGTCCACAGGTCGAAGGAGCGCTTCGTGGTCGCGCCCGGGAAGGAGGGCGCGGTGATGACGGTCTTCACGCTCCCCGACTACGAGTACGTCTTCAAGGTCATCAAGGACAGGCCGTGCTTCCTGCGCTCCGGTGCGGTGACCGACAAGACGAGCAGCAGGCGGGACGTGATGGACCAGTACGCCTTCGTGTGCCGGCGTGACCGTGCGGGGCGCCTAGTGGACACCCAGGAGTTCGAAAACCTCCGCTTCAGGCGGAGCCGATTCGGGGAGGAGCTGCTCGAGGAGCTCCGGCTCGCGGCTCGGGAGGCCGTGAGCGTAGACGAGGAGTACGTGGTCGTCCGCCACTCCTACGTGCAGCGGAAGGTGGTCCCCCTGCCGATGTTCCTGGCGGAGGAGCGGGACGCGGAGACGATCCGGCGCACAATCATGGACTTCGGCTACTTCCTCAAGGACCTCGCCGCCACCGGCATCTTCCCCAGCGACCTCTTCAACACCTGGAACTACGGGGTGACGAGGCGCGGGCGCGTCGTGCTCTTCGACTACGACGACGTGATCCCGATCGAGCAGGCCACCTTTAGGACGAAACCGAGGACGCTCGATGAAGCCGAGGAGATGGTGCCGGAGGAGGAGTGGATCGTCGCGACCTCCTCCGACTTTTTCATGGAGGAGATGCAGAGCTACTCGGGAGTGCCGGAGCGCCTCAAGGGGGTCTTCGAGCTGGTGCACGGAGACCTCTTCACGGTGGAGTTCTGGCGGCACGTCAAGGAGGATGTGAGCGCCGGGGGGCTGGTGGACATCACGCCTTACGACCGCTCCAAGAAGTTCCTCCAGCAGCACGGCGGCCCTCCGTGGTGAGAAGGGGCGGCATGGCGCGCAAGCGCGACCGCGCGGGCTAGCTCGTCGTCGCGATACACTCTCCGGCCGTGGAGTGGCGGCTCATCCTGGACGGCCCGGGCCCGGGCGCCTGGAACATGGCGGTGGACGAGGCGCTGGTGGAGTCCGTCGACGCCGGCCGTGTGGCGCCCGTGCTGCGCCTCTACCGCTGGCGACCCCCGTGCCTCTCCCTCGGCTTCGCGCAGCCCTTCGAGGCGGCCGACGCGGCGTTCTGCGCCGCGCACGGCGTGGACGTGGTGCGCAGGCCGACCGGCGGGCGCGCGGTCCTCCACCACCTTGAGCTGACGTACGCGGTGCTCGCCCCGCTCGGGCGGGGCCCGTTCACGCAGGATCTGCAGGCGGCGTACAAGGCGATCTGCCGCGCACTGGTGGCCGGCCTGCGCACGCTCGGGGTACCCGCGGAGCTCTCCGGGGAGCCGGAGGGCGGGCACATCCGGCCCACCGAGGTCATCCCCTGCTTCATCGGACCCGCGGCCGGCGAAATAGTCTCCCAGGGGCGCAAGCTCGTGGGCTCCGCCATGCGGCGCACCGGCGGCTCGATCCTGCAGCACGGCTCGATCCTGGAAGGTTGGGACGGCGTGCTGCAGGCGGGGTGTCTGGGCCTCCCCGACGACGCCTCGCTCCGGCACGCGGTGATCACGCTCTCCGACGTGCTGGGCACCGCGCGCCCCGTGCCGGAGGTGCTGGCACAGGCGATCGTAAATGGTTTCGCGAAGACGTTCGGCGTGAGTTTCGTCCCCTCGGAGCTCGCGCCCGAGGAGCAGGCACAGGCGGAGCTGCTGGCGCGCGAGCGGTACGGGCACGAGCGCTGGACCGTCCGCCGCGGGCAGACCCCCGCCTGAGCGACGGCGAGCCGGCCACCGCAGGTCTAGCAGAGGGCGGAGCGCAGGGCCGCGAGCAGCCCGGCGAGGTCGGCCGGGAGCGGGGCCTCGAACGTCATCGGCGTTCCGGTTACGGGGTGGGTGATGGTCAGCTTCCAGGCGTGGAGCGCCTGGCGCGGGAACGACCGGCAGCGCTCGGCGACTGACGCGTCCTCGATGGTCCGCCACTGCCGGCCCGCGTACACGGGGTCACCCACCAGGGCGTGGCCGACGTGGGCCAGGTGGACGCGCACCTGGTGCGTGCGGCCGGTCACCAGCCGGCACTCCACCAGAGCGCACCCCGGGAAGCGCTCCCGGACCCAGTACAGGGTGCGCGCCGGCCTCCCGTCCGGGACCACGGCCATGCGCTTGCGCTCGGTCTGGTGGCGGGCGATCGGGGCGTCCACCACGCCCTCGTCGGCCCTGGGCTCGCCGTACACCACCGCCAGGTAGCGCTTGTCGGTGGTCCGCCACCGGAAGGAGAGGGAGAGGGCGCGGTGGGCGGCGTCACTCTTGGCGGCGACCAGCACCCCCGAGGTGTCCTTGTCGAGGCGGTGCACGATCCCCGGGCGCTCCACGCCGCCCACGCCCGAGAGGTCGGTGCAGTGGGCCAAAAGCGCGTTGACCAGGGTGCCGTCGGGGTTCCCGGCGGCGGGATGGACGACGAGCCCGGGCGGCTTGTTAATGACGATCATGTGCTCGTCCTCGAACAGCACGTCGAGGGGGATCTCCTGCGGGAGCAGCTCGGAGGGGACGACTGGCGGCGGGAGGACCTCGATCGTGTCGCCGGTCTGCAGGAACTGGGCGGGCTTGGAGGGCGCTCCGTTGCGCAGGACGTTCCCGTGGGCGATCCAGCGCGCTACCTGCGAGCGCGACCATCCGTGCCCGGAGCCGGCGAGGAAGCGGTCCAGCCGCAGCCCGGCCGCATCCGCCGGCACCACCATCGTGATCGGCTCCTGCTCCTCGTTCATCTCGGCGTGCTGCGTCCGGCCTGCGCCATGGCTCAGCTCCGGGCCTCGGTCTTTCCGGACCCCGGACCTCGGACCCCGGAGCCCTGTCTCTTCCGCGCCCACACCAGGATGCCGATGCCGACCGGCACCATGAGCGCGGCGATTGCCTGGCTCGTGGAGAGCGCCCCGCCCAGCACGAAGCCACGGTCGGGGTCGCCGCGGAACAACTCGATCACGAAGCGCGCGGCCCCGTAGGTGATCAGGTAGGTGCCCAGCACCGATCCCGCCGGCGGCCGGCGGCGAAAGAGCCACGCCAGGAACGCGTAGTTCGCCAAGTTGAACGCCGCCTCGTAGAGCTGCGTCGGGTAGAGCGGCACGCCGAGCGGGGTGCCGGAGATCTCGGCCGCCAGCGGGTGGGTGAAGACCACGCCCCACGACGCGCTGCAGCTGCGCCCGTAGCAACAACCGGCCGAGAAGCACCCCAGGCGCCCGAAGAAGTGCCCGAGGGCTACGGACGGCGCGAGCACGTCGGCCACCAGGAAGAACGGGAGCTTGAAGCGACGCAGCAGCACGGCCGTGGCCACGAGGGCGCCGATGAGGCCGCCGTAGAATACCCCGCCGGCGCGCAGAAGCCCCCACACCCCGGCGAGCGAGGTCAGGTACGAGGGGTCGGTGATCACGAGCAGGATCTTGGCGCCCGCCAGGCCGCACAGCACGACCCAGGCCCCCAGGTCCATCACGTGGGTGTTCGAGAGCCCCACCAGGCGCGCGCGCCGGCTGGCCAGGAAGATGGCCAGGACGATCCCCGAGTAGAGCAGCACGCCGTAGGTGGGGATCCGCAGGAACCCTAGGTCAATCAAGACCGGGTGCACGCTTCTCCTTCAATTGAGACATAATCTCAGCAATGATCACGCAGCAGGCGCCGACCGTGATCGCGGAGTCGGCGAGGTTGAACGCCGGCCAGTGGCGCTCGTGGCCGCCGGTGACCAGGTAGAAGTCCAGGAAATCGACGACCTCGCCCCTCACTAGGCGGTCGATGATGTTGCCGATCGCCCCTCCCAGGACGAAGGCGAGCCCGACGGCCGCCAGACCGTCACCCCCGGCGCGGCCGAGCTGCCACGCAACGAACGCCACGATCCCAGCGACCACGACCAGCAGCGCGAGCTGGACGGAGGGGCCCGACGCGCCCAGGATCCCGAAGGCGACCCCGCGGTTGCGCGCGTGAACCAGCCGGAACAGCCCGGGGACGATCTCCAGCTCGGTCCCGAGCGGGTAGGTCGCGACGATCCACGCCTTGGTGAGCTGGTCCGCGACCACGAGCGCCGCGGCGAGCCAGAGCGCCCTGCGGAGCCTCATCGCTGTGGCCGCTCCCCGAGCTCGAGCACGACCCCCAGGCAGCGGGCGCACAGGTCGGGGTGCTGCGGGTGCCCCGCGGGCGCTGGCCACACCTGCCAGCAGCGCGGGCACGGTGTGCCCTCCGCGCGGCGCACGCCGACCGAAAGGCCGGGGTACGCAACCGACGCTGAGGTGCCTGTACCTGCGCTCACCTGCGAGACGATGCACAGCTCTTCCAGGGTGGCGCGCCCTGCCGCGAGGTCGGCGTCCAGCGCGCCGCGGTCGCCGCCCAGCAGCAGGACGGCCTCGAGCGACTTGCCGAACTCGCCCGCCTGGCGGTGGATCTCGAGCTCCTTGTTGACCTCGTCGCGCAAGGCGAGTAGCCGGGCAAAGCGGGCGTCCGCCTCCGGGTCGTCGGCCAGGTCATCGAGCGCCTCGAAGGTCGCCAGGTGCACCGAACCGGCAGACGCGCCGGGCAGGTGCTCCCAGACCTCGTCGGAGGTGAACGCCAGCACCGGCGCCATGGTCGTCGCGAGCATGCGCGCCAGGCGGTAGAGCACGGTCTGGGCGGAGCGCCGCCGCGGCGAGGCGGGGTGCGAGCAGTAGAGGCGGTCCTTCAGCAAGTCGAGGTAGACCGCGGAGAGGTCCACGGCGCAGAAGTTGTTGAGGGCGTGGTAGACGACGTGGAACTCGTAGTCCCGGTAGGCCACCTCGATCCGCTTCGCGAGTGCCTTGCCGCGGCGCAGGAAGCAGGCGTCCACGGGCTCGAGGTCGGCCAGGGGAACGGCGTCGCTGCCGGGGTCGAAGTCGCCCAGGTTGGAGAGCAGAAAGCGCAGGGTGTTGCGGATCTTGCGGTACGATTCCGCCGTGCGGGTCAGGGTCTCCTTGGAGACCGGCATGTCCTCGCGGGAGTCCACCGACGCGGCCCAGAGGCGCACGACATCGGCCCCGTACTCCTTGATCAGGTTCTGGGGCGCGATCACGTTGCCGAGGGACTTGGACATCTTCCTGCCGGAAGCGTCGAGCACGTGGCCGTGTACCAGCACCGCACGGTAGGGCGCCGCGCCGTGGGTCACCACGCCCACGAGCAGCGAGGACTGGAACCACCCGCGGTACTGGTCGTGCGCCTCGAGGTAGAGGTCCGCGGGCCAGCTCAGGCCCGGGAAGCGGCCGTTGTCGCAGACCGCCAGGTGCGAGGCCCCCGAGTCGAACCACACGTCCAGGATGTCGCGCTCCAGCTCCCACGCGGTCCCACCGCACCTCGGACAGCTGAGGCCGGCTGGGGCGAAGTCGGTCACGGGCCGCGAATACCAAGCGTCGGCGCCCTCTTTGGCGAAGAGTTCCTCGACGCGGGCAAAGAACGCCCGCACGACGGCCGGGTCCGAGCCGTCTGGCCAGATCCGGCCGCAGGAAGGGTTGGTGCACTTGAGCACTGTGATCGGCGAACCCCAGCGGCGCTGCCGCGAGACGCACCACTCGAAGCGGTTCTCCACCATCCCGGCGATGCGCGCCTCGCCCCAGGGCGGTATCCACTGGACCCTGGCGATCTCGGCCAGGGAGCGGGCCCGCAGGTCCAGGCGGGCGTGCGGCGCCGCGTCCTGGGTGAGGGCGATGAAGTACTGTTCGGTGGCGCGGAAGATCACCGGTTTCTTGCACCGCCAGCAGTGCGGGTAGTCGTGCTCCCCCTCGCCGCTCGCGAGCAGCGCACCGACGCGGGCGAGCTCGGCGGTGACGCGCGGGTTGGCGTCGAAGACGTGGACGCCGGCAAGCGCCTCCACCTCGTCGGTGTAGCGGCCGCCGTCGTCCAACGGCGAGACGATCGGGATCCCCTCGGTCTTGCCGGTGCGGAAGTCGTCCTCGCCGTGGCCCGGCGCGGTGTGCACGAGCCCGGTCCCGGTGTCGAGCGTGACGTAGTCGGCCGCGACCACTCGATAGACGTCGGAACCCTCCGGCACCCTGGCCACCCAGGCAGGCTCGAGGGGGTGGCGGTAGCGCTGGCCCACGAGCGCGGCGCCCTTGGCACGCCCGAGCTCCCTGCCCTCCAGGTCGGCCGCCGCGAGCACCGCGTGGGCGAGCGCCGCGGCCGCCACCAGGGCCCCCTTCGGCGTCTCGAGCAGCACGTACTCGGCGTCGGGGTGGACCGCGATGGCCAGGTTGGACGGGATCGTCCACGGCGTCGTGGTCCAGATCGCGAACGAGGCCGGGCCGTCCGGCGGTGCGCCGAAGAGGGCGCGCAGTGCCGCGGGATCGGCCGCCGGGAACGCCACCCAGATCTCGGGGTCCTTGCGGACGCCGTACTCCAACTCCGCCTCGGCGAGGGCGGTGCGGTCGTGCCAGCACCAGCGGATCGACTTGCGCTCGCGGTAGAGGAGCCCCTGCTCGATGACCTTGCCGAGCGCTGCGGCGATGTCGGCCTCGTAGCGCGGCGACATCGTCAGGTACGGAGCGTCCCACGTGCCGAACCCGCCCAGCCTGCGGAACTCCTCGCGCTGGACCTCGACGAACTTCTGCGCGTACGCCCGGCAGGCGGCCCTCACCTCCAGGTCCGACATCGCGAGCTTCTTCGGACCCAGCTCGCGGTCCACCTTCTGCTCGATCGGCAGGCCGTGACAGTCCCAGCCCGGCACGTACGGTGCGTCCAGCCCCATCATGGTGCGGGTGCGCACCACGAAGTCCTTGAGGATCTTGTTGAACGCGGTCCCGAGGTGGATGTGCTCGTTCGCGTACGGCGGCCCGTCGTGGAGGACGAAGCGCGGCGCGCCCGTGCGCGCGGCGCGGATCTGACCGTAGAGCCCCTGCTCCTCCCAGCGGGCGAGCCTCTCAGGCTCGCGGCGCGCGGCGTCCGCGCGCATCGGAAACCCGGTCGTCGGAAGGTTCAGCGTGTCCTTGTACATGCCTCATCCCCGGTGCCCGCGCCGCGCCGGAGCGCGACGCGAAACACCCTACCCTACGCAGCGCCACCCGCCGCGTCAAGCTGGCACGAGGCGCTCGACCTCCTCCAGCACCTGCTGGAGGGAGAACGGCTTGGTGACGTACGCCGCGGCGCCCAGCTCACGCCCGCGCCGTTGCTCGGCGGGGAGGGAGTGGGCGGTGAGGAAGACCACTGGCGTCCGGACGTGGTGCGGGTCCTCGCGCAGCATCTTGGCGAACTCGAAGCCGTCTGTCCCGGTAGGGAGCGAAACGTCCAGGATCACGCACTGCACGGGTGTGCCCTCCAGGATGACCATCGCCTCCTCGGCGCTGGCCGCCTCCAGGGCGACGTACCCCGCACGCCGCAGCTTGAACGCCAGGATGCGCAGGATGTACGGCTCGTCGTCCACGATCAGCACGCGGGCCGTCATGCGGCAAGTATAGAAGCAGGACTCAGCTCTCCAGGATCACCACGGCGACGGCGACGCCTCCGTCGTGCGTGATGGACAGGTGGGCGGTGCGGACGGCGAGCGCCTGGGCGCGGAGCGCGGCGGCGCCCGAGAGCACCAGCCGGGGTGCCCCCATGCCGTTGCGCTCGACCCTGGGGTCGCGCCAGCCGACGCCGTCGCCCCAGCCGCACCCGAGCGCCTTGAACGCCGCCTCTTTGGCGGCGAGCAGCCCCGCCAGGTGCTGGGGGTCCTGCGGGCGCACCGCCTCGCCCGGGGCGAAGCAGCGCTCGAGCAGGCGGTCGCCGTGCCTGGCCAGCATGCCGGCGACCCGCTCCATGTCCACGAGGTCCACGCCCAGGCCGACAATCACTCGTGCCTCACCGCCGCGTCGAGCCACGCCCACGCCACCGCGAAGTGGACCACGCCGAAGCCCGAGAGCGCCCCGCGCATGGCGCCGCTTTCGAGCCAGGGCAGCAGCCACAGCGGGGCGGTGCTGACGACCCTGGCCGTCCAGAAGCGGCTCCACGGCGCCAGCACGAAGAACCACCCCGCGGCGGTCAGGTACACGACGATGGCCAGGATCAGACCTGCCCGCAATGGCTTGCGGCTCGGCACGGGCGGATTGTACGCGAACGGCTAGCGGACGTGCTGCGCTTGGCCCGAGCCCTCGAGCAGCTTCATCACCACGTCCTTACGGAGCTTGCCGCGCTCGGAGGTCGGCAGCTCGTCCACGATGACGATGCGGCGGGGTACCTTGTGCGGTGCCAGGCGCGTGCGGCAGGCGGCCAGCACCGCATGCACGGTCAGGTGCATGCCGGGCTCCACCGCCACGAGGGCGGCCACCAGCTGGCCCCGGTGCGGGTCCGCGAGCCCCGCCACCACGGCGCTGTGGACGCCAGGCAGCGCCTCGAGCACCCGCCGCACCTCCTCGGGGTGGACCTTCTTCCCGGCGACGTTGAGGAACTCCGCCACCCGGCCGGTGAGGGTGAGCCGGCCCCCCTCGTCGAACACGCCGAGGTCACCCGAGAGGAAGCGGCCCGGGGCGAGCCTGCCCTCCTCCGCGGGACCGGGCACCACCCCGAGGGCCACCGAGCGCGAGGAGACCAGCACGCGCCCCTCGACGCCGGCCGGCACGGGCTTCCCCTCGTCGTCCACCACGGTGACCGCGACGCGGTCCATCTGGGTGCCCACCGAGCCCTCCGAGTGCACGGGATCGGAAGAGCGGTCGTAGGTGATCCCGCCGCATTCGGAGCACCCGTAGAAGACGTGCACCTTGTGTCCGGTGGCCGCGTGGAAGGCGCCGGCGTCCCGGGGGGCGAGCGGAGCACCGGCCGTCAGGCACACCCGCAGGTCGGGCAGCCGGGGCAGACCCGGGAGGGTGGCGAGCGTCCTGACCATCGCGGGCACCGCCGGGAAGTGCGCCACGCCCGCCCTGGCCAGGGTGTGGGCAATGGCCGCCGGCAGCGCACACGTCGGGAACGCCAGCGGCGTGCCGGTGAGCAGGAGGGGGATCAGGCACGAACCGATCCCGTACGAGTGCGTGAGCGGGATCGCCGCTAGCGTCACGTCGCCGGGACGGATGCCCATCGTGTTCATGATCTGAATGGTGTCGGCGGCGAGCTGGCGGGTGCCCATGGCGACGGCGCGCGGCAGCCCGGTGGAGCCGGAGGTGAGCTTGAGCACCGCGGCGGCCTCCGGCATGGCGACCGGCTCCGGCTTCCGACGGGCGTCCACAACGACAGGCCCGCGCTCCAGGACGATCTGCCGCCTGCCGATCCTCTCGCGGGTGGCCACCAGGTACGCCGCACCGACCGCGGCCGCGGCACGCTCCAGCTCATCTGCTGGCGCCGACGCGTCCACCAGCGCCACCCGGGTGGGAAGCAGTCGGAGCGCGGCGAAGACGCGCACCAGATCGGGACCGTTGGGGAGTGAGAGCACGACCGCGGAGCCGGGTACGAGCAGGGGCGCGAGGCACCCCCGCTCCTCGAGGATGGAGGCGGCCAGGGCGGCACGGGTAGCGATGATCTCGCCGTCCGGCCCGATGAGCGCCGGGAGCTCGCCGCCCCCCGCGGCCAGCGCCAGGAAGCGGCGGACGATCGGGCAGGGGGTGTCAGCCATTCCCGCCACGCATGCGCGCGACCATCGCCTCCACCGTGGCGCGGGCGCGTTGCTCGTAGAAGTGCTGCAGCACGGTGCGTACGTCCGGGTACTCTGCCACGATCCTGTCGAGATCCTCCCCGGAGATCTCGATCAGGGTCGCCGGGGTCGTGGCCACGATCGTCGCGGTCCTCGGCTTGCCGGTGAGCACCGCGACCTCGCCGAAGAACTCTCCCGCGCCGAGCTGCGCGAGCACCAGTGGCTTCCCGGAGGGGTCGTTGGTGTGGACCGCAACCTCGCCCTCCTCGATCAGGAAGAACGAGGTTCCCGGCTCGCCCTCCCGCACGATGACCTCCTCGGGGTCGAACGACCGCACCGCCGCGGAGTAGAGGAGCTGCTCGAGCGCTCCCTGCGGGAACTCGGCGAAGAACCGGGAGGCCGCGCGCTCCCTCTCAAGCTGCTGCTCGGCGGGGTCGGGCTTGGGTTCTGGCGGCGGCGGCGCCGGGGCCGGGCGCGGAGGTTCGGCGTGCTTGAGCTGCTCCAGCCCTTCCTTCTCGGCGCTCTTGAGCTTGACCTCGGTCTCCCGCTCGGCCGCCTGCTGTGCGGCGATGAGCTGGGCGAGCTCCTTGGTGATGTCCTGGCGGTTGGGGTCCAGGCGGAGAACCTTGTTGGTCACGGCGATCGCGCGGGCGTAGAACCCCTGCTTGGCGTAGTGTTCCGCAAGCTTACGGTAGACGGAGATGGCCTTGGCCCGGTCGCCCGCCATCCCGAGGATCTCGGCTTGGCGAAGTAGGAGGTTGAAGTTCTCCGGGCGTTTCTTGATCTCCTCGGCGATCGCCTCCAGGGCCAGGGTGTACTCGCGCTGAAAGACGTACTGGTCGAGGAGCTCGAACTTGGGCCTGCCCTTGAACATCAGGACGACCACCCCAGGCGGCGGCTCACCGCCTGCGCCGCGGCGCCCGCCTCCTGCCGGATCGCGCGCCCATCCGCGGTGGCCAGCTCGCCGTCCCGGACCACGATCGAACCGTCAACCACGACGTGCCGCACGGTCTCAACGCCCCCTCCGTACACTACCATGGCCGCGGGGTCGGCGGCCGGCTCCATCGCAAAGTGCTCGCAGGAGAGCACTACGACATCGGCTCTTCGACCCGGGACCAGCCGCCCCACCTCCTCGCCGAGCCCCAGGACCTGAGCGCCGCGCCACGTCGCCATCTCGAGGACCGTCCAGGGGTCCACCGCCGCCGCCCCATTGGCGAGGTTGTGCAAAGTGCCGGCGAGCGCCATCTCGTGGAAGATCGAGAGCCGGTTGTTGCAGGGTGGCCCGTCCGCGCCCAGGCCGACCCGTACCCCGCGCCTGAGCAGGCCGGGCAGGTCGGCGATCCCCGAGGCCAGCTTCAGGTTGGCCCCGGGGCAGTGCGCCACCCCGGTCTGCGTCCCGGCCAGCAGACCCACCTCGTCCTCGTCCAGGTGCACGCAGTGGGCGAGGACCGTGTCGGGGCCGGCGATGCCCACGTCGGCGAGGAAGGCGGCGTTCCCGCGGCCGGTCAGGGCGCGAACGGCTCGGGTCTCGTCCGCGTTCTCGCTCGCGTGGGTGTGGAGCAGGAAGCCGCGCTGGCGGGCAAGCGCCGCGCACCCTGCGAGCAGCTCCCGCGAGCAGGAGAGCGCGAAGCGCGGTGCCACCGCGTAGCGGAGCCGCCCGCCCGCCGCGCCGTGCCAGCGCGACCCGAGCGCCTCCGCGGCGGCGAGCGACTCCTCGCGATCCTCCAGCAGGCCGGCCGGCACCCCCTTGCCGGTGTCCATGTGGCACTTGCCCGAGGCGAACCGGATGCCCAGGTCTCTGGCGGCTGCGAACACCGCGTCCTGGCCGTGGGTCGTGCCCATGTCGAGCGCCGAGGTGGTCCCGCCGGCGAGCAGCTCGGCGATCCCGAGTCGCGCCGCCGCAGCGACCTCCTCGGACCGGAGCGCCGCCTCGTACGGCCAAATGCGCTCGGACAGCCAGCGCAGGAGCGGCAAACCCTCCGCCCGGTACCTGGCCAGGGTCTGCACGACGTGGACGTGGGCCTGGACGAACCCCGGGAGCACGAGCGCGTCGCGGGCGTCGAGCACCGCGCAGTCCTCACCCGCCTGCAGGCCGGGTGCGACGGCGGCGACCCGCCCACCCTCGAGCAGGACATCCGCCGCGAACCACTCGCCGCGGGTCGCCATGGGCACCACCACGCCACCGCGGACCAGCACCGAGGACTGGGCACCCATCGTGATTCGATTCTCGTGGCCGGCCCATGCGGTGTCAAATCCTTGCAAGGCTCCAGGGCGGCGTGTGTGGCTATACTGCCGGCGTGCGCGACGCAACACGTCTCGGGCTCGGCCATCTGGTGGCGTTCGTGGCCGTTGCTCTGGTGCTCAACGTGCAGTTCACCTGGTGGGTGGTGTACTCCCTGCGCGACAACCGCGACAGGCTGGACCTGGAGCGCGCGCTCTTCGCCGCCCGCGTCGAAGGCACGGCCCTGCGCCTGACGGTCCAGATCGAGGAGGCCGAACGCCGCATCTCGATCCTCCCCCCGGGGGTCATCCCGTCGCCCACCTCTCCGTTCGTCGAGGTCCGGGTGGTGGACGTGCTGCCGACGGCCGACGGCGCGCCCGCCGGCCAGGCTGCCACGTCCGCGGCAGGCTGGATCATGGTGGACGGGCGCGCGGCGTTCGCGCGGCAGCTGGGGCGCGGTCGGATGGCGGTGGCGTACCTCCAACCGCAGACCCCCTACCGCTGGCTCGCCGCCATCGACCCCACGCTGCAGCTCGTGGATCGTGACGAGGTCCAGGCGAGCCGGCCCCACGCCACCCTGGGCGCGCCGTTCCAGCGCCTGGAGGTGACCCCGGACTTCCACCGGTGGGAAGAGCTGGTGGACCGCTACCGGCAGCGCGTCATCGGGGTGCTGGGCGAGGGGGCTGCGTTCCTGGCCGCGATGGTGACGGCCGTGGTGCTCCTCTGGCGGGTCATGCGCCGCGAGGGGTCGCTGGAGCGTCAGCACCAGAGCTTCATCTCGGCCGTGACCCACGAGCTCAAGACCCCGATCGCGGGCATCCGGCTGGCGCTGGAGACCGTGCTCGCCGGGCGCGTGGACGGTGAGGGCAGGACCCGCTTCCTGAGCAACGCCCTGGCGGACTCGGAGCGCCTCGCCGACCTCGTCGAGAAGGTGCTCGAGGTCACCCGCTACACCGGGGGGGCCCACCGCCTCCGCATGGAGCTCGGCAGCTTCACCCAGCTCCTGGAGGATGAGGTCCTGGTGGCCGAGAGGAGGGTGTCGGCCCGCGGCGGCGTGCTGGAGGCCGCGGTGACCCCCGGTGTGCAGTGCACGTTCGACGCCGAGGCGATGGCGATCGTGATCTCGAACCTTATCGAGAATGCTCTCAAGTACGCGCAGGAGGGGGCGCCGCGCGTCTGGGTGCAGCTCCGCCTGGAGCGCGGGGAGGCGGTGCTCGAGGTGCGGGACAACGGCGTCGGGATCGCACCCGCCGAGCTGGAGAGTATTTTCAAGCCGTTCTACCGCTCGGCCGACAAGGTGACCCGGCGCACCCCTGGCACCGGCATCGGGCTCTACGTCGCGCGCGAGATCGTGAACGCCCACGGGGGCAGGCTCATCGCTTCGAGTCCCGGCGCCGGGCGCGGCGCGACCCTCCGGCTCTCCCTCCCGGGCGCGGAGGTACTACCGGACGAGGAGTTTTCCGAGTACATTGGTGGGCGCGATGCGAGGTGATCTATGGCGAGTCGCGTGCTGATCGTCGAGGATGAGCAGCACCTGGCCGAGGCTCTGGCGCACAACCTCAAGTTCGAAGGGTACGAGACCGCGGTCGCCGGCGACGGAGAGACCGCGCTCGAACGCCTGGCGGCCGAGGACTTCGACCTGGTAGTGCTGGACGTGATGCTCCCGGGCATCTCGGGGTTCGATGTGTGCGCGCGGCTGCGGGAGGGCGGCAATCGGGTGCCGGTGCTCTTCCTGACCGCGCGCAACACCGACGCCGACCGCATTGCGGGCCTCCGCCACGGCGGCGACGACTACATGACCAAGCCGTTCCTGCTCGAGGAGATGGTGCTGCGCATCCGCGGCATCCTGCGCCGGCAGGAGTGGTACCAGACCCCGGTGGCGGAGCGCGGGGTCTTCCACTTCGGCGACAACGAGGTGAATTTCCGGACGTTCCGCGCCAAGCGGCCGCGCGGCGAGGTCGAGCTTACCGAGAAGGAGTGCATGTTGATGAAGCTGCTGGTGGAGCGGCAGGGGCAGGTGGTCTCCCGGGAGCTCATCCTGGAGCGCGTCTGGGGGTACAAGTACGGTTCCTCCTCCCGCACCATCGACAACTTCATCGTCCGCCTGCGCCGGTACTTCGAGTCCGACCCCCGGCGGCCCAAGTTCATTCACTCGGTTCGGGGCGTCGGCTACAGGTTCACCCCGGAGGGGGAACCCCAGGGTTGACGGAACGGCTCCGACGCCCTAGCTTTGTGGTACGACCTTCAGGCCGTCCCGTCCACGCCTGACCCCACGAGAGAGGTGTCACCATGCCTGAGTACAACCAAGAGAAGCTCAAGGCCCTGGAGACTGCCGTCGCGCAGATCGAACGGCAGTTCGGCAAGGGCTCGATCATGCGCCTCGGCGCCCAGGAGGCAGTGAACGTCCACGTCATCCCGACGGGGTCCATAGGCTTGGATGCGGCGCTGGGCGTGGGCGGGATCCCGCGCGGCAGGGTCAGCGAGATCTACGGGCCCGAGTCCTCTGGCAAGACGACGCTGGCGCTTCACGTGATCGCGCAGGCGCAGAAGGCCGGCGGGCTGGCGGCGTTCATCGACGCCGAGCACGCCCTCGACCCGGAGTACTGCGGCAAGCTGGGAGTGGACGTCGACAACCTGCTGGTGGCGCAGCCCGACAACGGCGAGCAGGCCCTCGAGATCGCCGAGACCCTGATCCGGTCCGGTTCCGTGGACGTGATCGTGGTGGACTCGGTGGCCGCGCTCGTTCCGCGCGCCGAGCTGGAAGGCGAGATGGGAGATGCGTCGGTCGGCCTGCAGGCGCGCCTGATGTCCCAGGCGATGCGCAAGCTCACCGGTATCGTCTCCAAGTCCAAGACCAGCGTGATCTTCATCAACCAGATCCGCGAGAAGATCGGGGTGATGTTCGGCAACCCCGAGACCACCACCGGGGGGCGTGCCCTCAAGTTCTACGCCTCCATCCGGCTGGACATCCGGCGCATCGGAGCGATCAAGTCGGGTGAGGAATCGGTGGGCAACCGGACCAAAGTCAAGGTCGTCAAGAACAAGGTGGCGGCGCCGTTCCGGGTGGCGGAGTTCGACCTTATGTACGGCGAGGGCATCTCCAAGTCCGGCGAGCTGCTCGACCTCGGCCTGGAACACCGGCTGCTCACCAAGTCCGGGACGTGGCTCTCGTACGGCGACACCCGCCTCGGTCAGGGGCGGGAGAACGCCCGGGCGTTCCTGAAGGAGCACCCCGAAGTCGTGACCGAGCTCGAGGAGAAGCTGCGCGCGATGCTGCCGACGCTAGCGCGTCCGGCCTCGGCCGCCGACGAATCGTGAAGACCGGGATTTGGGCTCAGGGCTCCGGGGCCCGTGGTCGCGCTCAGACCCCGGAGCCCGGGCCCCGGACCCCACCGCGACGAGCACCGCGAGTCGCGGCATGAAAGCGTGGTTCGCGCAGCGCTACGGGCCGCCCGAGGTCCTGCGCCTGGTTGAGCTCCCAGATCCGATCCCGGGGCCGGGGGAGGTGCTCGTCCGGGTGCGCGCCATCGGCCTCAACTTCGCCGACTGTGCGGCGCGGCTCGGTGTCTACCCGCGTGTCCCGAAGGCGCCGTTTGTCCCCGGCATGGAGGTGAGTGGAGAGGTCGTGGCGCTGGGCGAGGGGGCTGCCGGGCCACCCGCGGGCACGCCGGTCGCCGCGGTCACGCTCTTCGGGGGGCACGCGGAGCTCGTCAACGTGCGGGCCCGCTTCCTGCGGCCGTTGCCTGCGGGCGTGGACTTCGTGACGGGAGCATCGTTGGCGGTCACGGGCCTGACCGCGGACCACGCGCTGTTCACGGTCGGACGGGTGCGCGCCGGGGAGCGGGTCGTGATCACCGCGGCGGCCGGCGGTGTCGGCACCATCGCGGTGCAGATGGCGGCCAGGGCGGGCGCCCAGGTACTCGCGGTGGCGTCGACGCCGGCCAAGCTCGAGCTGGCGCTCTCACTCGGTGCCCATGAGGCAACGGGCTACGAGGGCTACCGCGAGGCGCTTGCCGGCGGCGCGGACGTCGTGGTGGACGCGGTGGGCGGCGCGCTCTTCCGAACCGGGTGGAGGGCACTTCGGCCGGATGGGCGCTACGTCCTCTACGGTTTCGCCGCCGCGCTCGGCCCGCGGCGGGTCCGCTACGCGCGGGCGGCGCTCGAGCTCGCGCGCATGGGACTCGTGTTTCCCTCGACCCTCGTCCAGCCCTGCCGCACCCTCGCGGGCTTCAACCTCTCCCTCGTGCCGCATCTGACGGAGGAGCTCCAGGCCCGCTTCGCCCGCCTCGAGGGGATGCTGGCCAAGGGGAGCCTCAAAGCGGTCGTGGGTGCGGTGTTCCCGTTCGCGGAACTTCCCGAGGCGCATGCGCTCCTGCAGGGGCGCGGCTCCACCGGCAAGGTGGTGGTCACGGTTCCCTGACGGGCGTCACTCCCCTGGTCCCGACTTCGACGCCGTCCTGGCCGCGCCACGCCCCCGCCCTTAAACGCTGCACCCCTTGCGTCCGCGCGTCAGGGCTGGCCGGTGTCGGGACCGGTCCCGGCCCGCTCGCCCAGCACCTCGAAGCGGGCGGCGTTCTTCCCCTCCTGCTTCACCTCGTACATCAGGTTGTCGGCGGCACGGATCAGATCGTCGGCGCCGCACGCACCGTTCGCGCAGGTGACCGCGCCGAGGCTGAAGGAGGTCCGCCAGCGCTTCGCGGCTCCACCCTCGTGAAGCTTGGCCTGCAGCCTGCCCAGCACGGCCTGCGCCTCGACGCGGTCCGTCGCGGGCAGGAGGATGGCGAACTCGTCGCCGCCCAGCCGCGCCAGCAGGTCCGGATCGCGCAGGTTCCCCCGGATCGTCTGGGCGATCTCTCGGAGCGCCCTGTCGCCCGCGTCGTGGCCGAAGCGGTCGTTGACCTGCTTGAAATCGTCGATGTCGAGGTAGGCCAGGGTCACGGCCGTGCGCGTTCGGCGGTTGCGGGACAGCTCGACCCCGAGCGCCTCGTAAAATGACCTGGTGTTTGGCAGGCCGGTGACGAAATCGGTGCGCGCCACCTCGCGTTCCCAGTCGACCAGCGCCCGCAGCTGCGAGATCATGTACGCGAGCAGCGCGAACGAGGCGACGTTGGCCGTTGTGTTCCACCACAGCACGTAGGGCCTCACGGCCAACCACTCGGGGCCGTTGGCCAACGCCGAGCCCAGGGCGCTCAGCGCAACGGCGAAGAAGCCCCACCTCCGGCCGACGTACCACGACACCATGGCGATGGAGGGCCAGTAGAAGATGTAGAAGCGCAGCTCCGGCCCCGTCAAGTAGTCGGCCACGGTCACGATCGCGATCAGTAGCACACCGATGACCACGACGAGCTTCCCCGAACGTTGCTCCAGGTCACTCAGGAACGTCGGACCGGCGTGGCGCGGTCGCGACGACGAGAGCCGGGCGCCGCCTGGGCGGCCGGCGCCGGCCGACGCGCTCGGTACGTTCGCCATTGGAGCTCAGGGTATCAGGTCTCCCGCCGGAGGGCCGCGCGGTGCCGTTGCGCGTGGAGTAAACTCTCGCTCTGTGGACAGCGCAGGGCGGGTGCTTGTGGTTGACGATGACGCCGCCAATCGGCTGGCGGTCCGGACGATCCTGGCCGGAGCCGGCTACCAGGTGAGCGAGGCGGGGGACGCCTTCGCGGCCATCGACGTCATCGACCGCGAGAGCCCGCATGCGGTCCTCCTCGACATCAAGATGCCCGGGATGGACGGCCTCGGTCTGTTGGAGAACCTGCGCAGGCGCGCCGTGGAGGTGCCGGTCGTGGTGCTCACCGGGCACGGCGACGAGTTCACCGCCGCCTCCTGCCTGCAGGCTGGCGCCGACGCGTTCCTGGACAAGCCGCCGGAGCGCGCGAAGCTCCTCCTGGCGGTGCAGAGCGCGGTGGCGCGGGGGAGGCTCGTTGAGGAGAACCGGCGGCTGAAGGGGGGCGAGGAGGAGCTGCCACCCCTGCTCGGCGAGTCGGCGGAGCTGAAGGCGCTGCGCGAGGAGATCGCGCGCGCCGCCCCTTCGCGGGTCACCGTCCTGGTGGTGGGCGAGTCCGGGACCGGGAAGGAGCTCGTCGCGCGGCGCATCCACCACCTCTCGCCGCGCGCCCGTGCGCCGTTCGTGCGGGTGAACTGCGCCGCGATTCCCGAGGAGCTTATCGAGTCGGAGCTCTTCGGCCATGAGAAGGGTTCCTTCACCGGTGCCATCCGCAAGCAGATCGGCAAGTTCGTCCAGGCGGACACAGGGACGATCTTCCTCGACGAAGTGGGGGACATGTCGCTTCGCACCCAGGCGAAGGTGCTGCGGGTGCTGCAGGACGGCGAGGTCGAGCCGGTCGGCGCCGGGGCCGTGGGGAGGGTGGACGTGAGGGTGATCGCGGCCACCAACAAGGACCTGCCCGCGGAGGTCAGGGCGGGCCGCTTCCGCGAAGACCTCTACTTCCGCCTCTCGGTGGTCGTGCTGCAAACCCCTCCTCTGCGCTCCCACCCCGAGGACATCCCGACGCTGGTGGAGCACTACACCCGCACGGCGTGCGAGGAGTACAACCGGCGGCCCAAGCGCTGGACGCCGGAGGCGCTCCGGCAGCTCGCGGCCTTCCCCTTCCCAGGCAACGTCCGGGAGCTCAAGAATATCGTCGAGCGCGCCGTGATCATGCAGCTCGAGGACGAGATTCGCGCCCTGGACGTGCTGCCCGCCGCCCCCGAGGGTGAGGGCGACAGCGAGGCGCTCTTCGGGGCGGCGACACTGGCCGAGTTCCAGGAGCGCGCCGAGCGCGCGTACCTCGTGCGCCAGCTCCAGCGCCACGCCTGGAACGTCGCGGCGACCGCGCGCGCAATCCAGACGCCGCGCTCCAACCTGTACAAGAAGATCGAGGCCTACGGCCTGAAGCGGGAGGAGTGATGGGCGGCATCACGCTCGACGAGATGACGGCTGCCGGGGCGCTGCTCGAGGGGCACTTCAAGCTGTCGTCCGGGTTGCACTCCTCCCGCTACCTGCAGTGCGCGCTCTACCTCGCCGACCCCTCCCGGGCGGAAGCCGCCGGGCGGCAGCTCGCCGCGCGCCTGAAGAACGCGGCCGCGCAGCTGGTGGTTGCGCCGGCGCTCGGTGGGATCATCATCGGGTACGAGGTTGCACGCGCCTTCGAGGACGTTCCCTTCTACTTCACCGAGCGCACCGACGCGGCGATGGGGCTGCGGCGCGGCTTTCGGATCGAGCCGGGTGCCCGGGTGCTGGTCGTGGAGGACGTCGTCACCAGCGGGAAGTCCACCCGTGAGGTGATGGACGTCGTCACCCAGCAGGGGGGCACGGTGGTGGGTGTCGCCGCGATCGTCAACCGATCGGGGAAGGAGAACCCCTTCTCGCCGCTGCCGTTCACCGCGCTTCTCACCGTGGAGGTGCCGACCTACCCGCCCGAGTCCTGCCCGCTGTGCGGCGCGGGGATCGCGCTCGCCAAGCCCGGGTCCAGACCGGACAAGGCGTAGCGGCCGGCCGCTGGCCGCCGCGGTTTACCAACGAGCGATGACGTACGCCCAGCCCGCGAGGATGGCCGCGGCGATGGCTCCCCGAGCCCACCCGGGCAGCGGTGAGGGCAACTCGGGCACACGTCCCCCGAGCGAGACCCACGCCGGGGCTACGAGCCCGCCCAGCAGGAAGGCGATCCCCGCCGCCGCCGCAAGCGGGTTGGCGGCAAACGAGTCCCCCAGCCGCCCGTTCAGGAGCGCCAGCGCGGAGTGGGTGGTGCCGCAGGTGGGGCAGGGGACCCCGGTGATGGCGCGGAACGGGCAGGCCGGGACGAACGGGGCGAGCGCCAGCCAGTAGGGTCGGAGCAGCAGGGAGCCGACCGCCGCGATGCCCCACAGCCACGAGAGCTGGCGCTCCTCGCGATTGGGCGTGCGCAGGCGCAGCGAAGACGTCTCAGCGCCTCAGGTGGCCGATTGCCGCAAAGATCGCGGCGCCGAAGGCGACCGCCATCACCGCGATGCAGACGCAGCACAGGACGAACGGCAGGAACACCGCCAGGGCGGCCTTGCCCTGGGTGGTCCGGTGGGCGATGGCGATTCCGATGATCCAGAGGACGAGCGCCCAGATCCCCGCGATCATCCCGCCGCAGATGGGCACCACCTGGAAGATCTGGACCGTGCCCGCGTAGCACAGCACGCGGACGGTGGACGCGAAGCCCGTGTTCGCGCCGCCGACCAGCATCAGGAAGAGGTGCAGGATCGCCGCCCAGATGAAAATCCCGATCAGGACGAAGATCGGAGCAACGAACATGATGCCGATGCTGAAGCCCATCGGCAGGCCGAACATGAGCTTCGGGTCGTAGCCAGGGAGGCCCGAGAGCATGCTCATGATGGCCCCCCGGAACGCCAGGCTGTACGCCTGGTTCGCGATGATCCCCAGCCACCCGAAGATCACCGCGTAGAGCAGGGGACGGCCGAGGGTGCCGGTGAGCGACATGCGCGCGAACGCCTGGCTGGGCGCGGTGATGAAGGCCTTCGCGGTCTCGTAGAGGCCTTCAAGCGCCGGGTAGTCGGGCTGCTCCCACGGCAGCGGGGGCGCCGGCGGCACACCTCCCGTGGGAGGCGGGGGGACCGTGCCCGGCGGCTGCGGGCCGGGCGATTGCGGCGGCGCCGGGGGTGTCGACGGAGGGTACGTGTCGGCCATCGTTGCCTCCTTCGTTCTCACAAGCTCGCCTGTAGTGTAGGAAGCGACAGGGGGAAAGGGAAGGGGGCAGAGCGCGAGCACGGGGGGAGGCACACAAGGGATAGGAGGCCGCAGGGCGGGGTGGTTCGCGCCGCCCCGTCTTTCGTGGCTTTTCATGCTCACTCCTTGGCCGCCGCTTGAGATTTGCACGCTCGCGGTTGCTCGGTGTAAGATTCTGCTCCCTGCCAGCGATTGCGGCCCGCGCAGGGGACCACAGAGGGAATCCTCCTTTTCAGGTGGAGCAGGTTCGCGTGCGTTCGGGAGGTAGGCCATGGCTGCCAGGGTCGGGATTCGTCGCGAGGACAAAAGCCGGTGGGAACGACGGGTGCCGATCACGCCCCAGAAAGCACGTGAGCTGCGCGAGAGGTACGGGCTCGAGTTCTACGTGCAGCCCTCGCCCGCGCGGATCTTCAGGGAAGAGGAGTTCCAGCAGGCCGGTGTGCACGTGCAGGAGGACCTCTGCCCCGCCCCGGTCATCTTCGGAGTGAAGGAGATCCCACCGCAGTACTTCCAGCCCGGCAAGACCTACATTTTCTTCGCCCACGTCATCAAGGGCCAGCCCTACAACATGGCGATGCTCAAGCGCATGATGGAACAGGGGTGCAACCTCATCGACTACGAGAAGGTGACCGACGAGCGCGGGCGCCGGCTGATCTTCTTTGGCTGGCACGCGGGGGTCGTCAGCATGGTGGAGAGCCTGTGGGCGGTCGGCGAGCGCCTGAGCTGGGAGGGCATCGCCAACCCCTTCACCGGCATCCGCCACACCTACAGCTACGACACCCTGGCCGCGGCCCGCGCCGACGTGCATGCGGCCGGCGAGCGGATCGCCTCCGAAGGGTTGCCCAGGGAACTGACGCCCCTGATCGTCGGCGTGGCTGGCTACGGCAACGTCGGCAGGGGCATCCTGGAGCTCCTCACCGAGCTGCCGACGGTCGAGATCTCCCCGGGCGAGGTCGCGCGCGTGGCGAACGACCCCGAGGCCTCGGGGCACGTCGTCTACCAGGCGCTTTTCAAGGAGGAGCACACGGTGACGCCGAACGAGCCGGGTGCCCACTTCGACCTGCAGGACTACTACCTGCACCCCGGCAAGTACCGCTCCACCTTCGAGCAGTACCTGCCTCACCTCACCGTGCTGATGAACGCCAACTACTGGGACGAGCGTTACCCGCGCCTGCTCACGAAGCAGGTCGCTCGCACGCTCTACGGCAACCGGCGGCGGCCGCGCCTGCGGGTGGTCGGCGACGCGAGTTGCGACATCGAGGGGTCGATCGAGTGCACCCTCAAGGCCACCGAGCCGGACGACCCGGTGTACGTCTGGAGCCCCGACACCGGGGAAGTGACGATGGGGGTCGCCGGGGAAGGCCCTGTCATCCTGGCGGTGGACATCCTGCCCAGCGAGCTGCCTCGTGAGGCCTCGGAGTACTTCAGCGAGATCCTGGAGCCGTTCATCCCGGCGATCGCCCGGGCCGACTACACCGTGCCGTTCGAGGAGCTGGACCTGCCTTCGGAGATCGCGCGGGCGCTGATCCTGTACCACGGCAAGCTGACACCCGACTACAAGTACCTCGCCAAGCACCTCGACCCGCGGGCCGAGTGAGGTTGCTGCCAGCGAGCCGATGTTGAGCGAGGCGTGTTGCGAAAGACGTGCTGCGTGAAAGATCGGACGAGGAGGACGCGATGAAAAAAGTCGTCGTGTTTGGCGCAGGGTTGGTGGCCGGGGCCCACGTCAAGTACCTGCTGGAGCACTCCTACCAGGTGACCGTGGCGAGTCGGACGGTGAGCAAGGCGAGGGAGCTCGTCGGAGATCATCCCAACGGGCGGCCCGTGGCGTTCGACATCGAGAGGGAAGGGGACCAGCGGCTCGAGGAGATCGTGCGCGAGCACGACCTGGCGGTGAGCCTCCTTCCGTACGTCCACCACACCCGCGTGGCCAGGTCCTGCCTGCGGGCCCGCAAGCACATGGTCACCACCTCCTACGTCAAGCCCGAGATGCAGGCACTGGACGCGGACGCGAAGGCCCTGGGTGTGGTCCTCCTGAACGAGATCGGCGTGGACCCCGGCATCGACCACATGACGGCGATGAAGGTGATCCACCGCGTCAAGGCGGCGGGCGGTGAGATCACACGGTTCACCTCCTACTGTGGCGGGCTGCCAGCCCCCGAGGCCAACGACAATCCGTTCGGGTACAAGTTCTCCTGGAGCCCGCGCGGCGTCCTCATGGCCGGCCGCAACCCCGGGCGATTCCGCCAGGACGGCGACCTCGTCGAGGTGCCGGGCCCCGACCTGTTCCTGCACTACTCCTGCGTGCCGATCGAGGTCGATGGCAAGGTCATCCCGTTCGAGGGGTATCCCAATCGCGACAGCCTGCCCTACGCCGAGACTTACGGGATCACCTCCACCAGGACGATGTTCCGCGGCACGCTGCGCAACCAGGGGTGGTGCCCGACGCTGAAGAAGATTGCCGAACTCGGCTTGCTCGACGAGACCGGGATAGACCTCGCCGGGCTCTCCTACGCGCAGTTCATGGCCAAAGTGATCGGCAAGAAGAGCCCCCGCGGCATCAAGCAGGCGGTGGCCCGCAGGATCGGCCTCGACCCGATCAACTTCATCGTCGGCAACCTCGAGTGGTTGGGCCTGTTCAGCAGCGCGCCGCTGCCGGCCGGCTGCTCCTCGGCGCTCGACGTGATGACCGCGACCACACTGGCCAGGATGTCCTACGCCCCCGGCGAGCGCGACATGCTCATCCTCCAGCACCGGTTCCTCGCCGAATACCCTGGCTACAAGGAGAGGATCAGCTCCACGATGATCGACTTCGGCATCCCCGGCGGCAACTCCAGCATGAACCGCACCGTCGGGCTGCCCGCGGCCGTCGGCGTGCGCCTGATCCTGGAGGGCAAGGTCGCCTCGCGCGGCGTGCTCGTGCCGGTCCTCCCCGAGATCTACGAGCCCGCGCTCGTGGAGCTGGAGCGGCTGGGGATTCAGTTCAGCGAGAAGACCGAGAGGGTGTAAGAAGGGTGCGCCGCCGATCTCCGGCCATCCGCGTTGTTGCGCTCGCCACCTCGAATCCTCACATACCCTCCGGGTATGCTCTGGCTCGGCTGGCTCGCGCGCCTAGCGGCTGGCCGAACCTCGGCGGCGCGGGCCCGGTGTCACCTCTCACCATCGCACTCGACGGGAACGACCGCTCTGCCTGGCGCTCCGGCGATCCGGGGCCCTTCTGCCTGCAGGCCGACGATGGTGAGAGGTGGCACCGAGAGGCGTGGCTCGGATCGGTGTTCAAGAGCCTTGGCGCATCGGTTGGTGAGGGAAGGCTAGGCGGTCTTGCGCCCGGGGGCTAGGACCATCGTCAGGTCGCGCCCCTCCAGCGGGCCGGCGTCGCGCTCGAGCCGGATCAGGTCGGCGAGCTCTTCCTTGATGCGCTCGAGCACCTCGTAGCCGTTCTCCGGCCGGCGCATCTCGCGGCGCCGGAACATGATCGTGACCTTGACGTGCTTCCCCTGCTCGAGGAAGCGCTTGACCATGTTGAGTTTGGTGTGGAAGTCGTGGTCCGCGACGCCGGGTCGGAACTTGACCTCCTTGACCTCGATCTGGTGCTCCTTGCGGCGCGCCTGGCGTTCCTTCTTCTCCTGCTCGTAATGGTACTTCCCCCAGTCCATGATCTTGCAGACGATCGGGCGGGCGGTGGGAGCGACCTCCACGAGGTCGAGGTCGCGCGTGCGGGCGAGTGCGAGGGCTTCTTCTACGGGGACGATGCCGACCTGGCTCCCGTCGGCATCCACGAGGCGCACCGGCGAGAGCCGGATCATCTCGTTGATTCTTGTGCGATCACGTTCGTCGGCGATGTGGTCCTCCTCTGCAGGCGGATCTTCGACCCGCCACTGGCCGAGCACGCAGGCTCGACCGGCCAAGTATAGCAAAGCAAGTGCAGGCCCGAGGGACGAGGCACGGGGCGCCGGGGACGATGGGCGGGTTCAGGAAAGGGGCCCGGCGCACTCGATCAGTATATGTGAATAGTTTCACGATCTCCCGCTTCGGCCGTGCCGGCCGCCTCACCGTCCCGCAGGCTTCGGCCCCCGTGGCTCAAGCCTGGGCGCGCGGGTGTGCGGCGATGAGGCGGGCGTGCTCCACCTTGATGCAGCGGTTCATCACCACCGCGAGCCCGGCCGCGCGCGCCTTCTCGGCCGCGGCGTTGTGGGCCAGGCCGAGCTGCATCCACACCGCCCGCGCCCCGCGCGCAATGGCGGCATCCACGATGGCGGGGATGAACTCCGGCTTGCGGAAGATGTCCACGACGTCCATGACGATCTCCGCCGGGATGCTCGCGAGGTCGGGGTAACTGCGCTCGCCCAGGATCTCCTCTGCGGCCGGGTTCACGGGGACGATCCGGTACCCGTGTGCCTGGAGGTAGCGCGCCACCACGTAGGAGTCACGGTCGGGCTTCTCGGAGAGCCCCACCACGGCGATCGTCCTCACCGTCCTCAGGAGCCGCTCGATCTCCTGATCGCTGGCGTTGGAAAGCGGGAACTCGCAGCTCTGCTCGCCCATCCTGACCTCCGTCACGTCCGCCAAGTATGCTCGACAACCTGCCCGCGCCACCGTGCACGGGCCCGCACCCTCACCCGCCTCCCGAAACCGCCGGCCGGCGTCGGAGCACGCTCGCAGCGCCGGCGGCCGCGACGACGGCGAGCAAGGCCGCACCCACCTGTGGGGCCGCTACTCCCCACGACCCGAGCGCCATCTCCGCCGTGAACGGCCCGACCACGCGGGCGAGGGAGGAGACGCCCTGGAACGCACCCAGCGCCATCCCCTGCTGATCGGCCGCGGCGCGGCGCGAGACCAGCGCCGTGAGGGACGGATTGACCATGCCGGCGCCAAGCGCGACGACGGGCAGCGCGGCCAGGATCGCCCCGAGCCGATGGGCCGAGGACAGCAGAAGGAGGCCGGCGGCGGTACAGACGAGGCCGCCGATCACCAGCTTGGCCTCCCCCAGCCAGCGCGTCGCGCGGCCGACCAGACCGCCCTGCACCACGACCGCCAGCACCCCCACGTACACAAAGAGGAAGCTGACGCCCGAGTGGGGCAGGTCGAGCCGGGCGTGGAGGAACTGCGCGAAGGTCACCTCGAAAGCAGCAAACCCCGTCACCACGGCGAAGCCGATCGCGATGAGCGGGGCCAGTTCCGGGTGGCGCCACGCGAACGCGAGGCGCGTCACGCCGGAGGCCGGGACGGCACCGTTTGAGCTTACCCTCTCCGGCCGTGTCTCGGGTAGGTACAGCGCCGTCATGGCGAGCGCCACCATCGAGCACGCGGCGGCGCCCCATCCCGGCGCGGAGGTGCTCAGGGAGACCAGGAGCCCGGCGAGCGCCGGGCCGGCGATGAACCCGAGGCCGAACGCGGCCCCGATCATGCCCATCCCGCGCGCCCTTCCCTCGGGGGGTGTGGTGTCGGCGATGACCGCCTGGGCGGTGGCGATGTTCCCGCCGGCGATGCCGGCCAGCATGCGCGAGGCGAACAGCAACAGGAGCGAGTTGGCGAGCGCGAACATGACGAAACCGGCCACCGAGCCGGTGAGTGAGATCAGCAACACGGGGCGGCGCCCGACGCGGTCGGAGATGCGTCCGAGGATCGGGGAGAAGACAAACTGCATCGCGGAGTAGGTGGCCATCAGGAAGCCGAACACCCACGGTGCGGGGTGGTAGTGATCGGCGTACAAAGGCAAGAGCGGGATCACGATCCCGAACCCCACGAGGTCGGTGAAGACAATCAGAAAGAGGGTCGTGAGCGTGCGCCGGGGGGACTGCATGGCACCTCCTGCGTCGGCAACCACTCTACCGCCATGCGGAATTCCGCGCCGCAACGTTGAGCGGGAGACCCGCCGGAATACCGGGGCCGTGCCTGCGTGTAGACTCCAGGCGTGCGCATCGTCTTCCTCGGAACGCCCGAGTTCGCGATCCCGACGCTCGAGGCGGTGGTGGCCGCCGGGCACGAGGTACTGCTGGTGGTCACCAGGCCCGACAAGCCGGCCGGCCGCCACATGCAGCTCACCGCGCCAGCCGTGGTGGCGGCGGCCCGCAGGCTCGGGCTCCCGCTGGCCCAACCGGACAAGCTCGGGACCGACGACTTCGCCAACCGCCTGCGCGTGCTGTCGCCGGACGCCGCGGTGGTGGTAGCGTTCGGCCGCCTGATCTCGCCGCGCGTACTGCGCCTGACCCGCCTCGGCTTCGTGAACCTGCACCCCTCGCTGCTGCCGCGCCACCGGGGCCCGTCGCCGATCGAGTCGGCGATCCTCACCGGTGATGCCCAGACCGGCGTGACCACGATGCTGCTCGACGAAGGTATGGACACCGGCCCGATCCTGCTGCAGCGCACGACGCCGATCGGGCCGCGGGAGCACACGCCCGAGCTCGAGGCGCGCTTGGCCCGGTTAGGCTCCGAACTGGTGGTCGAGACGCTGGCTGGCCTGGCGGACGGGAGCGTGGTCCCGAAGCCGCAGGACAGCGCCCTCGCGACCGAAACGAGCAAGCTCGATCGCAAGATGGGGCGCATCGACTGGAGCGCGAGCGCGGACGAGCTGGCCCGCCGTGCCCGCGCCTTCGACCCCTGGCCCGGGCTCTTCACCAACTTCCGCGGCCTGCGCCTCAAGGTGCACGGCCTGGAGGAGGGTACGGCGAGGCCAGGTGACGAGGAGGCGGGTACGGTGCTCGCGGTGACGAGCGAGGGGATCGCGGTGCGGTGCGGGGGCCCAAGCGTGGCGCTCGTCACCGAGGTGCAGCGCGAGGGCAAGCGGCGTCTTCCCGCCGACGCCTTTATCATCGGAGAACGGGTTGCGCCCGGAGAGCGGCTCCTCTGATCCGCGACGCCAGGCGGTGATGACCCTCGCCAGGGTGGAGGGGCGCGGCGCGCACGCGGCCCGACTCCTCACCCGCGCGGCCCCGGCCGAGCGCGAGTTGGTGCTCGGCGTCCTGCGGTGGCAGCTCACGCTTGACCACCTGCTCGCCCGCCACCTCAAGCAGCCCCTGGCCGAGCTCGACGAGCAGGTGAGGGCGGCGCTGCGGGTCGGGCTCTACGAGGCGCAACGCATGCGGACGCCGGTGCCCGTCGCGGTGGCGGAGGCCGTGAGAGTCGCCAAGAGCGTCGCGCCCCGCGCGGCCGGACTGGTGAATGCGGTGCTGCGGCGGGCGGTGGAGGAGAGTTGGCCGGACCCCGGCGACGGGAGCGTGCCGCTCTCGGTGCGGCAGTCACACCCCGAGTGGCTGGTGCGCCGGTGGGTCGCGCTCCTCGGCGACGACATGGCCGCGGCGGCCCTGGCGGCCGACCAGGAGGCTGCCCCGCTCTGCCTCCTGGAGGCGGTCAGCAACCGCGAGGGGCTGGCCGCCGCGGGGTGCTCGCTCTCGCCGCACCCCGCGGTTTCCGGCGTGGTCGTAGTGACGGCCGGGGCGGAGACCGCCGTCGCCGCGCTGCAGGCGGGGCGGGCGTACGCCATGGATGCCACCGCGGTGGCGGTGGCGCGCCTCCTGCCCGACGTGGACGGCCTGACGGCGGACCTGGCCGCGGCGCCAGGAGGCAAAAGCCTCGTGCTCGCGGGCGAGCGCGCGGCGCGGTTGCTCGCCACCGACCGCAACCTCGGCCGCGCCCTCCTGATGCGGCGCAACCTCCGTCTGGTCGCGAGGGCGCCCGGTCTCGTCGTGGCGGACGCCGCCGCCGCCCCGCTGCGACCGTACAGCTGCGCGGCCGTGCTGCTGGATGCCCCGTGCTCAGGCACCGGGACGCTGCGCCGGCACCCCGAGATCCGATGGCGGCTGCAGCCGGAGGACCTCGCGGTGCTCGCCGCCGGCCAGCGCCGCCTGGCCGAGAGCGCGGCCGATCTGGTCGCCCCCGGGGGGTACCTTCTCTACGCCACCTGCTCGCTGGAACCTGAGGAGAACGCCGGGGTGATCGCAGGGCTGGGCCTTGTGCCGGTCCCCGTCGCGCACCGCCTGCCGCCGGGCCTGCCGTCCAGGGAGCTTCCGCGCGGGGGCGCCGTGATCCCGCCGAGCGGCGCCGGAGACGGGTTCACCGTCCACCTCCTGCAGCGGCGTGCGTGAGCGCCGGCCCTCCCTGGCGTACACTTGGTGCGACTGCCGGGCCCGCAGGGGGCGCCGGCTGCTGCAGGTCGACGGAGGGGGAGCATGGCGGGCAAGACGGAGATGGTGGAGCGCATCGCCTTCGAGACCGGGATGCCGAAGGCGCACGCGGCACGCGCCATCGAGGTGATGATCGACGCGATGGCGGAGTGGTTGAGCGCCGGAGAGCGCGTGGTCATCCCCGGCCTGGGGAGCTTCTACGCCTCCGAGCGGTCGGCCAGGGAGGTCCGCAACCCCCGCACCGGCGAGCTTGTGGCGGTGAGCGCGTCGCGCACCGTACGCTTCCGTCCCGGCAAAGAGCTGAAGGGGTCGGTCAAGCCGAAGGGGTAGACGGTGGCCAACCGCGCCCTGATCGTGGTTGACGTGCAGAACGACTTCTGCGCCGAGGGCGCCCTCGCCGTTCCCGAGGGCGACGCTGTGGTCCCGGTGATCAACTCCCTGCTGCCAGCCTTTCAGGTGGCCGTGGCGACCCAGGACTGGCACCCGCCGGGTCACGCCTCCTTCGCCTCCTCGCACCCCGGGAGGCTCCCGCTCGAGGTGATACCGATCGACGGGATCCCCCAGGTGCTCTGGCCGGACCACTGTGTCCAGGGCAGCTTCGGTGCCGAGATCCACGCCGACCTCGACCTCAGGCCGATCCGCGCGGTGGTGCGCAAGGGGACCGACCCGAGGGTGGACTCCTACTCCGGTTTCCGCGACAACCGCGCCGACCGGCCGACGGGGCTCGCGGCTCTGCTCCGCGAGCTCGGGGTGGCCGCGGTGGTGGTGGTGGGGCTGGCGACCGATTACTGCGTCGCGGCCACGGCGCGCGACGCGCTGGAGCTGGGCTTCGCGGCCGAGGTTTGGCTCCCTGCCTGCCGTCCCGTTGGCGCGCCGCCCGGCCACACGGAGCGCACCCTGGCCGGGCTGCGCGACAAGGGCGTCGTCCTCCTCGAAGAGCTCCCCGCCTGACGGACCGCGGCCGCTCAGAGCTCGAACGCGCTGCCCCCGATAAACTCGCGCAGGATCGAGGTCTGCGGCACGTCGTCCTGGAACACCGGCACGAACCAGGCGAGGAACTTGAGCAGGCGGTAAGCCTCCGTGTAGGCGGGGTGCTCGCGCGGGACCTCGAGCAGGAAACGCTCGGCATACACACGCATCACGGCCGGCTCGTAGACCAGCGCCGAGTTGAAGATGACGTCCGCCTCCTCCTGGAACGGGAAGATGCCGCGTGCCTCACCCCTCCGCACCGACGCCCACATGTCGATCGTGCGGGTCGTAGGGTGGCCACGGAAGATGCGGTCGCGCACGATGCGGCGCAGCAGCCGGGCGTCGGACGTGAAGATGCGGTTGTTGTCATCGAGCGTCAGCTGGGTGAGGGCCGAGATGAACACCCGGTACTTCCCCTCCTCGGGGACCGCCTCCGTCAGGCGCGGGTTGAGTCCGTGGATGCCCTCCACCAGCAGCACCTGGTTGGGGCCAAGCTGCTGGCGCGTCCAGCGTTCGGTGTCGGCGCGCCGGCCGCGCAGGAAGTCGTACCTCGGCACCGCCACCTCCTCGCCGCGCAGCAGTTCCGCGAGGTGGGCGTTGAACAGCTCCAGGTCCAGCGCCTCCACGGCCTCGAAGTCAGGCTTGCCGTCCGGGCCGAAAGGGGTGCGCTCGCGGTCGAGGAAGTAGTTGTCGAGGGAGAGCCCGACGGGCGCTATACCGGCGACGCGCAGCTGGATCGCGAGCCGGCGGATGAACGTGCTCTTGCCCGATGCGGAGGGACCGGCGACCAGCACCAGCCGAACGCGCCCGTGCTGCTCGGCAATGGCATCGGCGATCTGGGCGATCTTCTTCTCGTGGAACCCCTCGGCGATGCGGATGACGTCGGAGATGTCCCGCGAGAGGCAGAGCCGGTTCAGGGAGCCCACGTTACTCACGCCCAGCACCTCGTTCCACCTTCGGGTCTCGCGGTAGCAGGCGAACAGCTTGGGCTGGGGCTGCAGGGGCGGCAGGTGCGCCGGGTCGCCGTCCCGGGGGAAGCGGAGCAGAAGGCCGTCCTCGTACGGCACGAGGGCGAAGCCGCGCACCCGCCCCGTGGATGGAGCGATCGCCCCATGCGCGATGTCCACGAACGTCCCGCACTGCACGACCGGCACCGTGGAGGAGCGGTGAGCGGCGAGGAGCGCGAGCGTGCTGTGCTCGCCACTCGCCCGGAAGACGGCCTCGGCCTCCTCGAGGGTGGCGGAGCGGCGCACGAACGGGCGGTCCTCGTCGCAGATCTCCTCCATGCGGCGCTCCAGGGAGGCAACGGTCGGGGGCGTGAGGGGTGCCGGCGCGTGCCAGGAGAAGAAGTAGCCGCCTCCGAGCGACTGCCCGACCGCGAGGCGGGCCTCGGGGTAGAGCTCGCGGGCGGCCACAAGCAGGATCAGCGAGGCGGTGCGGCGCGCAACCGCCTCGCCCTCGCGGGAGGGGAACCGCACGGCCTCGAGCTCGACCTGGAAGCCGCGCAGGGGAAAGTCCAGCATCACGAGCCGGCGGTTGACCAGTGCGGCCAGGATGTCGGGCGGCACCTTGCCGTAGTGGCCGGCCAGGAACTGTTCCACCGTGGTGCCGCTGGCCACCTGGCGGCGCTCGCCATCGAAGCTGACGACAACCGTGCCTCCTGGCACTCACACCTCCGCCGGACGATTGTAGGTCAAGAGCGTCCGCGGCCGGAGAGTAGAATGAGACCGTGTCCGCCCCGCCTGCACCCCGGCGGCCGGCGGCGGGGAGCTGAGGTGGCGAGGAACGCTCAAGCGGGAAGGATCGTCCGTGCGATCGAGGCCATCACCCGGCGCGTGGAGGAGCGCGGCGAGCCGCTGTTCCACGGCGGCGACGAGCCGCTGCCGCAGAAGCGTGAGGTGATCGCGATCCTGCGCGGCTTGCAGGAGGTGATCTACCCCGGCTACTTCGGAGACCAGGCGCTCTACCGCGAGTATCTGCACGGCCACCTCGGCGACCAGCTCTTCGCGCTCTCGAGGCGCCTGGAGGGCGAGATCTGCCGCGCGCTGGCCGCGGGGTGCCGCAAGCCCGGGGGCGCCCCGGTGGCGCGCTCCGGGGTGGACGCCGGCGAGGTGGTGACCGCGCTCCTCGAACGCCTGCCGGAGGTCATGGAGGCGATCGCCGCCGACGTCGAGGCGGCCTATGCGGGGGACCCCGCGGCCACCTGCCTCGAGGAGGTGATCCTCGCGTACCCGGGCGTCAAGGCGGTGTTCACGTACCGCATCGCCCACCTGCTGCACGGGCTCGGAGTGCCGCTGGTTCCGCGCATCATGACCGAGTTCGCCCACAACGAAACCGGGGTGGACATCCACCCGGGCGCGAACATCGGCCACGAGTTCTTCATCGACCACGGAACCGGCGTCGTGATCGGCGAGACCACCGTGATCGGCGACCGGGTCAAGCTCTACCAGGGCGTCACGCTGGGCGCGCTGTCGTTCCCCCGCGACCGGGGCGGGTCGCTGGTGCGCGGCACCAAGCGTCATCCGACGCTCGAGGACGACGTCGTGGTCTACGCCGGAGCGACCATCCTGGGCGGGAGCACGGTGGTGGGGCGCGGCTCGGTGATCGGGGGGAACGTCTGGCTCACAACCTCGGTGCCGCCGGGCTCCCGGGTCACACTCTCGCGCGACCAGCTCGCGTACGAGATCACGCCGCGCCCGCCCGACGGCTCCTGTTGACCCTCCGCGACGTCATTTGGTACGGTAGCGACCCATGACTCGCCGTGCCCTGGTTGGCCTGTCCGCCCTCGTTTGCTCGTACGCCCTGGCGCAGGAGCCCATCCCGCCGGGGCTGAAGGGCGCCGACAAGCTCGCGGCGCTCGTGCAGCGGGTCAGCCAGGTGCAGGCGAGCACGGCCACGCTCACCGCGAAATTCGAGCTGCGCCGGAGCAGCCACCTGCTGGCCGCCCCCAGCGTCTCCCGCGGGCGCTTCTACTACAGGGGCCCCGACAGCGTGCGCTGGGAGTATGAGACGCCCCGCTCGATGACGGTCGTGATCTCCGGCGGCGTGGCCATCACCTACCGCCCGGTGGAGAAGCGCGCGGAGCGCGTCGAGGTGGGGAGGGCGCAGCGCCGGGTGTTCCGCTTCATCTCGGCGTCGGAGCCGCTGGAGAAGCTCACGCAGTACTTCTCGTTCACCTTCCGCGACCCTGGCCCGAGCGGCAACTACACGCTCGAGCTCAAGCCCACGTCGCACCAGATCAAGAAGCGGCTCCAGTCCGTGGAGCTCGAGATCCAGCGACAGACTCTGCTGCCGGTACGGATCGCGTACACCGAGGCCGACGGCGACAAGACGGAGTACGTTTTCTCCGACATCGAGGTCAACGCGAAGCAACCGGCCGACCTCTACGACCTGGCGCTCCCCCCCGACGTCGAGGTGGTCAAGATCAAGGTCGGGAGCGGGGAGTAGCGGGCACAGGGCGCCTGGCAAAGGGTACTGGGGCATGGCGTGATCGGCGCCTTCACGGTTGTCGCCCGCGACGGGGCGACGCAAGCGCGGGCGAGTGAGCTGGTCACCGCGCACGGCGTCGTGCGCTTTCCGGCGTTCATGCCCGTGGGCACCGCCGGGAGCGTCAAGGGCCTCGCCCCGTGGGAGCTGGAGCGCCTGGGCCCCGAAATGGTTCTGGCGAACACCTACCACCTGCTGGTGCGGCCAGGGCTCGAGACGCTCGAGAGCGTCGGAGGGCTCCACCGCTTCATGGCATGGAGTGGGCCGATCCTCACCGACTCGGGGGGGTTCCAGATCTTCTCCCTGGCGCAGCGGCGCGCCTACCAGGACGAGGGTGTGGTTTTCCGATCGCACATCGACGGTGCCGAGCTGCGTCTGACGCCCGAGGCGTGCGTGGCGGCACAGGCGCGCATGGGCGTCGACGTGGCCATGGCGCTGGACGTCTGCCCGGCGCTCCCGGCCGCGCGCGCCGAGCTGGAGGCGG
The DNA here is from genome assembly GCA_041494245.1 of Thermoanaerobaculaceae bacterium. Lineage (GTDB taxonomy): Bacteria > Acidobacteriota > Thermoanaerobaculia > Thermoanaerobaculales > Thermoanaerobaculaceae > RBG-13-68-16. The sequence continues at coordinate 68,325 of JBGQAK010000014.1, forward strand.
CGGTGGAGACGACGACCCGATGGGCGCGGCGGTGCCGCGCCGCGCTGCCCCCGGGCGGCCCCACCCTGCTGTTCGGCATCGTCCAGGGTGGGCTGGACCTCGAGCTGCGCGGCCGCTCGGCCGAGGAGATCGCCGGGTGCGGTTTCGAAGGGTACGCGCTCGGGGGTTTCTCGGTCGGGGAGCCGCCTGAGGCGATGTGGGAGGCGGTGGACCGGGCGGCCCCGCTGCTCCCGGACGGTCGCCCCCGCTACCTCATGGGCGTCGGGACCCCCGCGGATCTGGTCAACGCCGTGGCGGCGGGGTGCGACCTTTTCGACTGCGTGATCCCGACGCGCAACGCCCGCAACGGGCTTCTTCACACCTCGCGCGGGCCGGTGGTGCTCAAGAACGCCCGCTGGAAGCGCTCCGAGGAGCCCGCCGACCCGGCGTGCGACTGCCCGACCTGCCGCCGCTGCAGCCTCGCCTACCTCCGTCACCTCTACCTGGCACGGGAGGCGTCGGTGGTGGTGCTCGCCACCGTGCACAACCTGCACTTCTACCTCACCTTGATGCGGCGGGTCCGGTGGGCTATCATGTCGGGCCGCTTTGCTGCGCTGCGCGAGGAGGTGCTCACGCGGGGAGCCGCGGGCGGCTGAAAAGGGAGCGTCATGGACCCCAAGAATCCGCTCATTCAGTTTCTGCCGTTCTTGCTCATCTTCGGGATCTTCTACCTGCTGCTCATCATGCCGATGAGGCGCCGGCAGAAGAAGCAGCAGGAGCTGCTGTCGAAGCTCACGAAGGGCGATCGGGTCATCACCAACGGTGGGATCTTCGGCACCGTCGTGGCCGTCGAGGACGACAAGCTCACGCTGCGCATCGCGGAACCGAAGGTCGATATCCAGGTGGCGCGCTCGGCCGTTGCCGGCCTCGCCAAGGACGCCGGGAGCGTCGACCTGAGCGCCAGCGAGCCAAAGTAGGAGGATACGATGAAGGGAAAGCTCACCTGGCGCTGGGCGCTAATCTTTGGGGTGACGGCGCTCGCCGTGTACTTCATGTTGCCACCGGAGAAGAGGATCCACCTCGGGCTCGACCTCAAAGGCGGCATCCACCTCGTTCTGCAGGTCAACACTCAGGACGCTGTTCGCGCCGAGGTCGACGACGCCATGGAGCGGGTGCGCGCAGACCTGGCCGAGAAGGGCTTCGCCCCGGCGACGCTGCAGCGGGTGCCCGAGGGCAACGGCTTCGTGCTCAGGCCGGCCTCGAACACCCCGAGCAAGACGCTGGACAAGGTCATTGACGACCGCCTCCCCGAGTTCAAAGTGTCACGGGGCGTCGAGCTGACCGCCACCATCAAGCCGGAGGTCGCGCGTGCGATCAAGGATATGGCGGTCCGGCAGGGGCTCGAGACGATCCGCAACCGCGTGGACCAGTTCGGCGTGGCCGAGCCGGTGATCCAGCGGCAGGGCATCGAGGGCGACCGCATCGTGGTGCAGCTCCCCGGGGTGGACGACCCCGCGCGCGTGAAAGAGATCATTCACTCCACGGCTTTTCTCGAGATCAAGCCCGTGGTGCGCGCCGCACCCAGCGAGGAGGCGTTGCTCGCGACCTCCGGCGGGAAGATCCCCGAGGACTGCGAGGTGGTCACCGGCGACGTCGAGGACCTCGAGGGCCGGGTGACCGCCAAGGAGTACTACCTGCTCAAGAAGGCGTCGGTGGTCTCCGGGCGTGACCTGCGCAACGCGCGTCGCTCCACGGACCAGTACGGGCAGGCCGCGGTGAACTTCACGCTCAACCCCGAGGGGGCGAAGAAGTTCGGCGCCTACACCGGGGCCCACATCGGGGACCGCATGGCCATCGTGCTCGATGCCAAGGTGCGCTCCGCCCCGACGATCCAAGGGCACATCACGGATAGCGGGATCATCACCGGGAACTTCACCGTGCAGGGCGCAGAGGACCTGGCGCTGGTGCTGCGCGCCGGCGCTTTGCCCGCCTCGATCACCTACCTGGAGGAGCGCACGGTGGGCCCGAGCCTCGGGCGCGACTCCGTCATGCGCGGGCTGCGGGCCGGCGTGGTCGGCCTGATACTCGTCGCGGCCTTCATGCTCGTCTACTACAAGGGGGCGGGCATCAACGCCAACGTGGCCCTCGTCCTCAACGCGATCCTGCTTCTGGGCGCCATCGGCATGCTCAAGGCCACGCTGACGCTGCCCGGCATCGCCGGCGTGATCCTGACCATCGGCATGGCGGTGGACTCCAACGTCCTCGTCTTCGAGCGCATCCGGGAGGAGCTGGAGCTTGGCAAGACCGTCCGCAACGCGGTGTCCCTCGGCTTCTCGCGGGCCTTCGGCACCATCATCGACACGCACGTCACCACGATCGTCTCGGCGCTGTTCCTCTTCCAGTTCGGGACCGGCCCGATCAAGGGCTTCGCGGTGACCCTCACCGTCGGGCTCGCGATCTCGATGTTCACCGCGGTCTTCGTGTCCAGGACGATCTTCGAGAGCCTCCTGGCGCGAAGGGTCCAGGCCAAGACGCTTTCCATCTAGCTAGGGGGACGGCATGCGCTTCTTTCACAACACCAAGATCCGCTTCATGGAGTACCGCTGGCACTGGATCATCGCGTCCACCTTGCTGAACCTGGTGGCGATCGGCCTGATCTTCTTCGGACCCGGCTTCAAGTACGGCGTCGACTTTGCGGGCGGCACCCAGCTCACCCTGAAGTTCAGCGGTGACCCGGACCTTTCCCGCGTGCGCCGGTCGCTCGAAGCCCTCAGGATCGGCGAGGTCACCATCCAGCGCTTCGACGAGGCGAGCCTGCACCAGATCCTCGTGCATGTGCAGAACCCCAAGGGGGAGGAGGGCGACTTCACCGCCCGCATGATCCAGGCCCTCGAGAAGGAGTTCGGAGGCGGGACCGGCAAGCTCGAGATCAACCTCCAGGGCGCCGATGCGCTGCGGGACGCGCTGGCCCAGGCCGACCCCGACAAGGCCGGCGGCTCGTTCGATGACCGCCGGGTGCACTACAAGCCGATGGCCGACGAGATCCTCGGCCTGCGCAAGCGGGTCGGCATCATCACGGGACCCCAGGAGATCAGCGCCCTCCCCGGGGTTTCATCTGCGGTCAAGAGCCACCTCGCCCAGCAGGCCCACTTCGGCGAGTTTGCCCTTCTGGCCGCCGAGAACGTCGGGCCGGTGGTCGGCAAAGACCTGCGCGAGAAGGCGATCTACGCGGTGTCGTTCTCGTTGCTCGGCATGCTGGTCTACATCTGGTTCCGCTTCAAGCTCCAGTACGGCATCGGCGCGATCGTGGCCAACTTCCACGACACCCTGATCACGCTGGGCGCGCTGGTCGTCACCGGGCGTCCCCTCAACCTCCCCACGATCGCGGCGCTGCTAACGCTGGTCGGCTACTCGACCAACGACACGGTCGTGATCTTCGACCGCATCCGCGAGCGGCTCAAGCTGGAGCGCGGCAAGCCGCTCATCACGGTCATGGACGAGGCGATCAACGCGACGCTGTCGCGGACCATCATCACCTCGGGCTTGACGTGGGCGGTGGTGATGGCGCTGTTCATCTTCGGCGGCGACGTCATCAACACCTTCGCGTTCGTCCTGGTGATCGGCATCGTGGTCGGCACCTACTCCTCGATCTACATCGCCTCGCCGATCGCGCTCGGTATGTCGAACTGGCTCGAGAAGCGCAAGGGGGCCCGGCGCCGCCGGTAGGGTAGGGCGCCGGGGCCCGGGCACCGGGCACCGGGAACAGACAAAGACCAGAGACGGGGGCCGGTGCTCGCCGGCCCCGAGTGCGTTGTGCGCTTCGCTCGGGGCAAGGGCCTCGCGTCGGGGCCCGGGACCCTGAACCCGGCCCCCTAGCCACCGGCCACGGACCACGCCTCTTGCTCGCTGGGCGGGAACGCCCTGATCTGGCAGTAAAATAACAAAATGGCGGAGACGATGCCCCGCTTCGAGGACATCCTCGAGATCGTCGCGGGATACAACCCGGACTGCGACGAGGAACTGCTTCGCCGCGCCTACGTCTACTCCGCCATGGCCCACCGCGGCCAGGTGCGGGTCTCGGGCGAGCCGTACCTGGTGCACCCCCTGGAGGTGGCCCGCATCCTCGCCGAGATGCACCTCGACGAGGTGGCGATCGCCACCGGGCTCCTGCACGACCTACTGGAGGACACCTGGGTCAGCGAGGAGGAGCTCGAGGCGCAGTTCGGCGAGCACATCACGGGGCTCGTCAAGGCGCTCACGAAGATCACCACGATGGAGCAGTCGTACGCGGCCCAGGAGGCGGCGCAGGCCGAGAACGTTCGGCGCATGCTGCTGGCCTCGATCGCCGACGTGCGCGTGATCCTGGTCAAGCTCGCCGACCGCCTGCACAACATGCGTACCCTCGGCCATCTTCACGGCGAGGCACGCCGGCGCATCGCAACCGAGACCATGGAGATCTACGCGCCCATCGCGCACCGCCTGGGCATGGGGCGCATGAAGGCCGAGCTGGAGGACTTGGCGCTCGCCTTCCAGCACCCCGAGGAGTACCGCCGCCTGACCGAGCAGCTGCGCCAGCGCGAAGCCACAGCCGCGGCTTTGATCGCCGAGATCCGCGTCAACATTGTGAAGTTACTCGAGGAGAACTCGATCCAGGCCGAGGTGAGGGGGCGCATCAAGCACCTCCACTCGATCTGGACCAAGCTGCGCCGCCAGGGGATCGGCCTCGAGCGGGTCTACGATTTCCTGGCGTTCCGTCTGATCGTCAGTACGGTCCCCCACTGCTACGCCGCCCTCGGCCTCATCCACCAGCTCTGGCGGCCCGTCCCCGGCCGCATCAAGGATTACATCGCGATGCCCAAGCCGAACGCCTACCAATCGCTGCACACCTCGGTGATAGGCCCTGAGGGGCAACCGTTCGAGGTGCAGATCCGGACCCACGACATGGACGAGATCGCGGAGCGGGGAATCGCCGCGCACTGGCTGTACAAGGAGGGGAAGGAGCCCAGTCACGACGCTGAGCGGCTGTCATGGCTGCGGGGCCTGGTCGAGGGCCACCAGGAGAACCCGAGGGACTTCCTGAACTCGCTGAGGCTCAACCTTTACCCGGAGGAGGTGTACACGTTCACCCCCAAGGGCGAGGTGTTCGCGTTCCCGCGCGGAGCGACCCCGATCGACTTCGCCTTCCGCGTCCACACCGAGGTCGGGCACCATTGCGTGGGGGCACGCATCAACGGCAAGCTTGTCCCGCTGCGCACCGCGCTCGCCAACGGGGACATCGTCGAGATCCTCACCTCGGCCAGCCAAGTCCCGAGCCGGGACTGGCTCGAGATCGCGGTCACGGCGCGGGCCCAGAACAAGATCCGCACCTGGCTCAACCGGGGCGAGAAAGAGCAGGCGATCGAGGCGGGGCGCAGACTGCTCGAGCGGGAGTGCCGCAAGCTCGGGATCTCGTTCAAGCAGCTGCGCGAGGAGGACCGCCTGAGCCAGATGGCCGCGGAGCACGGCCACGGGAAGGAAGAGGACCTGCTGGCAGCGATCGGTTTCGGGCGGATCTCGCTGCGCGACCTTCTGGCTCCGGTTGTGCGTACGCGTCCGGTGACGCCGGTGTCAGCCGCCAAGGCGAAGCCCGCGGTGCCCGAGGGCTCGGTGATCATGGTGAAGGGCCAGCGCGACATGCTGACCTACCGGGCGCAGTGCTGCAACCCGCTGCCGGGTGACGAGATCGTAGGCTACATCACGCGCGGGCGGGGCGTGGCGGTGCACGCCGCGAACTGCCCGAACGTACGCAAGCTGCTGTTCACCGCCGAGCGCGAGGTCGAGGTCGAATGGGGCGGCGTGACGGGGGCGTTCTCCGTGCCGCTCCACGTGAGCTTCGAGGACCGGCCGGGGATGCTCGCAGCGATCTCCCAGGTGACCAACGGGGAGGGCGCCAACGTCCGCAGCTGCCACCTTTCGACGCACGAGGGCCAGCTGGGGACTGCCGATCTGGTGGTGGATGTGCAGGGCCGCGAACACCTCGAGCGCCTGCTCGCGGTGCTGCGTCGCGTGCCCGGCGTCACGACCGTGGAGACCAGCCTGGTGACGCAGCCACGTCGCTTGCGGGTTTTGTGAGGGCGCTCACACTGGAAAACGCCCATTCTGGGATACCCTGAGTTGAGAAAGCGGCGCTCAACGGCTGGCTTTCACCACCTTGCCGGAGCGCAGACAACGAGTGCAAACCTTAAGACGCCGGGTTCGACCGTCGACGACCGCGCGCGCAGCGTGCAGATTCGGGCGCCATTCCCGTCTGGAGACATTGTGGGCATGGCTAATCCGGTTCCCAAGTTGCCTTCCTTTCCCGCAGATCTCACAAACTCGAGCCATGAGTCCTCCATCCTTCACATCCGGGCGGGATATTCTAGCACTCGATGGGTCGATTGGCAAGGCAGGAGGCTCACGTAGTGTCCTTGACAATGTGATTTGTCGCGGCTACATTAGTCACAAAATGATGAGGGCACGTATCCTCCTTAGCGCAACAGGATAAACCGGACACAGGGGGCGACAAACCGTGCTGCTACGAAAGAAAAAAGGGATCGTGGGGCTGGACATAGGTTCCTCCGCGGTGAAATTGGTGGAACTGAAAGCCGGCAAAGGTGGCCGGTTTTCGCTTCTACACGCCGGTCATGCCCCCCTGTCCCCGGAGGCGATAGTCGAAGGCACGGTGATGGACTCATCGCTGGTCGTCGATGCGGCTAAACGACTTATCCAGGAGCAGGGCGTCAAGAACCCCGCCTTTGGGGTTTCCCTGTCGGGGATCTCGGTGGCGATCCGCAAGATCCAGGTGCCGGCGATGTCCGAAGCCGAGCTTGCCGAGTCGATCCACTGGGAAGCCGAGCAGTACCTGCCCTTCGACGTCAACGAGGTCAAGCTCGATTACGTGGTCCTGAGCGGCGACTCCGACAGCGTGGACGTCCTGCTGGTCGCGGCTAAGAAGGACCGCATTGGGGACTACACCGGCATCGTCACGCAGCTGGGGAAGGTCCCGGCGCTCGTGGACGTGGACGTCTTTGCGCTCCAGAACGCCTACGAGTACAACTACGGTGTCCCCCAGGACAAGGTGCTCGCGCTCGTGAACATAGGTGCGCACATCATGAACGTCAACATCCTGGCGCGCGGGCAGTCGGTGTTCTGGCGTGACATCGTGTTCGGCGGGAACGCCTATACGGAGGCGATCCAGCGCGAGCTCAATCTGACCCGAGAGCAGGCGGAGGCCGTGAAGGCCGGGGAGCAGCTCGGCGACCACACGCCGCAGACCATCCTGGGGGTTCTCAACGGCGTAAGTGAGGACCTCGCGGCCGAGCTGCAGAAGACGTTCGAGTTCTTCTACACGACCTCCAGCCACGATCACGTGGAGGAGATCACCCTGGCCGGCGGAGCATGCCAGGTGCTCAACCTCGACAGCGTCCTCCGCGAGCGTCTCGGGGCGCGCGTCGAGCTGATGAACCCGTTCCGCGAGGTCACGTACTCGGAGAGCCAGTTCCCACCCGAATGGCTCAACCGTCACGCGCCTGCGATGGCCGTCGCAGTCGGTATGGCGCTGCGGATTTCCGGAGACTGACGCCGATGATAAAGATCAACCTCCTCGTCGAAACGCGCGCGGAAAAGGCCGCACGAGCGCCGTTGATCTCGATGGGCGCTGCCAACATCAACAACTACGTGCTGGTTGGTCTGATCATCGTTGGTCTGGTCTTCGCCGGCCTCAGGTGGTGGAGGCTCAGCGGTAGGCTGAGCGACATCAAGGCCGAAATCGCCACCAACCAGCGCGAGTTCGAGCGGCTCAAGCCGATCATCACCGAGGTCGAGACGTTCAAGAAAAAGAACCTGGAGCTCAAGCACAAGATCGAGGTCATCGAGGAGCTCAAGCAGAATCAGTATGGGCCGGTCCGGGTCATGGACGAGGTCAGCAAGGCCTTGCCCGATCTGCTCTGGCTCACGAGCATGAGCCTGAGGGGCAACGTAGTCGAGGTTTCGGGGCAGGCCCTCAACGAGAACGCGGTCGCCAACTTCATCTCGAACCTCTCCGCGAGCCCGTTCTTCGCGGAGCCCAGCCTGTCAAACATGACGCAGGACGAGAGGGGCGTCTTCACGTTCGCCCTGTCGTGCACATTCACACGCGCGCCGCGGGAGGCGACCGTCGCCTCCGGCAAGCGGAGTTAGGGGGCTTTGCGAGATGGCAGGCCTCGATCTCGAAAACCGGCCCTGGTACTTTGCGGTCATCATCGGTGTGATCATCGCTGGTGGGCTCGTCTGGGCGTTCGAGAGGTTCGTGTTCGCCGACATCCAGAAGGACATCAACGCGCGCAGCAACGACCTCAAGGCCCTCCAGCAGAAGGTCACGGAGGGCAAGGCGGCGGAGCAGCGCCTGCCCCAGTTCCGCGAGGAGTTCGAGCGGCTGGACACCGAGCTGCAGCGTCTTCTCCACATCCTTCCCACCGCCAAACAGACCGACGAGCTGATCAAGAAGATCAAGTCGCTCACCGAGAGGGGAAACTTCCGCCTCGTGAGCTTCCAGCCCCAGGGTTTCATCAAGAAGGACTTCTACTCGGAGTGGCCGGTCAACGTCTCGCTCGATGCGAACTACCACGAGCTGGCCCTGTTCTTCGACCGTCTCTCCAGGTTCTCGCGCATCATCAACGTGGAGTCAATGGACATGAAGGCCACCAACCGGGCCACGTCCTCCTACAGCATCAGCTCGTCCTTCACGATGAAGACCTTCATCTACGGTGAGGTGAAGCAGGAAGGAGCACGGTGATGATCAGGGGAGCGCTGGCGCTGCTGTTTGTGCTGGTGGCCGCCCTTTCCTTCGCGCAGGCGCCGCCGCGGCCGAGCCCGAACCCGGCACCCGGCCAAAGCCCGATCGACACCTCCACCGTCGAGCGCATCCTCCGCGGCGACGAGGCCGTGGATGCCGGCCAGGGTTTCACCTACGACCCGGCCGGCAGGCGGGACCCGTTCCGCTCGCTGCTCGTACGGCAGACCAAGGAGGACTACGGCTCGCGCCCGCCCGGCCTGCGCGGGATGGGGATCGAGGAGCTCAAGCTGCAGGGTATCTTGAAGCTTTCCGAGGGGTACGTGGCAATGGTCCAGGGGACCGACAACATGAGCTACCTGGTGCGGCCAGGTTCGGTCCTCTTCGACGGGACGGTCGAGCACATCGAGCAAGGCAAGGTCGTGTTCCGGATGCAGGTGGCCGATCCGAAGAGCCTCAAGCCCTATCGTGAAGTGGTTCGGACACTGCAGTGATCCTTTGGGGGTTGCGATGATGGCGACAGGTACTCGCTCGTTGATAGCGGTGGTGGCCCTGGGAGCGTTGGCTGCCCTCCTGCTGCCCGTGGCTTTGGCCGGGCAGGCTACGGTGTCAGTCCTCGGGATGGCCTGGACTCCCACGCCGACGCCGGCGCTGGTGATCAGCGCCTCCGGACCGCTGACGTTCACCAAGACGCAGCCCGAGCCAGGGGTGACGATCGTCGACTTCCCGGAGGCGATGCTGGCAAAGCCTTTCACGCCAGTCGAGGAGCCCGCCAGCGGACTACGCCGCGCCGCGCTCTCGCCTGTTGACGAGGGGGGCAGGCAGTCGGTCCGCCTGCGGATCGAGGCCGATCCGGGGGCGCTCGTCGCGGTGACCGGCCTGCCGTCCGGGGTTGAGGTGCGGGTCGAGAAGGCGCACAAGTTGGTGCCCGCGCCGCGAGCCGTCGAGCTGACCGACGTGCTGGCGGTGGCCGACGCCTCCGGGGTCTCGGTACAGCTGGCTAGCCAGGGCCCGCTCGAGGCGAAGGTGTTCACGCTCGAAAACCCGCCGCGGGTGGTGCTCGACCTCAAGGGCGTCATCAACCGGGTCACCCGCCGGGTGCAGCCCGTGGGAGCCGGAGGGGTCCAGCGCGTGCGGGTCGCTCAGAACGCAACGGCTCCCGTGCCCGTCGTGAGGGTGGTGGTGGACCTCGATCAGCCCCTGCCGTACCGCCTGGAGCCGACGGCCGACGGTGCCATGCTGCGGGTGGGCGGTGAACCGGCCGCGGTTGCGTCCACCGCTGCCGTCCAGAAGACCGAGGTGGCCGACGCCGCCCCGGTGGCGCCGCCGCCCGCTCCGGCCCCTGCGAGGGCCGAGTCTTCGCCGGCGCCTGCGCAAGCCGCCCCGGCTCCGGTCCCGGCCAACGCTTCGGCGGTCCCCGCCCAGCCTGAGCCGGCTGCTTCGTCCTCCCAGGGCGCGGCGACCGTGCCGGCGCCTGCCAAGATCGTGGACGAGCCCGGACCCGCCCCGCAGCCGGAGGCCGCCCATCCTGCGGCCGCCAGCTCCCTGACGACGCCCCCGGCACCGCCGGCAGAGCAGCCAAAGCAGCCTCAGGCGGAGTCGCCTTGGACCACGACGCAGGCCGCCATGACCGAGCAGGCCCAGGGGGCGACCACGATCGTCGGGGGGACGAAGGAGCTCGAGAGCCAGGTTGCGCACTTCACGGGTGAACCGATCTCGCTCGAGTTGAAGGACGCGGATATCAAGGACGTCCTTCGGACATTTGCCAAGATCACCGGGCTCAACGTGGTCATCGATCCTGACGTGTCCGGCTCCGTGACGGTGAACCTCGTCGATGTTCCGTGGGACCAGGCCCTCGACATCATTCTGCGGATCAACCGGCTCGGCTACACGGTGGACAACAACGTCCTGCGCGTCGCCAAGATGGACAGGCTGACGCAGGAGAAGAGCCAGGCGGCGGCCTTCCGCAAGGAAGCCGAGAACGCGGCACCGCTGCGCACGATCGTCAAGACGCTCTCGTACGCCAAGGCCTCGAGCGTGAAGACCCTGCTGACCTCGCAGGGGTTCATTCTTTCCGACCGGGGCTCGGTGGTCGTGGACGAGCGCAGCAACCAGCTCATCATCCGTGATGCCACCGACCGTCTCGAGGGAATCGTCAACCTGATCGACAGCCTGGACCAGCCCAACCGGCAGGTGGTCATCGAGGCGCGGATCGTCGAGTCCACACGCACTTTTGCCCGCTCGCTGGGGACGGTTTGGGGCTTCACCGGCAACGCCGATGCAGCTCACGGCACCACGACCGGCTTGAAGTTCCCGAACTGGGTCACGCTCAACGGGCAGTCCAGCTTCGGCGGCGTTCCTAGCACGAACATCCAGGGGACCGGCATTATGTCGTTTGCTTTTGGAGACATCCTCGACTCCTTCAACCTCGACTTCCAGCTCAACGCCGCCGAGAACGACGGCCAGGTCAAGATCGTCTCCGCTCCCAAGGTCACGGCGCAGAACAACGAGAAGGCTCACATCCAGAGCGGGTTCCAGCTCCCGGTCCAGACGGTTGCCAACAACACCGTGACGGTCCAGTACATCGACGCGACGCTCTCTCTCGACGTGACGCCGCAGATCACGGCCGAGGGGACGGTGCTGCTCGACATCGACCTGAAGAAGCGTGACCCCGCCCCTGGCGTCAACATCGCGGGCGGGCAGAACGTCCCGATCACAACGCGCGACGCCAAGACGCGAGTTATGGTCCGTGACGGCGGAACCACCGTCATCGGCGGCATCTACCAGGCGACCGACAACGACCAGAGGAACGGGATCCCCGGGCTGTACAAGCTCCCGCTCATCGGCTGGATGTTCGGAAACAAGTCGGTCACGAATCAGCGCGTCGAGCTGCTCATTTTCATCACGCCGCGCATCATCAAGTACTAGGGGGAAGCCATGAGAATGCATCGGCTCGCAGTCGTCGCGCTGGTCGGCCTGGGGGCAGTGGGTATGTCCGCCTGCTACGACGGCAACACCGCGGCCAAGACGGTGGCCCCGGTCATCCTGTCGGAATCGATCACCGAGGGGCCCGCCGACGTGGACATCAGCCTCCCCGTCGACGTGATCATCAAGACCATGACCATCAGCTCCAAGGCCAAGAGCCCCAGCGCCACCCTCTCGCAGCAGGATGACGTGATACTCACCGACTGGGTGATCACCTGCGCCCGCACCGACGGCGGCACGGTGGTCTCGCCCCAATGGCAGAACTTCTACTCGGTCTACGTCCCTGCCGGCGGAACGGCCAACGTTGCGAACTACCGGATCTTCCCGTCCGACTTCTTCACGCAGCCGCCGCTCAACCAGCTCTTCCCGGAAAACGGCGGCTACGACAAGGAAACCGCGAAGCGCTCGATCCGTCAGCGGCTGCACATCGAGGTCTTCGGCAAGACCGTTGCTGGCAGGGCGATCAGCTTGCCCTTTGATGTGAACCTCAACTTCTTCTACCAGACTCCGTGAGGAAGAGGAAGGGGATTCGGGAGACGACCATGAAGCGAAACCCTACCTTCATCGTTTTGGCGCTTGGAGCGGCGGTGTTGCTCGCCGGCTGCTCCGCCAATAGCCCCACGGCGCCCCCTCAGCCCACCCCGACGGCGTACGGCATCTCCCTCACGGCCACCCCGAGCGTCGCGGGGATCAACGAGAGCATCCTGCTGGTCGCCCAGCTCACCGGCAGCGTTCCCGACGGCACCTCGGTCACGTTCACGACCACCATCGGCGTGTTCGAGAACGGGAAGCAGGAGGAGACGCGCACGACCAGCGGCGGCAGGGCCACCGCGACGCTCGTCACGACCGTGGCCGGCGACGGCACGGTGACGGCGCGCGTGCCGAATAAGTCCGACACGACTGCCGTGCACTTCCGCGGCGGCAGCGCTGCGCAGCTTGCCATCACGTCGGTGCTCCCCAACCGCGGGCGGCCGCAGGGCGGTGACCAGGTCGTGATCCACGGCCAGGGGTTCATCGCGCCGGTCGGCGTCAATTTCATCGTGAACACCGTCGCGTACCCCGCGACCATTGTGTCCGTGGCCGCCGACGGCAGCTCGATCACCGTGCTCACGCCGCAAATCTCCGCGCAGGTCACGCTGCCCGCGATCGCGGACGTGCAGGTCACGCTCCTCGGCGTGGTGAAAACCGACGGCACGCATCCGAGTGCGACGTTCATCGGCGGTTTCACGTTCGCCGCGGATTTCGGCGGCCCGTTGCTTTATAGCGTGCAGCCGGCGGTCGGCAGTCCGCTCGGTGGCGAGCTTATCGTCTTGACGGGCAAGAACTTCACGGAGCCGCTCCAGGTTGACTTCGTCTTTCCGGCGCCCAATTCGGGAACGCTGCAAGGGCGCGTGGTTTCGGTCCAGCACGGGAGCGACGGCACGGACACCGCCAATGTCATCACACCGCGGGTTCCACTCGGCGTCACCTTGCCGGTGTCGGTGGACCTTACGATCACGAGCGGCGCCGGCACCGCTTTGAGCAAGAGCGCGACCTACGTCGGAGCCTTCACCTACCGGGGGTCTGCCAATTTGAAACCGGCCATCTTCTACATCTCGCCGACGTACGGCTCGGTGCAGGGCCACGAGACAGTCCTCATCTATGGCCAGGCCTTTGTCCCAGGGGCGACCGTCACCATCGGATCCACCCCGGAAACCGTCGTCGCCGTCTCGGACGACGGCACCGTGATCACCATCACCACGACCCCCGTGGGCGGCGCCGTTCCGACGGCGGCCCAGGACGTGACCGTGGTGACCAGCGGCGGGACCGCCACGCTCCCCGCGGCGTTCACCTACCTCGAAAGCCAGACTCCGTTCATCTACGGCCTCACGCCCAACCAGGGGCCGCTCGAGGGCGGGACGCGCGTGACGATCACCGGGATCGGCTTCCAGTACCCGGTGCAGGTCCTCTTCGCCGACCGGCAGGCGCAGGTGGTTTCCTCGAACTACAACCAGGTCGTGTGCATCTCGCCGAGCGTGACCGCCGGCGGCCAGGCCACGCCGCAGACGGTTTCCGTGACGGTCACGAACCTGAAGAGCGGCAAGGTCTCGGCCGGCGCCAACTTCCGGTACGGCGAGGCGATGTACATCTCGGGCTTGAGCCCTGTCGAGGGCCCTGCGGACCAGGCGACCATGGTCACGATCTCCGGACAGGGGTTCGTTGCGCCGGTGAGCGTGATCGCAAAGGCCAACGTTCAGCTGCAGTGGGACGTCACGTCGGTCTCCGGCACGGAGATCGTGGCCATGAGCAAACCGATTCCCGAGAGCGCGCGCGCCTGCAGCGATGTGTCCGCCACCATCACGGTCACGAACCTCGGCTCTAACATCACGGCCACCGCGACACAACCGTTCACCTACCGGGCGATACACCCGCTCATCACCTCGGTCCAGATCGATAGCGGTGGCAACCAGGTCACGCAGTACGTGCCGGTCGCGGTGCCGCCGAGCCTTGCCGTCTGCTCGACGACCTGGACCAGCCACACGGTGACGGTAAGAGGCTCCGGCTTCCAGACGTCGGGCGGCTCATCCGCCATGGTCGTGAAGTTCAACGACGTCGGGCCGGTCCCGGCGACCTTCGTCGACAGCAGCACCCTGACGCTGCAACTGCCCGACCTCACCGCCATCCCGATCACGCAGATCACCTGCACGACCGCTGCGGGAACGTGCGGCACCCGTTTCATCCCCACGCCCGTCAACGTGACCGTCACCAACCAGCGCAACGGCTGCTCCGACACCCTGGTCGGCGCCATCGTCATCAACCCCTGCGACTCGGTGACCTGTCTTCCCACTGCCTTCACTTCATTGATAATCACCCCGTTGGGCACGACGCAAGTCGTGGGTGCGGTTTTTACGGTCACCCTCGCCTTCGCACCCTCGCCTTCCACCGTAGTCACGAACGTGACCCTGCAGTACGTGGGATTCAACGGCGGACCGACGAGCGTGGTGATCCCCGCTAATGTCGCTAGCCCGAGGGTAATCTCGGTCATCGCAACCTCGGCGGGCATCGGTACGATCGAGGCGTCCGTGGGCTCCGGGGTATGTGAATTGACGGCCGTGTCGGTGCCAATCACGGTCTTGGGCCCGGCGCCCACCGTAACCCTGGTCGCCCCGGCTACCGGTGCCGCAGCCGGGGGCACCTTGGTGAACATTACCGGAACCAACTTCGCCACAACCGGCACCGTCACGGTGACATTTGGCGGTGTCGCGGCGACCGGCGTCACTGTGGTCAACTCCACCACCATTACATGTACGACGCCTGCGCACGCCGCCGGAGCGGTGAACGTGGTCGTCACCAACCCCGACACGCAAAGTGGGACTATGGCTGGCGGGTTCACCTACACGTAGCATCACATCTGGAGGGTTTGACGGGGCCGCGGTCCGTACCGCGGCCCTTTTCTTGTGGAAGGCGGTAGAATGACGCCATGAGTGAGAGCGCTCGCAGGATCGCGGAGCTGCAGCGCGAGCTGGCAACCCACCCGGGCTCCAGGCAGTTCTACCAGCTCGGGGAGCTCCTGCGCCGCGAGGGCCGGAGCACGGACGCGGCCGAGGCGCTGCGGGCCGGCCTCGCACACCACCCGCGCTACGTTGCGGCGTGGGTGGCGCTCGGACGCGCCTGCGTGGACTCGGGCCAGGCCGCGGAGGCCGTCCAGGGCCTGGAGCAGGCCTTGGCGCTCGACGGCCAGAACCCGGTGGCGTGCCGCCTGCTCGGCGAGGCCTACCTGGCGCTGGGGGACCGCCCCGCGGCGCTCGAGGCCTGGAAGCAGTGCATCGAGCTTGTGCCCGCAGACGACGTGCTCCAGGCCGCGGTGGATGCGCTCAGCGCGGAGGTGGAGGTGTCCCCGGCTCCCGCGGCGGCGGCCCCCCAGCCTCCCGCGGCGGAGCCCCTCGGCGAACCCCCCGCCGCGCAACCCTCCGAGGCCCTGGAGGTCCCCGCGGGCGCGGCGCCGGAGGCGGGCCCGGAAGCTGGCGCGCCTCCTCCGGAACCGTTCGTAGCGGGAGCGGTGGCGGCGTCGGAGCCGCCCGCTGCGATCGAGGTGGCGCCTGCCCGGATCACGCCCGCGCCCCCTGTCGCTCCCGGTGCGCCGCAAGACGCGCCGCCTCTGGTGGAACCGGCCGTGCCCGTCGTCACCGCGAAGCTCCCCGTCCAGCCGTTCGATGAGGCTCCGGCCGAGGCACAGCCCGTGGTGCCCGGGCCGGAGGTTCAGGGTGCCGTCGGGCAGGAGGCCGCCGAGGACCTCTTCCCCGAGGCGTTGCCTGCAGCGCCTGCACACCCCGCCGATGCGCCGGAGGCTGCCGAGCAACCCCTCGACGAAGTGCTCACACGGCCCGCACCCGAGATGCCCCGGGTGCTGCCGCAGCCGGGAGCGCAGCTCCCGCCTGCGATGGACCGCCCCGCCCCGCCTGCGGCCGCTCAAGGCGCGGCGTGGGAGGCCGGCCACGAGGAGGAGCTTTTCACAGCACCGGAGAGCGAGCAGGCGCCCACGGTCCTCAAAGCCGTGCTGGGCGCACCCTCGGAGCCGATCTCGTCCAAGGTGCCGTCGGCCCGGCCCGCGACCCTGGCTCTCGCACGGCTCTACGTGCAGCAGCAGGCCCTCGGCGAGGCCACGCGGGTGCTCGAGCGCCTGCTCGAGCGCGAGCCCGGCAATATCGAAGCGCAGGACCTCCTCTCCCTGGTGTGGGACATGATGGAACCACTCCCGGCGGCCCCCCCGCCGCTCTCGAGGCGCGAGCGGAAGATCGCGGCGTTGCAGCACTGGCTCGCGTGCCTTACACTTGGCCAGGAAAGAGCGACGCGATGAACTTCACAGAGGTCCTCGCCAAGGTTGGAGAATGTTCCGGAGTCTCACTCGCCGCCATTGCGGACATGGACGGGATCCCGGTCCAGAGCTGGGGTGGGCGCCGCGGCCAATCCGAGGAGCTCATCGCGGAGTACTCGACGTTTCTGCGCGAGATCACCACGGCAAACCGCGAGCTTCAGCTCGGGGAGCTGGAGCAGGTCATGGTGACGGCTGAGCGTTTGGTGGTGCTCGTCACCGCCATCACCGGCAACTACTACTTGATGACCGTCGTGGGCCGTGACGGCAACCCGGGGAAGGCCCGTTTCGCCAGCCGAGTTGCCGCTTCGCGCCTTCGTCAAGAATTCTCCTGAGGGGGCATGATGTTCACCTTTGCCGAGTTGTGTGAGCTTATCCGGATCGTCTCCGAGACACGGATCGGGGGCATCGAGGTGGAGAGGGACGGGATGCGCGTGCACATCGACGGGGTACCGGCCGCGCCCGTCGTCGAGGCGCGCGTCGGCGCCTCGCTGCTGCCGCCTCAGCTCGCGGTGATCGGCCAGCACGGGGGCAACCCTGTCGTCCTGCCCGGCGGTGCGGCCGCGCCGGCACCGAGGGCCGCGGCAGGAGCGCCGGAGGACGATGGGTTGTCCTTCGTCACGTCGCCGATCGTGGGAACGTTCTACGCGGCGCCGAGCCCCGATGCCGAGCCGTACGTCAAGGTCGGCGACCACGTCTCAAAGGGCCAGGTCCTCTGCATCGTGGAGGCGATGAAGCTCATGAACGAGATCGAGGCCGACGTCTCGGGCACGATCGTGAGGCGCTACCCCGAGAACGCCCAGCCGGTCGAGTTCGGGGAGCGGCTGTTCGCGATCCGGCCTGCCTAACCTGCCATGATCTCCAAGGTCCTGATCGCCAACCGCGGGGAGATCGCCCTGCGCATCATCGCGGCGTGTCGAGAGGCGGGCCTGGCGACCGTGGCCGTCCACTCGGAGGCCGACCGGGACTCGATGCACGTCCGGGCGGCCGACCAGTCCGTGTGCATCGGGCCTGCCTACGCGAACGCCTCGTACCTCAACGTCACTGCGGTCATCGCTGCAGCGGAGATCACCGGCGCTGACGCCCTCCACCCGGGCTACGGCTTCCTCGCGGAGAACGCGCACTTCGCCGAGATCGTCCAGGAGTGCGGCATGGTCTGGATCGGGCCGCCGCCGGCGGCGATCCGAGCCATGGGCGACAAAGCCAACGCCCGCCGCACCGTGACCGCAAACGGCGTTCCGGTGCTTCCTGGCTCCTCCGAGCCCCTCGGCTCGCGGGAGGAGGCGACCCAGCTCGCGGACGAGATCGGCTACCCGGTCATCTTGAAGGCGTCGGCCGGGGGGGGCGGCAAGGGGATGAGGGTGGCGCGCGACGTCCGCGAGCTGCGGCACGTGTTCGACACCGCGCGGCACGAGGCCGAGAAAGCTTTTGGCGTGGGCGACGTCTACCTGGAGAAGTATCTCACCGCACCGCGCCACATCGAGGTGCAGATCATGGCCGACAGCAGCGGGAAGGTTGTTGCCCTCGGCGAGCGCGAGTGCTCGATCCAGCGTCGGCACCAGAAGCTCATCGAAGAGGCACCTTCCACTGTCGTGGACGCAGCCCTGCGCGACAAGATGTGCGAGGCCGCCGTCGCGGCCGCCGCGGCGGTGGGCTACACGAGCGCCGGGACGGTCGAGTTCCTCTTCGACGATGGGCAGTTTTACTTCATGGAGATGAACACCCGCATCCAGGTTGAGCACCCGGTGACCGAGGCCGTGACCGGGGTGGACCTTGTGCTGGAGCAGCTGCGGGTGGCCAACGGCGAGGCGCTCTCGATCCGGCGTCGCCCGCGCTTCGTGGGGCATGCGATCGAGTTTCGCATCAACGCCGAGGATCCCGTGACCTTCGCCCCGTCGCCTGGCGAGGTCACCGAGCTCGCATTTCCGATCGGTCCCGGGGTCCGGATCGACACCCACATCTACCGCGGCTACAGGATCCCGCCCTACTACGACTCGCTGATCGCCAAGGTCATCGTGTCCGGCGCCAACCGCGAGGAGGCAATCCGCCGCGCCAAAAGGTCGCTCTCCATGTTCCTGATCGGCGGGATCCGCACCTCGATCCCGCTCCACCTTAAGATCCTCGAGGAGGCCGACTTCATCGAGGGGAAGCTCTCGACTCAGTTCATGGATCGCTTCGCGAGCAGGGAGTAGCTCGCCCCGGAAATCGGTGGGGGGTGCATGCGGGTTTTCCTGGTCGGCTTCATGGGCGCGGGGAAAACCACCACCGGGCGCGCGCTGGCAAGGCGTTCCGGGGCGCTCTTCTGGGACCTGGATGCCCGGGTGGAGGCGAGCCTGCGCATGAGCGTGGCGCGGATCTTCGAGCAGCGCGGCGAGGGCGCGTTCCGGGCCGAGGAGACGCGCCAGCTCGCGATTGCATTGCGTTTCCCCTCGCTCGTGGTGGCCACCGGCGGCGGGACGTTTGCCCAGCCGGGCAATCGTGAGCTGATCCGGCGCCTCGGCGTCTCGGTCTTCCTGGACGTTCCGTGGGGTGAGGTCGTGCGCCGGTTGCCCGGCAAACGCGGCGAGAGGCCGCTCTTCGGTTCCCCTGGGCAGGCCTTCGAGCTGTACACGAGCAGGCTGCCGCACTACCGTCTGGCGGACCTCACGGTAAGGCCGGAACCGGCCGAGGACGCGGAGGCGCTCGCGGGACGCCTCGCTATGGAGTTGGAGAGACTGGCGTGAGGTACCTGGTCATCTCGGACATTCACGGTAACCTCGAGGCGTTTCGCGCGGTCCTCGCCCACGCCGCCCGCAAGCGCCGGGACGCGGTTCTCTTCCTGGGTGACGCCGTGGGGTACGGGGGCGCGCCCAACCAGGTGATTGAGCGCCTGCGGGCGATAGGCGGCAAGGTGATCGCGGTGCGCGGCAACCACGACCGTGTGGTGCTCGACCCCGAGCAGGGCGCGGTCTTCTTCAACGCCCACGCGCGGCGGGCCGCGCTGTGGAGCGCCGAGGTGCTCACCGTTGCGAACCACCGCTACCTCGAGAGCCTGCCTGCCGGGCCGAGGGTGGTCGAGGAGGGGGTCGCGATCTGCCACGGCTCTCCGAGCGACGAGGACGAGTACCTGTTCAACGAGAGCGAGGCCCAGGCGGCGTTCCACGACATCCAGGCCGGTGTGACCTTCTACGGGCACTCGCACGTGCCCTGCATGTTCGAGCTGGAGACCGTGAACGGACGCGAGAGCCTGGTCGGCGTGCTCCTGCGGGGCAGCCGGGTGGTCATCGACCTCGACGAGAGCCGCCGCTACCTGATCAACCCCGGCTCGGTCGGGCAGCCGCGCGATCGCGATCCCAGAGCCTCATATGCGATGTACGACTCCGGGATCCGCCGCCTCACGCTCTACCGGGTCCCCTACAACGTGGAGGCGGCGCGCAAGCGGATCCTCGGCGCCGGCCTCCCCGCGATCCTCGCCGACCGCCTGCTCCACGGAGCCTAGTTCTTTCGTTCCCTCTGCGTGACGGCTGTTGTGCCGGCGCCCCAGGTGGCTGGGTGCGGCCTTGCGTCTCCCCAGCCGCTACGGCCGCACACCCCTCCGCCCGCGACCGGAGGGCGCGATCCGCGCCGGGCCCCCTCGGCGTCGGCATGAAGCAGCCGCGCCGTCTCCCCAACGCGGCTCGCGCGTCCGGTGCCCGCGGGCTCCGGAGAGATTGGCCACCCGCGGCACCGGCGGATTGGATGCCCCCCACCCGTTGCGCCCCGCGCTGCGGGGGGGTGGGTGTGAAATCCGCCCCGCGGGCGATAGGAGCGATTCCGCGGGAGCGTGCGGGCACCGAGCGGCCAGCCCGGCGGGTGGAGACGCTGACCGAGCACGAGCGCGCACCGCGAGGGCGAGGGACAGCGAGGGTCCGCACGCCGGTCTGTGCCAGCTCGGTCGCACGCGAAGGCGGGTCGGAGGGCTGCGCTCGATGCGCAGCCCGAGCGACTGCTCCCAGCCCGCGGGGCAAACAAAGAGCCACGAGACGGCAAGAGAGAGAAGTAGGCCACCCGCGGCACCGGCAAGAGCAAGCCGCAACGCAGTTGCAGAAGGAGGACCGTTTCAAGGCTGCGGGGCAGATGAAACCTACGAGGTGGCCAACCTTGGCACGAAGGGTGGCGGCAAGGTGAGGAATACGAGAGAATACCGCCTGCAATGAGAGGGTCTCGGCGATGAGCAAGAAGGAACAAGACCCCCGGCGCTGCTTCAAGTGCGGGCGGGACCTGGGTCCCCTGCTGGAGTGGAGAAAGATGGACACCGACGCCGGCCCCATCTGCTACGTCTGCTACAACGAGGCGGCGAGCGATTCGCGCCGCGAGGAGCGACCGTCATGAAGCGCTTCCCTGGCTGGCTGGTTGCTGTCCTTGGTCTCGTCACGGGTGCGGTCGCCGCGGAGCAGGCGCCGGCGGGCGGCGAGGCGCGGGCGCAGCTGCTTGCCCTCGCCGACGCGCGCCGGTTCGACGCGGTGCAGCTCGAAGCTCTGACCCATTCGCCGCCACCCGCGGTGCGCGAAGCGGTCGCCCGGGCGCTGGGTGAGCTGGCCAATCCCGGCGCGGTCGCGCTCCTCGGCACCCTGGGACGGGACCCCGCGGCGGCGGTGCGATCGGCGGCGGCGCAGGGAGCCGGGCGCCTGGCCTCGATGCTCCCCGGCAAGGCTGCCGAGCGTGAGGCGCTGGGCAAGGAGCTTCGCCGACTGCTGCAGGACCGCGACCCGTTGGTCCGGGCCGCGGCGGCGTGGGGGAGTGGGATGGCCGGTCTGGACGGGAGCGGCCTCTGGGTGCTGCAGCGTCTCGCGCTCGAGAGGTCCCCGACCGTCCAGGCCGCTCTCCTGCAGGAGCTCTGGCGGTTCCCGGGCACGCTGTGGATCAAGCGGGCGACCACCTTCATGACCAGCCGCGACCCGGGTGTCCGGTATGCGGCGGTGTGGTCGTTGGCGCGCTCGGGCAAAGCCGAGGCGGTTGCGGGGCTGGCGCAGGCGAGCCGGGACCCCGACCCGCTCGTGCGCATGGTGGCGCTCGAGGGCGCCCGGCGCGGCAAGCCGGGTTCGATGTGGTCCGAGCTGCTCAACCGGACGGTGGATGCGGACGCGCGGGTGCGGACCGCCGCGCTCCAGGGGCTGGAGGCCGGGCTGCGCGGGGAGCCGGGCCGTGTGCTTCCATCCACGGCGGTCGGGAAGGTGCAGCAGCTTGCCGCCGACCCAGACCCGGACCGGGCGCACGAGAGGGTGGTCGCGATCCGCGTCGCCGGGGCGGCGCGGTGCTGTCAGGAGCAGCTCAAATCGGCGATGACCTCCGGTGAGCCGTGGGTTTCCGGCGAGGCGCTGGTTGCCTTCGCGCAGATCGGCGAGGTAGGCAGCGATCAGACCGTCAGGGAGTGGTTCGCATCCAAGGAGCTGCCGCGCCGCCTTGCGGCGGTCAAGGCGTTCAGGCACATCAACCAGGGCCAGCGGCAGCTCATCGGGGCGCTTGCAGACCCGCAGGCCGAGGTGCGGCTGGCGGCAGTCGAGGCCCTCGGTGAGGACCCGAGCCCCGCGGTCACCGGGGCGCTCAACGGTCGCCTCGGGGACGAGGACCCGGCGGTGCGCGCGGCCGCGGTTCAGGCGCTCGCCGGGCGCAAGGCGCTGCCGGGCACCGCGGAGCTGCTGCGCCTCGTGGAGCGCGAGAACGGTAAGGAGATCCCCGATGCGGCGGTGGCGCTGGTGGATGCGCTCGCCCAGGGTGAGGCGCTCGCCCCCGAGCTGCGCTCGGCGCTCGAGAAGGTCCTCGCCGCACCCGACCCGGTGGTGGCGCGCGCTGCCTGGGGTGCTCTCGTCAAGCACGGGGTCTGGCAGCCGCTGCCCGAGGTGAAGACCGGCGAGGACGCTGCGTTCTACCGCCAGGTCGTGGAGTGGGCCGGGAACGCCCGGTGGATCGAGGTCGTGACCGTGCGGGGCACGCTCCAGATCGCCCTCGACACCGCCTCGGCCCCGCTGGAGTGCTACCGCATCGCTGGCCTTGCCGAGAAGAAGTTCTACGACAACCTCACCTTCCACCGCGTCGAGCCCGACTTCGTGGCCCAGGGTGGCGACCCGCGCGGGGACGGCTGGGGGGGGCCGGGTTTCGTGACGCGCGACGAGCTGACGCTGGCGCCGTACGAGGCCGGTTCGGTGGGCGTCGCGCTGGCCGGGCCGGACACCGGGGGCTCCCAGATCTTCGTGACGCTCACCCCGCGGCCGCACCTCCTCGGGCGCTACCCGCACATCGGGACTCTGGCCGCGGGTCTCGAGGTCGCACGGCGCCTGCGCGTGGGCGACCGCATCCTGCGGACGCGGGTGGGCGAGGGCCCACTACCGGCCTACGAACCGATCTGGTACGGCCCGATCGCCGCCGAGCGCCTCGACCGCGACATCCAGGGGTGGCGCGAGGAGCGCGAGAAGTACAAGCCGCAGGAGAAGTGGCTGGGGCTGCTGCGCGCTGCGAAGCTGCGCTATGGCCTTGTGGTGGCGATGGGCACGTGGTGCGGCGACTCCCACGAGCAGATCCCGCGGCTGCAGGCGATCCTGCTCGCGCTCGGGCAGCAGTCGCCGTTCGATCCACCGCGCCTGCTCGGCCTCGACCGCAGCAAGACCATCGACTCCAGCCTCTACCCCTTCGGAGTCGTCGAGCTGGTCCCGACCATCGTGGTGACGGCGGCCGGTTCGGAGGTGGGGCGGATCGTGGAGACCCCCAAGTCGGGCAGCGTGGAGGAGGACCTGGTCCGCATCCTGGCGTCGATCGAGGGCTGGGTGCTTCCGAATGAGTGAGGTGGCGGTCACCGCGGGGCTGCCGGGGAGGGCCCTCGACCGCCTGCGGGCGCGCCACGAGGTGCGGGTTCGGGAGGCGGGGCCCGCCCTCGCGGGCCGAGAGCTGGCGGCGTTCACGGCTGGCGCGGACGCCCTCATCTGCCTGCTCGCCGACCGCGTGACCGCCGACGTCTTCGCCCTCTGCCCCCGCCTTAAGGTCGTGGCCAACTACGCGGTTGGGTTCAACAACGTGGACCTGGAGGCGGCCCGCGCCGCGGGCGTCTTCGTGACCAACACGCCGGACGTCCTGACCGAGGCCACCGCGGACCTCACTTGGGCGCTCATCCTGGCCGTCGCCCGGCGGGTCGTGGAGGGGGACCGCCTCGTGCGGGACGGCGAGTTCTTCGGTTGGAGGCCGGACCTCCTCTTGGGCGCCGGCCTTCAGGACAGGACGCTGGGCATTGTTGGCCTGGGGAGGATCGGTCGGGCCGTGGCGCGGCGCGCGGCGGGGTTCGGGATGCGCGTGCTCTACCACGATCCCAGCCCGGGAGGGGAGAGCGCGAGCGCCGAGTACGTGGCGGACCTCGAGACCCTGCTGCCGCGCTCGCAGGTGCTCTCGCTGCACTGCCCTTCAAACCCCCAGACAAGGCACCTGCTTGACGCCCGCAGGCTGGGCCTGCTGCCGCAGAGCGCGATCCTGGTCAACACCAGCCGCGGCGAGGTTGTGGACGAGGTAGCGCTCGTTCGGGCGCTCGAAGACGGGCATCTGGGAGGAGCGGGGTTGGACGTCTACGAGCGCGAGCCCGAGGTCCACCCCGGCCTGTTGTCCCGGAGCGACGTGGTCCTGCTGCCGCACCTGGGCTCGGCCACCGTGGAGGCGCGCGCGTCGATGGCCGACCTGGCCGTGGAGAACGTCCTTCTCGTGCTCGGGGGCACCGCGCCCCGCACGCCGGTGGTCACGCCTCCGGTGCCGAGACGCTGACCCGCACCCGCACGATTCGGCGCGGCGACGCCTCCACCACCTCGAAGAGAAGCTCCCCGACCCGGAAGCGGCTCCCGACGGCGGGCACCTCTCCGGCCAGATCGAGCAGCAGGCCGGCCACCGAGGTGTAGTCGAGGGCGGTCTCCAGGGGCTTCCCGGTCAGCCGGGCGAGCCGCTCCAGCGGGAACGAGCCACGCACCAGCCACGCCCCCGGCCCCTCGGCCTTCCAGGGCGGCTGGGAGGTGTCGAACTCGTCCCGGATGTCGCCCACGATCATCTCGAGCAGGTCCTCGAGCGTCACCAGGCCGGCGAGGTTGCCGTACTCGTCCACGGAGAGCGCGATGTGGCTGCGTGTGTCGTGCATCTCGCGCAGGAGCTCCACCACGCGCTTGCTCTCCGGCACGAAGAGCGCTGGCCGCAGGACGCCGGTCCACGGTGCCGTTCGCACCTCGGGGCGCAGCAGATCCTTGACGTGCAGGACGCCGATCACGTTGTCGTCGCGGCCATGGAAGACCGGGTAGCGGGAGTAGCCGTGCGCCTGCACCCGGGCCTGCACCTGCTCGAAGCTCAGGGTGTCCGGGAGGAAGACCACGTCGGTGCGCGGCTTCTGCACCTGCCGGACCTGGGCGCCCTCGAAGCGCAGCACGGCTTCGAGCATGCCGTGCTGAAGCTCGGAGAGGTGCCCCTCCTGGCGCGCCAGCGAGAGCAGGAAGCGCACGTCCTCGGGGCGCGACGGGGTGGGGGTGCTCTGCAGCGAGACGCGCCGCACCCTGGCCACCAGGTGCGAGAAGCCCAGCAGCGGGACGATCAGCGGCGTGAGCAACCACTCGAGGGCCGCCGCGGGCACGATCACCTTGCGTGCGACCGCCTCGGGATCCACGCGCGCCAGGGTCTTGGGGGTCACCTCGCCGAACGTCAGCACCACCAGCGTAGTCACGCCGATCGCCACGCCGAGCCCCCGGTTGCCGAACACCCCGAGAGCGAGCTCGGTGGCGATCGCGGAGATCCCTATGTTGACCAGCGTGTTGCCGGCGAGCAGCGCCACCAGCACCCGGTGCGGCCTCGCCCGCCAGCGCTGCCACCCCCAGCGCGCCGCGCGGCCGCCGCTCTTGGCCAGCGCGGCCGCGCGCGAGAAGGGCATGGCCGTGAGCGCCGTCTCCACCCCCGAGAAGAGGGCGGAGAGGACGAGACCCACGAGGAGCAGCGCGACAACAGTCCCAGTCTGCATCGTGTCCAGATCGTATCAGATGAGTGCTGCCCGGCCGCTCTGCGGGTCGTTCCAGGGCGTGGCTGCGGCGAAAAGAAAGAGGGCGGCTGCTTTGCCGCCCCTCAAGGGGTCATTCCGAGGCCCGGAGGGCCGAGGAATCTGGGTGGGGGAAAGCCCCGACCCCGATCCCCCGTCCCAGATCCCTCTCCTGCCTGCGGCAGGATTCGGGATGACCCGCTTGGTCCATACCCGGTGTGCAGCAGGGATGAGACCCCTCGCTCCGCTCGCGGTGACTCCAGCTCGCCTGCCGGCGACCCGACGCACTGGTGGTAAGCCGGATTACTCGGCCACAAGAAGCATGAGGGGCGGCTGCTTGGCGCCCCTCGGTTGCTTGCTTTTCTTCGCTACGTCCTGTGCCCCGTCCTTAGACCCAGCCGCGCAGCTTCATCGCCGTGGCCACGCGGTCGATGGCGACCATGTACGCGGCGTTGCGCATGTAGACCTTCTTCTTGGTCGCCAGGTCGAGGACGCCGTGGAAGGCGACGGTCATCTTGTCGTCCAGCTTGCCGAGGACCTCGTCCTTGGACCAGTAGAAGTTCATGTCGTTCTGGACGCCCTCGAAGTAGGAGCACGTCACGCCGCCGGCGTTCGCCAGGAAGTCGGGGACCAGGAAGATGCCCCGCTTCTTGATGATCGCGTCGGCCTCGGGGGTGGTGGGCCCGTTGGCACCCTCGGCGATGATCTTGACGTTCTTGCCGATCTTGCCTGCGGTCTCACCGGTGAGCACGCCCTCGATGGCGCACGGCATCAGCACGTCCACGTCCTTGCCGATCCACGCCTGGCCGTCCTCGATCGCGTAGCCGGCCGCCTTGGCCTTGGCCTTGTCGATGGTGCCGTACTGGTCCGTGATGGACATCAGGAAGCGCGGGTCGATGCCGCCGTCCTTGGAGAACGTGTACGACGCCTTGTCCTGGCGGTCCCAGCACCCGACGCACACCACCGTGCCGCCCAGCATCTCGATGAACCCGATCGAGGCGTACTGAGCCACGTTCCCAAAGCCGTGGATGGAAGCCGTGGTGCCCTTGGACTTGATGCCCAGGTGCTTCATCGCCTCGCGGACGGTGTAGATCACGCCGAAGCCGGTCGCCTCGGTGCGGCCCAGGGAGCCGCCGCCGCCGAGCGGCTTGCCGGTGATGACGCCTGGGGTGTACTCGCCGCGCAGCTTGGAGTACTGGTCCATCATCCAGCCCATCATCTGAGGCGTGGTTCCGACGTCGGGGGCGGGCACGTCCAGGCGCGGCCCGATGTTCTTCCAAATCTGGTCCACCCAGCCGCGGCACAGCTTCTCCTTCTCGGACGGGGAGAGCGTGGACGGATCCACGACGATCCCGCCCTTGCCGCCGCCGAGCGGGATGTCGGCGACGGCGCACTTCCACGTCATCCAGGTGGCGAGGGCGCGCACGGTGTCGATCGTCTCGTTGGCCGCCCACCGGATGCCGCCCTTGGCCGGGCCGCGGGCGTCGTTGTGCTGGACGCGGAAGCCGTCGAAAACCTTCAGGGTGCCGTCGTCCATCACGACCGGGATGCGGAAGTGGAACTCGCGCAGGGGCCGGCGCAGCACCGCGCGTACCCCGGCGTCGAGCCCGAGCTGGTCCGCGACCTCGTCGAACTGGCGCTGCGCCATCTCGAAGGCATTGATTTGCGACATGGGCCTCTCTCCCTGATAGTTTCCCCGACATCGAGTGGGGTTCGAATCGACCGGGCCTTTGGAGGCCGCTCGTGGCGCCGGCCCCCACCGCACACGGGCAACATTTTACACGGGCTGCGCCACTCTGCAACGTGCTTTCACAAGCTTGAAACGATTTTGCGTCTCTTTCACGGCGATCTCGCCGGGGTGGGCCGGCGCCGGGGCGAAACCGGCTACACTTGCCGCCGTGCCGGACGACGATGCGGTCGTACTCGCCCGCGTTCTCGCGGGAGACGAGGACGCATTCGCCACCCTGGTCCGCCGGTACGAGCCCAAGCTGCGCGTGTACGTCGGCGGGATCGTGGGTGTGGAGGAGGAGGCTCGCGACCTCGTGCAGGAGTCGTTCGTGCGGGCGTGGCGCCACCTGGACCAGTACGACTCGCGCTTCCGCTTCTCCACGTGGCTGTTCCGGATCGCCCACAACGTGGCGATCGACCACCTGCGCCGCCGACGGCAGCCGACGGTATCGCTGGAGCTGGGCGAGGACGACGAGGGGGAAGGGCTGCGGCTGGATCCGGCCGACGCGCGCCGGGGCCCGCTCGGGGAGCTCGCCAACAGGGAGCTGGCGGTGGCGCTGGCGCGTGAGATCGAGTGCCTGCCCCCGTCCTACCGCGAGCTCGTCAAGCTGCGCCACCTGGTCGGGCTTTCGTATAACGAAATCGCTGACCTCAAAGGACTACCGCTGGGAACGGTGAAGAACAAACTTTTCCGGGCGCACAGCGTACTAAGAGAGGCCCTGGGCGGATACCTGGGGCAGATGGGGGGTCTGGGGTGAACGAACAGTGCGCCGCGGTGCGCCGCAGGTTGGAGACGGAAGGGTCCGTCCCGCACGTTGACCTCCAGGCTCATCTCGAAGCGTGCACCCACTGCTGGGCGCACGCGGCCTTGCTGGCGGTGATGGGCAGGCTCGAGCCCGGGCAGGCGAGCGAGGAGACCGTGAACCGGATCGTCGCGGTGCTCCCGCCCGCTCCCTGGCAGCGGCGCCGCGTGGCGGCCTGGCTGCCGCTCGCCGCGGGGCTTGCCCTGGTGGTTGCCGGGCTGGCGATCTCGGGTGGGATCCCGGCCCCCGCAACGCTGTCCTCGCTGCCGGCCGCCTTCGGCGGCGTGCTGGGGTGGATCGGGGCCTCGGCGCTGGACGCCCTCGTGGCCGCCCGCGGGAGCACCGACGCCACCCAGGCCCTCGTGGCCGCGGGAGGGTTCTGGCTCCTCCTGTGGCTCGTGGTGGCCGCCCTGGGAGGTGGCTGGGCGGTGGTCTCGCTCGTGAACCGGTCCCGCGTGGAGCGGCGGTCGTGACCGCCCTCCTCCTCGCGGGCGTGCTGGTGGCCGCCCCGGTGCCCCGGGTCGGCGTTTCGGTGTCTGTCGAGCAGCCGACGCGCGGCCCGGTGGTCGCGGTGCTCGGCGACGTGGTCGTGTCCTCCGAAGTGGTGGGGGACGTCGTGGCGCTCGGCGGTGACGTAGAGCTCGCCCCCGGCGCCGTGGTGCGCGGGGACGTGGTGGCGGTGGGCGGAAACGCCTCCGGATCGGGCACGGTGATCGGCCGTGCGGTGGGCGTGGGCGGACTCGGCTTCAATCGTGGGCGGGTGGCCGGCGCCCGCGGTCCCGTGGCCTGGGGGCTGGACCTGCTGCGTGCCGGCCTCTGGGTGACGCTGGGCTCCCTGCTGGTGCTCCTGCTCCCGCGCTGGGTGCGGGGTGCGGGCGAGCGGCTGGCCCGGCGGAGCTGGCAGAGCCCGCTGATCGGCGTGCTCGCGCTCCTCGTCTGGCTGTTCAGCGTGATGGTCGCGCTCGCGGTCACGACCACGCCTCTCGGGGCGGCGTGCCTGCTGCTCGCGGTGGGCCTGCTGCTGGCGGCCAAGCTGGTGGGCATCGTGGGCGTCGCCTGGGTGCTGGGCAGGGCGGCGGCAAGGTTCCTTCCCGGCGCCTGGCGCAGTGAGCTGCCGCGCACCGGCGTCGCCCTGCTCGTCCTGGCCGGCGTTTCGCTCGTCCCGGTGGTCGGGGCGAGCCTGTGGTTGATCGCCAACGTGGTGGGGATCGGGGCCGCGGTCGGAGCGCTGCTGGCCCAGTACCCGCTGACCCTACTGTTCCCCCGTCTGGCAACCCGCTGACGTGACGAGCCGGATCCTTGCTGCGCGGCGGTCATCCGATACGCCGCGCTTGTGCCGTTCCAACCCTAAAGACAAGGTCATGAAGGGAGGTCTCAACATGAGACATTATCTCAATGTATTCGCGGCGGCTGCGACGTTCTGCTGCGCCGCCTCCGCTTTCGCGGCGATCGACGCGCGGCTGATGCGTCAGCCGGCCGTCTCCGCCACGCAGATCGTCTTCGTCTACGCGGGCGACGTCTGGGTCGCACCGAAGGCCGGCGGCCTCGCTGTGAGGCTCTCCACGCCCAAGGGTGAGGAGTCGTTCCCGCGCTTCTCGCCGGATGGCTCGCTGATCGCCTTCACCGGCAACTACGACGGCAACGAGGACATCTATGTGATGCCGGCGGGCGGCGGGTTGCCGCGGCGGATAACCCACCACCCGATGCCCGACCGCATGCTGAACTGGTACCCGGACGGGAAGTCGGTCCTCTACGCCTCGCCGATGGCGAGCGCCAGCCGCCGGTTCAGCCAGCTCTACAGGCTCTCGGTCGGCGGCGGACTGCCGGAGAAGTTGCCTGTTCCCTACGGTGAGTTCGCCGAGATCTCTCCGGACGGGAAGACCCTCGCGTTCATGCCGAACAGCCAGGACCTCCGTACCTGGAAGCGCTACCGGGGCGGGGACGTCTCGCGTATCTTCCTGTTCGACCTGGTCACCCACGTCTCGCAGAGGGTGGGCGACGACGCTGCCAGCTACAGCCAGCCGATGTGGCACGGCTCCACGCTGTACTTCCTCGCCGACCGCGACGCCAACAAGCGTTTCAACATCTGGGCGCTCGACAACAAGACCGGCAAGGTGCATCAGGTGACGACGTTTGCGGAGTACGACGTGCACTTCCCCTCCGCGGGCCCGTCGCAGATCGTGTTCGAGAACGGGGGCCGCCTCTACCTCCTCGACCTTCCCACGGAAAAGGCCCACGAGGTCAAGGTCGAGGTGGTGACCGACCGCTCCACGCTCAAGCCGCAGCTCGAAAAGGTGGCCGATCTGATCACCTGGGCCACCATCTCGCCCTCCGGCAAGCGGGTGGCGTTCGAGGCGCGCGGAGACGTCTTCAGCGTCCCCGCGGAGCACGGCCCGATCTACGACCTGACCCGCACCTCGGGGGTCGCCGAGCGCACCCCCGCGTGGTCACCCGACGGCAAGCTGCTCGCCTACTGGAGCGACCGGACGGGGGAGTACGAGCTCACGGTCCGCAACGCCGACGGCTCGGGCGAGGAGCGTACGGTGACCAAGCTCGGCCCGGGGTTCCGCTACCGCATCTTCTGGTCACCCGACTCGACCAAGGTGGTGTTCGCCGACCAGGCAATGAACATCAACCTGTGTGACGTGGCCACCGAGACGGTCACCAGGATCGACAAAGGGCTGTACATGTTCGAGGACACCCTCGAGGCGTTCACCGCGAGCTGGTCGGCAGATTCGCGCTGGGTGGCCTACGGCAGGGACCTCTCTAACCGCAAGAGCTCGATCTTCCTCTACGACACACAGGAGAAGAAGCTCACGCAGGTGACATCGGGGTTTTACGACGACGGCCGGCCGGTCTTCGACCCCGAGGGCAAGTACCTGTACTACGCCTCGGCACGGACGTTCGAGCCTTCCTACGGTAGTGATCTCAGCTGGATCTACGCCAACACAGACAACCTCGTCGCCGTGCCACTGAGGGTGGACGTGCCATCACCGCTCGCCCCGCGCAACGACGTCGAGGAGGGCAAGAAAGACGAGAAGAAGGACGAGGGCAAGAAGGAGGAGGGGAAGAAGGCCGAAGGGGGAAAGGAAGAGGCGGCAAAGCCGGAAGAAGCCGACAAGGGCGACAAGAAGTCCGAAAAGCCGGCCAAGCCCGAGCCGGTGAAGATCGACCTCGCCAACTTCGAGGAGCGCGTGGTAATCCTGCCGCCCAAGGCGGGCCGTTACGCCGATCTCCAGGCGCTGTCGGGCAAGCTTTTCTATCGCCGGCTCCCGCGCACCGGCTCGGGCGAGGAGGAGAAGAGCCCGATTGTCTTCTACGACCTCAAGGAGCGCGAGGAGAAGACCGTGCTGGCCGACGCGGACGCCTACCAGATCGCGGCGGGCGGCGAGAAGATCCTGGTCGTCAAGAAGAAGGACTTCGCGATCATCGACCCCAAGCCCGACCAGAAGATGGATAAGAAGCTCGCCACCTCCGAGCTCGAGATGACGGTGGACCCGGTCGCCGAGTGGCACCAGATCTTCAACGACGCCTGGCGGTTCGAGCGTGACTTCTTCTACGACCCGAACATGCACGGGGTGAACTGGAGCGAGATGCGCACGCGCTACGGCGCGCTGCTCGATCAATGCGTCACCCGCTACGACGTCAACTTCGTGCTCGGCGAGCTGATCGCCGAGCTCAACTCATCCCACACCTACCGCGGCGGCGGCGACCTCGAGAAGGGCGAGAAGCGCGGCGTCGGCCTCCTCGGCGCGGACTACACGTTGGAGAACGGCGCCTATCGGATCAAGAAGATCTATGACGGAGCGCCGTGGGACGCGGAGGTGCGCTCGCCGCTTTTTGAGCCCGGCCTGAAGGTCAAGGAGGGCGACTACTTGCTCGCCGTCAACGGCGCCAAGGTGGACACCACTCAGGACCCGTGGGCGGCGTTCGACGGGCTCGCCGGCAAGGACGTGATGCTGACCGTCAACGACAAGCCCCCTATGGAAGGCTCCCGGCAGGTGCTGGTCAAGACCCTGGACAGCGAATCACGGCTCCGCAACCTGGCCTGGATCAACGCCAACCGTCTCAAGGTGGACAAGGCCACCGGCGGGCGCATCGGCTACATCTACGTGCCCGACACCAGCAGGGAAGGTCAGGACGAGCTGTACCGGGGGTTCCTCGGGCAGCTCGGGAAGGACGGCCTCATCATCGACGAGCGCTTCAACTCCGGCGGCCAGATCCCCGACCGCTTCATCGAGCTTTTGAACCGGCCCGTCACCAACTACTGGGCGGTGCGGGACGGCCAGGACTGGCAGTGGCCACCGGCGTCCGTTCCGGGCCCCAGGGTGATGCTGATCAACGGATGGAGCGGCTCGGGCGGGGACTGCTTCCCGCTCTATTTCAGGATGGCGGGGCTCGGGCCGCTGATCGGGCGCCGCACCTGGGGCGGCCTGATCGGCATCTCGGGCGTGCCCGACCTGATCGACGGCGGTACGGTCACCGTGCCAACCTTCGGCATCTACTCGACGGACGGCAAGTGGATCGTCGAGGGGCACGGCGTGGACCCGGACATCGAGGTGACCGACGACCCCGCCAAGATGTGGGACGGCGGCGATCCGCAGCTCGACCGGGCCATTCAAGAGGTCAGCCGGCTCCTGAACCAGAAGCCTCCGGTGGTGCCCAAGAAGCCGGCCTACGAGAACCGCTCAGGACGGTAGACCGGAGCACCTTCGGCTTTCGCGTGACCACGGGCGGGCGGCCTCGGCCGCCCGCTCCGCCTCGCTCGGGCGGGGGCGGCCGTCTGACGTGGCTCCTCCCTCGAACCGTGTCGCCCTCGGTGGGCTTTCCGTGGTGCGGGCGCCCCGCATGCGCAGTTTGGTCGAGCCGGGGGGTTGGCGCGCCCGGCGGTCGCGCCCCACAGCGACTCTTTCGTGGATCTTTTCTTGAAGGACGTGTGGGACTCGCGCGCCGCGCGAGCGTCTTCGCCTCTTGTTGGACGTTGGAGTGCACACGGCGTGAGCTGCCGCCTGCGACGTTGACCGGGGAGAGCGGTCGGGCTATAAGCGCTGCGTGATCCTGCTGCAGGGCTTCCTCGAGCGGATCAAGTTCACGCTCACCGCGCTCGTCGTGAGCGCGTTCCCAGAGGATGTGAAGCGAACCGGCTGGCCGTCCGTGTACGCCTCCGTGGCCGCGCACGCGTTTGCCGGTTGGGTCGAGGCGCTCTCCTTCGCGGGCCTTTTCGGCGTCGGGTTCCTGCGCTACGTGAACGGCTTCATGGAGGGACCCGGGTGGCTCTACCTCAGCCACAAGCCCGGCTCCCTGCGGTACGGCGACTTCTTCGGCATGGGCGCCCTGGGCTACGTGAGCTACCTGGTGACGCCGGTCGCCTGGGTGACCCTCTACTGCTTCGCCGAGGGGATCGTGCGGGCGCTCGAGGCGGCGTACTCGCAGCGGATGCCGGGGATGGCGCTGGTCGCCCTCCCGTGGCGCGCCATGCGGGCCGTGAGAAGAGCGACGCGGCGCAGGCGGCTGGAAGAGATGCTCGGGCCCGAGCGCCCCGACGAGGTGGTCATGGGGAAGCCCGGCTCGCCGGCCGCGCTGACGATCTTCGCCGCCCGTGAGAAGCCCTGGAGCGACTACCAGGTGCTCGAGTTTACAGGTGACTTCTACGAGGCCATCGGAGTGCGCCTCGTCGGCCGCGGCTTCCACCACGTCTACCGCTACGAGTTCCGGCGCCTCGATCCCGGAGACATCATCCGCGGCGTGCTGGTGCGCTACGAGCCGGGCGCCCCGCCGCCGCCCGATCGTGTCCCGCGGCCGACCCAGGTTCCCACACGGAAGGCCGGGCGCTGAGGCCAACGGGACTCAATGATCTGTGTACCATTGACCACCGCCATTGCCCCCCTGCAGGTACCAGGTACCACCATATCACCATCATGTGCTAGAATCCCCGACAGCGGTTTTCTTAGGGGGAGGTGCGGGATGCCTCGTCGTCCGAGGGTGTTTGTGGCCGGCGCGGTGTACCACGTCGTTGGTCGGGTCGCGCGTGGCGAGGGGGTCTTTGCCGATGCGCGTGAAGCGGCGGCGTTCGTCGACGTGCTCCGCGCGGTCAAGCGCGAGCACGGGTTCACCGTGCTGGCATGGTGCCTCATGTCCACCCACTACCATCTGGCCGTACGGACGGGACGGGTGCCGCTGTGGCGAACCATGAAGCTGATTCAGGGACGGTTCGCGCGCTCGTACAACCGCCGCCACCGCCTGCTAGGCCCGTTCTGGCAGGGCAGGTACCAGGCCATCCTCGTGCCCGACCAGCGCTACCTGGAGCAGCTGATTGCCTACATCCACCTCAACGCGGTCACGGCCAAGGTGGTGAGGGATCCGGCGCGCTACCGGTGGAGCGGGCACCGGGAGCTGCTGGGCCGGCTGTCTGATCCGCTGGCGGACGTCAACGAGGCGCTGGCGCTCTTCGGGACCAGGCGCGGGCCGGCGCGGCAGGCGTACGCCACCCGCCTGCGCGGGGAGCGCAAGGCCGCATGGATCGGGGAGCGGCCGGACCGCCTGCCGTGGTGGCGGGGCCTCGATGACGCCGAGACCCCGGTTGCGCCTGCGCCGGGCAGGGCAAGAGTGGACGCCCTGGGGGCGAGCACTGTTCCCGAACGGGTGCGGCTGAGCCCTGACGACTACCTGGCCAGGGTCTGCCGCCTGCGCGGCGTGGAGATGGCGGACCTTGCCGGCCGCTGGAAGGACCCGAAGGCGGTGCAGGTGCGGGAGTTGGCGATCCTGGTCGGTGTCGAGGTGTACGGTCTTAGAATCAAGGACCTCGGCGCGCGCCTGGGCATGAACCCCGGCAGCGTGAGCCGAGTGCTGGCGCGGGCGGGGCAGCGGGAGCGGGAAGAGGCGTCGTTCCGCAAGCAGCGGGCTAAGCTCGAGGAGCGCCTGGCGGAGCTGAGGTGAGTGGATGACGACCGCAGTCGCGCTGTCCGTGACGGCCCACTGCATAATGGTGAGATAGTGGTACCTGGTACCAGTGTGCTACCCGCGGTGCGTGAAGATTTTGCCAGTGAAGATGAAAGACGCTGTCGCGAAGGTGTGTCCGGGGCTCACGGCCGAGGCCGTGCGGGCGCGGGAGGCTGCGTTCGAGCGCTTTGCGCGCTGGGAGGCGGAGCATCCGACGCGCTATGAGCCCGCCGCGGCGCTCGCCGCCGTCACGGCGCTCTATGACCTGCTGCCGGTCGAGAGCCGCCACCGTGCTCCGGACCCTGAAGGTGTCATGGCGTTTCACGCGCTCCTGAGTCGGACCAAACCCACGGTGCGATGACCTCCCAAGAACGCGCCCTAGTCGG
Organism: Thermoanaerobaculaceae bacterium; assembly: GCA_041494245.1. Classification (GTDB taxonomy): domain Bacteria; phylum Acidobacteriota; class Thermoanaerobaculia; order Thermoanaerobaculales; family Thermoanaerobaculaceae; genus RBG-13-68-16. The sequence continues at coordinate 103,786 of JBGQAK010000014.1, forward strand.
CCTTGTCAGAGTCCTCGAGGAGCGGTGCATCCCGTACATGGTTGTCGGAGGGCTAGCCAACGCAGTCTGAGGCGAGCCGCGCGCGACGGTCGACTTTGATGTAACCGCGTGGATTGAGGATCCCGAGATGGCCCGGGTGGTCGGTGAGCTCACGTCCGTCTTTCCTACGCTTGCAGCTGATCCTGTGGCGTTCGTGGGGCAGACCAGGGTGCTTCCGTTGGAGTCTGGCGAGGGTGTTCGCATTGACGTCATCTTCGGAGTGTTGCCATTCGAGCGCGAAGCCATTGAGAGGGCCGTTCCCATCGCGATGGCGGACGTACAGGTCAGGTTCTGCACGGCCGAGGCCTTGTCCTAATGAAGATCGTCTCGGCCCGGGAACGCGATCTGGCCGATGCGAAAGCGATCGTCCTTCGCCGCCTGCGCGACCTCGATTTCGGCTATCTCGAACCGCGGATCGCGGAATTGGCGGCGCTCCTGGCGCGCGACGAGATTAGGCAGCTGTGGGAGGAGTGGAAGGCCCGCGCGGCCGGCGAGCGGTAGGGCGCGACCAGCCGGACAAAGCGCCGCCCATACACGCTGGACGCGATTGCCGGCCGCTTTCATTTCGAAGGCACGATGTAGTGACGCCAGCTGTGCACTCGGCTGATTGTGGCGCCGCGATCCGCAATGGTGAGATGGCGGTACCTGGTACCGGAGTTGTCGTCCTATTTCAACGGGGGCCACAGTGCTTCGAGCAGGCTGCTGAAGTCGTCCGTCCAGAGCGAAAACTCGTCGAGCCCCGCCTGGTCCCCGACCAGATGCGGCTTGATGGACGGATTCTCCAGAAGGCGCGGATTGCGGCTGAGCAACAGCCAGGTGCTCTTGACGAGCGCCTGCTCGCCCTGGCCTGGCCAGTTTTCGATGATGGCTACTGGCACGCGGAGGTACTTGGCAATTCGGACTACGACCCATTTGAGGTGCAGGTGCCGATTCGAGACGTGAATCGACAGCACCCCGCCGTCCCGCAACCGGTCGAGATACAACTCGAACGCCTCCTTGGTCAGCATGTGGACAGGAATGGCGTCGCCGCTGAACGCATCGACGACCAAAACATCAAGGCTGTTGCTCGGCTCTTTCTGCAACGACAGTCGGCCGTCACCCATCACGATTTCGAGATCCACCCCACGCCTTCGGCAGTCGGACAGGAAGGTGAAGTACTTGTCGGCGATGATCGGGACCTCAGGGTTGATCTCGAAGTACCGGATCGTATCCCCCGGTTTGCCGTACAAGGCCAACGTCCCGGCTCCCAGGCCTACGATTCCGATTTTCCTGGGCCGACTCGGCCCATTCGGACGGAATTGCATCGCGATGCCGCCGCCCGCCTTTGGGCCGTAGTAAGTTGTCGGCAGTGCCCGGACCTGCTCCGCCGACGGGATATTCAGGGGATGATCAGACCTCGTCGGCAGGTTGGCCCTCTCTTTCTGTACGCGGACGTCGTACACCTGCCCGCCATGATTGATGGGGCCGTTCCAAACCTGCCGCATCGTAAGCTCCACGTCCGGTCTGTCGTGTCTCGGAGTCACCGTCGACTCCAGCACACGCAGAACGCCGTAGAAGTTCCGAGCCCGCTCCAGCGTCCGGGTCTCGTCGCCGAGCCGGATTGTCTTCTCAACCGAGGGCATCAAGACAGCAACGCACAGAAGGACCCCCACGCAGAGCGCCTGGTAGGCTCGCCAGTGCGGGATCCGCCACCGCTCGGTGGGACGAATCGCGCTGATACCTAGTGCCAGGCACAGCGGCATCGCAATGTACAGCTCCCAGTAGCCGGGGAACGCCAGAGGAGCCACGATCGCCACCATGAAGCCGCCCAGCGCCCCGCCGCAGGAGATCAGGAGATAGAAGGACGTCAACTTCTGCGGCGCCGGACGGAGACGGTACGTCTCGCCATGACAGACCATGCAACAGGCAAACATCGCTGCCACGTACAGGAGAACTTGCGCGGTCAGGTTTATCGAAGACGTGGCGATCCAGTCGTAGCGAAGGGCGAACACTCCTAGGCTCGACAGGACAGCCAGCGGGATGAACACCGACCGGGGATACCAGCGCTCTCCCGCGAAACAGAGGATGAACGTCAGCAGGTAGACCGTCAGCGGCAGCACCCACAGGAACGGGAACGACGCGACCTCGAGGCAGATCATGTTTGTCGAGGCGAGCAGCATCATCGAAGCTGAGGCCGGGAGAAGCAGCCAGAAGAGCATCGCCTGGATTCTGCCGACGGGAGCCACCTCGCTCGAGACGGGCGTGCGCGCTTTGCCTGCCTTGGAGATCCGAGCCTTCCTGAGTGAGGCCGACGGCGTGGGGTTTGCCGCCGGCAAAGGAACGGGAACGGAAGGCTCGGTTTCGCCTTTGGGCTCCCACAACGGCTTGGCGCACAGCAAGCACAGCACCACGAAAACGATCAATCCTGCCGACCAGGCCCAGCTCTGCGTTTGGCGGGCGAAATACGGCTCGACCAGAAACGGATAGCTCACTAAGGCGAGAAGCGACCCGGCGTTGGACAAGGCGTAGAGCCGGTAAACTTCCTTTTTCGGCCGCCGGGCGGTGATCCAGCTCTGCAGGAGAGGACTCGTCGCCGCCAGTGCGAAGAACGGCAGGCCCGTCGTTACAAGCAGCACCAGCAGGATGTGCAGCGCCGGATGGGTCACCTTCGTCGGCTGCCAGTGGTCCGCGGGCATCACCGGGATGAACGCGATCGCGCCGAGGAGCACCACGCCATGCAGAATCGTCTGGGCCTTGAGCGGGAGCAGCCGGTTACTCAGGTGCGCGTAGAGGTAACCCAACAGCAACATCACCTGGAAGAAGAGCATGCACGTGGTCCAGACTTCGATACTTCCCCCGAACCATGGCAGGAGGTACTTCCCGATCAGCGGCTGCACCTGAAAGAGGAGGAATGCACCCAAAAGGATCGTCGTCGCGTACGAGAGGGGCAGCTCGCCGCCGGAACTACCGGTATCCCTCCCTGATCCTTTCATGGAATTCGTCCTATAGGCGAACCGTGCCACCAGCTGCCATTCGCGTGAAGCGCTCCTCCACCGAGCGTTGTACCACCTCCCGGGACGGGAAATCCATTGTGCACGCCGTCTGCTAATCCGCTGGCCCGGACGCCGCCGAAGGAACGACGTGGGCAAGCGCATGGATTCCCGGAGAGAGCGGGGATGGTGGTGGAGCGAAGAAACGCTCGAGGCCGGGACGCAGGTGGGGCGACCGGCGCCCGCTCAGTCCCCGGAGACAACTTCGGCCGCCATCGCGGCGGCCAGGGTGTCTGGTGCAGGTTGGTGGAGCCGACGCGGATCGAACGCGCGACCTCCAGAGTGCGATTTGAGGGCAAGGGGGCGCGGGTGGTCCGGAGTGGTGGTGCTGGCGTTGCAAATGCAGGACTTACAGGCCAGACCGCAGGACCCAGGCCCGCCC
>JBGQAK010000020.1:0-68564 GCA_041494245.1 Thermoanaerobaculaceae bacterium
GACGAGGATAAAGATCTGCTGCATCGCACGCGTGGAAGAGGGCTTGGCGGCGGTCGAGCATGGCGCCTGGGCGGTTGGGCTGGTATCGGAGATGCCGAGCGGGCCGGGGGTCATTTCGGAGGCGCTGATCGCCGAAATCGCGGCGGCGCTCCCCGCGTCAGTCATGACGTTTCTGCTCACGAGCCGGCAGGATGCCGCCGAGATCATCGCGCAGCAGAGGAGGTGCCGGGTCACCAGCGTGCAGATCTGCGACCGGTTGCGCGTGGGCACGTACGGGGACCTCCGCGAAGGGATGCCCGGCGTGTCCATCGTTCAGGTGGTTCACGTGCGCGACGGACGGGCGCTCGCGGAGGCCGAGGAGGTGGCCCCGCACGTGGACGCGATCCTGCTCGACTCCGGTGATGCGGCTTCACCCACCAAGCGGCTCGGGGGCACGGGTCGGACGCACGACTGGGGCGTGAGCCGCCGGATCTGCGACCGGGTCGACGTGCCGGTCTTCCTCGCCGGTGGTCTCACGCCGGAGAACGTGGCGGACGCCGTCCGACGGGTGCGGCCGTTCGGCGTCGATGTGTGCTCCGGCGTGCGCACCGACGGGCGGCTTGACGTGGCAAAGCTGCGTGCCTTCGTCGAGGCGGTGGGGCGCGCCGGGCCCTGAAGCACCCTCAAACGGGTCGGGTCGGCCCGCCCGAGGGTTGCCCCGGGAAGCCTGTCCGGATAACGCTCGCCACGGCTCTGCGCCTACCGTGCTGTGCTAGGGTTCGCCGGTGGATACGGTCAGGTCGGATGCGATCACCGGGGTACGGGAGAGGGCCGGCCTCTACCACACCGCGATGGGGTAACCGGCAGGAGGAGAGCCATGAACCACACGATGACGACCACGGCGGTCGAGCTGCCCGGGTACCGGGTGGCAAGGAACCTCGGGGTGGTGCGGGGGATCACGGTCCGGTCGCGGTCGATCTTCGGGACCATCGGCGGCGCGCTGCAGACGCTGGCCGGGGGAAACATCACGCTCTTCACCGAGCTGTGCGAGAAGACGCGTGCCGAGGCGTTCGACATGATGGTGGCGCACGCCGAGCAATTGGGTGCCACCGCGGTCGTGGGCGTGCGCTACGACGCGACTGAGCTGATGCAGGGCGTAACCGAGATGGTGTGCTACGGGACCGCCGTGGCCGTGCAGCCGGTCTGAGCTGACGTACCCTGGGAGTGATTCATGAGCTCTTCTTTTCGGCAATTAGCAACAACTGCCCCGTTGTGTTTCGCGGCCCTGGCGTTGTGGCTTGCGGTCGTGCCGCCCGTTGCGGGGGCGCCGCCCGAACCTCCACCGGCCGACACGGCCGCCTTACAAAAGGTGCTCAACCGCTTCATCGAGTCTCTCAACACCGCCGACGTGAAGGCCTTGGCGGAGCTGTTCGCGCCCGACGCGACCGTGTTCTTCCCGCTCGCCGCCATGCCCCTCCGGCTAGAGAACAAGGAACAGATCACCGCGGTGTTCGCGGTGTTCTTCGATGGGGTGCGCACGCGGGAGCCCGGACCGAGGTACATGAAGCTCGCTCCGGAGGACACGAGGGTGCAGTTCCTGAACGACGTCGCGGTGGTGAGCTTCCACCTGAAGGGCGAGCAGATGATCTCCCGCCGCACGCTCGTGCTGCACAAGATTTCGGGGACGTGGTTGATCGTCCACCTGCACGCCTCGAACGTGCAGATCGAGAAACAATGATGGCCGCCACGACGGCGGCTGGCGGAAGGTCAAGGTGAAGATCGACCGCACGGGCATCAGTGTCCTCACCCGCGGCGGATATCTGGACTTCTGATCAAGGCGTTTGCAGCAGGCGGTCCACCGCTCCGAGGTCGGGTTGTACGGCCTCGGGGATGCGCACGCGCCGCGAGGCGGCAGGTATGTCCTTCAGCCCCGTGCCCGTGACGAGCAGGACCGCGCGGTCGTCGCGCGAGACCAGGCCCTCCGCAACGGCCGCAAGGAGGCCGGCCAGAGCAGCGGCGGCGGCAGGCTCGGCGAACACGCCGGTGGTGCGGGCGAGTCGGCCCTGGGCGTCGAGGATCGCGTCGTCGCTCACGACGACGCCCGCGCCGCCGGAGGCGCGCACCTCCTTGAGGGCGAGGATCGCGTTCCGGGGCGCGTTCACCACCAGGCTGTCGGCGACGCTCGCCGCCGCTGCCACCGGGGTGACGGCCGGCGCGTCGGCGCGCAACGCCCGCGCGATCGCCGCCGAGCCCTCCGGCTGCACCGCGATCAGGCGGGGGGCCCTGTGAAGCAGGCCGCCGCGCGCCAGGTCGTCGAAGCCCTTGGCGATCCCGGCTACGAGCACGCCGTCGCCTGTCGGCACGAAGATCACATCCGGCTGCTCCGGCTTGAGGTTGGCGGCGATTTCGATCGCTGCGGTCTTTTTCCCCTCAATGGTGAAGGGGTTGTAGGCGGTATTGCGGTTGTACCACCCGAAGCGCTCGCAGGCGGCGAGGCAGAGCTCGAAGGCGTCGTCGTAGGAGCCGGCCACCGGCACCACACGGGCGCCGCACGTAGCCATGTGCACAAGCTTAGCCTGGGGCGCGGAGGCCGGGACGAACACCACCGCTTTTACGCCGGCGGCTGCGGCCACGGCGGCGAGCGCGCTGGCGGCGTTGCCGGTGGAGGCGGTGGCAACGGTGCCGTGTCCGTATTCCAGCGCCTTGGCGACGACGAGCAGCGAGGCGCGGTCCTTGCTGGACCCCGAGAGGTTGCGGGTCTCGTCCTTGAGCCAGAGATGGGGCATGCCGAGCTCGCGGCGCAGCGCGGGGACCGGCAACAACGGGGTATCGCCCACCCGGCACGGGGGCAGCGAGACCGGTGACGCGATGGGCAGAAAGACCACCAGGGAGCTGGGGTCGTGGACGCGGGCCGACGGCCACCGGTGGGGCACCTCGGCAAGCTCCACCCGGAGCACGCCGCGGGTCACCCCCCCGCGCTCCTGCAGGCCGGCGCAGCCGGGGCACAGGTAGTGCACCTCGGCCTCGGCGTACCTCCTGCCGCACTCGACGCAGACGAACGTGAACGAAGCCATACGTTGTGTTTCGTGGTCAGTGGCTCGTGGGTTGTCGGCCCCGGGAGACGTGGAACGAATCTTGCGACCAACGGCCCACGAATCACGAACCACGGTCTCTAGATGGTCAGGTCCGTCATCATCTTGTGCGCGTGCCTCCCTTTCTGCACTTCAGTCACGGGTGATTCGTGTCCCGGTCTTGCCCTGGAGCGCCTTCTCGATGTTCTCAGGGTTTGTGATCAGGGCCTCTCTCCCACGACCCTCCAGGTACCAGATTATCGCCTGGATTTTGGGCCCCATGCTGCCCTTGGCGAAGTGGCCCTCGGCCAGGTGTCTCCGGGCCTCTTCGATGGTCAGGTGATCCAGCCACTGCTGGTTGGGTTTGTTGTAGTTGAGGGCGACCCTCTCCACTGCCGTGGAGATGATCAACAGGTCGGCCCCGATCGTGTTGGCTAGCAGCGCGGAGGCGTAGTCCTTGTCGATCACCGCCGCGGTACCGACCAGCTCGTGGCGGTCGTTCTCGACCACCGGGATGCCGCCGCCGCCGACGGCGATGACGGTGAAGCCCTGGTCGATGAGGGCCTTGATCGCGTCGCGTTCGATGATTTCCTTGGGCAGCGGCGAGGCCACGACCCGGCGCCAGCCGCGGCCGGCGTCCTCGACCACGTCCCACCCTTCGCTCTCGCGGCGCTCGTTGGCGGTGCGCTCATCCATGAAGCTGCCGATCGGTTTGCTGGGCTTGCTGAAGGAAGGGTCGTCCCTGTCGACCAGCACCTGGGTGACTACCGTGACCGCCTGCTTGGCGATCCCGCGCAGCCGGAACTCGTTATGGAGCGACTGCTGGATGTCGTAGCCGATGGCCCCCTGGGTATCTGCGCCGCAGGAATCGAGCGGCACGTCGTGCAGCTCGTGGCGCGACAGGTCGCTGCGCCGCAAGATGAAGCCGACCTGCGGGCCGTTGCCGTGGGTGACAACCACGTCCCACCCATTCTCGATCATGCCGGCGATGTGAACGCAGGTCTTCCGCGCCGCGCGGATCTGATCCGGGACGGTCTGGTGCTTGGCATCGGTGATCAAGCTGTTGCCGCCTACAGCGACCACGGCAAGCCGCCTTTTTGCCGTTTTTCGTATCATGCTCGTCCAGCCTCAGATGTTGCCCATGGTCAGCGCCATGACCGCCTTCTGCACGTGCAGGCGGTTCTCGGCGACGTCGTAGATTGCCGAGCGCGGGCCGGAAGCCACCTCGTCGGAGACCTCCAGGCCGCGGTCCACCGGCATCGGGTGGGTGAAAATCCCGTTGTCGGTGCGCGCCATGCGACGGGCGTCGGTTGTCCACCCGGTGTGGGACGCCGACTTCTTCTGCTCGGCCGCCTTCTTGAATTCACCGTCCTGGTAGGCTTGCGGGGTCACCCAGTTGCGGCTGTAGACGACGTGCGCCCCGTCGTAGCCCTCGTCCGGATCCGAGATCGTCCGGAAGGTGGTGCCGTTGGCCTCGCAGTTGGCCTTGGTCCAGGCCACCACCTGCAGGTCGAGGTCGTACCCTTGAGGCCGGGCGACGGTGACGTTCATGCCGAAACGCGAGGCGATGATCATTGCCTCCTGCACCGAGCACCAGGAGCGCGCCAGAGCACCCGATGCCCAGGTGAGGAGGAAGTTCTTGCCGCGCAGGTTTTCGTAGTTGGGGCGGCCCGGACCCTCGCCGAACCACTCCGCCCACCCCATAATGTCCGCCATCCCCTGGCACGGGTGGTACTTGTCGTCGGCCATGTTGATGATCGGGACGGTCGCCCACCGGGCGTACTCGCGCAGGAGATCGTTCCCGGCGCCGTAGAACGGCACCTTGTCCTCGAGCACCCGGATGCCGATCCCGGCGGCGTAGCGCGACATCACCTTGGCGGCGTCCTCCACCGTCTCGCCGGCAGTCGTGGCCGTCCTCAAACGCATCCCCTCCGGCTGCAGGAACTGGGCGTGGCCGCCCAGCTCGGTGGCGGCGCACTCGAAGCTCTGCCGGGTGCGGACCGAGGGGTTGTAGAAGAACATGAAAAACGTCCTGTTCTCCAAGATCTTCGCAAAACGCCGGTGGAAGCGCTCGCGCTTCATCGCGGCGGCCAGGTCCAGGGCGGCTTTGAGCTCGTCGAGAGCCCACTCCTGGGTGACGATGAAATCTCGGCCGAAAATGTCCATGGGGTTCCTCTTCCGTGCCTTTGAACGGTTAGCGCATCACCAGGCTCATCACCGCCTTCTGCACGTGGAGGCGGTTTTCGGCCTGATCGAACACCGCCGACTGTGGGCCGTCGATGACCTCGTTGGTGACCTCGTACCCGCGGTCGCACGGCAGGCAGTGCAGGTACACCGCGTTCTTGGCGGCGAGCTTGAGGTGCTTCTCGTCGCAGATCCAGCTCTTGTTGGCGTCGAAGATCGCCTGGGTCTTCTTCTCGTCGGCCTTGCCGACCGGCGGCTGGAAGAGGGGCGTGGCGCACCAGGCCTTGGGGTACACCACGTGCTGGCCCTTGAGCGCGTCCTCGAAGTTGTTGGAGATCTTGAACGAGCCGCCCGCCCGTTTGGCGTAGCCCTGGCACTGCTTGAGGATGTCCGGCGCCAGCTCCATGCCCTTGGGGTGGGCGAGAGTCACGTCCATGCCCATCATCGTGGCGTACAGGATGGCGCTCTGCGGCACCGCGCGCGGCTTCTCAGTGCTCGGGCTGTACGCCCAGCTCATCAGGAACTTGACGCCCGCAAAGCTGCCGAACTTCTCCTTCACCGTGAAGATGTCGGCGAGCCCCTGGAACGGGTGGTAGATGTCGTCCTCCATGTTGAGCACCGGGATGTCGGCCCAGCGGGCGAACTCGCGCAGCATCCTGTGCGCGCCGCCGTACTCCCACTTCACCGGGTCGCCATAGCAGCGGATGGCGATCGCGTCGCCCATACGGGAGAGCGTGCGCGCCACGTCGGACACCCGCTCGGTGGAGTAGGCCTTCTCCTGGCCCTCCATCGCCGGAGTGTAGATCTTGCTGGGGTCGAGGTAGTGGGCGTGGCCGCCGAGCTGCGTCATGCCAGCCTCGAAGCTGTTCCGCGTGCGCAGGCTCTGGTTGTAGAAGATCATGAACAGCGTCTTGCCCGGCAGGATCTCGTTGTGCGCCTGGCCGATCGCGCGCTTAGTCTTGAGCTCTTCGGCGACGTGGAGGATGGTCTCGATATCCTCCCGGCTCCAGTCCGTCTCGGCGAGAAAATCCCGGCCCTTGAAGGTTGTGGTTTTCATTGTTCCCTGCCCCTCTCCTGAGAATGGGTATCTACTTCTTCACCGCAGCTGATCCTATCAGCATTCGGGGCACAGGCAAGACCCGCTGGGGCCGCCTGCGGCGCATTCTTGCGAAAGCGTCTCGCACGCGCGGTGGTCGAGCCGGCGGCGGTCACCCCGCAACGTCCCTGGGCGCGGTCAGACACTGCGGGATCAGGGAGCACGCAGCCGTGGCCTTGACGAGATCCTCCACTGCCACCCACTCGCCGGTCGTGTGCGCAAGCTCCTCGCACCCTGGCGCGAAACCCACGGTGGGGATTCCGAGCCGGCCCATGGTGGCCACCCCGTTGGTGGAGAACGGCCACATGGAGATCGCGGGACGGCGGCCAAGCACGGCCTCGACCGCAGCCGCGACGCCGCCCACAACGGGGTGCTCCTCGGGCAGCACCCAGGCGGGGAAGACCTGCTCCTGGGTGACCGGCACCCCGGTCCACGAACGGCCTTCCCACCGGAGCACCCGCACGTCGGAATCTCCGACGTGGGGGAGCGAGCGGATCTCGGCGAGCGCCTTCTCCGCGGTCTCGCCGACGGTGAGCCGTCGGTCAAGCACGATGCGCGCCACATCAGGCACAGCGTTGAACGAAGGGGACTTGCAGTCCACCCATGAGACCGTCACCGTGCCCTTGCCCAGGAACGGATCTTCTGGCAGGCGGTTGTTGAGCGCTTCGATGTCGGCGATGATCGGGGCGAGCTTGTAGACCGCGTTGACGCCTCGCTCGCAATAGGCACCGTGGGCAGCCACACCCCTGGCGACGACCTCGATCCCCATCCTCCCACGGTGGCCTCGGTACACGCCGAGGTTGGTGGGTTCCCCGAGCACAACGGCGTGCGGACGGATGCCCTCCTTCTCGATCAGGTGCATGAGCGCGTAGCCGTCGCAGTTCTCTTCCATCACCGATGCAACCAGCACCAGCCGCACCCCCTCCGGCCAGCCGCGCTCGATCAGGATCCTGGTGCCGTAGGCCATGCAGGCGATCGCGGGCAGCTCGTCCACCGCCCCGCGGCCGTACACTTTGCCGTCCTCGAGCTTGCCCTCGAACGGGTCGTGCGACCACGCCGACGGATCACCCACGTCGACGCAGTCGGCATGGGCGTCCATCATGACCGTGAAGGGCCCATGGCCGATGCAGGCCACCACGCTGCCCAGGCCGTCGAACCGAACTTCCTCGAAGCCGAGGGTCTCGTACTCCCACCGGACGCGTTCGCACCGTTCCTTCTCGTGGCCGCTCCGGGCCGGTATCGCGATCAGCTCGCGGAGGAAGCGCACGATCTCGCCTTTCCGGCGCCGCGCCTGGACGAGGGCGGCGCTTCCCTCTGCGGTCATCGGTCGATCCTCAGCCCAGGAATGGGCCTTGTCCCCGCCCGCGACGGGTGGCTGCAACGGCCGCCGCTACTTTCTCTCATTCAGCGCGGCTGACACGCCGGTGTCGCGGTTGAACACCTCGATGGCGGCATCCCACCCGGGGAGTTGGGCCTTCAGGTCCCGCCAAAACTCCGGGCTCCAGAGCGCGTCGAGCTCCACAACCGTCTTGCCCTGCTGCTCGACCCAGGTGAAGTACTTGAGGTTGTGCAGGGCCTTGCGGTCGGGGTACGTGAGCTCCTTCAGGTGATCGGTCGTCGCCCCGAGGAGGAAGCGCTCGAGGTCGATCTCCGCCTGGCGTTCGTCGTAGGCGCCGCGCTCGGCGGTCAGCTCGGCGAGGCGCGTGCGGTACAGGTCGGAGGAGTCGGTGAAGCAGGTGAGCACCACGTCCGCCTCCTCAAGCTCAAAGTGGCGCGCGGTCTTGATCGCCGACAGCAGGTTGCAGATCGAGGAGATGCCGAGGAGCGGGAGGTGCGCGACGGTTGCCTCGAGCACGCCGCGGCGGGTGAGCAGCGCAGCTCCGGCGGGCTCGTTGAACAGGCGCAGTAGCCTCACGGTCGCCTCGTCGTCGATGGCGGTGACGAGGTCGGTGGTGCGCACGTTGTGGATCCAGGGGACGTGCTTGTCCCCGATCCCCTCGATGCGATGATCCCCGAAGCCGGTCGCGAGCAGCGTCGGACACTGCAGCGCCTCCGCCACTGTGATCGTGCATCCGGGGGAGACGTCCTTGAGGTAGTCCCCGGCGGCGAGCGTCCCCGCCGAGCCGGTGGCGCCGACCCAAGCGGCCAGGCGCAAGCGATCGCCTGCCAGGGCGCGGAACGCCTCGGCGGCGGCGGGCCCGGTGACGCCGTAGTGCCAGAGGTAGTTCCCGAACTCCTCGAACTGGTTGAAGATCACAGCCTGGGGCTGGTTCTTCCGGATATCCCAGCAGGCGTCGAAGATCTCCTTGACGTTGGACTCGCAACCGGGCGTAGCGATGATCTCGGCCCCGATCGAGGCCAGCCATTCGAAGCGCTCCCGACTCATCCCCTCGGGAAGGATCGCAATTGCGCGGCATCCCAGCAGCGCCGAATCGAACGCCCCGCCGCGGCAGTAGTTGCCGGTCGAGGGCCAGACGGCCTTCTGGGTCGTGGGGTCAAACTCGCCGGACACCAGGCGCGGCACGAGGCACCCGAACGCCGCCCCCACCTTATGGGCGCCGGTGGGGAAGTGCTTGCCCACCAGGCCCACGATGCGCGCCCGCACACCCGAGAGGGTGGACGGAACCTCGAGAGCGTTGACCGGACCGAAGCCGCCAGTGGCCGGGTCGTTGTGCCAGGTGATGCGAAAGAGGTTGACCGGATCCACCGCCTGCATGTCCACGCCGGCGAGCGCCCTCCGTACCGCGGGGTGGGTGCGCGAGGGATCGCGCATCTCGGCGATCGTGGGGATCACGATACCCCGCTCCTTGCAGCGCTGCACCGTGTGCTCCCGTGCCCTTTTTCTCGTCTCGTCGGTCACGTGGTCGCTCCCGGGGCGCATTGTATCGGTTCCGGCTTCGAGCTGCGCGTGGTCTCTCAAGAGCGGAACCCGAGTCGCACATTCACAATGGGCCCAAGGTCTCTGTGCTAGTCTCACCTCGGGGGACCCACCATGGCGCGCAGCCCCTTCCTCCTGACCGATGCACAGCTTGCGGCCGAGATCGAGAGGTGCGAGTACTGCGCCGAGAAGCCGTGCCGGGGGGCGTGCCCGGCCGATTGCTCGCCCGCTGACTTCATCATGGCCGCAAAGGTGGGGGGCAGATCGGACTACGCCCGGGCCGCCGCCATGATCATGTCGGCCAACCCCCTGGGCGGCGTGTGCGGGGGGGTCTGCCCCGACACCCACTGCATGCGCGCGTGCGCGCGCGCCACCTTCGACGCCCCGATCGACATCCCCGCCGTCCAGGCGACGATTATCGCGAAGGCGCGCGCGCTGGGCGTATTCCCGGATTTCGCCCAGGCGCGGCCGAGCGGGAGGCGCGCAGCGATCGTGGGCGGCGGCCCGGCCGGGTACGGGGCCGCGGCGGTGCTGACGCAGCACGGGTACGGGGTTGACGTCTTCGAGTCGGGGCGGGCCGGCGGGATGGCGGCGCTGATCCCCGGCTTCCGCCTCGATCCGGACGTGCTGGCGGGCGACCTCGCGTTCGTTGCCTCGCTGGGTGCCGTCACGGTCAGGCACGAGCGCGGCGCCGATCCCGCCGCGCTGCTCGCGGCCGGCTACGACGTGGTGATCGTCGCATCCGGCCTCGACCGTCCGGTGGAGCTGGGGATCCCCGGCGAGCACCTCGCGGTGAAGGCGCTCGAATACCTGGCGGAGCCGGAGCAGACTCCGGTGGCCGGGAGGCGCGTCGCGGTGATCGGCGGCGGGGCGGTAGCCGCGGACTGCGCCGAGACCGCGACCGCGCGCGGCGCCAGCGGCGTCGAGATGTTCGCCCTGGAGAAGCTCTCCGAGATGCCGCTCACCGCCAAGGAGCTCGCCGGTCTGCTGAACGCCGGGATCGCGGTGAGCGGGCGCGTCCGCGTCACGGCCATCGTGGACGAGGGCGGCGAGGTGCGGGGGCTCGAGACGGTCAAGGTGGAGCTTCCAGCCGGGGCGGCGTTCCAACCCTCCTGGGTGCGTGACGTGCCTGGCACCTCACAGAGGCGCCCCGACCTCGACCTCGCCATCGTGGCGATCGGCGCGCGCCCGGGTCCGGTGCCAAAGGGCACGCCGGGGATCTTCATCGCCGGCGACGTGGAGCACGGGCCCACCACCGTGGTGGAAGCGGTCGCCGCCGGCAAGAACGCTGCAACGGAGGCGCTGGCAGGGCACAGGGCACAGGGCGCAGGGCGCAGAGAAGGGAAGATACAGCCACCAGAAGCCCCCAGTGGCACAGACGGCAAAGCGGGTCGTCCCCGGGTCAAGAGCACCGTGGTCCTGCCCGGGTTCCGGCGGCTTCTGGTGCCGCTCGATGCGGAGTTTTTCGGCCGGCCGATCCTCTCGCCTTTCCTGCTCTCGGCGGCCCCGCCCACCGACGGGTACGAGCAGATGCGCAAGGTGTACGAGGCGGGGTGGGCGGGCGGGGTGATGAAGACCGCTTTCGACGACGTGCGGATCCACATCCCCTCCCGGTACATGTTCGCCTTCGACCGCACCACCTTCGCTAATTGCGACAACGTCTCAGGACACCCGCTCCACCGGGTCCTCCGGGAGGTGGAGAAGCTGCGGCAGGAGTTCCCCGACCGCCTCACCCTCGCCTCCACCGGGGGGCCGGTAAGCGGGCACGACGAGCTCGACCACAAGGGGTGGCAGTCCAACACGCGCAAGCTCGAGGCGGCGGGGGCGTGCGGGGTCGAGTACAGCCTCTCCTGCCCGCAGGGCGGCGACGGCACCAGGGGCGACATCGTCTCCCAGGACGCCAAGCTGACCGCGAAGATCATCGGCTGGGTGCTGGAGGCCGGCGACCCGAACGTTCCCAAGCTGTTCAAGCTCACCGGGGCCGTCACCTCGATCGCGCCGATCATCACCGCCATCAAGGAGGTCTTCGCGCGCCACCCGCGGGCCAAGGCCGGCGTCACACTTGCCAACACCTTCCCGACGCTGGCGTTTCGCCCGGGCTCCAAGGAGCACTGGGAGGAGGGGATCGTGGTCGGGATGAGCGGGGCGGGGGTGACGCCGATCTCCAACCTCACGCTCGCCAACGTCTCGCGCCTCGGCGTGGTGGTGTCGGGCAACGGCGGCCCGATGAACTACCTCGCCGCCGCCAACTTCCTCGCGCTCGGCGCTCGCACCGTGCAGTTCTGCTCGATCGTGATGAAGTACGGGCTCGGCATCGTGGACGAGCTGCACTCCGGGCTCTCCTACCTGCTCGCGGAGCGCGGCCTGCGCTCGGTGGAGGAGCTGATCGGACGGGCTCTGCCGCAGCCGATCACGCCGTTCGGCGAGCTGCCGGCGGCCAAGATGATATCTGCGGCGGACGCCGAGCTGTGCGTGCACTGCGGCAACTGCACCCGCTGCCCGTACCTCGCGATCACTCTGAACGGCGAGAAGGTCCCCGAGACCGACGCCGCTCGCTGCGTCGGCTGCTCATTCTGCACCCTGATGTGCTTCACGGGTGCGCTCGAGATGCGCGAGCGCACCCCAGCGGAGGCCGCGGCGCTGGTCGAGGCGTGAGGCGCGAGGGGAGGTGGGCGTGGACTCGCTGCTGATCGAGAACGGGACGGTGGTCACCCTCGGCGAGGTCAACCGCATCCTGCACCGGCACGACGTGACGTGCGAGGGCGGCCTCATCACGGCGATCGCCCCGCACGGTACGATCGCGGGGCCCCATGAACGCGTGATTGACGCTTCCGGCACAGTTGTGATGCCGGGGTTCATCAACGCCCACATGCACTTCTACTCTACGCTCGTTCGTGGCCTCGGCAAGGCCAAGCCGTCGGCCGATTTCAGACAGGTCCTGGAGAACCTCTGGTGGCGCCTGGACCGGAAGCTGGATCTCGACGACTGCTACTACTCGGCGCTGGTCGTCCTCATCGAGGCAGTCAGGCACGGCACCACCACGCTCTTCGACCACCACGCGAGCTCTTCGGCGGTGCGCGGCTCCCTGGATGCGCTCGCCCGCGCGGTCAAACAGGTCGGCGTGCGAGCCTCGCTGTGCTACGAGCTCTCCGACCGCGACGGACCGCAGGTGACGCGAGCGGGGGTCGAGGAGAACGTCGCGTTCATCAAGCGCTGCCGCGCCGAAAAGGACGCTCGGTTGGTCGCGATGTTCGGCCTGCACGCCGCCTTCACGCTCTCTGACGCCACCCTCGAGCGCGCCGCCGCGGCCGGGCGGGAGCTGGGCGCGGGGTTCCACGTGCACGTGGCGGAGGCGGCCTCCGACCAGGAGCACAACCAGCGCGAGTTCGGCCTGCGCGTCGTCGAGCGCCTGGAGAAGTTCGGCATCCTCGGGCAGCAGAGCATCGCCGCCCACTGCGTGCACGTGAGCAGCCGCGAGATAGAGTTGCTCGCCGAAACCGGCACGGCGGTTGCCCACAACCCGCAGTCCAACATGAACAACGCGGTGGGCGTGGCGGACGTGCCCGGGATGGTGCGAAAGGGCGTGCTGGTGGGTCTCGGCACCGACGCGATGACCGTCAACATGCTGGAGGAGGTGCGGGCCGCGTTGTTCGTGCGGCACCTGGCCGAGAGGAACCCCTCGGCGGGCTTCGTCGAGACGCTCTCCACGCTCCTCGTCAACAACGCCCGGATCGCCAACCGGCACTTCCCGGTGCACCTCGGCGAGGTGCACGAGGGATGCGCCGCCGACCTGGCGCTCGTGGACTACCTCCCGCCGACGCCGCTCGACGAGGGCACGTTCCTCGGTCATCTGGCTTTCGGGATCTCGCAGGCGACCGTGGACACGACGATCGTCGGCGGCAAGGTGCTCATGGCCGGTAAGAGGCTCGAGCTGGACCTCGACGAGAAGGAAGTCGCGGCGAAGGCCCGCGAGCGGGCGAAGGCGCTCTGGGAGAGGTTCTGAAGGCCGGGCGCCGGGCACAGGGCGCAGGGCGCAGGGAAGGCCACGGCCTGCTGGTCCGCGGGGGAACCGTGTGGAGCGAGGACGGTCCGCGACGGGCCGACGTGCGCGTCGTCGGCGAGCGGATCGAGGAGTTGGGGGCGCTCGCGCCCGAGCCGGGCGAGTCGGTCATCGAGGCCGCGGGGTTGCACGTGCTGCCTGGCATGATCGACGTGCACGTGCACGTCGACGACCGCATCGGCGCCTGCGAACTGGCCGACACCTGGCCGACCGCCTCCGAGATCGCGGTCCGTACCGGCGTCACCACGCTGGCAGGGTTCGTGACCCGGCAGCCGGGGGAGTCGCTCACCGAGGCGGTGGAGCGCTGTGTGAGGCGGGCGAGAGGGCGCACCCACTGCGACGTCACATTTCACCTCACCCCCACCGGCTGGCCCTGGGAGTGGCGCGAGGTCGAGGGGCTGATTGGGCGGGGCTTCTCCACATTCAAGCTCTACACCACCTACCGCGAGGCGGGACTCTTCACGGACTATGCGCGGCTAACCGAGATCATGCAGCGACTCGCCGCTCTCGGCGCGCGCCTACTCATCCACTGTGAGGACGACGCGACGCTGAAGGACGTCGATGGCTCGCCCCTCGATTCCGCTGATGCTCGCGGGCACGCGTTGCTGCGGCCGGGGGCCGCGGAGGTGCTCGCGATCCGGAAGGTCGTCGAGCTGGCCGCACGCACCGGCTGCCCGACCCACGTGGTGCACGTCTCCACCGCGGAGGGCGCCGAGGCCATCGGACAGGCGCGGGTGCGAGCCTGCGTCACCTGCGAGACCGCGCCCCACTACCTGCTGCTCACCGAGGCCGCGCTGGCCGGTCCCGATGGCCACCGGTGGCTGTGCACGCCGCCGCTGCGTGATGAGGCGAACCGGGCCCGCATGGAGCAGATGTCGGCGGGAGGTGCCTTCGACCTCTTTGCCACCGACCACTGCGCTTTCGCTCGGGCCGACAAGGACGGAAAGCGAAGCGACTTTCGAGACGTGCCCAAGGGGATCGCCGGACTGGGGGCGCTCGTCCCGCTCATGCACGAGCTGCTGGTACGGAGGCACCGACTGCCTCTGGCCGAGCTGGCGGCCCGGCTCGCCCGCAACCCCGCGAGGCTGCTGGGCGTGTACCCGCGCAAGGGCGCAATCGCCGCAGGCTCGGATGCCGACCTCGTGATCCTCGACCCGGACGGCCCTGACCGTCCGGTCGTTTCGAGCCTCGCGGACAGCCACGAGAGCTACCCCGGCCGCACGACCACGCTGGACGTCCGGCACGTCTTCGTTCGCGGTCGGAGCGTGGTCGAGAACAACGTCCTGGTCGCGCCCCGCGTCCCAGCAGGGCGCTGCCTGGCCGGCGCATGATCCGGGTGTCGCGATGACCGTCACGGCTTCCCTGGCCGCCCTGATGACCGTCGCCGTCGTCGTGCTCGTGGCCGCCGAGCTGCGCGGCCGGCGGACCCTCGTGCTCGTGGCCAAGCCCGTCGCCTCGGCGTCGTTTCTACTCCTCGGCTGGTTCCGCTTCCAACCCGGCCACCCCTACGACGCCTGGGTGCTGCTCGCCCTCCTGCTGTGCCTGCTCGGTGACGTCCTGCTGATGTTCCGGCCAGCGTTCATCGCCGGTCTGGCGAGCTTCCTCCTCGGACACCTCGCGTACACCCTGGCGTTCTCGGGGCTCCTGCCGCCCCGGTCGTGGTCGCCCGGATGGGCGATGCCGGTGCTGGTGGCGAGCCTGGTGGCCGCGCGCTGGCTGTGGCCCCACCTCGGGCGCCTGCGGTACGCGGTGCTCGCCTACATTGCGGTCATTACGGCGATGGTGTGGGGCGCGGTGGCCGTCACGGTGGTGGGGCGGGGTCCCTGGTTTCTCGCCGTGGGCGGGGTGCTCTTCTACCTCTCCGACCTGGCCGTCGCCCGGGACCGTTTCGTCGCGAGGAGGTTCGCCAGCCGCGCGTGGGGACTGCCGGCCTACTACCTCGGCCAGCTGATGCTGGCGCTCACCGTCGGCCGCTAGAGTTCGAGTCTGCGCAGGCGCAGGGCGTTGGTGATCACCGAAACAGAAGAAAAGCTCATCGCGGCGGCGGCGGTCATCGGGGAGAGCAGCAGGCCGAAGAACGGGTAGAGCGCGCCGGCGGCGATCGGGACGCTGAGCAGGTTGCAGCCGAACGCCCATGCCAGGTTCCGCCTGATGTTCCGCATCGTGACCCGCCACCAAGCACGGAGTCAGGGCCGATGCCCGTTACCTGCGCGGCGGCGGATCGCGTTCACCGATTCGTCGAGCCGCTGCAGGAATGAGGAGCGGTCGCGCTTCTCGAACGGCGACGGGCCCCCGGTCACTTCGCCCAGCTCGCGCAGTTCCGAAAGCAGGCCGCGCGTGGCGAGAGCGGCGCCGATGTTGTCGGTGGTGAATGCCTGACCCCCGGAGCCTAGGACGGCCGCCCCCCGGGCGAGGCAGCGTGCGGCGAGAGGGATGTCCGCTGTGACCACGATGTCGCAGGCCTCGACGTGCTCGACGATCCAGTCGTCGGCGACGTCGATCCCTCCCCCGACGACCTTCAGGTCGATGCGCGGACTGTCGGGCGTCCGCATCCACGACCCGGCCACGAGCGTGACGTTCAGGTCGTAGCGCGCGGCGACCCGATAGACCTCGTCCTTCACAGGGCAGGCGTCGGCGTCGATGAAGATGTGAAGCACGAGATCCTCCTCCCCAAACGATCATACTGCTGTGCCAAGCCTGCCCACGCTCTTGTGATGGGTGCAGGCTCAGCGAGCATGATGTTTCTGTCGTGCCGAGGTTGCAGGGGGTCGATATTCAATCCGCGCCCGAGGGGCGAGAAAGAAGGCCGCGTAGGCGAGGCGATCAGAGATGCAGCTTGCGCAGGCGGAGGGCGTTGGTGATCACCGAAACAGAAGAGAAACTCATCGCGGCGGCGGCGATCATCGGGGAGAGCAACAGGCCGAAGAACGGGTAGAGCACGCCGGCGGCGATCGGAACGCCGAGCAGGTTGTAGCCGAACGCCCATGCCAGGTTCTGCCTGATGTTCCGCATCGTGGCGCGCGAGAGCCTGCGCGCCCGCGCCAGGCCCATGAGATCGCCCTTGACCAGGGTCACCCCGGCCGACTCCATCGCGACGTCGGTACCGGTGCCCATCGCGACCCCCACGTCGGCCTGCGCAAGCGCCGGAGCGTCGTTGATCCCGTCCCCGGCCATCGCCACCTTCCGCCCCTGGGCCTGGAGTCTCTTGACCACCGCGCCCTTCTGGTCGGGGGAAACCTCGGCCTCCACCTCCTTGATGCCGAGCTGTTTCGCGACCGCGAGCGCGGCGGTGCGGTTGTCCCCAGTGAGCATCACGATCCGGATGCCCTCCGCGTTCAGCGCGCGGATCGCCGCCTTAGTGGTTGGCTTGACCTCGTCCGACACCGCCAGGAGACCGGTTACCTCGCCGCGGGTGGCCACGAACACGACGGTCCCCCCCTGAGCGCGCAGGCCCTCGGCGCGGGCCGCTAGCGAGCCCACGGGAATCTGCAGCTCCGAGAAGAGCGCTTCGTTGCCGAGCGCCGCGCTCTGGCCGGCGACCTTGCCCACAACGCCCTTGCCTGGCAACGAGCGGAACTCGGAGCTGCTCGCAAGCGTGACGCCCCTGGCCGCGGCGCCGGCCACGATCGCGGCGGCGAGCGGGTGCTCGCTGTTCTTCTCGAGGGAGGCGGCGACGCTGAGAATCTCGTCCTCCGTGGTGCCGGTCACTAAAACGACGGCGGTGAGTCGCGGCTTCCCCTCGGTGAGGGTGCCGGTCTTGTCCACCACCAGCGTATCCACCCTCTCGAACGCCTCGAGAGCCTCCGCGCTCCTGATCAACACCCCAGCGGAGGCTGCGCGACCGACCCCAACCATGATCGACATCGGGGTCGCGAGACCGAGGGCGCACGGGCAGGCGATGATCAGCACCGCCACGGCGTTGACCAGGGCATGGGCCAGGCGTGGTTCGGGGCCAGCCAGCACCCACACGATGAAGGTGAGGGCCGCGACCGCCACGACGGCCGGCACGAACACCCCTGCGACCTTGTCCGCGATACGCTGGATCGGGGCGCGGCTGCGCTGCGCCTCCGAGACCATGCGGACGATCTGGGCGAGGAGGGTGTCGGCGCCCACCCGCTCGGCCCGCATCAGGAGCGAGCCGGTCCCGTTCACCGTGGCGCCGGTGACCCTGCTGCCGGGGGTCTTCTCGACCGGGATCGGCTCGCCGGTGAGCATGGACTCGTCAACGGAGCTCGCGCCCTCCTCGACCACGCCGTCGACCGGGACCTTCTCGCCGGGGCGCACCCGCAGCCGGTCGCCGGGCTTCACCTGCTCGAGCGGCATGTCGCGCTCTCCGCCGCCGGGCACGACGAGCCTCGCCGTCTTGGGCGCTAGGCCGAGCAGCGCCCGGATCGCGTTTCCGGTGCGTGCGCGGGCGGAGAGCTCCAGCACCTGCCCCAGCAGAACCAGGACGGTGATGACCGCAGCCGCCTCGAAGTAGACCGGCACCTCGCCGCCTATCCGCAGCGACGCGGGGAAGATCCCTGGGGCGAGGGTGGCGATGACGCTGTACATGTAGGCCGTGCCGGTGCCGATGGCGATGAGTGTGAACATGTTCAACGAGCGGTAGACGATCGAGCGCCAGCCGCGCACCAAGAACGGGAAGCCACCCCACACCACCACCGGGGTCGCGAGGAGGAGCTGCAGTTCGGCCATCCAACGCCCCTCGAGGATGCCGTGCAGGGGAGGGATCATGCCCCCCATCGCGATGAGGAGCAGCGGCACGGTGAACGCGGCGCTCACCCAGAAACGCCGGGTCATGTCCACGAGCTCCGGGTTGGGCCCCTCCTCCGCCATTGGCTCCATCGGTTCGAGCGCCATGCCGCAGATCGGGCAGGCGCCAGGGCCCTTCTGGCGCACCTGGGGGTCCATCGGGCAGGTGTACCAGGCGTCCTTGCCTTGCGGCGTGGGAGCGGGTGCGGGCGTGTGCATCGGCTCGCCGCCGGGGGCCTCGATGAAGCGCTTGGGGTCGGCCTCGAACTTCGCTGCGCAGGAGGGGTTACAGAAATAGTAGGTGGTCCTCTTGTGCTCCCTGTGGATTGCGTCAAGCCTCTCGAACACCTTCATCCCGCACACCGGGTCGATGCCGAGAAACCTTCCGGCTGGCACCTGGTGCTGCGTCACGGACATCACCGCGGTCGCGGAGGGGCTGAAGTGAACCGCTCCGGGTCCACGTCAAACTTCGTCGCACAGGAAGGGTTGCAGAAGTAGTAGGTGGTCCCCATGTGCTCCCTGCGGATGGCGTCAGGCTTCTCGAAGACGTCCATCCCGCACACGGGGTCGATGCCGAGAACGCGGCGCTCCCCCGCCTGCCCATCAGATCGCTGACCCATTCGATGCCCCTGTTTCACTCCAGACCCCACTGGGCGGATATTACCGCATAACCAGGCCGGGATGAGAGGCCCGCGAGGCGGCGAACCGCCCCGGCGTGGTATCGTTTGCGGCCGATGGCCCTTCACATCGTGGAGCACCCGTTGCTGGCCGAGACGATGGCACGGCTGCGCGACCGAACGACGCCCTGTGACGACTTTCGCACCCTGGCGCACCGCGTGAGCCTGGTTCTCGTGGCCGAGGCGACCCGCGACCTCCCGACGGCCGACAGCGCCGTCGAGACGCCGCTGGAGACCACCTCCGTGCGAAGGCTCTCCGCCCGTGTGGTGGCGGTACCAGTGCTGAGGGCCGGGCTCGGCATGCTGGGGGCGTTCCTCGACCTCGTGCCCTCTGCCCAGGTCGGCTATTTCGGCCTCGAGCGCGACGAGACCACAGCGGTCGCCCGCCGGTACTACGAGAAGGTGCCGCCCGACCTCGGTGACGCGGTGGTGTTCCTGCTCGACCCGATGCTCGCGACCGGCGGTTCGGCTGCGATGGCGGTCGACGGGCTCGCCGGGATGGGCGCCAGGCGCGTGCGACTGGTCTCGATCGTCGCGGCTCCCGAGGGCGTCGCCCGCCTCCTGGCCTCGGCGCCCGACGCCGAGATCTACACGGCGGCCCTCGACCGCGGCCTCAACGATCGTAAGTACATCGTCCCCGGCCTTGGCGACTTCGGCGACCGCCTCTACGGCACCTGAGAGGCGCCGACGATAGCGGACCATCTGCGGCGTCGGGCTGCGGCGCCTCGCATGCTCATGTAGCCTCCGGCTACACTGCGCTGCGGGCGCCTCGCCCTCCTTGCATCTGGCCCACTCTCGTCGGCGCGCCTACCCGGCCTTCACCACGGCCCTGCCTTAAGGAATGTGATTGAGCAGAGTTGACTCGTTACTTGCAGACCCCGGACCCCGTGCCTGCTTCAGTAGTCGCTGGTCATGATGAAGAGCGGCTTGGTCTCGAAACGCTCGTAAATCGGGCGCAGGCGTTCGGTGTTGTAGAACTTGCGCACGTCCACGACCTTCTTGCCACTGCTCACCACCTCGATAGGCACGTTGTCGTAGCGGCCGTTGCGCACGTTGACCAGGCGCCCGGAGACCCCGTCGAGCACCAGGTCCATCGCCAGGTTCCCGAACGCCATCGGCACGATGGAGTCCAGGGCATCGGGGTCGCCGCAACGCACGAGGTAGCCGAGGCGCTGGTTGATGACGTTGATGCGCTGTCCGTTGTTGAACTTGGCGGACGTCTCCTTGAGCGCCTTGGAGACGATGTCGCCGATGCCGCCCAGCTTCTTGTGGCCGAAGGCGTCCGCCTCCTGGCCCTCGTAGACCATCTCGTCCATGCCCTTGAAGGTGGCGCCCTCGGAGACCAGCACCACGCTGTACTTGCTGGGGTTGGAGAAGCGGTCTGCGTTGAGCAGCTCGCACAGCTGCTCGACCTCGAAGACGTGCTCGGGGATGACGCAGCGGTTGGCCGCTCCGGCCATGGTGGGCAGCAGCGCGGTGAACCCGGCGTAGCGACCGAACACCTCGATGACGAGGAAACGCTCGTGGCTGCCGGCCGAGGTGCGCAGGGCGTGGGTCATCTCGATGGTGCGGGTGACGCAGGTGGAGAAGCCGATGCAGTAGTCGGTCCCCGGCACGTCGTTGTCCATCGTTTTCGGGATGGCGATGACCTTCACCCCCTCTTTGTGCAGCCGCACGCCGTAGGAGAGCGTGTCGTCGCCCCCGATCGGGATCAGGGTGTCGATGCCCAGCCAGCCGATGTTGGCGAGCACCTCTGGCGTGAGGTCGTTCATCTCGGCCCCGTACTTCTCGCGCAGGTGCAGCGGCACGACGCTCTTCGGCACGTGCGAAGGCCGCGTGCGCGAGGTGTGCAGGAACGTTCCGCCGGTGCGGCCGACCTTGTTGACGATCTCCTCGCTGAGCTCAATCACCTGCTCGCTCATTGGTCGAGTCCGGTCGCGCTCGAGCTCGATGAGCCCCGCCCACCCGCGCCGGATGCCCAGCACCCGGTAGCCATCCCGAAGGGCGCGGACGGTGAGGGCGCGGATTGCAGGGTTCAGCCCCGGGACGTCGCCGCCGCCGGTGAGGATCGCGATGGTGCCCTTCTTGACGTTCACGTTGCTCATGCGTCACTCCTGTCCAAACATAGAATTCTAGCGCACGAGGGCACCCCCGTCGCGACGGGGCACGGCGGCAGCGGCGCCTCGAGCGGCTCAGGGTCGGACCTTGACTCACCCGCCGCGACCTGCATACCCTCGGTGGCCGGAGGAGGGAATGGGTATCTCTGTCGTCATCCTGTCGCGCCTGCAGTTCGCCCTCACCATCATGTTTCACTACCTTTTCCCGCCGCTCACCATCGGGCTCGGTGTGTTGATGGTGTTCATGGAGGGGATGTACCTCAAGAGCCGCAACCCACTCTACGGGGCGATGGCACGTTTCTGGACGCGGATCTTCGCGGTCAACTTTGCGATGGGTGTCGCGACCGGGATCGTGATGGAGTTCGAGTTCGGCACCAACTGGGCGACCTACTCGCGCTTCGTGGGCGACGTGTTCGGTTCCGCCCTTGCGGCCGAGGGGATCTTCGCCTTCTTCCTCGAGTCCGGCTTCCTGGCGGTGCTCGTGTTCGGCTGGGACAAGGTGTCACCACGGACGCACTTCCTTGCCACCGTCATGGTCTCCCTGGGCTCCATGTTCTCCGCGATCTGGATCGTGGTGGCCAACTCGTGGCAGCAGACCCCGGCCGGTTTCCACATCGTCGGCGAGGGGACGAGCGCCCGGGCCGAGGTCACGGACTTTTGGGCCATGGTCTTCAACCCCTCGAGCGTGGACAGGCTCGTTCACGTCCTCCTCGGTGCGTTCATCCTGGGTGCGTTTTTCGTGATGAGCGTGTCGGCGTTCTACCTCCTCAAGGGGAGGCACATCGAGTTCGCCCGGCGCAGTTTCACGATTGCCCTGCTCTTCGGAGTGGTGGTATCGCTTGCCGAGATCGTCTCCGGAGACTCGCAGGCTCGCACGCTCGCCACGACGCAGCCGGCCAAGCTCGCCGCCTTCGAAGGGCTGTACAAGACCGAGCCCGGCGGCACGCGCCTGAGCCTCGTCGGTTTTCCCGACAACTTGCAGCAGCGTGTGAGAGGGGAAGTTGCCATCCCGCGGCTTCTCTCGCTCTTCGTGTACGGTGATCTCAACAAACCAGTTCGAGGCCTCGACCAGTTCCCGCGCCAGGACTGGCCACCGGTGGCGATCCCGTTCTACGCGTACCACGCCATGGTTGGGTTGGGTTTTGCCTTGGGCACGCTGGCGTTGGTCGCCCTCTACCTGCGCTGGCGCGGCAGCCTCTTCGAAAAGCGCTGGCTGCTTTGGGTGTTCGTCTTCGCGGTGGCGGGGCCGGTCGCCGCCAACCAGCTCGGGTGGGTCGGGGCCGAGGTCGGGCGCCAACCGTGGGTGGTGTACGGCCTCTTGCGCACGACCGACGCGCTGTCCAAGGCGGTCAGCGCCGGCGCCGTGCTCGGCTCCATCGTCATGTTTGCCCTCATCTACACGCTCCTGTTTGCGGTCTGGGTATACGTGCTGGACGACAAGATCAAGCACGGCCCGGATGAGGCGGCTGCGATCCCCGGCGCGACCACCGTTGAGGGGCTGGTCGAGGCGGCGGGACGCCTCGCGGCCCACCGCGGGTTCTCGATGACCGGGGTAGATTCCTCCGAACCCGACCGGAAGGAGGTGTAAGGCCGTGGACCTGCACGTGCTCTGGTTCGTGCTGCTCGGGGTGCTGCTCACCGGCTACGCGATCCTTGACGGCTTCGACCTCGGCGTCGGAATCTTGCACTTGGCCGCGAAGCGGGACGAGGAGCGGCGCATCCTGCTCAATTCCATCGGCCCGCTGTGGGACGGCAACGAGGTGTGGCTGGTGACCTTCGGCGGCGCCCTCTTCGCCGCCTTCCCGCATGCTTATGCAACGGCGTTCTCCACCTTTTACGTTCCTTTCATGATGCTCCTCTTCTGCCTCATCTTCCGCGCCGTCTCGATCGAGTTTCGGAGCAAGCAGGAACACCCGGCCTGGCGGCAGGCTTGGGACGTTTCCTTCAGCGCCGCGAGCGCCCTCGCCACCTTCCTGTTCGGCGCCGCGGTCGGCAGCTCCATGCGCGGCATTCCGATCGGACCGGACAGGGAGTTCGCCGGAACGTTCGCGAGCCTGCTCGCCCCCTACCCGGCGTTGGTCGGTCTCCTTGCGGTCGCCTTGTTTGCCATGCACGGGTCGATCTACCTCTTCCTTAAGTGCGAAGGGGAGCTGCAGCAGCGGGTGCACGGCTGGATGTGGCGCACCTTCGGGTTCTTCCTGGTCATGTACATGCTCACGACGATCTATACCCTGGCGACCATGCCGCGTGCGGTCCAGAACTTCGAGGCGATGCCATGGGCGTGGGTCGTGGTCGTGCTCAACGTGCTGGCGGTGGCCAACATCCCGCGCGCGATCTTCCGGCGCAAGCCGCTATACGCGTTCGTTTCCTCATCCTGCACCATCGCGGCACTCACGTCTCTCTTCGGCGTGGCGCTATTCCCCGACCTGATCGTCTCCACCCTCGACCCGAACTGGAGCCTGACGATTTACACCGCCGCCTCCTCGGAGAAGACGCTGCGCATCATGCGGAACATCGCGTTCCTCGGCATGCCTTTCGTTGCCGGCTACACGGTCGTCGTCTACTGGGTGTTCAGGGGCAAGGTGAAGCTCGGGAGGTTCAGCTACTGATCGTTGCGACGATGGCGAAGGCGACGCTCAGGTCGTGGGCGCGGCGGCCACGAGCGCCTTCTCGCCCTCCCTGTCGCGGTAGGTAACCGTCAGAGTGCGCGCGAGGCAGTGGGCGACGCCCGCAGCGGTGGCGAGCTCCAGCAGGTAGGCGCCGAGCGCCCGCACGTGATGGCTCTGCGCCCACAGGTTGACCATCAGCGAAAACGACTTCTCGAGGACGCCGTTCTCCTGCGCGCCCGAGGAAAACGCCTCCTGCAGGAGCGCCGCGCCGTTGCGGAACTCCCGCCACGCGGCGCCCGTGCCTTGGTTCGCCAGCTTGGCGAGGCCGACGAAGGTGCAGGTGGGTACGAGCTTGGAGTAGCTTTCCTCGAGGAAGCCCAGCTCCGGCTCGTGGCGCGAGCTCAGGTACCGCCGGGCGTACTCCACCAGCGTGCGCGCCGGGGCGTCCGGGTGCTCGAGGTAATACCCCCACAGCGCCCCGTACAGCTCGCGCCGGCGCCCGGGCTCGGCCCTCCCCGGGCTGCCCGCCCGCCACGGCATCGCGGCACCGAGAGCGGCCGCGAAGTCGGCGTCCCGCCCGGCCGCGGCCAGGGGCAGGATGGCTCGCATGGACCCGTCGTCCACGTGTAGCTGGACCGCCACGCCGGCGCTCCGACCGATCGCGGAGCCGAGGCGCGCCCGGACCTCCGCCGCCTGCGGCGGCTCGAACACCCCCCAGAGCGCCGCGGCGTCGAGGTAGGCATCCAGCTCCTCGGCGGTGAGCTTCGCTTCCTTCCAGTTCCACGTCAGGTGCAAGCCGAGCCTGAACTCGTTCGCAAGGGGAGCGGCGCCGGCCGCGAAAGCCGGCATGGCGGCGTTGAAGTCGACCACCCACTCGGCGACGTCGCCGAGCCAGCGGCCTTCATAGGCGCCCAGCCCGAGCGTGCTGACCCTGGGCCTCCCGGCCAGGTTCTCCTGGACGACGCGGGCGAGGGTGCGGCGCTGGCGGCCGCTGGCGATCCACGGCCCGATGCCGAGGGTGAACCCCCAGCTCTGGGTGCGCTCGAGCGACTCGCGGTGAAGGTAGCGCTCGAGGGCGATGCCGGGCGTCCCGTCGCGGATCGCGGCGATCACCGGCCCAAGCTCCCCGCGGCAGAGCGTCCCGTGGTGGGCCGAGAGCGCTTCCGGTTCCAGCACCGCCTGCAGGACCGTCGAACCCTCAGCGATCCGGTCGTACTCGTAAAGGAAACCGGCGGTGAGCTTGGCGGTGGCGAGCTCGGCAATCGCCTCGGCGAGCGCGCCCTCGAGCTGACGGAGCTTGTCTTTCAGGATTGCGAATTCGTACGCAATCTCGCCGAGGCCGAGGCGGCGAGCGAGTTCCTCGGCGGCAGCCCGCTCCAAGTCGGTGAGCTCGGAGAGGGCGGCGGCATCCACGACCTTCCTCCACGTGGCGTACTCCTGGCTGAGCAGGCCGGCCACGACGGTTTGCACGGCCTGCTGGAGCTGCTGGGGGTCCGAGAGTTCCACGGTGACGGACACGCCTGCATCACAGGCGAGGCGCTGCACGGCGGCCTTCCTGACCGCGACTCGAAACGTGCCCTTGCGGTCCCGCGAGAAGACGATCGCAAAGTCGTCCGCCACGGTCACGGCCCCGTCCACCGTGGCGGCTGCGTTGACCTCGACCGCGAGCGGGTCGGCAGCCCCCACGATGCCGGCGAGGGCGCCGAGCCCACTCGCCAGCACGTCGGACCAACCCACCTCCACGGTCGTCCGCACCGTGCCCGAGACCTGGAAGGCAAGCGCCTCGTTGGGGCGCAGCGAGCGCACGTCGGCGAGGCGTTGCGCGAAGCGCGGGCGTTTCAGGTCGGTGGCCAAGGCGTGCACGACGGTCTCGGAGCGGTCGTGCAGGTGGTAGTCGGTGAACAGAAGAGGGGCCACGTTCTCGAAGTGGAAGGCAAGCTCGGCGAGCTTCGCGCCGCCCAAGGCTCGAACCCCCGCTTCATGCCGGACCTTGAGCCAACACTCCTCTGCGGTGAGCCGGAGCGGGCCCCCGGCGTCGGTCGGGAGGAGGACGAGGTCGGGATCGCGGTCGTCAGGGGAGTTGAAGACGAAGACGGACACCTCACTCCCAGCCTCGATGGTGAAGAGCACGTCGGGGTTCGCCCCGCTCGGGAACGAGAAGCGCGACTCGACACGGCCCGCCAGGGGCTTGAGAGCCCCGGACGCCGCACCCACGGTCTCGTCGGGCGGGAGGCGCCACAGCCCGTCGCCCACCCTGGCGGGCTTCGGCTCCCCCGAGACAAAACCCATCCCTCACCCCCGAATACCATCCGTCGCGGTGCAGCTCCATTCTGAGCCGAAAGGCGACGCGGCAAGGATACTCCCGCGTGCGCGGCGTGTGGTCAATGCCCATTGGGTGTGCTGGGTCACGGTCGCGGGCGGTGCGCGAAGGGAGCGCCGCGAGGGACGCGGTCCCCCGGGGGACCGGCCTGATTCGTTTACAGGCGTGCAGGCGGGCTGCTACATTGGGTCAGGGCCTCGAGAGCGGACCAACAGGCGGGCTTCGGGTCGTGCGTGACAAGGCAGTGCCCGCGTCGCGGGTCACCGTCCTCGTTCCGGAACGTGAGCCGCCGACAGGGGCGGGAGGCATGGCAGCGCGAGCGACCGTGACGACAGCGCAGCCGGGGGCGCGGAGCAACGGCCGCGGCCTGGGGGCCGGCGGCGCCGCCGGTGCCGTGGCCCTCGCCCTCGCCGCTGCCCTGCTGGTAGGCGCCGTTGGCTTGTTCCTCGTCTACGCCTCTGCGGAAAAGGCGCAGGCCGTCGGGTCCTGGAAGGCACGCCTTTCCGCCATGGCCGACGACCGCAAGGCGGCGATCGGCACGTGGGTCGATGACAGGGTGGCCGACGTCTCGACGCTGGCGCGCTTTCCAACCGTCGTCGCCGTGCTGACATCGCGCGCGGCCGGTCCGCAGCCGCGGCCTGACGCGGCTGCGGAGCTTCCTCATCTGCAGGGGGTGCTCGACGGCTTCCGGGAGGCGCACGGCCATAGGGCCCTCTACATCCTGGACGCGAAGGGCGCCGTGGTCATCCGCAACAGCAGCGTCGGCGGCCCGGACGAGGTGTGCACCGCGCTCGGCGAGCGGTTCGTGAGGACCGGCGCGCCGTTCGCTCACTTCTGCACAGGGGTCGGGGGCACGCCCTGGGTGCTGTTCGGCGCGCCGATCGTCGGCAGCGACGGCGGCTCACAGGGGCGCCCGGTCGGGCTCGGGTTCGCGGTGGTGGCCAGCGACCCCACCGCATGGCTGTACCCTCTCCTGACGCGGGAGCCGACGCCTACGGTGAGCGGCGAGGTGCTCCTCGCCGAGCGGGAAGGCGACGAAATCGTCTTTCTGAGCCCCCTCCGGCATGTGCGCGCCCGCCCCCTGGGCTTCCGAGTTCCCCTCACCCGTTCGCCCCTGGCCGCCCGGGCGGCGATCGAGAGCGTGGCGGCGTTCGGCGAGTACGTGGACTATCGGGGTGTGCCGGTCTTTGCCGCGGCCGGCCGTATCGCCGGCACGCCGTGGGGCCTGGTTGCCAAGGTCGATCGGGACGAGGCCCTGGCCGCGTACAGGGATGAGCTGACGAGCAGCGCGCTCACCGTTGGTGCCCTTGTCCTGGCGATCCTCGGCACGGGCTTCGGGCTGTGGCGGGCGCGGCGGGCCAAATATGAAGCGGAGATCGCCCGCGGCCAGGCGCGGCTGGCCCTTCTGCTCGACCAGGCCAACGACGCCATCCTCTTCATCGCGCCCGATGGGCAGATCCTCGACGCCAACTGGAAGGCGGAGGAGCTCTACGGGTACAGCCGTGAGGAGCTGTTGTGGCGCAACCTTCGCGATCTGCGGGCGGAGGAGACCCGCGGGAGCGTCGTTGAGCAGATGGCCAGGGCCGCCGAGCCGGCTGGGCACGTCTTTGCCACCGTGCACCGGCGCAAGGACGGCGCCACCTTCCCGGTCGAGGTCAGCAGCCGCCTGGTTGAGTTCGACCGCGGCAAGGCGTTCCTCTCGATCGTGCGCGACCTCTCGGAACGCAAGCGTGCGCAGGCCGCGATCCAGGTCTCGGAAACCCGCTACCGGCGACTTTTCGAGTCTGCCAAGGACGGGATCCTGATTCTCGACGCTGACTCCGGCAAGATCGCGGATGCCAACCCATTCCTGACCGAGATACTGGGTTACTCGAAGGACGAGTTGCTCGGGAAGAAGCTCTGGGATATCGGGCCCTTCAAGGACATCACCGCGACCAAGGCGGGTTTCGGCGAACTCCTCGAAAAGGGCTACGTCCGCTACGAGAACCTGCCCTTGCAGGCGAGCAACGGTCTGACCATCGACGTCGAGTTCGTGAGCAATGCCTACCTGGTAGACGGCAAGAAGGTCATCCAGTGCAACATCCGGGACATTTCGGACCGCACCCGGGCAGAGAAAGCGTTACGCGAGAGCGAGGAGCGCTACCGCCGGCTCGTCGACAACGTGCAGGACGTGGTCTTCACCCTCTCGGTCACAGGGGAGCTCACGTCGCTCAACCCGGCGTTCGAGAGGATCACCGGGTGGCCGTCCGCCCAGTGGCTCGGGAAGTCCTTCGCGGAGCTCGTGCACCCGGACGATCTTTCCGTGGCGTCGGACCTGCTCGGGAAGTTTCTCCGGGGGCAGGCGCCGGGGCTGTTCGAGGTGCGCATCAAGGCGCGCGACGGGTCCTGGCTGGACGGCGAGTTCAGCGGCGTCCAACTGGTCGAGCACGGCCGGGTCACCGGCGTGCTCGCGACGGCGAGGGACATCACACTGCGCAAGCGTGAGGGGGAGGAGCGCAGGAGGCTCGCCGCCGCGGTCCAGCAGTCGGCCGAGGCCATTGTCGTCACCGACCCCCGGGGCACGATCGAGTACGTCAATCCCGCGTTCGAGTGGATCACCGGCTACTCGGCGAGCGAAGCGATCGGGCAAAACCCCAGGTTCTTGAAGAGCGGTCGGCACGACGCGCACTTCTACCGCGAGATGTGGGAGACGCTGAAGCGGGGTGAGGTGTGGTCCGGGCGCCTGGTCAATCGCCGCAAGGACGGCGTTGTGTTCGAGGAGGACGCGACGATCTCGCCCGTGCGCGACCCGCTCGGAAGGATTGAGCACTTCGTCGCGGTGAAGCGCGACGTGACCCAGGAGACCGCGGTCGAGGAGCGGCTCCGGCAGGCGCAGAGGATCGAGGCGGTGGGCCGGCTGGCTGGGGGGGTCGCGCACGACTTCAACAACCTGCTTCAGGCGATGCTCAGCCAGATCCAGCTGATCCGAGCGAGGCCCGGCGATCCCGCACGCGTCAGCGGCACGGTGAATGAGCTCGAGCAGCACATCCGGCGGGGCGCCGCGCTGTCACGGCAGCTCCTCCTGTTCTCGCGGCGCGAGACCGCAAAGCCCGAGAGCCTCGACCTCAACGAGGTGCTGGAAGGGGCGACGCAGTTGCTCAGGCGTCTGGTGAGGGAAAACGTCATCGTCACCGTCGAGCTCGTAGGGGAGGCCCTGCCGGTTGTGGCGGACAGGGGACAACTGGACCAGGTCCTGATGAACCTCGTGGTCAACGCGGCGGACGCCATGCCGGAGGGCGGTCGGATCGTGATCCGCAGCGGCTCGCGGGGCGGCACCGTGGTGTGGCTGTCGGTGGAGGACACGGGCCACGGCATCCCGCAGGAGATCCGGGACAGGATCTTCGAGCCGTTCGTCACGACCAAGGGCGAGGAGAAGGGGTCGGGGCTCGGTCTCTCCGTGGTCCACGGGATCGTCGTCGCGCACCGCGGAACGATCGAGGTTTCGGACCGCGAAGGCGGTGGGACCGTCTTTCGGATTGAGCTGCCCAGGGACACCTCGGGGGAGGTCGCCTCGCCGGTACGCCCGGGAAGGGACGCGCAGGAGGTGCCCCGTGGAACCGGCGAGCGCATCATCGTGGTCGAGGACGAGGCAGGGGCGCGCGAGGGCCTGCTCGACCTCCTGACGATGCTGGGCTTCGAGGTCACGGCGGTGGGCAGCGCCGGGGAGGCGGAGCGGTTGCCCGCACAGCCGGCGTTTGACGTGCTGCTCTCCGACATCTTGCTCCCGGACGTCTCGGGCGCGGATCTCGCCCGCCGCTTGCAGGAGCGCTGGCCGCAGCTGAAGGTCATCCTGATGTCCGGGTACACCGAAGACGAGGCCGTGCGGCGCGACGTGGGGGCCGGCACGGTCCGTTTCCTCCAGAAGCCCTTCGACATGATGACGCTGGCCCGCGAGATTCGGATGGCCCTCGCCCCCTCCTAGGCTCGTTGCATCGGGGCGCCCCAGCGGGCCCAAGGGTGCGCGGGATGCCCTCGCCGAGATCCTCGGGGTGCTCGGCTACCGGGTCGTGGCGGTTGGGAGCGCCGAGGAGGCCGGGCTGTTGCCCAGCAAGCCCGCGTTCGACCTTCTGCTCTCCGACCTCGTGCTTCCCGGCGGGTCCGGGACCGATCTGTCGCGCGGGTTGCTCGACCGCTGGCCGAACCTGGTCGTCGTCCTGATGTCCGGCTACACCGAGGACGAGGTGCAGCGCCTCGGCGTGGATACCGGCGCGGTGCGCTTCCTGCAGAAGCCGTTCGACATGAGGACGCTGGCGCACGAGGTACGGGCCGCCCTCGCGGAGGTCGCCGCTACGGTGTAGCGCCCCGACCGGGCGCTGACCGTCCGCATACTCGGGCCTCGTGTGCAACCCCACCGTGAGGGCGAGCGAGAATCGCGGACCGCCGCCGGACACCACGTGGGCCGTGAGCTCCGGTGTCAGCCGCGTGCGCCTCCAGCCCAGCGGCAGCTCGACGCCGCCGCCGAACGTAAGCCCGAGCTGCGTGCCCGAGCCGTCCCCGGAGAGGTGGTAGAGGCCCACCCCTGCATGGCCGTACGGGCGGAGGCTCCCCTCCTTGAAGGGGCGGATCGCACTGGCGGTCACGTAGCCGATGTCTACTCGCGCGGCGCGGGGCTCGTCACCGAGCGTGGGGTTGGCAAACCCGGCCGTGAAGCGGATGCCGAGGGGGCGCCACCAGTAGAGGTCGGCGGTCACCCGGCCGGTGAAGCTGGCGCTTGAGCCCCCCTCGAAGGGCGCGAACAGACCCAGGTCCGCGCCGAACGATACCGGTGTCTCTCCGCTGGGCTATGCCGCAGCCGGTGGGGCGCCCAGGGCGGAGAGGAGGATCATGGTCGCGAGCGTTCTCATTGTGCCATCCAGGCCGAGGATGACCACGTGCGCGGTGTGAGTCCGTGAGCCACGCCACATCGGTGCCGCCCTGGGCGGCGGGGTCAACCCGCGGCGGGGAGAAGCGCCAGGAGCTCGGAGGCGCCCCCGGCGGGGTCGCGCCCCGGCATCGGAAGGCGCACGACCTGGGCCGGGGTGAGGGTTGTGCCCTCGACCGCGGCCAGCAGCGCCATCGCGGCGGGGTGTGCCCCAGGGTGGTCGGGGTCGAACGAAAGCTCAAACCCGGCGGCGGTCCGGCGGACGAGCGTCATGCCTGCCGCCTCGGCCAGGCGGCGGATGCGCTGATGCAGCAGGAGGTGCTCGAGCTGCTCTGGGGCTGGGCCGAACCGGTCCACGAACTCCTGCCTCAGCGCGATGAACTCCTCCTCGACGCGGGCGGCCGCGATGCGGCGGTACACGGCCAGGCGGAGCGTCTCCTCGCCGATGTAGCTCTCCGGGAGGCGCAGGTCCAGACCGAGCCGCAGCTCCACCGCTGCAGGGCGAGGCGTGGCCTCCTCGCCGCGCAGCTCGCGGACCGCCTCCTCCAGCAGGTGGCAGTAGGTCTCGTACCCGACCGCCCTCAGGTGGCCGTGCTGCTCGGCGCCCAGCAGGTTGCCGGCGCCGCGGATCTCGAGGTCGCGGGCGGCGATCCGGAACCCCGCGCCCAGGTCGGCGAACTCCAGGATGGCGGCCAGTCGCGCCCTCGCCTCTTGGGAGAGCGAGCGCTCGGGCGGCACCAGGAGGTACGCGAACGCCAGGCGGTCCGAACGGCCGACCCGCCCGCGCAACTGGTAGAGCTGGGCCAGGCCGAAGCGGTCGGCGCGGTTGACGAGCAGGGTGTTGGCGTTGGGGATGTCGAGGCCGTTCTCGATGATCGCGGTGGCGACCAGGACGTCCGCCTGCCGCTCCAGGAACGTGTCCATCGCCTTCTCGAGCGCCCGCTCGTGCATCTGACCGTGCGCCACCACGACGCGCGCCTCCGGCACCATCTCGCGTACCAAGGCAGCCATGGCGGAGATCGAGGCCACGCGGTTGTGGACGAAGAACACCTGCCCGCCGCGCGAGAGCTCGGTGAGGATGGCCTCGCGCAGAACCTCGCGGCGGAAGGGCAGCACGTGCGTCTGCACGGCGAGGCGGTCGCGCGGCGGGGTCTCGATGATCGAGATGTCACGCAGGCCCAGCAGGCCGAGGTTGAGGGTGCGCGGGATCGGCGTGGCCGACATCGCGATCACGTCCACGCTGGCGCGCAGCGCCTTCAGCTTCTCCTTCTGCGCCACGCCGAAGCGCTGCTCCTCGTCCACCACGAGAAGGCCCAGGTCGCGGAAGCCCACATCCCTGGCCAGCAGGCGGTGGGTGCCGATGACGACGTCCACGGTGCCCTGGGCGATGCCCGCCACCACCTTCTTCTGCTCGGCGGCCGGCACGAACCGTGAGAGCCAGCGGATCTCCACCGGGAACCCCGCGAAGCGCCGGGAGAAAGTCCGGAAGTGCTGCTCGGCGAGAATCGTGGTGGGCGCTAGTACCGCCACCTGCTTGCCGTCCATGACCGCCTTGAACGCCGCGCGCATGGCGACCTCGGTCTTGCCGTAGCCCACGTCCCCGACCAGCAGGCGGTCCATCGGGCGCGGCGACTCCATGTCGCGCTTCGAGTCGGCGATGGCCTGGCTCTGGTCGGCCGTCGGCTCGTACTCGAAGGCGTCCTCGAACTCCCGCTGCCACGGGGAGTCCTTGGAGAATGCGAACCCGGCGGCAAGCTCGCGCTGCGCCTGCACCTTCAGGAGCTCCTCGGCCATGTCGCGGAGGGCGCGCTTGACCCGGGCCTTGGTGCGGGACCAGGTGGTGCCCCCGAGGCGGTCGAGACGTGGTGGCGCGCCCTCGGAGGAGGCGTACTTCTCCAGCACATCGGCGCGCTCGAGCGGGACCAGCAGCTTGCCCCCGCCGGCGTACTCCAGCTCCACGCACTCGTGCTCCTCCCCGTCGAGGGCGAGCGTCCGGAAGCCGGCGAAGCGGCCGATGCCGTGGTCGGCGTGGACGACGAAGTCCCCCGCCGCGAGGTCGCGCATCTCGGCGAGTACCCGGGCGAGCGAGCGGCGCTGCCGGGAGGGCGCGGGAAGGGTGGTCAGGTCGGCGCGCCCGAACACAACCAGGTCTGCGTCGGGGAACGCGAATCCGCGCTCCAGCCTGCCAATGACCACGCCGAGGATGCCCTCCAGGGGCCATCCCTGCCGGACCGGCAGCGTGGCCTCGGTGAGGAGGTGGACGAGGCGCTGCGCCTCGCCGCCGGAGGCCGCCACCAGCACCTGGGTGCGGCGCTGGGCGAGACCGGCCCGCAGCTCCTCCACGAGGGCCTGCGGCCGGGTAGCGAGGTTGGGGGTCGGTCGGGTGGCAAGCCTCACCCACTCGGTGCCGTCCTCGACCGCCAGCTCCTCAATGCGGTCGGCCGCGATGAGCGCGTCGTGGCAGCGCTTCGGATTCGCCAGCCACGCCTCGGGCTCGGGCAACGCGATCCGCTCCCTCCCGAGGGTCTCGCAGGCGCGCCGGAGGGCGGAGAACACCCGCTCAACCTCGGCGCGCACGGCCTCCCGCTCGCACACCACGATGTGCCGGGCGAGCTCCCAGGCGTGGAGGTGGTCGTGCGCGTGGCCGAGGAAACCCTCCCACAGTGCGGGTTCAGTTCCGGCGAGGGCGGCCCCTGCGGCGGCGCCGCACCCCTCGCGCTCGAGCCACCCGGCGAGGGCCCGGCGCGCCCCCTCATCGGTTGGAAAGAGACGCAACGGCGGTACGGGAACCCGCTCGAGCGGCTCGCCGGAGCGCTGGCTGGCGGGGTCGAAGGTGTGCAGGGCCTCGACACGGTCCACATCCAGCACGATCCGGATGAAGCGTTCGGGCGTCCCCACGTCGAGCACCTGGCCGCGGACCGCGTAGTCTCCGGCCTCCTCCACGACCTCGACGCGACGGTAGCCGGCATCGGCGAGAGCCGTCCCGAAGCGGTGGGGGTCCAGATGCTGCCCGGGCTTCAGGGTGGGGCAGCGCGGGGGAAGCGCCTCAGGCTTGGGCAGCGGGTAGGGGAGCAGCCGGGCCGGAACCACCAGCACCTCCACGCCGCCGGTGGCGAGGCCGAGGAGGGCGGTGGCCGCGGCGGCGGTGGCGCCCAAAGTCGGTGCGCGGCCGAGGTACGCTTCGACGGCCTCCGCGGGGACGACGGCGGCCGCGACGTCGGGTGCGACCAGTTCGAGGCCGGCGATCATCTCCTCGGCGTCGCGCTCGGCGGGGACCACGGCGACAACCGGCGTGCCGTGGGCCGCGAGCGCCGCGAGGGGGAGGGCGCGGGCCGCCGGGCACACCCCTCCCACCGCGCGCGGCCCACGGGTGGGGGGGAGCTTGAGGCGCACGCGCTCCAGGGCGGAGCTGAAGATTTCCGGTCGGTCGGCCGAAACCACCTCCGGCGGCCCGCGACCGGGCCGAACCGGATTCTACCCCCGGGGTGCTCCTCCGCGCGCCTGCCGGCGCAGGCGGGTCACCTCTCGGACCACCGCGTCGGCGACGATGTCGACCTCTTCCGCGGTGTTGGCGCGTCCCAAGGAAAAGCGGATCGAGGCGTTGGCGAGCTCCTTGGAGCGGCCGAGGGCGAGGAGGACGTGGGAGGGCCGGGGGTCGGCCGAGGTGCAGGCGGAGCCCGAGGCGACGGCGACCTCCGTGAGGCCGACGAGGAGCGCCGCGCCATCCACGCCCGCGAAGGAGAGGTTGGTTGTGTTGGGCAGACGTTCGCCCGGGTGCGCGTTGACGGTGACCGAGGCGAGCCGCGAGCAGATCGCATCCTGCAGCCGGTCGCGCAGGACGGCCACACGCGCGCCCTCCTGCGGCAGGTCGACCAGGCACAGCTCAAGGGCGCGGGCGAACCCGACGACCCCCGGGACGTTGAGCGTGCCCGAGCGGATGCCCTGCTCGTGTCCCCCGCCGTCGAGCAGCGGGACGAGGCGCAAGGCGGGCTTGCGCCGCCGCACGTAAAGCGCGCCCGCACCCTTGGGGCCGTAGAGCTTGTGGGCGGAGAAGGAGAGCAGGTCCACGCCGAGCGCGTTGACGTCCACCGGGATCTTTCCCACCGCCTGGGTGGCGTCGCAGTGCAGGAGCACGCGATGCTCGCGGCAGGCGGCCGCGATCTCGGCGATGGGCTGCAGCGTGCCGGTCTCGTTGTTGGCGAGCATGACGGAGACGAGCACGGTGCGCGGCGCGAACGCCGCGGCCAATCGGGCCGGATCGAGCCGGCCGGAGGGTTCCACCGGCAGCACCGTGACGCTCGCCCCTCGGCGGGCCAGAGCCTGGCACGGGTCGAGCACGGCCTTGTGCTCGGTGGCGCAGGTGACGATGTGGTCGCCGCGTCCCTCCAGCGCCCAAAACGTGCCCTTGATGGCGATGTTGTTGGACTCGGTGGCCCCGGAGGTGAAGACGATCTCCTCCGGGTGGGCGCCGATGCCGGCCGCCAAGGTCTCGCGGGCCCGCTCGGCCAGCTTGGTCGCTGCCCACCCGAACGCGTGGGTGCGCGAGGCGGCGTTGCCGAAGTGCACCGTCATGCACGGCAGCATCGCCTCCACCACGCGGGGGTCCACCGGCGTGGTGGCGTTGTGGTCCATGTAAATCGGTCCGCTCACGGCTCCCTCGTCACGGGGGGGTGGGGCCGGGCCTGGAGGCGCGCCAGCACTCGAGCTCGGGGGGTAGGCCGGCCGTACCGGTTACCACCGTAGCAGAGGCGGCCACGGGGACCAACTCGCGGTTGTCGTCGTAGCGTGCCCACAGCAGCACGATCTCGACCCCCTCGTGCGGGCCGGTGGACCAGCGGAAGGAGAAGGTTCCAAACCTGTCCGCCGTGAACGGCGCGATTCGTGGCTGTGCCCCGGGTTCCCCCTCGGGCCGGTTCGCGCCGAACATCGCCCGCCGTGGCGGATAGCCGTACGAGCGGATGGCACGCGCCGCAGAGTCGGTGAGGGGATGCGGGGGCCCCTCCCAGAGCAACTCCACCGCTGCGGGTCGCCAGGGCCTCGCCAGGCGGCCCTCCAGTGCCACCGCGGTACGCGGCATCGCGACGGCCGGCGGCCCCGACCACCGTTCGGTCACCTCGGTGGCCAGCTCGTGGGCCATGCGCACCTCGCCCCCCTGCATCGCGAGGCCTACCCCGATGTGCGTCACCCAGGGGTCCAGGAGGGAGCGGCGGTGACCGTCCTGGGGCGGAACCTCATCCAGCATCTCGTTCACGCTGCGGCGGAGGACCTTTTCGAGCTGGGCGCCATCGACCGGCGCGGTGCTCGAGTAGCTGGCGATGTTCTCCCGGTGGAAGCCGCACCCCCCGGCGAGCAGGTAGCGCAGGTAGGGGGCGACCCCGCTGCGCGAGAAGTGCCCGTCGCCACCCTCCTCGAGCAGGATCGTGCAGTGCGCGTCCCCCACCCGCTCCAGGGTCACGTCGTAGGCGAGCGGGTCGAGGCCGAGCTCGGCCCGCGCGGCGTTGACCTGGGTCACCACCGCCGCGCGCTCCGCGCCCCACGTCTGGCCGGGGATGGCGGTGGGGAGGGGGGCCGGCGGCCCCGAGACGTTCAGGGGCGCGCAACCCGCCACCAGCACGGCGCTCAGCGTGCCCACGGCAAGCCGGCTGTGGTAGCCTCGCGGCGAACGGCGATGATTCACTTCGGGACCTCCGGCTGGCGAGGCATCGTGGGCCAAGACTTCACCTTCCGCAACGTGCGGCTGGTCCTCGAGGCGACCCTGGAGGTGCTGCGGGAGCGGGGCGAAGTAGGCGAGATCATCGTCTCCTACGATACTCGTCTGCTGTCCGAGAAATTCGCCCGCGAGGCGGTCGCGGTCTTCACGCACCACGGAGTGGTAACCGTCATGTCCGAAAGGGACCTGCCATCGCCGTGCCTGGCGTACGCGGTGCGCGAGCGGGGCGCCACCCTCGGGGTGATGTTCACCGCCTCCCACAACCCGGCGGAGTACAACGGGGTCAAGCTGTTCACCACGCACGGGACCTACGCGCCCCGCGAGTTCACCAACGCC
The DNA here is from genome assembly GCA_041494245.1 of Thermoanaerobaculaceae bacterium. Classification (GTDB taxonomy): domain Bacteria; phylum Acidobacteriota; class Thermoanaerobaculia; order Thermoanaerobaculales; family Thermoanaerobaculaceae; genus RBG-13-68-16. The sequence continues at coordinate 36,690 of JBGQAK010000020.1, forward strand.
ATCGAGGCGGCGGTCGCAGCCAAGGCGGACCGCTTCGACGACTTCTACGTGCCTCAGGCGCAACTGGCCAAGACGGCGCCGCTGGCCGAGGGTTACCTGGCGAGCCTGGAGCGGGACATCGACTGGGACGCGATCCGGCGCAGCGGCCTGGTGGTCGCGGTGGACCCCCTGTACGGGACGGCCCGCGAGTTCCTCGACCGCATCCTCCTCGCCCACGACATTCCGACCCACGTCGTGCACACCACCAAGGACCCCTACTTCGGCGGCTATGCCCCGGAGTGCACTCCGCAAAACCTCGCCGGTTTGCGCGAGAAGCTCCGTGCGAGCGGGGCGATGATCGGCCTGGCCACGGACGGCGACGCCGACCGGTTCGGCGTCGTGGACGGAGCGTGCCGCGTCATGTCCCCGAACCTCGTCATCGCCCTCCTGGTGGAGTACCTGGTGCGGTGCCGCCGCATGGCCGGTGGGATCGGGCGCACCCTGGCGACGACGCGTCTGGTGGACCGGATCGCCCGGGCCGCGGACCGTGAATTGGTGGAGACCCTGGTGGGCTTCCACCACTTCGGGCCGCTGTTCCTGTCAGGACGGATCTCGATCGCAACCGAGGAGTCGGCGGGGCTGGGCGTGGCCTCCCACCTGCCGGAGCGCGACGGCATCTACGCCGCGCTCCTCATGGCCGAGCTGGCGGCGGTCGAGGGACGGCCGCTGGACGAGCTGGTGCGCGGGCTTTTTGCCAGGCACGGGACGCTGGTCTCGCGGCGGGTGCAGCTGCCGCTCAAGGAGCGCACCCGGGCCGCCCTCGAAAAGGTTGGCAAAAGGCCGCTGAAGGAGTTCGCCAGGCAAAAGGTGACGAGGGCGGACCGCCGGGACGGTGTCCTGTTCGAACTGGCCGATGGCAGCTGGGTGCTGGCGCGGGCTGCGGGGACCGAGCCCAAGCTGCGGATCTACGCGGAGGCGACCTCCAGCAGCCAGCTTCGCACGCTGGTGCGCGAGATGCGGCAGCTGGTTCGCGGGGCCGAGGAAGGAGTCACGCATGTTTGAAATCGAAGAGGTCATGGGTCGCGAGGTGCTCGACTCGCGGGGCAACCCGACGGTCGAGGCCGAGGTGCTGCTGTCGGGCGGGGCGGTGGGCACCGCCATCGTTCCCTCCGGTGCCTCCACCGGCAGCCGCGAGGCGTTGGAGCTGCGCGACGGCGACAAGGGCCGGTTCCGGGGCAAGGGTGTGCTCAAGGCTGTCGAGCACGTCAACGACGAGATCGCCGACGCGGTGATCGGGCTCGACGCACGCGACCAGACCGGCGTCGACGAGACGCTGGTGGAGCTCGACGGCAGCGAGGACAAGAGCCGACTCGGCGCCAACGCCTTGCTCGCGGTCTCCCTCGCCACCGCGAAGGCGGCGGCCGAACAGTGCGGGCTCGCCCTCTACCGCTACCTTGGCGGCACCGCCGCGAACCTCCTCCCGGTCCCCTGCATGAACCTCATCAACGGCGGCGCCCATGCGGATAACTCCCTGGACATCCAGGAGTTCATGGCGGTGCCGCAGGGCTTTACCTCGTTCGCCGAGGCCTTGCGCGCCGGCGTCGAGGTCTTCCACGCGTTGCGCGAGCGGCTGAAGGCCGCCAAGCACGTCACCGCGGTCGGCGACGAGGGCGGCTTTGCGCCCAACCTCCCCAACAACCGCGCCGCCCTCGAGTTCCTGGTGGCGGCCATCAAGGATGCAGGCTATACCCCCGGCGGACAGGTGGCGATCGCCCTCGACGCGGCCGGCAGCGAGCTGCGCACCGGCGAGGGGTACTTCCTCCCCGGCGAGGGCCGCCACGGCCTCTCGGCGGACGACCTTATCGCCCTCTACGAGGAGTGGATCAACGACTTCCCGATCGTGGCGATCGAGGACGGCCTCGCCGAGGACGACTGGGACGGCTGGAAGAAGCTCCGGGCGCGCCTCGGAGGGCGGATTCTGCTCGTCGGAGACGATATCTTCGTCACCAATCCCAAGATCATCGCGCGCGGCATCCGCGAGAACGTGGCCAACGCGGTGCTGATCAAGCTGAATCAGATCGGCACGCTCTCCGAGACGCAGAGGGCGCTGCGCATGACGCTCCACCACGGTTGGCGGGCGATGGTCTCCCACCGGTCCGGCGAGACCGAGGACACCACGATCGCGGACCTCGTGGTGGCGTGCGGTTGCGGCCTCATCAAGACCGGCTCCGCTTCGCGTGGGGAGCGGATCGCCAAGTACAACCGGCTCCTGCGGATCGAGGAGGAGCTCGGCGACGCCGCCCTGTTCGCCGGCTCCGGCCCGTTTGCGCGGTGAGACCTCCGTCCCGACGCTGGCTTTGGTTGCTGGTGCCGCTGCTGGTGGCGCTGGTCGGCTGGGGGTGGTGGCGCGCGGTGGCCGCGGAGAGGGAAACGCGGCGGGAGCTGGAGGAGCTGCGGGGCCGCCGGCAGCAACTCGAGGAGACCAACCGGGCGCTCGAGCGCCAGGTCGCGGCGCTCAAGCAGGAGCGCGAGGCGCGCGCTCGAGCCGCCCGGGAGACCCTGGACGCGGCCGCGCCCGGTGAGGTGCTGGTGATCGTTCCGCAGCCCACACCAACGAAGCGTTGAAGACCGTTTTCGGCCGCTCTCGCCGTTTGAGGTAATCTCGATGATGCGGGTTCGGCCGTGGAGCTGAAAAAACTCGGGCGCTACGAGGTCGAGTCGGTCCTCGGGAAGGGGGCGATGGGCGTCGTGTACCTGGCCCGCGACCCCGTGATCGGACGGCGCGTCGCGCTCAAGACGTTGAGCATCCCGTCCGACGCCGAGGAGGCGGGGGAGTTCAGGGCGCGTTTCCTGCGCGAGGCGCAGGCGGCCGGGATCCTCAACCACCCCGGCATCGTCACGGTGTTCGACGCCGGTGTGGACGACACCTCGGGGCTGTCGTTCATCGCCATGGAGTACATCGAAGGGCGCAGCCTGCGGGACCTCCTGCGCTCCGGGCACGGCTTCGCCTACAGCGAGGTGGCGCGCATCGGCGCGGCGCTCGCTGCGGCGCTGGACTACGCTCACAGCAAAGGTGTGGTCCACCGCGACATCAAGCCCGCCAACGTCCTCTTCACCCTGCAGGGGTTGGTAAAGATTACGGACTTCGGGGTGGCGCGCCTGGAGTCGTCCAACCTCACCGCTGCCGGGCAGTTCATCGGCACGCCCAACTACATGTCGCCCGAGCAGGTGGAGGGGGGCAGCGTCGACGGGCGGAGCGACCTGTTCTCGCTGGGAGTCGTGCTGTTCGAGCTCCTCACGGGGCAGCGCCCGTTTGCGGGGCAGTCGCTCACCGAGGTCGCCTACAAGATCGTCCACGAACCCGCCCGCATCCCCTCCCAGGTGCGCCCCGGGGTGCCGTCGGCGTTCAACCCGGTGGTTCTCAAGCTGCTGGAGAAGGACCCCAACCGGCGCTACGGCCGGGGTGCCGACGTGGCCCGCGCCCTGGAGGCGTTGCGGCGGGTCCTCGCCGGCGTGACGGGCGACGTCTCCCAGTTCACGCCGCCGCCACCCCCGCAGGAGAGCGCCGAGCCCGCCGCGGTGGCAGCCACGCCCACGGCGACACGAGCCACCGAGATCGTCCCCGGGCTGGCGATCCAGGGAGAGTTGGCGGCACGTGCCGGGCAGCCGCGTGTCTGGCGACTGCCCATCGAGATGCGGTGGGTGGCGGTCCTGCTGGCTGCGGTGCTCCTCCCGCCCGCGCTGGTGCTGGGCCTGCTTGCATCCAAGGTGGACCGCGGTCCGTTCAGCGGTGCTCCCCCCGGCGAGCCGGAGCGCCGGCACCGGGTTGCCGATGCCCAGAGACGGGCGGCCGAGGCGATCGCGGTCGGCAATACGGTTGAGGCGTTGACTCTCCTGGCGGGCGTGCTCGACCAGGCGCCCTACAGCCCGATCGCGCACACGCTGCGGCAGAAGGCACTTGGCGAGCAGAGCGCGCAGCGCGATGCCGCCGCGCGCGAGCAGGAGGCCGCCACGCTGCGGGAGGAGGGCAAGGCGCTCCTGCGCGAGCGGCGCTGGCGGGAGGCGCAGAGCCGTTTTCAGCGTGCCCTGGAGCTGGTCCCCGGCGACGACGTGAGCCGCGAGTACCTGGAGCTGGCTCGCGACCACCAGCTCGTCCCGCGGCCCCAGCAGGGGAGGACCTCGGTGGCCGAGGCGGCAGCGATCGCAGTGCCGGCGACCCCGCTGGGCAACGTGCGGCTCGACTTCTACTTCAACTGCCCGTTGAGCGTTGGCTCGTACCTGGTCGCACTGGACGGCCAGCAGCTGGCTGACAAGCCGTTCGACTTCCGCACGAAAGGGTTCCTCGGCATCAAGAAGGAAGGTTCCGGCGTCATCGAGGACGCCTTCACGGTGAAGGCGGGTGAGCACAAGGTCTTCGTTCGGCTTACCGGCGCGGATGGCGCACTGGTGGGGGAGCAGACCCTCCCGGTCAGCCTCGCCACCGACGGGCGGTACGTCCTCAAAGTCGAGATGGATGGCAAGCAGGCGGTGCCGCGTTTCAACCTCACGGCGGTCAAGAACCGCTGAGGCCCAACTTGAAAGCAGCGGAAAGGAAGGCAACCATGACGAGGATTCTCTTGATGCTCACGTTGGCCGCCACACTGGCGTCACCGGCAGGGGCGGCGAACCCCCGGGTGAAGCTCGAAACCACAAAGGGCACGATCGTGATCGAGCTGGACCAGGCCAAGGCCCCGATAACGGTGGGCAACTTTCTCGAGTACGTGAAGAGCGGTTTCTACGACGGAACGGTTTTCCACCGGGTGATCCCGAACTTCATGATCCAGGGCGGCGGCTTTACCCCCAACATGGAGCAGAAGCCGACCCGCGAGGCGATCGTGAACGAGTCCGCCAATGGCCTCGTGAACAAGCGCGGCACGCTCGCGATGGCGCGCACGCCGGACCCGAACTCGGCCACCGCCCAGTTCTTCATCAACGTCAAGGACAACGGCTTCCTCGACAAGGCCAACTCCCAGGACGCCGTCGGCTACTGCGTTTTCGGCAAGGTCGTGGAAGGGATGAGCGTGGTGGACGCGATCGCCCAGGTGCAGGCGGCTACCGTCGGTCCCCACCAGAACGTGCCGACGAAGCCGGTCGTCATCACGAAGGCGAGCGTGGTGGGTGCTGCGCCGGCGGCCAAGCCGCCCGCACCTCCAGCGTCCGGCCAGCAGAAACCCAGGTAAGGCTGGGCGGCTTCGGCGGCGCCAGGCGCGCCAGCAGCGAGGGGGCGTAGTGCTGGAGCGCCTGCTCGATCGCCGCGCGCGCCTCGACGCTGCGCGCTCGCAGGCGCCACACCAGCGCCCACCGGTCTGGGTTCGCCCGGTCGCGGAGCAGCCGCAGGCGATCCCCGTCCCAGCCGGCCGCGAGTGCCGACGCCCTGGCGGGGTCCATCCGGCGGCCGAGCAGGAACGCGAGCCCCCATTCACCGACCGTGTCGGTCAGCACCACCTCCCACCCCGCGGGCGTGGGCGGCAGCTCGATCGCTGGCACGGGGCCGGGCGTTCCGGGGCGCTCGGGGTGAAGGAGGGCGGCGGTGCTGGAAGGGGGCTGCGCGAGGAGGCGGTCGACGGCGGGCCAGCCCGCGGCGCTGTAGGCGTGCAGGACGGCGGCAAAGCCGGTTGTGTAGGGGAAGACCAGGTCGGAGACGAAGAACTCGGGGACGCCGGCCGTGGACCCCAGCCCCTGAGCCTGCTGCCGCACCGCCCGCTCGGCCTGTGCCAGGATCCCGGGATCGGCCCCCGGTGCGTTGAGGAGGAACATGACCAGCATCGCCTCACCCTCGGCGATGGCGGAGGCGGCGCGCTGTTCGTCGCTGTCTCCCCGCATGGCCAGGAGGCGGCTGGGGAGGTGGAAGCGGTGCTCCTGAACCGCGTGCTCGAGCTCGTGGGACCAGACCATGGTCCCTTCGAGCTGGGCCGCGCCAGGGGCGTCAACTACTACCATCTCGTCGGCCTGCGGCTCGTAGAAGCCGAGCACCTGCCCGCTGTAGAACGTGAGCAGGTTCTCGTAGATAGTAACGGGGTCGCCGTCGATGAAACCGGAGCGCTCGAGCGCCGAAACGAACAGCTCGGGCGGGATCGGGAGATCGCGGCGCAGCTTTCGGTCGAGCTCGATCCGCAGGCCCGCCTGGGTGATCAGCCGGCACGGCGGGTCGAACGGCCCGGCGACCGCCCGGAGGTGCGCAACCTTGGCCGCGACCTCGGTGAGCGCCGGCGGGCAGGGGCCCGCCGCCGCTGCAGCGGCGAGAATGAACCCGGTGAGCCCGATGCTATACTTCGCTCGCATGGCTCGAGAGGCCCGGATGCAGCTGCTTTCCGCGTACGAGAACATCGAGCTGGCCGAGCGAATGCTGGCCGAGCTGTGCGGGTCCGCCAGCATCGACGAGGAGACCACGTACTGGGTGGGCATGGCCTTGCGCGAGGCTCTTTCCAACGCCATCAAGCACGGCAACAAGCTTAACCCCGAAAAGCGGGTCCAGGTCCACATGAAGCTGCAGCCGGAGGGTGAGATCAAGATCGCAGTCGAGGACGAGGGTGACGGCTTTGACCCCACGTGCCTCGGCGATCCGACCTCGCCGGACAACCTGCTCCGCTCGAACGGCCGCGGTATCTTCTACATGCGGCAGTTCATGGACGGGGTAAGCTTCTTCGTCGGGGAGCGGGGCGGGACACGAGTCGAGCTCGTCAAGAGATTGGGTACAAGGAGGGAAGGATGAAGAGCAAGGTTCGCGACGTGGGGGACGTGAGGGTTCTGGATCTCGAGGGCAAGATCACGATCGGAGCTGGCGACATCGAGTTGCGCCAGAACATCGAGGACTCGGTGGCCGCCGGGCGCAAGAACATCCTGCTCAACCTCAAGGGTGTCTCGCACATCGATTCCTCGGGGATCGGCGAGATGGTGGGGTGCTTCACCACGGTGGCCCGCAAGGGTGGGAAGATGAAGCTCCTCAACCTCACGCAGAAGATCAACGACATACTTCAGGTGACGCAGCTGATCACGGTCTTCGACGTCTACGACAGCGAAGCAGAGGCGCTCAACAGCTTCAAGTCGTAGGGGCCCGAGATCTGCCCGGCTGTCCGCGGGCGTCGGACGCCCGCAGCAACCGGGGCATCGAGCCGCGCCGCTGCCCAACCCTGGTCCGTCCCCAGGGCCGTTGCCCGGATCGAAAGCGGCCGTGCGCGCGCAACATCGCCGAAGGCAAGGGTGTTACCATGTTGCTGGTGGATGTGGAGGGGTAAAAGTGGCTCTCCAGAGGGTCCTGATTGCGGATGACAGCCGCGTCTTCCGTGCCTTGGTCGTCGAGGTCCTCAAAGAGCAGGGGCTCGAGGTGCTGGAGGCGGCCAACGGCCGCGAGGCGCTGGACCTGCTGCTCAGCCAGCGCCCGCAGCTGGCGATCCTCGATGCCCTCATGCCCCTGATGTCGGGTTTCGACGTGATCACGAAGTTGCGCGAGAGAGCCTCCGACTACCGTCCGGTGGTCTTCATGGTGACGGCCGTCTACAAGAGCCGGCGCTGGCATACGGAAGCGCGCCAGACCTACCAGGTGGAGGAGTACTTGGAGAAGCCGCTCGAGCCGGCCGACCTCCTCAAGGCGGTGGGGCGCCACTTCCCCGAGATCTGGGGCCTCGAAGGCGCGTCTGGACCTTCGACACCCCCGGATCCCGTCTAGAAGCCTGTCCGAGTAATACTCCGGCTGCGAATCCCGATGGCATCCGGCTAGCTGTGTCAGCCGTCGCGAAAGGTCCTCGACGTAGCCCTGGCTACGCCTCCGGGCTTTTCGCTTGGCTTCTTTGCCATCCGGCGCCCTCGGAATTCTCGCTTTCGTCGTTTACTAGGGACAGGCTCCTAGCGCTCGTCCTCTTTCTGCATCTTCCTGAGAGCAGCTTCCATGCCGGCGAGCGCCTGCTCGATGTCCTTATCGCCGTGGGCATGGGAGAGAAACGAGGTGGCGGACGACTGCGCGGGCAGCAGCACGCCCGCCTCGCGGCAGGCCCGGGTGAAGCGGGCCCAGGCTTCCTGGTCCACCCGCGCGAACGAGTTACCGTCGACCACGCTCTGCCGTGAGAACGCGCACGCAAAGATGCTGCCGACCCGGGCGCAGCGCAGCGGGCGCGAGAAACGCTCCGCGAGCGCGTCCACCCCGGCCTGAAGCTGGGCCCCGCGCTCCTCGAGGCGCTGGTGCACGGTCTCGTTGCGCAGGACCGAGACGGTGGCGCTCGCCGCGAGGATGGCGAGCGGGGCAGGGGGGCCGGGGAGTTCGTCGCCGGGCGTGGCGTTGGCGGTGCGTGCCCAGGCCACGGCCCCGATCCGCGAGGCGCCCCCGCCAAGGGCGCCGCCGAAGACCGCCACGTCGGGCGCAATCGCGAACGCCTCGCTGGCTCCCCCGCGTGCCAGCCGGAAGCCGGTGAGCGTCTCGTCCAGCACGAGCCGCGCCCCGGCCGCGCGCGTGAGGTCGGCCACCGTCCTCAGAAACTCGGCCGAGGGGCGGACCACGCCGAACAGCGCGGCGATGGGGTCGAGCACGACCGCGGCGGTGTCCTTGCCGACCTTGGAGAGCACGTTGGCCAGGGATTCGGCGTCCCCCCACGGAACCACGCGGACGAGGCGTGCAATCTCGGCCGGGATGCCGGCGACGATGGGCTGGCTGATCCCGAGAGGTCCGGCCGCCGCGACGTGAAACGCCTCCACGGCTCCGCGGCGGTTGCCGTCGAAGATCACGATCTTCCGGCGCCCGGTGTCGCGGCGGCACCACCGCAGCGCCAGCTCCCAGGCCTCGCACTCGGTGGGCGTCACCACCCACGGCGAGAGGGCCGGCAGCTGCTCCTCCAGGAGCTGCACGAGTTCGAGCTCGGCGGCCGCGTGGAAGCCGGCGGCCAGGCCCAAGCTGGAGGCACGCCGGATCGCGTCCATGAGGTACTGGTTGCTGTAGCCGAGGAGGGTGGTGCCGCTGCCCCCGAGGAGGTCGAGGTAGGCGATGTTGTCGGCATCGTAGACGCGGCACCCCTGCGCCTTGGCCAGGAGCAGGGAGTCCTCCCCCCGTCGTCCGACCATCGGCGCCACCCTGCGCGCCTGCGACAACAGCTCGTCTACGCGTTGTCCCATTCCTCGGCTCACCCTCCGGGATTGTGCAGTCTAGCCGGACCCCTGCGCAGTCTCAAGTGCGGCCGGGTTGGTCGTCCTCCTCGCCCTCGGCGTGGAAGAAGAACATCGCGCAGCGGCTGGAGCAGAAGTACCTTCCGTACGCGAAAGTTGCGCACTTTTGGCAGGCGTGCTGCCCACAGATATGGCACTTCGTCACGGCCCAGGTGGGCTGCTCGTTCCCGCACTTGTCGCAGATCGTGAGGTTGTGTCCCGGCACCCTCCGAGTATCCCCCGAGCACGGTTCGGGCGCAAGCACGGGAAAGCACCGGCGCGTCACGCTTGTCCGCGCCGCGGGGTGAGGATAGAATTCGCCGGCTAGGAGCGTTTCTCGGACAGGCTCCCAGACGTGCCGGCGTAGCTCAGAGGCAGAGCAGGGGTCTCATAAGCCCCGTGTCAGTGGTTCGAGTCCACTCGCCGGCACCATGACGATGACCCCGGACGGCTTCTCCGCCGCCTTCCGTCGGCATTTCCCCGACCTCCTCGGCCAGCCCGTCCTTGTGGCGCTCTCGGGCGGGGCGGACTCGGTTGCCCTGCTCTGCCTGCTGCACGGCAGCAGCGAAGAGCTCGGGTGCCGGGTGTCGGCCGCCCACGTGCACCACCACCTGCGCGGCGCGCCCGCGGACGGCGACGCCGCCTTCTGTGCCGAGCTCTGCCGGCGGCTTGAGATCCCATTGGTGGTGGAGCACTTGGATCCAGTCCGGCCGCGGGGCAGCTCCCCCGAGGCATGGTGGCGCCAAGAGCGCTACCGCGTACTGGAAGGCGCGCGCCGGGTGGCGCGCTGCGCCGCGCTGGCGACCGCCCACACCCGGGACGACCAGGCCGAGACCGTGCTCCTCAAGCTCCTGCGCGGGGCCGGGCCCCGAGGCGTGGCCGGGGTGCGGCGCCGTCACGGCGCGGTGGTGCGGCCGCTGCTCGACTTCGGGCGCGAGGAGCTGCGGGCTTGGCTGTCCGCCCAGGGGGTGACGTGGCGCGAGGACGCCAGCAACGCCGACCCGGAGCAGCCCCGCGCCTGGATCCGGAGCCGGGTGCTGCCGCTGCTGGCCGGGGCGTACCCGCACGGCGTGGCGCACTTGACCGAGTTCGCCACCGCGCTGGCGGAGGACGATGCCTTCATCGGCGGTCTGCTCAGGGAGCGCGGTGTCTGGCCGGAGGTGGGGAGGGCCGTCCCGGCGGAGTCGGTGGCCGCGTTGCCCCCACCGCTGCTGCGACGGTGGGTCTTGGAGCTGGCCGCACGCCTCCCGCTCGCAGAGCCTCCCTCCCGCGGCCAGCTCGCAGCGGTCCTGAACATGCTCGGCGGTGGCCCGCCGGCGGCGGTGGACCTGGGGCGCCGGTGGGTGCTGCGCCGTCGGGGTGGATCGCTCGTGCTCTCCCCGCCCCCGATCCGGCCGTATGCGGTGCACCCTGCGGCTGTGCCCTCGCGGGTGGAGCTGCCGGGGGGGTTCGTTGCCACCCTCGGCGCCGCCGGGTCTTCGAGGGTGCACCACCGCGCCGTCCTCCACCCCCGCGCGGCCGCGCTCCCGCTCGCCTGGCGCCCGGCTGCCCCCGGCGAGCGGTTCGGCACGTCGGGCAAACCGGTCGCCAGGGCGTTGGCCCGCGCCGGTATCCCCGCCGAGTGGCGGCGAGCGTGGCCAGCCCTCGAAGCGGGTGGTACGATGATTTGGCTTCCTGCGGTCGGGGTCGCCCAGGGGTGGGAGGGGGGCGACGCCGACGGGGTGGTGGCCGGGTTGGAGGAGCCATGGGGACGCCACGTGAGGTGATTTCACCGGAGGTGATCGCGCAGCGTATCGCCGAGGTGGGGCGCCGGATCGGCGACGACTATGCCAAGCGCGAGCTGGTCCTCGTGGGCGTGCTCAAGGGGGCGACGGTCTTTCTCGGCGACCTGCTGCGCGTCCTGCCGGGCTCGGTCCGCTTCGAGCTTGTGAACGTTCTGCACCAGTTGGGTGCCAGGGGCGCTATCATCGAGCTGACGTACGCGACGCACGTGCACCTGGAGGGGGCGCACGCCCTCATCCTCAAGGACATCTGCCACTCCGGCGTGACCGAGAACTACCTGCTCACCCACCTCGCTCAGCAGGGGCCAGCGAGCCTGGAGGTTGCGGTCCTCGTGGACCGGCCGCGGTTGCGGCGCGTCGCCCTCGAGCCGAAGTACGTGGTCCTCGGCGACGTCCCCGATGGACGCCTGGCGGGGTACGGCCTGGAGCACGAGGGCAGGTGGGGGAATCTCCCCGGGCTCAACGTCCTTGAGGGGGTGTGACGGGCGCCGCTTTCCGGCGGCTGTGCCCTCGGAGGCCGCGCGCACCTGGGCGGCACGGTTGAAGAGGAGTTCGGAGAACTCGTGAACCAAAACGTCAAGAATGCGCTGCTGTTCGTTGTCGTCATCGTGTCCGTGGTGCTGCTCTGGAACTGGATCACCACGACCAGGGCGGGCACCAAGGAGATCGCCTTTTCCGACTTCCTGGACAAGGTCGAGAAGAACCAGCTCAGCGAGGTCCTGATCCGGGGGGACGAGGTCTACGGGCGCTCCACGGAGGCGCTGTCGGGCCGGCCGCTCGCGGCCCGGCCGTTTGACTTCGTCACCTACTCACCCGGCTACGACAAGCTCGTCAGCACCCTGCGCGAGCACAACGTGAAGATCAAGGCGGAGCAGCCCTCGCAGGGCTCGATCTGGACCGCGCTGCTGTCCTGGCTGCCGTTCGTGCTGCTGATCGTCATGTGGTACTTCTTCTACCGGCAGATGCAGGTGGGCGGCAACAAGGCGATGGCGTTCGGCAAGTCGCGGGCCCGCATGCTCAACCCCCAGAAGAAGGGCGTCACCTTCAAGGACGTGGCCGGGGTGGACGAGGCCAAGGAGGAGCTCCAGGAGATCATCGAGTTCCTGCGCGATCCCCAGAAGTTCCAGAAGCTGGGCGGCAAGATCCCCAAGGGTGTGCTGCTGATGGGCGCCCCCGGAACCGGCAAGACGCTGCTCGCGCGCGCCGTATCCGGGGAGGCCGAGGTGCCGTTCTACTCGATCTCGGGCTCCGACTTCGTGGAGATGTTCGTGGGCGTGGGCGCCTCACGGGTGCGTGACCTCTTCGAGCAGGGCAAGAAGAGCGCCCCATGCATCATCTTCATCGACGAGATCGACGCGGTGGGGCGCCACCGGGGCGCCGGCCTTGGCGGTGGCCACGACGAGCGCGAGCAGACCCTCAACGCGCTCCTCGTGGAGATGGACGGCTTCGAGTCCAACGAGGGCGTGATCCTGATCGCCGCCACCAACCGCCCGGATGTGCTCGACCCGGCGCTGCTGCGCCCCGGGCGCTTCGACCGTCGCATCGTGGTTAGCCGGCCCGACCTCAACGGGCGCACGGAGATCCTCAAGGTCCACACGACGAAGGTCACGCTCGCGCCCGACGTGGACCTCTCGGTACTGGCCCGTGCTACGCCCGGGTTCTCGGGCGCCGACATCGCCAACTTCGTGAACGAGGCCGCGCTGCGCGCGGCGCGCTTCAACAAGACAGCCGTGGCTATGGTGGACTTCGAGTTCGCCAAGGACAAGGTCATGATGGGCGCGGAGCGCCGCTCCCTCGCGCTCTCCGAGGAGGAGAAGCGCGTCGTGGCGTACCACGAGGCCGGGCACGCGCTCGTCGCGGCGCTGCAGCCCAACGCCGACCCGCTGCACAAGGTGACCATCATCCCGCGCGGCCTCGCCCTCGGCCTGACCCAGCAGCTCCCGGAGGAGGACCGCTACCTGCACGCCAAAGCGTACCTGACCGACGAGCTGGTGGTGCTGATGGGCGGGCGCCTCGCGGAGCAGATCGTCTTCGGCGACGACCACATCACCACGGGGGCCGGTAACGACCTCGAGCGCGCCACCGAACTGGCCCGCAAGATGGTCTGCGAGTGGGGGATGTCCTCGATGGGCCCGCTCACCTTCGGCAAGCGTGAGGAAGCGATCTTCTTGGGCAAGGAGTTTGCCCGCCACCAGGACTACTCCGAGGCCACCGCGGTGGAGATCGACAGCGAGATCAAGCAGCTCGTGGAGCGGGCGTTCAGCCGCGCCAAGGAGACCCTGATGAACAACCGCCCGGTGCTCGACAGGATTGCTGAAGCCCTGCTGGAGCGCGAGGTGCTCGAGGGCGAGGAGGTCTACCGGATGGTCTCGGAGTACACCAGCGTGCCGGTGGAGAAGCTCAAGGGGCCGGGTCGCCCGACCCCGTCCGCCGAGGCGATCTGAAAGGTCTGGCAATTCTGGAAGGTGCTCGCGTGCGGTCGGGCACGGCGCCTCCAGACCCAAGGTCGCACGACCGCCCATGGAAAGGTGGAATGTAGAATCTGGCGGTGATCCTTGTCCGGTCCGTGGCCACCCTCGTTTTTGTGGCGGTGGGGTTCGTGAACACCGTCATCGCGGGCGTCCTCATTGCGGTCTTCGGGTCCATCCCTCCCAGGGGCGACTGGGCTCTGCCGATCGCGCGGGTCTGGGCGCGCCTGGTTTTGGCGAGCGGCGTCGTGCGATTGCGCCGGGAGGGCGCGGACCGGATACCGGGCGATCGGCCGGTGGTGTTCATGGCGAACCACGAGTCCTGGCTCGACATCCCGGCGCTGCTGGCAACCATCCCGGTACAGGTTCGGTTCCTGGCCAAGAGGTGGCTCTTCTCCGTTCCTTTCTTCGGGTGGGGGATGTCTTCGATGGGTTTCATCCCGGTGGACCGCCCGCACCGACGCACTGCGACCAGGTCGTTTGGGGAGGCCGCGACCCGCATCCGTGCGGGCCGCTCACTTCTGATCCATCCGGAAGGAACTCGCACCACCACGGACAGCCTGTTGCCGTTCCAGCGCGGGGGCTTCCTGATCGCGCTCAAGGCCGGCGTTCCGATCGTGCCGGTGGGAATCGAGGGCACGCGCGGTTAGCTTCCGCGGCACAGCTATCTGCTACGACCCGGAACGATCACGGTACGGTTCGGTGACCCAATCCCGACTGCTGGCCGCGGCGTAACGGCGAGGGGCGATCACGCTGCGGCTCGACGGGTTTCAGACCGAGCAGTGGTATGAGTCCGACTTCACCTCCAGGGGCGGTACAATCCGCCCGTGATCGTTCTCCACTGGCTGGCCACGATCGTCTTCCTCGTGTTGGGGGTGGTGAACACCATCATCGCGGGTGCCTACGGCACGATCGTGGGGTTCATCCCCCCGCGCGGCGACTGGACACTGCGCGGGGCGCGGGTGTGGGCACGCATCGTCCTCCTCGGCGGCTTCGTGCGGCTGCGCAGCGAGGGTGGCGAGCGGGTGCCGCGCGGCGAGCCGGTGGTGTTCATGTCCAACCACGAGTCGTGGCTCGACATCCCGGCGCTGCTTGCGACGATCCCGGTGCAGGTGCGGTTCCTGGCCAAGAAGTCGCTTTTCGCGTGGCCGTTCTTCGGCTGGGCCATCTCCTCAATGGGTTTCATCCCAGTGGACCGCGAGAACCGCCGGACCGCGATCAGATCGTTCGAGGAAGCCGCCTCGCGCATCCGGAGTGGGCGGTCGGTGCTGATCTTTCCGGAGGAGACGCGCAGCACGACCAGTAAACTGCTGCCGTTCCAGCGCGGTGGCTTCCTGATCGCGCTCAAGGCCGGGATCCCGATCGTGCCGGTCGGGCTCGAGGGCCCGCGGCGGTGCCTGCCGAAGCACAGCTACCTCGTGCGTCCGGGCAGGATCACCGTGAAGTTCGGCGACCCGATCCCGACCGCCGGCCACAGCGTGACTGACAAGGGCGAGTTGATGGACGCGGTGCGGACGCAGATCGAGCGGTTGCGTGGCAATACCGGGGCGGGCGCAGGGGTTCCAGACGAAGGGAGGGTCGGGGGGAGCGTGCGCCATGGTGAGTGAGGAGAGGGTCTGGGACGCGCTGGCGACCGTGATGGACCCGGAGATACCGTTCTCGGTGGTGGATCTCGGGCTCGTCTACGGCGTCGAGGTGAGCCCCGAGGGTGGTGTGCGGGTGCAGCTCACGCTCACGACGCGCGGGTGCCCGCTCGTGCGGCGGATCTCCGAGGATGCCCGGGCGGCGATCCAGGGGCAGACCGGCGCCGGCGAGGTCGTGGTCGAGATCGTCTGGGACCCGCCGTGGAACCCGACGATGGCCTCCGAGGAGGTCCGTTCCCACTTCGGGTGGTCGTGAGGGGGTGTGATGGCGCTGACGGAAGCTGACGTCCGGCAGGCACTCAAGAAGGTCAAGTTCCCGGGGCTCACCCGGGACATCGTTTCGTTTGGCTTCGTACGCAGCGTGGCGGTGAGCGGCGACACCGTGACAGTGGAGATCGTGATGACCACCGCCAACCTGGCCGCCCAGGAAACCGTCGAGCGCGACGCGCGGGCGGTGCTCTCGGCGCTGTCCGGTGTGCAGGAGGTCGTGCTGGACTGCAAGGCGCAGGCGCCGCAGGCGGCCGCGGCGTCGGCACCGGCGCGTGAGGTGCTGGCCGGGGTGCGCGTCAAGATCGCGGTGGCCTCGGGCAAGGGCGGGGTGGGGAAGTCGACCGTCGCCGCCAACCTGGCCCTCGCGCTGCGGCAGATGGGCTCGTCCGTCGGCCTTTTGGACGCCGACATCTACGGACCCTCGCAGCAGATGATGATGGGGTGCACGAACAAGCCCATGGTCAACCGGGAGCAGAAGATCCTCCCGGTGGACGCCCACGGTGTGAAGGTGATGTCGCTCGGGTTCCTGATGGACCCTGACACCCCGGTGATCTGGCGCGGGCCGATGGTGATGAAGGCGCTGCAGCAGTTCATCGAGGACGTGGAGTGGGGGACGCTCGATTACCTGGTCGTGGACCTGCCCCCGGGAACCGGCGACGCCCAGCTCACGGTTACGCAGCAGGTGCCCCTGGACGGCGCGGTCATCGTGACCACCCCCCAGGACGTGGCGCTCATCGATGCCCGCAAGGGGCTCGCCATGTTCCGCAAGGTAAACGTGCCGGTGCTCGGCGTGATCGAGAACATGTCGGCGTTCATCTGCCCGCACTGCGGGGAGCGCAGCGAGATCTTCAAACACGGCGGCGGACGTCGGACGGCCGAGGAACTCGGGGTGCCCTACCTGGGGGAGATCCCAATCGATCCCGCGATCGTGGTGGGCGGAGATGCCGGGTTGCCCATCGTCGCCTCCGATCCGGATTCGCAGGCCGCACGGGCGTTCATGGAGGTGGCATCCGCGATCGTTCGCCGGCTCGAGCGCGCATAGCCCTCGGAGTGCCTACTTCGGGGCGGGCGGGGACGCGACAGGCTTGGGCGTCGCGGCGGGCGCCGGAGTCGGCGTGGCCGGTTTCACGACGATCTCGGCTGCGTTTTCCGGGAGCCCCTTGGCGGCGATGATGGCCTGCAGGCGCTTGGCGAACCACTCCGGCTCGCCCCACGGCAGCTGCTCGCCACCCGCGAAGTAGGTGGGGGTGCCGAAAACGCCGAGGCGGTAGCCCAGCTCGAGCTGCCTCAGCACCGTGTCGATCGCCGGGTCCTTCAAGAAGCAGGCGCGGAACTTGGCCTCGTCCAGGCCCTGCTGCGAGAGGAATCCGAGGGCCGCCGCGTCGACGCTCTCGACGGTGAGGGTGTCCTGCAGCCGGTAGAACTCTTGCTTCAGGGGAACGAGGCGGTCCGGCCAGATCGAGCCCACGCAGTCCCCCGCCACCGCAGCCCGGAACGCCCACGGGTGGAGGTTGTAGAGGGGGAAGTTGACGAGCCCGTGGTGGGTGCTCTCGCCGGCCTCGGCCAGCAGCGGCCCGACGTTGCCCCAGCCCCGCTTGCAGGCGGGGCACTGGAAGTCGGAGAACTCGACCACTTTGACGATCGCCTTCTCGTGGCCGGGGTCCCACTGAATGTCGGCGCTCTCGAGGATCTCGCGCCGCACGGCCCGCGGGTCCCTGTTGACCGGCCAGGTGCCGCCGATCGCGAGGTACTTCCCGTCGGTGCTGATGGCGATGGGCATGCGCACGGAGCCGTACCCGGTGGAAACCACGGCGGTCAGGGCGAGCACCCCGCTCTGGCGGATCGGGCTCATCGGCCAGGAGATCTTCACGCGGTTGCCGAGAAAGCTGCTGAGGGCCTGCGGGAGCGTTTCCTGGACGAACTGCGGGAGCGTCGCGCCCGTCACAGGCGGGTCGGTGGGCGGCAAGGGGAACAGGAGGCCTGCTGCGGCCGTGCTCACCAAGGGGTCCACCAGCATGCCGAGCTGGTCCTTGGCCTCGCCCATTGGGGTGGAGCGCTCCGCACGGACGGTTTGGTACGGACCGGAAGGTGCGGTGTGGACAACGTTTTCCGTGAACGTCACGACCTCGGCCGGCACATAGGCCATGTAGGCTTTCGCGAACCGCTTGAGGTCCTGCTCCATCAACTGGGCACTGCACGTGGTCGCCACCAGCAGTGCGACTGCTGCCATCCTGCCCCGCGGCATCAAGGCCTCCCTTTCGACATCGGCGAAGCATAACAAAGTCAGGACGGGTTTGCCCTTGCCAAGTCCGCGGACCAGCCGAGCGGGCCTTGGAAGCGCGACGGCGTCTCCTGTAGAGTTGTAGCGTGCTGGAGCAGCGGCTGTCTGATCTGTGGGCACGAGGTCGCCCAGCGGTGATGGGTATTCTCAACATCACCGCGGACTCCTTTTCGGACGGCGCGAGGTTCCTCGACCGCGAGGCGGCGGTCGTGCACGGCCTCGCGCTCCTGGCCGCCGGCGCGGACATCGTGGACGCGGGCGGCGAGTCCACACGGCCGGGCGCGGACCCGGTGCCAGCCGGGGAGGAGCGCGACAGGGTCGTGCCGGTGATCTCCGAGCTGGTGCGCCTCAGGCCGGACGCGCTGGTTTCGGTCGATACCGCCAAGGCCGAGGTCGCCGCCGCTGCCCTCGCAAGCGGTGCGCGGATCGTCAACGACGTGACCGCGGGCCGCGACCCCCGCATGTTCGAGACGGTGTGCGCCCACGGAGCAGGGATCGTGCTGATGCACATGCGGGGAGAGCCGCGCACCATGCAGCGCGATACCGCCTACGCCGACGTCGTGGCCGAAGTGCACGAGTTCCTGGCGGCCCGCGCCTCTGCGGCAGTTGCCGCCGGCATCCCCCACGGGCGGATTCTCCTCGACCCTGGGATCGGCTTCGGCAAGGATGTCGGGGGCAACCTGCGCCTGCTCTCGGCGCTGCCGGATCTGGCGGCGCTCGGCCACGCTGTGGTGGTGGGCAGCTCGCGCAAGGCCTTCATCGGCACCCTCGCCGGGGCGGAGGTGGGCGAGCGCCTCGCCGGCACGCTCGCCTCGCTCGCGGACACCGTCGGCCTGCGGCGGGTCGTCGTGCGCGTGCACGACGTGGCGCCGGCCGTGCAGTTCCTGACCGTGCTCTCGGCCCTGCGGGGGGCGGCATGAGCGCGCTGTTCGGCGCGCTGCGTGAGCTGACCCGGCTCGAGGTCGGTTTCCGCGACCTCGTAGACATCGCCCTGGTGGTGGTGGTCTTCTACCTGCTGCTTACGGCGATCAAGGGCACGCGGGCCGTGTCGATGATATGGGGGATCTTCATCCTCACCGGCACCTACCTGGCCGCCCAGGCCCTCGACTTGATCACCCTCGCAGCGGTGCTACGCGAGATGCTCTTCTACCTTCCGTTCGTGATCATCGTGCTCTTCCAGCACGAGATCCGACGCATCCTGGCGGCAATCGGGCGCACCCCACTGCTGCGCTGGACCTCGGCGCTGTCACCCCACCAGGTCCTCATCAACGACATCGTGCTTGCGTGCGAGACGTTGGTCTCGCACCGCTACGGCGCGTTGATCGTGATCGAGCGGGACGAGGGGCTGCGGACGTTCGTGGAGACCGGTATCCCCATCGACGCGAGGCTCTCCTACGACCTTCTGGTCAACCTGTTTACGCCCGGCACGCCCCTGCACGACGGTGCGACGGTGGTGCAGGGCAACCGGATCGCCGCGGCCGGATGCTTCCTGCCGCTCTCGGTGCGCCCTGACCTCTCCACGACCTACGGCTCCCGGCACCGGGCGGCCCTCGGCATCAGCGAGGAGACCGATGCGGTGGCGGTCGTGGTTTCGGAGGAGCGGGGGGCGTTGACCGTGGCGGAGGGGGGACGTCTCCACAGCGACCTCGACCGGCGGGAGTTGCGTGATCTGCTGCTCGATCTGTTGCTCCTCGGGCGTACGCGGGGGGGGCGGTGAGGCTCATACCGCGCAGCCCGATGAGCGTTGTGCTGGCCGTGGTGCTGGCTTGCCTGCTCTGGTACGCCAACGCACTTGACCGGCGCGAGCGCATCTCGGAACGGCAGCTGGACACGGCGGTGACGCTGGTCAACGTGCCGCCGGAGATGGTGATCACCTCCGAGGTCCCGCGTCTCGCCTCACTGAGGGTCCGCGGTCCGCTCTCCCGCTTGCGCTCCCTCGACCCGGGTCAGACGGGAGTCGTGATCGACGTGCGCGGAGCGGGCGAAGGCCAGCGCGACTTCGCGGTAGAGAGCCGCAACGTGGTGGTGCCCTCCGGGGTGGAGGTGCTCGCCGTCTCGCCGTCCCAGGTGCCTCTCCGCCTCGAGCGCCTCGGACGGCGCCTCGTCCCCGTGAAGGCGCGGGTGATCGGCGAGCCGGCCGCGGGCCTCGCCGTGCGCAAGGTCTCGGTGGACCCTCCGAGCGTGGTGCTCTCCGGCCCGCACCTCCAACTGGAGGCGCTCCAGAACGTGACCACGGAGCCGGTCAACGTTGACGGCGCGGACGGGCCTGTCGAGGCGCTGGCGGTGGTGCGCTCGCCCAACCCCCTGATGCGGGTCGTCAGCGCGCTCACGGTGCGTGTCGTGATCGAGGTCGGGCCCGCTCCGGCCGAGCAGCGCGGAGGGCGGCGCCGGTGAGCGAGAGGCTCTTCGGCACCGATGGCGTTCGTGGGGTGGCGTTCGAGCACCCGCTGGATCGCTTCACGCTCACCCGTCTCGGGTCCGCGCTGGCCGCACAGCTCCACGAGGCGGGGCTTCCCAAGAGGGTCCTGATGGCCGGGGACACGCGCGCCTCCACGGGCGCGCTCGCGCAGTGGTTGGGGGGCGCATTCGCCGCCGCCGGCGGCGAGGTGCACTGGGCGGGTGTGCTTCCCACTCCTGCGGTCTCGCACCTCTTGCGAGACCGCGGCGGGTATGGGGCCGGGGTCGTGGTATCCGCGTCCCACAACCCCGCGGCGGACAACGGCGTCAAGCTAGTGAGCGCGTCCGGCAGCAAGTGGCCGGTCGAGGCGGAGACCATGCTGGAGGCGCGGCTGGCTGCGACGGTGTCCGAGCCGCCGACCGTACCCCTTCCGGAACCGGACTCCTCCTGGCGAGGACGGTACGTCGAGCTGCTGGTCGCCACGCTGCCGCACAGGCCGCTTGAAGGGATGCGGGTGGTGGTGGACGCGGCCAACGGAGCGGCCGTGCCCGTGGCCGAGCCGTACCTGTCGGCGCTGGGAGCTGACGTTCTCCTCATCCACGCCGAACCGGATGGGACGAACATCAACGCCCGCTGCGGCGCGCTCTTCCCCGAGCTGCTGGCGCGGGAGGTCCGCAGCTCGCGCGCGGCCGCCGGCGTCGCCCTCGACGGAGATGCCGACCGCGCGGTCCTGGTCACCGAAACCGGCCGCGTGCTGGACGGTGACGATGCCCTGCTTTTGTGGGCCAGGTCGCTGGCGGAGGCCCGCCGCCTGCCGGGCCACACGGTGGTGGCGACGGTGATGTCGAACCTCGCCCTCGAGGCGGCGCTGAGGCGCGAGGGCATCTCGCTGGTGCGCTGCCCGGTCGGTGACAGGGAGGTGTGGGAGACCATGCAACGGGAGGGCGCGGCGCTGGGGGGCGAACAGTCGGGGCACCTGATCTGCAGCCACTACGCGGTGACCGGAGACGGTCTCCTCACCGCCGCGCACCTCCTCACGATCGCGGCGGGCTCCGGCACCACCCTCGAGGAGATGGCCGACCTTGTGCGCTTCCCGCAGGTGCTGCTCAACGTGAGGGTCGCGAAGAAGCGGCCCGTGGAGGAAGTCCCGGAGCTCGCAGCGGCGCTGCGAGCCGCCGAGACCGTGCTCGCCGGGGAGGGTCGGATCTTCGTGCGCTACTCGGGGACCGAGCCGCTCTTGAGGATCATGGTCGAGGCCCCGGGGGACACGCTGGCGCGGGAGACCGCCGAGAGGCTCGCCGCCCTGGCACGGGAGCACCTGGGCGTGGGCTGAGCGCATCGGCCCAGCGGATGAAAAGCCTGGCCGAAACGGTTTGGAACGGATGGTTTCGACGGGACGGGGAGCTTTTCGCCTTCGCGTTCGTCGGGTTCGTTGGTACCTGTCCGGATGCGACGGGATCTCTCGTCGCACCGCTCCTCGGGATGCTTGAAACTCGCCACTGGCGAAGCTCAATCATCCTCCGAACAGGCTCCACTTCTTGCGCTTGAGCTTGAGGGGTTCCTTGAGGCTGCCGATCTGGGCTGTGTGATCCGAGTAGTCGGACGCCACCACGTAGAACTCCACGGTCTTGTTCTGGTGGAAGTTGAAGGAGATCTCGGCGGCGTAGTCGGAGCCCGAGGCGCGCCGCAGCGGGAACTCGACGAACTGGACGCTCCCCTCGACGCGGGCGAACAGCCGTGCGCTCTTGACGGCGTGGTCGTCCGTTATGCGCACGTTGATCGTCCCGAGCTCGCCCTTCTTGTACTCCAGCTTGACGCCCGGGGTGAGCACGATCGTGGGCGGCGCCGGGTCGAGCTGCTTAAGCTGGGCGGCCAGCCGCTCGCGTGCCTGCTGAAAGCGTGCCTCGTATCGGGGGTTGGGAGTGGTGGCGGCCAGCAGATCGAGCCCCTTCTCGGGGGCCTGCTCCTTCTCGGCCTGCTCGACGGCAGCCATGACGGCCGCCAGCTTCTGGTCCGCGGCCTGGTCCGCCCTGAGGCGCTCGAAGCGGGCGCCGAGCCCCTGTCGGTTGGGCCAGCTGCGGCGGATGGCCTCGAGGCGATTGAGCGCGAGATCGTAGTTGCCCTTGGCGGCCAGAGCTCCCGACTCGCGCTCGAGCACCCCCGCCGCCTTCTCGCGCAGCTCGCTGGCCGGCGCGTAGCGGGGCACGAGCGACGCCAGCACCGTGGACTGTTGCAGCACCTCCGCCCACTCCCCCTGCTTCTGGGCCTTGGCAAGGAGTGCCTGGATGTCGAGGGCGCGCCTGGCTTCCTGAAGAGCGGTGCTGATGTCCGCGTTGCGCGCGTACACCGCCTCGTCCTCCTTGGAGATCCCCTTGACAATCTCGCCGAGAGCCTTGAGGTTGCCGTTCGAGAGGTACCTGGCCAGGTCCTTGGCGAGCGCGCGCTCGACCTGGGTGTTGTAGGTGGCGTTCAGGGTGTCGTAGCGCTCCCTCTCCGCGACGGAGAATGTGTCGAGCTCGGTCGGGGTGATCGACTTGAAGGCCTGCCCGGCAGCGACTAGGTCGGCGAGGGCGAGGGCGGCCTCCGCGTTCTGCAAGGCGGTGAGGGCCCCGGGTTTTTCGGCCGGCTTCGGAGGGTCGGTGGGTCGTACCGGCGCCGGCCTCGGCGCCGTTGCCACGCGCTGCGGCCGATACGACTGGCGGTTCATGAGGAAGACCACGGCGGCGCCGATCCCTATCACGACCACCGCCACGAGCCCAACCCAGAGCAGCAGGCGCGACCTGGGCCGCGCCCGGACGGCCGAGGTGTGCGGACGCGCCGACGGGGTAGGTTTCGCAGCCGGGACGGAGACGGCCGATGTGACGACCGCTTCAGGGGCCGCCGGCGGGGCCGACTCGGGCCCGAACGGTGACGGCTCGGCGGGCGGCGGGAGAACGGGTGGGGCGGCGGGGAGCTCGGGCAGGCGGTGGATCGGCACCGGTCCTGTCTGCACCCTGTCGCGCCTGGGTTCGGGAGGCGCCGCGGGCGGCGCCGGTTGGGCGCTCGGTGCGAACGGCGGGGGCGCGGTAGGAGCGGGAGCGGGTGGCCGCGGCGGCGCCGGGAACGTCGGCATCGTCAGGGTGCCCTCCGTGCCGGCCGGCGTCGATGCAGGGGGCGGAGCCAGAACCGCCGGCGGTGCGGGTACGCGGGGCGCCGCGGGTGGCGCCGCAGGCGCGCCGCCGAACGGCTCGTCGAGGACGGGCGCAGGTGCCTCGAGTGAGCCGAAGGCGCCGAGGAGGAGGGCCTTGCGAAACTCCTCGAGGGAGGCGGATCGCTCAGCGGCATCGCGGCGCACGGCCTTCTCCAGCGTTGAACGGAGCAGCACCGGGTCCTGGCTGCGCTGGGTGACCGGACCGGGGAGGAGCACAGACGGCGCCGGTGCGTCCGCCGGGGCGACCTCCGCATTGAGGAGCGCGCACGCCGTGAGGGCGAGAGAGTAGACGTCGGAGCGCGCGTCGGGCCTCACGGACGCGGTCAGGGGCTCCAGCCGCTCCGGCGCCGCGAACTGCGGCGGGCCCTCGAGCGCGAGGCCGGCGCCCGCCAGCGCCCCGATCTGGAAAGCCGCCGTACCGAAGCCGAGGATCCAGACCTTCTCCTCCCCGCCGCGGCGCGTGATGAGCAGGTTCTCCGGTGCGAGGTTGCCGTGGGAGACGCCTTTGCTCGCCAGCACGGCCAGGTCGTGGGTCGCGTCGGCCAGCAGGCGGAGGACGTTAAGCGGGGGAGGGCCGGTCAGGGTGTCGAGTCGCGTCCCCGCCACGAACTCCATCACCATGAATGCGCTTCCGTCGGGGGTGAAACCGAAGTCGAGGAGGCGCGGGAAACACCCCAGGCGGTGCGCCGCAACGCCCTGCATCGCGGCCAGGAAGCGCGCCTGGCACTCCTTCGGATCGACATTGGAACCCGCGGGTATCAGCTTGATGGCTACGGGGCTGCCGCTGCCCGGATCCACGGCCTGGAACACGATCGCGGACCTGCTGGACTTGAGCACCCGTTCCAGACGGAAGCTCTCGGTGATCTCGCGTGGCTCGCTCATGGGCTGACCCCCGCCCTCGTCACATCACATCCCACATCCCGCGTGCGTTTCCGGGCGACACGTCCCGCCGCGGTGCCGGGACGCACCCGGGTTTACATGTGTATATTCTAGCAAACAGTGCAGTAAGAAGCCATTACCGGAGATGTGACGCAGCGCACTCTTTGCCTTTGGCGCGCCCGGGCCGGCTCCGGCCCTCCTCCCGAGCCGCACGGGCGCGAACCCCGAAGCTCGCTGGAGCCCTCTGGTACCATCCGGCACCGTGCCCGCGCCCGAATTGGTGGTCATGGCCGCAGGGTTGGGTTCTCGCTTCGGCGGCCTCAAGCAGCTCGAGCCGGTCGGCCCCTCGGGGGAGGCGCTGCTCGATTACGCCGTGTTCGATGCCGTGCGGGCGGGTGTCGAGCGGGTGATCTTCGTGATCCGAACCGAGATGGAGCGCGAGTTCCACGAGGCCCGGGGCCGCCGGTACGCGAGGCACGCGGAGGTCGTCTACGCGTTCCAGGAGCTCGAGGACCTGCCCGGCGGCTGCACGGTCCCGCCCGGCCGCACCAAGCCCTGGGGCACCGCACACGCGGTGTACGCCGCGCGTGCGGCGGTCTCTGCGCCTTTCGTCGCCATCAACGCCGACGACTTCTACGGGCCGCAGGGTTTTGCACTCCTTGCCGGATTCCTTGCCGGGGCGGAGGAGGGACCGGTGGAGAGCTACGCCATGGTCGGGTACCGGCTGGGCAGCACGCTCTCGCAGCACGGCAGCGTGGCCCGGGGGGTGTGCGAGACGGACGCCGGGGGCTTCCTCGTGGCCATCAGGGAGTACGAGCGCATCGAGAGGGGAGACGCGGGCCCGGTGCACCGCGGCAACGACGGGCAGCGCCACGCCTTCGCCGGGGACGAGCTCGTCTCGATGAACCTCTGGGGTTTTCGCCCCGGCTTGATGGCCCACCTCGAGGAGCGATTCCGCGCCTTCCTGGCCGCGCGCGGAGGTGATCCCTCCGAGGAGTTCTACCTGCCGGCCGCGGTCGGCGCGATGGTCGCTGAGGGGCTCGCGAGCGTGCGGGTGCTCGAGACCGAGTGGCCGTGGTTCGGCCTCACCCACCGCGAGGACGTGGGCGAGGTCAGGCGCCGTCTCCTGGCGCTGGTGGAGCAGGGGGTCTATCCCGCGGGGCTGTGGGGCTAGCCGGGTCGTGGGACGTCACGACTCGAGAGAGGACGTTGCCGCGCTCGGCCGGCGGTTCGCCCTGGATGGAGAGTTCGTGGATGCCCGGCCCCACGGCAGCGGTCACATCAACAGCACCTTCCTTGTCACCTACCGCGCGGGCGGAAGGGACGTCCGCTACGTGCACCAGCGGCTCAACCGCGCCGTTTTCCCCGACCCCGAGGCGGTGATGGGCAACATCGCCCGGGTGCTTGACCATCTGCGCGGCAAGCTCTCCGCGGCGGGCGTGGGCGACCTCGACCGCCGCGTGCTGACACTGGTGCCGGCGCGCGACGGCCGCGCGTGGTGGGTGAGCGAGGACGGCGAGGTGTGGCGGACATACCTCTTCATCGGGGGCGCCGCCTGCCTCGAGCGGACCGAGCAGCCGCGCCAGGCGTTCGAGGTGGCCAGGGCGTTCGGGACGTTCCAGCGCCTGCTGCTGAACCTTCCGGGGCCCCGGCTGTCCGAGACGATCCCGGGGTTCCACGACACACCACGGCGCCTGGCAGCGTTCCGGCGGGCGCTCGACGGCGACCCGGCCAACCGCGCGGGCCGCGCGCGCGCGGAGATCGCGTTTGTCGGCACTCACGAGCATCTGGCGGACCGCCTGCTCCGGTTGCAGGAGCAGGGGCTGCTCACCGAGCGTGTGATCCACAACGACACCAAGATCAACAACGTGATGCTCGACGACAGGACCGGCGAGGGGGTGTGCGTGATCGACCTGGACACCGTCATGCCTGGGCTCGCCCTCTTCGACTTCGGGGACATGGTGCGGGGCGCGGCAGGCACGGCGCGCGAGGACGAAGCGGATGCCGGCGCGGTCGCGGTGCGGCCGGAGATCTTCGCGGCGCTCGCGGCCGGGTTTCTCGCGGCGCTCGGGGGACTCGTCACTCCCGTGGAGCGGGAGAACCTCGTGTCGGCGTGCCAGGTCATGACGTTCGAGTGCGGGCTGCGCTTCCTCACCGACTTCCTCGAGGGCGACCCCTACTTCAGGGTCCACCGACCGAGCCATAACCTCGACCGCTGCCGGACCCAGTTTGCCCTCCTGCGCTCGCTGCTCGAGCGCGAGGACGAGCTGCGCCGCCTCGCCGAGAGGGTCTCCTCGTCCGACGGCGCCACCCCCTGACCGGCGCCCCGCTCGTCTTTGGGTCACCGCAACCGACTGCTCCCGCCACTCGCGACCTCCGGCGTGACAGGGTGAAAGAGCGCCTGGGGCGCCCTCGAAAGCCAGGGAGAGATGGCGGGAGACAGGTGGTGCCACGGCGGGACCAATACCTTTTTCCTCAAAGAAATAGCGTGAGAGATCCAGGGAATCCACGGGGTCCCGGGTAGCCCGCGGCAGACCAATGGGTACGACGAATGTGGATGAAGATGCGGATGGGCAACGGAGACGCATTCGCATCTTGAAACCCACCAGGACCACTCGATTGCCTGAGCAGAACCTCCACCAGGTTGGTCGTCAAGGACAGCCCCTGGGTGGCGACGCTGGAGCGCTAGCTGAAGCGCGACGGCGAGCCCGCCCTCCTCAAGCTGGGTCGCCGTCCGGTGGGCGTCATCGTTTCGCTCGGCGATTTCGGCCCTCACTTCGCTCCGAAGGTCGCAGAGGACGAGCGCCGGCGGCTCGTCCAGGAGAGCCTCGCCGACCGGGTACCGCGCGCCGTCGCCGGTGACCAGACCATCGCCGGGTTGCACTCGCGCCCAGGGGTAGGGCGGATTGAGGCAAATCACTCGTAGCGAAGCGCCTCCACCGGGTCGAGGCGCGAGGCCTTGACCGCCGGCCAGAGGCCGAAGACGATTCCCACCCCCATCGACACTCCCAGCCCGACCAGCGGCGACCACAGAGGCACGTCGGTCGGCAGCGACGGCACCGTCGCCCGCACGGTGGCGGCGGTGGCGAGCCCGAGAGCGACGCCGATCACCCCGCCCATCGACGACAACGTCACCGCTTCGGTCAGGAACTGGCCGACGATGTCGCGGCGCAACGCCCCTACCGCCCTCCTCACCCCGATCTCGCGGGTGCGCTCGGTGACCGAGGCGAGCATGATGTTCATCACCCCGACCCCACCGATGACAAGCGAGATGAGGGCGATGAACACCATCGCCCCGGTGACCCCGCCGGTGATCGCCTTGAATTGGGCGATGAGCTGGTCGGGGGTGTTGATGGCGAAGTCGTTGGGCTTGTTGAAAGGCACCTTGCGCCGGTGGCGGAGCACCTCGCTGGCCTTGTCGATCACGAGCTGCAGGTCCTCGGGCCGCCGCGGCAGGACGCCGATGATGATGCCGTTGTCGCGGACGACGCTGGAGAACTGGCGCTCGAAGGTGCCGAAGGGTAGCAGCACCTTGTTGTCAGGCGAGTAGCCGAACTGCTCGCCCTTCTTGTAGAGGACGCCGACCACGCGGTAGCGGGCGCCGTTGACCGTGACGTCCTTGCCTATCGGATCCTCGTCGGGAAAGATGGCTTCTCTGACGTCGGCGCCAAGGACAATGACCGGGGCGCAGTGCGCGACTTCGGTGGGGGTGTAGAACCGGCCACGTACCACCGGGTACGCCATGGCGACCGGGTAGTTCTCGTCGGTCCCCAGGACGTAGGGCAGGTTGGCCTCGAGGTTGAGGTGCTTGACGTGGACCACCCCGCCGTCGTAGCTGATCCGGATCGACACGGTCCTGGCCTCTGGCACCAGCTGGCGAATCGCCTCGCCGTCGGCCACGGTCAGGTTGCGCCGGCGCTTCTCCTCGTCGAAGGCCGGCCCGCCCGGGCCGAACCGGTCCTCGTACTTCTGGAACTCGATGCGGCTGGCGCCGAAGGCCTGGAGGGTGCCGATGACGTTGTTGTTGAAGCCCGAGATGATGGCCACCATGGCGATGACCGTTGTCACCCCGACGACGATGCCCAGGACGGTGAGAGCGGCCCGGAGCTTGTGGTCGCGGATGGCGGCGAGGGCGAAGCGCGCGTTCTCGCCGAAGCCGCGGCGGAACATGGCGATCAACGGGTGCATGGTCTCACCTCACTCGTAGCTCAGCGCCTCGATCGGTTCCTTCTTCGCGGCCGCCGCCGCCGGCGCCAGGCCGGCGAGGACCCCGGTGACCGTGGCCACGACGAGCCCCAGGAGGATGAACTGGAGCTTGACCTCGGCCGGGAAGTAGACGCTGACCGCCATCGCCACCAGCGCTCCGGCCAGCACCCCGACCAGGCCGCCGACCCCGGCCAGCATCGCCGACTCGAGCACGAACTGGCGGCGGATGTCGCGCGAGCGGGCGCCGAGGGCCTTCCGCACGCCGATCTCCCGGGTGCGCTCGACCACCGACACGAACATGATGTTGGCGATGACGATGGCGCCGACCACCAGCGAGATGCCCGACACCAGGATCATGACGGCAAAGGCCCCCTGACTGATCGAACCCCACAGGCTCTTGATCGCCTCGGAGCCGACGATGCCGAACGGGTCGGGGGCGTTGAATCCGGTCTTGCGCACCGCCCGCAGGATGGTCCGTACCTCGTCCTGGGTCGCGTCGACCGCGGTCATGCCTCCGGTCGGGCGGACCATGATGGCAACGCCCTCATCGCTCGTGAGCACCTTCTGGAGGAGGGTGATGGGCACGAAGACGACGCTGTCACGCGGCTGGCCGAGGAACTGGCCGAGCCTTGTCTGCAGGCCGATGACCCGCAACGGATAGCCGCGCACCAGGATGGTCCGGCCGATGGGGTCGAGCGTGGGGAAGAGCTGGTCCTTGACGTCGGCGCCGATCACCGCCACCGGCGCAGCGTGGAGCTCCTCGGTCGGATTGAAGAACCGCCCCTCGGCGATGTCCAGGTTGAGCATGGAGTCGACGTTGGCGGTGTAGCCGGTGACCTGCACGCCGGCCAGCTTGCGGTTGCCGGCGTGGACGGTGAGGGTCTGCCCGGCCTGGGCCCCGACCGCGGCGCAGCTCCGGCACTCCTCGGCCACCAGCCGGGTCTCGCGCATGGTCAGGGCCTTGCGGCGGTTGGCCAGGACGAACTCGGCGCGGCTGCGGATGATGCCGTACTTGGTGAAAACCAGGACATCGGGGTTGAGGTTGGTCAGCTTGGTCTCGACGTACGTGTTGAGGCCGGCGATGATCGACACGACCGACACCACGGTCATCACGCCGATGATGACGCCAAGGAGCGTGAGGCCCGAGCGCAACTTGTTGCGCCCCAGGGCGACCAGCGCGATGCGGGCCAGCTCGCCAAGACTCATGGCTTACGACGAGGCCGCCGCCCCGCCCGCCTCCAGCGCCTTGCGCCGTTCCTCGCTCATCGGCTTGACCCGGTCGCCCTCCTTGATCGTCCTGAGCGTCTTGAACGGGCCGGTTACCACCTCGACCCCGGGCTTGGGGCCGTCGGTGACCTCGATTTGGAGCTCGCCGGAAAGGCCGGTCTTGACCGGGACGAAGCTCACCTTGCCGTCGACCACGGTGTAGACCCCCTGCTCGGTCCTGAGCCGGCCGGTGGCGTCCTTCTCACCCTTGGGCGAGTCGCGGATGACGACCGCCGCCAGGGGGATGGCCGGCACCTTCGACCGGTTCCCGGTGATGATGTCGGCGGTCACCGAGAAGCCCGGGCGGATGCTCGGCGGCGGGTCGAGGAGCTTGACTCGAACCTTGAAGTTGATCGCGTCGGAGGTCGTAGTCAGGCCGACGAGCTCGACGTCGTCCTTGGCGATGGGCGAGCTGCCGACCTCGGTCACCACCCCGTCGAAACGGCGGTCTGGGTAGGAGTCCAGGGTCAGGACGGTCTTCTGGCCGAGGGCGATGCTGGGGGTGTCCGTCTCGTCGACCATGAGCACCGCCTGCACCGTCGTCATGTCGGAGATTGTCATCAGCTGGGTGCCGGGGTTGTTCATCGTCCCGACCACGGTGACCTCGCCGGCCTTGATCCTGAGGGCGGTGATGATGCCGTCGATCGGCGAGCGGACGGTGGTCTTGGACAGGTCGTCGCGGGAGGCGTCGAGCACGGCCCGGCTCTGCTCGATTTGGTGCCCGGCGGTCTGGTAGGCCGCCCGCGCCGTGTCGAGGGCGGCCTGGGCGTGCTGGAAGTCCGCCGCCGGGATGATGCCGGAGCGGTAGTTGTCGTCGGCCCGCTTGAAGTCGCCCTGGGCCTGCTCGAGGGCGGCCCGGGCCGAGTCCAGCTGGCTCCGGCTGGCTGAGAGCGCCGCCGCCGAGCCGGCCTCCTCGGCCGTGGCGTGGGTCTTGTCGATCTGGAGGAGGAAGTCCCCGGTCTTGACCGGGTCGCCCTCGCGCACAGCCAGATTGACGACCTGGCCCATGACCAGGGCGGCGAGGTCGACCTTTTTCTCGGCCTGGATCTTGCCGTTGGCCGTGACCTTGGCAACGACGGCCTCGAGCGCGACCTTGGCCACCGACACCTCGGTGGGCGCGTGCTTTTTCTGGTACCCGTAGTAGTAGCCGCCCCCGCCAAGGGCCACGGCCAACCCGCCGAGAATCAGCCAGACTCGCCAGCGCCGCATGGTCACTTTCCTATCCTCGCGGCTGCCGCCCGCCGCGCACTGCCCTTGATCCTCTGGACGCTGTCAGGGCCGCCAGAGGTTTTCCCCCGGCGCCGCGCCACCCCGCGCGGACACCAGCCA
Source organism: Thermoanaerobaculaceae bacterium (assembly GCA_041494245.1). Taxonomy (GTDB): domain Bacteria; phylum Acidobacteriota; class Thermoanaerobaculia; order Thermoanaerobaculales; family Thermoanaerobaculaceae; genus RBG-13-68-16. The sequence goes on from JBGQAK010000020.1 coordinate 67,548, forward strand.
CCCGGATACACGAACGCCTCTTCGCTAGAGAATACGTCGAAGCCGGCGATTTGTTCCTGGTGGGCAGATGGGCGCAACTCTTTCCGAGGCCGGCCCCGAGTAGCGCGCCCGGTGTGCCTGGCCGTGCTCTACATTCTTCAGCGCATGGGCGGTCGAGCGGCAGCGGCTACGTCGAGCGGCGTCGCGCCAGCCTTCCCTGCAGGATAGGTAGCTCAAGCGCGTTTGGAACGGTTCATTGGCGCGTGCCTGCTTGAAATCACGACGCCCGGCCGCAGCCAGGCGTCGCTCGAGGAAGGGTTGGCGGGGTGGACGAGACTCGAACTCGCGACCTCCGGCGTGACAGGCTCCCAACGCCCGTTTCGCAACCGCTGAGTTTTCGGCGATCTGTGGCCCCTAGTTGGGTTTGCCCGTTTCGCCTATTTTGGCGCGCGCCGTCATCTTGGGCGGTTTTGTGCGCCGCGTTTGCCCGCGGCTTTGCCCACTGGCGGCACGGCCCACCACCTGCAGGGCCCGGTGGCGGCGGGCGCGGGCGAGTTCATCGGCGAGCGACCTTGCCATCAGGTGGGCGTAGTGGCGCTGCAGCATCGCCAGCGACGTGCCGGTGACCTGAGCGACCACCTGGGCGGGTGTGCCGGCGAGGAGCAGGTGGCTGATCCGGCTGTGGCGCAAGGCGTGGATCGGCGTCGTCTGGAAGATGGCCTCCCCGGGCGTCAAGCGTGCGTTGGCCAGCCGGACGAGCTCGCGCCATTGCCGTCGCCACTCGACGACCGGCCGCCCCGTGTCCGGGGAGAGCAGCACCAGGTCCTCCGGGGCGGGCCGGCGCTCAGCGTGGAGCGCGCGCAGGCGGTGCAGCAAGATCGGATCGAGGGGCACGATGATGTCCTTGTGCCCCTTGGAGGTGTAGCTCAGTACCGCGTGCCGCACGTCGACCTGGCGCCAACGCAGGGCGTCCAGCGCCTCGGGGCGCCCGCCGGTGAAGTACCCGATGTACACGCGCATCGTCAGGGGCACACGCGC
>JBGQAK010000038.1:0-7842 GCA_041494245.1 Thermoanaerobaculaceae bacterium
CCGGCGGGTGGAAACGCTGGCCGAGCACGAGCGCGCAGCGCGAGGGCGAGGAACAGCGAGGGTCCGCACGCCGGTCTGTGCCAGCTCGGTCGCACGCGCAGGCGGGTCGGAGGGCTGCGCTCGATGCGCAGCCCGAGCGACTGCTCCCAGCCCGCGGGGCAAACAAGAAAGCCGCAACGCAGGTGTTGAAAAAAGGTACCGCTCCGGGCCCGCAGGGCAAGACAGGAGCCTTCACGCAGTGACCAAAGAGAGACCACCCGCGAGACCGGGCGGAAAAGCTAATCGAGATCGCGGGCGAGCTCCTTGCGCGTCTCCTCGCCCAGCACCGCCTGGGCGCGGTACGCCGGGTGGTCGACGACGACCCGCAACACGGTGCCCTCGGCCTTGACCAGGCGGACCTGGTCCTGGCTCAGGGGGAACTTGACGTACTGCACCGAGGAGATCCGCGTCGGCGACACCTGGGCGCGGTCGAAGACCCCCCGCACCCGCCCGTCGTCGCCGATGTGCAGCCAGAAGTGCTCCTCCAGGCCGAGCAGCTCGCGCAGGCGCGCGGCGCGTTCCTCCGGTCTGTCGTACTCCAGCATGAGGGTCGCCGACAGCTCGCTGCCGGCGGGCACCAGCGGGTTGTACGTGGCGAGCTCGTCCTCGGCCGCCCCGGGCCGCTCCCAGCTGCTCTCGGCGCGCAGCATCTCGTGCACCTGGTAGAGCATGGTGTCGCGGGTCTCGAAGTGGAGGGTGGCATGCTCGCCGATCGGCACCCTCCGGCGTTCCTTCAGCACGATGATGCGGCGCCGCAGCTCGGGCCGCGCACGCTCGTAGGCGTCCCGGCCGAAGATCTCGTCGATACGGATCGGCCCCATCGTCATCCCTTCCCGCCGCTCACGCCCTCGAGGCGTCAGGGGCCGGCTCCTCGACCTTCTGCAGGAAACCGTCATCCCTGTATGCCCGCTCGAGGACCTCGACCGGGTGGAGCACCTTGCGGCCGCACGCCTGCTCGAACTGCAGCGCCGCCAGCGGGCAGTCCGTGGACCACACTTCGGCCTCGGCCTCCCTCATGCCGGCGAAGGCTTTCTCCCCGTTCCGCAGGGCGAGCTCGAAGTACTCCTTCTTCATGGCCCAGGTGCCGTCGTGCCCGCAGCACTCGGCGACGAGGCGCGGCTTCACCCCGGGGATCCTCCGGATGAGGTCGCGGCCGCGGAACCCGATGTTCTGCAACCGCAGGTGGCAGGGGGCGTGGTAAGCGAGGTTGCCCCCTGGCGTGCTGCGGAAGTCCTCCTTGAAATGCCCCTCGGCACGCAGCTCCCAGAGGTACTCCGAAACGTCACGGGTCGCGGCGGCCACCTTGCGCGCCGCCTCGGCGAGCGGCCTGTCGGCGGGGTCGTCGAGGAGCTGCGGGACCTCCTCCTTCATCATCAGGCTGCAGGTCGGGTTGATCACGGCGATGCGGTACCCGCGCTCGACGTACGGGAGCAACGCCTCGACGTTTCGCCTGGCCTTGCGGCGCGCCAGCTCGACATCGCCGGCGTCGAGCGCGGGCATCCCGCAGCACTCGACCGCAGGGCAGGCGACGCGGCAGCCGTTGTGGCGGAGCACCTCGGTCGCTGCCCGGCCGACGGCGGGGTTGTTGTAGGTCACGAAGCAGGTCGCGAAGAGCACAACCGGGTGTTGGCCGTCGGGGGTCTCCTCGGCGCCGCCGGTCCGCGTCCGGAACCACTGGTCGAAGGTGGGCGAGGCGAAGCGCGGCAGGAGCTTGTCGCGGTGGATGCCCGAGAGCATCTCCATGAACACGCGGTTGGGCCGCAGGGAGTTGCCCCAGTTGGCGAGCGCGGGGAGCAGCGTGCCCATCCGGCCGAGGCGGTCGGGGTCGGCCAGTATCCGCTCGCGCAACGGGATCCCGTCCTTCCGGCGCGCGACGGCCTTGGCGCGCAGCATCAGGTGTGGGAAGTCGAGCCTGAACGGGTGGTTCTCCTTCTCGGTGTACGGGCACTGCGTGTAGCACAGCTTGCACTGGAAACACTCGTCCACCACCTGGCGGCGCATGGCCTCCGGGATGCGGCGCACGTCGCCGTGGGTGTCCACGGCGGAGAAGAGGGTGGGGAACGACTGGCAGTACTTGAAGCACATCCGGCAGCTGTGGCAGAGCTCGAAGCTGCGGTCGAGCTCCTTTTGCAGCGCCGCACAGTCCCAGTACAACGGCTCGTTGGGGTTGTAGGTCAAGCCGTCGGTCGGCTGGAACCGAATGTCGGGCAGGCTCCCCCCGTTGTCGGCCATAGACGCCCCCTTTGTCCTGTGCTCAGGGCTACTGCAGGCCCGGGGGCGCGTTGCCCAGGGGCCTGCACCTCAGATGGTGTCCAGCGCCTTCTGGAACTTCCCGGCGTGGGACCGCTCGGCCTTGGCGAGCGTCTCGAACCAGTCGGCGATCTCCGGGAACCCCTCCTCCCGCGCCGTCTTCGCCATCCCGGGGTACATGTCGGTGTACTCATGGGTCTCGCCGGCCACCGCGGAGGCCAGCATCTCCGGTACGTCGGTGAACGGCATGTCGGTGGCGGGGTCGGCCACCTTCTTGAGGTAGTCCAGGTGGCCGTGGGCGTGTCCGGTCTCCCCCTCCGCCGTGTCGCGGAACAGCCCTGAAACCTCCGGGTACCCCTCGATGTCGGCCTGCTTGGCGAAGTACAGGTACCGGCGGTTCGCCTGCGACTCGCCGGCAAACGCGTACTTCAGGTTCTCGTGGGTCTTGGTCCCTTTCAGTTGTGCCATCTCACCCCTCCTTCTTCCTCGTGGTGTTGGTCCAGATCGCATGCAGCCCGGCGGCCCCGTCGAGGGTCGGGTTCTCCGTGAGGTAGGTGTCGTCGTTCCAGATGAAGCCGGCGGAGAGCGCGGGCAGGTACGCCACGACCACCGCGGCCACCAGCGCGAGCGCGAGGCCGAGCAAGGTCCTCTTGTGCACGGGCGAACGATACCACCCAGGGGGGTCCTAGACGGCCTTGCGGGCGGTGCGTGCGAGGCCGAGGAGCGGGGCGAGGTAGTGCCCGGTGTAGCTCGCGCCGACGCGGGCGACCTGCTCGGGGGTGCCGGTGGCGATGACCTTGCCGCCCTCGTCGCCGCCCTCGGGGCCGAGGTCGATGACGTGGTCGGCGGTCTTGACTACGTCGAGGTGGTGCTCGATCACCACCACGGTGTTGCCGCGGTCGGCGAGGGTGTGCAGCACTGCGAGGAGCTTCTTGGTGTCGTCGAAGTGCAGCCCCGTCGTGGGCTCGTCCAGGATGTACAGCGTGGCGCCGGTGGCGCGCCGCGCCAGCTCGCGCGAGAGCTTGATGCGCTGCGCCTCGCCGCCGGAGAGCGTGGTGGCGGACTGGCCGAGGGTGATGTAGCCGAGGCCGACCGCGATGATGGTGTCGAGGATGCGGGCGATCTTGGGGTGGGCGGCGAACAGCTCGTGCGCCTGCTCGACGGTGAGGTCGAGCACCTCGGCGATATCGAGCCCTTTGTAGCGGACCTCGAGCGTCTCGCGCCCGTAGCGCCGGCCCTTGCACACCTCGCAGGTGACGTAGACGTCGGGGAGGAAGTGCATCTCGATCTTGATCTGCCCGTCTCCCGCGCACGCCTCGCACCGCCCTCCGCGCACGTTGAACGAGAAGCGCCCCGGCTTGTAGCCGCGCGCCCTCGCCTCGGGCGTGAGGGCGAAGAGCTCACGGATCGGGTCGAAGACCTTGGTGTACGTCGCAGGGTTCGATCGCGGGGTGCGGCCGATCGGGGCCTGGTCGATCTCCACCACCTTGTCGAGGTACTGGACGCCCTCCAGGCGGTCGTGCGCGCCCGGCCGCTCGAGCGCGCGGTACAGCGAGCGGGCGCACGCCTTGTAGAGGACCTCGTTGATGAGGGTGGACTTTCCAGACCCTGAGACGCCGGTCACGCAGATGAACGTCCCGAGGGGGAACGCCACGTCGATCCCTTTCAGGTTGTTCTCCCGCGCGCCGCGGACGAGTAGTTGCTTCCCGCTGCCCACCCTCCGCGTGGCCGGCACCGGGATGGTGAGCTCGCCGGCCAGGTAGCGGCCGGTGAGGGAGCGGCGCACGGTCATGATCTTTGCCGGCGGCCCCGCGGCCACCACCTCACCGCCATGGATCCCCGCTCCCGGCCCCAGGTCAACGATCCAGTCGGCCTCCCGCATCGTCTCCTCGTCGTGCTCGACCACCAGCACGGTGTTGCCGAGGTCGCGCATGCCTCTGAGGGTCTCCAGGAGCCTGCGGTTGTCGCGCTGGTGCAGGCCGATCGAGGGCTCGTCGAGGACGTAGAGCACGCCCATCAGCTTGGAGCCGATCTGGGTGGCCAGGCGGATGCGCTGCGACTCGCCGCCCGAGAGCGTGCCCGAGGCGCGGTCGAGCGTGAGGTAGTCGAGCCCGACCGCAGCCATGAAGCCCAGGCGGTCGGAGATCTCCTTCATGATCTTGGCCGCGATGGTTCGCTCGCGGAGCGTGAGGGTGAGGGCCGAGAACCACCCCACCGCCTCCTTCACCGGGAGCTGCACCACGTCGTGGATCGAGCTCCCCCCGACCCGGACCGCCAGCGCCTCGCGCCGCAGACGCTTGCCCTCGCACGCCTGACACGGGCGCATGGACATGAAGCGCTCGATCTCGCTGCGGGTCTCGTGCGAGGCGGTGTCGCGGTGGCGGCGCTCGAGGGCCGGCACCAGTCCCTCGAACGGCGCGCGGTACTCCCACCGGCTGCGCTGGCCCACGAACGCGAAATCGAGCTCGCGCTCGCCCGTGCCGTACAGGACCGCTTTGCGCGCCGACTCTGGGAGCGAGCGCCACGGCTTGGTGAGCGAGAACCCCATCGCCTGCGCCAGGACCTGCAGCTGCCGCCAGCGGAAAGAGCGGCGCCCCTCCTGGATCCCGGCCAGGGCGCCAGCGGCGAGGGAGCGCTCGGGGTCGGCGATGAGCTTGTCGGGGTCCACCTCCTGGACGACGCCGAGGCCGGTGCACGTCGGGCAGGCGCCCTGCGGCGAGTTGAAGGAGAAGATGCGCGGGGAGAGCTCGGAGAGTGCGAACCCGCAATTGGGGCAGGAGTGGCGCGAGGAAAGCACAAACTCCCCGCCACCGGCTGGGGCGACGCGCACCACGCCCTCGCCGACCTTGAGCGCGGTCTCCAGCGAGTCGGCCAGGCGGTTGCCAAGGTCGGTGCGCACTTCCAGGCGGTCGATGACAACCTCGACCGTGTGCTTGCGCTTCTTGTCGAGGTCGGGAGGGTTGGCGGCGTCCACGAGCTGGCCGTCCACGCGCGCCCGAACGAACCCCTCCCGGACCATCTGTTCGAAGAGCTTGCGGTGTTCGCCCTTGCGCCTCTCGGCGAGCGGCGCGAGCAGCAGGAAGCGCGTCCCCGCAGGGAGGGAGAGGATGCGGTCGGCCATCTGCTGGGTGGTCTGGCCCTGGATCGGGATGCCGCAATCGGGGCAGAACGCCTGCCCGATCGAGGCGAACAGCAGCCGCAGGTAGTCGTAGATCTCGGTGACCGTCGCGACCGTGGAGCGGGGGTTCTTCGAGGTGGTCTTCTGCTCAATCGAGATCGCCGGGGACAGGCCATCGATGGTGTCCACGTCGGGTTTGTCCATCTGTTCGAGGAACTGGCGCGCGTAGGCGGAGAGCGACTCCACATAGCGGCGCTGCCCCTCGGCAAACAGGGTGTCGAAGGCAAGGGTGGACTTGCCCGACCCCGAGACCCCCGTGATCACCACCAGCCTGTTGCGCGGGATGTCCAGGTCGATGTTCTTGAGGTTGTGCTCACGCGCACCGCGGATTGCGATCGACTCTCGCATCGTGCTCTCAAACCGGGTGCTCGTCCCGCCTCTTCCCCGGGAGACGGCGGCCGGCAGCCGGCAACCGTCCATTGTAGTCCCCGGCGCGGGCACCGGGAAGCGGGTTTGGGCCCACCCGCGGGAAGAGGTTCCGGCGGGGTCCGGGTCTCTGCCCAGGGGGCCGCGCAGCCCACGACCACTCTGGGCGGAGGCGCCCGCGGCCACGTCGGAAGCCGATGAACAGAGCGCGGTGCGCTAATGCGCTTGCCATACCCCTCCGGAGAGGGGGGCGAGCGGAAGGGGCGAGGTCCGACCGGAGGCGACGGTGCCGGAGTGCTCGCCGAGGATGGGGCGGAGAGACGTGCCATCGCGCACGTTTGGACGTACCGGCACCCGAACCTCTGCCGTGTGCTCGGTGGCGTTGATCACGACAATGAGGTTTTCGGCTTTGTGGACTCGTGAGAAGGCATAGATTCCACGTGCTGCGTAGAGGGTCACATAGGAGCCCCGGCGCAGTGCGGTGTGTCGGTGGCGCGTGGCGATCAGCCGGCGGACATAGTCGCGGAGGTTGGAGTCCCACCGAGACCTGTCCCACGGCATGGCCGCCCGACAGGCGGGGTCGGGACCGCCGGCGAGGCCTATCTCGTCGCCGTAGTAGATGCAGGGCGCTCCCGGACTGGTCATCATGTAAAACATCGCGAGCTTGAGGCGATCCTTGGCGCCGCCGAGAAGGGTCAGGGTGCGGGGCGTGTCGTGGCTGCCCAGCAGGTTCAGTTGGGCCAGAGTGACGTTCCAGGGGTACCAGGCGAGCATCGTATGGATGCGATCCGCGAACGCTTGAGCGCTGAGAGTTCTGAGCCGGTAGCCGCCTGGCCGGGCGCTCGTGTCGAGGAAGGGGCCTCCGAAGAAGCCGAGGCAGGAGCGGCTGAACGGGTAGTTCATGAGAGCGTCAAACCGGTCACCCCGGAGCCAGTCCGGGGCCTTGTCCCAGATCTCACCAACCAGGTACGCCTCGGGGTTGATCGCCTTGACCCGGGCCCGCAGCTCTCTCCAGAAGGCCTCGTCGTCGATCTCGGCCGGCACGTCCAAACGCCACCCATCGATGCCCTCGCGCACCCAGTGCTCGGCGATGCCAAGCAGGTACTCGCGTACGGCTGGCGTGTCGGTGTTGAACTTGGGAAGCTCCGGCAGCCCCCACCAGGAGGCGTAGTTGAGCCGGCGGCGCGGCGAGCTGTCATACGCGTGGAGGGGATAGCCTGCGATGTAAAACCAGTCGCGGTACGGGGAGGAAGGCCCGTTCTCGAGGATGTGATGAAAGGCGAAGAAACCCCTGCCGGTGTGGTTGAAAACGCCATCGAGAATCACGCGGATGCCACGGTCATGGCACGCGGCCAGGAACTCCCTGAACGCGCCGTTGCCGCCGAGCAACGGGTCAACCTGGTAGTAGTCGTAGGTGTGGTACCTGTGGTTTGCCGCCGACTGAAAGATCGGGTTGAGGTAGATGGCGGTGATGCCGAGATCGGTCAGGTAATCCAGCCGCTCGGCGATGCCCAGCAGGTCGCCGCCCTTGAAGCCGAACTGCGTGGGCGGCTGGTCCCAGGGCTCGAGGTTCGGAGGCTTCGGCACGCGCGTGCTGCGTGCAAAACGATCGGGGAAGATCTGATAGAAGACTGCATTCTGAACCCAACTCGGAACTCGTGGCTCGGTCATGTGGGCCCTTCCCCCGGATCCGATCCGCCCCGCGCGGAGGTTTTTCGCAATTTTAGCTGAGCACGCTCGCGACCGTATCGGTGGGTTTCATCCTGACATTGTGCGGTCTTGTCGTGGCCGACCTGGCCGGCTCGGTGGCCCCTGCCGGGAGCCTTAGCGGGAGGATCATCATCGCAGTACACAGGGGAGTTGTCGGCCCTCAGAACCACACCCTCCTCGAAGGAGAAGGAGCGACCCTGATGCGAGGCCTCATCCCTCCATCTCTACCCCGCTTCTTCAGCGGGCTGCGGCCTGCGAGAGCGGCCCGGAGGCGAGCCGTGCGCCTTCCCTCAGCGCTC
>JBGQAK010000006.1:0-226218 GCA_041494245.1 Thermoanaerobaculaceae bacterium
GCCGGCCGCCGCGCACCAGTCCTTCTCGAAGTAGAACCCGATCAGCAGATAGCTGCACAGCCCCACGCCCTCCCAGCCGACGAACAGCACCACCAGGTTGGCCCCCAGGACCAGCGTGAGCATCGCGAACATGAAGAGGTTGAGGTAGGCGAAGTAGCGCGCGTAGGCGCGTGGGGTTTCGGAGTGCATGTACCCCACCGAGTAGACATGGATGATGAATCCCACGAAGGTGACGAAGAACAGCATCACCGCCGAAAGCGCGTCGATGCGCAGCGCGAAGTCGATGGTGAGGTCGGCGAGGAGGCCGTCCGAGGTGAGCCCCGGGCCGGCCGGGATCCACGTGAAGACCCGGTTGACGTGCACCGCGTGAGCGCCCACCGACGTGGCCCAGTCGTAGATCGCCGCGAACGCGGCGAGCATCGCGAGCCCCGATCCCATCAGGGCGACCGCCGAGGTGGCCCTGTGCTCCCAGCCGCGTCGGTTGCCGATCAGGCCGTTGACGATGGCACCGAGGAGGGGAAGGAGCGGGATCAGCCAGAGCAAATCTCTCATGCTCACCCCTCCATCACGTTGACCTGGTCGAGGTTGATGGTCTGCTTGAGGCGCACCAGGGCGACGATGATGCCGAGGCCTATGGCGGCCTCCGCCGCAGCGATCGTGATCACGAACACCGCGAACACCTGTCCGGTCAGATCGCCGAGTTGGCGCGAGAACGCGATGAAGTTGATGTTGGCGGCGTTGAGGATCAGCTCCACGCACATGAGGACGGTGATGAAGTTCCGGCGCACCACCATCCCCACCACGCCGAGGGTGAAGAGCACGAGCGAGAGCATCAGGTAGTGCGTGGTGGTGATCACGCGCCCCCCTCCTTTTCCTTGCGGCCCATGACGATGGCCCCGATCATCGCGACCAGCAGCACGATGGAGACCACCTCGAACGGGAGCAGGTAGTCGCGGTAGAGGGTCCACCCGACCGCCTCGGTGTTCCCGAGAGGCAGCCCCTGGACCTGGCGCAGCGCAGCGCTGTCCACCGCCGATCCGTGTGCCGCGGCCCACAGGCCGACTCCGACCAGTACCGCGAGCAAGCCACCGAGGCCCACGGCCACCGGCACGAGCCGGCTCAGGTACTGCGGCTCCTGCGGCAGGGTCCGCACGTTGACCAGCATGATCACGAAAAGGAAGAGCACCATGATGCCGCCGGCGTAGACCAGGATCTGCACGGCGGCGAGGAACTCGGCGTGCATCAGCACGAACACCCCGGCGACCGCCAGGAACGTCCCCAGGAGGGAGAGCGCGGCGTTCACCGGGTTGCGAAACGCGATGACACCGACCGCTCCCGCCACCACACACGCGGCGAGGCAGTAGAAGACGATCTGCGCGAAGTGGACGACGAACCAGTCCATCACGTCTGCTCCCTGGCCTTGGCCTCGGGGCCACCGGTGGGGTCGTTCGGCATTTGGCCCTTCTCTGGCGTCACCACGCCCGGGTAGGGCCGCACCCCGTCCCAGCTCTGCAGGCGCTCCTTGTCGAAGTAGAGGCGCTCGTTGCGCTCATACGCGGCGGTCTCGTAGCTCTTGGTGGTGAGCCAGATCGCCACCGGCTCGGTGGGGCACGCCTCCTCGCACAGCCCGCAGAACATGCAGCGCTTTACATCGATGTCGAAGCGGTCGAGGACCTTCTTCTTCTTCTTCTTGCCGTCCACCTCGATCTCCTCGAAGTGGTCCGCAATGTGGATGATCTCGATCGGGCACGCCTTGGCGCAGTTGTGGCAGACGATGCAGCGCTCCTCGGAGAAGCCGAACATCCCGCGGAAGCGGTCGGCCGGGACCGGCTTCACGTCCGGGTACTGGATCGTGGCCTTGCGGTGGAAGAGGAACTTCCCCGTCACCGAGAGGCCCTGCAGGAGGTCCACCTGGAACACCGACGCGAGGAAACCCCACACGCTCATCGCGGGCCTCCCATCAGGAGCACGCCCAGGCCCACCACCAGGACGTTCGCGAGGCTGACCGGAAGCAGCACCTTCCAGCCGAGCGCCATCAGCTGGTCGAAGCGGTAGCGCGGAAAGGTGGCGCGGAACCAGATGTAGCAGAACAGGAAGAAACCGGCCTTGGCAGCGAACCACAGGAACGGGGGGATCACGTCGAGGAACGCAAGCGCGGCCACGTTGGGGAACGGCCGCAGCCAACCTCCGAAGAAGAGCACCGTGGCAACCGAGGAGATCGCCACCATGTTGGCGTACTCGGCCAGGAAGTAGAACGCCCACTTCATCCCCGAGTACTCGGTGTGGAAGCCGGCTACCAGCTCAGACTCGGCCTCGGGGAGGTCGAACGGGCTGCGGTTGGTCTCGGCCACCCCGCATACGAAGTAGATGAAGAACGCCACGATCCCGGGCAGGAAGAACCAGACGCCGGCCTGCTTCTGAGCCTCGACGATCTTGACGAGCGAGAGGCTGCCCGCCATGAGCAGCACCGCCACGACCGAGAAACCCATCGGCACCTCGTAGGACACGAGCTGCGCCGCCGAGCGCAGCCCACCCATCAGCGAGAACTTGTTGTTAGAGGACCACCCCCCGAGGATGATGCCGTACACGCCCACGGAGGACACACCCAGGATGAAGAGGATGCCGATGTTGATGTCGGTGAGGTACGGCGTGATCGGCTCCTTGAGAAGCCCGAACAGCGTGCTCGCCGAGGCGAAGGGGACGACCGAGAACACCACCAGGGCGGGGGCCGTGGTGATCACCGGTGAGAGCATGTACACCAGCTTCTCGGCCCGGGAAGGCACGATGTCCTCCTTGGAGAAGAGCTTCAGCGCATCGGCAATCGGCTGCAACCATCCGCGCGGAAAGACCCGGTTGGGGCCGATCCTGATCTGCATGTACGCGAGGATCTTCCTCTCGAAGAAACTGAGGTAGGCCGCGAGGAGGATGACCGCGGCCAGGATGACCACGATCTTCACCAGCGGCACCACCAGGAAGGCAATCCAAGGGTTGGCCATCACCGCTCCCTACCTGTCGATCTCGCCGAGCACGATATCGAGCGTGCCGATCACGGCGATCAGGTCCGCCACCAGGAGTCCGCGCACCATCTCCGGCAGCGCCTGCAGGTTGATGAAGCAAGCGGGACGCACGTGCATCCGGTACGGGTTGGTTCCGCCGTCGGACACGATGTAGTAGCCGAGCTCGCCCTTCGGCCCCTCAACCGAGAAGTAGATCTCACCCTTGGGCGGCTTGATCACTTTGGGGACCTTGGCCATGACCGGGCCGCCGGGGAGCTTGGCCAGGCACTGCTGGACGATGCGCACGGACTGCCGCATCTCCTCCACGCGCACGAGGTAGCGGTCGTACGTGTCGCCGCCGGCGCCGATCGGGATCTCGAACTCCACCTCGTCGTAGTGGTCGTACGGGAACACCTTGCGGATGTCCCACTTCACGCCGGAGCCGCGCAGCGGCGGCCCGGTGAGCCCCCACTCGATGGCGTCCTTGGCGGAGATCACCCCCACTCCGACGGTGCGGTTCTTCCAGATGCGGTTGTTGGTGAGCAGCCGCTCCCACTCCGCGATGCGCGCCGGAAGCTGGTCCACGAACGCCTTGCAGCGGCCGATCCACCCCTCGGGCAGGTCGAACGGCTGCCCGCCCACGCGCATGCAGTTGAGGGTCAGCCGTGCGCCGCAGTACTCCTCGTAGAGGTCGAGGATCGTCTCACGCTCCTGGAACGTGTAGAAGAACGGCGACTGCGCGCCGATGTCGAGCGCGTGGGTACCGAGCCAGATGATGTGCGAGGAGATCCGCTGCAGCTCCGCCAGGAGCATGCGGATGTAGGCGGCGCGCGGCGGGACCGTCACACCCATCAGCTTCTCCACCGTCCCGACCAGCCCCTGGTTGTTGGTGGCGGCGGCGGTGTAGTCCATGCGATCGGTGTGGGGGATGGTGCCGTTGTACGTCTCGGTCTCGAAGATCTTCTCGGTGCCGCGGTGCAGGTACCCGATGATCGGCTTGGCGTCGATGATCCTCTCGCCGTCGAGTCTGATCATCACCCGCAGCACCCCGTGCGTCGCCGGGTGCTGGGGGCCGAATGAGACCTCCATCTCCTCGCTGTCGGGGAAGGGCCTGACCACCTCGGGGTTGGTCATGACTCCCCCCCTTCGCCGGCCACCGGCCCGCCACCCGGCGGGTAGACGTCCGGGTAGATGGCCGCGCCGGTGTCGATCCCCTCGATTGGGAAGTCCTTGCGCAACGGGTGGCCGGAGAATCCCTCCCAGGTGAGGATGCGCTCGAGGTTCGGATGGTCCGCGAAGTAGATGCCGAACATGTCGAACGCCTCGCGCTCCATCCAGTTCGCGACCTTCCACACCCCCGTCACCGAGGCCACCGCGACCCCGTCGGCGACCTTGACCTTCAGGCGCAGCCGGGTGGAATCGGTGAAACGGTGCATCCAGTAGACCACGTCAAAGCGCCCTTCCGGGCGCTCCTTCCAGTCGACCGCCGTCAGGTCCACCAGGAACTTGTAGTCGAGCCGATCCTTGCACGCCCGACCGACCTCGGCTATGCGCTCGCGCGGCACCGTGAGGGTGACCTGGCCCGCGAACTCGAACGCCTCGAGCACAACGTCGGGGAGGACCGCCGCAATCTCCTTCACGAGCGGGTGTTCGCGGGCGTCCTTCAGCTCCGGCGGGACCGGTCTCTCCTCCCAGGGTGGCTTGGGCGTGGCCTGCTCCTGGGGCGCTGCCTTGTCCTGCTCCCCCATGCTGCCTCCTAAACGGCTTTCCGCGCGATGGTCATGCGGTCGATCTTGCGCTGCAACTGCATCAACCCGTACAGCAGCGCCTCTGGCCGCGGCGGGCACCCCGGAACGTAGACGTCCACCGGCACGATGCGATCGACGCCCTGGGTGACCGCGTAGGTCTTGTACGGGCCCCCGCAGGTGGCGCACGAGCCCATGGCGAGCACCCACTTGGGCTCCGGCATCTGGTCGTACAGGCGCTTCACGATCGGCGCCATCTTCTCGGTTACCGTACCGGCCACCAGCATGAGGTCCGATTGCCTCGGCGAGCCGCGAAAGACCTCCATGCCGAAGCGGGAGAGGTCGAAGCGCGGGTCCATCGTGGCCATCATCTCGATCGCGCAGCACGCGAGGCCGAACTGCATCGGCCACACGGACCAGCGACGCGCCCAGTTGAAGACCGCGTCGTAGGTGGAAGTGAGGATGTTGGGGTCGAAGCGGTTTTCGATTAGACCCATTGCAGCGCCCCCCGCCGCCAGGCGTAGACGTACCCGACCACCAGGATGGCGAGGAACACCACCATCTCGATGAATCCGAACAACGCGAGCTTGCGCAGCATCACCGCCCACGGGAAGAGGAACACCGTCTCCACGTCGAACACCACGAACAGCACCGCGATCAGGTAGTAGCGCACCGAGAAACGGTGGTCGTACGCCTCGCTCGTGACCGGGTTTCCGCACTCGTACGGTTCGAGCTTGACCGCGTTGAACCGCCCGGCGCGGATGAGCCAGGCAATGAGCAGGGTCACGGGCGGAAAGGCGATGGCGACGACAACGAAGAGCAGGATGGGTATGTACTCGGTCACTCCCTCCTCCTCAGCGCGTCATACTAGCGTCATGTTTCACAAAGTCAACCAACTCAATGGATTTTGCGTTTCCGTCTCGACAGGAAACGTGGTCGCCGTCGCGTCTTCGATCCCCGCGGACCCCGGGATCACGACCGGCGGTCGAAGGTCTTTCGCCGGTCCGGTCCCCGATGTGGGCGGCGCGACGCCCCGAAGGCCTTGCGCACGGCGATCAATCGCCCGATGTGCTTCCTGACCGACGGACCCCCGGGCCGGTGGGACGGATTTCCTCAACCCCTCCCGGCCGCCATATGCAGGAGAGCTTCACAGTTGATGGGCACCGCACGCGAAGGCGGGCTCGCGGAGCGCTCGCCCCTCCTCCGAGAGAGCTGGCCGCGCGGCCACCACGAGGTCACACTCAGCGTGGTGGGGTCCAGCCGTACCACCCGCGGATCAAGCCGTATGTTGCCGCCGCGATGCCGATCAGAAGCAACGGCGCCAGACGGATAAGATCCCCGCGCTGTTCGGGCGACCAGCTGTGAGTTCGGCGGATCAACCGGCCAAGACGCCCCAAGGGGTATTTGACCAGCATGCGCCAGAGACGGCGGAGCCCGGGCCCCGCAAACCCGGACACCTCGTGATCGCGGCATAGCCGACCGAACCAGCCTCCGTGCCACACCTGGTGCCGCACGAAACGTCGAAAACTCGTCTCACCGGGGTGGACCAGCCTGATCGAGGGATCGAACAGCGCGGCTACGCCAGCCCGTGCCAGTCGCCAATTGAAGACAGTGTCCTCGCCACACGCAAGGGCTTCGTCATACAGACCGTGACGGGCGAACACCTCGCGGCGGAACGACAGGTTGTAGAGCGGCTGGCCGGTCACCACCTCGCGCGGTCGCCCTGCAGGAAAAGCGTTGTACTCCAAGAGGTGCCCTGCCCGTACAATCGCACCAGCCAGCGAAGGACACACCACCGCACCGCTCACACACGCGTGCCCCTCGCCGTGCGCCGCGAGGCGCCGCGCCAGCCAGTCCGTCACCGGCTCGCAGTCGGCAGCCAGGAACACGATGACCTCACCTGTGGCGTTGCGGATGCCAAGGTTTCGGCTGGCCCCGGTGGCGAGCGGCTCGGTCTGGCCGACGATGGTGACCCACGGGAACTCCTCGGCAACAATTCGCGGCGTGGAGTCATCGCCGCTCCACACCACCACCACCTCGAACCCACCGACCCCTTCCTGCCGCTCGAGCGACGCCAGGCAACGCCGGATCGTGGTGGCGGCATCACAGGCCAGCACGATCACGGACGCTGACGGGCACGGCTGGAGCGACAACGACGTCGTCGCAGGCTCAGCTGCCATGCTTCGAATTCTACATGCGCCGGGTGGAAACTTGAAAACAAACGAGGGACTACTCGACAAAGCCCCGCGTGCGCGGCACACGTACCAACTTCAGCCCGCCCTCGTCAGTGAGGTAGTGGTAACCGACATTGGGCTGGAAGCGACCCTCTGGGTCAAGGGCCAGGTAGCGGTCGCGGCGGGCCACGCGATCCTCACGGCGGATCATGCGTAGGTGGTACACGGTGAGGTCGGTGCACGGGAAAGCATCGAGCACGCGCCCCTGGAGCGGGCCCCGCGTGGCGTGGACCGGGCGGGTGTCGAAGAGGTGCCCCGGCAGAGCGCGAAATAGCCGCACCTGACGTTTGCGGCCCCACAACCCGTCGGCACGAAAGGTGTCCGGCGAGTCCCAGAGCTCGCGGATGCGGAGCGCGTAGGCGATCAGCCCCAGCCAGGCACCGCGTCGAATCACACGCTCGGCGCGGGTACGAAAGTCGCGCTCGAGCCGCTCGTCGGCGTCCAGCCAGAGGATCCACTCGGCACCGTGACGCAGCGCCGCCGCGTGGAGGGACCTGAAGTTCCCGACCTCGTCCCAACTCGGGCGGTCAGGCGCACGGCGGATGAGCTCGAGGACCGACGGCTGAGTCGCGATAGACTCGGCGGTGCCGTCGCTGGAGCCGTCATCGAGAGCAACGATGCCGTCTACGTGCGGCGCGACGTTTGCGAAATACCCTGGGAGGAAACGCATCTCGTTCCTTGCCGCCAGGAGACAGAGCAGACGCACACGGCGACTCCGCCCCAAGTCCGGTCCGCCCGAGGGCACGTTGAGGAGGCGCCGGAGACGGGTGCGCAGTACGCCCCAGGGTGACACGCCGAGGAAACGCCACGCCTTCGGATCACGGCCGCTCAACGCAAACCCCATGCTCTGTGTCCAGCACTCCCTTTGTCGCCGAGCCGAGTGACATTACCTCTTTGCGGTGGGCAGCAGCCGGTTGAGCGAGCCGGAGCGCAACCCCTCGAGATCGAGTGCGACGAAGGCGAAGCCCGCCGCGCGCACGCGCCGCACAATCTCGTCGGCGAGCCCGTCCGCGAGGACGCGCGCCATCTCCGCCTTCGGCAACTCGATGCGGGCGGTGCTGCCGTGGTGCCGCACGCGCAGCTCACGGAAGCCGAGCTCCCGCAGTGCCGCTTCGGCGCGGCCTATCTGCTCCAGCTTCTCCCGGGTGATCGGATCGCCGTAGGGCACCCGCGAGGACAAGCACGGGCTCGAGGGCTTGTCCCACACCGGCAGGTCGAGCTCCTTCAGGGCCTCGCGGACCCCCGCCTTCGACCAGCCGAGCTCTACGAGCGGCGAGCGCACCGCTAGCTCCTCCGCCGCACGCCGGCCGGGGCGGTAGTCGGAGGTGTCGTCGGCGTTCGTCCCGTCGAGCACCGTCGAGTACTCCCTTCCCCGCGCCAGCTCCACCAACCGCCGGAACAGCTCTCCCTTGCACAGGTAGCAGCGGTCGGCGCCGTTCTCGGCGTAGCCCGGGATCGCGAGCTCGGAGTAAGAGATCTGCTCGTGCGCGACCCCGATCCGCCGCGCGAGCGCCCGCGTGGATTCGGCGTCGGCCGTGGGGAGGCTCTCCGAGAGGGCGGTCACCGCGAGCGCGCGAGCGCCGAGCGCCCGCTGCGCGGCCCACGCAACGAGCGTCGAGTCGGTGCCGCCCGAAAACGCAACGACGGCGCTCCCAAGCGGCCTCAGATGCGCAACCAGCGTGTCAAGCTCCGCCATCGCCGTTCAGTGTAACCGGGACCGGCGCCTCGCTCATGCCCGGTACGGGGGCGGAACCCAGCTCGGTCCACCTGGCCGCCCAGCCCAGCGTGCGAGAGTTGCCAGGACAGCGGAGTCGCTGACCACGTAGTTTCCCCTCACCGCAGCAGGAGGAAAACCCGTAGCGTGTTAAGCGCAAGGATCAGTGGGAAATACGCTTCAAACGTGTGCTCCACAAATCGAAGATGAAACCAAGGGAATGTAACACCCGTGAGGCGCGACGAAGACTCGGCTGGCAGGCACACGCTGGACTGGGTGGTTCTCCAGGCCGGCAGCGACCGAGGTAAGTCTTCGAAGGGAGGTGGTTCGTAGCGCTGAGAATTCAAGCCGGAAACGCCCGAACAGTCCATGCGAGAAGGAGGGAGGAGACGATGCTGACACGACGTGACTTGGTCAAGGCTGGCGCGATGGCCAGTGCCGGCGCTCTCGTGATGCGCAGGAAGGCGTTGGCGTTCCTGCAGAGCCCGACCGGCCTCCGCAAGTTTATCCAAGCCCTGCCGGGCCTCGGCCCGACGGGGATCCCCGTAGCCGTACCCAACACGACCACGTACCCGGGGTGCGACTACTACCAGATCAGGGTCGGCGCATACACCCAGCAGCTGCACCCCGATCTGCCGGGCCCGGCGCACCTCTGGGGCTACGCCGACATCACCGACGGAAAGACGCCCAACCACCGGTACCTGGGTGGCGTGATCGTCGCCAACAAGGACAGGCCGGTGAGGGTCACCGCCGTCAACGATTTGCCCCCTAGGCATCCGCTCCCCGTCGACACCACGATCATGGGCGCTGAGGCTGACCAGCCCGAGAACCGGTGCTGCGTCCACCTCCACGGCGGCCTCGTCCCCTGGACCTCCGACGGTGGCCCGTTCGCCTGGTGGGCGCCCGACGGGAGCCACGGCGACTCGTTCATGAATCCCGGCGCCGCACGCAACGAAGCCGAGTTCTACTACCCCAACCAGCAGAGCGCCCGTCTCATGTGGTACCACGACCACGCCATGGGTATCACCCGGCTCAACGCCTACGTGGGCATCGCGAGCGGGTACGTGCTCACCGACCCGTTCGAGCAGTCCCTGATCAAGACCCAGATCCTGCCCGACATCGGCATCCCGCTGATCATCCAGGACAAGAGCTTTATCCCGGCCAGCGGTAACAGCGAGAAGGGTGGTCGGGGCGGGCCCGGCGACCTCTGGTACCCGAGCGTGTACGAGCCGGCTCGCTGGGACTACGGCCCGGAAGTGGAGCCTCCCGCCGCAATCAGTCACAAGAAATTGCCGCGGCCATCCTGCGTGCCGGAGTTCTTCAGCGACACGATCCTGGTCAACGGTGCGGTGTACCCGTACCTCACCTTGGAGCCCAAGCGGTACCGGTTCCGGATCCTCAACGGGTCACAAGCCCGCTTCTACAACCTTCAGCTCTACTACGCGAAGCACAACCGCTCGACCGAGGCCGACACCAACAAGGTCGGCCCCGTCTTCGTGCAGATCGGGACCGAGGGGGGCTTCCTGCCGTTGCCGGTGGTCCTGAACGATCGCCCGCGGCCGTTCGTCGCGGACCCAAAGACCGGCAACCCGGTCGGGTACAACCTTCTACTCGCCCCGGGCGAGCGCGCCGACGTGATCATCGACTTCTCCCGCGTGCCGGTGGGTAGCAAGCTCGTCCTCTACAACGACGCCCCGGCGCCGTTCCCGATGGGGGATCCTCTCAACGACTACGCGACCCTGGGAACGAGCCCCGATACGCGGACCCTCATGCAGTTCCAGGTGGTGGCACCGAGCAGCCGGAGCGTGCCGGATCCGTTCGCGGGCAACGACGGGCTGGTCAGGGCGCTCACCGCGCTCAAGGACCAGTTGCGATCGCTGGCGCCCTCGATTGCGCCGAAGCTCGCGGTGAAGACGAGGAATTTGACGCTTAACGAGGACTTCGACGACTGGGGGCGCCTCGTCCAGCGGCTCGGGACGACCGATCAGAACGGCGTCAACAGCCAGGGGTTGGCGACCTGGGGTCGGGACTACGTGGACGCCGCGACCGAGACGCCGAGAGCGGGCGATATCGAGATCTGGCGGATCTTCAACCTTACCGGCGACACCCACCCCGTTCACTTCCATCTCTTCAACGTCAGCGTCCTCGGCCGCGCCACGTTCGATGCCACCGTACCCAACTTCAGCGCCCTCGGGCCGATGCGGCCACCCGACGCGAACGAGTCGGGTTGGAAGGAAACCGTCCGCATGAACCCGGGCGAGATGACCGCGGTCATCGCGAAGATGGACCTTCCGAAGGTGCCGTTCCAGGTTCCCTCCAGCCCGAGGACCGGCGGCCACGAGTACGTCTGGCACTGCCACATCCTCGAACACGAGGAGCACGACATGATGCGTCCACTGGTCGTCCAGCCTTAGCGACCGATGGACCAGGGCGCACACGGGCCGCTCGTGCCGCCAACCTCGTCCCGGCGCAGCGCGCCGGGACGAGCCTTTGTGCGACTGCCGTCACCGCGAGCACCGCCCCCTCCCCGGAGCGGGGTCGACACCGCCGGAGAGCACAACGACCGCGCTCCCAAGGGCCTCGAGGTGCCCGACCAGCCGGTCGGGTTTCTCCATCGCCGAGGATTCTAACCGCGCGCCGCGCGCGGTTCATCCCTTCACGAGGCGCAGCAGGCACTCGCGCAGGAAGCTCGCCAGGCCACGGTGGCTGCCCGCCTGCCCGGCGAGCGCGTCGCGCGCAGCCAGCTCCTGCTGCCGCGACGCCATGCGGTTAGCCAGCTCCTCGGTGAGGTCGGCGCGTTCAACGAGGAGGGACCGCAGCGCCTCGCTGTCAACCTCCACGACCGCCAGCTCGCCCGAGGCCCGCACCGTGGCGCTCCGCGGCGCTCCCGACAGGAACGCCATCTCGCCGAACACCTCGCCCTCGCCGACGCGCGCGATCTCCTTCGCCCCGTGCACGACCACGGCCTCGCCCCGTGCCACCACGTAGAGGGCGCGCGACGCCTCGCCCTCGCGCACCACGGCCTCGCCCGGGGCGTACACCTGCCAGTGCGCGGTGGAGGCGAGCAGCTCGACCGCGTCCTCCGGCAAGCCAGTGAACAACACGCACCTCGCGAGCGCCCGGCTTCTCATGCGCACGGGGTCCTCGGCGGGACGCCCCTTGACGAGGTGCACGGTGCGCTGCGGGAAGGGGATCTCCATGCCGGCCCGGCCCAAGGCGGCGTGTGCGCGCGTGTAGAGCGCGTCGGTTAGGTCCGCTGCCAGCCACGGCGTGCGGGTCCACAGCCGGCACTCGTAGACCACCGCGCTGTCGGCAAGCTCGCGAACGAGCACCTGGGGCGGAGGGTCTGCCAGGACCATCGGCAGGTCGGCGGCCACACGCCGCAGGACCTCCTTCACCGCATGCGGGGGGACACCGTAGGCAACGCCCAGGCGCACCGGCACCGCCACCACCTGATCGCCGTCGCCGAGCAACCGTACCCGCGCCCTTGCCACCACCGAGTTGGGGATCAGCACGCGCTCCCCGAGCCGGGTGCGCAGCACGAGCGAGCGCCACCCCAGCTCCTCCACCTCCCCCGTGATGCCGTCCACCTCGACCCAGTGCCCGTCCTCGAACCGTTGCTCCCAGGTCAGGGCGAGGCCCGCGAGCAGCGCACCCAGGGTCTCCTGGAGGGCGAACCCCACAACCACGGTGAGCAGCGCGGCGGACCCCAGGATGGTGCCGACATCCATGCCGAGGGCGTAGCGCAGCACGACGGCGGCCGTCAGCAGGTAGAGCAGCAGGGCCGCGACGTCGCGCGCCAGGCGCGGCACCACCACCCCCATCCTCTGCGCCAGCAGCCACTCGAAGAGCACCAGCAGCAGCAGCCGGGCCGTGAGGTAACCGAACGCCAGCAGGACGATGACGCTGGCCCACTCCTCCCAGCGTCCCCCGACCCCAGAGGTCACGACGGCCCACTGGCTGAGCGACGCGACCCCGAGGAAGACCAGGGCTCCGGTCAGGCGCCGGAGCACATGCGAGCGCACCAGGCGCCCGAAACCGAGGAGGAGGAAGCAGAGAGCACCCACCAGGAGGTAGAAGGTCTCGCCCATGGTCAGGGAATTGTAGGGCCCCTTTCCGGCCGGCGGCCCGGCGGCCTCTTCTCCTCTGCCGGACGAGGCTGCCTCGCCTGTCGCGCGCCGCGCCTTCCATCGGCGTCCCATCCGACTCTCCTGTAAAGCTTTACTCGGGGCGCCACAATTGCGAAGCGGATTCCGGGGAACGGCCCGCCCGGCTTCTTGACACGTGCGTCTGCCGACGCTAGATTAGCCGCGATGTAAACGATTACAGTCCGATGCACGGAGGTTCAGCCGTGTCCGGTCGCGTGCCCAAGAAACCCCGCCCCTCGCGCCGCCGCCGCAGCCGCCCTCGGACCGTCACGATCAAGGACGTCGCCCGCCAGGCGGGCGTCTCCGTGGCGACCGTCTCGCGGGTCCTGAACGAGAAGGGACCGGTGGCCCCTGCCACCCGGGACCGCATCCGCGAGGTCGCCGCGAGGCTCAGGTACGTGCCGCACGGAGCGGCGCGCAGCCTCATCACCAACAAGACCAACGCCATCGGCGTGCTCCTGCCCGACATCTACGGCGAGTTCTTCTCGGAGATCATCCGCGGAATCGACCTCGCCGCCGGGCGCCGCGGATACCACCTCCTGGTCTCAAGCTCCCATGGGCGCAAGGGCGAGATCGAGGCGATCCTGAGGGCCACGCGCGGGCGGGTGGACGGGCTGATCGTGATGTCGCCCGACGTGGACGTGGACACCCTGGAGGCCAACCTCCCCTCGACCCTGCCGATCGTGATGCTCAACTGCCGCAGTAACGGTCCTGCGCTCGACTCCATCACGATCGACAACTACGCCGGAGCGCTCGGGATGGTGAGGCACCTCGCGGCGCTCGGGCATCGGCGGATCGCGCTGGTCAAGGGCCCTCCCAACAACTACGACGCCCGGGAGCGCCTGCGCGGCTATCGCAACGGCGTCCGCGCGCTCGCGCTCGTGCACTCGAGGGAGCTCGAGCTCGAGGGCGACTTCACCAAGGAGGCGGGGCACCGCGCGGGCGAGCGCATCGCGGCAATCAAACCTCGACCGACGGCGATCTTCGCGACCAACGACGCGATGGCAATCGGCGTCCTCTCGGCGCTGCGCGACGCCGGCGTCGACGTCCCGGGCGATGTAGCGGTGGCAGGCTTCGACGACATTCCGATCAGCCGTTTCGTCTCGCCCCCGCTATCCACGGTGCATGTGACGATCCCGGAGCTCGGCGGGCGAGCCATCGAGCGGCTGATTCACGCCATCGACACGAAGAACAGACACCGCCGCCGGCACGAGACGTTGCCGACGACCCTCGTCGTGCGGAGCTCGTGCGGGGCTGCGACCGGCGGCCTCACCCAGAACGCGAACAGACGCGGAAACGGCCACACGCGAGACCCGAGTGGCCTGGTACGAGGCGCCGCGTCAAGTCGCGCGGCGCGCGTAGGCAACTCATCAACCAACGAATCGAACGTTTTGAAAGGAGGAAGGTGAAATGCAACGGAAGACCAGCAAAGGCATCGCACTCGTCTGGTCGGCGTTCCTGGTGCTGACGCTGCTGCTCTGCAGCCAGGCGGGCGCGCAGGTCACCACGGCGAGTATCGGGGGCACCGTCGCCGACAAGACGGGGCCGCTCCCAGGGGCCACGGTCAGCGCAAAGAACGTGCAGACAGCGTTCGTCTTCAAGACCACTGCCGGCGAGAACGGCTCGTTCAACCTGAACGGCCTCCCCCCGGGCACGTACGAGATCACGGTCGCGTCGGAGGCGTACAAGCCGCAGACGCAGACCGTGACCGTCCTGCTCGGCCAGCAGAACAAGGTGCGGTTCGAGCTCTCACCCGAAAAGATGTTCATGGCCGAGACGACCGTGGTCGGCGAGACGACCAAGCTGCTGGTCGACACACGCTCATCCGCGGTCACGACCAACATCACGCCCCAGCAGATCGAGAGCCTCCCCCAGAACAACCGCAACTTCCTGAACTTCGCGCAACTTGCTCCGGGCATCCAGACTACGGCCGACACGGACGCCGCCGGGCAGTACTTCACGGGCGGCGGCGCCAACCCCAAGCAGGTCAACGTCTTCATCGACGGCCTGTCGCAGAAGAACGACATTATCCAGGGCGGCGCGTTCATGCAGGACTCCGCCAAGGGCAACCCGTTCCCGCAGAACGCCGTCCAGGAGTACCAGGTGCTGACGCAGAACTACAAGGCCGAGTACGAGAAGGCGGCGTCGGCCGTGATCACCGCAGTGACGAAATCCGGCGGCAACGACCTCCACGGCGAGGCGTTCTACCTGTTCCAGAACGACAGCATGGTGACGCAGGACGAGTTCGCCGCGGCGCGCGGGGACGCCAAACCCCCGTACAAGCGCCAGCAGGGGGGCGTGTCGCTCGGTGGACCGATCATGAAGGACAAGCTCCACTTCTTCGTGTCGTGGGAGGGTAGGGACCAACCGGGCGAGGCGAGTGTGTACCACGGCTCGCAGTGGTCGCAAGCGCCCGCGAACTTGCTTGCCAAGCTCTCCACGTACACGACTGGTACTCAGACCGCCCCGTTCAAGGAGAACCTGTATTTCGGCAAGATCTCCTGGCAACCGGCCGTGTCCGACACGTTGGACGTCTCGTACAGCAACCGTGACGAGAAGGACGTCCGCGGCTTCGGCGGCACCCGGACGTACGACGGGGCCGAGAACTTCCAGGACAAGACCCAGGCCGCCGTGGCGAAGTACCAGAAGGTGCTCGGCAACAGCACGTTCAACGACGCCAGCCTGACCTGGCAGAAGTTCCAGTGGATCAGCGGGGCGGTCAACCCGGGCGTGCCCCACGAGAACTACGTCAACCTGCTGGACGTCGGCAGCAAGGACTACATCCAGAACCTGCAGCAGGAGCGGACCGGGATCCGCGACGCCCTGAGCTACTTCACGGAGTGGCACGGGAGCCACTCACTGAAGTTCGGCGTTGTCGCGACGCAGGCGAAGTACGACATGATCAAGGACGCCTACTACAACCCGTACTTCGAGTACCGCTCCGACGAAAACTGGCAGTACCCCTGGATGGCGCGCTACGGCTACGGCCAGCCCGCGCTCAAGTTCAACAACACCCAGTACGGATTGTTTGCCCAGGACGACTGGGCGGTCACGTCCAACTTCACGGTCAACGTGGGCCTACGGTGGGACTACGAGACCAACATGCTGGACAACAACTGGGTCACGCCGGCCGCCATCGTCAACGGGCTCAAGACCTCGTGCCGGACCTACTCGCAGCCCGTCGGCGGCAAGACCACGTGGTGCTTCCCTGACATCTTCAACCCCGACGACTACATCTCGACCGGCAGCAACCGGAAGTCGTACAAGAGCATGTACCAACCCCGCATCGGGTTCTCCTGGGACGTCAACCAGGACGGGAAGACTGTCGTCTTCGGCGGCTGGGGCATGTACTACGACCGCGTCGCGCTCAACGACATCTACGACGAGGCGTACAAGAATCAGTGGTTCCAGTACCAGTTCTGCTTCACCAACGACCCCACCAAGGTCGGGACGGCGCTCACCGGGTGCAGCGTGCCCGCGATCCTCTGGGATCCGAAGTACCTCCAATCGGGCGGCCTCGCCAGCGTGATCGCCAGCGGCCAGGCGGCAGGACCTGAGGTCAACCTGGTGGCCAACAACACGCACCCGCCGCGCTCCACGCAGTACACCCTCGGCGTCCGGCAGCAGATCGGCGACTGGCTCGGCTCGTTCACCTACGCGGTCAGCAACGGCTACAACGGGCTGGTGTGGAGCTTCGGCACGAACCCGCCGGGGACGTCCTTCAACGACCGCTGGGGTAACGGGGTCTCGATCCCCGGCTACGGCTTCATCATGCGCAGCTACGACACCCGCACGACCGAGTACACCGGCTACTTCCTAACGATGGACAAGCCGTACACGGCCGACTCGAAGTGGGGCGCCAACTTCGCCTACACGCACTCGGATTCGAAGTGGAACGCCTCGAACGACACCGGGACCGCGTTCGCGTTCGACACGTACCCGCCGCCGTTCTTCGGCGGGATGTTCCCCGGCAAGCTGGCGCCGCGCGACGCCGTCATTATGAGCGGCATCGTCGGACTGCCCGCGGGGTTCAGGGTCTCCAGCATCATCAGCCTGACCTCCGGCCTGCCGTACGACCAGGCGAACGCCTACCCGGATTGGGGCAACTTCCACTACTACTACAACGCGATCCAGCCCAGTAAGTACGGGTTCCTCGGTATCAAGCAGTGGGCGTACCGCAGCGTGGACCTGCGCGTGGACTGGACCGCCAAGGTCGGTGGCATGAACCTCGGCCTCTCCCTCGAGGGGTTCAACATCTTCAACTACTCCAACTACACCTACGACCCGTGGACCTCCGGCTTCGTGCCGCCGCAAACTGACCCCGCCAACGCGAAGTACGGCAAGCCCACGTCGGCGTACAACACTCGCCGGTACCAGCTCGGCCTGAGGTTCAGCTTCTAGACCAGGAAGGGGCCTGATCGCAGACACCGGCGCGGCACGGATCGGCAGCACGGCATCCGTGCCGCGCCTCTCTCTGCGTATCGAGGCTACCAACCTGGAGTAGGCTATGCGCGAGATGGCCGGAAGACACGGTGAGCCCGGACCTGTCTGGGCGCAATCGATCGCCGCCACCGTTCTTGTTACCCTGTCGCTGCTCGCAGGGTGCGGCGCCGGGCCCAAGAATCCCGCCCAGCATCCCGCCGGCGGCCCGGTGGCGGCGAAGGCCGATGCCTCCGCCCAGCCGCAGGGCGCGGTGCGCACGCCGCGCCTCAAGCTCACCGCCGAACGCTCCGACCCGTTCCTCGACGAGTTGCAGGCGCGCACGTTCAGGTTCTTCTGGGAGCTCGCCAACCCGGCAAACGGCCTGGTGCCGGACCGCTGGCCGGACGGCAGCCTTCCCGACTTCTGCTCCATCGCCGCCGTCGGCTTCGGCCTCACCGCCTACCCGATCGGCGTGCAGCGCGGCCTGATCACGCGCGCCGAGGCCCGCGACCGCGTGCTGGCCACGCTGCGCTTCTTCGCGGGAGCACCGCAGGGACCGGAGCTTACCGGCAAGGCGGGGTACAAGGGCTTCTTCTACCACTTCCTGAACATGCGCACGGGGGTCCGCTACGCGCAGGATGTCGAGCTTTCCAGTATCGACACCGCGCTGCTGCTGGCCGGGGCGCTCGCGTGCCAGACCTACTTCGATGGGACCGACCCCGGGGAAGCGGAGATCCGCACCCTCGCCGACGCGCTGTACCGCGCGGCGGACTGGAGCTTTTTCCAGCCGCGGCCGCCCCTGGTCTCGATGGGCTGGACACCGCCCGGCCACTTCAACGCCCTCGACTGGCGCGGCTACAACGAGGCGATGATCCTCTACGTGCTGGCCCTCGGCTCGCCCAGCCATCCGGTGAGCCCGCCGGCCTGGGCTGATTACACGAGCACGTACACCTGGGCAAGCTGGTACGGCCAGGAGTACGTCGCTTTCCCGCCGCTGTTCGGGCATCAATTCTCCCACGTATGGGTGGACTTTCGCGGCATCCAGGACGACTACATGCGCGGCAGGGGGATCGACTACTTCGAGAACACGCGGCGAGCGGTTTACGCCCAGCGCGCGTACGCCATCGCCAACCCGATCGGGTGGGCGGGGTACGGCGCTGAGACGTGGGGCGTCACGGCCTGCGACGGGCCGGCCGACGTGACACTCACGTACAACGGCACGCCCCGGAGGTTCTGGACGTACGCCGGGCGCGGGGCCGGCGCGACGTTCACGCTCGACGACGGCACCATCGCCCCCACGGGTGCCGCGGCCTCGATCCCGTTTGCCCCGGAGATCGCCGTCCCGGCCGTGAAGGCGATGCGAGACCGCTACGGCGGCCACCTCTACTCGACCTACGGTTTCTTCGACGCGTTCAACCCCAGCTTCACGTTCACCGGTGCCGCGACGGCAGGTCAGGTCGTCCCCGGCCAGGGGTGGTACGACACCGACTACCTGGGCCTCGACCAGGGCCCCATTGTGGCGATGATCGAGAACTACCGCAACGGCTTCGTTTGGACCCTGATGCGGAAGAACACGTACATCGTCAATGGGCTCCGTCGCGCCGGCTTTTCGGGCAGCTGGCTGGCCGGCGCGCCGGAGTGAGCCGGACCCCCGTGCGACGCCGCCCGGACGTAGCCAACCGTCTACGGATCACCGCAACGCTCGGCGTGCTGGCCGTCGCGGGGTGCACACGCGCCCCGGCTGAGAATGCGGTCACCGTGCGATTCTGGGCGCTCGGCCGCGAGGGCGAGGTGGTGCAGTCGCTGCTGCCGGCGTTCGAGCGCGCGAACCCCGGCGTGCGCGTGCAGATTCAGCAGATTCCCTTCACCGCGGCCCACGAGAAGATCCTCACCGCATTTGTCGGCAGATCCACGCCCGACCTGACCCAACTCGGCAACACCTGGATCCCCGAGCTCGTCGCGCTCGAGGCCCTCGAGCCGCTGGGCGCGCGCCTCGCGGGCTCGTCTCTGGCCCCCCGCGACTTCTTCCCCGGCATCTGGGCCACCAATGAGATCGACGGCGAGCCGTTCGGTGTGCCGTGGTACGTCGACACGCGCCTGCTCTTCTACCGCACCGACCTCTACACCCAGGCGGGCGTCGTGCGCCCGCCGCGGAGCTGGGAGGAGTGGCGCGAGGACATGCGCCGCGTCAAGGCACTACCCGGCGCCGAGCGCTACGGGATCCTCCTGCCGATCGACGAGTGGGCCCAGCCGGTCGTGCTGGCGCTGCAGGCCGGCGCCGGCCGGCTCGCCGACGGCGGGCGCCGCGGGGATTTCCACGATCCGCGCTTCCGCCGGGCTTTCGAGTTCTACGTCTCGCTCTTTGCCGAGCGCCTTGCGCCGCCCCTCGGGAACGCCCAGGTGGCCAATCCCTACCAGCAGTTCGCCGACGGGTACTTCGCCTCGTGGATCACCGGGCCCTGGAATCTCAGCGAGTTCCGCCGCCGCATCCCACAGAAGCGACAGGGCGACTGGACAACGGCGCCTCTCCCGGCGTTCGCGGAGGCCGACTACCCGGGCGTGTCGCTCGCCGGCGGATCGAGCCTCGTGATCTTCCGCGCCTCGAAACACAAGGACGCGGCCTTTCGCCTGGCCGAGTACCTGGCCGACGTCAGACAGCAGGTAGAGTTCTACCGCCTCATCGGAGACCTGCCCGCACGGATGGCGGCGTGGGACGACCCGGCCCTCACGGCCGACCCCTACCTGCGCGCGTTCCGCGAGCAGCTCCAGCACGTGGAGCCGATGCCGCGAGTGCCCGAGTGGGAGCGCGCCGCCTGGGCAATCGCCGAGGCGGCCGAGCGCGTCATCCTGGGGCAGCAGACCATGGATCAGTCGCTGGATCGGCTCCAGGCGGAGGTCGACAGAATGCTCGCGAAGCGCCGGTTCCTGCTCGACCGGCGCGCTAGGGGAGCCGGGCCATGAGAACCGGTGCGACCCGCTCACGGGCCGAGGCGCGCGCTGGGTTCGCCTTCATCGCGCCGGCGCTGGGGCTCATCCTGCTCTTCTTCGTGGTGCCGGTGGTGGCGGGCTTCCTGCTCGCCGCCACCGACTTCGACATCTACGGCATCGGCGATCCCGCGACGACCCGTTTCGTCGGGCTTCAAAACTTCGCCGGGCTGCTGCACGATCCGGTGTTCTGGAAGGCGCTCGCCAACACGTTCTACTTCGTACTCGTCGGAGGCCCGCTTTCGGTGGCGGTGTCGCTCGGCGCGGCCATGCTCCTGAATGGCCGCCTGGTGCGCTTGAAGGGACTCTTCCGCACCGTCTTCTTTGCCCCGGTCGTGACGACCATGGTGGCGGTGGCGGTGGTCTGGCGCTACCTCTACCACCCCCGTTTCGGCCTCCTGAACCAGATCCTCGCGTTGCTCGGCCTCCCCGACGTCAACTGGCTGGGCGACCCGCGTTGGGCAATGCCCGCGATCATCCTCATGGCGGTTTGGAAGAACTTCGGCTACAACATGATCATCTTCGTCGCCGGGCTGCAGGGCATCCCCACGACGCTGTACGAGGCCGCGCGGGTGGACGGTGCCGGACCGTGGCAGCAGTTCCGGCGCATCACCGTTCCTGCCCTCCGCCCGATGTTGATGTTCGTCGGGATCATCACCATGATCGGCTACTTCCAGATCTTCACCGAGCCGTACGTTCTCACGGGCGGCACCGGCGGCCCGCTCAACGCCACCCTGTCCCTGGTGATGTACATGTACAAGCAGGGCTTCCGTTGGTGGAACATCGGTTTCGCGGCCGCAGTGGCTCTGGTCCTCTTTCTTATCATCCTTGCAGGCACGCTGTTGCAGATGCGGCTGCAGCGGGAGCGGCAGTGAGAAAGCTTGTTCCCGCCGTCGCTCTGCACCTGGTCCTCGCGATCGGGGCGGTCGCGACCCTGCTCCCGTTCGCCTGGATGCTCTCCGCTTCGCTCATGCCCAAAGGGGAGGCGAGCACGTGGCCGCCCTCGTTCCTGCCGAGCCGGGCGACGCTCGGGAACTACCGAGAGCTCTTCGAGCGGCTCGACCTCGGCCGTTGCTTCCTCAACAGCGCGTTCGTGGCGATCGTCTCCACCGCACTCGCTCTCGTGATCGTCTCGCTCGCCGGGTACGCCTTTGCCAAGCTGCGCTTTCCGGGCCGCTCGAAGATCTTCCAGGCGCTGCTCACCGCCATGGTGATCCCGGCCCAGGTGGCGATGCTGCCCCTGTTTCTGTTGCTCAGGACGATCGGCCTGGTGAACACATACTGGGGCGTGATCATCCCCGCCCTGGCGCCGGTGTTCGGGATCTTCATGGTGCGCCAGTACGCCCTCTCGCTCCCCGACGAGCTGCTCGATGCCGCGCGCGTGGACGGTGCGAGCGAGTTCCTCATCTACCGCAGGGTCGTATTGCCTCTGCTGCGGCCGATTCTGGTGACGTTCGGGGTGTTCAGCTTCATCGGCGCCTGGAACGACTTCATGTGGCCGCTCATCGTCCTGACTGACGACCGCAAGTACACGCTCCCGGTGGCGGTCGCCAATCTGATCGGGGAGCACGCCCAGGACATCGAGCTGATGACCGCCGGCTCGGTGCTCACCGTCCTGCCGGTGCTGCTGCTCTTCCTGGTCCTGCAGCGTACGTATGTGGAGGGGATTACGCTCGGAGGGATCAAGGAGTGAGAGGACGAGGCGCAGGGCACAGGGCGCAGGGCACAGGAAAGGCTCGGTACCTCCTTGCCTGGACTGGTGCACTCGCCTTGCTGACGGCGGCCGGTGCGGCGGGGCAGACGAGGGTGCTTGACGATTTCGCGGCCGTGACGGGATGGACGGCGGCGCCCTCGGGGGGGGTCAGGCTCGCCCTCTCGGCGGACACGTCGGGCGGTCAGCGCGCGATGCGCCTGGATTTCGACTTCCAGGGGCATGGCGGGTGGGCCGCCGCCCGCAAGGCGTTCGCACTCGAGCTCCCGGGAAACTACGAGCTCAGCTTCCGCATTCGCGCCGAGGCACCGGTGGAGAACCTGGACTTCAAGCTCGTGGACCCCTCTGGCGAGAACGTGTGGTGGTCCGTCCGCCGCGACCTCCCGTTTCCGCGCGAGTGGCAGACCATCCGGATCAAGAAGCGCCAGATCTCGTTCGCGTGGGGGCCGGCCGGCGGGGGCGAGCCCGGGCGCGTGGGCGCCATCGAGATCGCCATCACCGCGGGGAGCGGGGGCAAGGGCTCGGTGTGGATCGCCGAACTCGCGTTCACCGAGCTGCCGCCTCCCCACCCGTACGCGCTCACGCCGGTTGCGACCGCCTCGTCCTCGTTGCCGGGGCGCTCGCCTGCGCAGGCGCTGACCAGCAGGGGAGGCGGCTGGCACAGCGACGCGAACGCGACGGGCCCTCAGTGGCTGGCCATCGATTTCGGCGAGCGCCGCGAACTCGGCGGCCTCGTCATCGGGTGGGAGGGCACCGCCGCCCCCCGTCGGTACGAGGTACAGACCTCGGAGGACGGAGGAAGCTGGACGACGGCGTACACCGCCCCTCACGTGCCCGGCGGTCGCTCGTATGCGCCCCTCCCGGAGACCGACACGCGGTTCCTGCGGATCGTGCTTGACGGCGTGCCGCCGGACGGCGCCGGCATCCGCGAGCTCGAGGTCAGGGCTCCGCAGTTTGCCGCGACCCCCAACGACTTCATCGCCTCGGTCGCGAAGGAGGCGCGGCGTGGAATCTATCCGCGCTCTTTCCTCGGCGAGATGAGCTCGTGGACGATCGTGGGCGTTGCGGGCTCCAGCCGCCCCGCCGCCCTGCTCGGAGCCGACAGCGCGTTCGAGTCGGTGCCGCGCACGTTCTCGATCGAACCGTTCGTCTCGCTCGACGGCACCCTGGTGACCTGGGCCGACGTGCCAACCGAAGAGAGTCTCCTCGACGGCGACCTCCCGATCCCCACCGTCCGCTGGACGCACCCGTCGTTCACGCTGGACACCACAGCGTTCGCCACCGGGACTCCGGGGGACCCCGTCGAGATCGTCCGGTACCGTCTTGCCAACCGCAGCCCCGGGAGGATCACGCTGCGTCTGCTTCTCGCGATCCGCCCGTTTCAGGTCAACCCGCCGAGTCAGTTCCTCAACACGCCGGGAGGGGTCGGCCGCGTGGAGTGCATCGCCCGCAACGGCGGCGCCGTGGTCGTCGACGCTCACCGGGTCGTGCCGCTGACCGCGCCGTGGTCGTTTGGCGCGGTCCCCTTCGACGCTGGGGACATCGCGGTCGCCTTGGCCCGCGGCGAGATACCCGGTGCGGACACGACCTGCGACGCGGGCGGCCGCGGATCGGCCGTCATCGCCCACGACCTGGACATCCCCCCAGGTGGTGCACGCGAGGTCTGGCTCGAGGTCGGCCCCGCAATGGCCGCACCGCTCGTACCTACGTCGGACAGCGCGAGGTGGGCTTCTGAACAGCTCGGTTTGGTGGCCACGTCGTGGCGCGAGCGGCTCGACCGCGTGGACATCCGCCTGCCCGGCGGGGACGAGGTTTTCGTCCGGGCGATGAAGTCCAACCTCGCGTACATCCTAATCAGCGCGGACGGGCCGGCGCTGCGGCCGGGAACGCGCTCGTACGCGCGCTCCTGGATCCGGGACGGCACGATGATGGCAGCGGCGCTGCTGCGGCTCGGCCACCCCGAGGCGGTGCGCGACTACCTGCGCTGGTATGCGCCGTTCCAGTACAACGGCGGCAAGGTGCCGTGCTGCGTGGACGCGCGCGGTGCGGACCCAGTCCCCGAGAACGACTCGAACGGGGAGTTCCTCTTCCTCGCCGCCGAGTACCTGCGCTTCACCGGGGACAAGGGCACGGTAGCGGGCGTCTGGCCGCAGCTGGCCTCGGCCGTGACCTACCTCGACACGCTCCGGCAGCGGCGGCGCACCGGCGCGTTCCGGACACCGGAGAAGCTTGCGCTCTTCGGGTTGCTGCCCGAGTCGATCTCCCACGAGGGGTATTCGGCCAAGCCGATGCACTCGTACTGGGACGACTTCTGGGCGCTTGCGGGGCTCACCGACGCGGTCTGGCTTGCCCGCACGCTCGGCCACCCCGAGGAAGCCGCCCGCTGGGTCGCCACTCGTGAAGAGTTTTACAAGGATCTTCTGACCTCGATCGCCCGGGTGCGCGAGGCCAGGCGGCTCGCGTACATCCCCGGGTGTGCGGAGCTGGGGGACTTCGACGCCACCTCGACCACGGTCGCGCTCTGGCCGGCGGGCGCCGATGCCGACCTGCCGCGCGCGGCGCTCGACGCGACGTTCGATCGCTACTGGAACGAGGCCGAGCGGCGCTTTTCAGGCAAGACAGACTGGGAGGCGTACACCCCGTACGAGTGGCGCAGCGTCGGGGCTTTTGTCCGTCTCGGCTGGCGCGACCGTGCCAACCAGCTCGCCAGGTGGTTGATGGCCGACCGCACGCCGATCGGGTGGAACCAGTGGCCCGAAGTCGTTCATCACGACCGGCGAAAGGCGATGTTCCTCGGCGACGTTCCGCACGCATGGGTGGGCTCGGACTTCATCCGCTCATTCCTGGACATGCTCGCTTACGACCGGCAACGCGATGGCGCGCTCGTGCTCGGCGCCGGCGTCCCAGCGGGGTGGCTTGCAGGCGATGGGGTGCGGGTCCGCCGCCTTCGGACGCCGCACGGCCTTCTGTCGTTCACGATGCAAAGCGAAGCCGGCACTGTGCACGTTCGAGTCGAGGCGGGGCTACAGGTGCCGTCGGGAGGCATCGTGCTGCGGCCGCCTTTGCCTCCCGGCCCGCACGTCGCCACAGTCGACGGAGCACAGGTCGCCGTTTCATCCACCGGAGAAGTGATCGTGCGGTGGCTGCCCGCCGACGTCGTGATCCGCCCGAAAGGCGTTCCGACGATGGAGAGCTCCGGGCGCAGCCATAAAGAGAGAGGATGATCATGAGGGTGATGGTTGCTCTGGCCACGGTCGTGTTCTTCGCAGGGTCGGTGGAGGCTGCCACACCAGGAGGGTCGAACGTGTCCACGGGCTTTCTTTTCCGATCGATCAAGCACGAGGGGCGCGAGCTCAAGTACGCGGTCTACGTGCCACGGGCGTACGATCCTTCGCGGGCGTGGCCCCTCATTCTGTTCCTGCACGGAAGCGGCGAGAGCGGCACCGACGGCAGCCGCCAGCTCGCTCAAGGCCTGCCGCGCGAGCTGATGTGGAACCCCGACCTCTGGCCGTTCATCGTGATCATCCCCCAGAAGCCTTCCCAGGACGTGGAGTGGGAGCGTTACGAGCTCGAGCTGATGGCGATGCTCGCGAGCGCACGGCGCGAGTACACCGTGGACCCGGCGCGCCTCGTTCTCACCGGAATCTCGCAAGGTGGGCACGGCGCTTGGGTGCTGGGTGCCCGTCATCCGGAGCTGTGGGCCGCGGTGGTGCCCGTCTGCGGGTACGGCCCTGCGCGCTGGTATCAAAAGGGTGACTTCAACGGCACCTTTGCGGAGCTGGCGGACAGGATCAAGGGAATCCCCGTGTGGGCGTTTCACGGCGAGGCCGACGACGTCGTGCCGGTCGGCGAGATCCGTGCCATGGTCGAGGCGTTGAAGGCGGCAGGTTCGAAGCCGCGCACGACGATCTACGCCGGCGTCGGGCACGGCTGTTGGGAGCGCGCCTACGGGGAGCAGGAGCTGCCCGGCTGGCTGCTCGCCAGGCGCCGGTCCGCGCCCTGAAGATCCGCAATCAGCTTCCGCTCTCCCCCGCGAGGGCGGTGCCGTTGGTGCGGATGACCTCCGCGTAGAAGCGCGCGCTCGCCTTGGGTGTGCGCCGCTCGGTGGCGTAGTCCACGTGAACAATGCCGAAGCGCTTCGAGAACCCGTGGTTCCACTCAAAGTTGTCGAGCAGCGACCAGACGAAGTAGCCGCGCAGGTTTACCCCCTGCTCGATCGCCCGGTGGGCGGCCCGCAGGTGCTCGCGCAGGTAGGCCACGCGCAGCGGGTCCTCGATGCCTGCTTCTGCCGGCGCCGGGTCGGCGAAGGCAGCGCCGTTCTCCGTGATGTAGAGCGGCACGGCGCCGTAGCGCTGCCGCACCCACATCAACGTGTCGAAGAGACCCTGGGGGAACACCTCCCAGTCGGTCTCGGTGTAGAGCGCGCCCGGCTGCCGGACCGTCGCGGCCCGTACCGGCCACACCGCCGGATCGTGACGCATTACGCCTCGCGTGTAGTAGTTGACGCCCAGGAAGTCGATCGGCTCCCGGAGCGCCGCCGCCTCGGCGCCCGTAGTCTCCGGCCACGCCTCCCCGAAGATCTCGGGAAGCTCCTCCGGGTAGCTGCCCAGGAACACCGGGTCCAGGTACTGCCGGTTCATGTACGCGTCGGAGCGGGCCGTCGCGGCGACGTCCTGCACGCTCGGGGACGCCGGATACTTGGGCTCCAGGTTGACGACCAGGCCGATCTGGTGGGCGCCCCGCGCCCGGTACGCCTGCACCGCCGCGGCGTGGGCGCGCAGCAGGTTGTGGGTTGCGATCGGCGCCTCGAAGAGGTTCCTGTGCCCGGGGGCGAGGACCCCGTAGAGGTAGCCGCCGTCCGCCACCACCCACGGTTCGTTGAGCGTCGCCCAGCACCGGACCCGGCCATCGAGCGCCCGGAACATCACGTCGGCATACTCGGCGAACCACCCGGCGATGTCCCTGTTGAGCCATCCCCCGAGGTCGTCGAGCGCCGCCGGAAGGTCCCAGTGGTAGAGGGTGACGAACGGCTGGATGCCAGCATCCAGGAGCAGGTCCACCAGTCGGCGGTAGAAGTCGAGCCCCTTCGCGTTGACCGGGCCCCGGCCTTCCGGGAGCACGCGCCCCCAGGCCACGGAGAACCTGTAGGCGGAAAGACCCAACTCCCGCATCAGGGCGACGTCCTCCCCGGCCCGGCGGTAGTGGTCGCACGCCACGTCCCCGGTGTCGCCGTCCCGCACCTGGCCGGGGGTGTGGCTGAAGCGATGCCAGATGCTGGACCCGGCCCCGTCGGCGAGGGGCGACCCCTCCACCTGGTAGGCGGAGGTAGCGCCGCCCCACAGGAACCCCTCGGGAAAAACAAACCGCCCTGCGATGCCTTCTCCTCCGCTCATGCCGCCAGGCCCCACTCTGCCCCTACGGGCAACGCTTTCCGGGTCACGATACCACGCGCTCTGCGATCCGTCGGGGCCCCGCCGGCGATTGACTTGCCGGTCTGGCGGGGTTCTAATGTAAGCGTTTACATCCCGCCGCATCGTGCGCTGCCACGTGGAGGACGCCGCGGTATGAAAACCACGTCGAAGAGGACCGGGCACCCCCCCGAGTCGGGCCGGCCTGCGCCGTTTGCGCCGTCCCGCTACGGCCATTTCTCGAGCGACGGCACCGAGTACCTCATCACGGATCCGAGCCCCCCACGCCCCTGGGCGAACATCATCTGCAACCCGAGGCTGGGGCTGGCCGTCAGCCAGGCCGGCGGCGGGTTCACCTGGATCGACAACTCCCAGCTCGCGGTGATCACGCGCTGGCAGCAGGACCTCCTCGAGGACTCCTCGGGAAAGTTCCTCTACCTCCGCGACCGGCACTCCGGGGCGATCTGGTCCCTCTCGCCCGCGCCGGTCTGGGCCACCCACGACCGCTACCTGTGCCGCCACGGACTCGGCTACACGACCTTCGAGACCGCGTTCTCCGGAATCGCGGCCCGCTGGACGCTGTTCGCGCACGCCCGCGAGACCGCCGAGCTGTGGCTGGTGGAGCTCGTCAACGAGAGCGACCGCGCCCGCACCCTCGACCTGTGCGCTTACCTGGAGTGGAACTGCGGGGTGGCGCCCTCGCCCCGCCGCGAGTTCACCAAGCTCTTCCTCGAGACCTCGTTCCAGCCGGCTCGCCGTGCGATCCTCGCCCGCAGCCACATGTGGGAGGTCCCGTCGCAAGAGTTCGGCCACTGGAACACGGACTTCCCCTACGTCGCCGCCCTCGCGTGCACCGCGGAGGTGACGTCGGTGCAGGGCGACAAGGGGGCGTTCCTGGGGCGAAACGGCAGCCTGCGCGCGCCGTACGCGCTGCAGCAGGACGGGTGGAAGCCCTCGTTCGGCAGGCACTCCGACGCGATCGCTGCGCTGCGCTCCACAGTCGACCTGAAGCCGGGCGGGTCGCGCACCCTCGGGTACGTGCTCGCCGTCGCCGAGTCGGCTGCCGCCACCGAGGAGCTGACCGACTCCCTGGCCGCGATCGAGGTGATCGGCCGCGCCCTGGATGAGGTCCGGGGGTCCTGGAAGGTGCGCCTTGCGGCTCACCGCATCGAGACGCCGGAGCCCTCGCTCGACGTGCTCGTCAACGACTGGGTGCGCTACCAGGCGATCTCCAGCCGCCTCTGGGGGCGCTGCGGCTACTACCAGCAGAGCGGAGCCTACGGCTTCCGCGACCAGCTCCAGGACTCCCAGGTCTGGCTCACCATCGAGCCGGAGCGTTGCCGGCAGCAGATCAACCTGCACGCCGCCCACCAGTTCGCCGACGGGTCGGTCTACCACTGGTGGCACCCGCTTTCCGAGCAGGGCCACGTCACCCGCATGACCGACGACCTGCTCTGGCTGGCGCTCGTCACCGCCAGCTACCTCAAGGAGACCGGCAACCTCGACGTCCTCCGCGATGCGACGCCGTTTCTGGACGACCCCGGCAAGAAGCCGCTGGCGGAGCACATCCAGCGGGCGTTCGGCCGTGTCTTCCTTCGCACCGGCCCGCGCGGGCTGCCGTACATCGGCGCCGGCGACTGGAACGACGGCCTCTCGGCGGCCGGTCTGCAGGAGCGCGGCGAGTCGGTCTGGCTCGCCCACTTCCTGGCCGCCCTGCTCTCGGACTGGGCCGAGGTCTTCCACCGCACCGGGGAGGGTGCGCTCGCGGCCGAGTACGCCCAGCGGCGCGAGGCGCTGGTCGCCGCGATCAACCAGCACGGCTGGGACGGCGCGTGGTACCTGCGGGGCACGCTCGACGACGGCTCCCCCCTCGGCAGCGCCTCCAACCGCGTCGGCAGGATCTTCCTCAACGCCCAGACCTGGGCGGTGCTCGCCGACGTCGCACCGCCCGAGCGGGCGGCGGCGTGCATGGCGGCGGTGCGCGAGCTCCTGGTGAGCGACGCGGGCGCCCTTCTGCTGGCGCCGGCATACGACACGCCCGTGCCGGAGATCGGCTACATCACCCGCTACGCACCCGGCCTGCGCGAGAACGGCGGCGTCTACACCCACGCCGCCACCTGGGCGATCGCGGCGGCGTGCAAGGTGCGGGACCAGGAGCTCGTGGGGAGGCTGCTCACCGCCATCAACCCGGCGCTCAAGGACCCGGAGAGGTACTGGGCGGAGCCGTACGTGCTGCCCGGCAACGTGGACGGTCCGGACTCCCCCCACCACGGACGCGCCGGCTGGACCTGGTACACCGGCTCGGCGGCATGGCTGCACAGGGTGGTGGCCGAGTGGGTGCTGGGCGTGCGACCGGAGTGGGACGGCCTGCGCCTCGACCCGTGCTTGCCCACGGGGTGGAGCCGGGCCGGCGTCGTGCGCCCCTGGCGGGGCTCCGCGTACAGAGTCGAGATCGAGCGCAGCCGTGAACTGCCGGCCGGCGTCCGGGCCGAGGTCCGCCTCGACGGCGAGCTCCTCGGCGACAACCTCATCGCACCTCCGCGGGAGCCGGCCGGCACCCACGAGGTGCGCGTCCGCTGCCGCTGAGGCCCCCTCGCGCTGCGGCCCCGCGGTGGGAATCTTTCGAGGCGGAACGGATTTACCATAGCGGCATGAACGACGAGCCCAAGAAAGCGGACTCCTTCGGGCCAAACGTCTGGCTGATCGACGAAATGTTCCGCGAGTTCAAGGAGCGCCCCGAGTCGGTCAGCGACAGCTGGCGGGAGTTCTTCTCAGACTACCGCCCGGCAGCCGGCCGGATCGCCCCGCCGCCCGCGCCCGCCGCTCCGACGCCACCCGCCGCGCCCAGGGAAGCGCCGCCGCCCCCGGCCGCACCCGCGCCGGTACCGATGGTCGGGCCCGCCAGGCGCCTGGTCGAGAACATGCAGGCCAGCCTCTCGGTCCCGACGGCAACCTCAGTGCGCACCATCCCTGTCCGCCTGCTGGAGGAGAACCGCACGCTCATGAACCAGCACCTGGCCGAGCTGACCGGCGGCAAGGTGAGCTTCACGCACCTGCTCGCGTGGGCGCTCGTGAAGGCGCTCGCCGAGATGCCCGGCATGCGGTCGCTCTACACCGAGATCGATGGCGCACCGCACCGCGTCGTGGCCGAGCACGTCAACTTTGGCCTGGCCGTGGACGTGCAGCGCCGGGACGGGTCCCGCGGCCTGGTCGTGCCCGGCATCAAGCGCGCCGAGATGCTCGAGTTCGCGACGTTCTTCGCGGCGTACAACGAGCTGATCCGCAGGGCGCAGGCCGGCCAGCTCACCCTCGATGACTTCGCCGACACCACCGTCACCCTCACCAACCCTGGGATGCTCGGCACCACCCAGTCGGTGCCGCGGCTGATGGTCGGCCAGAGCCTGATCCTCGCGACCGGGAGCATCGGGTACCCGGCGGAGTACCAGCTCGCCGACCCCACGACCCTCGCCCACCTGGGGGTGAGCAAGGTGCTGACCCTGACGTGCACCTACGACCACCGGGTCATCCAAGGGGCGGAGAGCGCCGAGCTGCTTTCCCGCGTGGCCGCACTGCTGGCCGGCGAGGACCGGTTCTACGAGGAGGTCTTCACCTCCCTGGCGGTGCCGCACGAGCCGGTGCACCTCACTCGCGACGCCAACCCGTACTTCTCGGACCGCGGCGTCGACGCGCTCGTCCGCAAACAGGCCGGGGTGCTTGCGATCATCAACATGTACCGCGTGCGCGGCCACCTGGTCGCCCACACCAACCCGCTCTCGACGGAGATCCCCACCCACCCCGAGCTGGAGCTGGAGCACCACGGCCTCACGGTGTGGGACCTGGACCGCGAGTTCTACACCGGCAGCCTGGGCGGCCGCGCGCGCGCCTCCCTGCGCGAGATCGTGAGCACCCTCCGCGAGGCGTACTGCGGCACCCTCGGCATCGAGTACATGTTCATCCAGGAGCCGGACCAGAAAGGGTGGATCCAGAGACGCGTCGAGGGCGCCGACCCCGCCGGGTGGCTGGACGCCCAAGCCAAGCGGCGGGCGCTCGCGATGCTCAACGCCGCCGAGGCGTTCGAGCGCTTCCTCCACACCAAGTACATCGGCCACAAGCGCTTCTCCCTCGAGGGGCTGGAGTCGCTGATCCCGATGCTCGACCGGCTTCTGGCCGGCGCGGCGGCGACCGGCGCCGCGGAGGCGGTCATCGGCATGGCCCACCGCGGCCGGCTCAACGTGCTCGCCAACATCCTCGGCAAGAGCTACGAGAAGATCTTCCGCGAGTTCGAGGGGAACCTCGACCCGCTCTCCCGGGAGGGGACCGGCGACGTCAAGTACCACCTGGGCGCCACCGGTACCTTCCAGGGCCCCGCGGGCGAGTCGCTGCACGTCACCCTGGCCTCCAACCCGAGCCACCTGGAGGCGGTGGACCCGGTCGCCGAGGGCATGGCGCGGGCACT
Source organism: Thermoanaerobaculaceae bacterium (assembly GCA_041494245.1). GTDB lineage: Bacteria > Acidobacteriota > Thermoanaerobaculia > Thermoanaerobaculales > Thermoanaerobaculaceae > RBG-13-68-16. Next base: position 31,820 of record JBGQAK010000006.1, read on the forward strand.
GCAGGACACCCGCGGAGACACCGCACACGAGCAGGTGCTGCCGGTGCTGATCCACGGGGACGCCGCCTTCGCAGGACAGGGCGTGGTCGCGGAGACGCTCAACATGAGCGCGCTCTCCGGCTACCGCACGGGCGGGACCATTCACATCGTGGTCAACAACGGCATCGGTTTCACGACCTCGCCGGCCGACGCGCGCTCCTCGGTGTACGCCACCGACGTTGCCAAGATGGTGCAGGCGCCGATCTTCCACGTGAACGGCGAGGACCCCGAGGCGTGCGTGCACGTCATGGACCTCGCCCTGGCGTTTCGCCGCGAGTTCAAGAAGGACGTCGTAGTAGACGTGATCGGCTACCGGCGCTGGGGCCACAACGAGGCGGACGAGCCGGCCTACACCCAGCCGATCATGTACGCCAGGATCCGCGAGAAGCGCTCGGTGCGCAAGCTCTACACCGAGCGGCTCGTCAACCACGGCGACATGTCGCTCGAGGAAGCCGAAGCAGCGCTCCAGGACTTCCAGGAGAGGCTCGAAGCGGCGTTCGCCGCCACCCACGAGAGCGCACCGCCCGCCGCCCCGCCGGTGACTGCGCAACCCTCTCCGACCGAGGCCCCGTCCCCGGTGGTCCCGCTCGCGAAGCTCGAGCACATCCTGCAGCGCGCCACCGCCGTTCCCGACAGCTTTCACGTCCACCCCAAGCTCGCCCGTCAGCTTGCCCAGCGCCGCCAGCTGCTGGCCCAGGACGTCGTCGACTGGGGCACCGCGGAGCTGCTCGCCATCGGGTCGCTGCTCCTCGAGGGCACGGCGGTGCGGCTCTCCGGGCAGGACTCTCGGCGTGGAACCTTTTCCCAGCGTCACTCCGTGCTGGTTGACCAGCAGACCGGCGCCGAGTACACCCCCCTCCAGCACCTCGCTCCCGAGCAGGCCCCGTTCCTGGTCTACGACAGCCTGCTCTCGGAGTACGCGGCGCTCGGCTTCGAGTACGGCTATTCGGTTTCCCGCGGCGACGCGCTGGTGATGTGGGAGGCGCAGTTCGGCGACTTCTCGAACGGCGCCCAGATCATCATCGACCAGTTCATCGCCGCCGCCGAGGAGAAGTGGGGCCAGCACAGCAGACTCGTGATGTTGCTGCCCCACGGCTCGGAGGGCCAGGGACCGGAGCACACCAGTGCACGGCTGGAGCGCTACCTGCAGCTGTGCGCGCGCGGCAACCTGAGGGTGGCGGTACCCTCCACCTCGGCGCAGTTCTACCATCTGCTGCGCGCGCAGGCCCACGCGTCCCGCAGCGTGCCGCTCGTCGTGATGACCCCAAAGAGCCTCCTGCGCGCCGAGGTCGCCAAGAGCCGCGCCGAGGAGTTCACCGGGACGTTCCGGCCGGTGCTGGCGGAGGCCACGCCGCCGCCCGAGGCCACGCGCGCGCTGCTGTGCACCGGCAAGGTGGCGTTCGCCCTGCTGGACCACCGCCGCAAACAGGGTGATACGCGCACGGCGATCGTGCGGGTCGAACGGCTCTACCCGTTCCCGGCCGACGAGCTGGCCGGCGTGCTGCGCTCGCTGTCAAGCCTGCAGGAGCTCAGGTGGGTGCAGGAGGAGCCGTCGAACATGGGGGCCTGGAGCTTCGTCGCGCCGCGCCTGCGCGAGCTCGCTCCCGGGCTGCCGCTCGGCTACGTGGGCCGTCCCGAGAACCCGAGCCCCGCCACCGGCTCGGCCCGCGTCTTCCAGATCGAGCAGGAGCGCCTAGTGGCCGAGGCGCTGGCTGACGCACCCGAGGGTGCACCCGCCCCGGCCCGCAGCTGATACTGACGTGACGCCACAAGCAGAGAAACCGCAAGTGGCAGGGCGAGGCGTCGCTGACGCGCCTACAATCACGGCGCAGGGACAGCAGCCGTGGACGGCCGTACACTGCTGATGTTCACCTACCGCGGAGGAGGCCAGAAATGGATTTGCCAGATCACTCCCGGACCTACGCTGTCGCCTTTTTCCTGCTGGCGGCACTGGGCATCGGGTTCCTCTGCTACAGGGTTCTCGCACCCTTCTTGGCCGCCATCGCGTGGGCGATCATCCTCGCGGTCGCTTTCCAGGCGCCGTGGGCCTGGCTCGAGCGCAAGCTCCCGCAACGCCGCAACCTCGCCGCGATGCTCCTGACGCTGGCCATCGCCCTCATCGTCCTCCTACCCGGCGGCCTCCTGGCCGGCGTGCTTGCGAGCCAGGCGATCGACGTGGCCAACCGCGTCTCGACCAAGCTCGGCTCCCTGAACGTGCGCTCCGTGAGCGACTTTGTTGCCCTCCCGCAGATCGCGGCCCTGATCGACCGCATCCAGACCCAGGTCGGCATCTCGCCGGACGATTTCCAGAAGCTGGCCGCCGGCTTCGTGGCCAAGGCGTCGGCCGTCGTGGCCGCCCTGAGCGGCAAGCTCGTGCTCGGGGTGTTCGACGCTGTCCTCACCTTCGTGATGGTCATCTTCCTGCTGTTCTTCTTCTTCAAGGACGGGAGGGAGATGGCCAGGGGCGTCTTCGAGATGTTGCCGACCGACCAGGCCGGCAGACAGCGGATCAGCGGCTCCCTGCAGTCCTTGCTTGCGGCCATCTTCCGTGGCTCGCTGCTGTGCGCGCTCGCCCAGGGCTTGACCGGTGGCATCGGCTGGTGGATCGCCGGGCTCCCGTCGCCCGCCCTCGCCGGGGCCGCGATGGCCGTCCTGTCGCTGCTGCCCGTGGGCGGCACGGCGATCGTCTGGCTTCCCGGTGCCGTCTACCTCTGGGCAGCCGGGCGCCCGGGCTCCGCCATCTTCCTCTTCCTCTGGGGCCTAGTCGTGGCCTCGTTCCTCGCCGACAACGTTCTGCGGCCGCTGCTGATCCGGGGGACCGAGGAGCTTTCGACCCTGGTCGCTTTCCTCGGTGTCTTCGGCGGCCTCGCGGCGTTCGGCCTGCTCGGCATCTTCATCGGTCCCGTCGCGCTGGCCCTCGCGACCACGGTGCTCCAGGTGTTGCGGCGGGCGGCACAGACCGGTCAAGCGGCCGCACAGGCATGACGTCACGAGGCAAAGGAACTCCCCATGACCGACCCCTCGTCGCTCGTGGAGAGTCGTGAACGAGAGGAGGTTTCCATGTTTTCACGCACGGGCAAGGGCACGAGCCTGATCGTGAGTACGCTGCTGGCCGTCGGGCCGTGCGGCGCCATTGTGACACCGGCCGCGGCGCAGACGCCCGCAACGAAGGAGACGGCGCAGGTCCTACCGTTTCCGGCCAACGTGGACGCGGTGCTGGCCGCGGCGTACGCCAGGTACAAGGACCTCAAGGAAGGGGCAAACGCCGATTACATCCCGGTGCTCGCCAAGGTGGACCCCACCATCTACGGCATCGCGCTTGTGACCCCGGACGGTCAGGTCCACACCGCCGGTGACATCGCCTCCGAGGTGTCGATCCAGTCGATCTCAAAGGTCTTCACCATGGCGCTGGTCATCCAGGAGCAGGGGCCGCAGGCGATCGTCGACACGATGGGCGTCGATGCAACCGGCGACACCTTCAACTCTATCGTCGCAATCGAGAAGCACAAAGGCGCTGAGATGAACCCGCTGGTGAACCCCGACGCCATCACGGCAACGAGCATCGTCAAGGGTGCCACGTACGACGAGATCTGGAACAGGATCATCGCCTACTACAGCGACTTCGCGGGCAGGCGGCTCTTGGTGAACCAGGAGGTCTACAAGTCCGAGGCCGAGACGAACCAGCGCAACCAGGCGATCGCCATGCTCATGTACGCCTACGGGAAGATCAAGGACAAACCGCTGCAGGCGACCGACATCTACACGAGGCAGTGCTCGGTGAGCGTGAACGCCAAGGACCTCGCGATCATGGCGGGGACCCTGGCCAACCACGGCAGGAACCCGGCGACCGGTACGCAGGTCCTGGCGCCGGAGTACGTCCCGAGGGTCCTGGCCGTGATGGCCACCGCCGGGCTCTACGACGACGCGGGCAAGTGGCTGTACGCGACAGGGCTGCCGGCCAAGAGCGGGGTCGGCGGCGGCATCATCGCCGTCTCGCCGGGCAGGTTCGGCATCGCCGTGATCTCGCCGCCGCTCGACAAGACGGGGAACAGCGTCCGCGCGCAAAAGGCGATCACGGACATCAGCAGCGCGCTGCACGGGAACCCGTACGGCGAGTAGACGAGGCGGATCTGAACGTGTGCCATGAGAACCTTGGACCGCCCGGCACGCAGCCGGTGATTGGGCCGCGCGGAAGACCCGCCACCGGCCGGGAGCTCCTCATCGCAGAGGGGGCGCAAGGAGGCTCCGAGATGACACGCGCGCCACGCGCGACCTGGGAGGACTCGACATGTCCGAGAGAACGACCCGCACCGAGCACGATTTCCTGGGCGAGAGGCGCGTTCCGTCGGACGCCTACTACGGCATCCAGACGGCCCGGGCACTGGAGAACTTCCACATCTCGGGTGTGGAGCTGCGTCTCTACCCCAACCTGATCAAGGCGTTCGCGATGGTCAAGCTGGCCGCTGCACGGGCGAACTTCGACTGCAGCCAGTTCAGCAAAGAGATCTTGGCCGGCATCGAGGGGGCCTGCCGGGAGCTGATCGACGGCAAGCTCCACGACGAGTTCCGGCTCGACGTGTTCCAGGGCGGGGCCGGCACCTCGACCAACATGAACGCCAACGAGGTGATCGCCAACCGGGCCCTCGAACTGATGGGACACACGAAGGGCGAGTACGCCCATTGCAGCCCGCACGACCACGTCAACGCGTCGCAGTCCACGAACGACGCCTACCCCACCGCCCTGCACATCGGAATGGCCCTCGGGAACGTCGAGCTGGTTGCGGCGATGGAGGAGCTGATCGGGTCGTTCCGTGCCAAGGGGAGGGAGTTCGCCGCGCTCCTCAAGATGGGGCGAACGCAGCTCCAAGACGCCGTCCCCATGACGCTGGGGCAGGAGTTCACGGCGTTCGCTGAGACGCTCTCCGGCGAGATCCTGGCACTCGAAAGTGCCCAGCAGAACGTCCTCTGCGAGATCAACATGGGTGCGACGGCGATCGGCACGGGGCTCAACGCGCCCGCCGGCTACGCCCAGAAGTGCACGGAGCACCTGGCGAAGATCACCGGCTTCCCGATCCGCCTCGCTCCGGACCTGATCGAGGCGACCCAGGACACGCAGGCATTCGTCCTCTACTCCGGCTGCATGAAGAGCATGGCGATCAAGCTCTCGAAGGTGTGCAACGACCTGAGGCTGCTCTCCTCCGGGCCCCGGTGCGGCCTGCGCGAGATCAACCTCCCCCCCAAGCAGCCGGGCTCCACGATCATGCCGGGGAAGGTGAACCCGGTCATCCCGGAGGTCGTCAACATGGTCTGCTTCAGGGTCATCGGAAGCGATCTGACCGTCTCGATGGCGGCCGAGGCCGGCCAGCTCCAGCTCAACGTCTTCGAGCCGGTCATCGCCGCCTGCATCTTCGAGGCGCAGACGATGTTCATGAACGCGGCCCGCACCCTGCGGGTCCACTGCGTCGAAGGGATCACCGCCAACCCGGAGATCTGCCGGCGCTACGTCGAGTACAGCATCGGCACGGTGGCCGCCCTCAACCCCGTGATCGGCTACGACAGAGCCACCGAGCTGGCGACCGAGGCGATGACGACCGGCCGCGGGATCATCGAGCTGGTCCGCGAGAAGAAGCTCCTGTCCGAGGAGCAGATCGCCAGGATCCTCGACCCCGCCGCGATGACGGGTCAGGGACGTCCAGCATGACCCGCAACAAACTGACCGAAGCCGGGTCCGGAAACGAGGAGGTTGGCCCATGTCCAGGCGTTCGATGATCTCTCTCGCGCTCGCGGTCCTTATCGCGATCGCGACCGCTCCTTTCGGCCTTGCCGCTCCCCAGGCCGCCGCACCCACGGCCGTACCAGCCGCCGCGCCGGCGCGCGCGAGAATCGTCATCCTCGCCACCGGCGGCACTATCGCGGGCGCCCAACCCAAGGAGGGCGAACCCGGCTACAGGTCCGGCAGCTTCTCCGTTGAAGCGCTCGTCAAGGCCGCGCCCGGGCTCGACACCCTGGCCACCATCACCCGCGAGCAGATCGCGAGCATCGGCAGCCAGGACATGAGCGACTTCGTCTGGTTCAAGCTTGCCAGGCGTGCCAACCAGCTCCTGGCCTCCCCCGACGTGGACGGCATCGTGGTCACCCACGGGACCGACACCCTGGAGGAGACCGGGTACTTCCTGGACCTCGTCCTCAAGAGCGAAAAGCTGGTCGTGCTCGTGGGCTCGATGCGGCCCGCGACCTCCCTCAGCGCCGACGGGCCGCTCAACCTCTACAACGCGGTGGCCGTCGCCGCCGACCGCACCGCCCGGGGACGCGGGGTCCTAGTTGTCGTCAACGACGAGGTGTACGCGGCGCGCGACGTCCAGAAGACCAACACGACCGCGGTCCAGACGTTCGTCTCGGTCAACCGCGGCAGGCTGGGCGAGGCTTACTACGGAAAGGTGCGTTTCTTCAACGTACGGACGACCCGCCACACCACGAAGAGCGAGTTCTCGCTCGACGGCCTCGATGCGCTTCCGCGGGTGGACATCGTCTACGCCACCGAGGGGGCGGATGGCACGATGGTCAGGGCGGCCGTGGCCGCCGGGGCGAAGGGGATCGTGCTGGCCGGCGTGGGCGATGGAAACGCGAGCAAGGACATGATCGATGCCCTCGCCGCAGCCGCCAAGACCGGCATCGTGGTCGTCCGCAGCACCCGGGTGGGAAGCGGCCTCGTGCGGCGAAACATCGAGGTGGACGACGACGCCCTCGGGTTCGTCGCCGCGCTGGAGCTGAACCCGCAGAAGGCGCGGGTGCTGCTCCGGATGGCCCTCACGAAGACCAGCGACATCCGCGAGATCCAGCGCGTCTTCGAGCAGTACTGATGCCGATCCCGGTGACTCGACGCCACGGACCTCGGCCCGGCAGGCGTGCCCGAGGCGGCGCGTTTCTGCAGTTCCGTCCCCTCGTCGGCGGGTGCCCTCCGCAGCCGTTCGACAGGGACAGCGTGGAGAAGGCAAGTCCCATTTTCCTGAGCTCCGCGCCGGGTTTGGAGGTCTGATGCCACTGCCCGATCACAAGACCAAGATCGTCGCCACCATCGGCCCCGCCTCGGATTCCCAGGAGAAGCTCGAGGGCCTCATCCGCGCCGGGCTGGACATCGCGCGCCTCAACTTCTCGCACGGCGACTTCACCGGCCACGCCGAGCGCATCGCCCGGATCCGGGCGACGGAGCGGGTCACAGGCCGGAGCGTCACCATCATGGCGGACCTGCCGGGACCGAAGATGCGCGTCGGGAGAATCGAACCGGAGCCGATCCAGCTTCACGCCGGCGACGCCTTCACGCTGACCACTGAAGAGACCGTGGGCAACGCCACCCGCGCCTCGATCAGCTTCGAGCGGCTGCCCAGGGTCGTGAAGCGCAGCGACCGGCTGTTTCTCAACGACGGCCTCATCCAGCTCATCGTCGAGCGCGTGGCGCGCAACGACGTGCAGTGCACCGTGGCGGTCGGCGGCGAGCTCAGCTCGCGCAAGGGCCTCAACCTGCCCGGGCTCGACCTCGGCATCAGCGCCTTCACCGAGCACGCCCGCGCCTGCCTCCAGTTCGCCCTGGAGCACGGCGCGGAGGCCGTCAGCCAGTCGTTCGTCGAGACCGCGGCGGACATCGAGGCCGTGCGTGCTGCCGCCGCCACCACAGGCAAACGCCCTTTCGTGATCGCCAAGATCGAGCGGTCGGGCGCGCTCGATCACTTCGACGAGATCCTGAAGGCGGCGGATGGAATCATGGTGGCCCGGGGCGACCTCGGCGTGGAGGTGCCGATCGAGGAGATCGCCATCACACAGAAGCAGCTCATCGCGAGGACGATCCTGGAAGGCAAGCCGGTCATCACCGCAACGCAGATGCTCGAGTCCATGGTATCGAGCCGGCTCCCGACCCGTGCGGAGGCCACCGACGTCTCCAACGCCATCCTGGACGGCACCGACTGCCTCATGCTCTCCGGCGAGTCGGCGGTGGGAAAGTACCCCGAGGAGGCCGTAGCCATGCTCGCCAGGATCGCTGCCGCCACCGAAGCCCGCCGCCCCCCGGCGCGGCTGAAAGACCTGCGCGCACTATGCCTGGAGCAGAAGCCCACCACCGTGCCGACGGCCATCGCCTCCGTCGTGGAGCACGCCCTGGACACCGTGCCATGCGCAGCGGTGTTCGTGCCCACGCACACCGGTACGACGGCCCGGTTGATCTCGCGGTTCAAGCCCGCGGCGTGGATTGCCGCCATCAGCCACGATCCCGCGGTGTGCCGGGGGCTCGCCTTCTCCTACGGCGTGCAACCCATCGAGCTCGCGTCTGACCCGGAGGACTGGCGCGAGCTCGCCCAGGCCTGGCTGCAGGAGCGAAACGTACCCGGCCTCATGGCGATGCTCGTGGCCGGCCCATCCGAGCGAAACCCCGACGCGAACCACCGCATTGAGTTCATGCGCGTGGGGTGAAGGGACCAACGAGGCTAAGACCGCGTCGGGTTCCGGCGCGGCCGCGCCCGGCGACACGACTACAATGGCTCAACGGCCAGCACCGCACAAACACACAATGCCGCCTGGGAAACCTCGGCAGGAGCCGCACGAGGAGGAAACAGGAAACCTGAAGAGAATGGCCAAGACACCTCAGGGACCCCTGAAGCCCTTCCGTGTCAGCCAGGGCAACGACTCTCGCGGTCGGCGCGTTGGCGCCGGCAACGACGGCGGCAACCTTGTTCCGTGACAGGCGCGAGCGACAGGAAAGGACCACGGACATGACGACCAGCGTCAAACCGCTCACCAAACGCCGGGCCTGGAAGGCCCTCACGGCCCACCACAAGAAGGTGAAGGACCAACACCTTCGGGAACTCTTCGCCCAGGACCCCAGGCGCGGCAAGCGCCTGACCGCCGAGGCCGTGGGCATCTACCTGGATTACTCGAAGAACCGCATCACCGACCAGATCCTCGAGCTCCTCCTCCAGCTCGCCGAGGAGGCCGGGCTGCGCGCGCGGATCGACGCGATGTTCCGGGGGGAGAAGATCAACATCACCGAGAGCCGGGCGGCCCTGCACGTGGCCCTGCGCGCGCCACGTGGCGCCACCATCCTGGTGGACGGTGAGAACGTCGTGCCCCACGTCCACGCCGTGCTCGACAAGATGGCGGACTTCTCCAACCGCGTCCGGAGTGGGGCGTGGAAGGGCCACACCGGCGAGCGCATCCGCAACGTCATCAACATCGGCATCGGGGGCTCCGACCTCGGGCCGGTGATGGCGTACGAGGCGCTCAGGCACTACAGCGAGCGAGGCATGACGTTCCGCTTCGTCTCCAACATCGACGGCACCGACTTCGCCGAGGCCGTCCGCGATCTCGACCCGGAGGAGACCCTGTTCGTCGTCTCCTCCAAGACCTTCACGACGCTCGAGACGATGACCAACGCCCGCTCGGCCAGGGACTGGTCGCTCGCCGGCCTCGGTGGTGACGAGAGGTCGATCCCGAAGCACTTCGTCGCCGTCTCGACCAATGCGAAAGAGGTATCGACGTTCGGTATCGACACCGCCAACATGTTCCCCTTCTGGGACTGGGTCGGCGGGCGCTACTCGATGGATTCGGCGATCGGCCTCTCGACGATGCTCGCCGCCGGCCCGGAGAATTTCCGCGCCTTGCTGGACGGGTTTCACCAGATGGACGAGCACTTCCGCACCGCGCCGCTCAAGCGCAACCTGCCGGTCCTCATGGGCCTCCTGGCCGTCTGGTACAACGACTTCTTCGGTGCGCAGACCGTCGCGGTCCTGCCTTACGAGCAGTACCTGAAGCGCTTCCCGGCGTACCTGCAGCAGCTGACGATGGAGAGCAACGGCAAGCACGTCACGCTGGATGGCACCGTGGTGGACTACGAGACCGGTCCCATCTACTGGGGGGAGCCTGGGACCAACGGCCAGCACTCCTTCTACCAGCTGATCCACCAGGGAACCAGGCTCATCCCCTCGGACTTCATCGCGTTCGTCGAGCCGCTCAACCCCCTCGGTCGCCACCACGGCATGCTCCTGGCCAACGTCTTCGCCCAGACCGAGGCGCTTGCGTTCGGCAAGACGCCCGAGCAGGTCAGGAAGGAGGGCACACCGGAGTGGCTCGTGCCGCACCGGGTCTTCGAGGGCAACCGCCCCTCGAACACAATCGTTGCGCAGCGGCTCACGCCGGAGACGCTCGGTAAGCTCATTGCCCTCTATGAGCACTCCGTCTTCACGCAGGGCGTCGTCTGGAACATCGATTCGTTCGACCAGTGGGGCGTCGAGCTCGGCAAGGTGCTGGCGCAGCGCATTATCCCGGAGCTCGAGAGCAAGGACGAGCCTAAGCTCCGCCACGACAGCTCCACCAACAACCTCATCCGTCGCTACCGGAGCCTGAAGGGGGGGTCCTGAAAAAGCTCGGCGTGCCGAGGGCCCCGCGCACCCTTCACGAGGTGGGTCCGTGTTCTCCGACACGCTGTTGTCCGCGATGCGCTACGGGTTCGGCGGCCACCTCGAGAAGCCGCACGGCACGTGAACGGCCGACTGGCGGAGTTTGCCATGAACGAGACGCAGTCGGATGTCTTTGTCTTCTTCGGAGCGACGGGCGACCTCGCCTACAAGAAGATCTTTCCGTCGCTGCAGGCGATGGTCAAGCGCGGCCACCTCGACGTGCCGGTCATCGGCATGGCGAGGTCCGCCAAGAACGTTGACGAGCTCCGGGACCGGATGCGTGACAGCCTCAAGAAGCAGGGGGGGTTCGATCTCGCGGCTTTCGGGAAGCTCACCGTCCTGCTGTTCTACCTCCGGGGCGACCACACGCACCCGGCGACGTTTCAGGCGCTGTGCCACGTGGGGGCCTGCCGAGGTCGACGCGAGAGTCACACCCCCTGGGGGCTGGCAAGATCCGATCATGACGGGCTAGGAGTTGCGATGGAGATCAGAGTCCTGGCCGATGCCAACGCAGTCGCGCGCGAGGCCGTGCGCGCCCACCGCGTCCTCTGGTTTGTGACCGGCACAGAGAAGGGCGGGATGCTCGTGCGCCTGTGCGACGGCGACCCGTCGATTCCAGCCGGGCGGGCGCGGCAGGAGCACGCTCTGGTGCTCGCCGACCACGCGGTGGCAGGACAGCTGGGGACACGCTGAGATAGGGGAAAAAACCATGCGAGTAGGCGTTGCCACAGATTAAGGCGGGTACGGCTTGAAGGAGGAACTGGTCGCCCACCTGCGCGCGGCAGGGCACGAGGTCGTGGATTTCGGGGCCCACGAGCTGGACCCAAACGACGATTATCCGGACTTCGTGATCCCGCTCGCCAGGGCCGTGGTGGTGGGGAAGGTGGAGCGCGGCGTGGTGATCTGCGGCAGCGGTGTCGGCGCGGCGATCTGCGCCAACAAGGTGTCGGGGGTGCACGCCTGCCTGATCCATGACCACTTCTCAGCCCGGCAGGGGGTCGAGGATGACCACATGAACATCATCTGCTTGGGCGGGCGGACCGTGGGACCGGAGGTGGCGTGGGACCTCGTCGACGCGTACCTGGCAGCCGAGTTCAGCCAGGAACCTCGCCACTTGCGCCGCCTGGCCAAGGTGGCCTCCCTGGAAGCGGGACGCACGTAAAGAGCCCGATAACTGCACGTAGGTGATCCTCTGCCCGTTCACGCTACACTCGGCCCTGCGGGCGCCGGAAGGGCAGCCCCTCTTGAGCTGGAACGGCGAAGGTGCATGCACATCCCTGACGGGTTCCTGGATACCAAGACCGCCGTGGCGGCCGGTGTCCTCGCGGCGGCCGGGTTGGCCGTCGCCCTGCGGCAGGCGAGAGCCCACCTGCCCCCGCGGCGCGTGCCGCTGCTCGGTCTGACGGCCGCGTTCGTGTTCGCCGCCCAGATGATCAACTTCCCGGTTGCAGGCGGCACCTCCGGTCACCTGATCGGAGCGGTCCTGGCCGCCGTGCTGCTCGGTCCGAGTGCGGCCGTCATCGTCATCTCGGCCGTGCTGATCGTCCAGTGCCTGATGTTTGCGGACGGCGGGATCTCGGCTCTGGGGGCGAACATCTTCAACATGGCGGTGCTCGGCGCGGTGGGTGGATGGGCGATCTACCACCTCGTTTGCCGCGCCGTCAAAGGGCTGTTCGGGCGTGTCCTGGCCGCCGCGTTTGCCGCCTGGTGCAGCACGGTCATCGCCTCCGTCGCCTGCGCCGGTGAGCTGGCCGCGTCTGGCACGGTCCGCTTTTCGGTGGCGCTGCCGGCCATGGCCGCCATCCACATGCTCATCGGCCTCGGGGAAGGGATCATCACGGCCCTGGTGCTGGTGGCCGTTGCCCGCGCACGACCCGAACTGCTCGAGCCGGACGATGCGACGGAGCCGAGGCGGCCGTACGGCGCGGTGGTGGGCTACGGCAGCCTGATCGCCCTGGGGCTGGCGCTCTTCGTCTCGCCTCTCGCCTCACGGTGGCCGGACGGGCTTGACCGGACCGCCGAACTCCTCGGCTTCAAGGGGAAGGCGGCCGCGCCGCTTGTCCCGGCGCCCATCCCGGACTACGAGATGCCCGGGTTTCGCTGGGGCACGCTTGGCACATCAATCGCCGGCGCGGTCGGAACGATCGTGGTGTTTGGCCTGGCGTGGCTGCTGGCCCGCGCTCTGGTGCCGAGAACCGGCCGCGACGGTGCGGCCAGCCCGCCTGCGGGACCGTAGAGCCCCGATGCGACACGACTTCCTGGACCGCCACAGCCGGCTCGACTCCCCGATCCATCGCGTGCACGCTTCAGTGAAGCTCATCGCGGCGCTCGCACTGGTGGTGGCGGTCGTGCTCCTGCCGCCGTCCCGCCCCTGGTTCCTCGCCCCGGTGGCTGCGTTCCTGGTCGCCGTCGCGGCGCTCACCCGGATTCCCTGGTCGGCCCTGGCCTGGCGGGTGGTCGTGTTGGAGCCGTTCGTTCTGGGCGTGGCGATCCTGGCGCTGTTCCAGCCTGGCGGTTGGCGGCTGTTCCTCGTCCTGATTGCGAAGTCCACCCTGTGCCTTCTGACCATGGTGCTGCTCTCCAACACCACGCCGTTCTCGGATCTCCTCCACCTGGCAAAGGCGTGGCGGATGCCGGCGCTGTTGGTGACGACGCTCTCTCTCATGTACCGGTACCTCTTCGTGCTGGTGGACGAGGCGCAACGCATGGGGCGTGCGAGGGCGAGCCGCACGTTTGTGCCCCAGCGGAGGTGGGCGTGGCACGCGATGGCCACGGTCGTCAGCCAGCTCTTCATCCGCTCGAGCGAGCGCGCCGAGCGGATCTACGCGGCCATGTGCGCAAGGGGGTGGAGATGACCGCCGCCATCGAGGTCCGCGACCTGCGTTTCCGTTACGGCGAGGGCACCGAGGCTCTGCGCGGCGTGAGCTTCTCCATTGCCGAGGGCGAGTCGGTCGGCCTGATCGGTCCCAATGGAGCCGGCAAGAGCACGCTGCTCCTGCACCTCAACGGGTTGCTGCCCGAGTCCTGGAGCGGCCACAGCCAGGTCTTCGTTGACGGGAGCCAGGTCAACGTGGAAACGTTGCACGCGGTGCGCCGCAAGGTGGGACTCCTGTTCCAGGACGCCAACGACCAGCTCTTCTGCCCGACCGTTTTCGAGGATGTGGCGTTCGGCCCCCAGCAGCTCAGCCTGAGCGAAGCGGAGGTCCGCGAGCGTGTCGGGAAAGCTCTCGCTCAGGCGGGGATCCCCGGATTCGAGGCGCGCGCCCCGCACCACCTGAGTGTCGGCGAGAAGCGCCGGGTGTGTCTTGCGGGCGTGCTGGCGTGCGACCCCTCGATCCTCGTGCTGGACGAGCCGACCGGCAGCCTCGACCCGCGCGGCCGCCGCGAGCTCAAGGAGCTGCTGCGGCAAATTCCGATCACCAAACTGATCGCCACCCACGACCTGGAGCTGGTGGTCGAGCTGTGCTCCCGCGTCATCGTTCTCGACGAAGGCACGGTCGTCGCGCAGGGCCCGACGGTCGTGCTGCTCTCGGACGAGGAGCTGATGCTGCGCCACAGCCTCGAGCGGCCCCACATCCTGCGCCACCTGCACCCGCACTGACGCTGCAGGTCTTCTGGACCAAAGGCCAATGAACCAGGGCCGCCCGCCGACGTGACAAGGGTTGGCAACGGCCGGCAGGACGTTGCCGTGCCGGACGCGAACGGGCGCTACGACCTGTTCCCGATGCTCTCCGGGTGGGCCGACGTGTTCCAGGGCCCGGGCGCATGCACCCCCCCCGTTTCACCTGGTTGGTCCGCCTGCCCGTGCGGGGGTTCCCTTCTGCCCGTTGGCTACGGATGCGGCCGTGCCACCCTCGGCCGACTTCCCCTTGTCGCAACTCACCACCGTCCAGCCCCCGCGGATGTTGTTGCTGCCGCAGTAGGCCTTCCCGGTGCTCATGGGGTTGTTGAGATACGCGAGGATGCTCTGGCAGGTCTCGCCCTCGCGCGGGACCACCTTGCACGTCCCGGCGTACTGGTCGTTGGCGAAGCAGCACGGCTTCGGCGGGTCGGCCGCCCGACTCGGCGCTGCTGCGACGAGCAGGGCCGCGGCCAAGACGGCGACCGCAACCGTCCCTCCAAATCCTGCGGCGAGGAGCCGCTTCGCGGAGATCACATCGCTTGGCATGCGTTCCCTCCTCCAGGCTCTGCCTGGTTCGCTCCCTGCTCTGCGCACGGCTAGGAACACCCACCTCGCAGGGGCACGGCGCACCGGACCGACGCGACCCTCGACGGAACGCACCATCCGCTCCTCCCCACCAGCAGAAACCGAAACAAGACGACTCCGGCCCACTGGCATCATAACCGGAGATACACCCCGAACGGCCCGGCGTCTTTTCATGAGGCTTTCCCGCGGTCACGGCCAGAGGAAGCGCGTCAGGACCGTGAAGGCGCGGTCCACGTCCTTGGCGCGTCCACCGAGGCCATCGTGGTTCAGGTCAGGCAGTGTCCCTCGGCAGCGCTCTCGGTTTTCCGCAACGACGCGGCCGACGACGGGACCGTGGCACGCCCCGCTGAGCCAACCGCCGTGTGCCGGTGCGGGGGGTCCACGAACAAGCCCTACTGCGACGGCATGCACTGCACGAACGGCTTCCGCGGGTAATAAGAACGATGCACTTGCCCGCAACATGAGCGGCGGCCAATTCACTCGGCCGGAGCGCGGCGGTTCTGGGGGGCATCCGCGGCGGGGAAAAGGTTGGGTGCCGCTGGGCCCCCCCGGAACCTATAGACCGCGGGCTCGGGGGGTGAGTCGCGACGGGGGAAATGGGTCGGGGGGTCGCGAGGACCCCCCGAAAAGGTGGTTGCGGGGGCAGGATTTGACCCCGCGGGTGGTGGGGCGGGGGGCGGGACCAAGTCGTGCCCCCAAGAAAAATGGACGGCCGCGCTCTCGCGCGGCCGACATGGTTGCGGGGGCAGGATTTGAACCTGCGACCTTTGGGTTATGAGCCCAACGAGCTACCGGACTGCTCCACCCCGCGTCGCTCCGGACCACGCATTCTAGTCGCGCGCGCCGGGAAGTCAAGGGCGCGGACGAAGGCTGCTGATAAACTACAAAACGTGAGGGACAGCCGTCCAGGCATCTGCGTCCTCCCAGCCGCCGAGCTCGAGACGTTCCTCGAGCGCTACCGCCACGACACGGGCGTGCCCGAGACCATGGACGCCGCCAGCTTCATCAAGGAGGTGCTCCAGCGGGCCAACGCGTTCGTACCGTCGGAGGCGGGCTCGGTGCTGCTCGACCACCCGTTCGAGCGTGCGGGCGACCCGGCCGGCGCGATGCTGTACTTCATCGCCGCCTTCGGCCCCGCGGCCGAATCGCTCCTGGGCGCGAGCATCCCCACCACCGAGGGGGTGGTCGGCCACGTGTACCGCAACGGCGAGTCCCACCTGGTCGCCGACTCGCACAGCGACCCGTTCTTCTACCCCCGCTTCGACGAGAGCCACGCCTTCAGGACCCAGAGCCTGCTAGCGGTCCCGATCCGCATCGAGAACAGCGTGTGCGGTGTGCTGGAGATGGTGAACCGCCTGGACGGCCGCCCGTTCGACGAGCGTGACCGCGGCCTGCTCGAGATCTTCGCCGCCTACACGTCCGTGTCGATCCAGAACCTCCTGGACGCGCGGAGGGCGGGGGCCGCGGCCCGCAGCGACGACCTCACCGGCCTCGCCAACGACCGATTCTTCCACCGGCGCCTCGCCGAGGACCTTGAGCACGCCGACGCCGCCGGCGGGCGCGTGGCGTTGCTGTTCATGGACCTCGATAACTTCAAGCACGTCAACGACAGGCACGGGCACCTAGCTGGCAGTCAAGTGCTCAAAGAGGTGGGATACCTGCTCAGGCGGGCCGTGAGGTCGCCCAGGGTGACCCTGGCCCGCTATGGCGGCGACGAGTTCGTGGTCATCCTCCCCGGTTTCGACACCGCCGCGGCGATCGTGGTGGCCGAGGACATCCGGCGAGCGATCCGCCAGCAGGCGTTCCTGCGCGGGCGGTTCTCGTGGGCGAGTGGCCCGGTTGAGTTCTACGGCCCGCTCACCTGCTCGGTCGGGGTGGCGGTCTACCCGGACCACGTCCCCCGCAGCGGAACCTCCGACCACCGCCGCAACCAGCTCCTGCGCGCCTCCGACCAGGCGATGTACGTTGCCAAGGCGGCCGGCAAGGACCGCGTCGTGCTGGCAGCGCCCGACTTCGTCGCGTCAAAATGACACCTCCGTGACCACCTTGGGGGTCAGGCACTCCCGGAATGTGGCATGGATATTGCTCGGTTGAACACGCGGGTCGGGTCTGCCCGGCCCTGGGAGGGACGATTTCATGGATACGGCACGACGCAAGCGAGTGCTTTCGATGACTGGAGTGGCGATCGGTTCTCTTGTGATGGGGATCGTTCTCGCCGGCGGCCTGGGCCTCACGCCCGCTACCGTGGCCTCCAAGGAAGCGACGGCGGCCCCGGCGGCCGTCCCGGCGCTTCCCCCGCCGAGCAGCTACCCTGACTTCTCGGCCCTGGCCGAGCGGGTGACCACGGCGGTCGTTTCAGTGTACACGGAGGACGTCGCCAAGCCGGGCGATGCGCGCCGCTTCCACCAAGATATCGACCCGTTCGAGTTCTTCTTCGGCCCGGGCGGGCCGAGGCAGGACATGAGGCCGCGCAAGCGCATCGGCGCTGGCAGTGGCTTCTTCATCAGCGCCGACGGCCTGATCGTCACCAACAACCACGTGGTCGAGGGGGCGGAGAAGATCAGGGTACGCCTGACCGATGAGACCGAGTTTTCCGCGAAGATCGTCGGCCGCGACCCGGCCACCGACGTGGCCCTCATCAAGGTGGACGCCAAGGGCCCGTTCACGTTCCTCACCCTCGGCGACTCCGAAACGCTGAAGGTGGGCGAGTGGGTGATGGCGGTGGGCAACCCGCTGGCGATGGAACACACGGTCACCGTGGGGGTGGTCTCCGCGAAGGGCCGCAGGATCGGCATCTCACCGAACGCCAACGCATCCTCGTTCGAGGACTTCATCCAGACCGACGCTGCCATCAACCTGGGCAACTCCGGCGGCCCGCTCGTCAACGTGCGCGGCGAGGTGGTGGGGATGAACAGCGCCATCAACGCCGTCGGCCAGAACATCGGCTTCGCCATCCCGGTCAACACGATCAAGATGGTGGTGCCGCAGCTCAAGGAGAAGGGCAAGGTGGTCCGCGGGTACCTGGGCGTCCAGATCACCAACGTGGACCAGAAGGCTCAGGAGTTCTACAAGCTGCCCTCGCGCGACGGCGCCCTGGTGCAGAGCATCACCAAGGACGGCCCCGCAGACAAGGCAGGCCTCAAGGACGGAGACGTCATCGTCGCGGTCGCCGGCAAGCAGGTGAAGGACACCCGCGATCTGATCTATCGCGTCTCGGCGATGCCTCCGAGCCAGAAGGTCGAGCTCGACGTGATGCGCGAGGGCAAGCCGAAGAGCATCACCGTGACGCTCGGCGAGCGCCCCTCCGGTGAGGACGAGCAGGAGGCCACGACCACAAAAGAGGACACGCCGACCTCGAAGCTCGGCATCCAGATCGACGATCTCAACCAGCGGACGCGGCGCCAGTTCGAGATCCCCAGGGAGATCGACGGGGCCGTGGTCACGAACGTGACGGATCTCTCCCCCGCGGACGACGCCAACCTCCGGCTCGGGGATGTGATCATGCGCGTCAACGACCGTGACATCGGCTCGGCGCAGGCGTTCAAGGACACAATCGCTGGGATCCGCTCGGGGACCATGGTCCGCTTCTACATCTATCGCCCGCAGGCCGAGCAGAAGACCTTCCTCTTCCTGCGCATGCCGTAGCAACGCCGTTGCAGACCGACGGGCCGCCCTCGCGGGCGGCCCTTTTCTTTTCCGCGTCCGCTTACGCGAAACGGCTCGGTACAGGCTGGCAAAAAACCGGGGTCCGGAGTTTGCGCCCTCGTGTAGAATCATCTAGGATCATGGCTGCTGCCGGGACCGTGCTCGTCATCGACGATCAGCCTCAGAGCCTCGAGGCGATGAGGGGGGCGCTGCACCCCCTCGGCTTCGAGGTGTGGCAGGCGCTCGACGGCGAGACCGGCTTCCTCATCGCCCGGGAACGCCAGCCCGACGTGATCCTCCTCGACGTGATGATGCCGGGGATCGACGGCTTCGAGGTGTGCCGGAGGCTGAAGGCCGACACGGAGACCCGTCTGATTCCAGTGGTGTTCTTCACCGGACTCGACTCCCGACAGGCGCGCTTGCGTGGGCTCGAGGCAGGGGCCACCGACTTTCTCTCCAAGCCTTTCGATCTCGTCGAGCTCGAGGTTCGGGTGCGCAATCTGGTTACCTTCCGCCGCCTCACCCAGGACTTGGACGAGGCCGAAAAGATGCTTTTCGCCATCGCCCGTGCCATCGAGGCGCGTCACGAGGCGACGGGTGAGCACTGTGACCGTCTCTCGCAGCTGGCGGCCAGGCTCGGCGAACACGTGGGCCTCGACGGTGAGGCGGTCAAGACGCTGCGGCGCGCCGGGTACCTGCACGACATCGGGAAGATCGGCGTGCCCGACGCGGTTATGCTCAAGCCGGGGCCGCTGAACGAGGCCGAGTGGCGGATCATGCGCTCCCACGTCGAGATCGGGGTCAATATTTGCGCGCCTCTGCGTACGTTGCGTCCGGTGTTGGCGGTAATCAGGCACCACCACGAGCGCGGCGACGGGAGCGGCTACCCGGACGCTCTCAAGGGCGACGACATCCCGATGCTGGCGCGCGTCTTCCAGGTCGTGGATGTGTACGACGCGCTGACCAACGACCGGCCGTACCGCAGGGCGCTCCCCGTGGAGAAGGCCCTCGCACTGCAGCGCCAGGAGACCGCGCGCGGTTGGTGGGACCGAGAGATCTTCGAGGCGTTTGCCGCGATGGTCGTGAAACGGTGATACAGTAGTCGCGGGGGCTGGCCAGGTCACCCGCTTGGGATTTGCACATTTGTGCGCTACACTGAGCGTGGCGAGGAGGCGCTGCGGCGCTTCCCCATTCGGTCGTTCCCCGCGTTTGATACGCTGGCCCGTACCTGCGGCTGCTGTACCCCCCGCGCAGTCGGCTTAGGAATGGGCCGAGGAGCCATAAAGACATGTTTAAAGAGCCGAACGAAGCTTCCCCGGCTCCTGCCCCGGAGTCCAAGGAAGCTCCCAGCACGGGTAGGCGCCGACGCCCGCGTCGAAGGCGCAACCGCCGCCACGGTGGCAACGGCGGGGCCGCACCCGCACCGTACGAGGGCTACCTCCTCCGCCGCGACGACGGCAAGGCGTTTCTGCTGGCGGCGGCAAGCAAGTTCCGCCTCTCGGGTGATGATCCGATGGTTGACGGTGGCCTGCTGTCCCGCTGGCACCTCGAGAGCGGCCTGCGCCTGACTGCGTCGGTGCAACCCCCCAACGGTCAC
Organism: Thermoanaerobaculaceae bacterium; assembly: GCA_041494245.1. GTDB lineage: Bacteria > Acidobacteriota > Thermoanaerobaculia > Thermoanaerobaculales > Thermoanaerobaculaceae > RBG-13-68-16. The sequence continues at coordinate 51,750 of JBGQAK010000006.1, forward strand.
CAGAGGCCCGTCGTCGTGGAGATCAACAACATCGAGGGCTTGCAGCCGGACGACTACCGGCAGCGGGCCGTGCCGTTCGCGGAGCTGACCTCCATCGACCCCACGGCGCGCTTCCACCTCGAAACCGAGCCAGAGATTCTCGAGCCGCGGGTCATCGAGCTGATGGCGCCCATCGGCAAGGGCCAGCGCTGCCTGATCGTCGCTCCGCCCAAGGCCGGTAAGACGAAGCTGCTCCAGCAGCTCGCCCACGCCATCGGCGTCAACCACCCGGAGGTGCAAATCTTCGTCCTCTTGGTGGACGAACGCCCCGAGGAGGTCACCGACTGGAGGCGGAACGTCATCAAGGGCGAGGTCTTCGCGTCCTCCTCCGACGAATCGGTCCAGAGCCACATCGAGGTCTCCGAGATGGTCCTCGAACGCGCGCGCCGTCTGGTCGAGCTCGGGCAGGACGTCGTGGTGTTCATGGACTCGCTCACCCGCATGTCGCGGGCCTACAACAACGCGCAGAAAAGCTCGGGCCGCATCCTGTCCGGAGGTATTGATGCACGCACCATGGAGAAGCCGCGCCGCTTCTTCGGCTCCGCCCGCAACATCGAGCACGGAGGTTCCCTCACGATCGTCGCCACGTGCCTGGTGGACACGGGCTCGCGCATGGACGAGGTGATTTTCCAGGAGTTCAAGGGAACCGGCAACATGGAGATCGTCCTCACCCGCGATCTCTTCGAGCGGCGCATCTTCCCCTGCATGAACATCCCGCAGTCCGGGACCCGCAAGGAGGAGAAGCTTTACTCGCGCGAGGAGGTTGAGCGGATCTACCTGCTGCGGCGGGCGCTCGCCGCGCTGCCCCCCCACGACGCGATGCAGGCGCTGCTCTCCAAGCTGAAGCAGTTCAAGACGAACGCGGACTTCCTGGCGAACATCCAACCCGTCGCAAACGGCCGCTAGAGATCCTGCAACCCGATGCGGAGGCGGCCGCTCAGCGCGTCGCCTGCAGCGCGATGGTGACCGTGAGCCAGGTCTTGACGGGCTGTCCGCTCTTCATCGCCGGCCGGTAGCGGTTCTGCTTCACCGCCTCGACGCACGCCTCGTCGATCCCCACCCGTGGGGGCGAGAAGCCGCGCAGCACCGTCACCTCGTCGACGCCGCCTTTCTCGTTGACCAGAACCTTGAGGATCACGTAGCCGGAGAACGGCACCCGGCTCTTCGCCACGGTCGGTGACAGCGTGACCTTGCCCTCGACCAGGGGGTGGGGCTGCACGTCGAGCTGCCCGAAGTCCACGAGGTCGCCCTCGCGCACCCCGGTCCCCAGACCGGCGGTGACGGGCACCTCGGCAGCCGGCGCGGCGACCGTGGGTGCTGCAGCAGCCGCCGTGGGGACTGCCGGGGCCAGCGTGGGCACTTGCACGGGTACCGCCGGCGCCGGTGGGGGTGCTGTCGGTGCCGCGGTCGGCTTGGCCTCGGCCTGCGCCTGCTGCGCTCGGGCTTTCTCCAGCTCCGCCTGCTGCTGCTCCTTGACCCTGGTGAGCTCGTCCTCCTTCTTTCTCTGCTCCGCCTCGCGAGCGGCCAACTCCTGCTTGAGGCGCTGCTGCTCCACTGAAGACACCTGCTTTGCCCCGCCGCTGCCACGCTGCTTCTGGCTCTCGAGCTGCTTCCGGAGCTCATCGGTGCGAGCCTTCTCGGTCTCCAGCTCCTTTCGGAGCTGCTCCTCCTTCTCCTTCAGCGCCTGCGCCACCTGGGTGTTGACCAGCTCCTGGAGCATGCGCTTCTGCGCCTCCTGGTCGACCGGAGGTGCCGCCGTGGGCCGGCTGATGATGAGGTACGCGATGACCGTGGCCATGATGACCGCGCCACCGACGATCGGGATGATGAGCGCCAGGTTGGGACGGCTCCGCTTGGGCTCCTCCGGAGCCTGTGCCGCCGGGCCCTGGGGTGCCTCCTTCTTGGGGGGCTGGTAGTACGCCCCGACATCCAGGGCGCGCTCACGCTCCAGTTCCCGGTCCTCCTGCTCGATCTCCGTCCGGTAGAGGCGGTCCATGAAAAGGGCCAAGTTGAACGTGGTGGGCGAGTAGACGCCTCCGTAGAGGAGCCTTTCCAGCTCGCGCTTGAAATCGGCGGCCGAGGCATAGCGATCCTCGGGCCGCTCCGCAACGGTCTTGTTGAGGATCGCCAGGACGTCCTGCGGGACCGGCCCTTCCTCGAAGGCGAGCGACGGGTGCTCCAGCGCTGCGGCGCGGGCCTCCGGCTCGGTGGGGAGAGGCGAGCCCGTGAGCAGCTGGTGCAGGATGGCGCCCATCGAGTAGACGTCCGACCGCCGGCTGGGCACACCGCCGTCCAGGACCTCCGGGGCGAGGTAGGGAACCACGAGCTTCTTCAAGGACCCGCGTTCCAGATTGGCGTACAGGCCGCGCCCGAGGCCGAAGCCGGCCACCTGCGCCTCACCGTCGTTGCCGACCAGCACTAGGTGGGGCACGAGAAAGCCGTGGATCAGCGGCTCTCCCCCGACCTCGACCGCCGACGCCGCGGCCAGGGCCGCTGCGAGCTTCTCGACGATCAGCAGGGCGTTATCGATGGCAACCGGGAACTCCTCCTGCACGGCGCGCACCAGCAGCTGGTCCAGCGGCTGGCCGGGTACGTAGTCCCAGGCGATGTAGGGCACGCCGCCCTCGGTTCCGAACGCGGCGTTACGCACGATATTGGTGGCCCGGAGGACACCCGCGAGGTGGTTTGCGGTCGCCATGGTGCCGGTCAGGGCGTTGCGATTCAGGCCTGCCGAGTCGAAACGTCGAAGCCAGACGATGCGCTTGAAGCCTGTCCGCTCCATCTCTCCGGCCCGCCACAGCGTCCCCATGCCGTCCTGGGTTCGGCGCTTGAGGAGGAGGAACTTTCCGAAAGTGGCGTACACATCGGCCATCACCTGCCCTCCCAGCCTTCATGACGCTAGCATCGGCGTCGGGGCAGGTCAAATACGCGGCCGTCCGCCGTCCCGATCGCGCGCGGCGAGGTGGCTCTCGAGGATGAGCTTCGCCGCCAGGCTGTCGACCAGCTGAGGCCAGCGTCGGCGCGGCACCTCGGCCTGGGCGAGCAACTGCTCGGCCGCCTTCGTGGTGCCGCGCTCGTCCACCGTCTCAACGGTGACCGCGAGATGGTCGTGCAGCCGCTCCAGAACGGCCGAGACCCGCCGCTCGCCGCGGCTTGCGCCAGCACGCGTCGTTGGAACCCCGACGACCACCCCACCGGCCTCCCACGTCCGAACCAGGGCAGCCACGACCGCCAGGGTACCCTCCGGCCCCGCATAAGGGAACGCCGGCAATACCGTCGCGAGAGACTCGCCCTCGTTGCACACCGCAACCCCCACCCGCCGGGATCCCACGTCGAGAGCAAGCCAGCGCATACCTAACGAGGATAGCTCGGCACCCGTACAAACGAACGGTCTAGAATGCCCATTAGGGAGGTGCATTGGGGCGAGAAAGCGACACCCATGGCATGGCCGGAACCCCGCCCGGAGGGTGCCCTCACGACGCGCCCGGTGGCTCTGCTGCCCCTGGTGGGGACAGCCGCCGATGAGGAGGGCCCTGTCTGCCCTCCCGTTGCTCCTGCTGGCGGGCGCCGGCGCGGCCCTTGCCGTGTCCCCCGCGGAGCAGGTGACCATCAACGCCGCGCAGCAGCAGTGGGTGCAGGACCAGCTCTGGTGTGCCCAGGGAGATGTCCACCTCCAGTACCAGGACATCTCCCTGCGCTGCGACGCGGTCGAGGTCGACCTCAAGACCATGCACCTTCACGCCGAGGGCAACGTGATCCTCGACCAGGGCCAGACCCGGATGACGTGCACACGAATCGAGTTCGACCTGCAGAAGAAGGTCGGGACCCTCTACGATGTCGAGGCGTTCTTTCCCCCGACGTACCACTTTCGCGGCCAGGAGATGGAGAAGCTGGACGAGACTCACTACCGCTTTCATGAGGGGCTCTTCACAAGCTGCGAGCTCTCCGACAAGGGGGCGCCTGCGTGGAGCATCCAGGTCAGCGACGCCCTGGTGGAGCTGGAGGGTTACGGGCACTTCAGGAACGCGGCGCTCAGGGCCGGCAAAGTGCCCGTCTTCTACACGCCGCGCCTGCTCTGGCCCGTTAAGCGTGACCGCGCGACCGGTCTCCTCGTACCGAGCTTCGGCTACTCGAGCCAGCGCGGTGCCTACCTGGGCAACTCCTTCTTCTGGCCAGTGTCGCGCTCGTTCGACGCCACGTTCAGCCTAGACCTCTGGTCGAAGGGCTACGTCGGGCTCGGAACCGAGTTGCGCTGGGCTCCGGCCGAGAACGCCTTCGGGCGGGTGCTCCCCTACTTCGTGTGGGATCCCGTGAGCAAGACCTGGAAGTGGAAGGCGACGGGCAGGCACAACCAGCTCTTTGCCGGCGGCTACTCCCTGCACGCCGAGCTGGACGAGGTCTCGGACCTCGGGTTCTTCCAGCAGTTCGAGGGCACCATCAGCCGCAGCGCCCTGCGCACCATCTACTCCTACATCAGCCTTTCAAGAAGCTGGGGGCCCCAGACCGTCAACTACCGCATCGACCACCGCCAGACGTTCTTCACCGACGTCTTCTCGCTCCAGAGCACACAGGCGACCCTCGACCGGCTCGGAGAGGTGGAGTACCGCCTGCGCTCCACCCGGATCGGCAAGTCGCCGCTCTACGCCTCCGGGGTGACGTCGGCCGACGAGTTCTACGTCAACCGAACCGCCACCCTGTACGGCCGCTACGGGAGGTTTGACGTCAACCCCGCGATCACGCTGCTGACCCCAGGATTCCCGTGGCTCAACGTCACACCCACAGTTGGTTTCCGGGAAACCTACTACACCTCGCAGAACTCCCAGGACGGGCTCTCGCTCGTCGACGAGCCTCTCTCCCGCCACTACGCCAGTGCGGTCATCTCGCTCGTCGGCCCCTCGTTCTCACGCGTCTGGAACCAAGCCGACGGCGAGAAGATCAAACACCTGATCGAGCCGCGTGTGGACTACAACTACGTGTCCAACCCCGGCGGCACCTCCGCCGTTCCGATCTTCGACGAGAAGGACTCGGCGCTTGTGACCCTCAACAAGCTGCGCTGGACGCTCGCAAACCGTCTCTTCATCAAGACCGCCACGGGGAGCCGTGAGGTCGCGAACCTCGAGTTCGGCCAGGAGTACTCCTTCACCGATCCCCTGACGCCAGCGCGCCTGGGCCTGCCGGCCAGCCAGCTGGGGGTTTTCTCAGTCGTGCTGCACACGGCCCCCGTGCAGACCTCCAACGTGGATGCGCGGGCGGACTTTGACTCGGTGACGCACAAGCTCGAGGCGACGTCGCTGTCGGGGGGTCTTACGAGCGGCGCCAACAGCCTCAACCTCACCTGGTACAGCAGCTACAGCCCGATCGACGGTCAGACGTACTCGTCCCAGACCCGGATCTACCTGGGTCTGGCGCCGGCCACTGCGCGCTGGCGGCTCGAGAGTCAGACCGCCTACGACATCCGCAACTCGAGGCTCCTTGATCAGACGCTCGCGTTCCGCTGGCGGGGCAGCTGCTGGAACGCCTTGATCGAGGTGCGCAATTACCGCATCGAGCCCTACCCGAATCGGAGCTTCCGCATCGCCATCGACCTCACCGGCCTCGGCACCTTCCTCGACATCCACGGCGCTCTCGACTCCCTGACGTCCAACTAGGTCGGCGGCATGCCGCTGCGGCTTGCGGCGCACCTCGCCCTGGTGTACCCTTCGCGGTCACCGGGTCGGGGCGTAGCTCAGCCTGGTAGAGCACACGGTTCGGGACCGTGTGGTCGGAGGTTCAAATCCTCTCGCCCCGACCATTTGCGCCCAAGAACCACCCAGGCTCGAGGTCCGAGGCGCGGGCATGACCCAGGGTCCGGCCGGTGCTCCCCCTTCCCGCTCCTGATCGGGACTTTCTTCGTAGCTTTCCGCATCTCGTTGCGTCTGGCCGTGTCTGCGGCCCGGCCGTCGTCCGCCGTCCACCCACCTTCGTCCCTGGTAACCCGTGTCTGGGGACCTTGAGTTGGCACGCTTCTCGCTAGACAAATACACTGCCGCGTAGTCGAGGTGCGGCGGAGGGGGACGACGAGTGCAGAAAGCTTCGCGGGCCAAAGCCATGGCGGCTCTCCCCGACGGCGAGCACCGCAGAGCGGGAGCCTCGATACGTGCCTTCTTGACCGGTCATCGCGGCGTTTTGGCCTGCCTCCGTAACGCTGCGACCGCGATCGGCGCCCCGATTGGAGAGTGGTGATGCACACAACGTTCAAGACGACCCTGACCCTGGGAGCACTCCTCCTGGCCGCCTCCACGGCAGCGGCGCAGGAGTTCGGCGGGACCCTGACGCCGGTGAGCGCGGTGAAGAGGGCCTGCGACGCCCGCGGCGGGCTCGCCGCCTTCCGCACACTGGGCATCGTGGGGGTGCGTGTCAACCGCGAGGAGGTGACCCAGGACGGGCAAGCGACCACGGCCACCAAGACCCTCTACTTCCTCGCGCCAGGCCCGATCCCGGGCCGCACGGAGAACCAGCAGCTCCGGGTGATCGCCGGTGACGACGGCAACGGAGGATGGGCACTGGTGGCCGGGCAGGCGGATTCACGGCCCTCGACGACCTACATGGTGAGGCGCCTCCTGCAGGGCGACCTGTTCCCCCTGCTGCTCCCGTTCTCGCTGACCTGGGACGGCGTCACAGTCGCCAACGTGGCCACCGCAACCGTGGACGGGCAGCCGGTGTGGCGGCTCAAGGTGGAGCTCTCGCGCACGTTCTTCCATACGCCCCAGATCTCCACGTCGTGGATGGTGGACCTCGACCGCAAGACGTTCGCGCTCGTGCGGGCGGCCAGCCCCGCGACCGACCTCGGCAAGGGGATCAAGGCCGACGGGATGCTGTTCGTGTGGTCCGAACCGGTGAAGCTCGGCGGCGTTCTCCTGCCGGCGGTGCAACGCGTCACCGGCCTCGACGAGGACGGCGTCGAGAAGTCGCATTCGCGCGTGGACCACATCACGTACAAGCAGATGGCGCCCCAGAACGCCGAGACGCTCTTCGCGAACCCGATCCCTCCCGACCAGCGCCCCAAGTCTCCGTCGCCGCAGCCGCCCGCCGGCCAGCCCCAGACCAAGCCAGGGGTGTAACGCCTCCTGCCTCCGCGCCGGGCGAGCGGCGCGGACGTAGAATGTCCGGGTCGGGCCCCAGCGGCCCGGGGAGGCGATCGTGAGAGAGCAAATGGTTGCCGTAGCAGTCACGGCCGCGTTGCTGGCCACAGGCTCCGCCTGGGCGCAACCGGCCCCTGGACAGCAGGATCTGGCCAAGGAGATCAAGACCCTGCACGAAGCACAGCAGGACCTTGACCACCGCCTCGACCAACTCGCCAAGGCCATCGACGATATCGCCTGGACCATAAGGGTCGGCGACGTCGCGGTCGTGGACAAGTGGCGCATTGCGGGACCCCCCGATTCCAACCCAAAGAACCCCACCGTCCCGGGTGCGACGAACCCGGTGAAGTTCTTCACCTACACCTTCGTTCCCAAGGACCGCAAGCCGGGCGAGAAGCTCCCTATGCTCATCCTGCCCCACGGCGGCGTGCACGCCGACTTCACCACCTACCACACGCACATCATCCGCGAGCTGATCGCCCAGGGGTACGTGGTGATTGCCCCCGATTACCGCGGTTCCACCGGCTACGGCAAGGGCTTCTACGAGCTCATCGACTACGGCGGCCGCGAGGTGGACGACATCCACGCCAGCAAGGAGTGGGCTCTCGAGAACTTCGACGTCGTGGACCCACAGCGCATCGGCCTCATCGGCTGGAGCCACGGCGGTCTGATCGTCCTGATGGAGTCTTTCGCCCACCCCAAGGACTACGCGTGCGTCTTCGCCGGCGTGCCCGTGTCGGACCTGGTCATGCGCATGGGCTACGAGGACCAGGAGTACCGGGACGAGTACTCCGCCAAGTACCACATCGGAAAGACCGTGCGCGAGGACATCGCGGAGTACAAGCGGCGCTCCCCGGTCTGGCACGTCGAGAAGCTCGCGGTGCCGCTGCTCATCCACACCAACACCAACGATGAGGACGTCGACGTCATCGAGGTGGAGCACCTGATCCAGGCGCTCAAGGCCGCAGATAAGAAGTTTGAGTACAAAGTCTACGAGAACGCCCCGGGCGGGCACAGCTTCGACCGCATGGACACGATATTCGCGCGCGCGGCGCGGCGTGACATCTACGCCTTCCTGGCACGCTACCTTAAGCCGCCGCGCCCGCAGCCGTAACCCACACGCTTTCGAGACTGGACCGGGTCCAGCCGCGCACCGGCCGCACGCGAATGGGGCTGCTACCATCCGTTAAGGACACCCCGTGGCTCTCGCACGTCTTCTCGTGTCGTCCCTCCTCCCGGCGGGCATCGCCGCGATGCTCCTGGTCGCGTGCGCCCTCGTGGGGTTCGCGCTCGTGCCCGCACGTCTGCGCCCCGCTCGCGCCGCGGTCACCCTGCTCGCGTCGCTGAGCTTTGGTGCCACGACGATCGGGTGGGTTGCCTGGCTCGTGGGTACCCTCGCGGGCACCGCCGCGATCGTGCCGGTTTTCCTGCTGATCTGCATCGCCGCGACCCGAAGCGTGTGCGCGTTCTGGGAGACGTCCCGCCGCGCCGCACGGCATCTCGCCCTGTTGATGCGCGCCGCGCCGCTAACGAGCCTCGCGCTCGCCGCCGTGCTCCTCCTGCTCGTGCCCCAGCTCCTACTTCCGGTCGTTGACTCCGATGGCCTCCGCTACCACTTGGCGCTGCCGAAGCTCTTCCTCCTGAGCGGGCGCGTGTTCCTCTACCCGTACGACGTCACCGGCGCCTTCCCGCAGACCGCCGAGATGCTCTACCTGGTCGGCCTGCAGGCGGGGTCCGCCGAGGCCGCCAAGTTCCTCCACACGGGATTTTTCATCGCCTCCCTGGCCGCCCTCGCCGTACTCCTCCACCGGAGCCGTCGCACCCGCGTCGCGGGGTCACTTGCCGCCCTTCTTTTTGCCGTATCGCCGATCGCACTGGCGCAAGCCCCGGTGGCGTTCACCGATCATGCCGCGCTCTTCCACGTGGCCGCGGCGATGCTCCTGCTGTCGCGGCGGGCTGACCCGCTCCTCGTTGGCCTCGCGCTGGGCGGGGCACTCGCCACCAAGTTCACAATGGCCCCGGTCGTCGCCGTGATCGGGGTGGCCGCGGTCGCCCGCGCCGCGCGCGCAGCGAGGTGGAGGGCAGTGCTGCGGGTGGCGCTTCCCGTGCTGCTCGCCATTGCACCGCTAGCGGTGCGGAACGCCGCCGCCCTCGGCGACCCCTTCCACCCCGTCGGCCGTGGGCTTCTGGGCGTGCCGATCCCGGGTGTCCCACCCGAGAGGGCGCGCTTCGCAAGCTTCTACCACGAGGACATCACCGCGCCGCTCGGCATCGCGTGGGGGCCAGGCCTCTCCAGTGCACCCCCCGACGAGTTCGCCGGTTGGCACCACCTGGCGGGGCTCTTCGCGGTGGTGGTCGCGGTCTTCTACCCGCCCGCGCGCCTCGTGCTCCTGCCGTTTCTCGCCTTCCTCCCCGTGGGAATCATCTTCAGACCGCCCACCCGCTACTTGCTGCCGCTCCTCTGGTCGCTCGCCGCGGTGGAGGGACTGGCCCTCGGCTCGCTCCTCCGGCGGCACGCCGCCGCCGTCGGGCTGCTCGCGGCCGCGCCCTCGGCGCTCCTCGCCGGGAGCGTCCTGTTCTCCACCTTCCACCCCTTTGACCTCCTGCTCGGGCGCCTGGACCGCGAGGAGTTCCTCACCACCCGCGTGCCCGGATACGCGGCCACCCGCTTCGTCAACGCGCTGCCCGCGGGCGGCCGTGTCATGGCGTTGGATTTCCCGGCGCCGTTCTACTTCGACAGGCCCTGGATCGTGGAGGGGATCCTCAACGAACCGCCGATCAGAGCCGAGCTCGACCGGGCCCGTTCCGCCGGGGAGGTCCTGGAGTGGCTGCGGGACACGGACGTCCGCCTGCTGCTGGTGACACCCGCCTACGGTGGAGACGGTCCGCTATCCCTCCTCCCCCTTGCCCGATCTCCAAGGCAGCTGGCGATCGTTTCGGAGCTCAAGGGCCGGCTCCAACTTCTGGGTTCGCCCGGTGGGGTGGACGTCTACCGCGTGCCCGACCGATAGCCTGGGACTCCGGCGCCGCCACGTTCGCTCCCGGCGGTACCGGCGGGTGTCGCGGCCGGGAGGACCAGCTGCGGGTCCGTGCGCCACCCGCGCACGTGCAGGGTGTAGCGCACGAGCAGCCGCAGGATCGCGAGCCCGTACTGCACCGAACGGCCGAAACCGATCATGGAGGCTTCCGGGAAGTAGCGGGTTGCGATCGGGATCTCGGCGATCCGCATTCGGGCCACGACGCCCTGGGCGATGATCTCGGAGTCGAAGACGAAGCCGTCGGAGTTGGCCGCGAAGTTCACGCCCTCAAGGTAGGTTCGGGAGTACGCCCGAAAACCGGAGTGGTACTCGGTGAGGCGCAGGCCGAAGACGGCGTTCTCGAGACGGGTGAGCGCGACGTTGGCCACGACCTTCCACCATGGCATGCCGCCCTGCCTCACCCTCCCGCCCAGCATCCGGCTTCCGAACACGGCATCCGCACGTCCCTCGACCAGGGGGCCGATCAGGTGCGGGATGACCTGGGGATCGTACTGGTGGTCCGGGTGCACCATGACCGAGATTCCCGCGTCGCGCAGCAGCGCCTCCCGGTAGCACGTCTTCTGGTTGCCGCCGTACCCGCAGTTGGAGGGGTGGACGAACACCGTGAGGCCCAGGCTCCTGGCGAGCGCCACGGTGTCGTCGCGGCTGGCGTCATCCACCAGGATGATCTCGTCGACCACGCTCCGCGGCACGTCCGCGACGCATGCTGCGAGCGTCCTCGCCGCGTTGTACGCGGGCATCACGACCACCACCCGCAAGCGCCCGCTCACCGTTTCGCCTCCGCGACGAACTGGAAGGCAAACAGCGTGGGCCACACTTTGGCAGCGCCCCACGCCGCCTCGTAGACGAGGTGCCCGGGCAGGTGCGAGAAGTGCGGCCCGAGCAGAGGCAGGGGCGGCGGAACACCGGCCAGTCGCACGACCGTGAGGCCCGCCCCGGACAGCATGCGCCTGAGCGTCGAGCGCGTGAAGAAGCGCAGGTGCGTGACGTCCATGATCCCGCGCGGGCGGTACTCGAAACGTCCCAGCAGCAGCTCCAGGCGGACCGTCGCGAACGCCACGTTGGGGACCGAGACCAGAAGCCTGCCGCCTGGGGCCATCTGCGCGACCAGTCGTTCGAGTGCGCCGGCCGGGTCCGCGAGATGCTCGAGGATGTCGCCCACCACTACCAGGTCGAAGGGCCCCTCGCGGAGCACCGGCAGGCTGGCCACGTCCGCGGTGTAGAACGCCGCGTAGTGTGGGGCCGCCGCCGCCGCGCTCGTGGGGTCGCTCTCCGCGCCGACTACGGTGTGGCCCTGCGCCGCAAGCACCGAGCCCAGGAACCCGGTGGCAGCGCCGACGTCCAGCGTCGTGGCGGGCCCTCGGCCGGCCCAGTCCAAGAGCATCCGGTGGGAGCTGTGCGGAAAGTCCTTGAAGGGGTAGACGGGCGTCGCCCCTCGCATCATGACCCAACCATACACCACCACCGATCACCCGCGTGAAGCCGCCCCGATCGGAGCGCGCGGGGCAGAGGCGCGTGCTAGACTCTTTGCCGTGGGTGCGGGTCGTTGTAATACCCTGCCCCTGCTGGCAGTGACTGTGTTTCTCGCCTGTAGCCGGGTACCGGGACGATTGGCGGTGGTCGGGGATCACACGGTCACCGTCGGGCAGTTGGGCGCCTTCGTGATCGCACAGACCGGGCGGAGCGCGGCCGAGGTTTCCCCCGAGCTCGCCGCCGCCCTCTTCGAGCGTTACCTCGAGGAAGAGGTGGTGCTGGCCGCGTCCCCTTCGCCCGAAGACCATGACCTGACGCCCACCGCGCGCAGCGCCCGCGTGCGCGACCTCACCGCCACGCTCTGCCCGCCGCCCGCGCCGCCCACTGAAGCTCAGGTAGACGTCTACCTCGCGCAGCACCCCGAGCTCGCCGCCAGTGGCGAGCGACTCCGTCTGCGCCAGCTCATCCTCCCCGACCAGGCGACCGCCCAGAGCGCACGCGAGCGCATCCGATCCGGCGAGGACTTCGTCTCCGTCTCGCGCGCCCTCTCGCGCGCCCCCAACGCCGAGAACGGCGGGATCCTCGGCTGGGTCGAGCGCGGCCAGCTTGCCCCCGAGTTCGAGGCTGCGGTGTTCGGCCTGGCGCCCGGCGAGATCAGCACGCCGGTCCCCAGCAACGCGGGCTGGCACGTGTTCGAGGTCATGGAGCGGCGCGCTGCCGGCGCCGGTCCCGATGCTTCCGTGCGCGACAGGGTCCGCTCACAGCTTGCCGCGCTGGCCGCCGAGAACGCCCGCCACGCCTGTCTTCGGGAGCTGGCGGCCAAGGTCGGCGTGCGGGTGGACTGCGCAGGGGCGAGCTTCCCCTGCCGGAACCCGTTCGAAGGGAACTCATGAGACACACCATCGCATGCGCACTGCTGATGATTCTGGCGACCGCGGCGTCCGCGGCGGACCGCACGTTCGTGGAAGGCATCGTGGTGAGGGTCAACGACCGCATCCTCACCACCGCCGACATCCGCCAGCGTATCTCCGAGCGCTCGGCGGAGACCGGCAAGGCGGTGCCGCTCGTGGCCTACCCCGACCTGATCCAGGAGGCTGCCGACGAGCTCTGCATGCTGGAGCGGGTCGCGGAGCTCAAGCTCGAGATCTCGAACGAGGAGCTCAACGCGGCCATCCAGCAGGTGCGCGAGACAAACCGCGTTTCGGACGACGCCGCGTTCGAGCAGACGTTGAAGGGCATGGGCATGACCATGGACAGCCTCAAGGCACGCCTGCAGGACACCATGCTCATCCAGAGGCTGCTCAGGCGCGAGTTGGGCGATCTTCCCCTCACCGAGGAGGAGCTCCGGCAGCGCTACCAGAAGGATAAGGATCAGTTCATGATCGGCGAGCGGGTGCACCTGGAGCATTACCTCCTGACCGTCTCGGCGGACCGTAGCGACCTCGAGGCGAAGCGTGCCGACGCGCGCCGCCTGGTCGCAGCCGCGCGCGCCGGCGGCGACTTCCTCGCCCTCGTGCAGCAGGAGGTGAAGGCGGGTCACGGTACCGGCGGCGACCTCGGTATCGTTCTGGTGGCCGATCTCCGTCCGGAGTTCCGTGCGGTCGTCGACAAGCTCACGCCGGGCGAGATCAGCGACCCCTTCGTGAGCTCGAACGGCGTGCACGCGGGTCGGCTGGTGCAGCGCATCCCTCCGACGGTGAAGCCGTTCGAGGAGGTTGAGGACGAGCTGCGCCGGAAGGAGATGGACGAGCGCTACCGTGCCCACCTCATGAGCGTGGTGACCGAGCTCAAGAAGCGCTACCTCGTCGAGACGCACCCCGAGCTGATGGTGCCCGCCAAGTAGCGTCGGGGTTGCTTTTCCGCCCGGCCGACCGGCAACGACACCGGACGGGCCTGCCCAGAGCGCCCCCCGGCCCGCCAAGGATCTTGACAGCAGGCCTTTCCTCCCTCATGATGGCGGTGGACAAAAGTGGAGCGTAGTGGACCGCTGTGGCCCACGTCCCGCGCCAGCGGGTTCCGGGAGGCGGAGGATGGAGACTTTTCGCGGGAGCTACCAGGCCACCGTTGACGACAAGGGCCGCCTGAAGCTCCCCGCCCGCCTCAAGGCGCAGCTCGAGGAGTGGTTCGGCGCCAAGGTGTTCGTGACGTCCTTGAGCCCGCTCGAGTTGCGCGTCTACCCACTGACGGTCTGGGAGGAGCTGGAGCGCCGCTTCCTGGTCCGCCCGTCGATGGACCCCCTCGTGCAGCGCCTGCTGGAGCACGCCAACTATGGTCAGGAGGACGAGGTGGATGCGCAGGGAAGGGTGCTCGTCCCCGCGCTGCTGCGAGACGTCCTGGGCGGCACCGGCGAGGTCGTGGTGTCGGGCCGGGGCCGCTTCCTGGCCGTCGTGGCCCGCGAGCGGGCGCAGGCGGTGCTCGACACCGCGTTCACCTCCGAGGAACTCGCCGCTCTCGCTGCTCTGGAGCAGTGATGCAGGATGTGCCCGGCAAATCACCGACCCGTCCTGCTTGCCCAGGTGGTGACCGCGCTGGCCCCGCCGGCCGCCGGCTGGATCGTGGATGCGACGGTGGGTCTGGGCGGGCACGCCCGGGCGCTGCTCGCCGAGCGGCCGGACCTCCGCCTGCTCGGTCTCGATCTGGACCCCGACGCCCTCGCGTTGGCGCGCGAGCGGCTGGCTCCGTTCGGTGCGCGCGCGGTGCTGGTGAACTCGTCGTACCTGCGGCTCGCCGAGGTCGCGGGCGAACACGGCATCACGGGCGCCGAAGGCGTGCTCTTCGACCTCGGCGTCTCGTCGCTGCAACTGGATACCCCCGGCCGGGGGTTTTCGTTCCGCCACGACGGTCCCCTCGACATGCGCTTCGGACGCACGGGGGCGAGCGCCGCGGAGCTGTTGGCCGAAGTTGGGGAGGAGGAGCTGGTGCGGGTCTTGCGCGAGTTTGGTGAAGAGCCGCGCGCCCGCCGCGTTGCTCGGGCAATCATCCGGGCCCGCCTCAAGCAGCCGATCCGCACGACCGGGGAGCTCCATAGGGTCGTGCGGGCGGCTCTCGGGCCCTCGCGCGGCCGCATCGACCCGGCGACGCGCACCTTTCAGGCGCTGCGCATCGCTACCAACCGCGAGCTGGAGGGGATCCCCGATGCCCTGGAGCAGGCCGGGCGGCTGCTGCGGCCCGGCTGCCGCATGGCGGTGATCGCCTTTCACTCGCTTGAGGACCGCCTGGTCAAGAGGACGTTGCGCAGGCTCTCGGGACGTTGCGTGTGTCCACCCGGCACCTTCGCCTGCAGCTGCCAGCCCGAACGACTGCTGGAGATCCTCACCCCCCGGCCCCTGACGGCCGACTCCGAGGAGGTGGCGGAGAACCCGCGTGCCCGCTCCGCCAAGCTCCGGGTGGCGGCGCGGAGACTCCGATGAAGATCCCGGGCTACCGCCCCAGCAACAGCTGGCTGCGACGCCAGCTCGACACCCGCTGGCGGCGCTGGGTGTCGTGGTGCTTCGCTGGGGCGGTGGTGGTCAGCTTGGTGATGGCGGCGTTCATCGCACCGCGGCAGGCCACGCTGCGCATGCGGTACGAGATTGCCCAGCTCACGCGGTCGATCGAGAAGCTGGAGGGGGAGCAGCGCCGTCTCACGCTCGCGAGGGAGTCCCTCACTTCGCCGCCCGCGCTGGCATCCCAGCTCCGCGAGCTGGGGCTCGAACCAGTGCCACGCGAGAGGGTGGCCCACCTGACTCCGGAAGGGGAGCTGCTGCTCCCCCGCCCGTCCCCGACGCCGGCTGTGCCGCGTCCCGCATCCTCGGCGAGGCACCGTTGATGCTCAACACCTCGCGGCTGCGCTGGCTGGAGGGTGTGCTGGCGGCGTGGGCGGTTGTCGTGGCGGCCCGCCTCGTTCAGGTGCAGGCCATCGAGCACAACCAGTGGGAGGCCGAGTCCGCCCGCCAGCGCGAACACACCCTGGAGGTCGAGGAGCCGCGCGGCGACATCCGTAGCCGCGACGGCCGCCTCCTCGCCGGCAGCATCGAGCGGATGGCGGTGTACGCCAACCCGCGCAAGATCCCGCGCGAGAGGTGGCAGCTCGCGGCTGCTGGCCTCGCTCCGCTCACCGGGAGGTCGCGCGAGGAGATCCTCGCGAGCCTGCGGGAGCACGACGGCTTCTTCTACATCGCCAGGGGCCTGGACCCCCAGGTGAAAGAGGCGGTCGCCAAGCTGCACCTGCGCGGCGTCGGGACGCTGAGGTCCGAGCAGCGGGTCTATCCCCACGGTTCCCTGGCGGGCCCCACGGTCGGTTTCGTGAACGCCCAAGGTGACGGGCAGGCGGGTCTCGAAGGGTTCTACGACCGCACGTTGCGCGGCGTGCCCAGCGTCTACCGCGAGCTGCGCGACGGCAAGAGCTACCCGACGCAGCTCGACCTGCGGCTCGAGAGGGCCGGTCGGCCGGGGCAGTCGCTCGTCCTCGCGCTCGACTGCCGCGTCCAGCAGGTGGTCGAGGAGGAGCTCGCCCGCACCGTCGCGGACGTCGGCAGCAAGGGCGCCTCCGCTGTGGTGATGAATCCGCGCAATGGCGAGCTCCTCGCCATCGCGTCAATTCCCTCGTACGACCCGGGGAACATCGGCCGCGCCCTCCCCGAGCTGCGCCGCAACCGGGCCGTCGAGGACGCGCTCGAACCCGGGTCCACGTTCAAGCCGATCGTCGTGGCCGCCGCCATGATCGCGGGCGTCCTGGATCCCTGGGAGATGGTGGACTGCTCCGGCGGCGGCGTCCAGGTCGCCAACGTCTTCATCCACGACCATGCCCGCTATGGGCTGTTGCCGGTCCGCGAGGTGCTCGCCAAGTCCTCCAACGCGGGGGCGATCCGCATCGTTCACCGCCTGTCGGCCGCCCAGCTGGACGCCACCATCCGGGCGATGGGCTTCGGGCAGGCAACCCACGTCGAGCTGCCGGGCGAGACGCGTGGGATCTACCGCTCGCCCCAGTACTGGTCGGCGCTCTCGCGGGCGAGCCTCGCCCTCGGCCAGGAGATCGGCACCACCCCGCTGCAGCTCGCGCAGGCGTACGCCGCCATCGCCAATGGGGGCATCCTCGTGCATCCGACGCTGGTGGTGGAGACCTGCGACCGAATCGGGAACGTCGTGACCCCGTACCGGGCGCAGCCTGGCACCCGCGTGCTCCCCGCCAAGGTCGCGTCCTCGCTCGCCACGCTCCTGGAGGCGGTGGTCGAGGAGGGCACGGGCAAGGCCGCCGATGTACCGGGGTACAGGGTCGCGGGCAAGACGGGCACCGCCCAGAGGGCATCGGGGGGCAGCTACGCCGCTGGGCGCCACGTCGCCTGGTTCGCCGGCTTCCTGCCGATGCCGGACCCCAGCCTGGTCATCGTCGTCTGCGTGGATGAGCCTTCCAGTAACTACTGGGCGGCCGAGGTGGCGGCGCCGGCGTTCGGCCGCATCGCCACCCGGGTGGTGACGCTGCTTTCGCTGCCACCCACCGCCGGGGAGAGGGTGTGACGCTCGCCCAGCTCGCCGCCGCCTGCGGGGCGTCGCTGCGGGGCGCCGGAGGGGAGACCACCGGCATCACCCACGTGGCCCAGGCGATCCGGCCCGGGTGGGTGTTCGCCGCCCTTCCCGGCGCCCATCACCACGGCGTGGAGTTCGCCACGCAGGCCCTGGCGCGCGGCGCCGCGGCCGTGCTTTCTGACCGGGACCCGGGGGGCGGCACCCCCTGGCTCGCCACGAAGGAGCCACGGCGCGCCACCGCCCTGGCCTCGTGGGCGCTCGCCGGGCACCCCGAGCGCCGGTTGCGGATGGTCGGCATCACAGGCACCAACGGAAAGAGCACGGTGGCCGACCTGGTCGGCAGGATCGCCGCGGCAGCCGGCGTGCCGGCCGGTGTGTTCGGGACTCTGGCCTACGTGCTGCCAGGGCGCAGCGAGCGGGCCGTCCGCACCACCCCGGAGGCGACCGACCTCGCGCCTCTCCTGGCCGAACTGGCCGAGGGGGGAGGCCGTCTGGCGGTGATGGAGGTCTCCTCGCACGCCCTCAGCCTCGACCGCGTGGTCGGCCTCGAGTTCGACGTCGCGGTGTGGACAAACCTCACCCGCGACCATCTCGACTTCCACCACGACCTCGAGGCCTACTTCGCAGCCAAGTCGCGTCTGGCAGACCTCCTGCGACGCGAGCCCCCGGGGCGACGGGTGATCGGGGTGGACGACCCATGCATCTCGCGCATCGCGGACACACCCCGCCCCGGCGACCTCACCTTCGGACTGGGGCCGGGATGCATGGTCACCGCGACCGACGTTGCGGTGAACGCGCGCGGTACCGCCCTCACGCTCAAGACCCCGGCAGGGGAGGCCGCGGTGCGCCTCCCCCTGGTCGGTCGCCACAACCTGCGCAACGCGCTCGCCGCGGCCGCCGCGGCGCTCGCCCTGGAGCTCCCGCTCGAGGCCATCGTCCAGGGGCTCGCGGGCGCAGAGCCGCTGCCGGGGCGGCTCGAGCCGGTCGCCGCCGGGACGCACTTCCCGGTGTTCGTGGACTACGCTCATACCCCCGATGCCCTGGAGCAGGTGCTACGCGCCCTGCGGGAGGTGGGTGAACACCGCCTGGTGGTCGTTTTCGGATGCGGGGGCGATCGCGACCCCGGCAAGCGCGCACCCATGGGCGAGGTGGTCGGCCGCCTGGCGGACGTCCCCATCGTCACCTCGGACAACCCGCGCTCCGAGGACCCGCAGGCGATCATCACCGCGGTGATGGAGGGCGTGCGCGCCTCCGGGAACCCGCGCGCACTTGCGATTCCGGACCGCAGGGAGGCGATCGCCGCGGCGCTCTCACTCGCCGACGAGCGCTGCCTAGTGCTGGTCGCCGGCAAGGGTCACGAGACCGAGCAGATCTTCGCCGACCGCACGGTCCCGTTCGACGACCGGGCCATCATCCGAGAGCTCACCCAGCGGAGAAAGGCGTGATGCGCAGGTCCGTCGGCGACCTCGCCCGGCGCCTGGACGCCCGCCTCGAAGGGGACGGCACCCACACGGTGACCGGGGCAGCCACCGACTCCCGGGAGGTGCGCGCGGGGGACCTGTTCGTGGCGCTGCCCGGCGCCCGCAGGGACGGCCACGAGTTCGTGAGTCAGGCGGCGGCGGCCGGTGCGGCGGCGGCGCTGCTCCAGCGCACCCTCCGCGTGGACCTGCCCCAGCTGGTCGTGACGGACACCCTCGCGGCGCTCCAGCGCCTCGCGCGGGTGGAGCGCGCGGAGGCGGCGTACCGCCTGGCGGCGGTCACGGGATCGCTCGGCAAGACGACCACCAAGGAGTTCCTGGCGGCGCTGCTCGCCAGCACGTTCCCGGTCGGCTTCACGAAGGGAAGCCGCAACTCGCAGGCGGGGTTCCCGGCAGAGATCTGCAGCCAGCCGGAGGGGATCGCGTGGATGGTCGCCGAGCTCGGCATGAACCACGCTGGCGAGCTCGACCGCCTCGGCGCCATCGCCCAGCCCGACGCTCTCCTGTACACCGTGGTGGCCCCGGTCCACCTGGAGTTTTTCCAGGACATCGACGCCATCGCCGAGGCTAAGGCCGAGCTCATCACCCACCTGCGGCGCGACGGCGTCCTAGTGCTCAACGCCGCGGATCCCAGGATCGCGGCGTTCGCGCCTCGCTTCGATGGCAACGTCGTCCGGTACGGTGTGCGCGGCGACGCCGACCTGTGGCTCGACGAGTATCAGGAGCGCGGCCTGCTCGGCTCGCGGTTCCTCCTCACCGGCACGCTCGGGACCGTGGAGGTGGACTGGCAGCTTCCCGGGCGGCACCAGGCCGAGAACCTGCTCGCGGCGGCGACGCTCGCCCTTGCGGTCGGGGTCCCGCCTGCGGCATTCCGGCCGGCAGCGGCCACGCTCCGGCCGGCGCACCGCCGCGGCGAGGTGCACCGTCTCGAGGGCAGCGGCGTCACCGTGGTGGACGACAGCTACAACTCCTCCCCGCGCGCGGCGGCGGCGTTACTGGCGCTGCTGGCCGCCACGCCCGGGCGGCATGTGGCGGTGCTGGGAGAGATGCTCGAGCTCGGGGAAACCTCACCCGCCCTCCATCGGGAGGTGGGACGCCGGGCCGCGGCGGCCGCCGACGTCGTCCTCGCGGTGGGCGGGGATTCCGCCGCCGAGCTGGCACGCGCGGCCAACGGCTGCCAGGCCCAACACGTGAGCACCGCCACCGAGGCGCTGGCGGTCCTGGGCGGGCTCCTGCGTCCCGGTGACGTGGTGCTCGTGAAGGGCTCCCGCGGTATCGGCCTCGACGTGGTGGTCGACGGGCTGCGGGCCGGGGTGCGCTGATGCTGTACTGGCTCCTCTACGAGCTGCACAACCAGTGGAGCCCGCTGAACGTCTTCCACTACATCACGTTCCGTGCGGCACTCGCCATCCTCACCGCGCTGGTGGTGGGGATCGCCCTCGGTCCCGCGCTGATCCGCGCGTTGCGAAGGCGGCAGATCGGCCAGGCGATTCGCGAGGAGGGACCTACCTCGCATCAGGTCAAGGCCGGCACTCCCACGATGGGCGGGGTGCTGATTCTGGTGGCGATCGTCATCCCTGTCCTGCTCTGGGGCGACCTCACCGAGCCGTGGGTCTGGGTCGTCACGGCCACCACGCTGCTCTTTGGCGCCATCGGTTTCCTCGACGATCTCCTGAAGGTGCGGCACGGGAAGAACCTTGGCCTGCGTACGTGGCAGAAGTTCGGTCTGCAACTGGTCGTGGGTGCGCTAGCCGCCACTGCGATCCGTTTGGTGGCGGGTGACTCGCCGCTCGCCGGGCAGCTCGTGGCGCCGTTCTTCAAGAACGTGCACATCGACCTGGGCTATCTCTACATCCCCTTTATCGCCCTGGTCCTGGTGTCCACCTCGAACGGGGTGAACCTGACCGACGGCCTCGACGGCCTGGCCATCGGCTCGGTGCTCATTGCCTCGGCCACCTACACCATCTTCACCTACCTCGCCGGCAACGCGAAGCTCGCCAAATACCTGCAGATCCCCTCGGTGCCCGGGTCGGGCGAGGTGACGGTGTTCTGCGCCGCAATCGTGGGAGCTTCGCTTGCGTTTCTGTGGTTCAACTGCCACCCGGCGGAGGTTTTCATGGGAGATGTGGGCTCGCTGGCCCTCGGCGCGGCCATCGGCTGCACCGCCGCGATCGCCAAACAGGAGCTACTGCTGGTCGTCGTAGGCGGCCTCTTCGTGGCCGAGCTGCTGTCGGTGATTCTTCAGGTGGCGAGCTTCAAGACGCGCGGCAAGCGGATCTTCCGCATGTCCCCCCTCCACCACCACTTCGAGCTCTCGGGGTGGGCGGAAACCCAGGTCGTGGTGCGCTTCTGGATCATCGGCGTGATGTTTGCGCTGCTCGGACTCGCAACTTTGAAGCTGCGATGAGCACGATCAAGCCCTCCCGCGCGCTGGTGGTCGGCCTCGGAGTCTCCGGGGTGGCGGCGGCCACGCTCCTGGCAAACCAGGGGTGGCAGGTCACGGTCAACGACCGTTCCGGCGAGGCCGAGCTCGCCACCCACCTCGCGCAGCTGCCGCCCGGCGTCCAGGCGGTACTGGGCGCGCACCGCGAGGAGCTGCTCGCGGCGACGAACCTAGTCGTGGTCTCCCCCGGCGTTCCGTGGGAGCTGCCGCTGCTGGCCGAGGCGCGCCGTCGCGGCATTGCCGTGATCGCCGAGGTGGAGCTTGCCTCGCGCTCCCTGGCCGGCACGCCAATCGTCGCGGTCACCGGCTCCAACGGCAAGACCACCGTGACGTCGCTGACCGGAGAGATCGTGCGCGCCGCGGGGTGGCGCACCGGGGTGGGGGGCAACATCGGGACCGCCGCCAGCGAGCTGGCTCTCGCCGGCGGTTGGGACGCCGTGGTGCTGGAGCTCTCGTCGTTCCAACTCGAAGGGTGCTTCACGCTGCAGCCGCGGGTGGCCGCCCTGCTCAACGTTTCGCCCGACCACCTAGACCGCCACCCCACGATGGCCGGCTACCTGGCCGCCAAGGCACGCATCTTCGCCCGGCAGGGGGCCGACGACTTCGCGGTCATCAACGCGGATGATCCCGCGCTCGCGGGTCTTGCGATTCCCTCCCGTGTCGTCCGGTTCTCCCTCCTCGACCATTCGGCCGAGGCGCACCTCGCGGGGGACGCCCTCGTGCTGGACGGGGAACCGTTGTTGCCCCGCGCTCACCTGCCGCTGCTCGGCGACCACAACGTGGCGAACGCACTCGCCGCAGCGCTCGCGGCGAGCCGCCTGGATGCCCCGCGCAGCGCGATCGCCCAGGCACTCCGAAGCTTCAAGGCGCTGCCCCACCGCCACCAGCTCGTGGCCGAGGGGGGCGGCGTGCGCTGGGTGGACGACTCCAAGGGCACCAACATCGGGGCCACCGCGGCCGGACTGGCCGGCTACCCGCCCGGCACCATTCACCTGATTCTTGGCGGCCTCGGGAAGGGGCAGGACTTTCATGCGCTGCTCCCAGCGGCGGGGGGCCGCCTCGCCCGCGTGTACCTGATCGGAGAGGCGACCGCCGAGATCGCGGAAGCCCTCGAGGGCACCGCCCCAATCGAGAGCTGCGGCGTGCTTTCGGAGGCGGTGCGCCAGGCCGCGGCCCACGCGCGCTCCGGGGACACCGTGCTCCTCTCGCCGGCGTGCGCCTCGTTCGACCAGTTCGCCAACTACGCGCACCGTGGCGACGAGTTCGCGCGGCTGGCGCGCGAGATCGCGGGGGCCGGCTGATGCCCAGGACACGCCAGCTCGATCGCCTGCTCCTGGCCTCCACAATGGTCACTGCCGCCATCGGCGTGGTGATGGTCGGCTCCGCCTCGGGACCGCTGGCGCGCGAGTACTACCACCTCTCGGAGTACGAGTTTGCCTTCCGCCAGTTCGTGGCGGTGGCCCTCGGCGCGGTCGGGATGCTCGCCGCCACCTTTGTACCCCTCGACAAGCTGACGAGCTGGAAGGTCGCGCTGCCGCTGCTTCTGGCCACCTGGGGCGCGCTCATCGCGGCGTTCTTTCAGGCGCCCGTGGCGGGCACGCACCGTTGGCTGCAGCTCCCGGTGAGCTCCATCCAGCCCTCCGCGATCGCCAAGGTCACGTTGCCGCTCGCCCTCGCCTCCCTGCTCGCCAGGGAGCACTCCTCGCGGGCGGAGCGCAACGCGGGCTACCGCCTGGCGCTGGCTCTCACCGGCATCACGGTGGGGCTCGTGCTGGTGGAGCCGGACCTGGGATCCGCGGTCCTGCTGCTGGCGGCGGCAGCCAGCGTGCTTCTGCTCGCCGATGTGCCGTGGCGCACGCTGCTCGGCGTGGCGGGCGCCGCCGCGGTGGTGTTCATGGCGGCGATCGTCGCAAGACCGTACCGCGTGGAGCGGCTGCGCACCTTCTTCGGCGACACCAGCTACCAGGTGCAGCAGTCGCTGATCGCGCTCGGGGGCGGCGGGCTCGTGGGTCGGGGACCGGGGGAGAGCCTGCAGAAGCTCTTCTACCTCCCGCAGCCGCACACCGACTTCATCTTCGCGGTGATCGGGGAGGAGCTTGGCCTTCTCGGCGCACTGGTCACGCTGGTCCTGCTGGGCGTGATCGCGGCACGGGCGCTGCTCGCCGCCCGCCACGCCAACACGGCGGCCGCAGGGCTGCTGGCGGGCGGTCTCGCCGTCACCCTTGCGGTGCAGGCGCTGCTCAACGTCTCGGTTTGCCTCAAGCTGCTGCCAGCCAAGGGACTGCCGCTGCCCCTGCTGTCGGCGGGTGGCTCGGATGTGATGCTCACGATGGTCGCCATCGGCCTCCTATTGAACGTAGGCAAGGAGGGATCGTGAGGGAGGTCGTGATCGCCGGCGGCGGGACCGGGGGCCATCTCTTCCCCGGCTTCGCGGTGGCGGCCGAGCTTGCCCGCCTGGGCACCCCCCTGTCGTGGCTGGGCGCCCGGAGAGGCCTGGAGGCCGCGCGGGTCCCCGAGGCCGGGATCCCGCTGCGGCTGCTCGCCGTGAGCGGTGCCTCCGCGCGCTCCACCGCCTCCCAGCTCGCCGCCGCCTGGCGGGTCGCGCCGGCAACCGTGCAGGCCGCGGCCCACCTGCTGCGCCGCCACGCGGGCGCCGTGCTCGCGGTGGGCGGTTACGCATCGGTGCCTGGCGCGCTGGCCGCCGGAGCCCTCGGCATTCCGGTCGTGCTGCAGGAGCAGAACGCGTTCCCTGGCCTGGCGAACCGTTTGCTGGCGCCGTGGTCGGTCGCGATCGCGTGCGGCTTCGAGAGCGCGGTGCCCTCCTTTCCGTCGCTTCCCGCCCGCTGGACCGGCAACCCGGTGAGGGCGGAGTTCTTCGCCGTGCCCGCGCCCCCACTCGCCCCGCTCACCGTGCTGGTGATCGGCGGGAGTCAGGGCTCTGCCTTCCTGAACCGCCTGCTCCCCGAGACGTTCGCAAAGCTCGCCCGCACCCACGCACTGCCGCGCATCGTGCACCAGACCGGGCTGCGGTGGCAGGCCGACGTGCGGGAGCGCTACACGAACCTCGGCGTGCCGGCGGAGGTGGTCGGTTTTCTCGAACAACCGGCGCAGGCGATGGCTACGGCCGTTCTCGTCGTGGCACGCGCCGGCGCGCTCACGGTGGTCGAGCTGGCCGCCGCCAGGCGGGCCGCGCTGCTGGTGCCGTTCGCCGCCTCCGCCCACGGCCATCAGCTCGCCAACGCCCGCGCCTATGCCGCCACCGGCGCGGCGCTCGTGCTGGAGGAGAGCGATGCCTCACCCCAGCGAGCCGCCGAGCTTCTCGCCCGTTTGCTCGCCAACCCGAACGAGCTCGTCCACCGGGGAAACGCCGGCGCCCGTCTGGCCCGCCCAGATGCGGCCCGCACGGTCGCACGCATGGTCCTCGAAGCTGCCGGACAAAGCGCCCGGGAAACGGCGCATGGAGGTGTCCACTGAACTTCGGGCACGTGCGCCACCTCCACTTCGTCGGCATCGGCGGCGTCGGCATGTGCGGCCTCGCCGAGCTGCTGCACGGCGAGGGGTTCCTGGTTTCCGGGTGCGACCTGGCCGCCAGCGAGACAACCGCTCGCCTGGAGCGGCTGGGCATCCGGGTCGCGATTGGGCACGCGGCCGACCACCTCGAGGGCGAGCAGGTGGTGGTGATCTCCTCGGCGGTGCCTTCCGGCAACTTGGAGGTGGAGGAAGCGCACCGGCGGGGCGTCCCCGTGATCCGGCGCGCCGAGATGCTTGGGGAGATCTCCCGCCTGAAGTGGGGGATCGCCGTGGCCGGCACGCACGGCAAGACCACGACGACCTCGCTGACTGGCTTCGTGCTCACCCACGCCGGGCTCGACCCGACGGTCGTGGTGGGCGGACGCATGCACTTTCTTGGGGCCCACGCCCGCCTCGGGCGCTCCGAGTACCTGGTCTGCGAGGCCGATGAGTTCGACCGCTCGTTCCTGGCCCTCTCGCCGGTGCTGGCGCTGATCACGACGGTGGAGGCCGAGCACCTCGACACCTACGGTTCGGTCGAGGCGATGGAGGAAGCGTTCGTCACCTTCGCCAATCGCGTGCCGTTCTACGGCGCCACCATCGCGTGCCTGGACGATCCGGGCGTACGCCGGTTGCTGCCGCGCTTCTCCCGCCGCACGGTGACCTATGGCCTCTCACCGCAGGCTGAGGTCCACGCACGCAGGCCGCACTTCTCCAGCGCCGGGGCCGTGTGTCGGCTGGTCGTGCGCGGAGAGGAGCTGGGCGAGCTGAACCTGCCGCTCCCAGGCACGCACATGCTGGCCAACGCCGTTGGCGCCACCGCGGCGGCGCTCGAGGTCGGCGTGCCGTTCTCCAAGATCGCGCAGGCCGTTGCGCAGTTTTCCGGCGTTGCCCGCCGCTTCGAGCGCAAGGGGGAACGCGACGGGATCGTGGTCGTCGACGACTACGCCCACCACCCGAGCGAGGTGGCCGCCACGCTGCGGGCCGCCCGGCAGAGTTTCCCCGACGCCCGCCTCGTGGTGGTCTTCCAGCCCCACCTTTTCTCCCGCACCCGCCACTTCGCGCGCGAGTTCGGCGACGCGCTACTCGGCGCCGACGTCGTGCTGGTGCTGCCCATCTACCCGGCGCGCGAGCAGCCGATCCCCGGTGTCACACACCAACTGGTGGTGGACGCAGCGCAGCGCCTCGGTCATCGGCACGTGCGGGCGGTCGGCTCGTTCGAGGACGCCCTGAAGGCCCTATCCCGCCTCCTGCACCCTGCGGATGTGCTGCTCACGATGGGGGCCGGCAACGTGGTGCAGCTCGGCGAGTCCTGGCTCGGCGGGGGGGCGGCATGAGCGGCCCGGTGCGCAGCCGCCGCTCCTGGTGGAGGCTCGCCGGGCGCGTGCTCCCGGCCATCGTGCTGCTCGGCCTCACGGCCATGCTCTCCGCAGCGCTGCAGGTCCGCGAGGTGCGCGTGACCGGCACGCACCGCTTCCCGAAACGGGAGGTGGAGGCGGTACTGCAACGCGCCCTCGGAACCCCGACGGTAGCAGTCCGCGCAGGCGACCTCCGAGCCAGCGTCCGCGCACTCCCGTGGGTCGAGGACGCCACCGTGCGCGTCTCCTTGGACGGCATCGTCTCCTGTGCGGTGGTGGAGCGGACGCCAGTGGCGGTCGCCGTGGATCACGGGCCTCCGCGCCTTCTCGACCGCGAGGGACGCCTGCTCGCGCCGGCCGAGGCGCCCACATCCCTGCTCGAGCTCGACGGCTTTGCGGCCTACCCCGAGGAACGCGCCGCGGTCCTGGCGTCGGCGGAGGCTCTGCAACGCTGCTGGGACGGCCGGCTCGAGCGCGTGGAACGCCTGGCGCCTCACGACGTCACGCTCCGCTTCGCCGACACGTCGTTTCCGGTGCTGGCCGACCCCGGCGACCCGCAGCTTTTGAGGGACGCCCGCAAGGTGCTCAACGCCTGGCTGCGCGCGCACAAACCGGCACCGCTGCGCATGGATGCCCGCGTGGCCGGGCGCATCGCGGTGCTGCCCGGGCCAGCTCCACCCGAGGAGGCGCCCTGATGGCGCAAGACCCGCGCATCATCGCCTCCCTCGACGTGGGTGACCACCGTGTGCTCGCGCTCATCGCCGAGCTTGATGGGCGCAACCAGATCGTCATCCGCGGCGTCGGGCTCGCCCCCTCCCACGGGATGCGCTCAGGGCAGGTCGTGCAGATGAAGCCGCTGGTAGCGGCGATCAGGGCGGCGGCCGAGGAGGCCGAGCTGATGGCCAAACTGCCGGTGGAGAAGGTGCACGCCTCGGTGGCAGGGATCTTCATCAACGGGCGCCTCACCAGGGCGGCCATCTCGATGGGCGCCCGGGAGCGCGAGGTGGGGCCGCCCGATCTCGAAGCCCTGCACGAAGCGGTGCGCCGCCAGCCGCTCCCGAGCGGCCACACGGTGCTCAACGTGGTCTCGCCGATGTACTCGCTCGACGACCAGGACGGGATCCTCGACCCCCAGGCGATGGTCGGCCGGCAGCTCGCCGTCGACGCCTACGTGCTCGCCTGCCAGGAGGGCCCGGTCCGAACCCTCGAGAAGGCCATCAACGAGGCGGGGCTCGAGGTGGACGAGTTCCTGTTCGCTCCGGCCGCGGCGGCCAACGCCACGCTCACCGGAGACGAGCGCCGCCTCGGGGCGGTGCTGATCGACGTCGGGTACGGGAACACGTGCTACGCCGCGTACTCCGGCGAGAGGCTCGTGGCGGCCGGCTGTTTCCCGATCGGCAGCAACAAGATCAACGACGACCTCGTGCACCGCTTCCAGACCACGGCGGCGGGCGCAGAAAAGGCCAAGCGCGAGGCCGGCACCATGCTGCTCGGCGACGTGGGCGACGAGGAGACGATCTCCATCCCCACCATCGAGGGGCGCGGCAGCCACGTCATCTCGCGCAAGGAGCTATGCAAGACCATCCGTCTCCGCATGCAGGAGACGTTCGAGCTGATCGCCGCCGAGGTGTGGCGCCAGATTTCGCAGGACGCCCCGTGCACCGGGGTGGTGCTCTCCGGGGGCGGCGCGCACCTCGAGGGGCTCGCCGCCCTGGCCGAGGAGGTGTTCGTCAAACGGGCGCGCCTCGGCGAGCTGGAAGGCGTGGCCGATGCCACCCACCTGCTGGCGAGCTCGGAGCTGCCGGCGCGCTCCCCGGCGGTCGCGGTGGGCCTGCTGGTGCACGGCCGCAACCTGCTGCTCCCCTCGGCGCTGCCGCTGGTGCGGGACAAGCGGCGCAAGGAAGGTCTGTTCGCACGTATTTCACGCAAGGTTCTTGCGAAAAGGGAGGTGGATCGTGATCACGTTTGACGACTCGAAGGGAAGGACGGGGCCCTCGATCACCATGGCCGACGACTCGGCCCCAGCCACGATCAAGGTCGTGGGCATCGGAGGCGGCGGCAGCAACGCCGTCAACCGCATGATCGCGGCCGGGATCAAAGGGGTCGAGTTCATCGCCATCAACACCGACGGCCAGGCCTTGCGCTCGAGCAAGGCCGGGGTAAGGCTTCAGCTCCTGACGCCCAACTCCCGGGGCAAGGCGCTCGGTGCCGGGTGCGACCCGGAGGCCGCCAACCGCGCCGCCCTCGACAAGACCGACGAGCTGATCGAGTGCCTGGAGGGCGCCGACATGGTGTTCATCGCCGCCGGCATGGGTGGAGGCACCGGTACGGGCGCCGCGCCGGTCATCGGGAGCCTGGCGCGGGACGCGGGGGCGCTCACGGTGGCGGTGGTCACCAAACCGTTCACCTTCGAGGGCTCGCGCAAGGCCCGCATCGCGGACAAGGGCATCGAGCAGCTCCGGACGTCGGTGGATACCTTGATCACGGTACCCAACTCGCGCCTGCTTCAGATGGTGGGCCCTGAGGTCTCCGTCGAGGAGGCGTTCCACCTCGCCGACGAGGCGCTGCGCAACGGCGTCCAGGGCATCTCCGACATCATCAACGAGACCGGGATCATCAACCGCGACTTCGCCGATGTGGAGACGGTCATGCGAGGCGGAGGGATGGCGTTGATGGGGATCGGTCTAGGTCGCGGCGAGCATCGCGCCATCGAGGCGGCCCAGCAGGCGTTCTCCTCGCCGCTCCTCGAGGAGACCTCGCTCGAGGGCGCCCAGCGGGTACTGGTGAACTTCGTCGGCGGGCCCGACACCACGATCTCCGAGATCAACGACGCCGCCGAATACATCGCCAAACGCTGCTCCACCGAGTGCCTCTTCCTGTTCGGCTACGGGCAGCGGGCCGAGCTGCAGGGCACGATCCAGGTCACCGTGGTGGCGACCGGGTTCGGCGCGACCGCCGAGGAGCGCCCCGCCCGCCCTAGCGAGCGCCTCGCCCCAAAGGAGCAGCACCCGGAGAAGCAGGCGGAGGTCGCGAGTCCGTACCTCCCGGCCAACCTGCCCAACGACTACGGCGTCAACGTCGGGAACTTCTCGGAGTTCGACACCCCGACGTACCTGCGCCGACAGATGGACTAGCCTCGCCGTACTCTTCCAGCCGCCCCCGGGGCACCACCCACCTCCCGGCGCCCCGGGGCGGCACCCCTCCCCCAATTGAAAACCCGCGAGTCCTCCCCCGTCGGTACGTCTACGTCGCAGTTCGACAAGGACTTGAGTTTCGCACCGCAGACGGTTGCATGGCGGAGTCAATCTCACGTAAAGTTCGCGCACCCGGGCGGTTCGTCGGTTGGACGTATCGATGCGTTCGTCGTGGAGGACCCCTCCCCGCATCGCCGTGCGCCGGCCGGACCCCACTCCGCCAGCGGTGAACCACCGCTGGGTCTCGCTGCGCGATGGGATCCTTCTGCCGCCTGTGGCGGCATCAGGATGACCTCGGTTCGCCAGCGGCGAACCGAGGTCACTTCTTCTTGAAAAGCGCGTCGAAGGCGGCCCGCGGGCTGGAGACGACCGTGCCGTCGGCGGCGTTGGTTGCGGGACGGTCGGAGGCGAACTCCTGCACCGTGTTGGGCGTGAACAGCTCGCAGGCGTTGCGCCTCGATTTGTTGGTGATGCGCTGCAGCACCGGCTTCCGGCACTCGTTGGGTTTCGAGGTGTCGAAGTGCACGCAGTTTGAGCACGTGTGGAGGTCGTTGCCGCACGACGAACAGGTGGCGTCAAAGGCGAGCGCGCCGCTAAGCTGCTGTCTGGTCCCGCACATCCGGCAGCGGAACACGGTTGCGGTGGGCGCCCCCAGGCCGCGGCCCCGCGGTCCCTCCGGGCGCTCGCGAGGCCTCTCCTCGGAGGGGCGCTGCTCCTCGCGGCGCTCCTCGTCCATGTAGCCACGCTGTCTGTATTTTCGGTCGGGCATTCTCACCTCTTATAACACAGACCCACTCCGAAGAAATCGCGGCCTTCAGACCTCCGAACCCATTGGCGGGACTGGCAATGCGCAGCCACCTTCGGCGGCAGGTGCGGGGACCACACCGGGCCGCGAGGCGATGGCCGCCAGCGAGCGCCGTGTGCCGTTCAGGTCGAGCGTTCCTCGAGCCGTAGGGCCTCCCTCAAACCGCCACCACACCCCACGTTCCTGTCCGTTTTCCCTCGCCCGAAGAGTATCACACCCCCGCGGGAACGGACACAACGTCATGCCGCACCCGGCTCGCCGGAATGAAGGACCTTCACCGCCGCCCCGCTCCTGATCTGCCGCACTACTTCTTCTTGATCAGTGGCAGGAGGCTGCTGGCGTCGTCGCTCCAGACCGGAAACGTTCGGCTCCCGTTCTCCCACTTTGCCTCCGGGTCGGCGACTCCCGGCGCAGACAGGAAGGCGGAGTTGCGGGTAAGCAGGATCCACAGGCTCCCCCAGGAACTGCCGTCATCGGCGCCCTTCTTCGCGACCTGCACCGCGGCGAGCCCGAAGTGGTGCGCGAGGCTCCACACCACGGGGGTGAGATCGAGGCCGCGGTTGGACACGTCGATGGCCAGCACACCATCCGGGCGCAGGTGCCGAAGGTACACCTGGAACGCCTCCCTCGTCAGGAGGTGGACCGGGATCGCCCCGCTCGAGAACGCATCCACCGCGAGCACATCGAACTGCTGGCTCTCCTCGCGCTCGAGGGACACCCGCGCGTCTCCGAGCACCACCTCCACGCTGGCCGGCGTGTCCTGGAGGTAGGTGAAGGGGCCGTCTCCCATGGCGAGCCTCACAACGTCCGGGTTGATCTCGTAGAAGCGCAGCACGTCGCCCTCACGGCCGTACGCCGCGATCGTGCCGACTCCGAGGCCAGCGACCCCGATACGTAGGTTGCCCCCGGCGGGAGCCGTGGCGGTTCGCCGGGGGTGGTGGAGGAGCGCGAGCGAGATCCCGCTCCCCTCACCATAGTACGATGTCGGGATCCTACGTTTCGCCTCCGATGCGTACTGGAACCCGTGCAGGATGCGCCCGTGGCGCAGCGAAAACGTGTGCCGGTCCGGGTCGCCCTCGTGTTCCTGCTCCACCTTGAGCACCCCGAAGAAGCCACGCGACATTGCGAGCGAGCCGGCCTCCACGGCCCTTATGTGGGCCCGCAGCACCACCGAGAGGAGCATCAGCGCCACTGCGATGCACGCCGTGGCGAGGAGGGAGCGACTTTGGGAGCGGGCGCGCCGCCCCAGCCAGAGCACCGCCACCAGTACCCCCCCCGCCGCCACAGCTTGCGGCCACAGGCGGGCGAGCGCCGGGCCCTGGAGCCCGGGCAGGACTAGGTAGGCCGACCCCGCAATCGCGGCGAGAAGCGCGGCGACCGCCGGCCAGACCTTGCCGGCCCGCAGCCAGGAGCCGTGGTCCTCCAGCAGCGCGAGCAGCGCGAGCAGGCCGCAGGCCGCGAGCCCGATGTGAAGCTCCCAGTATCCGAGGAAGAGCACCGGTGCGGCGATGCCAACGAACACGCCTCCCACGGCTCCCCCGAGCGCGATGAGCAGGTAGAACGACGTGAGATGAGCCGGGCTCGGCGCCCGGCGGGCGAGCTCGCCGTGGCAGACCATGCAGCAGCAGAAAAGCACGAACGACCACGCTCCGATCTGCAACGGCACCGGCACGTCCACCCCGTGGTAGAGGAGCAGGCAGGCCACGAACGCCGCGGCCACGAGCAGCGGGTGGAAGACTCCCCGGCCGTACCACCGCCGGCGATGGAAGCACACCACGAACGAGAGCAGGTAGAGCGAGAGCGGCAGGACCCACAGGAACGGGACCACCGCCACCTCCTGGCAGATTTGGTTGGTCACGGCGAGGAGCAGGATCGACGCCCCGGCTGGCAGGGCAAGCCAGAGCAGCCGCTGCCCGATGCCCGGCACCGGATCCGGCGCGGCGGGCCGCTCCTGGTGCGGCACCGGCGCCGCGCCCTCGGGTGCCTTGCCGACCCTTACGGCGCACGCACCGAACGTCCCGGCAAAGACGACAAAGTCGAGGCCCCAGATCCACGCTTGTGTGCGCAGGGGGAGCAGCGGCTCCACCAGGAACGGGTAGGAGAGCAGCGCCATCAGCGAGCCGAGGTTGGAGAGCGCGTAGAGGGGATACGGCGAGCGGCCCGGAAACACCCGCGAGAACCACGCCTGGAGCATCGGCGCGGTTGCCGAGAGCACCAGGTACGGCACGCCCACGCCGACGGCGAGAAGCGCGAGGATGTACGGGACCGGCGCGCTGTTCCCGGCGGGCCTCCAGCTCGCTGCGGGGAGCATCGGAGAGCGCCAAGCGAGCGCGTGCCAGGCGAGTGCCGCGACCGCGACCAGCAGTAGCGCCAGGTGGACGAAACGCCACCGGCGCGGGTGCGGGCCGCTGATCGCCACGTGCGCCCAAGCGTAGCCGCCCAGCAGCCCGACCTGGAAGAACAGCAGGCACGTGGTCCACACGGCCGGCGTCCCGCCGAACCACGGCAGGATCGCCTTGCCGATGACCAGTTGCACCTGGAACAGCAGGAAGGCGGCGAGGAAGGCGCTCACGGCGAACAGGGGCATCGGACCACCGGCATGCTCGGCGCCCCGCGCCCCCCTGTCAAGCTCCCGTAACGCCACACGGCCACGGAGCAGGTCAAGACCCAGGAGATCACGGAGCCGCTCCTGCGCTGGAAGGGGATCGAGGCGACGGAGAAGCTGGCCAGCTCTCAAAACGCAAAGGTGATGATCATCGGCGCTGGGAAGGACGGCCTGCCGCTGATCCTCGATACAAAATAGGCCAATGTCGACTCGCAGGGTGACCGATTACCACCGGTGGAACGCCGGGTGGCCTTCCTTCACCGCGACGAAAACTCCACGGCAGGTTGCCGTGACCTTACCTGCCGCTTCCAGGGTCGCCTCCACGACCGCGCGGTCGGGGCTTGCCTCCACGACCCGGGCGCGCAGCAAGACCCCCCCGGTCGAGGGAGTCGGCCGCTTGAGCACCACCCTGTACTCGGCGGTCACGGTGCAGGGGGGCGCAGCGGATCCGCTCGCGGCCATCAGGTTATGGGCGGCGGTCCAGTTGCAGTGGCAGTCAAAGAGCGTTCCGATGATCCCGCCGTTGAGCACGCCGTCGAACGCCTCGTGGTGTCTGGAGGGCTGCCACTCGCACACCACCTCCTCGCCCTGCACGAAGCTCTTGATGCGCAGGCCGTCCTGATTGGCGGGCCCGCACCCGAAGCAGCGGGTGCTCGCCGCGTAGCGGTCCTGCAGACTCTCGCTCACATCAGACCTCCCCACGTCGCGTCAACGCGGCACCGGATCGTTTTCTTCTCACCCCTGCGGGAGGCGAACCTTGGTGCCCACGTTGTCGCGGATCCAGTGTTCGTCCAGCCACTCGAGCGGGTGTACCGAGGTGCCCTGCAGGAAGAACTCGAGGTGCAGGTGGTCCCCGCCGGCTAGGCCGGTGGCGCCGGTCACTCCCAGGTGCTGCCCCTTCTCCACCGTCTCGCCCACCTTGACCGCGATGCTGGACATATGGCCGACCAGAGTTGCCAGGCCGTACCCATGGTCGAGGATCACCGCGTTTCCGTAGATGGAGAGCCACCCTGCGAACACGACCCGTCCGGCGTTGGCCGCCGCCACCGGGGCGTGCTCCGTCGAGGCGAGGTCGAGTCCCAGATGGGTCTGGCGGTCCACCGGCTTGTCCCGGTAGATGTACGCGCGCGTCTCCGCGAAGCCGGCCCGTCGCTGGCTGTTGGGCATCTGGAGGAACGCTCCGCGCCAGAGGAACGCTGGCTCGGAGTTCTTCGCCAGCGCAGCGATCTGCGCGAGCGTGGCTCGCCGCAGGTTGCCGTTGATCCGCAGGTACTGATCGAGGAGGGTGCCGCTGCCGTCGAAACCGGGCGTCTGCGAGGCGATCTCGGGCACCACCTTCTCGAGGAAGGCATCGGTGAGCTCCAGCGTGTCGGCCCTGGGCGGCGCCTTCTTGAACAGGTCCACGAACGCCAACTCCGCCCTGTTGCCCGCCTCGTCCTCAGCGAAGAGCTTCACCTGCCCGACGTCGTCCAGCTCCCAGGGGAGCGCGAAGAGCGCGAAGCGCTCCCCGGCCCCGCCCCCGGGGAACGGGTAGGACACCGACTCCACCTTGCCCGCGCGCACCCCGGAGCGCGCCACGCCCTCGCCCACCCTGAAGACCACGACGCCCGCGCCCCCCTGGCGCACGTAGTGCTGCCGGGAGAGCAGCTCCACCCTAGGTGGGCGGAGCCGCACCTGCAGGCGCTTCTCCACCACGACCGAAGCCTTCGAGCGCAGCGGCCCCGCCATGCGGTCCGCGGTGGCCCGCAGCACGACCTCCCCCTCCTTGAGCCAGTCCTGGCTTCCCCGGCCCACGGTAGCCGCCAGCTCCGCCTCGGGGGTGAAGCGCCCGCGCGTGGGGCTGAACGCGTCCCGTCGCGGGAAGCTGCGCTCGGCGAGCACCGCCGTCCTCTCCCCCTGCACGAGCTCGAGCCTGACCGTGCCGAGGCCGCCCTTCCCCTCCGAGAAGCGCGCCGTCACCTTCGTGGCCTGCCCCACCGCAGCCCGCTCGCTCTCGATCACGATCGCGGGCGCCGGCCCCCGGCGCAGCGCCCCCCACGACAGGTAAGAGAGAACCACCAGCGCCACGACCACGACAACCCACCGCCGGCTGCGCCGCTGGGTCCGTCCCAACGTCAACGTTGGCAAGGTTCAGCCTCCCTCGCCGCCCGCCCGAGAGGCGGCGGAAAGCCGGAGTGTACGACAGCCGGAGGGCCGCGCGGCGTTCAGGCAGGGTGCGAGGCCGGCGCCTTTTCTCTGATGCGCTTCCTGATCAGCGGGAGGAGGGAGAGGGTCGGAACGGTGATGACGGCCGTGAGGACGAAGTACGTCGAGTAGCCGAGCCGCTCGACGCCGATCCCCGAGAAGGCACCACCCACGTCGCGGGTCAGCGCGAACAGTGCCGACAGGAGCGCGTACTGCGTCGCGGCGTGCTCCTTGTCGCACAGATTCATCAGGAACGAGAGGAACGCCGAGGTCCCGAGCCCCTGCGTGAACGACTCCAGCATCGAGGCGACGTAGATGCTCTCCCGCGGCAGGGTGAAAGCCGCCACCGCCGCGTAGCCGAAGTGGGGCACGGCCTGAGCGATCCCGAGCCACAGCAGACTGCGGAAGATGCCGTACCTCTTGACGAACCAGCCGCCAGCGACCGCGCCGAGGATCGTCAGCACCACGCCGAGCGTCACCGAGATGAGGCCGATCTCCTTGAGAGAGTACCCGCGGTCCACCCAGAACGGCTTGACCATCCTCCCGAGGAGCGAGTCCCCGAGCTTGAAGAGCGGGACGAAGAACAGCACCGGCAGCATCTCCCACCGCAGAAGCCAGGCCAGCACGGGGCGGATCGGGTTGCGGCGCTCCTTCTGGTCCAGGGCCACGCGCGGGCTCGCGAACGCAACGACCGAGAGAACGAGGAAGAGCGCCGCCAGCGAGACCCAGAGCGGCGTCCACCCGGTGATCTCGGCCAGCGTCATCACGCCTCCTCCACCGACAAGGAGCGCGATGCGCGCCGCCGAGATGCGCACCCCGTTGATCGCTCCCGTCTCCTCCGGGGTCGAGACGTCCACCGCGTACGCGTCGATCGCGATGTCCTGGGTGGCAGATGCGGTCGTGAACGCCAGCAGCACGCCCCACAGCATCCACGAGGGGTGCCCGGCGTCCTGCGGGATGATCGCGAGCGCGGCGACCGCAAGCACCAGCAGGCACGCGGAGATCCACTGCTGGCGGGCGCCGTAGCGGTCGACCAGCGGCGCCCAGAGCATCTTCCAGGTCCAGGGGAGCGAGAGCAGGCTCATGAGCCCGATCTCCGTCAGGGAGACGCCGTGCACCCGGAAGTACACCGGCCAGACGTCGTAGGCGATGCCGAACGGGAGCCCCTCGGCGAAGTACAGCAGCGCGATCCAGGTCAGCTTGCGCCGAAGGCTCATTGTCGGATTCTACCCGCTTCGCCGCGCGCGCCACTCGGCGGACGTCCGGCGCGTGGTGCCGCCGCCCTACCGGAGGGGTGCTCCCTTTGCTACGATTTCGGCATGGGACCGCGGGGGACGCCTCGCACCGTCACGCTCGCCCGGCGGCCAGGGAGAGACGCGGATGCCGCACTTTGACGTGGTGGTGATCGGGTGCGGGCCGGGCGGCGAGCGCGCCGCCATCCAGGCCGCGCGGGCGGGCAAGCAGGTGGCGGTGATCGAACGCCGGCACGTGGTGGGCGGCACGAGGGTGAACTGGGGCACCATACCGTCCAAGACCCTGCGGGAGAGCGCGCTGTTCGTCCTCTCCCTCACCCGGCACAAACTCGAGGGGATTCCCTGCGGGATCGACGGCGAGATCACCGTGGACGACTTCATGTACCGCGAGCGGAAGGTGGTGCAGAGGGAGCTGGAGATCATCAACGATTCCTTGGAGCGGTACCGCATCGAGGTCTTCCACGCCCAGGCGCGTTTCCTGGACACCCACACGGTGGCGCTCTACGGCCCCGACGGCGCCGTCCAGTCCGCGCTCACCGGCGACTTCATCGTGATCGCCAGCGGCTCGAGCCCAAACCGCCCGCCCGACGTGCCGTTCGACGAGGACACCGTCTTCGACAGCGACACGATCCTGCGCCTCCCACGCATGCCGAAGAGCATGGTGGTGCTCGGCGCCGGCGTGATCGGGGTGGAGTTCGCGAGCATCTTCGCGGCCCTGGGTCTGCAAGTCACCATCGTGG
Organism: Thermoanaerobaculaceae bacterium; assembly: GCA_041494245.1. Lineage (GTDB taxonomy): Bacteria > Acidobacteriota > Thermoanaerobaculia > Thermoanaerobaculales > Thermoanaerobaculaceae > RBG-13-68-16. Next base: position 88,496 of record JBGQAK010000006.1, read on the forward strand.
ACACGCGCGACCGCCTGCTGCCGTACCTCGACCGCGAGGTTGTCACCATCCTGGAGCGTGAGCTGGAGCGCCTCGGCATCACCATCCTCCACAACGACCGGTACGCCGCCATCGAGCGCCTCCCCGGCGCCCCTCCGCGCGTGCGGTGCGCGCTGCGCCAGGCGGGCACGCTGGAGGCCGACGTTCTGCTCTACTGCGTCGGGCGCGATGGCAACACGAGGGACCTCGGGCTCGAGAGGATCGGCCTGGTGCCCAACGACTACGGCCTGCTCGAGGTCAACGAGCACTACCAGACGGCGGTGCCGCACATCTACGCGGTCGGTGACGTGATCGGCTACCCGGCGCTGGCCAGCACGTCCATGGAGCAGGGAAGGCAGGCGATGCGCCACGCGTTCAGAATCCCTGGTGTCACCCCGAGGACCGAGATGCTGCCGTTCGCGATCTACTCGATCCCGGAAGTCAGCTACATCGGCGAAACCGAGGAATCGCTCCAGAGGAAGGGCGTGGAGTACGTGGCCGGCCGCGGGAACTACGACATGAACCCGCGCGGCCAGATCATCGGCGACTCCGAGGGGATGCTCAAGCTGCTCTTCGAGGCGGACTCGCTGAAGTTGGCCGGCGCACACATGATCGGCCAGGCCGCCAGCGAGCTCATCCACATCGCCGAAGCGTTCTTGAGATCAGGTGCGACGGCGGAGCAGATCGCCGAGACGCTGTATAACTACCCGACCCTCTCCGACCTCTACCGTCATGCTGCGCTCAAGGCGCTCCAGGCCTCCCGGCAGCGCGCCGCGGCCGGCCCGGCATCGGGGCGCTGAACGGGCCTCGATGCCGGCCTGCAACCGAAGCCCGACCTTCGCGACCCGCCCCGGCGTCAACCTCGCGCCGCCCCGGCCGTCCCCAAATCAGGAGCGTGAGGCTCCGTCGGCGTCGTCGCAGGCGATCCGCGGCCGCACCGGGCCGCGGGCCGTCTCTACCCCGGACGACGCTGGCGGTCCCGACGGCTCCTCTGACCTTCGCGTGAAGGCCGTGAACGAAGGGTGGTGTCGGTAGGCCATGGCATCACAGCCGCATCCCGCAATCACTCCCCTCCCCAGACACACATCCCTGCACTCCGTCCGCCGCCGACCCCCCGTGGTGGGTCTGGTTGCGACCGACCCCGAGGCCCCGTCGTTCCGCCTCCGCCTCCACCCCCTCGCGAGGCACCTCAAGCATCTCGGGGTCGAGGCCCGCAGCTACACGCTCCGCGGACCCGAGTGGTGGCGCGTGCTCCGCCTCACCCGGGCGTGGCAGAGCTGCGACCTGCTGCTTTTCTCCAAGCTCAAGCTGCTGCTGGGCGAAAGGGAGTTCGTGGCCAGGCGCTGCCACACCTGGGTGTTCGACGTGGACGACGCCGTCATGTTCCGCAAACCCGCCCGGCACGGGGAGCCCCCCGACACAGCGTGGTGGCGCAGGCACCGCTTTGAGCGCATGGTGCGGAGCTGCCGGCTGGTGGTGGCGGCTTCCCACTCGCTGGCCTCCATGGTGGGGAGCGAGGCGGCCCACGTCGAGGTTCTGCCGACTCCCGTCGAGCTTGCCACGTACCCCAAGGCACGGCTCTCCGGGCAAGGGACCGTTAAGCTCGTGTGGATCGGGCTCCCGGCCAACCTGCGCTACCTCACGGACCTCGCGCCGCTGCTCCGGGATCTCGCCCGCGACGGGCTCGACTTCGAGCTCCACATCATCTGCGACCGCCTGCCCGAGATGCCGGGTGTGCCGTGCCGGCTCGTGCCGTGGAGCGATCTCACGGCCGGCCGCGACCTCGCGGCCTGCGACGTCGGCATGGCGCCCTTGAGCGACGACGCGTGGACGCGCGGCAAGGGGGCGTATCGCAGCATCCAGTACGCGGCCGCGGGCCTGCCGGCCGTGGCATCGCCGGTGGGTGCCAACCGCGAGGTGGTCAGGCCCGGCGAGACCGGGGTGTGGGCCTCGACGCCGCAGGAGTGGCGGACCGCACTCGAGCGGCTCGTCTGCAACCCCGTTCTCCGACGCCGCCTGGGTGCGGCCGCCCGGCAGCACGCCCGCGCCTACGACCGCTCGGTGCTCCTGCACCGCTACGCGGCCCACCTCGTGCGGCTCCTGGGAGAGAGGCGCGCGTCACCGGAGTAGGAACGTCCGGGCGCACCCTCTCACGGGGGGTTTGACAGGGTCATTTGGAGTAGTAGACTGCGTTTCAAAATCAACATGTGGGAAGGAGACGATGAGCAGAACCATGATCGGCCCAGGCGTGGCGGCGCTTTGCCTCGCGCTCGACGCATGCACTGAGGCGCGCGCCGCGCCCGGAGCTTGCGCAGGCGGCGCGGTTGCTGTGAAATGACGGCGTAAGGCGATGCGTGTGCCCCGGTCATTCCCGACTCTCTCCCTGGCGGTGCTGCTCGCCGCTGGTACCGCGGCGGCGGCGGCAGAGGACTTGCCGGTTCGCCTCGTCGTGTTTGAGTCGTTCATGCGCCCCGGCTGACCGATCTGCGACGCCGCCGGTCCGGCGGTGGATGCCCTGGAAACCGAGTACGCGACCAGACCCGTCATCTTCCTCGAGCAGAACGTGGACGTTCCGGTGGGCAACCGCCTCACCCGCTGGTATGCCGGGTACAGCGGTCCCTTGAACATCTACCTGCCGCTCGTGATGGTGGACAGCGGCCATCAGATCTCCAACGGTTCAAAGAATGACTTCAAGGCAGCCTACAGGCCGCTCGTGAACGCAGAGCTGGCGCGACCCCCGCAGGCCGAGCTCGAGGCCTACGTCCGCAACGTGGGGAGCAGGGTGCGCGTCTACACGAGTATGCGCAACACCTCCGGGTCCACCCTGTCCGCGGCCGCCAACGGCGCTGCTCTGCACGCCCTGGTCTGGGAGGACGCTCACGCAGGTGTGACGAACCAGATCGTGCGTGCGGCCCCCTGGCTCGGCATCTCCCCCGAGGTCGCGTCGAACGGCTCCTTCACCGCGACGCTCGAGACGCCGGATCTCGCGGGCGTCAACTGGCAGGCGCTCCACACGGTCGTCCTCGCCGACTACGTGCCGGGCCCCGGGACCGCCTACGACGCGCTGCAGGCCGCCGTCGCCGAGCCCGCGGGTCTGTCCATCGATCCCGACACCACCACCCTCGCGGTCGACGCGAACCATCCCGACGACAGGAGCGCCCGGCTGCGCCTGCGCGGGCCCTACGTGCTGAACTGGACCGCGACGCCCGACGTGGAGTGGCTCGCGGTCACCCCGGGGAGCGCGGAGATCGCCGTCCAGCCCACGGTGCGCATCGCAGCCGGCAGGCTCGCCCCGGGGTGGCAGGAGGGCCGGGTCTCGGTGCACGCCGCCAGCGAGGACGGGATGGCCTTCTCGCAGACCGTGGCCGTCAGGGTCTTCCTCGGTCCGCGGGTCCTCCGCCTCGGCAGCGCCACCACGAGTCCGGGCAAGACCGTGAGCCTGTCGGTCGACCTGTCGGCCCTGGGGGACGAGAGCTCCGTAAGCTTCAGCGTGGCCTTCCACCCAGCCGTGCTGGGCTCGGTCTCGGTGGGCACTTTCGGTGCGATCACCGCCGACATGCTCACCCTGGATGGGACCCAGGGGGACGCCGGCCGGCTCGGCGTGAGGATCGACCTGCCCCCCGGGCAGACGTTCACTCAGGGGGACGTCCGGCTCCTGCAGCTCTCCTTCACCGTCGCCCCCGCGGCGACCGCCGGTGCCGCGACGGTACGGTTCGTCGACCAGCCCACTGGACGGCAGCTCACCGACGCGTCGGGCAACGCCCTGACTGCGACGTTCGCGGACGGCACCGTGACGATCCCGCTGACCGGCTTGCGCCCGCCCCGGCGCCACATCGGCCGGATCGGTCCCTGATCTTCTCGGGTGTTTTGTTGAGTCTGGCGCCCGCAGGCCGGGGCTACCCCAGTGCCAGCAGGGGGAGCAGGCCGACAAGGGCGAGCAGGAAGAGCGCCGCGAGCCCGCGGAACCCAGTGTCCGGGTCGGAGAACAGGCGCGCGTAGAGCCCTTTGAGCGCGTTGTTGCTGGCGGTGGCGACCACGATCGCGGCGGCCGCTGCGATAAGCGGCGTGCTCACACCCGCGCTCTGGGTGAGCCCCATGATAAACGGGTCCACATCGGTGACGCCCATCAGCGTCGCGAGGGCAAACATGCCGACGGTCCCGAAGTGCTCGAGCACGAGGTTGGTGATCACCAGGATCGCGAGGAAAATCGCCGCGAACAGGAACGCCGAGCCGAGCTCGAGCGGGTTCCTCGCCTGGTACTCCCGCTCCACGGTCTCGCGGGAGCGATCGGGCAGCCTCGACCAGAGGAAGCCCACCAGCATCGTCCCCAGCCCCAGGACGAGGAACGACGGTGCGAGCCTGGTCGCCAGAGCGCCGTTGAAGATCGCGACCAGCACCAGCACCCTCAGGTACATCACGCCGGAGGCGAGGACCATGCTGCCCGCAAAGAGGTTTGGACGGTTCTCGCGGCGCGCCCTGCGCGCCAGCGCCACGGTCATGACGGTGGAGGAGTACGCGCCTCCCAGGAGCGCCGCGAACACGATGCCGCCCCGCCGCCTGGTCACCCGCTGCAGGACGTAGCTGCCGTACGAGATGCCGCTCACCGCGGCGACGATCAGCCAGGTCTTGAATGGGTTGAGTTGAAACCGGGTGAACGCCTGGTCCGGCACCGCCGGCAGGATCACCACCGTCAGCAGCAGGAACTTGGTGAAGGTGATGACCTCCTCGGATACGATCCGCTCGGACAGCCCCTCGAGCGCGGTCTTCAACTCGAGCAGCAGCATCGCCAGCACCACCACCGTGACCGCGATCCAGTAGGCGCCGTTGAACACCAGCGCGCCGAGCACGTAGGTCAGCAGGCCCGAGACCTCGGTCGTAACGCCCGCATCCTCGGCGGTCGCCAGCTTGTGCCGGTAGGAGACCAGCAGGAAGGCGCCCACGACCGCGAGACCCAGGGCCACCGGCAGCACCTGCGTCCCCGAGACCAGAGCCATGGTGTAGCCGAGCAGACCGATGAGGGGGAACGTCCTCACCCCTCCGAAGATGTAGTGGCCCGCGGTGGCCTTGCGCCCCTCCCGCTCAAGCCCGAGCAGGAACGAGAGGAACAGCACCAGGAGGATCTTGAACGCCTCCGGGTGCGTCAGTTCGGCAAGGGTGTGCACGAGGCCCTGATCCATGACTCTCATCCGACGTTACACCAGGAGGCCTGCACCCTCAAGTCGCGGCGCCTCCCGGTGGAGCGGCAGCACGGCCTCCAGCCGCAGCGGCACGACGGTCGTGCCCTCGCCGTCGGACACGCGCACGAGCCTCAGCGGATCGCTTGCCTCGCCGACCCCCAAGAAGGGCCCGGATCCCCGCGGCGACCTGCTGCGTGAGGCCCGCGACCCGGACCATGAAGAACTCATCCACGTTCGAGCCGACGGTGGCGTGGGACCGCACCCCTAGCCAGAGGAACGATCCCGCTACCTCGGCCAGAGCGCCGTCGCCGCCAGCCACAGTTGCCACAACCCAAAGCACGCCAGGGCCGCGGCCGACACGGCGATTCCGACCCGGTTCACCCGCCGCCCCGAACCCCTCGCCACCTGGAATACCACCACGAGGCCGGCCATGGTGGCGATGATCGCCGTGTAGAAGCCCGCGACCAGGGCAATTCGGGAGCCGGGGCCTCGTTCCACCCTTTCAGCAGCAGCGGGCCGAGCACGGTGCTCCAGCCGAGGTATGGGTTGGGGTTGAGCACGTTCACGGTCACGGCCTTCATCACGCTCTGCCGGCTGGATTCATCGGCCCGTGGTCCCCTCTCGTCATACTCCCGCCAGGCCTTCCAGGCACCCACGGCTAGGTAGAGGACAAAGACCCCGCCCACGACGCGCAGCCACACCACCAGACCGGCAGGGACGTTGCTCAGTACCACCAGCGCCAGCATCGCGATCGGGCCGTCGCTGATCAGAGGCGCCAGGACGCCCGGGAGCGTCTTCCTCCACCCGATCCTCAGGGTCTGCGAGATGAGGTAGGTGGAAAGAGGCCCCGGCTGGACGGCGGCCGCAAAGCCGTAGGTGATGCCGAGGATCAGGTAGACGGCCATGTGGGGTCGGGTCTCCCGCCGCCCCTCATCCTACCAACCGCCACTCCGCCACGGCCCGGCGGGACGGCAGGCGCCGGCGGCCGCGCGCCGCAGGGCTCTACAGGACGTACCCGGCGGCGGCGAGGAGGCGCTCGTTGACCGGTGCGCAAAGACCGAGCTCGCGGGCCAGGCGCACGACCGCCCCATTGCGGAACTCGAGCGCCTTGGCGGTGCCGGCCTTCACCCAACCGAGGGGCTCCACGGCCTTCAGGAACGCCGTCCACCACTCGGGCGAGGCGTGCGCGCCGAGCGCCCGCGCAGTCACGCTCACGGCTTCGCCAAACACGCCCTGCGCCTCCCCGCGGTGCCGCTCCAGGTACTCTGCAAGCGTGAGCCCGTGCACCGCCAGCGGCAGCCCTACCACACAGTTAAACCCCATCTTCTCGGCGTCGGCGTGCGCGAACGCGCCGTCGTCCAGAGCAACGGCCGCCACGCCGCCCCGCCCCAGGGTCCCGGCCAGGGAACCCGCCAGCGGCCCACAGAACGCGCTCGGGCGGAGGACCCGGAAGAACTCCCCCTTGCTCGTGAACCACACCAGGCCCCGCGTGCAGCCGGGTAGCTCCGCGAGCAGCGGGCGGATCCACCCGTTCTGCACGAAGATCAGGCGCTCCGGCGCGGCGCCGCGCACGCGAGCCACCACGTCGGCCAGCACCTCCTCGCGCACGCACACGAGGAGGGGGGCTTCCCCCTCGGCGAGCGCCTCGTCCCAGCCAGACGTACGGGTGACCGGAGCCGCCCGCACGCCGGCCGCCGCCAGCGCCGAGGCGAGCCTCCGCCCGACCTCCCCCATGCCGATCACGAAGGCGCGCGTCACGTCCATGGCGCCATCATCCCCCGGGTCTCCATCACGCACAATCAGAGAAACCGGGTGAGCGCCAGCTCGACCGTGCGGGCGCCGCGCGGGGCGGCCGCCCACTGAATCAGGATCGGGTTTTGGTAGGTGCCGTGTGCGATGCCGCCGGCGCTCTCGGAGACCAGCATGCTCACCGAGCGCTTGAGGCGTAAGAAGCGCCTCGCCGGGACCGCCATCACCCTCGCCACCAGCCTCTCGAGAGCGGACTCGCTCACACGCAGGGCGTCCATCAGCTCATTGAGGACCTGCACGACGTCGTACCGTGCGTACCCCCAGCTCTTGGAGGGGATCGAGCGCGGGTCGCGCAGCATCCGTCGGCCCTGCCGGGCGGCGAACTTGAGCGGATCGGCAAGCACCTCGGCGAGGTCGTGCCGCATCAGTAGCGTCTCGAACTCGTTCACCGTTACGCCCGCGTCGCGCTCGGCCGGGTCCAGGGCGACGTCGAGGCGGCCCCTGGCGACCCCGTGCCGGGCGAGGAGCTCCTGCGCACGGTCCAGCACGCCCACGCGCGGATCGGCCAGGTTGATCGAGTCGATCGGGTGCCTCGAGACCGGGACCTCGCAGCGCACCCTCTCCACCACCTCGCCGCGCGTGTAGGCCAGGACGGAGGTGCGCCTCGTGCGCGGCCGCCCCTCGTGGACCCCGTCCAGGTCCATGAAGTAGACGGGCTCACCGGGACGGTTCCGGTAGGTCACGCAGCTGCCCAGGCCCAAGCCGATGAAGGTGAGGTGCGAGTCGGCGTTCCTCGGCTCGCACCTGCGCTCCTCCTCGGAGAGCTCGCAGCGGAGGTGGAGCTGATCGTGGCGGTAGTCGGCGCCCGGGGGGAACAGCCCCTGGAACGCCCTGATGAAGGGATCGAGGCGGTCGCGCTGGTTCTCCAGACGGCTCGAGAGGCTCTGCTCGAGGTACCCGGCGGTGGTGTGGAACGAGCAGTAGAGCACCCGCCGGAAGGGGGCAAGGGCATTGCCGTGCTCCTCCCGGATGTGCGCAGCCACATCGATCGCGTCGTATCGCGAGCGCGGCGTCAACGTCAGATTCAGCTCGATCGGCTGGGCGCCCATGATCCCCGTCCCACCCCGTCAGAGAGTGAACCGTCTCCTCTCCGGGCCTCCGTGCGTCATCAACGCTCAAGAACCGCTGGGACATTCCGCCCGTGGCGATCCCGGATCAGCACACACCGGTACGGACCCGCGCACCGCAACATATCTGCACATAAGACTCATGACTAGTTGTGGCTCCACCCAGCGGGTGGCCGGAGCGCCGCAGAGCCCCCCATTAAACATAAGCGAGCGCGGATTCACTCCGCGCAAGCGTGGGGGGCTCGGGGGGTCGAGAGCGCCGGTGGAGTGGGTGGAGCAGCGCGGGGGCCCCCGCTAAACGTGATTTCGGAGCATCAGCTCCCTGGGGTGGGGCTCCAGGTACACCTGGCCCGCCAGGTACGACACGTCGTGCAGGCGCACGTAGTGGCGGATGAGCGTGATCGGCACCACGAGGGGGACCAGCCCGGCCGCGTAGTCCTCGATCACGCCGAGCAGCTCGCGCCGCGAGGTGTCGTCGAGGAGCTTCTTGAAGTACGCGAGGATGTGCTGGAGGACGTTGGCGTTGCGGCGGGTGGTGGCGATCACCTTCAACCCCTGCATGAACTCGTTCTCGTAGGTCTGCCGGACCTTTTCCCGCGGCAGTTTCGCGGCCCCGGCGACCAGCCGTCCCAGGGTCTCGTAGCTCTTCGGTGCGTGTGCCAACAGCTGCAGCTTGTGGGCGGTGTGGAACCCCACCAACCCCCCCGCCGTCCAGCGACCGGCGAAGAAGGCGCGCACGCGGTGATAGGCGAAGACCCGCTCGACGAAGTTGTCGCGCAGCCGTGGGTCGCACAGGCGGCCCTCCTCCTCCACCGGCAGGTTGGGGAGGCGCGCAAGCAGCGCCTCGGCGAACAGCCCCTTCCCCGACTTGGTGGGCATGCCGGCGCCGTAGACCTTCACCCTCTCCATGCCGCAGCTCGGGGAGTCCTTCTTGAGCACGAACCCTGCGAGCTCCTTGGCCTCCAGTTCGGCCGCTCGGCGTCCGGCGTAGGCACGCATCTGCCCGGTCCAGTCCAGGCCGCTCCTGGGGGCGACTAACCGCACCTCGTTCCCCTCCCTCACCAGGCGCACCGACTCGCGCGGGGTGCCCATGCCGACCTCCACCTCGGGGCAGACGGGAATCCACTCGACCCACGCGCCGAACGTGTTGACCAGGAAGTCGTCCTTCTTGTGCCCGCCGTCGAAGCGCACCTTGGCCCCGAGCAGGCACGAGGAGACGCCGATCCGAATTGCCCCGTTCACCTTGGCCACGGTCCCTCCAGGGTTCCCCCTGACGCGCGACCGACTCCACCGCCTGCGCCGGGGCGCACCAGAGACAAGGATACGCGGGCCGTTCGTGTGCGCGGGTCGGGGGCGGGAAGCCCGGAGGCAGAAATGGGTGTAAAATATCGCGCTCAGCCCGAGGGGCTGCGCCTGGAGCAGGACCAGGCGGCGAGGATTGGACGATGAGCAAGGAGAAGAACCCAACCGAAAACAGCCAGAGCTTCGCGGAAGCCCTGGCTTCCTCCTTCCAGCAGGACGAGTTCGAGATCGGCCAGCTGATCACCGGCACCATCATGGCGGTGCACGGCGACATCGCGCTTGTCTCCGTGGGCGGCAAATCGGAAGCGGTCATGGACCGTTCCGAGCTCGGAGAGCTGCGCCCAGGTGACGGGCTCGACGCGGTGATTACCGTGCTTTCGCCAGAGCTGCGCGTCTCCCACCGCCTCGCCATCGACCGGCGCGAGCGCGAGGCGCTGCGAGGGGCGTTCGAGAACGCCGTGCCAGTGGAAGGCAAGGTGACCGGGCGCAACAAGGGCGGCTACGACGTCTCGATCGCCGGCCTGCGGGCGTTCTGCCCAATGTCGCAGATCGACCTCGGGTTCCCCCGCAACGTGGACGCCTACCTCGGCAAGATCTTCCTCTTCCGCATCACCGAGCTTTCGGACGACCTCGCCTCCCTGGTGGTCTCGCGGGCCCATGTCCTCAAGGACGAGCGCACAGCGGCGGCCGGCGAGGCGTGGGCGCGCGTCGCGCCGGGCATGGAGATCGAGGGCAAGGTCAAGAGCGTGCGCGACTTCGGGATCTTCGTAGACCTCGGCGGCGTGGACGGCATGGTGCACATCAGCGAGCTCTCCCACCGCGTCGGCGTGCGCCCCTCCCAGGTGGCCAAGGTGGGCGATACCGTCAAGGTGAAGGTGCTGGAGGCCGACCGCGAGAAGGGCCGCATCGCGCTCTCCATGAAGGCGCTGGAGGCGGACCCGTGGGCGGAGGTCCCGGGGCGCTTCCCTTCCGGGGCCACCTTCGATGGCACGGTGGCCCGCAAGACCGACTTCGGCGTATTCGTGGAGCTGCTGCCCGGCGTGGACGGGCTCATCCACGTCTCCCAACTTCCCCCCGGCATGAAGCTGGAGGACGAGAGCCTGACGCCCGGTGCGCCGGTGCGAGGGTGGGTGCGCGAGGTGGACCCGGAGCGGCGGCGACTGTCGCTGACGCTTCGCGAGGTGGCCGCCAGCGACCCCTGGGTGGACGCCGCCGAGCGCTACCCCGCCGGCACCGCGGTGGAGGGGACCGTGGAGCGGTGCGCAAACTTCGGGGTTTTCGTGCAGCTGGAACCCGGTCTCACCGCGCTCCTCCCGGCCTCGGAGTCCGACCTCCCCAAGGGCGCCGATCTCGCCACGACGTTCGTACCCGGCAGCCGAATCTCGGCTACCGTGCTCACCGTCGACCCCCAGCGCAAGCGCATCTCGCTCTCGGTCAAGAAGGCCAAGGAGGGCAAGGCGTCCAAGGAGTTCCGCAAGTGGTCCGAGGATAAGAAGGCGGAGCGCAAGCCGGAGGTCACCGCCTTCGGCGCGGCGCTCATGAAGGCGCTCAAGGACACGAAACAGTAGGCGCACCACGCCGCATGGGAAAGGCGGCCCCCTGCACGGGGGCCTTCACCTCTCTTCCTTGAGCTTGAGTTTTGAGGTCTGAGGCCTCAGGTTTCTTGTCTCGAGCCTGCCTCCCTGGGGAAAACCAGCGTGACCACAGTGCCCCGGCCCTCGCGAGAGGTGAGGTTGACGGTTCCTCCGAGCGCCCGCACGAGGTGCTTCACGATGGCGAGCCCGAGCCCGCTGCCCCCCTGCTCCTCGGCCTGCCGCCGCACGCGGTAGAAGCGCTGGAACACCAGCGGAATCTCGGAGGCGGGGATGCCGATGCCGTCGTCCTCGACCTCGACTCGAACGCCGCCCTCGGTGGGCACACTTCGCACGGTGACGCGGCCGCCATTCCTGTTGTAGCGGATGCCGTTGTCCACCAGGTTGTTGAGCACCTGCGCCAGCCGTACCGGATCGGTTCGCAGCGGGCTCGGCTCGCCCACGACCGCGAGCGCGACACCGCGACGTTCGGCCACAGCGCGGAGATCCGCCGCCACCTGCCTTGCCACCACCGCCGCGTCCGCGTCTTCGAGGTGCAGGCTCACCTGCCCCGACTCGATACGTGCAAGCTCCTCGAGCTCCTCGGCAAAGGCGCGCAGCCGCTGGACCTGACGGGCCATCGTGGATGCGAGCTCCTCGGCACCCCCGGTAGAGGCCAACTCCTCCGCGAGCCCGGACAGCACCGTCAACGGGGTGCGCAGCTCGTGCGCCAGGTCTGCCACCAGCGCCCGTCGTGCCCGCTCGAGCCGGCGCTCATCCCGGACGTCGGATAGCACCACCGCAACCGCCAGCAGCGGGTGAGGCACCGCACATACCCGAACGGCGAGCTCGATTCCTCCTGGTGCGCTCACGCTCGTGTGATGCGCACCGCCCCGGGTGAGAACCTCCTGGACGGCCGCAAGCACCTCCGGCACCCGCACCGCTTCGACCAAGGCACGCCCCACCGTCAGGCCGCCTCCGAGCAGCTCTGCGGCGGGGGAGTTGGCGTGCCGCACGACGCCGGCGCGGTCCAGCAGCACCACGCCCTCCGAGACCTGCTCCAGTGCCGCATGGGTCGCATCGAGTTCGCGGGTGAGAGCCTCGCGCGCCACGCGGAAGCACCGGTCGGCCTCCTCGGCGAGCGCCTCCAGCTCGGCACCAGGAGGAAGCTCGCTCCAGTGGGCCAGATGTTGCGCCGCAGCCGCGTGCATGCGGCTGGCCCAACGCTGGGCCACAACACCGGAGGCTGCCGCCACCAGAAGGGCGACGAGGATGCCGCCCCACGGCCAGGGGTGCGGTTCGTCTTCCCGAGCGAGGCGCAGGAAACCCACCGGGCGCTCCGCCGGGCCAACCACCCTGGCGACAAAGGTGGTCGGGTGATCCGTCGTGGCGGACCGACGATGGCTGATGCCGACCTCGTGGGTCCTCGCCGAAACCACCTCCGGCCTCTGCAAGTGGTTCTCGAGACGGGAGAGCAGCGCCGGCAGCGTCCAGGAGTCCGCGTGCACACGGCCATCGGCCCCGATCAGGGTGACCCGCAGGCCGCTTGCAGCAGCCCAGCGACGGATCTCGGCATCGGCCCGTTCGGTGGGCTGGGCGAAGAGCGCCCCGGCATAGGGGCTGAGGACCTCCAGGGCCGCGCGCAGGCGACCCTCAAGGACCGCGCGCGCTTCGCGGCGATGGGCCGCCTCCAGCGCGACGAGGCCAGCGAGCGCCAAAACCAGAGTGGTCAGCGCGACGGCAAGACCGAGAGAGCGCCGTCTCACGGATGGCTCCGGAAGCGATACCCAGACCCGATGAAGGTCTCGATGACACCCTCCCCAAGCTTGCGGCGCAGCGTCCGGATGTGGGCGTCCACCGTGCGGGGGTCCACGCTCGACGCCAGGCCCCACACGGCGTCGAGAATCTGCTCGCGCGAGGCCACCCGCCCGCCCAGGGAGATGAGGTGCCAGAGCACAGCGAATTCGCGCCGGGTCAGGTGCACTTCGACACCGTCGCGCACCACCTGGAAGCGCGCCGGATCCACGGTCAGGCGCGAGTCGCGATAAACGCCGCCCGGGGTGCCGCGCTCCCACTGAACCCGCCGCACGAGCGCGGAAACGCGAGCCGCCAGCTCGCGCAGCGAGAACGGCTTCGTGAGGTAGTCGTCGGCGCCCAGGTCGAGGCCGGTCACCCGGTCGGATTCGCCGGTTCGAGCGGTGAGCATGAGGATCGGAACGGTGCGGGTCGCCTCCCAGCCCCGCAGCTCCCGGCAGAGCGCCAGGCCGTCGGTGTCCGGGAGGTTGAGGTCGAGGATTACGAGGTCCGGCGTCGCCAGCTCGCACGCCGCAAGGAACTCGTCGCCGCGGCCGAACATCGAGACCTGATATTCGCCCGAGCGCTCGAGGTGGCGGCGTACCATTGCGGCGATGTCCGTGTCATCCTCGACGACGAAAACCCGCGTGCTCATCCGAACCGTCCCGAAACGTAGGCCTCGGTCTGCTCCTGGCGCGGGTTGGTGAACAGCGCCACGGTCGGAGCGTACTCCACAAGCCTCCCGAGGAGGAAGAACGCGGTGCGGTCGGCCACCCGCGAGGCCTGTTGCAGGTTGTGGGTCACGATCACTACGGTCAGCCTCTTGCTCAGCTCCAGCACCAGCTCCTCGACGCGCTCGGTGGAGATCGGGTCGAGGGCCGAGGCCGGCTCGTCGAACAGGAGCACCTCGGGATCGACCGCAAGGGCACGGGCGATGCAGAGGCGCTGCTGCTGCCCCCCCGAGAGCATGCTCGCCGTCGTCTCGAGGCGGTCCTTGACCTCGTCCCACAGCCCCGCAGCCTGGAGCGCCTCCTGGACCTTGAGCTCCAGCTCGGCCCGAGAGTGCCTTTGGTTGAGACGCATTCCGTAGGCCACGTTGTCGAAGATCGAGGATGGGAACGGGTTGGAGCGCTGGAACACCATTCCGACACGGCGGCGCACGGCCACGGGGTCGGTTGTCGGAGTGTAGATGTCCTCGTTGTCGAGCAGCACCTTGCCCGTCATTGAGAACCCGGGCACGACGTCGTTCATCCGGTTCAGGCAGCGCAGGATCGTGGACTTGCCGCACCCCGAGGGGCCGATAAGCGCCGTCACGCCCCTGGCGGGGATTTCCAACGAGACGTCGCGCACGGCCACGCTGCCGCCGTAGCGACAGGTCAGCCCTGCAAGCGAAAAGCGGACCGGCTCGCTCACACGCCAGGGCTTTCCGTGCTGTGGCGATGACGGATGTCCTCGGCCTCCACCAGGTACACGACCTGCTCCGCGATGTTGGTCCCCTGGTCGGCAATGCGCTCGAGCGAGCGCGACACCAGGAGCAGCGCGAGCGCGCGGTGGATCGTCTTGGGGTCCTCCATCATATAGGTGAGCAGCTCGCGGAAGATCTGCTCGTGCATCCAGTCCACCTCGTCGTCCCGGTCGATCACCTGACGAGCGAGCTGCGAGTCACCCCGGACGAAGGCACCGATGGCGTCCCGAACCATCGCCGTGGCCTGTTCGGCCATGCGCGGGATCGTGATGAACGCCTTGAGCGCCGGCACCCGGTTGAGCACCAGTACCTGACGTGCGATGTCCACGGCATGGTCGGCGACCCGCTCGAGGTCCGGTGCGATCTTGATCGCGGTCATCACGAGGCGCAGGTCCCGTGCCATCGGCCGGGCCCGAACGATCAGCTCGATCACCCGGTGATCGACCTCGACCTCACGCTGGTCAATGACCTTGTCCCCCGCGATGACCTGCTCCGCCAGCTCGCTGTTGCGCTCAACCAGCCCGCGAATGACGAGGTCGAGCTGGTGCTCCACCTCCCCTGCCATGGTGAGCAAAAGCTTCTTGAGCTCCTCGAGGTCGTGCTCCAAAGGTCTCTCAGGCATATCGCCTCCCTACCCGAAACGGCCGGTGACGTATTCTTCGGTGAGTTTCTCACGCGGCGCTGCAAACAGTTGCGTCGTTTCGCCCTCCTCCACCAGCCGACCGAGGTAGAGAAAGGCAGTACGCTGCGCGACGCGCGCCGCCTGCTGCATGTTGTGGGTGACGAGCAGGACCGTCACCTCCGAAGACAGCTCGCGGATCGTCTCCTCGAGGCGCGCGGTAGCAATCGGATCGAGGGCCGAGGCCGGCTCGTCCAAGAGGAGGATATCCGGCGACGATGCTAGGGCCCTTGCGATGCACAGGCGCTGCTGCTGCCCGCCGGAGAAGTCCAGGCCGGAGGCGTCGAGCCGGTCCTTCACCTCGTCCCAGAGCTGCGCTCGCTGGAGCGAGCGTGTCACAATGGCCTCGAGGGTGTCCGAGTCTTTCACGCCTGCAAGCCGCGGCCCGAAAAGGACGTTCTCACGGATCGAGAGCGGGAAGGGGTTCGGCTTCTGGAACACCATGCCGACCTGGAAGCGCAGGGCCTCCAGCGGCCATGACGGGTCGTAGGCGTCGCGACCCGCCACGAGAACCTCGCCGCGGCGGAAAAAGCCGGCCAGGTGGTCGTTCATCCGGTTGAAGCAGCGCAGGAGTGTGGATTTGCCGCACCCGGACGGTCCAATGAGGGCGGTCACGCAGCGGCTTCCGACCTCCAACGTGATCCCCTTCAGGACGTCGGTTTCCCCGAAGCCCGCCACCAGCTCCCGCGTGGCCAGCGCGCCACCCGGACCGCTCATACCGCCGACCCCCGCAGCCTGTGGCGCAGCCGGTTGCGCAGTGTGACGGCCGCCAGGTTGAGCACGACGACGAGCACGAGAAGCACCAGCACCGTCTCGTACACCATCGGCTTGGCTGCCTCGACGTTGGGGGACTGGAACCCGACGTCGTAGATGTAGAAGCCGAGGTGCATGAACTTGCGGTCGAGGTGGAGGAACGGCGGCACCGAATCGAACGGCATGCTGGGCGCGAGCTTGACGACACCCGTGACCATGAGGGGCGCCACCTCGCCTGCGCCGCGCGCCACCGCCAGGATGGCGCCGGTCAGGATCCCTGGCGCCGCGTACGGCAGCACCACCCTTCGCAACGTCTGCCAGCGAGTGGCGCCCAGGGCGCGGGCCCCGTCTCGAACCGCCTGGGGCACCGCCTGCAGCCCCTCCTCGGTGGCCACCACCACGACCGGCAGGGTGAGCAGCGCCAGCGTCAACGAGGCCCACAGGATGCCACCGGTCCCGAACGTCGGGGTGGGCAGCACATCCGAAAAGAGGAGCCGGTCGATGCTGCCGCCCAGGGTGTACACGAAGAACGCCAGGCCGAAGGCCCCGAACACGATGGAGGGGACGCCTGCGAGGTTGGCGAGGGCCAGACGCACGGCGTTGGTGAGAGCACCCTCGCGGGCGTACTCGTTGAGGTAGACTGCGGTGACGACACCGAGCGGCACCACCGCCACCGTCATGAGCAGCACCATGAGTGCCGTGCCGAAGATCGCGGGAAAGATCCCACCCTCGGTGTTGGACTCGCGCGGCTGTCCGCTCACAAACTCCCACCACCTGCCGAGGTACAGGCTCAGCTTCTGAACGCCGCCGAGCGCGTTCTCTGGAATCGCGCGGACGATGGCCGCAACGGGGATCACCTTCTCGCCCCCTTCCGCCGTGGCCATCACCAGCTTCCCCTGGGCGAGGGCCTCACGCACAGCGGCGAGCCTCTCCATGGCGGGCGCCGTCTCCGCTGCCTCCCGCACCTGCGCCACCGCCAGCCTAGCCTCCAGATCCCGTGTGTCCGCTAAGCGGCGCTGGGCGGCCGCCAGCAGGACCATCAGCCTGGCGACGGGGGCGTGCCGGCGGTCCACCCGGCGGAGCAAGGTACGCTCCTCGTCGAGCAACCGGTGGGCCTCGGCGATCCTGGGTTGCAGCGTCTCGCGGAACCGCGGGTCGGCAAGGGAACGCGGACTGCCGTCCACGTTGAGCCTGCGCGGGAACCCGTAGAAGTTGCCGTTCTCCCGCCGCTCGATCAGCCAGGCGTCGGCCGGCACGCTCCGGGCGGTGACCTCGCTCTCGCGGATCCAGCGGAAATCCGCCCCCGAAAGGTCACGGTTGCCGACCTTCAGGCGGATGCGGGCGCCGTGCGGGCTCGCCGGGTCAGGCTCCCGGTCCCACACCTCGCCCAACACCCTCGTTCCGTCCGCGAGGGTCAGTTCGACCAGAGGCCGCGGCCAGAAGAACCCGCCCGCCACATTGAGCACGACGGCCACGAGGCCCACGACCATCGCCAGGGCGATCAGGACGCATGCTCCCGTGAGCCACCGTTGGGCGGTTCCATCAGCGAGCCAGCGTCGCAGCGCGCTCATGCCGCCAGCTTCCCGAACCGCCGCCGCAGCCGGTTCGACACCAGGACCGCGGCCGTGTTGATCATGAAGGTCAGGACGAACAGCAGGAGCGCCGTCAAGATCAGGACCCGGTAGAGCGTGCCCCCGTAGGGCGCCTCGGGAAGCTCGACGGCAATGCACGCCGACATCGTCCGCATCCCGTCAAACGGCGAGAACGACAGGATCGGCGTGTTGCCGGTGGCCATCAGCACGATCATGGTCTCGCCCACGGCGCGGCCGAACCCAGTCATCGCCGCCGCAAACAGTCCAGGGCTGGCAGCCGGAATCGCAACCGTCCGCGCCGCCTGCCAGCGGGTGGCGCCGAGCGCCAGTGAGGCGGAGATGAGGGACTGGGGGACGTTGGAGAACGCGTCCTCGGCGAGGGTGAAGATGATCGGGATCACCGCAAAGCCGAGGGCGAACCCGACCACCACCGCGTTGCGCTGGTCGTAGGTGACGCCCGCCGCGCTCAGCAGCCATCCCTTGAAGTCGCCGGCGAAGAGGACGCGCTCCAGCCCTCCCTCGAAGGCGAAGCACACGACAGTTACCGCCGTCACCACGACCGTTACTAAGCCCAGCTCCCTCCAGCCCGTCGCGCGCCGGCGCCACCTCAACGGCGCCGCCTCCCAGGCCGCGGCGGCGGCCACCACAACGGCGGGAACCGCGAGAAACAGCCCAAGCGTCCCAACGATGTGGCGCTGGAGAAGTGGGGCCAGCAAGAGCGCCGCGAGGAAGCCCACGACCACCGAGGGGAGCGCCGCCATCATTTCCACCACCGGCTTGGCGATCTGGCGCAGACGCGAAGGAGCGAACTGGCTCACAAACAGCGCCGCCGCCAGCGCGACCGGTGCGGAGAACAGGAGGGCGTAGAACGCGCCCTTGAGGGTGCCGACAAGCAGCGGGATCATCGAGAGTTTAGGCTCGAACGTCTCGCTGCCACCGGTGGACTGCCACGCCAGCTCCGGCTTCGTGAAGCCCTCGTAGCGGGTTGGCAGGAACAGCGTTTCTGCCGTGGCCTCTGGGTAGGCGAGATCGAGGCCCCACCGGACCACGGCGCCTTCCTGGGTAGCCGCCCAGATCCCGTTGCGGCGGGGGGAGAAGCCCACGAGCACCGTGTCCGCGGGAAAACCCGGCACCTTCATCAAGGTGCGGCGGCTCGTGAGGTAGGCCACTTCCGCCGAGTCGGCCCGCTGGACGAGAAACGCCTTGTCGCGCTGGGAGACTGCAAGCGCCTGCACTGCACCCGTACCGCGGAAAGTCCCCGAGAGGTCGAGGACATGGCTCCCCGCCACCGCCCCAGTGACGACCTGCCAGGCACTCACGGCACCCGTTTCGTCCCCGAGCAGCAGGGTGACGTCTCCCACGATCACGGCTGCGGCCGACGGCGCCGAGCCGATCGGGACCGTAGCTTGCGGCGTCTGGGTCGCGTCGCCCTGGCCGCTCAGCGGGAACCAGGCCAACTGCCGACTCGAGGCCAGCCAGGCCTCGCCGCCATCGCGGCTCAGCGCTCCGACGCGTGCGGGGGCCTGCAGCTGGAGGTGCGTGGTGCTCGTCGCGTCTCCGGTGCCCGAAAGCACAGTGGCACCATCAGGCGCACCCGCCAGCACCACCGGTTTTTCGACGTCACCCGCCACCGCGAGCACGGGCGAAGCCCCGACTCCCGGCCAGGTGGTGACGTGCCGCACGGCGGGCTCGATCACCCGCGTGTCGGCGTTCCAGCGGACCTCCGACGTGAACGCCCAGACCTGGAGCGCCCCCGAGGAATCCTTGAGCGCCACGAGCGTGCCTCGGGCGTCCGTGCGCGCTTGCCGCACCGGTGGCCGCACACCGGGGAGCGCAATCATCCTCTGCGGGCCGGAGCGGGGCACCAGGTGCAGGGTGCCGTCCGAACCGACGATCGCGACGTTCTCGCGGTACTCGTCCTCGAAGCAGGCGACCGGACCGAGGCCGTCCTTCACCTGGGGGACGGCCTTCAGGGACCCGGTTCGAAGCAGCGGGACGCACTGCGCCGCCAGGAACACCATCAAGAATGCCACCGCCAGAAGAACCGTCGAACCGCCCACCGTGATTAGAGCGGCCGCAGCACGGTCCACGGCACGGCTGCGCCGGAGGCGGGACGTGGCGAGGGGGCTCATAACGGTGCCAACTATGGACTCCCGGCTGACTAGAGTACCCCGGAGCGGTCCGAACCGCCCCGGGCCCTCGATCTCAAGCTCCCGATCAATTCAGCTTCGCGAGTTCCTCGTTCACCACAATGGCGGGTAACGGGAGGAAGCCATCCTTCACGACGATCTCCTGGCCCTCACGAGACAGAACGAACTTCAGGAACTCCTTGACCAGGGGGTCCACCGGGCGGCGCGGGTCGCGCACGACGTAGATGTAGAGGTACCGGGAGAGAGGGTACTTCTTGGACAGCGCGTTGGCGTAGTTGGGCTCCACCGGCGCTCCACCAGCCTTCATTGCAAGCGGCAGCGCGCGCACGCCCGAGGTCTTGTAGCCGATGCCGGAGTAGCCGATGGAGTAGAGGTCCTCGCTCACCCCCTGCACCACCGAGGCCGAGCCTGGCTGCTCCTTGACCCTGTCCTTGTAGTCTCCCTTCGCCAGCGCGTGCTCCTTGAAGAAACCGTAGGTGCCGGACGCCGAGTTGCGTCCGAAAACCGAGACGGGCTTGTTGGCCCACGCGCCCTTCAGGCCGAGCTGGCCCCACGTCGTGATGTCGTTGGGGTAGCCGGCCTTGCGGGTCTTGGAGAAGATCGCGTCCACTTCGGGCAGTGAAAGTGACGCGATCGGGTTGTCCTTGTTGACGTAGACGCCGATGGTGTCGAGCGCCGCGCGGATCGGGGTGGGCTTGAACCCGTACTTCTTCTCGATGGCGTCCACCTCCGCCGGTGTCATGTCGCGGGACATCGGCCCGAGCTGCGAGCTGCCTGCGATCAGCGCCGGCGGCGCCGTGGAGGAGCCCTTTCCTTCCACCTGGATGCGAACCGTTGGGTAGAGCCTGGCGAACGCCTCGCCCCAGTAGGTCATGAGGTTGTTCATGGTGTCGGATCCGACGGCGTTGAGGTTGCCGGATACCGCCGGCCCCCGCTGGTACGCCGGGATCGCGGGCTCGATCTGTACTACCTGCGCGACGGCGGCCGTCGCCGTGAGTACAGCTGCTATGACCCCCGTGCAGAGCTGGCTGCGCTTCATGTCGTCCTCCTCGGGGCGGGGGGTTCCCGCCTGCGCGGATCCTCCCCGGGCGGTGTGAAGAAACCGTGAAGGTCACCGAAACGCCGATGTTCCGGTACACTTTCGCGGTGAGATACCGTGCCTTCCTCGCCACGGCCGCCGCGCTCGCCGTCGCGGCGTGCGTCGCCTCGGACACCTCGAAGCCGACACCCAGGGCGCACCTGACAGACCAACCGGGCCGCGTCGTGCTCCTCTCACTCGACGGGTTCGCCGCGGTCCGCCACCGCGAGAACCTCCGCCGGGGGCTCTACATGGACCCGGAGGGGCTGACCGCGTTCGACGCTGGCGGCCACGTGGTTGAACACGCAATCCCCGTGGACCCTCCCCTCACCTCGGTGAGCCACGCGTCCATCGCGAGCGGCGCGTTTCCCGCCACCACCGGGATCGTGTCCAACGCGTTTCACACGCCGCACACCCCGGTGTTCCAGGGCGTCTCCGGGTTCGAGGCGCCGTGGGGCGCCGAGTCGCTCTGGCAGGCGTTCCGGCGGCAGGGCCGGCGCGTGGGCGTGCTCACCTTCCCCGGCTGCGACGCCACCTCCCCTTCACGCACGGCCGACTTTGGGATGACTTACGTCAACAAGCCCAACGCCCCTGCCGCGCTCGTCACGCTCGCGGCAACCCAGTTCGCCGGCGCCACGCTGCCGCCCGGGTGGACGAGCTTCTCGCCGGCCCGGCGCGCGACGATCATCGTGCCGCTCGCGGGGGAGGGCGCCCCGCCCGCCGTAACCTTCACGCTCACCGCCCTCGATAGCACGGACGACGGCGCCCCCGACTACGACACGATGGTGGTGGACGACGACCAGGATCCCGCCAACGGCACGCTCGCGCGCGTGCACGCCGGCGAGTGGTTCCCCTTGAGCGTGCGCGTCGCGCACCCGGACGGCGGGATCCGCACGGTTGGGGCCTGGTGCCTGCTGCAGGCGCTGCCGCCAAACCTGGCGGGGGTCAGGCTCTACCGGGGGGCGTTCTTCACCACCGAGGCGTACCCGCGCGAGTTCCGGGAGATCCTGGAGGACAAGGCCGGTTTCT
This sequence comes from Thermoanaerobaculaceae bacterium, assembly GCA_041494245.1. GTDB lineage: Bacteria > Acidobacteriota > Thermoanaerobaculia > Thermoanaerobaculales > Thermoanaerobaculaceae > RBG-13-68-16. The sequence goes on from JBGQAK010000006.1 coordinate 109,980, forward strand.
GGCCGGGACCCCCCGACGAGCGCTCCCTGGTCAGGACGTTGGCCGGCGAGGAGGGGCTTCGCGTCGCCGACATCCTCGCGCAGACGCAGCGCTTCTCCGAGTTTTTCAACGCCTGTGCGGCCGCCGCGATCGCCCGCGAGCGCTTCGACCTCCTCATGCTCTACCAGCCGGTCGTCGACGAGGTCGAGCACGGTATGCTGGTCGTGAACCCCAGGCAACGGGATTACTCCGAGGGGCTGGCGGCCACCGGCCGGGCCGCGGTCGACGAAGTCTACCGCGTCGCCGACCACGCGGTCGGCCAACTCGCGCGCGAGCTGGATCTCTCCCGCGACACGCTCGTGGTGGTCTCCGACCACGGAATGGCGCCGGTCTGGGAGACGGTGAACCTCAATCAGCTCCTGCAGCAGGCGGGGCTGGCCGAGGCGGAACAGGGCGTCAGGGCCGGGCGGGACGCCAAGGTCTGGCGCCTGAAGGCGTCCTCCCGGATGGTGGCGTTCGCGTCGGGCGGGTGCGCTCACCTCTACGTCAACCTCAAGGGACGCGAGGAGCGTGGCGTCGTCCAGCCTTCCGATGCGGGCGCGGTCGTGGGCGCCGCGGCCGCGCACCTCGCGGGCGCCCAGGTGGACGGCCAGGATGTCGTGGAGGCGATGTTCCGCCGCGAGGATCTCGCCCGAATCGGCCTCGACACCCCCAACACGGGCGACCTCGTGGTCTTCCTCCGTCCGGGGTTCAACGGCTCCTCGCAGATCGGCCCGCCCGGGGCGCCGTGGCACACCCAGGCCGAGATGTACGGGCAGCACGGCTTCCTCAACACCCACGCCGACATGGCCGCGGTGTGGCTGGCCCGCGGCGCCGGGGTGCCAGCCGCGCACGTGAGCGAGGCCTCCCTCACGGGGGTGGCGGTGTTCGTTGCCGAGCTGGCCGGCGTGCAACCCCCGGCGCAGGCGCGTCGCTAGCTTCCGCCACGCGCAGCAAGGTGCGGCACTACAGCGTGGCGAGCCAGAGCCGCACGCCGAGGAACGCCTCCCGCGTCGGCCCCGGGTGGTAGGAGTTTCCGTCGGGGTCCGGCTCGGTGAAGGCGATGTACGACGTGTTGAACAGGTTGCGTACGATCCCGATGACCTCGCCGTGGTGCGCCTTCCCGCGCCACCGGTAGGCGGCGCGCAGGCTCACGAGGGTGTAGGGGTCGGTCCAGACCTCGTTCGAGGCGTCGATGTAGGAGCGGCTCTGGTACTCGGCGCTCGCGCCCACTACCCAGCGCGGCGTCGGGCGGAGCTCGGCGTCGAGGTAAGCGAGGTTCGCGGGCGAGTTGGGCAGCCAGGTGCCGGTGTAGGTCTCGCCTGTGATCGTGGTGACCGTGTCGTACTTGAAGCGGTTCCACGTGTAGGCGAGCTCGATCCCGAGCAGCCTCGAGGGCCTCCACCCGAGGAGCGTCTCGACACCCCAGCGGGTGCTCGAGCCGGCGTTCTGGTAGAACGTCTCGAGCGGCCGGCCGGAGATCCGGTAGCGCCCGAAGTCGTTCGCCGTCACCAGGTGGAACGCTCCGGCCTCGTAGGCGAGGGTGCCGCCGAGCTCGCCCCGCACGCCGACCTCCCCGCCCTGCGAGATCGCCGGGACGAGCTGCTGGTTCAGGCCGCCGAAGAGCGCCGGGTTGTTGGTGAGCTCCTCGGTGGTGGGGGGCAGGAACCCCTGCCCCCAGGCCGCGTACGCTCCGAAGCCCGGCGACGGGTTCCAGGTCATCCCCACGCGTCCGGTCGTCTTCTCGAAGTCGCGCCTACCCGACAGGTCCGCCCCGCCGAGCCTGAGGTTGTCCTCGAGCCCATTGTGGATCCAGTCGTAGCGCACGGAGAGCATCGCGCCCCACGCGGGGCCGAGGTCGATCCGATCGATGAGGTAGCCGCCGACGCCGGCCTGCGCGATCGCCTGGTTCGAGAGCAGCCCCGGCCCCTCGACCGCGCCGCCGAGGTTCGGCCGCCGGCGCTCCGTGATGTGCTGCCAGTCGAGATCGGTTCCGAGCGAGAGATGGTGGGTGAGCGCTCCGGTCGCCGCACGCGTCGTGTACTGGAGGAAGCCACCCGGCGCGCCGTATGTGCGATGCTGCACCGAGGACGGCACCGACTCCTCCCACTGCGTGTCCCGGTAGTAGAGGCTGTAGGTGAGGTCCGCCGCCGGGCCGACCTGGGTGACGCCGGTCAGGCCGACCGTGGCGCGGCGGGTGCGCTGGTACTCGTTGTAGGTGAGCGCGTCGGGGTTGGGCTGGGTGGGGTCCTGGCGCACCTGGTCGAGGTTGAGCCCCTCCGCGTTCTGGTTAAAGTAGCTCGTGCCGATCACGATCACCGTCAGCCGTGTCGTGCGCGACGGGTCGACGCGGAACTTGCCGTACAGGTTGGTTGCGTCGAAGGCGGTGTGGACGCGGTAGCCGTCCCCCTGCGTGTAGGACGCGGACACGCGGTAATTCAGCGTGCCGGCGCTGCCCCCCCCGCCTCGGCCACCCCCTTCAGGAAGCCGAACGACCCGAGGTTGGCGAACGCGTCACCCGAGGCACGCTCGGCCCCGCCGTCGCGGGTCGCGATGTTGATGATCCCCCCGGCGCCGCCCCCGCCGTAGAGCGAGGAGGCCGGCCCGCGGAAGACCTCGACCCGGTCCACCGTCGCCCAGTCCACGTCGAACAGGTCAGGGGTCAGGCCGGTGGGGTCGCCGAGCGGCACGCCGTCGAGCAGCACTTTGATGCCGCGGATGCCGCGCTCCGTGAGGATCCCCTGGCCGCGGATCGAGAGGTGTACCCGCTCGCCGTTCGCCTGGTTGTCCACCTTGACCCCCGGCACCAGCTTGAGCGCCTCGTCCGCCGCAATGGCCTTGGTCTCGGTCTTCGCGAGCGTCGCCTGGTCCACCACCGTCGTGGCCGACGGGCTCTCCTTTAGCGGCACGTCCATCCGGGGAGCGGTCACCACGACGCTGGTGGCGAGCGCCTGCGGCGGTTTCTCCTGGTCCACCGTGGGCGCGGCCGTCTCGGCCTGCTGGCCGGGCGCATCGGGCGGATGGGCCAGCGCCAGGAGGCCAACTGCACATGCGACGCAAACGCAGAGTCTTCCCCGCTCCCCGAAACCCCTGCGTCGCGGTGCGAGCTTCACACCCGCATGCTAGCAGCCACGCCACCGCCAGCTGGCCGGGCGAGGCGAAAGCGGGGTGGTCGCCGCCCGCCCCGGGCGCCCGTCACGGCGTCACGGGGCGCGGCTTCGGGGCCGGCGCCTCGCGCAGTGGGACGGTGAACGACCAGTTCTCGTCGGCGGCCGGCGTCACCTTGCGATGGCGGGCGAGGTACTCGACGATCAGATCCACCATCGGGCGGTCGATCTCCTTGACCCGCGGGGCGGCGGCGAGGTGGGGGTAGCCGCCCCCGCCGACGGCCCGGTAGGAGTTGATCGCAACCGTGAAGCTCTCCTCGGGCTGCACCTCCTTGCCGGCGACCCGCAGGCCGCGGATGCGCTGGCCCACCGGGGACGCCGGGTCGACGAAGTAGGTGGCGCCCTCCAGGGTGTCGTAGTTGTAGCTCGGCAGCGCGGGATCCCTCCGGAGCGTGGTCTCGGCACCACCACACTCGAGCCCGACCCACCCTCGCACCGCGTGCTCGAGCACGTCCCTCAGCTGGCTTCCGGTGAGTCGCACGACGACGAGGGTGTTCGGGTACGGGTAGAGGGCGTGAGCCAGGCGTGGCGTCACCGGCCCGGCGGGAAACTCGACACGCCCACCTCCGAAGGGAGCGGCCAGCGAGAGCTGCGCGCCCGTCGCCTCCAGCTGCACGGCGTGAATGAGGTCTACGGCCGGGTCGTCGGAGGTGGGAAGGGCGACCACTCGCAGCGGCGCCGTCAGCTCGCCGAGCGGCCGCGCCAGCTCCACCATCGCGCGCTCCTGGGCCGCGGCCACCGCCGCGACGACCTGCGGGTTGGGCTCCTCCCCCGCGGTCTTCAGGTTCTCCCCGCGCCACCCCGTCACCCGCCACCCACCCTCACCCTTCGCCAGCTGCAGGTCCACCCGCGACACTACATCGGCCCACCTCCCCGGCTGCGCCACCACGGTCTTCCCGAGCGCGCGCGGTGGGATGTCCCGGTGGGTGTGGCCGGTCAGCAGCAGGTCGATCCCGTCGAGCTGCGCCAGTCGCCATGCGAAGTTCTCGCTCTCGCTGCCGTCGGGGGCGCCGCTGTTGGGATCGCGCTCGAAGCCGCTGTGAACCACTACGATCACCACGTCGGAGCGGGCGCGCAACCCCGCCAGGCGCGCGCCGGCCACCGTCACCGGGTCGAGGAACTCAAGGCTCCGCCAGTGCGATGGCGGGTCCCAGTGCGGGACGTTCGGGTTGGTGAGCCCCAGCACGCCCACCCGCACACCGCCGCGCACCAACACAACCTCCCCTCCGACTCTCAGCTTCGCCTCCCCGGCACCGACCAGGTTCGCGGCCAGCCATGGGAAGCGCGCCTGCTCGAGGGAGCGCCGCAGCACGTCCAGGCCGAAGTTGAACTCGTGGTTCCCCAGCACCGAGGCGTCGTACCCCACGATGTTCATCGCCGCGATCGTGGGATCCTGCCCGCCCGCGCCGCTCGCCGCAATCGCGTAGTAGCCCAGGGGTGTCCCCTCAATGGCGTCCCCGCCGTCCAGCACCACGGTGCGTGGGTTCTCACCACGGATGCGGGCGATGACCGTGGCCGCCTGTGCGATCGATCCGGATGCCGGCTTCTGGCGCACGTCGTCGAAGGGGAGCACGTGGGCGTGCATGTCGGACGTGAACAGCACGGTCAGCGTCGCCTTCTCCCGCGCAAACGCCGGCACCGCGACCAGCACGAGGAGAACGAGGCCGATCCGCGCGAAACCGGGTGTGGCCGACCCACACGCCCCGAATCTTTCCCTGTGCCCTGTTCTCACAGTGCCACCCCCTCCCTGTACTCCCCGAAAACCCGCACGAGCGCGCTCGAGATTTCGCCGATCGTCGCATACGACTCCACGGCCTCAAGGATGAACGGCACAAGGTTCTCGCTGCCGTGCGCCGCGCCCTCAAGCGCCGCGACCGCCGAGCGCACCCGCGCACCGTCGCGCCGCTGCCGCAGCGCCGCCAGGCGGCTCACCTGCGAGCCCTGCGTTTCCTCGTCCACGCGGAACGCCGGAATCGGCTCCTCCCTCTCGACGCGGTGGCAGTTGACGCCCACGACCAGCCGGTCGCCGGCCTCGATGGCCCGCTGCGTGCGGTAGGCCGCCTCGTGGATCTCCCGCTGCTGGAAGCCGCGCTCGATCGCCGCGAGCGCACCGCCCATCGCATCGATTTTCTCCAGGTAGGCGCCGGCGTCCGCCTCGATGCGGTCGGTCCACGCCTCAACGGCCCAGGCGCCACCCAGCGGGTCCGCCACGTCGGCCAGCCCCGACTCGTGGGCGATGACCTGCTGGGTGCGCAGCGCCACCAGCACGGCCCCCTCGGTGGGCAGCGCCAGCGCCTCGTCCATGGCGTTGGTGTGGAGCGACTGGGTGCCGCCCGCCACGGCCGCCATCGCCTGCACGGTAACCCGCACGATGTTGTTCTCCGGTTGCTGCGCGGTGAGGGTCGAGCCGGCGGTCTGCGTGTGGAAGCGCAGCAGCCACGACCGCTGGTCGCGAGCGCCAAACTCCTCGCGCATCATGCGCGCCCACATCCGCCGCGCCGCGCGGAACTTCGCGACCTCCTCCAGGAAATCGCTGTGCGCGTTGAAGAAGAACGAGAGGCGCGGCGCGAACTCGTCGATCGCCAGACCCGCCGCGAGCGCCGCTCGCACGTACTCGCGCGCGTTGGCCAGTGTGAACGCCACCTCCTGCACCGCAGTCGAGCCGGCCTCCCGGATGTGGTAGCCGGAGATCGAGATGGTGTTCCACTTCGGTACCCGCGCACCGCAGAAGCCAACCAGGTCGGTGATCAGGCGCAGCGAGGGGCGCGGCGGGAAGCGGTAGGTGCCGCGGGCGATGTACTCCTTCAGGATGTCGTTTTGGACCGTGCCGGACAGCGCCTCCCAGGCGACCCCCTGCCGGCGCGCGACCGCGAGCACCATCGCGAGCAGGACGGAGGCAGTGGCGTTGATGGTCATGGACACCGAGACCCTGTCGAGGGGGATGCCGGCCAGTAGCGTCTCCATGTCCTCGAGGGTGTCGATCGCGACTCCGACCTTGCCGACCTCGCCGCGCGCCATGGGGTCGTCCGAGTCGTAGCCGATCTGGGTCGGGAGGTCGAAGGCGACCGACAGTCCGGTCTGCCCCTGCTCGAGGAGGTAGCGGTAGCGCCTGTTGGATTCCTCGGCGGTCGCATACCCCGCGTACTGCCGCATCGTCCACAGACGGCCCCGGTACATGGAGGGATGGATGCCGCGGGTGAAAGGGTACTCGCCCGGAAGGCTGAGGCGCTCCTCACCCTCTGGGACGTCCCAGGGACCGTAGACGGGCTCGACCTCGAAGCCCGAGGACGTGGCGAAGACGGCCCGCTCGCGCGTCGCGGCCGGACGGTAGACCCTTTCCTTCCAGGACAGGTACGCCTTCGAATCCATGGCAGGTCCTCCGCACCCCAAGGCCCCGAAGTATAGCAACCGGGTGCGCTCACTTTCTGGCATACTGAATGTGATGTTGAAGCTCTCGGGGACGGTCGGGCGCCTCTACCTCGGTGATCTGCTCGAGTGGCTGCACCTCACCCACGCCACCGGACGACTGCTGCTCTCCTCGGAGGACGTCACCCGCGGGTTCGACCTCTACTGCGGCAGGCTCGCGTTCGCCTCCTCCTCACGAGCCTCCGAACGCCTGGGCTCCTGGCTGCTGCGCAACGAGGTCGTCCCGCGAAACCTGCTGCTCCGGGCGCTGGCCGTCTCGCAGACCCGAGGTGAGCTCTTCACCTCGGTCCTCAAGCGCGACGCCCACATCGCCCACAGCACGCTCGTGGAGGCGTCGCGCAGCCTGGCGACCGCCCTCGCGAGCCGTTTGCTGCGCGAGGACCAGGTCGCGTTCACCTTCGACCCGTCCTGGCCGGTGGCCGATCTGCGCGAGATCGACCTGGAGCTCGACTGCCGTAACCTCGTGATGCAGGCGGCGTACCGCGTGGATACAGACCCGGCAAGTGAGCGGGGTACCGACGCGCCACGCACGACCCTCACACCGGCGACGCTGGAGGACCTCTTCTGGCACATCCTCGCGCACCTCGAGGGCGAGATGGTGGAGGCCACGGCCGTCGAGGAGGCCCATCGATCCTTCCACGCGGTCGGCCAGCTCCTCAACCGCTGGGTGGTGCAGGGCCCGCCCCTCCTGCCCGTGGGCCCGGGCGACGCCAAGCGCGTGCTCGCCCGGCTCAAGGACGGCAAGAGGATCCGGCTCGAGGACTCGCCAACCCTCACCTGGAACCTCCTCGCGCTCGTTAACGGCCTGGATGCCCCGCTCGCGCCTCGGGCCAGCAGCGCCAGCGAGGCGTGGATCATGGCGGGGGAGGAGGCCCCCGAGTGGGCCCACCTCATCCTCGACACTCCGCGCTGGCGGAGGGAGAGCGAGGGCGAGAACGATGCGCTGCTCTTCCGGGCGGCGCTGGCGCGAGGGGCGGCCGCCCGCACCCTCGCCGAGGTCGTGGGCCTGGACCCGGACACCGCGGCCACCGCCGCCGTGCTGCCGGTGGTGCTGCTGGAGTTCGTCGCCACCGCGCTGGCGACCTCGCCGCTCGCGAGCTCGGCCATGCAACGCACCGCGCTGCACCACCTGCTTCCGGTCGTTGGCCAGGCCGTCGGCGCCGCTGCGGGGATGCCCGAGGTTCTTCTCGCGGCCCTCACCTCGTCGCCTCACGACCACCCGGGCGCGCGCCTCAGCGGCCTGGTCGGGCTGGCCGTCGGCGAGCTGGATGGAGGAGCCCTGCCCCCGGAGGATCAACCCGGGTTCGAGGACCCCGCCGTCGCCGTCGCCCTTGCCGCCGCCCGCAGGGCGGCGGAGCATGTTGCGAAGACCGGCGTGAAACAAAGGTAGAATCGAACCATGCAGGTGCTCGTGATCGGGGGCAGCCGCTTCATTGGCCTCACGGTCGTGCAACGCCTCCTCATGGACGGACACCGCATCACGCTCCTCAACCGCGGCCGCACCGAGGACCCGTTCGGGACGCGTGTGAGCCGCGTCATTGGCGACCGCTCCGACCCCCAGACGCTGCAGCGCGCGGTGGGACGGCGCGAGTTCGACGCGGTGGTGGACGTCGTCGCGTTCCGCGAGGAGGACACCCAGGCGGCGATCGAGAAGCTCGCCGGCAAGATTGGGCACTTCATCCACATCTCCACTGCGTCCGTGTACCTGATCCGCGAGCGCCTCCTGTGCCCTTTTCGGGAGGAGGACTTCGCCGGGCGCCTGGCGCCCAAGACCGAGGCGACCAGCTCCTCGTGGACGTACGCCTACCACAAGCGCCGCTGCGAGCTGGCGCTCGTCCACGCGTGGGAGAACCTGCAGTTCCCGTTCACCACGCTGCGCCTCCCGATGGTGGTCGGCCCGCGCGACTATACCGAGCGCGCTCAGACATACATGGAGCGCCTCCTGGACGGCGGGCCGCTCATCCTCCCGGACGGCGGCCTGAACTCCTGGGGCTTCCTCTGGGTCAACGACGTGGCCGAGACGATCGCCGCGAATCTGATGAACGCGAACGCGTTCGGGCGCGCGTACAACCTTGCGCAGCGGGAGATCGCCTCGCTGCGCCAGTTCGTCGAAACGGCCGCCGGGAACCTCGGCCTGCGCCCCTCCCTGGCGTCGGTGCCGCTCGAGTGGCTCAACCGCATCAACCTCGGCACCACGTTCTCGCCCTACACGCACGACCACGACATCGTGCTCGACACGCAGGCGGCGCAGCGCGACCTGCTCTTCGAACCGACGCCCTTCCTCACCTGGTGCGAGCAGCTGGTGACGGACTTCCGCACCCAGTGGGACGGCACCCCGTCGCGCCTCTACGCGACCCGGTCACTCGAGCTGCGCCTCGTGCAGGAGCTTGCCCAGCTCCGCATCCCCGGCCTCGGCCCCGCGCAGGTCCCCGCCGCCAAGTAGGCCACGAGCGGTCACCAAGAATCGCCGCGGCGCGCAGGCCGCGCCGACGTGCGGTGGCGTTCTGTGCAGCCCTGTTGATTTGTGAATAGATTTGCAAGGACGCCCATCACGCGATTCGCCCAACGCCTCAGGGGCCGAGCCTCTCGAGCGCGCGGCGGGCCGCCTCCTGCTGCGCGGCCTTCTTGGACCTCCCCTCGCCGCGGGCCAGCACCCGGCCGTCGAACTCGACCTCGTACACGTAGGTCCGCCGGTGCGCGGGGCCGCGGGTCTCGACCTCGCGGTAGATCGGAAGGTTCAGGCCCCGCTTTTGCGCCAGCTCCTGGAGCGTGGTCTTGGCCTCCTCGATGGCCAGCTCGGTGGGATCGAGCGCGGTCAGGAGCGGGACGAACAGCCGGTTGACCGCAGCGCGGAACGTGCGCCAGCCTCCGTCGAGCAGGAGCGCCCCAAGCACGGCCTCGAGCGCGTCGGCCAGCATCGCCGGTCCGCTGCTGGTCGCCTGCAAGCCGCTCCCGAGCTCCAGGGCGGAAGGCAAGCCCAGGCGCTCCGCGAGCGCGGCCAGTGAACCCTCCCGGACGAGCGCCGCGCGCGCCCTCGTCAGATCGCCCTCGCTGGCCTCCGGCCAGCGGTCGAAGAGCAGGAGGGCCACCGCGTGCGAAAGCGCGGCATCACCCAGGAACTCCAGCCGCTCGGAGGACGCCGCACCCAGCTCATGCGCGGCCGAGCGGTGGCGCAACGCCTCCTCCAGCAGCTCCGGCCGGGAGAAGCGGTGCCCGAGAGCGGTGCTGAGCTCCTCCAGTGCACGCTCCCGCTCGCTCAGCCCCTGCTGCTTCGCCACACGACCTCCAGGCCCCTGCGCACGGCCGCGACACGATGGTAGGGGAGGAACGTCCCGTCCGCCACCGTTACCCCGGCGGGCAGGATCTTCAAGATATCCTCGAACCGCACCTCCTGCACGCGCTCCTCGCCTCCCTCCCGCACACGGACCTCCAGCACGACCCGCTCCGGTCCGGCACCCGAATCCCACCTCAGCCAGTTGAGCAGCTCGCGCAAGGTGCCCACGCCTCGATTGTAGGCGCACGCAGCACAGCCACGAGGAACGGCCGTGAGACGAATGCTCGGCGGGGGAGTGGAGGAGCTTGACGGCGTTTCGAGGGCGGGCGACACTCGCACTGCATGGAGAAGTTCCGCATCCAGGGCGGTCGGAAGCTGCGCGGGGAGGTCCGGATCTCGGGCTCCAAGAACGCCACCCTCCCGTGCCTGGCGGCCACGCTGCTGACCGCAGAGCCGGTGACGCTCGAAGGCCTGCCGCGGGTGCGCGACACGGTGACGATGGAGAAGGTCCTGGCCGCCCTCGGCGAGTCGTGCCAGCACAGCGAGGGCGCCACCACCGCGGTGGCGGGCACCAGCGGCGCCCACCACGCGCCCTACGAGCTGGTGCGCACCATGCGCGCCTCGGTGCTGGTGCTGGGGCCGCTGCTAGCGCGCCGGCGACGCGCACGCGTCGCGCTGCCCGGCGGGTGCGCCATCGGGGCTCGCCCCATCGACTTCCACCTCAGCGCGCTGGAGCGCCTGGGCGCCGAGCTGCGCCTCGAGAGCGGCGATGTGGTCGCCGAGGCGCCGCACGGGCTGCGGGGGGCGGAGATCACCTTCCCGCGCATCACGGTCACGGGCACCGAGAACCTCCTGATGACCGCAGCCCTCGCCCGTGGGCGCACCGTGCTGCACAACTGCGCCCTCGAACCCGAGGTGGACGACCTCGCCCGGATGCTCGCCGCGATGGGCGCCCCCATCGCCGGCGTGGGCACGGCCACCCTGGAGGTGGAGGGCGTCAGGGAGCTCCACGGGGTACGCCACCGCGTCATCCCCGACCGGATCGAGGCCGGGACGTACATCATCGCCGCCGCGCTGGCCGGGGACGGGGTGACCGTCGCCGGGTGCCGCCCCGACCACCTCGCCGCGTTGCTCGCCGCCATCGGCGAGGCCGGCATCACGTTCACCGTGCACGCCGACGCGGTGGCGGTCCCCGCTCAACCCGACCCCCCGCGCGCAGTCTCGATCATCACCGCGGAGTACCCCGGGTTCGCCACCGACCTGCAAGCGCAGCTGATGGCGCTCATGACCCAGGCCCGAGGCACCAGCGGGATCACCGAGGCGATCTTCGAGAACCGCTTCCAGCACGTCCTGGAGCTGAAGCGCCTCGGGGCGGCGATCGAGGTGGATGGACGCACCGCCCACGTGCGCGGCCCCACCCGACTGGACGGCACCACGGTGATGGCCTCGGACCTGCGCGCCTCCGCGGCGCTCGTGCTGGCGGGTCTGGTGGCCCGGGGCACCACGGTCGTCGACCGCATCTACCATCTCGATCGCGGCTACGAGGCGATGGAGATCAAGCTCAACGCCCTGGGCGCGGCGATCGAGCGGTTCAACCCCGGCCCGTATCTATAGGTTTCGGGGGGTCCCGCGTCCGTTCCACCACCCACCCGGACGCTCTAGAGCCCCCGCGCCCCCCAGCTCGCGCCGGCAGAGTCGGACGCTCGCTTCGAATTTTGGGGGGCCGCGGGTCTTGCTATCCTCATGGGCCATGGAGAACTGCCTCTTCTGCCGCGTCGCGGGCGGCACCGTCCCGTCCCGCGTCCTGTTCGCCGACGAGAACGTCGTCGCGTTCCACGACGTCGCGCCGCACGCGCCGGTGCACGTGCTCGTGATCCCGCGTCGCCACATCGGCTCGCTTGCCGACGTTGCCCAGGACGACCGCGAGATCCTCGGCCGCCTGCTTCTCGCCGCGGCGGAGGTGGCCCGCCAGACCGGGATCGCCGAGAGCGGTTACCGCGTGGTGACCAACACGGGATCGGGCGCGGGCCAGAGCGTTTTCCACCTCCATCTCCACGTGCTGGGTGGCCGGCACCTGTCATGGCCGCCGGGATGATGCCGGCACCCCCCCCGCCCGACCCCGCCCTTGTCGAGGCGGTGCGCAACGGACGCTGGGCCGAGGTCCGCACGATGACGGCCCAGGCGCCCAGGCCGCTCGCACCGGTCGTCGCGCTGCTAGCGGCGCGCGCCTCCCGCACGATGGGGGAGCCGGCCCGGGCGCTCGAGGTGCTGCGCCCTGCGATCCCTCACGCCGGGGCGCTCGCCGCGGCACTCCGTCTGGAAGCCGCCGAAGCCGCGCTCGCCCTGAACCAGGACCCGTGGCCCTACCTTTTCCCTCTCATTGGCGCCGCGGCCCCAACCGCCCAACGGCGCGCCGCGTCGGCGGTGTTGCGATCGGCCTGGGAGACGCTCCCCCTGCCGGCGCTCCTGCGGGTCCCGCGGCGCACGCTGCCCTACCCGCTCCGGCGCGAGCTCGCGGCCACGATCGCGATCCGCTCCGGCGACACCGCCGCGGCGGCCCACCTGCTTGCCGACCGCGTGGGGGACGAGCCTGCGCTTCGCACCGCCCGCTGGCTGGCCACCAGGGAGGGGCTCCCGACCGCCTCCCGTCTCACCGTCGGCGAGGCGCTGCTCGCGGGCGGTGACTGGCGCGAGGCCGACCGGATGCTCTCCTCGGTTGGCGACCCCCCCGAGTCGGGTCTGCGCTGGCGTCTGGCGTTCCTGCGCGGCCGCACCGCCTACCGCCTGGGGAACTACCCGCAGGCGGCGGAGTGCTTCGATCTCGCCTGTGCGGTGGCGAGCTCGGATGCCGATCTGTTCACCGCAGCGGTGCAGCGCGCACGGATTGCGGAGATCAACGGCGACCTCGCGGCCGCCGTGGCGCTGTTCGACCGCGCGCGCGGCGCCCAGCCGCGAGAGGTGGAGGGATGGGATGGAGGCATGCGAGACCGGGTCGCACTCGGACGCGCCGACGAGGCGGTCGCGCTCCTCGCGCGCTGCCCTGCCCCCGTGTTGAAGGTGGTTGGGCCGCGCCTGGCTGCGGCTCTTCTGCTCCGCGACGACCCGGCGCGCGCCCGCGCCGTCCTGGCTCGCATCCCCGAAGGCGTGCCGGTGGCCCGCGTGCTGAAGGTTGCCCTTCACCTCCAGCGCGGCGAACCCGACGCCGCCAGGGTGGAGGCGTCGGGGGTGCTGGCGGACCCGCGGGCAGGGGCGTGGCGCGACGGCGTGGCCGAGCTGCTGCCGGCCGCTGAGGGCCCGGGAACGATCGCGCCCACCCGCGACCTGCCGGCGCTCGCGCGGCTCGCGGCAGACCGGGGAGCGCCCTCGGCGCGGCAGGCGCTCGCACGCGCCCTGGGCGCCGATCCAGGCTGGGCGAAGGTACTCTCGGGCGAGGTGGTCGAGCCGGCCGACTGGAGCGGGCCGGCGCGCCAGCTGGCCGACGTCGGGTTGGAGCGCGACGCCGCCCGTCTGTACCCGGACGCCTTTCCGTCGGCGTCTCCGGATGAGCTTGCGTGGAGCGCACGAACGCTCGCGCTGTGGGGAAACGCCAACGCGGCGCTCTCGGCCGGCGAGCGTCTGTGGATTCGGCTGGGGCCTCTGCCTGCGGTGCTCGTGCCGGACGAGCTCCTGCCCGCGATCCTGCCCCCCGCGGCCGTGGCCGGCTGCGTTGCAGCGGCGGCGCATGCAGCAGTCCCGCCGGCGTGGCTCGCGGCGATCGTCCGCCAGGAATCCCGCTTCGACCCCGACACCTACTCACCGGCAGGTGCCATTGGGGTGGCTCAGATGGTGCCCGAGGCCGCACGGGCGCTCGGCGGCTCACCCGACGACCTGAGGGACGACCAGCGCGCGCTTCTCCTCGCCGCCCGCGAGCTGGCGCGTCTCGTGGCCAGGTTCGGGCCGCGGCTCGCGCCGGTCGCCTCCGCCTACAACGCCGGCGCGACCGTGGTCACGACCTGGCTGACGATGCTCGGGGGCGAGACGCAGGGGGTGGTGTTCACCGCAGCGATCCCCTACCGGGAGACCTCCGGATACGTGGTGGCCGTGCGCGAGGGCGTCGAGCTCGCACGCTACCTTTCAAATGGGACGGGCCCTCGGAAGGAGTGAGGCGGAGAGATCTACGGCCTGCGCGCGGCGGGCGCTCGTGGGTCCCGCGAGGTCGGGGTCGCCGAAGGAGGCGGTGCGGGGCTGGGTGCCGGCACCGCATACACCACGATCTCCGCACGCTTGGCGAGATCGGAGCTCCACCGCCCGACCTCGGCGGTGAGCTTGCGCTCCCGCAGCAGCGCCTCGACCTGGGCCCTCACCTCGGAGAGATCCACGACCGGTTTTCCCGCCGCCCTCAGCTTGGGCACCAGCTCCTCCTGCCACGCCTTCTCGACCTCCTGCGCGGTCGGGCGCACGAAGGGGCCGAACCGGGTCGACACGTACGCCTCCACGATCGCGGCCCGACGCACGAGGCCCCGCACCGCCGGCTCGTCCAGCCCGATGCCCGCAAGCCGCCGCCGCAGCTCCTCCTCGCCGCCCACCCGTTTCAGCGTGGCGCGCCACGCCGCGTCTAGGTCCACCGGGACCCGCGAAGAGATGGCCGCGGCCTCCAGGTCCTGCCACCGCAACTCGAGGTCCACCAGGGCATCGACCACCGCCCTGTGATAGTCCGCGGCGCTCTCGCCCGGCTGGCGCGGAACCAGGGCCGCCACCTCCGCCAGATCGACGTCCGACTGCAGGACCGGGACGCCGTTGACCAGAGCCAGGACGCGTTCCACCTCGACCGCCGCGGCGAAGAAGACCGGGAAAAGCAGCGCCAGCACATCATCATGTTACACTCACCGGGGAGGCTTCGGTGGGGAAAGCAGCGCCGCGGGCGGCCGAGCAGGTGATCGCGCTGGCGCAGATCGCGACCTGCCCCGGCCAGCTTCAGCACAACCTCGAACGCCACATGGAGATGGTCGCCCGAGCGTCGGGCGCGGGCGCCCGCCTCGTCGTGTTCCCCGAGCTCTCCCTCTCCGGGTACCTGCTCGCCCACGGCGTCCTCGAGCACGCGCTTGCCCTCGACGACAAGCGCCTGCAGCCGCTCCTACAGGTGAGCCGGGAGATCGCGCTGCTCGTCGGGCTGCCGCTGCGCGAGCCGCACGGCGGCATCTCCAACGCAGCCGTGCTCCTGGAGGGCGGCGAGGTCCGCGGCGTGCACCGGAAGCTTTACCTGCCGACGTACGGGATGTTCGACGAGGGGCGCTACTTCATCCCCGGTCCGCGCCTCGAGGCGATCGAGTGCTCGCTCGGGCGGTTCGGGGTGCTGATCTGCGAAGACGCGTGGCACCTCTCCTCGGCCGTGATGCTGGCCCAGGACGGGGTGGACGCGCTGCTGGTCGTGGCCGGCGGCCCCACGGAGCTGGACGGCGGCGACCAACCGGCCGCGTCACGGCGTTGGCACTGGATCATGGGCGCCACCGCCGTGACCACGGTGCGCCCCGTCTTCTTCGCCAACCGCTGCGGTTGGGAGGAGGGCATCCTCTTCGGCGGCTGCTCGTGGGCCGTCGACCCGCGCGGCCGAAGCCTGGCCGAGCCCGCCCCCGCGCACAACGAGACGCTCGTGCTGGCGTCGTTCTCCCCGGGCGCGGCGGCGCGTGCCCGCACCCTTGCCCCCATCCCGTACTCCGAGCGCTTCGACCTCTGGCGAGCCGCCCTGGAGCGCGCCGGTGCTTGAGCTGCCGCCGGTCAACACCGGCCTGCTGGCCGAGATGCTCCAGAAGTTCCTCGCGGAGGAGCTCCGCGCCTCGGGGCTCTCCGGCTACGTCATCGGGTTATCGGGCGGCGTGGACTCGGCGGTTTCTGCGGCGCTCGGCGTGGCGGCCGTGGGGCGCGAGCGCGTGCAAGCCCTCGCGCTGCCCGGACCCACCAGCTCGCCCGAGAGCCTGGGCGACGCCCGATCGGTGGCCGATGCCTTCGGCCTGCGTCTGGAGACGGTCGAGATCGCGCCCGCGGCCGAGATCCTCGCAGCAACCCTCGGTGCGCGGGAGGACCGCGTGCGCTTCGGAAACCTGCTGGCGCGCCTGCGCATGGTGGCGCTGTTCGACCGTGCCAGAACGGTCCCCGCGCTGGTGCTGGGGACTAGCAACAAGTCGGAGATCCTGCTCGGCTACTCGACGCTCTTCGGCGACGCCGCTGCTTCCGTCCAGCCGCTCGGAGACGTTTGGAAGAGCCACATCTTCGAGCTCGGGCGAGCGCTGGGCGTGCCGGAGGGCGTCGTCAGCAAGCCGCCGACCGCGGACCTGTGGCCCGGCCAGACCGACGCCGGCGAGCTGGGTTTCGACTACCCCACGGTCGACCCGGTGCTCTACTGGCACCACGACGGTGGGATGGGGCGGGAGGAGCTGGTGGCGGCGGGCTTCCCGCCCGCCCTCGTAGACGGCGCCCTGAGCGCGTACCGCCGCAACCGCTTCAAGTGGCGCCCCACGGTCGTCGCCCGCGTGTCCGCCAGCTGCATGAACGTGGACCGCATCCTCCCGCGCAATCCGGAACGATGAAGACGGGGCATAGGGCTCAGGGGACAGGGCACAGGGGCTTGCATGCAGCCTCTTCTCGGACCCCTGACCCCGGACCCCTGACCTCTGGACGGGGGATCGGGCGGGTCTTCGTGGTGGCCACACCGATTGGCAACCTCCAGGACCTCTCGCCGCGCGCTCGCGAGGTGCTCTCGCGCGTGCGCTGGGTGCTGGCGGAGGACACACGCCACGTTCGCAAGCTCCTGGGCGCTTTCGGCGTGGCGACCCCAACGAGGTCGCTGCACGAGCACAACGAGGCCCGCGAGGTGCCGCGCCTGCTCGCCGAGCTCGCCGCGGGCAACGACCTCGCGCTGGTCTCGGACGCCGGCACGCCGGTGCTGGCCGACCCTGGGTACCGGCTGGTGCGCGCGTGCCGGGAGCATGGGATCCCCGTGCTTGCGGTGCCGGGCCCGAGCGCCGTCGCGGCGGCGGTGGCGGTGGCAGGCCTGCCGCCGATGCCGTTCACCTTCGCGGGGTTCCTGCCCGCGCGCGCCGGCCAGCGGGCCTCGGCACTCCTCGCGCTGGCGGCGGTGCCCCACACGCTGGTCCTTTTCCTCTCGCCTCACCGCCTTCGCCCGGAACTGGAAGCCTGCGCCACCTGCCTGGGCGGCGAGCGCGAGGGCGCGCTGCTGGCCGAGCTCACCAAGGTGCACGAGCGTTGCGTGCGCGGCACCCTAGCAGCGTTGGCCGCGTGGGCCGCGGAGGCGACCCCCCGTGGGGAGTACACGCTGGTGGTGGGGCCACCACCTCCGAGGACACCCTCGGAGGCCTCGCCCGCGTCCGCTCGGGCGGCCCTGGACGAGGCGCTGGCCCGCGGTTTGGATCGTGCCGAAGCGCGCCGCGAGGCGGCACGCCAACTCGGCCTCACCCGCAAGGAACTGTACGCCCTGCTCACCCGGCGCGGGGCGTGAGCACCCCCAGCACCAGCTCGCTCACCGCCGCCAGCACCTCGGGCCCCCGGCCAGCCTCCGCGGCACTCCCGGCCGAGCGTCCGAGCGCTTCGATGAGCTCTTCCTCCGTGTAGCGGGCGGCCAAACGGAACGCCCGGTGGAGCTGCCAGGGGCTCATCCCCGCGAGGGGGGACGCCGGCGTCGCCTCGATGTCCTCCTCCAGGCGGGGGAAGAGGCCTGGCTTGAAGGTCTTCGGATACCAGTCCCTGGCGGCACAGCGCTTGGGCTGGAGTTCCGCGCCGAGCCCCGCCCGCGCCGCGTGGCCGCGCACCGCCAGCGCCTGGCGCAGCAGGCGCCCGACGGCCCCTGCGAGCGTCCTTCCGAAACGCTCGGGCGCGACCGCCTCGCCCCGCCAGTCCGTCAGGGTCCCGCCCGCGGTCAGGGTGCCCACGAAGCGGGCGAAGCGGGCCGCGTCCCGGCCGAGCAGAGCCTCCTCGATCTCCCGGATCGAGCACTCGCCGGCGCCCGCCTGCGCCCGCACCGCCGCCTCGCTGGCCCCACCCGCGAGGGCGAGACGCGTCGCGGCCTGGGCCAGTTCGCGCGGCCGGAAGCCGTAGACCTCGCACAGCGCGTCCACAACCTCCTCGTTGGTGGCCAGGTCGGGGGCGACGCGTGCGACCACGTTCGCGAGGAGCCGGCGCTGAGGCCTCGAGACCCGGGCCTCGTCCCAGGGTTTTGGCGCCTCGGGAAGCGCCAGGAAGCGCAGCTCCCCCCTCCGTCCCGCCGCCTCGGCCACCGCCCCGCCGGGTGAGCTCCCCACCACGGCGGCGAGCAGGAGCGTGACGTCGCCGAGCGGCAGCGAGCCGAGCGAGGAGGCAAGCGCTTCATTGTCCTTGTCACGTCCGGAGATGTAGGGCGACGCGTCGGACACCACGATCAAACGTTCGGGGGAAAAAAGCGAGGGGCTGGCGAGCTCCTGCACCAGCCGGCCGGGTGGCGGCGCCTCCTCGAACGTCGAGGCCTCACCCTGCGGGTAGGCCTCGTGCCAGGCGGCCTCGAAGTCGTGCCGCTCAAGCTCCAGCAGGAAATCGTCGGGAGAGGCGAGGAGGAGGAGGCGCGGGAGGGTCATGCCTGCCTGGTCGTGGGCCGCGTCACCTGGCCCGGGCTCCTTCGCCATGGAGGGCGGGCGCCCCCGCCGGGTTCAATCTCATCCGTGGTCCCCGCGTCCGGCGGGGAGAGGGGGCAACCTCGTCGCGCCCCCCCCGACGGATCGAGGTCACATCTCGCCCCGGTCCTGCTGCTCCTGGCACGCGATGCAGTGGCGCGCCCACGGCACGGCCTCGAGCCGCTGGAGCTCGATGGGCTGCTCACAGTGGACACACTGGCCGAACCGGCCGTTCTCCAGGCGCGCGAGCGCCTCGTCGATCATTCCCAGGATCTTGCCCTCGTTCTCCGAGAGCGAGAACGAGAACTCACGCTGGAAAGCACTGGTGGCGCGGTCGGCGATGTCGGGCGCCCCCGACTCGGTCTCCACGGAGCCCATCTCGCGAGCGCGCGAAACCCCTTCCATGACTTCCTTGCGCTTTGCCTGCAGCTGCTTCCGCATTGCCTTGAGATCCAGTTTGTTTCCCAACACGACCTCCGAGCGGGTGATTATATCAGATTGTCTAACCCGAGTCGGCCCGGTGGTATTGCCCCCCGGCCAGGAGGTCGCACGCCCGGTAGAGCTGTTCGAGCAGCACGAGCCGGGCCAACTGGTGGGGGAGCGTCAGGCGCGAGAGCGCGAGAAGCTCGCGGGGGGCGCCCTTCAGCCCCGGGTCGAGTCCGAGGTCCGAGCCGATCAGGAAAACGGTCCGCCCGTGCCGCGGGCGCTCCGACAGCCAGGTGGCCAGCGCCGCCGTGGTGCGCTCCCGCCCGTGCTCGTCCAGCGCCACCACGGTGTCCGAAGGATCCAGATGCCGCCGGATCGCCGCACCCTCCTCGGCCAACGCCCTGCGTGGGTCCTGGCGCCCCGCCGCAGGCCTCACACGCACCTGCGCGAAGGGGAGGTGGCGCGAGATCCTGCGCGCGTACTCCTCCGCCAGCTCCTCCAGACCCCGGGGAGCCCGCTTCCCGACCCAGATCACCAGCACGCCGCTCATGATTCCCGGCGCCAGCGGATGAGCGTCCGGCGCGAGATCCCGAGCACGCGGGCGGCGCGCGAGACGTTGCCGCCTTCGCCGGCCAGCACCCAGAGCCCGTAGAGGCGCTCCACCTCCGCGAGCGGCGTGACGCGCTCGGCGGCCAGTTCGGCCACGCGGGGCCAGGCGTCGGGGGGAAGCGCGAGCTCGACGGGCCCGATCTGGGCACCGCCAGCCTGCACGGCTGCCCGGGTGAGCACGGCATCAAGCTCGCGGAAGTTGCCCGGCCACGGGTACGCCGAGAGCAGGCGCTCCGCCTCGCGGTCGAGGGAGAGCCGCCGACCAAGCCGGCGGGCGTGCCGGCGCAGCAGCGCGCGGGCCGCCGGGCCGATGTCCTCCCGCCGCTCGCGCAGCGGCGGGAGCTGCGCGTGGTAGCCGGCGAGCCGGTGGTAGAGGTCGGCCCGGAAGAGCCCTGCTCCCATGCGGTTACGCAGCCCCGCGTCGGCGAGCGCCACCACCCTTGCCCGAAACGGCCGCGACGTCGAGGTCCCGACCGGGAAGAACCTCCTCTCCTCCAGCACGCGCAACAGGGCAGTCTGGCCCTCCGGCGGGAGGGCCTCGATGCGGTCCAGCACCAGCGTGCCGTCGCCCGCGCGCTCCAGCCACCCGGTCCGGGCCCTGCTCGCATCGGTGAACGCCCCAGCCCGGTGGCCGAACAGCTCGGAGGGGAGCAGGGTGGCGGGGAGCGCGCCGCAGTCCACCACCACGTACGGGCGGCTGCGCCGGCTCGCGCGGTGCACACGGGCGGCGAGGTAGCTCTTGCCGACCCCGGTTTCGCCCTCGAGCACCAGGGAAAGCTCGCTCCCGGCCAGGCGTGCGAGGGTACGGGCCACCTCGGCCGCGTGCCGGTTCCGGGTTGAGAAGAGGCCCTTCACGTGAGGGTGGGCCGCAGCAGCGCCGTGACCTCGGGAGCGTCGCCCCACAGCCGCTCGAGCGCGAAGTACTCGCGCCGCTCCTCGAGGAAGATGTGCAGCACGAAGTCCCCGTAGTCCATCAGGATCCAGCCGCCCTGCGTGTACCCCTCCACCGAGAGAGCACGAACCCGGGCCGCGGCCAACCCCCTGTCCACCTCGTCGGCCACCGCCTGGGCCTGGCGCTGGGAACCCACCGAGCAGATGACGAACGCCTCGGCGATCGAGGTGCGCTCAGCGACGTCGAGGGCCAGAACGTGGTACGCCTTCTTGCCGTCGAGCGCCGCGAACGCCAGCCGGAGGCGGCCCAGCAACTCAGATTCCATCGGAACGGTCGTCCCCTTGGTGGTAGAGCCGGTGCTTGACGATGTAGCGGTGGACCTCGGGCGGGACCAGTTCGTGGATGGTGAGCCCCTGCCGTAGGCGCTCCCGCAGGTGCGTGGCCGAGACCGGGAACGGCTCGTGCTCCAGCAGGTAGATCCGGCGCGCACCCGGCTTGGGGTCGGGAACCTCGCGGAACGGCTCGATGCTCTCCATCCGGCCCCGCAGTCCCTCCGGCACGCGCGACTCCAGCGCCTCTCCCCACACCGTGTTGCGGTGCAGCACCACCAGGTGCGCGAGGTCGACGAGCTCCTGCCAGCGGTGCCACGTGCCGATCTGGGAGAACGAGTCGCTCCCCATGAGGAAGTACGGGTGTTCAGCGGCGAGCCGCTCCGAGAGCGTCCGCAGAGTATCCACGGTGTAGGTCGGGCCCTCGCGCTCCGCCTCCACGGCGGACACCAGGAACCGGTCGTACGACTGCGTGGCAAGCGCCATCATGGCAAAGCGGTGCGAGAACGGCGTGAGCGCCTCCCCGAGCCTGTGCGGCGGGTGGGCGGCTGGGATGAACACCAGGGCGTCGAAGCGGAACGTCTCGAAGGCGCGCACTGCGGGCACCAGGTGCCCCAGGTGCACCGGATCGAACGTCCCGCCGAAAAAGCCGACCCTTCTCAACCGCGCTCCGCGAGGGCGAACACCACCTCAAGCATACCTTCAATGCCCTCGCCGCTCACCGCGGAGATCACCACCCAGGGCACGCCGAGCTCTGCGGCCAGGGCGGCCAGCTCACCCGGGCGGCCGGGGTCCGAGAGGGCGTCCGTCTTGGTCCCGACCAGCAGGGACGCGCGGCCGGCCAGCGCTGGGTCGTGGAGAACGAGCTCCTGCCGCAGTACCTCCACCTGGTGGCGCACCGGCTCCGGGCTCGCCAGGTCGACCAGGTGCAGCAGCACGCGGCAGCGCTCGATGTGCCGCAGGAAGCGGTGACCGAGACCGGCGCCCGCGTGCGCCCCCTCGATGAGGCCCGGGATGTCGGCGAAGACAAGTGAGCGCGCGCCGCCGTCCCGGCTGACCACGCCCAGCTGGGGCTCCAGGGTGGTGAAGGGGTAGTCCGCGATCTTGGGGCGCGCCGCCGACACGCGTGCAAGAAGCGTTGACTTGCCGGCGTTCGGGAGCCCCACCAGGCCAACGTCGGCGAGCAGCTTGAGCTCGAGACCGATGTGGCGGTCTTCGCCGGCCTCGCCCGGCTCGGCAAACCGGGGCGCCTGGCGCGTCGGGGTCGCGAAGTGCTGGTTGCCTCGCCCGCCCTTCCCGCCCCTCGTCACCACGGCCTCCTGTCCCTGGGCGACCAGGTCCGCCAGCACCTCGCCGGTGTCCACGTCGCGCACCACCGTGCCGAGCGGGACCTCGATGACGACGTCCTCGCCGGAGGCGCCGCTCTGGTTGGAGCCGCGCCCGTGCTCGCCGCGCTCGGCCTTGACGTGATGGCGGTTGTAGAGGTGTGCCAGGGTGCTCCAGTGCGAACTGGCACACACGAGAACGCTGCCGCCGTGGCCGCCGTCGCCGCCGTTGGGGCCGCCGCGCGGCACGAACTTTTCGCGTCTGAAGGCGACACAGCCTCGCCCCCCGCTGCCGGCCTTCGCGAAGAGGTGAACTTCGTCGAGAAACATCAGGCCCTGGGGGGCGCGTCCTAGGCGGCGGGTTCGATCTGGACGAAGCGGCCCAGCCGCCCGCGGTCGCGGAAGCGAATGCGGCCCTTGATCATGGCGAAGAGGGTGTCGTCCCCGCCCCGGCCGACGTTGACGCCCGGCTTCCAGGGCGTCCCGCGCTGCCGCACGATGATCGTCCCTGCGTTCACGAACTCTCCGTCACCGCGCTTGACGCCCAGCCGCTGCGCATGCGAATCGCGCCCGTTGCGGCTCGAACCCTGACCTTTCTTGTGCGCCATGTTTCCTCCACCCAGGGGGCGGCGACATCGACCCGTCCCCTGCGCCCCGCAGCCCCCGCGCTAGGCGCACGGGAGGCCGCGGCGCCCTGCTACGCCTCGATGGCGTCGATACGGACCTCGAGGAGGTCCTGGCGGTGACCACGCGTACGCCGGAACCCCTTGCGCCGCTTCTTCTTGAAGATGATGATCTTGTCGCCGCGAAGTTCGCGCACCAGGGTGGCCTTGACAGTGGCGCCTGCCACCGTCGGGCTGCCCACGGCCACGCGTGCGTCATCGCGGAGGAGCAGCACGCGGTCGAAGACGACCTGGCTGCCGGGCTCCGCCCCGGGCCACACGCGCTCCACCGCGATGCGCTGTCCGACCTCCACGCGGTGTTGCTTGCCTCCAGCTTCCACGATTGCGTACATACTGGCTCCCGCCCGAACGTTCGGGGAACAAGCTTTTTAGCACAACCCCGCCGGGGTGTCAAACGCCGGCGCCTCCCGTCTTGGCCCTCCAGGAGCGTACCTGGGCCGGACGACCGCCAAAGCGGGCGCCGGCGACCGGGCAGCCGCCTGCCTTCAGCGCTTCTTCACCGCAACATCGGCCAGCAGGCCGAGAACCAGAGCGAGGAGGGTGGACACGGTAAGCAGCACGGTCTTGTCGGTCAGGTTGTGTTCCCAGAACACGTCCCACACGGCGAAGGCAAGCGCCGGCACCCCCAGGCCCACGGCGACCGGCACGAAGACCCTGAGCGGGGCGAAGTACACCACCGCCCGGACCAGGCACGCGAGCAGACGGAGCGTGTCGCGCACCGGTTTGAACTTCGAAGCACCGGTGCGTGCTCCGTAGGCGACGGGGAACCACCTCATCTCCCAACCGTCCAGCAGGCCGACCATGGTCAGCGTGGTGGTGAACGAGAAGCCATCCGGAAACAGACCCAGCGTCGGCCTCACGAGGTCGCGCTGGAAGCAGCGCAGGCCCGAGTTGAGGTCGGCGATCGGCTGGCGAGCGAGCGCGCCGGCGAAACGGGTGATGAGCCGCTTGACGAAGCGCCGCAGCGGCTGAACGTGGCCGACACGCACACCGACGACCTGGTCCGCTCCTTCGTCGAGCAGGCGCAGCATCGCCGGCACCTCGGCGAGCGAGTAGGTCTGGTCCGCATCGACGACACACACGTGCGGGCTGGCGGCCGAGCGGATCCCCCGCTTGAGCGCCGCCCCATACCCCCGGCTCACCTCGACACGCACGACCCGCGCGCCCGCTTTCTGCGCCAGCTCTCCCGTACCGTCGGTCGAGCCGTCGTCGACCACGATGATCTCGAACTCACCACCGCCCGGGTGCGATCGGAGGGTGGCCGCCACCTGCGTGACCACCTCACCCACCGCGCCCGCCTCGTTGCGGGCGGGGATCACCACGCTCACCCACGGCGCGGGTGATCCGCCTCCTTCGGGTCCGAACCCGTTGGATCGCGTCACGTGCATCCCTCCAACACGAACACCTCGGCCGGCCCCTCGACCGTCATCAGTCCCAGGCACCCCGCGAAGAAGGCCGCCAGACGCGCCCGGGCCGCGGGCGAGAGAGGGGCGAAGTACTCGGCACGCCGGTTGAGCGCCGCGATGCGCTGGGCCTCCTGCGTGTTGAACAGCACGTGGGTGATGCCCATCGCGTGAAGGCGCACGCCGATCTCCGAGCCGCTGCGGCTCGCCTCGGCCAGCTCGGCTAGGAGTGGCGTGTGAAACGGGTCCTCCACCACGACGCTGCGCTCGATGCCGAAGCAGCGCGACTCACCGACCAGCAGCAGCCGGGCGTCGGGCGGGAGCTCCCGGTTGACGAAGGCGACCGCGGGCCAGTAGGTCGCGTACCGGCGCAGCAGCTCGCTCCCCGACTCCCGCCCCAGCGTGCAGGCGACCCGCGTCAGCTCGAGCGGGGAGAGCCCACCCAGGATGCTCCAGGCGAGCACCCCGGCGAGGAGCGCCCGCAGCCACGGGCGCAGCGGCCCCGCTGCGGCCACGACCCTCCGCCACCCTGCGGCGGCCAGCGCCGCCAGCGGGACGAGCACCGGCACCAGGTAGCGGCCGAGCAGGGGGCCGGCGCCCCATCCGGCGAGGCCACCCAGCGCCACTACGCCGAGCAGGGCCTCGGCGCGACGCCGGGGGCGCAGCGCCGCCCAGGCGGCGAGCGGCAGCAGCGCCAGGTAGACGGGGCCGATCGAGCCTGCGTCCCCTGCCGGTGCGAACGTCCCGAGGGTGAGGAAGCGTGCGGGGTCGGGAAGCGAGGCCGAGGTGCGGGCGATGCGATCGCCCAGATCTGCGGGTCCGCCGGAGGCCTCGGCCGTGGCAAAGACACCCGCGAGGAACGGGTAGACCGGGTTGCCCGTCGCGCTCCAGTTGCGCGCCATCCAGGGGGCGAATGCGATCGCTGCCCCTGCCACCCAGAGCGCCGCAGCCCGCAGGCGCCGGCCGCGCACGGCCAGCAGCGCGAGGAATGCCGGCACCGCGACAGTCGCAAGCGCGAGCACCTTGCACCCGGCGGCCACCCCCGCAAGCGCCCCTGCCAGCACCCACCACGCCGGCCGCCGCACTCCGGCGTCGGGATCCGTCACCATGAGCAGGCAGGCCCCGCCGAACGCCGCCACGCCCAGGTCGGCGGCAGCCCACGTCGAGCTCACCAGTACCGCCGGCGTGGCGGCGAGGACCGCAGCCGCCCACCACGCCGCCCGTGGTCCCGCCGCCCGCCACGCCAGCACACCGGCACAACCGGCCGCCACCGCCCCCATCCACCAGTGGATCGCCTGGGCCGCCCACGGGCCCAGGGAGGCGAGGGGGTACACGTAGAGCAGGCCCATGTTGGCAGGCAGGTACGAATAGCCCTGGCGCGCGAACGTCACCAGGTGGCCGGCGCGCAACCACTGGAACGGAAACGCCAGGTGGTAGTGGAGCTGGTCGTAGAACGGCGACGCCGTCGGAACCGCCAGCAGGCTCACGGCCCACGCCAGTACGAGAAGGGCGACGGGGAGCCGCGCATGGCGCGGCACTCCGAGCAGCGGGGGCAGCACCCGCCGGGCGAGGAAGCCCCCGAGGCCCGCCAGGACCATCAGCAGCGCGGTCACGACGACCGGCCGCAGGACGCCCGCGACCGACGCACCGGCCGCGGCTGCGATCAGGCCCGCCGCGCCCCAGGCGAGGACCACCGGCAGCCCCGACCATCCGACGGCCCAGGCGCCGGACAGCCATCTCCACAGCAAGGCGCCGACCGCGAGGCAGGCGAGGGAGAAGACCCCGAGCCACGCGGCGAGGAGGACGAGCGCGAGCAGCGGCTCCGGCGTGTCGACACGCTGGTACCGCCAGAGCACGACGCCCATCCACGCGAGCAAGGCAACGAGAACAAGGTACCTGGCCCGTAGTCGGCCGGAGGCCATCACTCAAATTCTAGCCCAGACACGTTTTCCGGTGCTCCGCCCAGCGGGTCGAGCGATGGTGGAGGCAGCCCCACGAGGGGAACGGCAGCGACCCGGGTGGGCAGATCGGGCTCGGAACCAGCGGCTCCGCGGCGCCCTAACGGTTCGGCACCTCGCCAACGTGGCCGGGAGCGGCCGCGCATCGGGTCCGGAGGGCCCTGATCTCGAGGGAGCCCTCGCGCCACAGAGGGGACGTGCAGTTCGACAGGAAGGAGTACCACCGCCCGGCAGCACGCGGGTCCTCGAAGCGCATGACCCGGTAGTCGGGCCCGCCCAGCCGCTCGAGCTCGGACCAGCTGATCAGCAGGTGGGTGAACCCCGCTCCGCGCACGTGGGCCGCCACCGACCCCGCGTCGGCGGCACTCTCGACCATCTCCTGCGCGAGCTGGGTGTCGTACGGCGAGCTCACGTGGTGCGGGCGCGGGCACCCCCACGAGCGCCCCTCCCCCACCACCAGTACACGGGCATCGGCTGGGAGCAGCCGGCCGCACGCGCGGTACGCGGGCATCGGATCGTCGACGGTCAGACGTTCGCGCCACGACTCCGCCGTCACCGTGCCGGCGCGCAGCTCGGCAAGGCGGAGCGTCCCGGTCAGGAAGACACCCAGGGTGAGGACGCCGTGGGCGAGCGCGAGGCCGAGTGCGCACACCGCCGTGCGTGCGGGCCAGCGGCCCAGGCCCGTAACACCGGCCGCCGCCAACGCCGCCATCAGCGCCGCGACCGGCAGGGCGTACCGAGTCGTCTGGGAGCTGAAGAACCACGCAGCGGATGCGAGCGCGACCGCACCGCCGAGGAGGCGGACGCGCACCTCTCCCTCGCCCCGTCGAAGCAGGGCGGCCAACGCGAGGGGAACAGCGAGCAGGAACCACCACCCAAGCCCTTCCGGCGGCACCACGAGGCGGGCGAGCGCTGCTTGGAGGGTGCCGCCCTGCACCCCCTCGCGCACCAGCGCCTGGTAGCGCTGGTCGTCTCGGAGTGACCAACCAGAACCCCCGAGCACGCTCCATAGGAGCGGGAACACCGGGTTGCCGGTCTCCACCACGTTGCGTATCCACCAGAACGACGACGCCCCGAGCGCCAGGGCGCCCGCCATGAGCAGCCGGAGTCTTTCTCGGGCGCACAACACGAGGGCGGCCACGCACACCGCCGCCACCGGCAGCGCCGCCTGGTACTTGACCGCCAGCGCCAGCCCCCAGGCGGCGCCGATACCCACCCAGTCCACGCCTCCTTCCCCGCGGGGCTCGGTGAGCAGCTGCACCGAAACCACCACGCTCAGCACCACCAGGTGATCCACGGCGGCGAGGCCGGCGATCCAGGAAGCGTGCCAGCACCCCACCAGAAGCGCCGGCGCGAGCCACCTCCACCCGCCCGCGCCGAGGTTCTTCGCCACCCGCGCAAGCGCGACCAGCGTCACGAGGAAGGTTATCCAGTGCAGCCCGGCCGCCGCCTCCGGCAAACCAAGCCCGACAGGGAGAAGGAAGACCGTCTGGCCGGCGAGCGGGAAGTGGCTGAAGGTGCTGTGCGTTACGGTCCCGAAGCTGCCGTTGGTCAACCAGCTCCACGGAAGGCCGAGGTGGTAGACGAGGGCGTCGTAGAAGAACGGTGGAGTCAGCCAGAGGAGCGCGCCGCCGGCGGCGGCGAGGGCATAGCCGATCAGCGTCCCCACCGGTTTGCGAACGTGGAGTGCGGCGCGCACGCATCCGATGGCGAGGACGGCGAACCCGACCACGACTGCCGGCCACGGCCCGGCGAGCTGGCCGGCGAGCGCCACCACCCACCAGAGCAGCGTCCACCCCCGCACCCAGCGGTCGCCCCCCGACCGGCCACGCAGCAGGTCGCCGAGGCCGGTGAGACCCGCCGCCATGGACGCGGTCAGGAGCAGGGCCGCGAGGGTGTGCACCTCCCTATTGTGCGCGAGTCGGGCCCGATCCGGACCCAGCAGCTACAGAGGCTCGTAGAGAGTACGGCGCTGGCGGGGCGTGAAGCCGCCCGTCTCGTCCTGCAGCTCGCGCACACCAAGGAGGTGCTCGACCCGCGCCGAGATCGGCTCACCCACCCCGAACATCATGGTCGCCGCGGTGCGCATCCCCAGGCGGTGCGCCTCGTGGTGCACGTCCAACCACTGCGAGGTCGAGGCCTTGGCCCGCAGCCAGATCCTCTTGCGGGTTTTGTCTTCGAGGACCTCCGCGCCGCCGCCCGGGATCGACTCCAGGCCGGCGTCCCGCAGCCGAGCGATGACCTCCGGGAGGGGCATCCTCTCCGCCTTGGCGATGAAGTGGATCTCGGGCACCGAGAACTCGTGCAGGTGCACGACGGGGAAGCTCGCCTTGAGGTGGCGGAGGAGCCCCTCGTAGAACGCGAGGCGCAGGCCTGGGTGGACGCCGCCCTGGAGCAGGTTGCCGGTGCCGCCGGCGGCGATGGTCTCCTCGACCTTCTTCGCGATCACGTCGAAGGGGAGCACGTAGGCGTCGGCGTCGCCCGGCTTGCGGTAGAACGCGCAGAACCGGCAGCGGTACACGCACACGTTGGTGTCGTTGATGTTGCGGTCCACGATGTAGGTCACGACCTCGGCCGGGTTGAACTTGAACCGGAGGGCGTGGGCCGCGGAGGCGACGCCCTCAAACAGCGCGGTGAGCTCGGCACCCGAGAGCCGTTCTCCCCCTGCCGCGCGGGCAGCAACTGCACCCACACCGGTGTCGTGCTTCTCGCATAACACGGCCTCTATTGCGGCTCTGTGCCCTGTGCCCTCAGGCGGCACGCCAGATCTCCCGCCGGGAGGGGAGCACCCCCGCGGCCGCGGCACGCCGGAGAAACTCCTGCAGACCCTCCCGCTCGGCCTCGCCGAAAGTGTAGGTCAGGGTCTCCCCGAGGTACTGCCGGGTCTCTTCGCGTTCCACGCCGTGCGCCTCCGCCCACCGGGGGAGGAGATCCTGCCAGTGCTCCCTCGCGTACGCGAGCGAACCCTCCAGCAGTGCGTCGACGCCGGCCGGCGCCCCGGACCTCACCCCCCACACGGCAAAAACGAAAGGCAGGCCGGTCCATTCCACCCAGGCGGCGGCCAGGTCGATCTCGTCGAGGCCGGTACGGCCCTGCACGTGCAGGGCGGGGTCGCCGATCAGTACCGCCGCGTCCGCCCCGGCCAACATCCCCTCCAGGGGGGGCCGGGCCTCCACCACCCGCGGCCGCACCCCCCAGCGCTCCGCGAGGAGCAGGCGCGCCAGCGCCACCGACGAGCGTGATGCGGCGTGGGCGGCAAGGGTCCGCACGTTCTCGAGCGGCACCCGGGAGATCAGCAGCACCGATCGCACCTCCTGCCGGGCGGCCACGCCCAGGGTGGGAAGCGCACGCACACCGGGGAGAAACGGCAGTGCAGCCGCCGGCACCAGGCCGGCCATGGCGCCTCCGGCGCCCAGCTGCTCGGCGCACTCGGAAGGCTCCGCGGTGGAGAAACGGTAGGCGAACGGCGCCGGCAACCCGGCCTCGAGGCCGGCGAGCAGCGGCCTCGCGTTGAGAAACCGCACCCCCACGATTTGGATCGCGTCGCTCATTGTCTTGGCGACCGCGGCGGGGGTGCCAACGACAAGCCACTCGGCACCAAGGGCACAGGGCGCAGAGCACCGGGCACAGGAAAACGCATCGTCGGCGTTTCGAAAGGAAGAGCCGTGAGGGTGGGTTGGGAAACGGTTCCCTGGGCCCTGACCCCAGTGCCCTGTCCTCTCATCCCTGGCTCATGGATTCGAGGAACTCCTTGTTGGTGGCAGTCTTCTCGAGCCGCTCCAGGAGAAGCTCCATGGCCTCCACCGTGGAAAGCGGGCTCAATACCTTGCGCAGCACCCACACGCGCTTGAGCTCCCCCTGCTCGAGCAGCAGCTCCTCCTTGCGGGTGCCGGACTTGTTGATGTCGATGGAGGGAAAGACGCGCTTTTCAGTGAGCTTCCGGTCGAGGTGCACCTCCATGTTGCCGGTGCCCTTGAACTCTTCGAAGATCACGTCGTCCATTCGGGAGCCGGTGTCGATGAGCGCGGTGCCCATGACGGTGAGCGAACCGCCCTCCTCGATGTTGCGGGCGGCGCCGAAGAAGCGCTTGGGCTTCTGGAGGGCGTTGGAGTCCACCCCTCCGGAGAGCACCTTACCCGAGGGCGGCACCACCGTGTTGTAGGCGCGCGCGAGGCGCGTGATCGAGTCGAGGAGGATCACGACGTCCCGCCGGTGCTCCACCAAACGTTTGGCCTTCTCGAGCACCATCTCCGCGACTTGGACGTGGCGGTACGCGGGCTCGTCAAACGTCGAGGAGATCACCTCGCCCTTCACCGAGCGCTGCATGTCGGTGACCTCTTCGGGGCGCTCGTCGATCAGCAGGACGATCAGGATGATCTCGGGGTGGTTGCTGGTGATCGAGTTGGCGATCGCCTGCAGCATCATCGTCTTGCCGGTCCGCGGCGACGCGACGATCAGCCCGCGCTGCCCTTTCCCGATCGGCGTCATCAGGTTCATGACCCGCGAGGTCATATTCCCCTCAACCTCGAGGTTGATGCGCTCCATCGGGTAGAGCGGCGTGAGGTTGTCGAAGAGGATCTTCTCCCCCGTCTGGTCGGGCGCCTCGAAGTTGATCGCCTCCACCTTGATCAACGCGAAGTAGCGCTCGCCCTCTCGGGGCGGTCGGATCTGGCCGGACACGGTGTCCCCCGTCCGCAGGTTGAAGCGCCGGATTTGGGAAGGGGAGACGTAGATGTCGTCCGGGCCCGGCAGGTAGTTGTACTCGGGGGCGCGCAGGAAGCCGTAGCCGTCGGGGAGGATCTCCAGCACACCCTCCCCGAAGATTAGCCCTTCGCGCTCCGTCTGCACCTGCAGGATCTTGAAGATGAGGTCCTGCTTGCGCATCCCCGCGGGGTTCTCGACCTCGAGGTCGCGGGCGACGTGGGTAAGCTCGGAGATCGACATGTCCTTGAGCGTCCGGATGTCCAGCCTCTGCTTGCCTTCGGTCTCGGCGCTCTCCGCCTCCAGCGCCTCCTCCTCCAGCACCACGGGTAGCCCGTCCGGCGCCGGCTCGCTGCTGCGCCGGCGTTCCCTGCTTCGACCGCGCTGCGTCTTGTTCTCTGGCATGTCACGACTCCTTCTCGGAATGAGTTGTCACGCCGCCAGCGCCTGCGCGATGGCGGTGAGGATCTCCTTGCGTCCCGCCCCGGTCTGGGCCGAGAACGCGAGCGGTGTCCCTCCGGCCAGCTCCCGGGCGAGGCGCGCAGACGCCTGCGCCAGGGCGCCGCGGCCCATCTTGTCGGTCTTGGTCATCACCAGCAGGAGCGGCTTCCCCGCCTGCCGCACGAAACCCACCAGGTCAACGTCGAGCGGCGAGGTCGTGATGCGCGGATCCACCAGCCCCACGACCAGCCTCAGGCGCTCCTCCTGCAAGAGGTAAGCGGTGATGCCCCTGCCCCAGGCCTCGCGCTCTTCGCGGCCGGTGCGCGCGTACCCGTAGCCCGGCAGGTCCACGAAGTAGGCGCGCTCGTCGACCAGGTAGTAGTTGATCGTGCGCGTCTTGCCCGGAGTCTTCGAGACCGAGGCAATCCGGGTGCCAAATAGCGAGTTCAGGAGGCTGGACTTTCCCACGTTCGACCTTCCGGCAAACGCGACCTGCGGGAGGGTGTCGCGCGGACCCTCGCGATGATCCGCCACGGTGGCGCGCAGGGTGACCTCCTCGATCTGCACCGTACCTACTGGTGGGCCACCGGACCAGGCACCTTCACGGCGCTGGCCTCCGCCTCGCCCTGCGAAGCCGCCGGC
This sequence comes from Thermoanaerobaculaceae bacterium, assembly GCA_041494245.1. Taxonomy (GTDB): domain Bacteria; phylum Acidobacteriota; class Thermoanaerobaculia; order Thermoanaerobaculales; family Thermoanaerobaculaceae; genus RBG-13-68-16. The sequence goes on from JBGQAK010000006.1 coordinate 141,910, forward strand.
AGGGTGCCGTCGAGGGCCACCGGGATCACTTCGTCCATGTCCTTGACGAGGTGGAACTGCATCGCGGTGCGGACGTCCTCTGGTATGTCCTCCAGGTCCTTCTCGTTTTCCACCGGCAGGATCACCTCACGGATGCCGGCGCGGTAGGCCGCCAGCACCTTGTCCTTGATGCCGCCCACGGGAAGCACCTTGCCGCGCAGGGTGATCTCGCCGGTCATCGCCAGGTCCTGGCGCACCGGCACGCCGGCCACGGCGGAGAGCAGTGCCATGCCCATCGTGATGCCGGCCGAAGGCCCGTCCTTGGGGATCGCTCCCTCCGGCACATGAACGTGGATGTCGCGCTGCTCGAAGAACTCCGCGGGCAGCGGCAACTGCACCGCACGGGCACGGACGTAGGAGAGCGCGGCGCGCGCCGACTCCTGCATGACGTCGCCCAGCTGCCCGGTGAGTGTCAGGCTGCCCTTGCCCCGCATCAGGCTCACCTCGGTGGCGAGGATCTCTCCCCCCACCTCGGTCCAGGCGAGGCCGGTCGCGACCCCCACCTCGCTGTGATCGCCCGGTCGAACGACCCGGAAGCGCGGCTTGCCGAGCAGCTCGGACACGCGCTCGGGCGTGATCCCGATCTCCGTGCCGACCGCGATCTTCTTCTTCAGCACCTCGCGGGCGAGCTTGCGGCAGATCGAGGCGATCTCGCGCTCCAGGCTGCGCACGCCCGCCTCCCTTGTATAGCGCTCGATCAGCAGCGTCACCGCCTCGTCCTCGAAGCGCAGCTTGTAGCGCGACAAACCCTGCTGCTCCACCTGCTTCTTGACGAGGAACCTCTGCGCGATCTGCAGCTTCTCGTAATGGGTGTAGCCGGAGAGGTGGATCGTCTCCATGCGGTCCTGGAGAGCTGGCGGGATCGTGTGCGTGACGTTCGCGGTGCAGATAAAGAAGACCCGCGAGAGGTCGTACTCCACGTCGAGGTAGTGGTCCTGGAAGGTGTGGTTCTGCTCGGGATCCAGCACCTCGAGGAGCGCCGCCGCGGGGTCGCCGCGGAAGTCCGCTCCCAGCTTGTCCACCTCGTCGAGCAGGAACACCGGGTTCACGGTGCCGGCCTTCTTCATCATCTGGATGATCTGACCGGGGAACGCGCCGATGTAGGTGCGGCGGTGCCCGCGCATCTCCGCCTCGTCGCGGACGCCACCGAGCGACAGCCGCACGAACTTGCGCCCGGTCGCGCGCGCGACGGACTTGGCGAGCGAGGTCTTGCCCACCCCCGGCGGGCCGACGAAGCACAGCATCGTGCCCTTGGGCTTCTTCACGAGCTGCCTCACCGCCAGGAACTCGAGGATGCGCTCCTTGACCTTTTCGAGGCCGTAGTGATCCGCCTCGAGGACCTGCTCGGCGCGCTTGATGTCCCGGATCTCGCGCGTCGCCTTCTTCCAGGGCACCGCCAGGAGCCAGTCGATGTAGTTGCGGGAAACGGTCGCCTCCGCCGACATCGGCGCCATCCCCTCGAGGCGCTTGAGCTCGGAAAGCGCCTTCTCCTGGACCTCCTTGGGCATGCCGGCGGCCTCGATCCGCTTCATCAGCTCCTCGAACTCCTCCTTGGTGTCCGCCCGTCCAAGCTCCTCGTTGATCGCCTTGATCTTCTCGGACAGGTAGTACTCCCGCTGCGCCTTCTCCATCTGCTTCTTGACCTTGGCATTGAGGCGGCGGTCGATGTTGAGCTTCTCAACCTCCATGTCAAGGATGTCGTTCAGGTGCTGCAGGCGCTCGAGGGCGTTCGGGATCTCCAGGAGCTTCTGCTTCTCGGCGGTCGCGATCGGGAGCGCCGCGGCGAGGACGTCCGCGAACAGGTCGGGGTCCTCGGTGCGCAGCTCCGCCAGCACCCCTTCCACGCCGATCTGTTGCGAAAGGCGCGCAAACTGTTGGAACAGGTTGGTGAGGTTTGCGAGGTAGCGCGAGACCTTGGCGTCCGAAACGACCTGCGGCGGGATCGCCTCGACGTCGGCCTCGTAGCCGGAGCCCTCCCTCTGCCGCAGCGTGGTCCAGTGCGCGCGGACCACGCCCTCGACGCCGACCTTGATGGTGCCGTTCGGGAATGTCACGTGCTGCAGGATCGTGGCGATGACGCCGACCGTGTAGATGTCGCCCTCGCCGGGCTCGTCCTGCTGCGGGTCACGCTGCGCAACCAGGAAGATGCGCTTGCCCGTCTCCTGGAGCGCCCGCTCCAGTGCGGCAACCGAGGCCGGACGTCCCACCACGAACGCGGACTTCATTCGCGGGAAAACCACCATGTCGCGGAGCGGCACGACCGGAAGAACCTGGATGTCTGTTTCGCTCATGAGAACCTCTCAATCCGATCCGGGGAAGTTTTGAATGCCGGCGCGGCTTCCGCCGCCCGAATAGTCTCAGCCAGCCTTGCGCATCGAGGCGAGCGGAGCCACGCGCCGCTCCACCACCTCGCGGGTGACCACGATCTCGGTGACATCCGAGCGGGAAGGGACCTGGTACATGATCTCGAGCATCAGCTCCTCGAGGATGATCTTGAGGCCGCGCGCCCCGACCTTGCGCGAGATCGCGTCCTCTGCGATCGCGGTGAGCGCATCGTCGGTGAAGCGCAGCTCCACGCCCTCGAACGAGAGCATGGTCTCGTACTGGCGCACCAGCGAGTTCTTCGGCTCGGTGAGGATCCGCACTAGCGCGTCCTGGTCCAGCTCATGGAGGTTGGCGACGACCGGGACGCGGCCGACGAATTCCGGAATCATGCCGAACTTGATCAGGTCCTCCGGGTGCACCTGGGCGAGCAGTTCGCTCGCGGACCGTTCCGCCGGGGTGAGGATGTGGGCCTGGAAGCCCATCGACTTCTGGTTGAGGCGGCGGGCCACGATGTCGTCGAGCCCCACGAACGCCCCGCCGCAGATGAAGAGGATGTTGGTGGTGTCGATCTGCAGGAACTCCTGGTGCGGGTGCTTGCGCCCCCCCTGCGGCGGCACGTTGGCCACCGTGCCTTCGAGGATCTTGAGGAGCGCCTGCTGTACACCCTCACCGGACACGTCGCGGGTGATCGAGGGGGAGTCCTGCTTGCGGGCGATCTTGTCGATCTCGTCGATGTAGACGATGCCGCGCTCGGTGCGCTCCCGGTCGCCTTCCGCCGCCTGGTACAGCCGCAGCAGGATGTTCTCCACGTCCTCGCCGACGTAGCCGGCTTCGGTGAGGGTGGTGGCGTCCACGATCGTGAAAGGCACCTCCAGCATGCGGGCGAGGGTCTGCGCCAGTAGGGTCTTGCCGGTGCCGGTGGGTCCCATCAGCAGGATGTTGGACTTGGAGAGCTCCACGTCGGGGCGTGTCGAGTGGGAAAGGTAGTCGATGCGCCGGTAGTGGTTGTAGACCGCGACCGCCAGCTTCTTCTTCGCTTGCTCCTGGCCGATCACGTACGACTCGAGGAACTTCTTGATCTCCTCGGGTTTGGCCAGGTTGCGGCGGGACTCGCGAGCCTCGCGCGCGCGGTCTTCGGCAATGATGTCCAGGCAGATGTCGACGCACTCGTCGCAGATGTAGACGTTGGGCCCCGCAATCAGCTTGCGGACCTCCCGCTGCGACTTGTTGCAGAAGCTGCAGCGCAGCAGGTCGGAGGAGGTTTCCCTGGTCACCATGACGTTAACACCAACGTTATTCTACACCCCGTCGTCCTAACGTGCCCTTCCCACGGCTATTCCCGGTGCTCGATGACCTTGTCAATCAAGCCGTAGCTGAGCGCGTCGGGGGCCTCGAGGATGAAGTCCCTTTCGGTATCGCTGAAGATGCGCTCCAGCGGCTGCCCCGTGTGCAGTTGCAGAATTTCGTTGAGGCGCTGACGCAGGCGAAGGATGTCCTTGGCGTGGATGTCGATGTCGGTGGCCTGGCCGCCGAGCCCGTAGAGGAGCGGCTGGTGGAGCATCACGCGCGCATGGGGGAGCGCGAAGCGCTTCCCCTTGGCGCCCCCCGCCAGCAGCACCGCCGCCATCGAGGCCGCCTGGCCCATGCAAATGGTCGCCACATCCGGCTTGACGTACTGCATGGTGTCGTAGATCGCGAGCCCCGCGGTGACCGAGCCTCCTGGTGAATTGACATAGAGGTAGATGTCCTTCTCCGGGTTCTCCGCTTCGAGGAACAACATTTGCGCAATCACGACCGACGCCTGGTGGTCGTCGATCGCCTCGCCGAGGAAGATGACGTTGTCCTTGAGCAGCCGGGAGAAGATGTCGTACGCCCTTTCGCCCCGGCTCGTCTGCTCGACCACCATAGGTATCAGCATCTCGTACGCTCCTTCCACCTACGCCTGAGCGGACCCCGCCGGAAGTGGGAACCGGTTGATCACGCCCCGCTCTTTTCTACGAAGCGGCCCAGCACCTCGTCCACGGCGCGCTCCCTCCGCAGCACCGCGCCCACGCGCTCGAGGCCCCCGGCCTTGGCCAGGTTTCCGCGCAGCTCTGCGTACGGGATGCCGATCCGCTGCGCCTGGTGCTCGACCTCGTGATCGACCTCCTCCCGTGTGACGGCGACTCCGAGTTTCTCGGCGAGGGCATCCAGAAGCACCTCGGCCCGCAGGCGGACCTCCACCCGCGCACGCATGTCCTTCTCAACCTGCTCCCAGTCCACCTTGGCCTGCTCGGGGTCGACCCCGCGCCGCGCCAGGGCGTGGGCGAACTCCACCAGATCCTTGCGGGTCTCCTCCTGTACCGGCCGCTCCGGCAGGTCGAGGACCTTGCCGCCGGCGAGGTGGTTGACCAGGGCGTCCCGCCAGACGTCCCGGCGGCGCTCGGCCTTGCTGGCGCGCAGACGCTCCTTCAGACGCGCCTTCAGGGCCTCGACCCCGCCCTCCACGCCGAGGGAGCTCGCGAGGGCTTCGTCTACCTCGGGCAACCGCTTGTGCCGCAGGCTCTTAACCTTGACCCGGTAGGAGACGCGCGTGTCCTTGCGCTCCTCGCCCCCCTCCTCACCGATGGTGCGCTGGGCGCTCACCTCGTCGCCCACGGAGCGGCCGGTGACCGCCGCCTCCACCTCGGGGTAGACCTCGCCCCGTCCCAGCTGGAACAGCGAGCGCTCCTCGTGGAATGGCTCGCCCCCCCCCTCGGGGAATTCGCCGTGGACCTCGGCTTCGACCAACATGCCGGTGCCTGCCGGTTCGTTCTCCATCGGCTCCCACGCCGCCTGGCGCTCCTGGAGCTGGGTCAAACCCCCCGCGAGCTCCTCCTCGGTGGGCTCCAGGTCGAAGGGGGGCGGCGTGAACCCTTCAAGCGCCGGCAGCTCCACGTCCGGGAAGACCTCGAACTCTCCTTTGAGGAGGAACTCGCCGCTCTCCAGCCAGGTCGCCTCGCGGATGCCGAGCGGGGAAGCGGGACGAAGGTTTTCCTCCCGCCGGGCTTGGTCCCACGCGTGGCGCGTGAGGTGCTCCTCGAGATCCTCCCTGATCTCGCTGGCAAAACGGCGCTCGACCAGGGAGCGTGGTGCCTTACCCTTCCGGAAGCCGTCGATGCGCGCGGCCTTCATCCAGTCGGCGACCACATGGTTGCGCTCCTCGCGTACCTCGTCCGGACCGAGGGTGGCCGTGAGGAGGATTCGGCACGGGGCGGCGCGTTCGATCTCGTAGCTCATGCGTGCTCCTGGTGGTGCGAAAGGGGGGACTCGAACCCCCATGGGCAACGCCCACGAGATCCTAAATCTCGCGCGTCTACCGGTTCCGCCACTTTCGCGGGACGAGGTTTGGTGAGCCGCGTAGGAGTCGAACCTACAACCTAGGGATTAAGAGTCCCTTGCTCTGCCAGTTGAGCTAGCGGCCCACCAGCGCAGGTCATCATATCGTCGCGCTCAGGCATGCGCAACCCCTTTGCACCCGGTGCTCAGCGCCGGCGGCGCGAGGGCGAGCAGCGCGGCCACCGTCCGCGAGACCTCGGCCGGCTGGAGCCGGTCGAGGTGCGGGGCGAAGCCCGCACCCTCCGGCCCGGGAGCGTGCACCACCACGGCCGCGCCGACCGGGGCCGTTCGCGCCGGGTCGGTTGGGCCGAACAGCACCACCGTCGGGCAACCCACCGCGGCCGCCAGGTGGGTCAGCCCCGAGTCGTTCCCGACCGTGGCGTCGCACGCCGCCAGCAGCGCGGCGACCTCATCGAGCGGTCGGGCCGTGGGCGCGACGGCGGCGCCCACCCGTTCCGCCAGATCCAGGGCCAGCGCCTCCTCCCCCGGGCCCACGACCACCACCACCGCGGCGCGTGCGGCAGCCAGCTCCTCGGCCACCGCCGCGAACTTCTCCAGCGGGTACTGCTTCCCGTTTCCCCCGCGGGTCGCAGGCAGAATCGCCACCGTGGGCGAGCCGTCGGCGAGCGCGCGCCGCTGCCGCTCCCCTTGGGTCCCCAGGCCGCGCGGGATCGGCAGGCGGAACGGGGTGTCGTCCACCTCGGCAAGGCCCAGGCAGACGAGGGCACGGTCGAGGTCGTGACGCTGGTGGCGCGAGCGGACGACCCGGAACGTCGTCAGGCCGAGGACGGCGGCGCCCCGCCCGCGGCTCCCGAGGCGGAGCGGCGCCCGGGTCCCGGCGAGAAGGAGCTTGGCTCGGGTCGAGTGGCGGGCCGTGAGCGCCACATCGAAACGCCCGGCCAGCTCCCGGCGCGCCCACCCGAGCGACGCTCCCGGCGGACGCTCGATCACACCCACGCCGAGCAACCGCACCAGGGGTGCGTGGGTCGGCGGGAGAAGGGCCCAGGTCTCACCCCCCCGGTTGCCCCGCGCCAGCGCCGCCAGCGCCGGGAGCGTGTGGATGAGGTCGCCGAGCCAGTTGGGCAGGTCAACGAGCAGGCGGGCGGGGAGAGGGGGGGCCATGCCTGGTTTACGCATCCCCCCTCGGTTGCGTCGTGGCTTCCCACACCTCCAGCCACTTGAGAAAGGACCCGTAGGCCGCGAGGGTCGCCACCACGAAACCGGGGCCGCCGTCCAGGAACCCCAACCGCAGCAGGTAGGCGCGCACGAAACGCCACTTGGCGTGGACGAGCGCCTTCAAGGGCCCGCCGCGTGCACCCGCCGACACGAGGTCGGCAGCGCCCCGTCGCGCGTAGTCGTCGAGCTTGGGCAGGTACTGGGCCAGCGAGCGCAGGGTGTGGTGCTCGACGAGCCCGTTCAGGCCTCCCACCGAGGGGGCCTGCACGGCACCGTGCACCGCCCGCTCCGAGAAGCTCGCGCGCCGCCTGTCGAGCAACCGCACCACGAGATCCGAGCCCCAATCGCCGAAACGCACCCGGCGCCCGAATGCGAAGTTAGCCCGCCGCACCGAAAAGGCGGTGTTCGCCGCGTCACCGAGCACCGCCAGGATCTCGCGCCTCAGCTCCTCGGTCACGCGCTCGTCGGCATCCAGCACGAACACCCAGTCGTGTGTGCACTGGGCGAGCCCCCAGTTGCACTGGGCCCCGCTCGAGGAGTAGGGATGCTCGAGGACGCGCGCGCCGGCTTCATGCGCCACCTCGCGGGTGCGGTCGGAGGTGCGCGGGTCCACCACCACGACGACCTCGTGCGCCCATCCCTTCACGGTGGCCAGCGCGTGTGGGAGTTCCTCCTCCTCGTCGCGTGCGGTCACCAACACGGCGAGGGGGGGGTTCACGGCCCCTCGCCCTCTTCGACGCGCAGACGGCGGATCGCGAGCGCCTTCCCGGTCTTCTCGTCCACTTCGACGAGCGCGCCGGAGAGGGCGCCCCCACGGGTGGCGGGCTCGAGGGCGCGGGGCGTGGCGAAGAGGAACCGCTCCAGCACCGCCTGCGGTTTGAACCCGATGACCCCCTCGTACGGCCCGGTCATCCCGACGTCGGTTTGGGCCGCGGTGCCCTGCGGGAGGATGCGCTCGTCCGCCGTCGGGACGTGGGTGTGGGTGCCCAGCACCGCGCTCGCGCGCCCGTCCAGGTACCACGCGATCGCCTGCTTCTCGGAGGTCGCCTCGGCGTGGAAGTCCACGAGCACGACCTTCGCGTTGCGCGCCACCTCGGAGAGGATATGGTCGGCAGCCACGAACGGGCTCTCGATGGCGGTCATGAACGTGCGCCCCTGCAGGTTGACCACCGCGACCGGCACGCCGCCCTTGGTCTTCACCGTGCACCATCCCCGCCCGGGGTTGCCCGCGGGGTAGTTGGCGGGGCGCAGCAGGTTGGGCTCCGAGTCCAGGAGCGCCGCCGTCTCCTTCTTGTCCCAGATGTGGTTGCCCGAGGTGAAGACATCCACGGGGAGCCGGCGGAGCTCGTCCCACACGGTGCCGGTGAGGCCGAACCCTCCGGACGCGTTCTCGATGTTGACGACGGTGAGGTCCGCCTGCACCTCCGCCTGCAGGCGGCGCAGCCGCTCCGAAAGGAGCCGCCGCCCAACCTTTCCGACCACGTCACCGACAAACAGGATCCTTACCACGCCGCCACCTGTGAACGCCTCACGCGGCAAGCATACACGCGGCAAGGGAATTCTCGGCGGGTCACCGCGCTCACGCGAGCGGGTCTTTGGTCTCAGGCCCGGCGCGTGCGAGGGCCGCGAGGGCCTCCGGGTCCAGGACCGTCGCAATCGGACCGGAGACCCACACGACCCCTTCGGCGGCGAGGCGGCGAAAGGTGCCGGTTAACACCTCCCGCGCGGTTCCACACAGGGCGGCGAAGAGGCGCTTGGGCTCCTCCAGGCGGATCTGCGCGCCTGCAACCAGGGTTTGCCCGGAGCGGGCGAACGCCGACCGCAGTTATGCTGCGACGCGCTCCTCCACCGTGTGCAGCGCCAACCCGTCCACCAGGTCCATCAGCCGCCGGAACCAGAGCGACATCGAGGCGAACAGCGCCAGTACCACCTCCGGGCGCCGCCGGAGGACGTCTAGCAGGTCGGTACGCGGCACGGTGGCGAGCAGCCCGGCCTCGACTACGACGGCGCTCGCCGGGAAGACTCCCGGCCCGAACACCGCCGCCTCCACAAACGAACCCGGAGCGCGGACTAAGTGGAGCACCTGCCGGCGCCCCTTGCTGTCGGTGTGGACGAGCTTGGCCAGACCCGCCAGCAGGATGGGGAGGAACTCCGCACCGGCCCCCTCGGAGAACAGCAACTCGCCCTTGCGCACCCGCTCCACCCCGCACAGGCTTGCGATGCCCTCCCGCACCGGGCCGGGCAAGGTGGAGAGCAGCGGGACCCGGCGCAGCGCCGCGAGCAGCTCGTCCGTTTTCACGGGCCACATTGTGCAGAGACGCGAGGCTTGACGGTCGTCACGCGACCCGTGACAATGACCACCAGGCTCACGGTGGGGGGTGCGATGACCGTTTCTCAGGAAGGTCCCGTCGTCTCGCGCAGGGGCGCGTTGAACTGGCTGCTCGGCACCACGTTTGGCGCGACGCTCGCTGCCGCGCTCTACCCGGTTTTCCGCTTCGTGATCCCGCCCGAGGTCGCCGAGGCCCCGGTGAACCGGGTGCTGGCCGCCAAGCTCTCGGAGCTTTCCGTCAACTCGGGGAAGATCTTCCGCTTCGGATCGCGCCCCGGCATCGTGCTGCGGACGCAGGACGGGGCGGTTCGGGCGTTCTCCGCGGTCTGTACCCACCTCAACTGCACCGTCCAGTACCGCCCGGAGTTCCAGAACATCTGGTGCGCCTGCCACAACGGCGTCTACGATCTGCAGGGCAAGAACATCTCCGGCCCGCCGCCGCGGCCGCTCGAGGCCTACAAGGTGGACGTCTCCGGCGACGACGTGGTCGTCACGAGGGGGGCCTGAGCGATGAAAATCCTCGACAAGCTCTGGCAAGCCCTTGACGAGCGTCTGGAGCTCGCACCGCTCGTCGACTTCGCGACCCACAAGGAAGTCCCGCAGCATCGCCACTCGTGGGCGTACTACTTCGGCGGCCTGACGCTCTTCTTCTTCCTGGTGCAGGTCGCCACCGGAATCCTGCTCCTGCTCTACTATCGCCCAACCTCCGAGGCGGCGTTCGAAAGCGTGCAGTTCATCGTGACTCGCGTGCCGTTCGGGTGGCTGATCCGGTCCGTCCACTCCTGGTCGGCCAACCTCATGGTCCTCGCCGCGTTCGCGCACATGTTCTCGGTCTACATGCTGGGCTCGTACGCGAAGCCTCGCGAGCTCACGTGGTGGAGCGGATTCGTCCTGCTGTTGCTCGCCATGGGTTTTGGGTTTTCCGGGTACCTGCTGCCGTGGAACGAGCTGGCGTTCTTTGCCACGCGCGTCGGCACCGACATGGTGAGCAAGGTCCCCCTGATCGGCGGGTGGCTCCTCAAGTTCCTGCGCGGCGGCGAGGAGGTGACCGGCGCCACTCTCACACGGTTCTTCGGATTCCACGTCGCGGTGCTCCCGATGATTACCACGGCGCTGCTGGCCACTCACCTTGCGTTCATCCAGCGCCAGGGGATGCACGTCCCGGAGGGGCTCGAGGAGGATGCCGCCACGCGGCGGCCGCTGCGCTTCGTCCCCAACTTTATGATGCGGGAGGGTGTGGTGTGGCTCGCCGGCCTGGCGGCGCTCGCCGCGCTGGCGGCGTTCTTCCCCTGGGAGCTCGGCAGCAAGGCCGACCCGTTCGCCTCCGCCCCGGCGGGGATCAGACCCGAGTGGTACTTCCTCTTCATGTTCGAGGCGTTGAAGCTGCTGCCACCGCACGTGCTGGGCATCGAGGGCGAGCTCGTGGGACTTGGCGTCTTTGCCCTCGCGGGGCTGGTGTGGTTCCTGGTCCCGGTGCTCGACCGCGGGAGCCGCGTCGGGCACCGCAGCCGCGCGTTCCTCGCGCTGGGGTGGCTCGCCCTCGCCTACATGGTTTCGTTCACGCTGGCCTCGCTGGCCGGAGCGTTCAAATGAGAAACCAACGCACCCTTGCCATCGTGTTTGCCCTCGCCGCCGCCGCGGCCGTGGCCGCGCCCCCGGCTCAGACCGTTCGCGCCCCCGGCAAGCACGCCGAGGACGGCTGCACGGCGTGCCACCTAGCGCTCGACGACGCGCGATTGAGCACACCCGCCAAGCTCACCGACCACGACGTCCACCACGCCCAGGGGGTCACCTGCGCCGGCTGCCACGGGGGTGATCCCACCTCCGAGGACGCCGCGGTCGCGATGAGCACGGCCAAGGCCTTCAAGGGCAAGCTCACCCACCAGGCGATCCCAGAGATGTGCGGCTCCTGCCACTCCGACGCCTCCTTCATGCTGCGCTATGCGCCCAACATCCCGACCGACCAGCTCGCTCAGTACCGCACCTCCAAGCACGGCCAGGCGCTCGCCAAGGGGGACACCAACGTCGCAGTGTGCTCGTCCTGCCACGGTGCCCACGGCGTGCTGTCGGTCAGCGACGCGCGCTCGCCCGTCTACCCGACACGCATCGTGGACACCTGCGGCCACTGCCACGGCAACGCGGCCCTCATGACGCGCTACGGCATCAAGGGCAACGAGATCGCCGAGTACAAGCAGTCGGCGCACTACGCCGCTCTGGTCAAGAAGAACGACCTCTCGGCGCCGACCTGCAAGTCGTGCCACGGCTCGCACGGCGCCACCCCACCGGGGGTCTCCTCGGTGTCCAACGTCTGCGGCACCTGCCACGTCACCCAGAGGGAGAGCTTCGACGTTTCGCCCCACAAGGACGCCTTCGCCGCCCTCTCGCAGCCCGCCTGCGAAAGCTGCCACAGCAACCACGCCATCGTGCACCCCCAGGACAGCTGGATCGGAGTTGGGAAGGAGCAGACCTGTGGGTCGTGCCACAGCGCCGGGGACCCCGGGGCCAAGGCTGCCACTGCGATCTCTACGGCGCTGACCGGGGCCTCGACTGGGCTCGCTGGCGCCCAGCAGAGGGTGGACCGCGTACGGCGGGCCGGGATGCTGATGGACGACGCCGACGTCAAGCTGGAGGACGCCCACCAGTCGTACGTCATGGCGCAGGTCGAGATCCACACCGCCAACCCATCGCGGGTCGAGGACAAGACGAAAGCCGTCCTGGCCGACACGGGAGCGGCGGAGAAGCTGGCCGCAAGCGCCGAGGCCGAGATTCGCTACCGCCGCACGGGGTTGTTCGTCTCGCTCCTGGTGATCGCGCTCGCGATGGTGACGCTGATCCTCAAGATCAGGTCGATCGAGCGCTGAACGCGGCCCACCACCCCGCGCCGCCCGGCGGTGCGGCCGGAAGGGCCAAGGGGGCCAGCGCAACGCCGCGCGCCATCCTCGCGAGCGTCCGCGGTGAGGTGGGCAGGAGCCACGCCTTCTCGAGCGCCGCCTCGCCTCCGTTGCGGCTCACCCCTGCGAGCATCCGGACCCTGCGACCCGCCCGCTCGAAGACGCGCACGTGCACGGTGGTCGCGTCGATGCGGCGGGTCCGCACCAGCGCGCCGCCACGTACCAGCGCCCCGGCGTCCTCCCCCTGCACCAGCACTACCCCGCCGGGGCGGACGAGGCCGGCCAGCGCCGCGAGCGCCTCGCGCTGCGCCCCGCGATCGGGAAGCAGCGAGATCGTGTTTCCGAGGCAGAGGGCCGCGTCGAAGCTGCCGGCCCGCAGCGGCGGCGTCCGGAGGTCTCCGGCCGCAACGTCAGCGGCACCCCGCACGGCGAGGGCCGAGACGGCGGCATCGAACCCGACCGCGTGGACACCGAGCTCGCGCAGCAAGGCGAGGTGGAAGCCGGACCCGCATCCTGCGTCCACCGCCCGGTGCCACCCCCAGGCCGCCACGAGCGCCCGCCAGAACGGTCGCTCCCTCTCGGTCCGCGCCGCCTGCGGCAGCGCCGCGGTGACTGCCGCCCAGTTGGTCCCCGTGGTGCGCTTTCCCTCTGACACCATGTCCTCCCGGGTGTCCAAGGTTACTCTCAGCCCGTCCTCGCGTCTCGGAATCCTCCCGGGAGACCTCAAGCGCGCCGCATGGGCGCGGGCCAGCGGCACGGCATCGGGTTTCGTTTCCGCAGCCGGGAGACCGCCAACGTGCGTGTAGAGGGGTGAGTTGATCTCCTGCAGGCAGCGGGCGTACCCCATCGGAAACGCGCCCCTGCCAGTGGCCGCTCAACCGGAACGCCGTGGTGATCCCCAGGTAGACGCCCACCGCCAGTCCTACGGCGAGCGCCGGCCGCAGCGACATCAAGGCGAAGATCGGCAGGAACCCCTCCACCCCCGCGGGGCGGCCGGCCGCGGGCTGCCGTCCCGCGATGTGGGCGAACGCCCACACCGTGAACTGCGGGCCCAGCACCAACACCAGCAGGAAGAACGCGACCTGCATCAGGCGGCGGGCGGGGATCACGGGCGAGGACCTCGAACGCCGCATCGAACGCTCCCGGGACAACGCTACGGTCCCGATGCCGGCACGGCATTGACCGCGGTCAAACTCGTACATCGTGCTGACGTTCCCCCCAACCGCTCGGAGCAGCATCACACCGGACGCTCGGTCCAGGCGTGGGCGAGCGCAACCAGCGCGACGCCTGCCAGGATCACCGGCATGGCCAGCCACTCGGTGGGGGTGATCCGCTCGCCCGCGAAGACCACACCAAGGAACATCGCGACGATCGGGTTGACGTAGGCGTAGCTGGTGGCCACCGCAGGCCGCACCCTCCGCAGCAGGTACAGGTACGCCGAGAACCCGACCCAGGAGCCGAACACGATCAGATAGGCGAGCGCGAGCCACGCCCGGCCCGAGGGGGCAGGGGGCAGCCCCTCCCTGCACACCACGCTCGCAACCATCAGCAGTCCACCCCCGGCGAGCATCTCGGCGGCCGCGGCCATCAGCCCGCGCGGGAGGTCCAGGTGCCGGCTCCACATCGAACCGAACGCCCAGCTCATCGTGGCCACAAGCAGCGCCACCGCCCCCATCGGGTTCGCGCGCAGGTTCCCCTCCAGGTTCAGGAGCGCCACGCCGGCGAAGCCAACCGCGAGCCCCACCCACTCGAGGCGGCGCGGCCATTGCCCCCACATCCCGGCGAACAGGGCGGACCACAGCGCGACGGTCGCGACACCCAGGGCGGTCAGGCCGGAGGCCACCCACTGCTCGGCCACGACCACGCCGCCGTTGCCGCCCAGGAGCAGCAATCCCCCCACCAGCGCGGCGCCGCCCCACTGCGCCCGCGTAGGCGCCGCCGTCCCCCGCAGGCGCAGCCAGGCGTAAAGCACGGCGCCGGCGAGCACGAAGCGGACCCCGGCCATGAGGAACGGCGGGAACCCCTCGAGCGCCACGCGGATCGCCAGGTACGTCGAGCCCCACACCACGTACACGGCGAGGAGCGCCGCCACGACCCCCAGCCGCCCTCGCGCCGGTGAGATCGAGTCTCCGCTCATTTGCCGATCCTAGAGGCCGGCGCGACGTTTGTACACTCCCTCCCCCAGGCGAGAGCGCGGGCCGGGAGCAGCTCGGCCGCCCTGGTCGTGATCGCGGGCGGAAAACCCATCGCCAGGAGCTGCCGCACGTTCCTCTCGATCGGGCTCTTCAGTCGTGCGAGGGCGCGGAGCTCGTCGAGGTCGGCGCTCCGCATCACCACCGGCGGCATCCGGTTCACCGGGACGGGGTAGTCGCTGCCCAGCACCAGGCGCTCGCCGGGGAGGCTCTCGGAGACCCTATGCACCGTGCCAACCCTGCAGATCAGGCACATCGCCGAAACGTCGGCGAAGAGGCGCCAGCGCCCGTTCTCCTCGGCCTCGTGCATCATCGCGGCGAGGTCGCCCAGGTGGTCCTCCTCGAACGGGAAGATGCTCATCGCGGCGTGGGCTGCGATCACCGTCACGCCGATGTCCAGCGCGCGGCGGAGCCGGCGGGGATCGCCGAGGCGTTGGTGCTCGTCGCGTGGAGGGGGGAGCGGGACGGAGTGCTCCGGACCGGTGTGGCAGAGGAGCGGCACCCCGGTCTCGGCAAGCGTCTCGAAGAACCAGTCGTGGCGCGGGTCGGAGGTGTTGATGAGCTGCGAGTTCGGAAGCCACTTGACGAGGGCGGCGGGCGGCTCGCCGTGGATGCACCGCAGCAGCTCCTGCTTCCCCTCCACCGGCCCCCGATTGGGGTGCACCGAGGCCCCTACCAGCACCTTGGGGTGCGAGCGCGCGAGCGAGCGGACATACTCGCTGCTCACCACCAGGTGGCTGTGCTCCTCGAGCCGCCGGCCATCCTCGGCGTAGACGGCGTCGAGCGCCAGCAGCACGCCGCGGTCCACGCTCGGTGCGCCCTCGAGCGCCCCCAGAACGTGGTCCCGGATGGTGCCGTCGAAGTCGCGTTTCAGATCGCTCCGTCGCACACCATCGGCGAGCAGCATGAAGGCGAAGCTCGCCTGCCTTTCGGTGTCCGTGGACACCTTGCAGCCGGGCGCACGCTTGGCCGCGATGTGGATGTGGATGTCGATCCTCGGGGGTGTGCCCATCACTCCGTCCAGACGTTCACGGCGGCCGCCCGCGCGAATAGTCTGCGCAGCAATTGCTGCCTCGAGGATACCCCTGCAGCCCGCGGCGTGCGGCGACGGCTACACGAAAAGAAGCCCACGGCCCGTGCGGGCCGTGGGCGCCGGCTCCAACGAGGAGGAGGAACCCGGGTCAGCCGTTCGAGCCGCGGCCGTGCCGCAGCCTCGACTTGAACGCATCCAGGTACGCCTCGAAGGCGGCCTTCTGCTCAGGGGTGAGCAGCGCCACGATCGAGTCGTGCAGCTTGTTCACCTCGGCGCGCAGGGCGAGCCCGTCGGCACGCACCTTGAGGAAGGCGGCCCCGACCGAGGCCGGGTCGGGCTGCGCCGCATCGGCGGCGGTACGCAGCGCCTCGGCATCGTCCTTGCGCTGCTGGGCGAGCCCTTCAAGGACGGGCCTCTCGGCCTCCACGAGCGCCTTGACCTTGTCCTTCTGGTCCTGCGATAGGTCGAGCTTCGCGAGCGCGGCCCTGTAAACCTTTGCGATCCCGAAGCCGCCCGGCATCCCCTTGCCCTGCTGGGCGACCGCCACACCGGCAGTCAGCATCCCCGCGAGCGCTATTGCGACGATGACGGCTCTCCCTGTTCCGCGATTGATTTTCATTCCCGTTTCCTCTTTCCGGCCGCACGTTGCAGCGCCGGCCAATGTGAGAGACGAAGCCGGATCGGCGCGGTTGACACACGGGGACACTGCGGAGGCGTACTCCGCCGCCGCAATCCATCGCTCCGATACCCCACGCACCCGACTCTACAGCTTCCCTACGATCGCCCTCGCGACGTCCATCGTCGAGGCGCTGCCGCCCATGTCGTAGGTCCGGACCTTCCCCTCGGTGATGACCGCGGCCACGGCTCTCTCGAGCTGCTCGCCCTTCGCCTTCTCCCCCAGCCACTCGAGCATCATTTTTGCGGCCAGGATGGTGGCGATCGGGTTGACCTTGTACGTGCCCGCGTACTTGGGTGCCGAGCCGTGGGTGGGCTCGAAGACGGCGAGCTTCTCGCCGATGTTGCCCGAGCAGCCGAAGCCGAGCCCCCCCACCATCTGGGCGCACAGGTCGGAGATGATGTCCCCGAACAGGTTGGTCGCGACCAGCACGCCGTACTTCTCGGGGTCCTTGAGGAGCCACATGCAGATGGCGTCCACGTTCGCGTCGTCCATGGCGACGCCCGGGAACTCCTTCGCGACCTCCTTGGCGGTCTCCAGGAAGAGACCTTCGGTTGCCCGCACCACGTTGGCCTTGTGGATCACCGTCACCTTCGGGTAGCCGTGCTTGGCCGCGTACTCGAAGGCCGCCCGGATGATGCGCTCGGAGCCTTTCCTCGTGTTGATCTTGCAGGTGATCGCGAGCTGGTCCGCCGGGATCCCGGCGAACGGCGCGAACGGCTTGGAGAGCTCCTTCAGGGTGTCGCGCAGCCTCTCAGGCACCGGCGCGAACTCCACGCCGGCGTACAACCCCTCCGTGTTCTCGCGGAACACCACGAGGTCGATCGTCTCCTTGAAGTTGAGCGGGTTCCCCGCGTACGCCTTGCACGGGCGCAGGCACACGTAGAGGTCGAAAATCTGCCGCATGCGCACGATCGGCGAGCGGTAGACGAGGCCCGTGCCCTTGAGCTCCGGCACCAGCTCCGCCTCCGCCGCCTTCACCGGCTTGGAGGTGATGGCGCCGAACAGCGCGGCGTCAACCTTCCCAAGCAGCTCCACGGTGCGCTGCGGAAGGGCGTCCCCCTCCCTGCACCAAAACTCCCAGCCGATGTCGCCGTGGATGTATTCCGCGTCCAACTTCATGGCGTCCAGCACGAGGCGCGCGGCCTCCATCACGTCGTTGCCGATCCCGTCTCCGGGCAGCCAGGCGATGCGGTACCGGGTCATCTTCAAGCCTCCTGTCCGCTCAAGGTCGTATGTCCGGCGGGCGGTGACCGGCGCCGCCCGTGCGATGTCCTCGTCAACGCTGGGGCAGGCCCCGTGCGGCGGGGCCGTCGTAGGCGGCGGCTTCCTGGTCGATGCGCCTCATCGGCTTCTCGCGCTCCAGCTCCTCGGCCACGTGCGCCATCCACCCCGCGGTGCGCGCCAGGATGAAGAAGCCGTTGGCCAGCTCAGGTGCGAAACTCAGGTCGCCGAGGACCGCGGCGATCGCCCCGTCCACGTTGAGTGGGAGAGGCTTGCCGGAGGCCGCGAGCGCCGCGACGATCGCCTCCGCCAACGCGACGTGGTTACCCGCGGCGCCGCTCTCCTTTGCGAGGGCCAGCAGGCGATGGGAGCGCGGGTCATCGGTGTGCACACGGTGGCCGAACCCCGGCAGGCGGCGGCCCGCGGCCTTCTCTTCGGCGATGATCGCTGCGGCGGCTGCAGCCGCGCTCTCGCCGGAGCCGATCCGTGCGACCCCGCGGGAGATCAGGCGCATGCAGTCCTCCACCGCCCCGCCGTGGTGCCGGTTGACCGCCAGCGCCCCGGCTGCAATGCAGGCGTTGAGCGGCGCGCCGGTCGTTGCGGCATTGCGCACCGAGAGCGTCGAGGGGGGCGTGACGCCGTGGTCGATGGAGGCCACGAGCAGCGCTTCCATGAGCCCGCCGACGGTGCTGCCCGGAAGCTCGCCCCGCAGGACGAGGTAGACCGCCTCGCCGAACGAGACCCGCCCCATCAGCTCGTCCAGGCGGTAGCCCCGCACCCGGATCTCGTTGGGCTCAATCGAAGTGACAGCCGTGGCCCAGCTCTTCTCGCTCATTGTCGTCCCTCCAGAACCCGCGCGACGGCGGCGGGCAGCGCGTCGAACGTTTCGACCACCACGCCTCCGGCGTCGCGCAGCGCCGCGACCTTCCCCTCGTGGGTGCCGCGCCCGCCCTCGACGATGGCACCGGCGTGCGAGAAGCGCACCCCCGAGGTGGCCGCGCGCCCGCCGATGAAGGCGACCACCGGTTTGGTCAGCTCGCCGCTCGCCATCATCTCAGCCACGCGCTCCTCCTGCGACCCCCCGATCTCACCGAACATCGCGATGCAGTCCGTCTCGGGGTCCGCCTGGAAGAGCCCCGCAACCTCCGGCAGCGGCAGACCGACGATGCCGTCCCCGCCCACGTGCACTAGCGTCGAGAGCCCCACCCCTGCGCGCGACAGGTAGTAGCCGGTCGAAGAGGTCATCCCGCCCGAGCGTGAGGCGACCCCCACGCGGCCGGCCGCGAACCACGCCCGCGCCGACTCCGCCCGCCCGCCGATCATCCCGAGCACGCCCTTGCCAACCGAGAGGCACCCCAGGGTGTTGGGACCCAGGAAGCGCACACCGGATCTCTCGGCTGCGCGGGCGATCTCCAGCACGTCCCACACCGGCACCCGGTCGCCCACCAGCACGGTGAGCGGGATCCCCGCGGCGATCGCCTCGAGCGCGGCGTCCTTGACCAGGGGGGCGGGGACGAAGATCACGCTGGCGTCGAGGTGGCCCTGGGCCTCCACCACCTGCCGCACGGTGTTGTAGACCGGCGTGCCGTCCACGCTCTCCCCGCCGCGGCCGGGAGTGCAGCCGGCCACGACCTTCGTGCCGTACTCCCTCATGAGCTTCGCCCGGGCGCGCCCCTCGCGGCCGGTGATCCCCTGAATCAGAACGCGCGTGGCCTCGTTCACGATGATCGCCACGGCCTACTCCATCCCCCGCGACCTGCGGTACTCCGCCAACCCCGCGACCGGCAGGCGCACATGCCCGCCGCCGGCCCCCAGGGCCCGGCAGTCTACCTCGCACGCCAAGCACTCCGTGCAGCGACCGCGCCGCGCCTCCTCAGGGGTCACCTTGAGCACCGGCACCCCCTCCTCGGAGAGCTGGAGGATCTGCGGCACGCAGGCGCTCACGCAGACCTTGCTCTCGCAGCGCGCGCACACGGCGTGGTCGTAGGTGATCTCCCCGGTCGGCGTGCCAAACGTGTACGGCTTCTCGGCGGTCGCATGCTCCCGCCGGGCCAGGCGCGGCGGCGGCGTGAAGCCCGCGATCAGCTCCGAGAGGCGTGTGGCACAGACGTCCACCGGCGTGTCCTTGCCGTAGCACTCGACCGGGATGCCGAGCTCCCTGGTGAAGCCCGTCAGGATCTCGATCGCCTTCTCCTCGCCGTTGCCGCCCAGGCGCACCACCGCGGGGACCGCGAGCGGTTCCTCCAGGAACGCCTTCACGAGGCCGCGCGCGGAGTGGAACTGCTCCTGCGAGGCGACCCCCGAGCCGGTGCCGAAGTAGCCGTCCACGCCGCCTTGAGAGAGCAGGATGCGCGCGGCCCGGTACACCTTGGAGGCGGGGGGGTTGCCGGAGGTGTCGCAGAAGTTGGCCACCGAGAAGCCGTGGCGCGCGAGCGCATCCATCCCCATCATCGAGCCGCCGCCCCCTGCACCGTGGAACGCGACCACCCTGTCGCCGCGCTTGCACCCGTCGCGCATCTGGAGGAAGTAGAACGTTCCGCGGTAGTCGTCCTTCTCGACATCCCAGGCGATGCGCTCGAGCGCGGTGGGCGGGTGCCCCAGCTCGCGCGCCACCTCGATCCCGAGCTCGGGGTGGCGGAACACCGCCGCGTCGTCGACGGTGATCCGGCAGTCGAGCGCCACCACACGGCCGTCGAGCGTGAACACCAGCGGATTGATCTCGGCGGTGCGCGCGTCCACCGCCCGGGCGACGGCCGCCAGCCGCACGCACGCCTCTGCGAGGTGCCACTGCTCCTCACCGTGCACGCCGACCCACCGCCACAGCTCGCGCGCCGCGGGCGCCGCCAATCCGTCGACGACGTCGAGCGGCAGCTCAGCCACCAAGTCGGGGCGCTCGCGCGCGGTCTCCTCGATCCCCGAGCCGCCGCGGGCGGAGACGAGGACCACGGGGCACCTGCGCCGGTCGTCGAGGACGATGCCCGCGTAGCGCTCGCTCGCGACCGCCACGCGTTCTTCCACGAGAACACCGGAGACCGGGAAGTCGCCCACGCGCAGCGCGAGGATCGTAGCCGCCGCTTCGCCGGCGGCCGCCGCGTCGTCGACGAAGCACACGAGCCCCTGCGCGGCGCGGCTGGTGGTCCACGCCTGGGCCTTCACGACCACGGCACCCCCGATCCGCTCGGCGGCGGCGCGCGCCTCGGCGGGCGTGCGGGCAAGCTCACCACGCGGAACCGCGATCCCGGAGGCGGCGAGGACCTGTTTTCCCTGGAACTCAGAAAGACGCGCCACGAAAGATCTCCACCCGGTGCGGCGGGTACGGGCACGCTACGCAAACGCCACAGGTGTGTCAAGCGAGGACCACGCTAGAATCTATCAAGCTCGGGGAGGGACATCATGGCGCATGCGTCCGCGGTTCTCGGTTCCTGCTACTTCTACTACCCCCGACCGGTGTGCATCGTCGGCGCGCGCGACGAGGGCAGGGGCACCGCCAACTTCGCGCCGGTAACGTGGGCGACCCCGCTGTCCTCTGATCCCCCCCTGTTCGGCGTCTGCCTCTCCCCGAAGACGTACAGCCACCAGCTGGTCGTCAAGACCGGCGAGTTCACCGTGAGCCTCCTGACCCACGAGCACGCCGGCCTCGCCGAGGCCCTCGGCAAGCTATCGGGCCGCGAGACCGACAAGGTCAAGGCGCTCGAGCTCGAGCTGCACGAAGGCGAGAAGCTCGCCACGCCGTTTCTCGCGGTCGCTTACGTCGCCGCCGAGTGCCTGCTCCTGGAGCGCCACCACGTGGGGGACCAGACGCTGGTCGTGGGTGAGGTGCAGCGGATCCACACCGCGGCGGACGCCTTCGACGGCGCAGGCGTGCTCGACATCGAGCGCTTCAAGCCCCTCCTCTACCTCGGCAGCAACCGGTACGTCACCACGGCGCAGGGCACGCAGCCTTCGAAGAAACCACACTGAAGGGGAAGCGCCGGAGCCCCGGCGCTTCCCCGCTTCGAGCTCCATCTGGAGCTGCGGTCACCGCTCCGGCGCGCTCGCCCCGAGAGCAGTGGTGCCGAGCATCCCGCCGAGGCCCATGGTCTCCACCGCCGACGACGGCACGATCACCATGGTGCCCTTCTCCTTGATCGCCTCGTAGAGCATGTTCATGGCGCGCAGGTGCATCGCGGTCGGGTTTTCGCGGTACAGCTCGGAGGCTTTGGCGAACAGCGTGGCGATCTCGGTCTCCGCCGTGCCCAGGATGATGCGCGCCTGCCGCTCGCGCTCGGCCTGGGCGCGCCGCGACATCGCGTCCTCCAGCTCGGCAGGGATGCGCACGTCGCGGATCTCCACCGACTGAACCGTGATCCCCCACGGGTTGGTCTTCTCATCCAGGATCTTGGCGAGCTCCTGCCCGAGCTTCTCCCTCTCGGTGATCATCTCGGCCAGGTCGTGGCGGCCGATCGCCTCGCGCAGCGCGGTCTGCGACGAGAGGAAGATGGCGTTGAAGTAGGACTGCACCTCGAGCACCGACTTCTGCGCGTCCCACACCAGCCAGAACACGATGGCATCCACGTTGACCGGGACCGTGTCGCGGGTGAGGGCGGATTCGGCGGTCACGTCGGTCGCGCGCACGCGCTGGTCAACCAGGTGCGAGATCACCTCGACCACCGGGACGATCCAAAACAGCCCCGGTCCCTCGAGGCCGCGGAACTTGCCGAAGCGCAGGATCACGGCCTTCTCCCACTGGTCGGCCACCTTGATCGCGAACATGACGTAGAGGCCGAGGAGCGCCGGGACCAGCAGCGTCAACGGGATGAGATCGCTGTGGTGCATCCCCTCACCCACCACGATGGTGGTGATCAGGCCGGCCACCCAGACGATGATTGCCGCCGTGACCGACACGGGGTTGACGAAACGGCGAGCGTCCCGTGACGGCAGCTGCGCGCCGAACGAGACCTCCTGGGGCGGCTTGTCCTTGTCCTTCTGTTTCTTCGCAATCGTGACGATCGGGAACATGTTCTCCTCCTCCTAGCCCGGATTATTCGTGGGGCATCGTAGCGAGACCGCGGAGATGGCTGTCATGGTGGGCGCACGTAGGGGCCAGCATCCGAAGGCGTACTGGACACGGTACGTCGAGGATGCGAGCCCCGAGTACGCCCGCCAGGGCTGCCATATCTGCGGTCGCAGTAGATGTTTCATGAATAGTCCGGGCTATAGCGGCGGCCGCAGGTGCCGCCTCGCCTTCGCCAGGAACCACAGGTAGATGGCGACCAGCGCCCCAGCCACCAGCGCGAAGCCGGGCGCCGGAACCAGCCCGCCGTGCTCGACGGCCACCCCGCCGAGCAGCACGACAAGCGCAGCCACCTTCAGAGCAAGGCTCATCGCCTCGCCTCCTCCACCCGGGCCGCGAACTCCGCCAGCACCTCCTTGGGGGGGAGGCCGACGCCGGCAGCGCGCGCCAGGAACTCATCCACCAGCTGCACCACTTGCCGGCGCCGTTCCACCTCGTCGCGCTCCACCTGCACCGAAGCCACGAACGTCCCCGACCCCTGCTGGGTGTTGAGCACGCCGCGGATCTCCAGCTCCTTGTACGCCTTGGCGATGGTGTTGAGGTTCACCTGCAGCTCCACCGCGAGGCCGCGCACGGTCGGGAGCTGCTCGCCGGGGAGCAGCGCGCCCGTGGCGATCCCAGCCAGGATCTGATCGATGATCTGCCGGTAGAACGGCACCCCGGAGGCCGGGTCGAGTCGGAATGAGGTCGGCATCGGATTCACCTTTTGTAATAGTTCACCATGACATTCATACGATAGGTCCCGCGAAAAGGTTTGTCAAGGGCCCTGGTAGCATCCCTGGTAGACATGCTGGTGGGGAACCCGCGACCGGGCGGAGGCCGATGACCGACAGGCGCCTGCCCTGGGCGGCGGCCGGCGTTGCCGTGGCGGTGGCCGCCGTCCTGGCGGCCGCGATCGCGGGGCTTCTCCTCCGCTGGCCGCTCGCCGCGCCGCTGGTGGCCGCGCTCCGCTTGCTGCGCTGGAGCATGACCGCCGCCTACGCCACCGCCCCGGTGTTCGCCCTCGGCTTGCTCCTCACCCGCAAGGTGCTCCGGCTCTCCGGTCCACTCCCGCCCGGGTGGGAGCTCGCCGCGGCATGGGGCGCGGGGTGGGGGGCGGTCGTGCTGGCCGGGACCGCCATGCTCGCCTGCGGCCTCTACCACGAAGTGGTCTGGACGGCGGGCGCGCTCCTCGGCAACCTCGCCCTGCTCTCGTTCGTGGTCGCGCGGAGGTGGCGGCCGCTCGAAGATCTGCGGGACGAGGTCGCATCGCTCTGGCGGGGTTGGCGCGGCGATGGCCAGGGATCTCCTGTCTGGGGGCTCGCCATCCTCCTCTGCTTGGCCAGTGCGGTGCTCCTCGCGAGCATCCCCCCCGACGCCCGCGACGAGCTCGTCTACCACCTCGCGCTTCCCCAGTTCTGGCGCTTCCAGCACGACTGGTGGGTGCCGCTCGACAACGTCCACTGGCTGTTCCCAGCCAACGCCGAGGTGATCTGGGGGTACGGCCTGGCCGTCGGGGGGATCCACACCCCCCGCCTGCTCACCCTTGCCTTCGGCCTCGCCACGCTGGCGCTGCTGGCGGGCATGCTGGCGGAGTCCCGCCACGACCGCTGGACAACGCGGGTGAGCCTGCTGTTCCTGCTCCTGGCACCGATGTCGCTGGTGCTGCTGGGAACGTGCAACGCCGAGTGGCCGCTGGTTTTCTTCCTCTTTCTGGGGTGGCGCGCCGGCCGGCGGTTCCTCGCGACCCGGCAGTTCGCGGCGGCGGCGCTGGCCGCAGGCGCCTGGGGGCTCTGCCTGGGCTTCAAGTACACGGCGTTCCCCGTGGTCGCGGGGCTGGCCCTGGAGTTGGTGGTCGCCCTGCTGCGCGCCGGAGCGAAAACACACGCCGCCCGGGTGCTAGCGGCGCTCGCCCTCGCCGCCGTGCTCTTCGCCGGCGGGTGGCTCGTGCGCAACTGGAGCCTCACCGGCGACCCGCTCTACCCACTCGGGGTGAACGTGATCGGCGCTCGTGGGGCGCACGCGGGCCCGGCCCCCGACGTGGGGTCGCTGCTCGACTACGCGAAGCTGCACGGCTTCTGGCGCTTCGTCCCCTGGCTCTACCACGCCACCGCCGACCCGGTGGTGGACCAGCGCCTGCACCTGGGGTGGCCGCTCCTGCTGCTCGGGGTCGTCGCGCTCGGCTGGCGGCGCACCGGGGGCCTGCCCTGGTTCACCGTCACGGCCGCCTCGCTGGTGCTGCTCCGCTACTCGCCGGCGCCGCGCGCGTACGTCCCCGTACTCGCGCTCGCCTGGCTCTTCCTACCCCCCTTCCTGCAGGCGCTCGCAGGGCGGCGCTGGCTGAGGGTGACCGCCTCGGCCGTGGTCGGCGCGCTGGCGCTCTCCTCGCTGCCGTGGTTCTACGTGGTCGTCACCCGCTACAGCCCGGGCGCGCAGCGCTACCTGCTCGGCATCATCGGCGACGACGAGCTGCTGCGACGCAGCGGCGTGCTCACTCCGTGCGTGAGGTGGATCAGGACCGCCTCGCCGCAGGACGCGCGCGTCTGGGTGTGGGGAGGCGAGCAGACGTTCTATCTCGATCGTTGGGCGCGCGCCAGCAGCTTCCTCGACGAGCCGTTGTTCCTCGCCTGGTTTGCCAGGTACGGGGCCGAGGGCTTCTCCCGCAAGCTCGCCGAGAGCCGTGTCGACTTCATCCTTGTCGAGACCGCCAACTGTCCGCTGCCTCCGACCTCGATCCGCACGGAAGCTCGGGAGTGGCCGATCGCGCCGTCCCTCCAACCGGTCATCGCCCGCTGGATGCAGGAAAACCTCCGCGAGGTCGCCCGCGACGGGAGCTACGTCCTCTACCTCGTCACCGCACGGACCCGAAGCTAGGAGCCTGTCCGAGTAAGCGGGTGCGGTCGCGTTACGAGCGCCGCGAGGCCAGATGCAAGGCGCCGCGACGAAAGCGATGCTCCCCCATCGGTAAGGAGCGGCAACGCAGCAGATGGCCCCGCGCCGCCGTAACCCTCCGGGCGCAGGGGTGTTGCGGACGCATGCTGCGTTGCTCGTCGGCTACGATGCTCCAGCATCGCCTGCCTCCTCGCGCCTTGCCTGCGCCTCGCAAGCCCTCTGCGCGCGACTCGCCCCATTACTCGGACAGGCTCCTAGCCCGGACTATTCACGAAGGTGCCTACTGCGAGGATATCGTCTTTCAGCACGCTCTTCTGCGCGCGGCCGCCCCCGGCGTATGATGACGTGCGAGGCGCAACGACGGAGTGGGGTGGTGCGATGAGCGACGTTGTGGTGATCGGGGTGGCCGGCGGCACAGGCTCCGGCAAGACCACGGTCGCGGACGCGATCGTGAGCCGCATCGGCGCCGACCGCATCGCGTTCCTGCAGCACGACAGCTACTACCGCGATCTCGCCAGGGCGGACCGCGACAGCCTCCTCCACCACAACTTCGACCACCCGGATGCGCTCGAGAGCGAACTGCTCGCCCGCCACGTGCGCGACCTGAAGGCCCAGCGAGCCATTGAGGTGCCGATCTACGACTTCACGCGCCACGTCCGCACAGGCCGGACGCGCCGCGTGGAACCGCGGGGCGTGGTACTCGTGGAGGGGATCCTGATCTTCGTCGAGCCCGCTCTGCGCCAGCTGTTCGACATCAAAATCTTCGTAGACACCGACGCCGACCTCCGCTTCATCCGCCGACTGCGGCGCGATCTGGTTGAGCGTGGCCGCACGGTCGAGAACGTCATCGGCCAGTACCTGGAGACCGTGCGCCCGATGCACCTCGAGTTCGTGGAACCCTCCAAGCGCTGGGCCGATCTGATCATTCCCGAGGGCGGGTTCAACGCGGTCGCGCTCGACGTGGTGTGCGCGCGGGTGGAGGCCCTCCTCCAGACCGCTCCCGTCTGACGCTTGATCGGAAACCTTTAGGAGGATGTTCGACCCCGTGATACGTCCTCTTTGTGGGTTCGGAGCCGAGGGGTCGTCACTCGCGGGGGCGGCGGCGGCGCTGGCGCAGCTCCTCTTCCTTGAACATGTACCGGATGGCGTGCTTGTAGATCATGAGGTTGGGGCCGTCGGTGCGGTTCAGCTTGATGCAGTACCGGTCGTACCACTCCACCCAGCCGTGCAGTTCGGTGCCGTCGTCGAGCATGACGACCATCGCGCTCTTGTTCTGCATCTGCTTGATGAAGTAGTAGTTCTCGGCGTTGGTCTGCTCGGGTGGCGCCTGCTTACGGTGGACGGCGCCACGCAGAGGCGTACGGTCAGCCACCTCCGAGATCGAGGGGCGGATAAGCCTGCGGCTGGTGAGGGGTTCATCCCCCGAACGGTGGATTTCCTTCATGTGCTCCTCGTCAAACTGATTTGCAGTATACCACCACGCGGAGCCTGCACCTCAGCATACGGAACGGGCTGGAGGAAGGTTTACGAAGGCTTGCCGGAGCGCTTCCCCGAGCCATCGTCCGCCGCCTCGTGGGCGAGGCAGCACATCAGACGCCCGCACATCCCGGAGATCCGGGTCGGGTTGAGGGAGAGCTTCTGCGCCTTGGCCATGCGGATCGTCACCGAGTTGAAGCGCGCCATGAACGTCGAGCAGCACAGCATCCGCCCGCAAGGGCCCCACCCGCCGCTGGCCTTGGCCTGGTCGCGCACGCCGATTTGCCGCAGCTCCACCCGGCGCCTCGTGCGCCGCCCGAGGTCGCGCAGCAGCGCGCGGAAGTCCACCCGCTCCTCTGCCGCGAAGGTGATCACAAGGGTGTCGCGGTCGAGCGGCACGATCGCGGACACTGGCCGCATGGGCACATTGAGCTCGCGGGCACGCTCGCGGCAGAAGCGCAGGGCGTCGCGGGCGACGAGGGCGAGCTCCTCGGACCTCGCGACCTCGTTCGGTACCGCGTGTCGGAGCACTCTGCCGGCCACCCGGTCGGCGCACGGCCGCAACACGGGGATCTCGTGCCCGGCCAGGCGGCCGACGCGCTCCCCGTCGGCGCTTGCCACCACGTAGGACGCCCCGATCTCCAGCTCCACGCCCTCCTTCACCGCACATACCTGGCCCGGGAGGTTGGGGGAGAAGCTGATCCGGATCAGGTCGGGGCGGGGGTGCCCCTCGGCGGGACAGGTCGCGCAGCTCACCGGCGCTCCTCCCCTTCACGCAGCGCCGTATCCGCCGCCACCACCGCCTCCGCCTGCTCCACGCGAACCCGACGAAGCCGAGCCTCGAGCTCGCGGTCGCCGAGGGCAAGGATCTCGGCGGCCAGCACCGCCGCGTTGCGGGCACCGGCCTTGCCCACGGCCACCGTCGCCACCGGCACGCCGCCCGGCATCTGCACCGTAGAGAGCAGCGCGTCGAGCCCGTCGCCCAAGCCCCCTGGCAGCGGCACGCCGATCACAGGCCGCACGGTGCTCGCCGCGACGACCCCGGCCAGGTGCGCCGCCATCCCCGCGCCGCAGACGAACACCCGCACGCCGTCCTTCTCGCCCTTGGAAACCAGCTCGAGCGTGCGGGCGAGCGACCGGTGCGCCGAGGCGACGTGGGCGCGCCAGGGAACGCCGAGCATGTCGAGCTGGGCCGCGGTCTCACGCAAGAGCTCCCAGTCGTTCTTCGATCCCATCAAGATGAGCACAGGCTCGCTCATGCCAACCCCTTGCCGATGTCGCTGCGGCACTGCATCCCCTCGAACTGCACGCGCCCCACCGCCGAGTACGCCGTCCGGGCGGCTTCGTCGAGGGTCGCGCCCCGACCCACCACCGAGAGCACGCGCCCCCCAGCGGTCACCAGGCGGCCGTCCTGCAGCGCCGTGCCGGCGTGAAAGACCAGCACCCCAGGCTGGGCCAGGGCCTCTCCCAGGCCAGCGATGCCGTCGCCGCGCCGCGGGCTCTCCGGGTATCCGTGCGAGGCCAACACCACGCAGACTACCGCTTCCCGCTTCCAGAGCGCGCGCATGGAACCCAGCTCCCCGAGCGCCGTGGCCCGCAGCAGCGGGAGGAGATCGCCCTCCAGGCGCGGAATCACCACCTGGGTCTCCGGGTCGCCGAAGCGGCAGTTGTACTCCAGCAGCTGCGGCCCGTCAGGGGTCACCATCACGCCCGCGTAGAGGACGCCGCGGAACGGACGTCCCTCGGCGGCCATCCCGGCCACCGTCGGGAGCACGATGGCACGCAGGATCCTCGCCGCGAGCCCGGACTCCAGCGGCACGGGGGAGATCGATCCCATCCCACCCGTGTTCGGCCCAAGGTCGGCGTCCCCGAGACGCTTGTAGTCGCGCGCCGCGGCGAGCGGCACAACGCTCGTCCCGTCGGTGAGCACCATGAAAGAGAGTTCCTGACCTTCCAGGCACTCCTCGACCAGCACGCGCTCGCCCGCGGCGCCGAACGCACGGTCCTCGAAGTAGTGGATGAGGGCGGCGCCCACGTCGTCCTTGCTGCGGCACACCTGCACACCCTTGCCTGCCGCCAGCCCGTCCGCCTTGAACACCACCGGGACCTTGAACTCGCGCACCGCAGCGGCGGCCTCGTGCCTGCTCCGCACAACCTTCGCCCGCGCGGTCGGGATGTCGTGCCTGTTGCAGAACTCCTTTGTGAAGACCTTGCTCCCCTCGATCTCCGCTGCGGCGCGCGACGGCCCCACTAGTACGAGGCCGCGGCGCGCGAACTCGTCGGCGATTCCCAGCACCAGCGGCAACTCGGGCCCGACGACGGTGAGGTCCACTTTGAGCGAGGCGGCGAACTCAGCCAGCTCAGCGGTCGCATCCGCCGCAATGGGTATGCAGGTCGCGACGCCGGCGATCCCGGGGTTACCGGGGGCGGCGTACAGCTCCTCGATGCCGTCGGCGCGAGAGAGCTTCCACGCGAGGGCGTGCTCCCGCGCCCCACCGCCGACGACCAGAACCCTCAACGGCGCCCCCCGCCGACCAGCGCGGCCTGCAGCAGCGAGAGGCACGCGGTCTCCACCACGTCGCGTGCGGAACAGCCCCGGGAAAGGTCGTTGGCCGGACGCGAGAGCCCCTGCAGCAGCGGTCCGACGGCGCGTGCGCCGCCGAGGCGCTCGGTCAGCTTGTAGCCGATGTTGCCTGCGTTGAGGTCCGGGAACACGAGCACGTTGGCGCGTCCGGCAACCGGTGAGCCGGGGGCCTTGCGGCTCCCCACCGCCGCGAGCAGCGCCGCGTCGAGCTGTAGTTCGAAGTCGAAGGCGAAGTCGAGGGCGCGTGCGGCGAGCGCCGCGCCCGCCTGCCGGACCTTGTCCACCAGCGGGTGCTCGGCCGAACCCTTGGTGGAGAAGGAGAGCAGCGCGACCTTCGGCTCGCCGCCGACGATCGCCCGGAACGTGGCGGCCGCGCTGACCGCGATGTCGGCGAGCTGTTCGGGGTCCGGGTCGGGGAGCACCGCGCAGTCGGCGAAGACCATTAACCCGTCCTGCCCCCAGCGCCGGTCGGGGTGGACCATCACGAACGCCGAGGAGACCGTCTTGATGCCGGGCGCCGGCCCGATCGAGTGGAGCGCCGCGCGCACGCTGTCGGCGGTGGTGCGGACGGCGCCGCCAACCGAAGCGTCGCCCTCGCCGGCCGCGACCAGCAGCGAGGCGAAGTAAAGCGGGTCGCCGAGCGCCGCGTCGGTCTGCTCTCTCGTCCACCCCTTGGGGGCGCGGCGGGCGTGCAGGAGATCGAACAGACGCTGACGTCTCGGGTCCGATGCGATGTCCGTGACCGTGACGCCCTGAGAGCGCAGGCGCTCATGCTCCGCCCCCCGCTTCGCGGCGGGACACAGAATCGTGACGCGGGCGATTCCCTCCTGACAGAGAACGCCGGCCGCCTCGACGATGCGGGGGTCGTCGCCCTCCACCAGCACGACGTGTCCACCGACCGCGCGGGCGCGGCCCGGCAACTCCTCGAGGAAACCCATGCCGACCTCCGCCGGTATTGTAACCGTCTTTCACGGGAGACCCGCAAACCCTCGCACAAAAGCAGGTTGCACACCCGCGCCCTGGCCAGCGTGCGAGGCCCCGACCCATGCGTGCATGCAACAGTTTCGTGACATACGGCGGTTGGAGACAGTGACACAATAAGGAAAACTTATATGTCCTGACAAAGGCTTGACAAATTTCGCGACCGTCCCTAACTTAACCGGAGTCACCCGAGCCCGCATAACGCCCAGATTCAGGGCCGGGACGGCGAAAGGGGAAAGCAATGGCGCTACTCCAGTGTGGTCTGGCAATCCTCGCGGCGGTGAACGTGGCGGTCCCGTCACACCCCGTGGGCAATGCGGCCCGTCGGCTGCAGAGCGTCCAACCACCGCACGTCTACGCGGTGAACGAGGTCGAGCACTACCTCACCGCCGAGCAGATCGGATACATCCGCCCGGGGTTCAATATCAAGCTGAACAGCCTCACGAACGTGGGGCCCGGGAAGAAGCCCGTCGTCGACGTCAGCTTCACCGATGACATGGACCAGCCGCTCGACTATCTCGGGAAGGCCACGCCTGGGCCGCTGTCGATCAGCTTCATCCTCGCGTGGTACGACGGCTCCGCCCGACAGTACACCAGCTACACGACCCGAACGCGCAGCGGGGTGACGACGCCGGCGGCGGACCAGGCTGGGAATGCAGGCTGGACGCACCTCGAGCTCGGGCACTCCAGGTACACGTTTGCCACGACGCTGCCGGCCAACATGGACGTGACGAAGACCACGACGCTCGGGATCTACGGCCGCCGCACGCTCACCCCGATCATCGGCAAGGATTACTACGCCAACAACATCAACTATGACTTCCGTCCTGACGGCGGCGTGGTTGTCGACACCTGGGCGGCGATGGACATCGACAAGACCTGCAACAACTGTCACGACCCGCTGGGAGGCCACGGTGGGACGCGGCGCACGACCAAGAACTGCGTGCTCTGCCACACGCCGCAGATCCCGAACGACGCAACCACCGGTCAGAGCTTCGACTTCAAGGTGATGATCCACAAGATCCACCGCGGCGCCGGGTTGCCGAGCGTGGTTGCCGGCGGCAAATACGGCTTTGGGACCACCACGGATTTCTCCACCGTTGGCTACCCCCAGGACATCCGCAACTGCACGACCTGCCACGACCCGAGCGCCGCCGAGGGGTACATCTGGTACTCACGCCCGTCGCGCAAGGCGTGCGGCTCCTGCCACGACACCATCGACTGGGTCACCGGTGATAACCACACCGCGGGCCCGCAGGCCGATGACAAGGCGTGTGCCAGCTGCCATCAGCCCCAGGGCGAGTCCGAGTTCGACGCCTCGATCAAGGGCGCTCACACCATCCCCACCAAGTCGGCACAGCTCAAGGGACTCAAAGCGCAGATCGTGAGCGTGACCGGCGCCGTCCCCGGCGGGAAGATCACCGTGACGTTCAAGGTCACCAACGGCGACGGCTCCCCGGTGAAGCCGTCCTCTTTGGGTACCCTCAACATCCTGGTCGGCGGTCCCACTACCGACTACACGAAGCAGTTCCGCGAGAGCGGGAAGACCGCGACGGCCTCTAGCGACTCCTGGGTCTACACGTTCACCGCTCCGATCCCCGCTGATGCCGTCGGGAGTTGGACCGCATCCGCCGACGTCTACCGCAACATCACGATCGACAATCACACCGACACCGGCCTGAGCGTCCGCGAGGCGGCGGTCAACCCGATCTACACGTTTGCCGTCACCGACGCGCAGCCGAAGGCGCGCCGCACGAGCGTCGACCTGGCCAAGTGCAACGACTGCCACGAGACCCTCGCTCTGCACGGCGGCCAGCGGTTCAAGATCGAGGAGTGCGTGATCTGCCACAACCCGGTTGCCGATGACAGCGGGAACCGGCCGACCGACCAGGGGATCGCGGAGTCGATCTCGTTGCAGCGCATGATCCACCGCATCCACACCGGCGATGCGCTCGCGCAGGACTTCACCGTGTACGGCAACGGCAAGAGCAAGCACAACTACAACGAGGTCCGGTACCCCGGCGATCGCCGCGACTGCGTGGCCTGCCACGTGACGGGTGCCTACACCGTGCCGCTGCCCGATGGCGTCATCCCAACGATCACGAAGAAGGACTTCTACACGCCGATGCAGCCAACCGCGGCGGCCTGCCTCGGGTGCCATGATTCACAACCCGCCGCCGCGCACGCCTACACCACGACCTCGTTCTTCGGCGAGGCCTGCGAGGCCTGCCACAGCAACGACGCCGAGTTCGCAGTGGACAAGGTCCACG
Source organism: Thermoanaerobaculaceae bacterium (assembly GCA_041494245.1). Taxonomy (GTDB): domain Bacteria; phylum Acidobacteriota; class Thermoanaerobaculia; order Thermoanaerobaculales; family Thermoanaerobaculaceae; genus RBG-13-68-16. The sequence goes on from JBGQAK010000006.1 coordinate 174,387, forward strand.
CTCGCTAGCAACGGAACAACACGCCAGGCTGTCGGCCGGGGCCGGCAGCCTGGCGCGGCGCACGAAAGGTGGATCGGATGAGAACGTGGCTTCGCATACTGACCGCTCTCAGCCTGCCGATACTGCTGGGCCTCGGAGTGGGTTGGGCGGCTGAGCAGCCGGGGACGGGCGGTGCGGCCGCCTACACCCCGTGCGCCGACTGTCACGACACGCTGACTGCTCAGTTCCTCACCAACCGGCACGCCACGGGGAGCGCCGCCGCCCACCCAGGCAAGGCCATTTGCGAGAGTTGCCACGGCGACGGGACCAAGCACTCGGCGGAAGGCGACAAGGCCTTTATCAAGGTGCCCAAGGGCGGTGAAGGCGCAAAGGCCTGCCTCACCTGCCACCAGGACAAGTCTGCCTTCAACTCCACCGCGATGGGTTTCCACGCCGCGGCCTCGGTGAGCTGCTTCGAGTGCCACTCGGTCCACGGCGCCGCCGCCACCCCGTTGCTGCGCACCGCGACCGGCAGCCTGTGCGTGACCTGCCACCTGGGGCAGAAGAACACTTTCGGCAAGCCATACGCCCACCGTCTCGGGCGCGGCGCGATCGAGTGCACCTCCTGCCACAACCCCCACGGTGGTGCCGGCGCCGACAAGAACCTGAGAAAAACAGCTGCCGGGGAGCTCCCATGCCTCTCCTGCCACCCCGAGACGCAGGGTCCTTTCGTGTTCACCCACGTCACAGGGATCGCCGGAAACTGCATGAGCTGTCACGAGCCCCACGGCTCCAACAACAACAAGATGCTCATCCGCGCCCGCGTCGACCAGCTCTGCCTCGAGTGCCACACCACCCTTCCGGCCGGCACCCTCGGTCCCCAACCCCCCTCCTTCCACGACCTTCGGAGCGCGCGCTACACCAACTGCACGGGCTGTCACGTTGCGATCCATGGATCCAACAGCTCTCCGATGCTCTTGAGATAGGAGACGAGCGATGGCAAAGCGTTTCCCCTACGTTGTGGGTCTGGTCCTCGCCCTCTGCTGGCCCGCGTTCGGCGGCGCGCAGCCGAGCCAATTCTCGCTGGAGCTCGGCTACCAGTGGCTCGATGTCTCCGGCAACAACAGCGTCTTCCGCACCCAACTCAACGAGAAACAGGGGCTGCAGCTGCGGTCGTTCTCGCTGACCAGCTTCGACAGCTCGACGGGCTCCAAGGCTTTCGATCGGCTGCGCATCGACGCCGGGAACCTCGGCGCCAGTCCGCAGGGGTACTTCCGGCTCGAAGCGGGGCTCGCCCGCACCTATACCCTCCGTCTCCTCTACCGTCACTCCGAGATCTACAGCGCGCTCCCCGACTTTGCGAACCCGCTGTTCTCGAGCGGGGTCCAGCTCAGTCAGCACACCTTCGACCGCTCGTCGGACAGCCTGAACCTGGACGTGGAACTCATCCCCGGCCACGTCCTTACTCCGTTGTTCGGTTACAGCTGGATGCGGTACCAGGGTCCAGGGACCACCACGGTCAGCACCGGGCAGGACGAGTTCCGCCTCACCTCCGATTTTACGGAAGTCACGCAAGAGGTGCAGGGGGGCGTCGGGTTCCACCTCGGCACGTTCTCCGGCACCGTGGTTCAGGGCTGGCGGATATTCGACTCCAGCGAGAAGGTCTCGCTGCTGTTGGGGGCCGGCGGCGGCAACAACGGTACGCCGGTGCTCGGCCGTGACATCACCCTCTCCAACTACACGCGCTTGACCGACAGCGAAGGGACGTTCCCGATGACCAACGCCTACGTCAGCGCGATGCTGACGAGCGGCCTGCGCCTGGTGGGTTCCTTCGTGCGGGCGGACATGAGCTCGGCGACCGCTGACGTGGAGGCGGCCGCCGGGAGTCTGGCCTCCTTCAAGCTCTCCCGATTCTACACGGGGTTCACGGAGTCGGTGCGGGCGCGCTCCGAGAGCCTGAACTGGCGCGGAGAGGCCCGAGTCGAGTGGGAACCGACCGACGGCCTGCAGCTGCTGGCCGGCTACACCAAGAGGCACCGCGACCAGGACGGCTGGGCCACCTTTGCCGACATGTTCGCCAACACCGTCAACTTTTCCGGCGCCGACCCGAAGGCCATCAACACGCTGCTGACTTCGAACACCGCCATGGAACGGGATGAGAACGTACTCGAACTCAAGGCGTCCACCCGCAATCTGGGCCCGCTGCAGCTGTGGGCAGGGTGGGGCAACTCCAAGCAGGACCTCACCGTGACACCCGACGCGGCCGAGATCGTGGTGCCCGGGGGGCAGGGTGGCCACTTCACACGCGACGTGAAGCTCTACTCGGCAGGGGCCACGTTCACCGTCTCCGGCCTCAAGCTCGCATTCGACTGGAGGAAGGACGATGCCGACAACGCGATCGTGCGGACCGATTACCTCAATCAGGAGCGCTGGCGCGCGCGGCTGAGTTGGACCGCGGGCAAGTTCCTTAGGCTCGTGGGCACGGCGGAGAACATCAAGGGCGAGAACCCCACCGCTGGCGTCGACCGCGACGCCACCACCAAGCACTGGGCGGGCGACCTTGAGGTGACACCGGTCAAAGACCTTGTCCTGCGCCTGGGTTACGGCACCTACCAGGTGGACAGCACGATCACGATCCGCCAGCCGCAGGACTTCACCTTCGTGCCGTCGATCTACAGCGAGGACGGGACCTCCAGGGAGGCGGCCGCCAGCTACAGGTTCGGCAAAGGCGGTTTCGAGGCCGGGTTCTCGAAGTTCGAGAACACCGGCAGCATGGCGCTCACGCTCGACCGCACCTTCGCGCGCGCGGACTTCGACTTCACAAAAAAGTGGGGCGTGCTGGTTCAGTTCGAGAAGCGAAAGTACCAGGAGGATGCTCTTTCCATCGCCGACTACGACGCCAAGTGGTACGGCGTCTTCCTGCGCTGGCGCAACTAGCCGCGGGGGCCGCCGGCCTCCCGACTTTCCCTGACCGCGCAGTTCGGGCTCCCCACCGGGAGCCTGGTTCTTTTCAGGCGCCCAGCATGGGCGTCGGCTTCCGGGTGCAAGTCCCGGAGGGAGAAGGTCGAACCGAACTTTCGCGAAGCGCAAGAGCGTCCTCGCGAAGAGCGGTCCGCAGGCCCCCCGAGAGCTCGCCGATGCCCTCCTCCAGTACGCGGAGCTCCTGCGCACCCACATCAGGAGGGAGAACAACGTGCTCTTCCCGATGGCGGACCGGGTGCTCTCCCGTGAGGACCAGGAGGAGCTGGCACGGGCGTTCGACAACGTGGAGGCCGAAGAGATGGGCGAAGGGGTGCACGAGAGGTACCACCGGCTCGCCCATCGGCTCTCGTGCGCCTGAGAGGTCAAGAGGTCGTGCCGCTCACGCGCCGCGCCCGTTGAGCCGCGGCGACCCCGGGGTAACCGACGCGCAGCCTCGGACCATCACCGACGACCACCGCTCCCGCAGAGCTGAAGCCTCGCGCGACGAGGCGCGCTCGCGATATCAGCGATCGGTCGGAACCTTTCGGTGCATCGTGTTGTCTCACTTGTGCTTATGATGATTTCTTGCGAGGCGTCCAGAAAGACTGGACAATTCCGTGACGCTTTCGCTAGAATCGTCACCCGAGATTCCCCGGGCGGTGGTCGTACCAGCTGGGGTGTCCGACGGATGACCGAAAAGGAGGGTCAACGAGCATGAGAAACGCAGTGCACCAACTCAACAGGGGCCTGGCGATCGCTGTGGTCGTGTGCGGGCTGCTCGGGTTCGCGGCGACCGCTGCCATGGCCTCCAACCCGGTCGATGTGACGGTCGCCGTCACGGGCACGCCGGCGTTCGGCGCCACCGTCACGGCGAAGGCCACGATCACCATCAACGACAGCTCGGCGCTGCAGAGCATGAGCTGGGCGCAGACCGGTGGCGCGACCGCGACGCTGTCCGGGACCACGACCGACACCGTCACGGCGGTCCTCGCGGGGAGGAGCGCGTACCGCGCGGCGCTCATCCATGCACTCAGCGAGCCGCCGATCACGGCGGCGCAGTATCCAGCTTACGTCCCACCTCCGCCGGCGGAGTTCCCCGGCGGGCTGCAGAATCGCTTCGGTGTGGTCGGGGTCAGCAACCTCGCCCTCGAGGAGGGCGGCGCCGTCACGCTGACGGTCACCGTCAAGACCTCCTCCGGGACCTACACGGGGAAGGGCGTCATCGCGACGCCGCTGCCGTGGGGAACCAGCATCGGCGTGCGGAACGTGCCGGTTCTCATCCCGGTCATCGTGCACGGGAAGACTCAGGCATCGTACAACTGGGCGATGACCGTGCCGTCGGGCTCGAGCGCGACGTTGACCGATCCCACCTCCCAGAGCCCTGAGTTCACTCCGGACGTCCCGGGGACGTACACGCTCACCGTGACTGACCTGGCCGGCGGCTCGCCGGTCAGCATCCCGGTGTTTGCCGGCCTGTGGCGCGGGGTGATCGTGGGGCAGGACGCGAACAGCCACCCCAAGACCGATACCGCCTGCACCGGCTGCCATGCGGTCGGGACGACGCTCGATGTCTTCACTCCATGGGCGAAGTCTGGACATGCCGAGATCTTCACCCAGAACGTGAACACTCCCAACGGGCACTACGGCACGAGCTGCCTATCCTGCCACACCGTCGGGTACAACACGGGGGTGAGCAACAACGGCATCGACGATCAGTCCGACTGGACGGCGTTCCTCGCCACCAACCTCCTGACGCACGGCGACCCCACGAACTGGACGAACATCCTGGCCCAGTTCCCGAAGACCGCCAAGCTGGCCAACATCCAGTGCGAGAACTGCCACGGACCGCAGACCAGCGACGCCCACTTCAGGGGGGACCCGCGTGTGACGCTCTCGTCGGACGTGTGCGGCTCATGCCACGGCGAGCCGACGCGTCACGGCCGCTTCCAGCAGTGGCAGATCTCCGCCCACGCCAACTACGACGCCGCCGTCTCCGAGGGCATGACCGGCGGCTGCGCGGTCTGCCATACCGCCAACGGCTTCCTCGCGTGGGGAGATTCGGGCTACACCGCGTCGACCGTTGCGGTCACGTGGACCGCGGATCAGATCCACCCGCAGACCTGCCAGACCTGCCACGACCCACACGCGGTCGGCACGACCTCCGGTAGCCCGGCCACCGACGCGCCGATGCGCATCAGCGGCAGTACGCCGCTGCTGATGGCGGGGTTCACGGCCACCAACGTCGGGCGGGGCGCCATCTGCATGACCTGCCACAACGGCCGCCGCGGCCTGCGCAACGACAGCAACTTCAAGGTCTCCGACGCCGCACGCGCGCCGCACGTCGGTCCTCAAGCGGACGTCGTGATGGGGCAGAACTTCTACCTCGTCGACCTGGGCGCCCCGGGCTACCACGCTCGCGTGCAAGACACCTGCGTGACCTGCCACATGGCCAAGACCCCGCCACCTGCCGCACTCTCGAACGCCGGGGGCGGCACGAACCACACCTTCTACGCCTCCAAGGAAATCTGCTCAACCTGCCACGCCACCATCACGGCGGACGACGTGCAGGGCCCGGTCGAGGCCAAGCTCGAGACCCTCACGCAGGCCATCAACAAGGCCTTGTTCGACCTCGTCAAGGCGCAGCTCGCGCTCGGAAACAAGATCGATGTCGGCGGCCTGAAGACGCTGGCCAGCGCCGGCGATTTCACCAAGGTCGAGTTCGCCGAGTCGCACGGGTCCCAGGGGATGACGGTCACGCTGTCCGACGCCACCACCGTGGGCCCGGTCGCCATGACCGCGGTCAAGGTCGTGCCGCCGACCGGCTCGCCGGTGTTGCTGTACACCGTCGCCGACCCGACGATTCCGAAGGCGGCATGGAACATGCTGATGATCGAGAGCGACAAGAGCGAGGGCGTTCACAACCCCGGTCTCGTGAACCGCGTCCTCGACGTGTCGATCTACGCGCTCCAGCACCCGACCGGGACGGCGGGAGGCTACGTCGATCCGAGCATCGGCGGCGGACCCGGCAACAACGCCGGCGCGGTCTCTTGCACCACGTCGTACGTCTACTGGACGGAGATCGCCACCCGGGCGCCGGGCTACGGCAGCAGCCAGTGGCGGACCGACATGGTCGCCTTGAACCTGGCCTCGAGCCCGGCCGCGCTGCGCTTCGTCCTCCACACGAGCACCGGCAACTTCGAGACCACCGGGACCGTGCCGGCATCCGGACAGGGGGTGTTCGCGGACATCGTTGGCACGCTCGGCGTCCAGACCAAGGGCGCGCTCGAGATCTGCTCCGACAAGCCCCTCCTGGTCAGCGGCCGGAACCTCAACCAGGGCGACCCGGGAACGTTCGGCCAGTTCATCGACGGTCACGTCGGCAACCTCGGGATGTCCGCCGGGCAGTTCGCGCAGCTGATCGGGCTCCGTCAGCAGACAGGGAAGTACCGCACCAACATCGGCGTGGCGAACGGCGGCACAGCGGCCGCGCAGGTCGCCATCACGCTCTATGACAACACCGGCAGCACGCTGACGACGTACAACCTGACAATCCCGGCCGGGCAGGTGGTCCAGGACCTCATCCCGTTCGAGGCACGCGCCAAGATGCCGGACGTCGGCTGGGGTTTTGCCACCGTGAAGGTCCTCTCCGGCTCCAACGTCATGACCTCGGCGTCGGTGGTGGATGCGGTCACCAACGACCCGAGCTACGTCCCGGCGAAGCGGTAGCAGCAGTCCGCGGAAGCGGGAACCACGGGCGGCAGCGCGAGCTGCCGCCCTTTTTTTTGTGCCTCCGCCACGGGGGTCCGCCCCGCGGGAAAGCTGGAGCTGCTGTTCGGGCGACCGGGTGAAGCCTGGGGTGAAGGACACAGCGGGGAACCCTCATCAGCGGCGATCCGGCGCCGCCATCTATCCTGATCGGGGGCTTGACAATAATTAAGAGTAAGATCATCATAAACGTCATGAACTCGAGCGACGTCTACCGGCTGGAGGCGCTGCTGGAACTGGCGGGGGCGTACCCGGGATCGCTCACCGCGCGTGAGGTAGCTCGACGCCGCGACATTCCGGGCACATTCCTGGCCCGCCTCCTGGGGGAGTTGGCCCGCGACGAGGTCGTGGTCACCGCGCGCGGGCCCCGGGGGGGCGTCCGCCTCGGACCGCCGCCGGAGGAGATCCGCCTCGGGCCCGTGCTGCGCCCCGAGCCAGCGACGGAGATTGGGGGTGCGGCGGTGCGATGGCTCGCGGGCCGGCTCGCCGAGGCGCAGGCGCGCTCGGTCGCGCCGCTGAACCTCGCCGCTCTCCTGAAGGTGGAGAGGGCACACGAAGCGTCTCCCGGCTACGAGATCTAGGAGGATCGCATGCGCATCGCAAAGGACATCACCAAGCTCATCGGCAACACGCCGCTTGTGAAGTTGAATCGGGTCACCGAGGGGTGCGCCGCCACGGTGGCCGCGAAGCTGGAGTTCTTCAATCCAGCCCACTCCGTGAAGGACCGCATCGGCATATCGATGGTCGAGGCGATGGAGCGGGATGGGAAGCTCGTCCCGGGGAAGTCGGTGATCGTCGAGCCGACCTCGGGCAACACAGGCATCGCGCTCGCCATGGTGGCGGCGGCCAAGGGCTACCGGTGCGTGATCGCGATGCCCGAGAGCGTCTCGCTCGAGCGCCGCAAGGTGCTCAAGCTGCTCGGGGCCGAGCTGATCCTCACCCCCGCATCGGAGGGGATGAAGGGCGCCATCCGGCGCGCCGTCGAACTGGTGGCCGAGATCCCCGGAGCGGTGATGCCGCAGCAGTTCGAGAACCCCGCCAACCCGGCGATCCACGAGGCCACCACGGCGGAGGAGCTGTGGCGGGACACCGACGGGGGCATGGACATCTTCGTGGCCGGTGTCGGCACCGGCGGCACGCTCACCGGCGTGGGGAGGGTGTGGAAGGCGCGCAAGCCCGCGCTGCGCATCGTTGCGGTGGAGCCCGTGCACTCCGCCGTGATCTCGGGCGGGCAGCCGGGGCCCCACAAGATCCAGGGGCTCGGCGCCGGCTTCATCCCCGCCAACCTGGACACCCGGTTCATCGACGAGGTGGTGCAGGTGAGCAACGACGAGTCGTTCGCCATGGCGCGCCGCCTGGCAAAGGAGGAGGGGATCCTCGGCGGCATCTCCTCGGGGGCGGCGGCGCACGCCGCGCTCTCGGTCGCGCGCCGCCCGGAGAACGCCGGCAAGCTCGTAGTGTTTGTCGTCCCCTCGACCTCGGAGCGGTACATCTCCACCGACCTCTTCGCCGGCCTCGACTGAGCGCGGTTCCAAGGGCGACAAAGAAACACCCCGAGCCCTCCGGCCGCGACACCGCCCTCCCACCCGGCCGCGCTACGGCAGGGGGAGGTCGGACCGCCCGGCGGACAGGTGGTCGAGCGGCTCGAAGTTGACGATCGCGGAGCGCGCGACGCCCGCCTGCGCGGCGAGCGCCACCGCGGTCGCGTCGAACGTCAGGTGGCGCGGGTGGTGGGCATCCGAGGCGAGCAGGAAGCGGCACCCGGCCTCCCGCGCGAGGCCGAGCAGCGTGGGATCGAGGTCCTGCCGGCGCGGGAAGCCGTTGACCTCGAGCAGCACCCCGGCGGCGGCAGCGGCCGCGAACACCACCTCCCAGTTGGCACGCACCCCCGCACGGCGCGCGAACAGCCGTCCGCGCGGATGCGCCAGCGCCCACACGCCCGGCTCCTCGAGCGCCCTCAGCAGGCGGCCGGTCTGGTCGCGACGCTCGGCGAGCTCCGTGTGGACGGCCGCCAGGAGCAGGACACCGGCGCGGGCCCCCCGCGGCACGTCCAGCCGCCCGTCCTCCAGGATCTCCACCTCGAGCCCCTGCATCAGCCACAGCTCCTCGCCGTGACGCCGGTTCCAACCCGCCACCGCCCGCCGCTGCAGCGCGACGCCCTCGTCGTCCAGCCCGTTCACGCACGCGAGGCCCCTGGTGTGGTCGGCCACCACCGCCCACGCCGCGCCCCTGCGCACGCACGCGCGGGCCATCGCATCCAGCGTGGCGGCGCCGTCGGAGGCGCGCGTGTGCCAGTGCACGGCGCCGCGGAGCTGGCCGGGGTCCAGAGTGCGATGCTCCGCCACCACGCGGCTGGCCTCGGCGGCGGTGAGGAACCCCTCTCGGGTCGGGGTGCCGCGCAGGCGGTGCGGGCCGGCCAGTCGGTGCGCGGCGGCCGCCAGCGCGTCGCGCCCGCGGCACGCGCGCAGCATCGCCACCGTGGGAAGCACCTCGAGCGGGATGGTCTCGGGGAGCCGCCGCACGCCCTCCAGCTCGCGCGGGTGGTCGAAGACCGCGTACGCCGCCCGCAGCAGGCCCAGCTGCAGCTCTCCATGGGGGTGGCTCTCGGCGAGCACGAAGAGCGCCTCCGAAAGCTCCGCGTTGGTCACCACAAGCGGAGCCTACCCCATCCGAACGCAACCGTGCGGTGCCCGTTCGCAACGATCGCCAAGCGTTGCCCATGGCTCTCGCACGGTGCCTTGCCCTGGTCCGCCGCGTGCTATCGTTCGCCCATGCCGCGGCTTCTCCTGGTGGACGGGCACTCCAACCTGTACCGTGCCTTCTACGCCATCCGCTCGCCGCTCGCGGCGCCCGACGGCACCCCGACCGGAGCGGCCTACGGTTTCCTTCGCATGCAGCACAAGATGCTCCGCGAGCTCGAGCCCACCCACGTCGCGGTGGCGTTCGATGTCGGCAAGGAGACCTTCCGCACGCGCCTCTTCGAGCGCTACAAGGCGCACCGCCCGCCCATGCCGGACGACCTGCAGGTGCAGATCCCGCTCACCCAGGAGGCGCTCGCCCTGCTCGGGGTCACGGTGTTCACCGAGCCCGACGTGGAGGCCGACGACGTCATCGGCACGATCGCCGAGCGCGCCGCGGCGTCGGGGTTCGACGTCGTGATCGCCTCCACCGACAAGGACCTCATGCAGCTTGTGCGCGACCCGTCGGTGAAGATGTGGCACACACGTCTCGAGCGCCTTCTGGACGAGCGTGGGGTGGAGGAGGTCTTCGGGGTTCCCCCGGCCAAGGTGGGCGAGGTGTTGACGCTGATGGGCGACAGCTCGGACAACATCCCGGGGTGCCCGGGGATCGGCGAGAAGGGCGCCAAGGAGTTGATCTCGAAGTGGGGCACCGTGGACGCCGTCTACGAACACCTCGAGGAGGTGACGCCTCCGCGCGCCCGCAAGGCCCTGACCGAGAACCGCGAGGTGGTGGAGCTCTCACGCCAGCTCGTCCGCATCCGGACCGACCTTGCGATCAAGGAGACGCTCGAGGGGCTGGCGCGCCGCCCCCCCCAGCTGCCCAAGCTCGCCGAGTTCTACCGCCGGGTCGGGTTCACCTCCCTCCTGGCGGAGATCGAGCCCAAGGGCGGGGGAGCGCCGGCCCCGGCGGCGGCCCGGGAGGTTTCCCTCGACGAGATCGCCACGCTGCTCGCCAAGCCTGGGGCGGCGGTCGCGTTTGCCGGGGACCGCCTCGCGGCGGCAGCCGGAGAGGAGCTCGCCGTGGCCCTGGCGCCGCCCGAGGAGATCGCGCGGGCGCTGTCGCCCCGCCTCGGCGGCCTCTGGTGCCACGACGCCAAGGGGCTGATCGCGGCGATCCGCGATGCCGGCGGTGCTCCCGCGGCCGTGCCGCGCGACGCCATGCTAGCGGGCTACCTGCTCGCCCCGGGGGAGAGCATGGAGCTCCCCGCGCTGTGCCGCCGCCTCTCGGTCGCCCTTCCCGCCAACGAGAGCGTCGAGGAGAGGGCCCGCGCGGTGGCGGCGTTGGCCCCCACCCTCGCCAAGCGCCTGAAGGGGGAGAAGCTCGTGGAGGTCCTCGAGACCCTCGAGCTTCCGCTCGTGCCGGTGCTCGAGGAGATGGAGCGCCACGGCATCCGTCTCGACATGGCGGTGCTCGAGGAGCTCTCGCGGCGGTTGTCCTCCTCCCTGGCCGAGCTCGAGCGGGAGATCCACGCCGAGGCGGGCGGCAGCTTCAACATCAACTCACCCCAGCAGCTCGCCGAGGTGCTGTTCGAGCGCCGCGGCCTCCCCGTGCTGCGCCGCACTGCCAAGACCAAAGCCCCGTCCACCGACGCGGACGTGCTGGCGGAGCTGCAGGCCCGTGGGCACCGCCTGCCGTCGCTGCTGCTGGAGTACCGCGAGCAGTCCAAGCTCAAGTCCACCTACGTGGATGCGCTTCCCAAGCAGGTCGGCACGGACGGCCGCGTGCACACCCGCTTCAACCAGGCGGTGGCCGCGACCGGACGGCTTTCCTCCTCCGACCCCAACCTGCAGAACATCCCGGTGCGCACGGAGATGGGGCGCGAGGTACGGCGCGCCTTCGTGGCCGATGAGGGGCACGTGCTGCTAGCGGCCGACTACTCGCAGATCGAGCTGAGGGTGCTCGCGCACCTCTCCCAGGACCCCGCCCTGGAGCAGGCGTTCGAACGGGGGGACGACATCCACCGCGCCACCGCCGCGCTCGTCTTCGGGGTCTCGCCCGAGCTGGTCGGGCCGGACCAGCGGCGCGCCGCCAAGACCATCAACTTCGGCCTCATCTACGGCATGGGTGCCTACGCGCTGGCGCGCGAGCTCGGAGTCACCAACGCAGAGGCGCAGAAGTTCATCGAGGCCTACTTCGCGCGCCTCCCCAAGGTGCGCGAGTACCTGGACTCCACGAAGGAGCAGGCCCGCTCCACCGGTAAGGTGACCACGCTGTTCGGGCGCGTGCGCTGGATCGCGGGCCTCGATTCGACCAACAGCCAGGTGCGGGGTAACGCCGAGCGCCAGGCGATCAACGCCCCGGTGCAGGGCACCGCCGCCGATCTCATGAAGCTCGCGATGATCCGCCTGCACGCGGCGCTCGCCGAACACGCCCTCCCCGCACGGTTGCTGCTGCAGGTGCACGACGAGCTCGTGCTCGAGGTCGCCTCCAAGGCGGCGTCCAAGGCGGCAGCCCTCGCCAAAGACGTCATGGAGGGAGTCGCTTGCCTGCGGGTCCCGCTCAAGGTGGACATCGGGACGGGGCTCTCCTGGGCGTCCACGAAAGGGTAAGATGCTGCCATGCGTCCCCTCCTGGCCGTCGCCTTCGCGCTGCTGAGCATCCCCGTCCTGGCGCAGAAGCCGTGGGAGACGAAGGTGGATCTCCCGGTGCCGGTGCCGCTCCAGCTGCCGTCGGTGCCGCCCACCAACCCGTTCACCGCCTCCCTCGTTTCGCCGCCGGCACCGGTGGCGACCCCGCTCCGGGAGAAGTTCTCCGACACCTTCACCGTGGTGGCCTCCGTCTACGTCACCGGCGAAGGGGAAGCGCGCCGCGTGATCTTCACCCGCCTGCCATGGCCGAGCCTGGCGAACGACCTGAGGCCGCAGCTCGCCGAGCTGAACTTCACGCCGGCACGCGCCTCCGGGGCCGCGGTCCCGGTCTGGGTTCCCCTGGCCATCGACCTGAAGGGGCGGGTGGCGGAGGGGCGCGTGTCCAGGATCCAGGGGAGCGGCCCCGTGCCTGGGACACCGCCCTCACCGGAGCCGGCCGCGGTCCCCGCGCCCGACGCGCGCGACCTCGAGCTCCCCGCGACGGCGCTCGATAAGGTGGACCAGATGGCCAACCCCAAGCGGCCTCCCCGCATCCGTGCCGACCGCCGCGCCTGGCGCCAATCGGTGCGCCTGCTCGCGGAGGTCTCCCCCGAGGGGCGCTGTCAGCGCGTCGTCTTCCTGGTGTGCCCGGAGGGGTTGCGCCCGTGGTTACTCGCCTCGATGGCCTCGTGGACGTTCCGCCCGGGCGTCGGCCAGGCGGGGCCCGTCACGGCCTGGGTGCAGCTGGACGGGGAGATCGAGCTGGAGGTCGGCGCTCTCGTGTCCGACTCGCTGCGGGTCACACGGCAGGTGGCGTTCCCGCCCGCGGCCGCACCATCCGCCGCCGGTCGCCCTCCCGGCGCGTGACACGCTGCGAGTCCAGCCACTCGAGCACGGGGATCGCCAGCTTGCGCGTGAGGCCGAATCGCTCCTTGAACTCCCCGATGTCGAAGCTCTCCACGCCCCACGAGTGCAGCGAGGCCACCACCTCGTCCAGCGTGTCGCCGTGCACGATCCACTTGCCCCCCACCCGTGCGAGCCGCGTCGCCTCGACGAGGAACCGCACGACCCCCTGCACCACGCGGGGGTCGGCGCCGAGGGCGCGCGCCGCCTCCTCGGGGGAGGGCGCGTCGAACCCTGCGCGGCGGTAGAGCTCGGCCACGCGGCCCGCCATTGGGTCCTCGAGCGGCGCCGCATCGGCCGCAAGCGCCCGGCCGGCCACCTCCCGCAGCAACCCGGCCCGCCGGAAGTCCTCCAGGTAGAAGTCGCGCAGGCGGTGCGCCTCCTCCGGCACCACGCGCGCGAGCAGCTCCGCCACCGGCACGCCGACACCGCCCGCCGAGCGCAGCACCGCGCGCGCCTCCTCCCGGAGCGCCGCGACGGCGTTGCGGTGGAGGAGCAGCGGCGGGCGGGTGGGCACAACCGCCAGCACGCCCTCGTCCACCAGCCTTCCAAGCGCCGACTCGACCCCCGCCGCGCGTACGCCCAAGCGCGCCGCGAGATCCTCAGCGGCCACCCCGTGCGCGCCGGCCTGCGCCACCCAGAGCGCCAGCGTCTGCGGCAGCTCCTGCCAGGGGCGCGGCAGCTCGGAGAGCGAGGAACCCTCGCGGCGGCGCAGCCGCACCGCGTGGGCGTCCAGCACCTCGCCACCCCCCAGCGTGCTGGCTGGTGAGACGCGTCTCAAGACCACGCGGTCCCCAGGCACGGCGAAGACCGGCCGGGCGAGGCGGAGGATCGCGCGACCGCTCTCACCCGCCCCGATCGCCGACGGGTGCGCCCGCTCCACCCTCCCGAGGAGGCGTGCCGCCAGCAGGTGCACCCACACGCGGTCGCCCTCGGCCAGCGCGGCGCCCTCGCCCAGGAGCCGCACGGCGAGCGCCAGCCGCTGCGTCGGCCGCCAGCTCCCCGGGGAGAGGAGCTGCTCGCCGCGGGGAAGCTCCTCGACGCTCGCCCCCGCCAGGCGGAGCGCCACGCGCTCGCCCGCGGCGGCCTCGGGGCGGCTCTCCCCGTGCACCTGGACGCCGCGCACCCGCACGGGCAGCCCCCCGGGGAGCGAGACCAGCTCGTCGCCCACCTGCACCGTTCCCCAGTGGGCGGTCCCCGTCACCACGGTGCCGGCGCCCTGCACCGTGAAGACCCGATCCACCGAGAGCCGGAACGGGCGGTGCGGCTGCTCGGGGCGCACGGCGCCCCGCGCGCACGCCAGGATCGCCTCGCGCAGCGTGTCCAGGCCGGCGCCGCTCACCGCCGAGCACGGCACCACCGGCGCGCCGACCAGCGCGCCTCGCCCCAATTCGGTCTCGAGCTCGGCCATGCGCGCGTTCAGCGTCTCGCCGTCGACGAGGTCCGCCTTGGTGAGCGCGACGACGCCGCCTCGCACCCCCAGCACCTCCAGGACGTCGAGGTGCTCACGGGTCTGATGCATCACGCCTTCGTCGGCCGCTACAACCAGCAACGCCCGATCGATGCCCGCCGCCCCGGCGATCATGGTGTGGACGAGTCGCTCGTGCCCGGGCACATCGATGAAGGAGATCTCGACCTCCCCCTGCGGGTCCGGAAAAGGGGCGAAGCCGAGCACCAGCGTGATCCCCCGCCGCTTCTCCTCGGGGAGACGGTCGCAGTCCACCCCGGTGAGCGCCTTGACGAGCGAGGTCTTGCCGTGGTCGATGTGGCCGGCGGTGCCGAAGACAACGGCGCGCACGCACCTATACTACCCGTGCGGAGGTGCGCGTGCTGGAGCAGGAGATGAAGATCCCGGTCCCCTCCCTCGCCCGGGTGCGCGGCCGCCTGCAGGAGCGCGGCGGCCACCTGCTCCACCTCGCCGCTCTCGAGGACAACGTGGTCCTGGATGACGGGGGGCGCTCGCTCGCGGCGGCCCGCCGGCTGCTGCGCGTGCGCCGCTTCGGCACGACCTGCCTGATCACGCTCAAGGGCGCGGCATCGTTCTCCGCCGGTGTGAAGACCCGCACCGAGCTGGAGACTGAGGTCGCCGACGCCGACACGGCGCTGGCCATCCTCGCGGGACTGGGCTTCGGCCCGGTGCGGCGCTACCAGAAGCGCCGCGAGACCTGGTCGCTCGAGCGCGTCACGGTGGCGCTCGACGAGACCCCGATGGGAAGCTTCGTGGAGCTGGAGGGCGACGGGGCGGCGCTCGCGGGCGTCGCCGGCACGCTCGGCCTCGACCCGCACGAGGCAACCCGCGGCACGTACCTCGACCTGTGGACGGCCTTCCGGGCCGCTCACCCGGGCGCCCCTGAGGACATGATCTTCGCCCCGGAGGACGGACCCGCGGGGCGCCCCGCATGAACGGGATGCTCCTGGCCGCGGGCTTCGGGGAGCGGATGGAGCCCCTCAGCACCGTGGTCCCCAAGCCTGCCCTCGAGGTCCTCGGCCGGCCGCTGCTCGCAAGCGCCCTCTTGAACCTCTCCGCAGCGGGGTGTGCGCGCGTCGTCGTCAACCTCCACCGCCATCCGGAACGGGTCGCCGCCGCCGCGAGGGCCGCTCACCAGGGGGCGCTTTCGTTCTCCTGGGAGCCAGAGCTGCTGGGCAGCGCGGGCGGGGTCTCGGCCGCGCGACCCCTGCTCGGCGATGGCCCGGTGCTGGTCGGCAACGCCGACATCTGGGGTGAGCTCGACCTGCGGCCGCTCCTGGGCGCGGGGGACGCGGGCACCGCGGTGCTGGCGCTCCTACCCCACCCCGACCCGGCGCGCTGGAGCTCGGTCGTTCTCGGCCACGACCGGTGCGTGGACGCGTTCCTCGCTCCCGGAGCCGCCCACTCCGGCGAGCGCTTCCTCTTTACGGGCTTCCAGCTCCTGGGCGCCAAGGTCGTGGCCTCCCTGCCGGAGCCGCCCGCCACGATGGCGCAGGCGTGGGAGGCGCTGCGCAGGCGCGGCGCGCTCAAGGGCGTCGTAACGCCCGGTTCCTGGCGCGAGGCCGGGACCCCGGCGGCCTACCAGGCGCTCGTCGTCGGCCTCCTGAGCCACGATCGGTGGATCCATCCCCAGGCGGCGGTGGCCCCGGACGCGAGGGTCGTGCGCAGTGCGGTCGGGGCGGGGTGCCGGCTGGCCGCGGGGTCTGCCGTCTACGAGTGCGTCCTCACGGCGGGTGCCATCGTCGGGAGCGGGTGCGAGCTTCGCTCCTGCGTGGTCGCGGGCCCTGTCACCCTCACCGGCGCCGGAGCCGTCGCCGAGACCGTCTTTCTCCCCGAGGGGCGTTTCCCGCTTCGTTCCATCACAGCCGCACCTCCTCCCACTGCGCCCACCCCCGCCTCCAGAGCAGAGCCCTGATGCGGCCGAGGCCGCCGTTCACACGGATCGCCATCACGCTCGCGCGCCCGTCGTTGAAGTACACGCTGGACGGCGTCGCGTGCCCCTGCGGCGAGAAGCTGATGACGCCGCTGCGCCCCACCTTCAGGCCATCCTCGCCAAGGGTGCCCTCACCGGAAGGGTCCGGCACCTTCCACTCGCGGGGCACCCCGAGCCGCGTGCCGGCGCTCAGAAAGTCCAGCCAGACCCGGGGCCCAAGCGCCTTGTCCATATTCTTCAGGAAGTCCGCCCGTGAGACACCGTTACGGTTTCCGTCAGCCACCATGAGGTAGTACGGCCTCTCGCTCTGCTCGGTAAAGATGAGGCCCACGTTGCGGCAACTGGTGAGCGCCTCCTGCCGGCAGCGCATCGCATCGCCCGCAACCTGGCGGGCCAGCCGCTCGAGGTCGATCTTCCGGCGCATCTCCGAGAGGTTGGGGATCGCGATCGCCGTTGCCAGCCCGAGGAGCGCCACCACCACGAGCATCTCGAGCATCGAGTACCCCCTTTCCGCGTCCATCTCCCCCTCCTTTGGACCCCGGGGGCGGCCCACGACCGCCCCCGGCCCGTCCACGCCACCTCTTTTGTGTTTCGTTGTCAGGACGTGTTCACGCTCCGTTCCTCAGCTCTGCGACTTGGTCGTCGAATTCGGCGCGCGCGGAACGCGCACCTTCGCCTTGAGGGTGGTTGACCCGGTCACGCTCACGTAGGGAGCGAGCGTGGCGAGGCTCTTCTCGCTGATGCCCTTCACCCGCGCGAGCTCCTCGGGCGCCTTGAACGCACCGTTGGCGGTGCGGAAGTCCACGATGCGCTTGGCCAGTGCCGGGCCCACCCGCGGGAGCAGCTGCAGCTCCTGCACGGAAGCGGTGTTGATGTTGACCTGCTCCTTGCCCGCCGGAGAGGCGGCGAGCGCGCTGCCCGCCAGCACCACCGCCAGCATCACGCACATCACGGTCGTGGTCTTCATTTCGGTTCTCCTTTCGTGCGGTTCCCACCGCAGTCCCTGTTGCGCTCCTGTCTCGTGCCTCGCGCCTCGTGCCCCATCCCTGCCGTTAAGGTCCGTGGGCCATCGCTCACCTCCGCCGCACGGTATGAGCAAGCCGCATGCCAAGTCCGGGGTTGCACCGTAAATAGCGGCGAATGTTACGGTTATGCCCTGCGAGCACGGCCGGGCGACGGCCGGGGGGTGGTAAGCTTTCCTGTCAGTCGGACACGAAAGCGTGCCGGGAGCGAGGTCATGCCCTGTACGAGGTTTCTGTCACCCGCCGAGAACCTTGACACCCCCGTGCCGGTGGGCCACCGCGAGGCTCACCCGGACGACCTCGCGGCGCTCGTCGAGCTGGACGGCCTCTGCTTCGCGCGGCGCGCATGGTCGGCCAAGGCGTGGTGGGAGGTGGTGACGCTTCCCGAGTGGACGACGGTGGTGCTGACCCTCGCACGGGAGGTGATCGCGGCGACCGCCCTTTTGCCCGCCGCACCGGTTTCCTTTCTGGCCTCGCTCGCAGTCCACCCCGAGCACCGCCGCCGGGGCCTCGGCCGCCTGCTCCTGTGCGACGCCCTCGCCCGCGCCCGCAACGCCTCGGCCCGCTGGCTGTCGCTCGAGGTGGACCGGGAAAACCGCGGCGCCGTGGCGATGTACCAGCGGGAGGGTTTTGGGGTGCTCCGGCGTTTCCAGGAGGAGGGGCGCTGGCGCCAGGAGATGGTGCGCCGCCTTGGAGGGACGAGTGGGGTGTGAGCTGGGGCTGGTGATCACCCGGGCGAGCGGCTCGCGCCTCGCGGTGCGCTTCGCCGAGCTGGCCGCCGAGCATAACGACGTGAGCGCGCTGCACGTGGTGCTCTCCAACGGGGCAAGGCTCGTCGTCGCCGACGAGCCGGGCAGGGAGCGCGCTACCTCGCAGGGGTTCGTGAAGGGGCTGGCGCTGAGTGCAGCCGCACGGGAGAAGGTTCACACCCGGGCCGACGCGGACCACGGGGCCCCGATCGCCTCGGGCTCGCATCTGCTGCGCAGGGTCGTGATCCTGCCGTGCTCCGCCGCCACCGCCGGTTCCCTCGCTCACGGCGTGTCGCGCGCCCTCGGCCAGCGCCTGCGCGACATCGCCCTCAAGCAGCGCTGGCCTCTGCTGCTGGGCTTCCGCAAGAGCCCGCTCTCGCCGATCACGGGCTCGACGCCCGCAACTCGCGCACCGCGGCACGGGCGCTGCCGTCACGGCGCCTACGGAGGGATTTTGCCTGGGCGCTGGTGGCTCTCGCGGTCGCCGGGCTGCTCGCCTGGCAGCACTCCCTCGTCGCCCCGGGCCGCCTGGAGCGCCTCGACACCGCGTTTTTCAGCGCCAACGGCGCGCTCGCGCTCCTGATGTTTGCGCTCGACCTCCTTGATATGATTGCCCGCGCATGAGCGAGGTCACGCTGGCCGCCAGGCACATCGCCATCGAGGGACCGATCGGGGTGGGAAAGACGTCGCTGGTCGAGCTGCTGGCCTCCCGCTTCGAGGGCGTGAAAATCCTCGAGGACGTCGCCAACCCGTTCCTGGGGCCTTTCTACCGGGGCAAGGAGGGCGCCGCGTTCCAGGTCCAGTTGTTCTTCCTGCTCTCCCGCCACCAGCAGCACCTCGAGCTGGCACAGCGGGAGCTGTTCACCCGCTTCGTGGTGGCGGACTACACCATGCCGAAGGACCGCATCTTCGCCCGCATGAACCTCGACGACGAGGAGTTCCGCCTCTACGACCGTCTCTACCACCTGCTCACCGCCCGCCTGCCCAAGCCCGACCTCGTGATCTACCTGGAGGCGAGCGTGGAAACGTGCATGCAGCGCATTCGCATGCGCGGGCGTGAGTTCGAGCGCGGCATCGGCCCCGACTACCTGCGGCGCCTGAAGGACGCCTACAACGCCTACTTCTACCGCTACGCGGAGACGCCGCTGCTGGTCGTCAACACCGACGAGATCGATTTCGTCAACAAGACGGAGGACTTCGACAACCTGGTCGCGCAGATTGCGCGGACCCGGCAGGGGACGCAGGTGTACGTACCGCTCGGATCCGGTTGAGCAGGGACCGAGACGGGCCACGACGTTGACGAGAGCCCGCCACGCACGCAGAGCGGGCGCCGATCCCGCCCCGGGGCTGGACGGCGACCGCGCTCCATCCGGATCCGTCGGCCCGGAGGGACCGATGGAAAGAAAACAAGGACTCAGGGCACGGGGCTCAGGGGTCGGCAGCCCCTCCCGACCGCCCCAACCCACCACCGCTTCAGACGTAGTGACCGTTCCTCAGATCGTCGCGGCGAAGGGGGTGCGCCGGCTGGTCATGGTGACGGCCAGCGACCATCCCTCGGCCCGGCTGGCCGACCGTGCCGGCGTGGACGTCGTGCTGGTCGGGGACTCGCTTGCCATGGCGTCGCTCGGGCGGCCCGACACGCTCTCGATCACCCTCGACGAGATGGTCCACCACACCAGGGCGGCCGCCGCCGGCGTCAGCCGGGCGCTCCTGGTCGCGGACATGCCGTTCGGCTCCTATCAGGCGAGCGTCCCCGACGCGGTGCGCAGCGCCGTTCGCCTGGTGGCGGAGGGAGGGGCGCGCGCGGTCAAGCTGGAAGGACCACGCCCCGCCGAGGTCTCGGCCATCGCCTCCGCGGGGATCCCGGTGGTGGGCCACCTCGGCCTCACGCCCCAGTCCCTGCACCGGCTGGGCGGCTACCACGTGCAGGGGCGCGACCTCGACCAGGCCCTGATGCTCATTGAGCAGGCCCGAACGCTTGAGCTGGCGGGCGCGTTCCTGCTGGTGCTCGAGGCGGTCCCGGCGCCGCTCGGAGCCGCGATCACACGCGCGGTCGGCATTCCGACCATCGGCATCGGGGCGGGGCCCGGGTGCGACGGCCAGGTGCTGGTCTTCGCCGATCTGCTCGGCCTTTCCGAGCCGCCGACACCGCGTTTCGTCCGCCGCTACGCGGAGCTCTCCACCATCATCCGCGAGGCGCTTGCGGCGTTCGCCGCCGATGTTCGCGAGGGACGTTACCCCGCCGACACCGAGTGCTACCCGAGCCCGCCTGGGCTCGCGGACGCGCTGGCGCGAGCTTCGGAGGTCTAGGGCGATGCTCCTCGTCACGACCATCGCGGCTGTGCGGGCGCGGCGCGAAGAGCTCGCGCGTGCCGGCAAGCGGCTCGCCTTCGTTCCCACCATGGGGGCGCTCCACGAGGGGCATCTGAGGCTCGTGCGCCGCGGCCGCGAGCTCGCGGACGAGGTGTGGGCCAGCGTGTTCGTCAACCCCGCACAGTTCGGCTCCGGGGAAGACCTCGCGAGCTACCCGCGCGCTCCGGAGGGCGACCGCACCCTGCTCGAGCGTGAGGGGACGGCCCTCCTTTTCGCGCCGTCCCCCCGCGAGATCTACCCACGCGCCGCCGCAACGGTGATCGATCTCCCGCAGCTCACCGCCGGCCTGTGCGGCGCTCACCGCCCTGGCCATTTCCGGGGCGTCGCCTTGGTGGTTGCGAAGCTTCTCAACATCGTCCAACCCCACGTGGCTCTGTTCGGTGCCAAGGACTGGCAGCAGGCGGCGGTCATCCGGCGCCTCGTGGAGGATCTCGATATCCCGGTTGACGTCGAGGTGGTCCCCACCGCTCGCGAGAACGACGGCCTCGCTCTCTCCTCCCGCAACGCCTACCTCTCCCCCGAGGAGCGCCGTGCCGCCGCCGTGCTGCACCGGGCTCTCCAGCGTGCGGCGCAGGCTGCCCGCTCCGGCGAGCGCAACGGCGCGCGCCTGGAGGCCATCCTGGCCGCCGAGGTGGGAAGCGAGCCGCTCGCCAGGGTGCAGTATGCTGCCGCGGTGGACCCCGAAACGCTGCGTCCGCTGGAGACCGTGGCGGGACGTGTGCTCCTGGCGGTGGCCGCTCACCTGGGGAGCACGCGGCTGATCGACAACCTGCTCGTGGAGGGAGTGTGATGCTCCGAGCTTTCCTGCGCTCCAAGATCTACCGCGCCCGTGTGACACGGTGCGATCCGGAGTACGTGGGTTCCATCACGATCGATCGCGATCTGCTCGCGGCGTGCGACCTGCTGCCGCTCGAGCAGGTGGACGTCTACAACATCACCCGCGGGACCCGCTTCACAACCTACTGCCTTCCAGGCACGCCCGGCGAGGGGGAGGTCGCGATCAACGGTGCAGCCGCGCACCTCGCCCGGGTCGGCGACCTCGTGATTATGGCCGCCTACTGCCACCTCGACCGCGAGGACGTTCCCTTCCACCGCGCGCGCGTCGTGCTCGTCGACGAGGGGAACCGTCCCGTCGAAATCCGGGAGCAGACGCCCTTCGACCTCGACGAGTGACAGGGCACAGCACGGCATTCTTTCCACGACCATGGTTCGTGAGGGTGGTGCGACGACAGCGCGACGCGCGGTCGCCGGAAAGAAAGCGGCGACCGCTGGGCCGCCGTCGATTCGAATTCGAGTGTCCTCTTCTGAGCCCGGAGCCCGGCCGTTACATGTACTTCAACATCTCCTTCGCCGTGGGCACCTCCTTGTGGGTGGGCGCCAGCTCAATGAACTTCTGCAGCGTTTCCTTGGCTTTCGCCGTGTCGCCCATCCGGAAGTACACCATACCGATCTGGAACAGGGCATCCGGGTACTTCGGGTCGGCCTCCAGCGCCTTCTCGAGCAGAGGCTTGGCCTTGGCGTCGTCGCCCTTGTTCAGGAACGCCACCGCGTCGTTGTAGTAGAGCGTGGGGTCCGAGGGATTGGCGACCTTGTACCGCTCGGCGTACTTGGCATAGGCAGCCTTGTCACCCAACCCCTGGGTCGCGTTCATCGCCAGCGCCAGGCACTGCGGGAAATCCGCCTTGATCGCAAGGCACTTCTCGGCGGCGCTCAGGGCATCGCTGTTCCTGCCCGCCTTCTGGTCGATGTCGCCCAGCCCCAGCCAGGCGACGTAGAGGTCGGGCTTGAGAGTCACCGCCTCCTGGAACTTTGCACGCGCCTCGGCGGTCTTTCCCGCCTCCAGCAGTTCCTGGCCCTCGCGGGCCTGCTTGATCCCGGGCTGGTCGAGCGCCTGCTTCTGCGCCTGGACCTGGAGCTCCTGAACGCTCCGGAGCGGGAAGTTGAACTCGGCGGTCTGGCCGCCGATCTTCGGCTTGTTCATCTGCTCGATGGGCTGGTAGCCCGGGGCCTCGACGTGGAACAGGTACTGCCTGGTGGCATCGACGATGAGCGTCGCGTACCCCCCCTTGTCGTCGCTGACGAGTTCCTTGCGGAAATTCGCGATCTCGGGGCACGTAATGACGATCTTGGCGCCCACGATCGGCTTGCCGGTGCTGCCGTCCGTGACCACGCCCTTGACCCGGCCCTGGGCTTGGGCGAGCAGCAGCGAGGGGACGACCAGCATTGCACTGGCGAGCACACGCACCATTTTCATGGCTTATCCCTCCAAGGCATGGCAGACGGGCCTCGCCCGCGGAAAGTGTACGACGCGACCGGCCAAGACGCAACCGGAAAGTGAGAAACGCTCGGCCACAGAAAGCTGTTCCTCGTTGCGACAGCGGCTCAATCGAACGACGGTTCTGACTCCAGCTCCTGCTCCGGATCGGGAACGCCGGTGGCCATCTCCACCACCCAGCGCTGGAAGTTGGGTTCGGCGGTCGCGATGGGAAACTCCAGCACCTCGGGAAGCTCGTAGGAGTGGAGCTCTCGGATCGCGTCGCTCACCGCGCCGAACAGGGCGCTGCGGGTCTTGATGATCAGCAGGTACTCCGAGTCCGAGCAGACCTTGCCCTTCCACCGGTAGATCGAGCGCAGGCAGGGCACGATGTTGATGCAGGTGGCGAGCCGCCGCGCCACCAGCTCCTCCGAGATCTCGACCGCCTGTTGCTCCGTGCCCACCGAGGTGACGATGGTGCTGATGGCTCCCAGTTTCGCCATGGCGCTCACGGTACCCCCGGGGCCAGCCCTCGTCAAGACAGCGAAAAGGATGTACATTGTTGGTGATCCGCGACCTGGGGGCGTACCGGGTTCGACGGGGGACATATTGGGTCGCTGGCAGCGTGCCGTGGTCCGCCGCCACGTAAATCAGGCGGAAACACATAGCTGCCAACACAGAGCTAGCACTGGCTGCCTAACCGTAGCCACGTCGTGATCGCCGGCTCCCGCCTGCGAACCTGATCACGGCGACGCCAAAGCAGGCTGGACCGCCGCCTCGCCCGGCGGTGGCGGTCGAGATCGCACGGGCTGGTCGCGAGGGTCGGGAGCCTACACCCAGCCAGCGCGACGAGATCAAACCGTAGGCTGAGCACGGAGACACCCGCGGCCCAAGTCTTCCGGACGGGGGTTCGATTCCCCCCGCCTCCACCATGTTTTTCGGGGGGCCCGGCGGCAACCCGCCCGGCCCCCCGCCGCCTCTCGCCCCCCGCGCGAACCGGAAGTGAATTCCGGCTCGCTTGAACCTTCTCTCAAGGGCTGCGCCAACTCCTCAGGAAAAGCCCCCACAGTCTGGGGATCGCGCGAGGCCGCATCGGCGAGTTGCGGGCCAATACCCTGGTCTCATGAAGGACAATGCCCTCAAGGTGCTGCCGATCGTCGTCGGCGTCGCGCTTGGGTTCCTCCTGGTGTCGGCTCCCCAGTGGTTCCGCGGGCTCGGTCCGGCGCGCTTCCTGGTGGCCGCCGGCCTCGTGCTCGTTTCCCTCGTCTCGTTCGTGGCGGTGACGATCACAGCCAACCTTCCCGCCGACATCAGGTTGACGCCGGCCCCCGAGACCGACCTCGGCCAGTTGAACCCCATCGTCGAAAGCTACCGGGTCCTCGGTTTCTCACCCGCAGGGCCTCCGCTCCTCGCCGGCGTCTCGCCCCCGGCCCTGATGGTGCCGCTCGTGCAGCCGGGGGGGAAAATGTAGGCGACCGTGTTCCGCACCGGCATGCCCCCGGCCAAGACCTCCTTCGACGTCGTCTCACTCTTCGACGGAGGCCGTGGAGGGCTCACCACCCCCCCGACGCCCGCGGGGCGACGCTCCCGGCCGCCGCCGGCGACCTGCGTCAGGTGTTCCGCGACGCGCCCCTTTCCGTGCTTGTCGAGCACCACCGCGCCGCGCTTGCCTACCTCGAGGGTCGCGGCCTCCCGTTCAAACCGGTCTCCGCGGCGAGCTTCACGGCCGACTTCAAGGGCGCGGTGGCCGCCCAGCGCGCGCACTTCCTCGCGCGGCCGATCCGTTGGGCCGTCGTCGCCATCTGGCGCAGCGCCACCAAGCTGACCCCGCACGTTGCGCCGCTCGACAAACAACCAACCGGCCAGCGCCAGATCGCCGCGCTCGTCACTGGCCGACGGGGGTGACGAACACCGGCGAGAACTACTCCTTCGGGAAGTGCTCCACCTTGACGGAGAGGTGCCCGGCGATGGCATCGGTCTCACGGGTGAGGGCGCGGCCGATCACGAGGCGCTGAATCTGGTTGGTGCCCTCGTAGATCTGCGTGATCTTGGCGTCCCGCATGTACTTCTCGATGGGGTAGTCCTGGCAGTAGCCGTAGCCCCCGAAGAGCTGCACCGCGTCGGTGGTGACGCGCATCGCGGTGTCGGTGGCGAACACCTTGCACATGGCGGCAAGCTTGGAGATCCCCGGTACCCCCGCGTCGATGCCGCGGGCCGCGGTGTAGACGAGTTGGCGCGCCGCCTCCACCTGGATCGCCAGGTCCGCGAGCATGAACTGGATCGCCTGGAACGACATCACGCTCTGCCCGAACTGCTGGCGCTCCGAGGTGTAGCGCACCGCCCACTCGAACGCGCCCTGCGCCAAGCCGACCGCCTGCGCCGCGACGCCGGGGCGGGCTCGGTCCAGGGTCATCATGGCGTTTGCGAACCCCATCCCCTCCTTATCGCCCAGGAGGGCGGAGGCGGGCACGCGGCAATCGCGGAAGTGAAGCTCGTGCACGGGCACGCACCGGATGCCCATGAGCTGCTCGCGCTTGCCGATCTCGAACCCCGGCGTGCCCTTTTCGACGATGAACGCCGAAGCTCCGCGGGTGCCGCGGTCGGGGTTCGTCGAGGCGTAGACGGTGTAGATGCTCGCCGCGTTGGCGTTTGTGTTCCACTTCTTGTCGCCGTTGATCACGTAGTCGTCGCCGTCGCGCACCGCCCGCGCCCGCAGCGACCCGGCGTCGGAGCCCGAGGCCTTCTCAGAGAGCCCAAAGGCGATGAGCTTCTCACCGCTGGCGACGCCCGGCAGGTAGCGGCGCCTCTGCTCCTCGGTGCCGCCCAGCACGATCGGGAAGCTCCCCAGGGCGTTGACAGCGTACGCTACGCCGACCCCTCCGCAGGCGCGTGAGAGCTCCTCCACCACCACGCACAGGTCGAGGACGCCGGCGGCGTGCCCGCCGTACTCCTTGGGGATCCAGATCCCCATGAGGTCGTACTGCTTGAGCGCGGCGATCACGCTCCAGGGGTACTCACCGGTGCGGTCCAGCTCCGCGGCCACCGGCCTGACGTACTTCTCCGCCACCTCGCGGGCGCGCGCCTGGTACTCCTTGGTCTGGGCAGGAAAAAGCTCTTTCATGGTCCCCCCGTCGGTTGCGAGATTCTACCATCCGCTGACCAAGCGGTTTTCCGACCGGCTTCCGGCATGCGAGAATCCCCTCGGAGCGCACGTGTTCTCGAGCAGGGTTCCCAAGGAGCTCGTTCCGAACCGCATCGCCACCGCGCGGGCGGCCTCCCCGCCGCGTTTCGACCTGACCGTTTCCAACCCCACCGTGTGCGGCATCGCGTACCCCCAAGACCTGCTGGCCCCCCTCGCCGACCCCGCCGGCCTCGCGTACCGTCCGCACCCACGCGGCCTCGAGGTGGCCCTCACCGCGGTGGCGCGGGAGTACCGGCGCCACGGCGTCGCGGTGGACCCCGAGCGGGTGCTGCTCACTGCCTCCACCAGCGAGGCCTACGCGTTCCTCTTCAAGCTACTGACCGAGCCTGGCGAGGCGGTGCTCGTGCCCACGCCCTCCTACCCGCTGTTCGAACACCTGGCCAACGTCGAGGGGGTCGTGGCCGTGCCGTACCGCCTGGATCCCGAGGCTGGCTGGCGCCTGGATCTTCCGGCACTCGCACATGCCCCCGAGAAGGTGCGCGCCGTGGTGGTCGTCCACCCCAACAACCCCACGGGCTCTTTCGTCCACCCCGACGATGCCGCCGCCGTGGCGGCGCTCGCCGCCAACCGGGGGTGGGCTCTGATCGCCGATGAGGTCTTCCTCGACTACCCGCTCACCCCGCAACCGGGCAACGCGACGACCTTTGCAGCTAGGGACGACGTGCTCACCTTCACGCTCGGGGGCCTGTCCAAGAGCGTCGGGCTCCCGCAGCTCAAGCTGGCGTGGATTGTGACGAGCGGTCCGGAGTCCGCGGTCACGCTCGCCCTCGATCGCCTCGCGTTCATCGCGGACACCTTCCTCTCGGTGGCGACCCCGGTGCAGCTCGCGCTGCCCGATCTGCTTCACAAGGGAAGCGTGGTGCGAGAGGCGATCCTCGCACGTTGCCGCGGCAACCTTGCCGTGCTGCAGGCGATGCTCGGCGAGCTCCCCGCCGTGAGTGCGACTCCTCCAGGAGGCGGTTGGAGCGCGGTGCTGCGCATCCCGGCGATCGTGGGCGAGGAGGAGCTGGTCCTGAAGTTGCTGGGGGAGGACGGCGTGGCCGTCCACCCCGGCTACTTCTTCGAGTTTCCCGGCGAAGGCACGCTCGTGCTCAGCCTGCTCCCGGAGCCGGGGATCTTTGCCGAAGGCGTTCGACGCCTGCTGCGGCGCCTCGCCGCCTGCCTCGGCCCAGCCTGAGGCTGCGCCGTGTCACCCGACCGATCGCGGCAGACCAGCTCGAGAGAACCCCGCGCCCCGCGGGGGCGAAACTGCGTCATCCGTGGCCTAATCGGTTTCAGTCCTTGTAGAGCCAGCCGGCCACCAGCGTCGCCAGGATCGCACCCACCCACAACTCCAGCATCCACCACAGCGGGAAGACTCGCGAAAACGGCGCCCAGGCCGCCAGGGAGAAGGCGAGCGGGAAACCGCTGGCGAAGCCGACCAGGAACCCCACGCTGAGCGCGGTCTTGGGCCCGGCACCCCGCGTGGCCCGCACGCCGGCGTAGATCCAGGCGCACATCACCGCCAGCACGAACAGCATCACGAACCACGCGATCATGAAGAACGGGTAGCGCGGCTGGGCAAGCAGCGCCCCCGACTTCTGGGCGACCGCATAGCGCGGCATCAACACCGCGAAGTTGGTGACACCGCTCCAGACCATCCAGACAACCCAACCGGCCAGGCCCCCCAGCCACACCCTCTTAGTGTTCACGGCAGGCATCCGCCACCTCCCTTTTCTGAAACTGCGACCATCTTATTACAAGGGGCACAGCCCGCTGCAACGGCACCCCCGAGCCTCGCAGGTGGGCGCCGCCCGCTACGGTTCGACCTCTTCCAGGAGCTTGAGGAAACGCTCGTAGGGCAGCGCCTGCCAGCTCTCCGCGCTCACGGCGCCCTCGCTGCGCGAGATCAGCGAGACCCGGTGGGCGGTCTCGATGTCTGCAGCCTCGTAGATGTCCATGAAGTCGTAGGGGCCCAGGATCGCGTAGTGGGCGATCCACTTCACGTCCGGGCAGAGGGTGTGCACCTTCTTCAGCCACTCCTTCCCCATCGCACGCCGGCCGTGAGCGTTGTGCACGCTCTCGGGACGGAGTCGAGTCATGAGCACGAACGTAGGCATGGAACACCTCCTCAGGGCTTCTAGGCCCAATCTGGGCCGCGCCAGGCGCGGGTGCAAGACCCCGGGCTGCTAAGCTACCCGCCATGGCCGGGGAGGAGGGCGACAACAGGACGCATCTGCACGTGGCGCTGCTCACCCCGGAGATCGCCTGGAACACCGGCAACGTAGGGCGCACGTGCCTGGCCGCCAGCGCGCAGCTCCACCTGCTGCGGCCCCTTGGCTTCTCCCTCGACGAGCGCGAGGTCAAGCGCGCCGGCCTCGACTACTGGCCGCGCGTGCGCCCCGTGGTGTGGGAGGACTGGAGCTCGTTCGAGCAGGCGTTGCCAACCCTGGGGGAGCCGTTCCTGTTCTCCGCCGAGGCTCCCCGCGAGCTGTGGGACGTGAGATTCCCCGACGACTCGGTGCTTATCTTCGGCCGCGAGAGCGGCGGGCTGCCCAACGAGCTGCGCGAGCGTCACCACGACCGCCTCGTGTGCATCCCGATGGCCGACACGAACATGCGCTCCCTCAACCTCTCCACCGCGGTTGCGATCGCCCTCTACGAGGTCTTGCGCCAGCGTCGCGAATCCCCCCGATAAGCGCCCGCCGAAACCCGCCACTGGTGAGACATACCACGCTGGGCGGGTAGAATGTTGAGGCTCGCCGTCCCGACCGCCACCGATCCGGGCGGCACGATCCACCCCGCACCATGGAGGTCCGGATGACGCCCAAGCTCGCTCTGATGGACTCGGTCTTCGACATAAACCGCCGGGAGTTCGTGAGGACGCTCACGGGTTGCACGGCGGCCGCAGGGGCGCTCGCTCTCGGCGTGCCGGCCTCCCCACAGGAGAAGGAGAAGCCCCCCGAGGTCGAGACCAACATCGCCGAGTTCCTCAAGGTGCCGAAGACCGCCCACTCGCTGCCGGGGCCATTCCCCGGCAGGGTCGTGAAGGTCACCGACCCGCATTGGCTCGCCAATGACAAGGTGGACGCCAAGGTTGTCGCCGAGATGTTCGAGAAGGGGATCCGGACCCTCACCGGCACCACGATGAAGAAGAGCTTCGTGGCGTTCTTCACACGGGACGACGTGGTCGGGGTGAAGGTGAACCCGGTCGGGCCGCCGCTCATCAGCACCAGGCCAGAGGTCGCGGAGGCCTTGATCCGCTGGCTCGTCAACAGCAAGCTCCCGAGGAGGAACATCGTCATCTGGGATCGCTTCGACCTCGACCTCAAGGATGCGGGGTTCACCCCCGACCGCTTCCCGGGCGCACGCCCCCACGAGGGCGAACACCCGGTCGCCGCTCCTGCCGAACGGTCCCCCGCCCACGAGCGGGAAGAAGCCGTTGAGGAAGAGGCCGTGGACGAGGTGGAAGATCCCGAAGTGGACTGTGAAGAAGCCGAGCATGAAAAGGGCGGCCGGCAGCGCGATCAGGACGCGCGCCAATCCCCGCTCTGGGTCGGGGAGGAACTCCCACCCCGGTCTGCTCCGCACCACCCCGGCGGCGGCGAGCGCGGAGCTCGCGGCCACCACCAGCAGCACCACGCCGCCCAGTGCGTTCAGACCCACCGTCGCCAGGCAGACGATCACGATGAAGACGTTCAGGGGCAGGGCAGCGCATCCGCCAGGGAGCTGGCCGCGCGCACCTGGTCGCGCGAGCACCCCCGCCTTGGGCAACACGAACGTGACCGCGCTCCCGTGCACCAGCGTGCCCAGGATCGAGGTGAGGATCAGCGAGTAGCCCACCGTGAGGCTGGAGATCCACAGGCTCCACACTAGGTCCGTCGTGGACCACGTCGAGTACACGGCCATCGCGACCATCAGGCCGAAGAGGGCGAGGTGGATGCCGATGTGGACCTTCGCGTTCGATCCCGGCACTGCGGCTCCTTGTGGTTTCAATGATACGGGGTCTGCACCCGGCGACGCCGATCGATCGGCCGCCAAACCCGCTGGCCGCGGGTTATGCACCGCGCCGTCTCAGCCGTGCCGCAGCGTGGGCCCGAGCAGGAAGAGGTTGGCGCCCAGGCGGCCCAGCAACAGGCCAAGGGCGGCGGCCACCGCGCCCACCAGGTCGAGCACCCCAATCCCGACCGCCAGCGTGGTGAGGATCCCCACCACCTCCACGCCGGTTGCCCAGGTGATGAGACCGGTGTTCCTCGAGTGCACCAGCAGCGAGCGCTGAAACGACAGCAGCACCTCCAGGGCCGGCATCAGGCAGAGCAACCGCAGCGGCGTCACGGCGAAGCGCGTCAGCTCCATCGAGAGCCCCGACACCCCGTGGAACCACCCTACCGCCAGCGGGGAAAACGCCATCAGCGCCAGAACGCCAGCCGTCACGATCCCGAGGATCTCGGCAAACCGCCGCAGCGGCACGAAGCCCTCGCGTCGCTCCCCCAGCAGTGCAATGCCCACCTCCTGGTACGCCACACCGGTACTGCGAAACATGAACAGCAGCGAGAGCACAACAGGCATCACCGCCAAGGACTCCAGCGCGGAACGGCTGTGTCCGAGGGAGAACGTCACCATCGGGTTGACGCCCAGGGTGAGCAGGGAGGTCAAAGCCAGCGGCGAGTAGAAGCGGACGATCGCACGGGTCGTCAGGGGCACAGCTTCGGGCTGGCCTACGCCGCGCAGGAGCTCGTCGACCACCAGCCGCGCCATGAAGCGGCTGGCGATCGCCTCCATGGTGACGCCGGCCGAGAGCGCCGCCGCTCCCACCCACGCGCCCGGCAGCTCGGTGAGCACGTAGAGCGCGAGGCCCGTGGCCGCCATCGACAGCACCCGCACGACCGTGCCGTAGGCAACCCTGCGCGTGAGGTTGTGGCGGATCAGGATCCCCTGGTAGAAGCGCCGGTAGCCGATCGCCGCGGGCCACGGCAGCAGGATGGTCACGGCGACGTGGGTGAGTCGGGCGACCTCATGGGGAAGCCCGATCAGGGTCTCGGTGACGAAGCGGAAGACCGGCGGCAGCAAGAGCACCACCATCACGGCGGTGATCACCACGTTCAGCGAGTACGCGAAGCGGCGCAGCGCGAGGAATGAGCTCCGGTCGGTTACCAGGGCGGTGGCCGCGCTCATCATCATGATGACCGGGGCCTCGATGAGCATCGCGAACGAGAACGCGACACCGTACGCCGCCAGGTTGAACTCGGCCTGGCCGAGGCGGGCGATCACCGCGGCAAGAAAAGGCCCCTCGACCGACATCATCAGCCAGGTCGCCGCAAGCGGCGACCAGAAGCGGAAGATCCCCCGCAGCGTCAGCGTCTCGCGTGCCCCCACGCGCTCCTTCCGGCGCGGCGCGTCCCGACGCCACGCCCGCGCATGCAGCATACCGTGCCCGGAAGCGGCCGGACGCTCACGGCACCGAGGTTGGATACACCGATCGGGCTTTGGTGCGGGGATTCCGGGCGCCGGGGATCGAGGGTGGCCGCGCCTGCAGGCGCGCCCTGGCGGGCCCGGCGATCAGACGCTGAGCGCCGCGCGTCTCACCGCTCGGTGTACCGGATCGCAACCGCCACGATCGTGCGCCCGTTGACATTGTAGGAGCTGTGCGACCACCACCACCCCTGGCCGATGGAGCCGATCTTCCTGGCCCTATCCTGCATGATGACGGCGGCGTTTGCCCCCAGCTTGGCGGCCTCCTTGCGGAGGCCCTGCTCCATCTCGGCCACCGTCGGGTTTCCCGAGGGCTCCAGGAACACGTCGCCGAGCTTTTCGCTGGCGCGCCGCGGGATGTTGCGCAGGATCTCCACCGAGGCGGGATCGGTCAGCGCGGCGACCGCCACTCCGAGGTAGTGGATCGAGGACACGGAGACGGTGCTGCACATCGCGGCCCCCAACGGCGCCATCGCCAGGACCACGGTCGTGCCGACCCACCTCGTTCTGGCGAGCATCATGACCATGCCTTCCCCGGCCAGCACAACACGCACCCTCGCTGGAAGGGACGAGCAAGCGGGAGCGCGGGTTGACCACAGGGCGCCGGCCACGCTCTCGTAAGGGCCTGGTCTACTCGAGGACGCGGATGTTCTTCCTGGCGCAGATCTCCTTGAGCTCCCGGGGCCACACCGTGACGCTCACCTCGCCGAGGTGGGCGGTCCTGAGGAGGTACATGAAGGTGCGCGACTGCCCGATGCCGCCCCCGATCGAGAGCGGGATCTGGTCGTTGAGGATCGCCTGGTGGTAGGGGAGCTTGAGGAAATCGAGCTGGCGGGAGATCTCGAGCTGCTGCTTGAGCGTCTCCTTGGTGACGCGGATGCCCATGGAGGTCAGCTCGTGGCGCCGTTTGGTGATCGGGTTCCAGACCAGGATGTCGCCGTTGAGGCCGTGGGTGGGCTTGCCGGTCTCCTTGTCGGTTGGGGTGACCCAGTCGTCGTAGTCGGCCGCCCGCATCTCGTGCGGGTAGCCGTCCTCGAGCACCCAGCCGATCCCGATAATGAACACCGCGGGGTGCTTCTGCAGGATCGCGGTCTCGCGCTGCTTGCGCGGCAGGTCGGGGTACATCGCGAGGAGGTCTTCCGCGTGGATGAAGGTGAGCTCCTCGGGAAGGTCGGGGTACGGGCCCTTGGCCAGCGCCGGAAACATCTTCTGCACCTGTCTGCCGGCGCCCAGGATGACCTTCCAGATTTTCCGCACCGTGTCCTTGAGGTACTCCAGGTTGCGCTCCCTGGCCGTGATCACCCTCTCCCAGTCCCACTGGTCCACGTAGGAGCTGTGGTCGTGGTCGAGGAAGTAGTCCTTGCGCACCGCGCGCATGTCGGTGCAGATCCCCTCGCCGACCTTGCACTCGAACTGCTTCAGCGCCATCCGCTTCCACTTGGTGGCCGCCTGCACGACCTGGGCGTTGATGCGCTTGTCAAGCCCCAGGCCGCAGGGAAACTCGATCGGCGTGCGCGACCCGTCGCGGTCCAGGTAGTCGTTGACCCCGCTCTCCCGGTCCACGATGAGAGGGACCTGCACCATCTGAAGGTTCAGCTCCTTGCAGAGGTTGTCCTCGATCGAGCGCTTGACCGCGAAGAGGGCCTTCTGCGTGTCCATCCGGTTGAGCAGCGGCTTGTACCCCGTGGGAAGGATCTTCTCCACCTCCGGGTACGTGCTGATGCCAGGTCCAGCCAGGTCCGCCTTCTTGTCCGCCATCGTGCCGTCTCCCTTTCGTCGTGGATTTTCGCTCTTCGAGCCGCGCGCCCCGGTCTCGTGAGGGCCGGGGTTCAGTCTATTCCGCGCATGCGCACGTGCGCAAGATCTCTTTCTCAAGCCCGGCGGATCTCCCACCGCTCACGCCGGGAAGCGCAGCTCCCCGCGTGCGCGCAGCTCCTGGGGGAGGAGGGCACGGTAGATGAAGCCGTTCACCGGGGTCTCCACGCCTGCTTCCCGGCCAAGACGTACCACCGCCCCGTTCTGGGCCTCGAGCTCCGAGGACCTGCCCGCGAGGATGTCCCTCTGCATCGAGGCGGTCGCCTCCTCGGGTAGGGCATCGATGAACGCCATCGTCCTGGCAGCCGCGTCGTCTGGAAGGTGCACGCCGATCACCCCGGCCAGCGCGATGATCTCCGCCATTGCCGACTCGAGCAGGTGGCGCGTTCCGGGCAGCGCCCGCACCACGCCGGCCGGCGCTCGGGTGACGGCGCCAACGCCGCTGAGCGAGGCGATGAAGAGGAACTTTTCCCACATCGCCACCCGGATGTCAGGGGCGAGTTCGGCCTTCACGCCCGAGCGGTCAAACACTCGTTTGAGGTGCTCGAGGCGCGGGCTCTCCCGGCGGTCCAGCTCGCCGAATGCCACGTCCGGCTCCAGGCCAGCGTGGCGCACATGGGCGGGCGCGAGCTGGAACGCCACCAGGTGGCAAAGCCCTCCCGCGACGTGCTCCGGGCCTACCACCGAGACGAGCTGGTCGGGCGCCTCGACCCCATTCTCCAGTGGGATGACGACGGTTCCCGGGCCGAGGAGCGGACGCATCGGCCCTGCGGCCTCCGGCACCTGCCAGGCCTTGACCGCGACCAGCACCACATCCACCGTGCCGACCTCGCTCGGTGCGTCCGTGGCCTTGGCCGGGTGGACGATGAAGTCCCCCCTGATGCTCTCGACTCGCAGGCCGTGCGCGCGCAACGCCTGCAGCGTCCCGCCACGGGCGATGAAGGTGACGTCCTCCCCGGCGGCGGCCAGCCGCCCGCCGA
Organism: Thermoanaerobaculaceae bacterium; assembly: GCA_041494245.1. Classification (GTDB taxonomy): domain Bacteria; phylum Acidobacteriota; class Thermoanaerobaculia; order Thermoanaerobaculales; family Thermoanaerobaculaceae; genus RBG-13-68-16. The sequence continues at coordinate 208,551 of JBGQAK010000006.1, forward strand.
AGTAGCCGCCCACGGCACCCGTCCCGAACACCGCAATGCGCATCCGATCACCCCCCCACCTTTTATCCTCGCACATCGACGGTCGCTGTCCTAAGATTCCCCCGGCATCTGGCCCTTGACCGCATGCCTGGAGGAGGTGATCCGTGCCGGCTTTTCCGAACCGCGTGACGTTGGGACGATCCGGGCTCGTGGTGAGGCCCCTCGGTGTGTCCGGAGGGTACGGCGCCGGCACCAAAGCTCTCCTGCGGGCGTTCGACCGTGGGGTGAACTACTTCTACCACGGCAGCAGGCGCAACCCGGGGATGACTGGCGCGATCCGGGAGCTGGTCGCCTCCGGGCGGCGCGACCAGCTCATCATCGCGCTCCAGAGCTACTCGCGGCTGGCGGGCCTAATGGAGACGTTTCTCGCGCGCGGCCTGAAGCAGCTCGGCATCGAGGCCGCCGACGTGCTGCTCCTCGGCTGGTACAACACGCTTCCTTCGCAGGCCGTGCTGGAGCGCGCGCTCTGCCTGCGGGAGAAGGGGATGGTGCGCCACCTCGCGATCTCCGCCCATCACCGACCGGCATTCGTGGGGTACGCCGGCGACGAGCGCTTCTCCATCCTCCACATCCGCTACAACGCGGCGCACACCGGGGCCGAGAGCGACGTCTTCACCCACCTCCCCGCCGAGGGCAGGCCGGGGACCGTCGCCTACACCGCGACGCGCTGGGGCTCCCTCCTGTCCGCACGCCGCATGCCTCCCGGCGAGAAACCGCTGCGGGCGCGCGACTGCTACCGGTTCGTCCTCTCCAACCCCGTCTTCAACGTCTGCATGACCGGGCCGAAGAACGACGCCCAAATGGAGGAGGCGTTGGCGGCGCTGGACGCCGGGCCGCTCACCCCTGAGGAGAACGCCCGCATCCGCGGGATCGGCCGGTACGTCCGCGAACACTCCATGCTCCGGCGCTGACGACGTATTCCCCCAGGTAGCGAAGGGTCGGACTCAGGCGGCGCCGAGGATAGCCCGCTGGAGCTTGATGTTGTCGCGGTGCCCTGTGAGACGCGCGGTGACCTTGCCCCGCACCGGGTAGCCCAGCAGGTAGAGATCTCCGATGATGTCGAGGATCTTGTGGCGGACAAACTCGTCGGGGAAGCGCAGCTCGGTGTTGATCACGCCGTCCTCCCCCACCAGGATGCAGTTGTCCAGCCTTCCACCGGAGCCGAGGCCCAGCTCGTTCATCATGGGGAGGTCTCGCATGAAACCGAACGTCCGCGCCGGTGCGATCTCCTGCTCGAACGCCTCGCGGCCCGAGAGCGTGAAGTCGTAGAACTGCTCGCCAACCGGCTCCGGGTATCGCAGCAGGTAGGAAACCGAGAAGACGTCCGCAGGCTCGACCGCCAGCACCTTCTCGTCGCCCCCCTTGATCTCGTAGCGGCGGTCGATGACGAGCTCCTTGCGGGGTGCGTCCTGGTCCTCGATGCCGACCTCAACCAGGCGCTCGCAGAACTCGAGCGCAGAGCCGTCCAGCACCGGGATCTCCCCGTGGACCTTGATGAGCAGGTTGGTGATGCCGCAGGCGTGCAGCGTGGCGAGGAAGTGCTCGACGGTGCGGATGCTCTCGCCCTCCCGCGACAGCGTGGTGGCGTACTCCGTGTCGGCCACCGAGTCGAGATGCGCGGGGATCTGCATCCCCTTGGGCAGGGTCAGGAAGTGGATCCCGGAGTTGGGGGGCAGCGGCTGGACCGCCATTCCCGTGCGGTTGCCCGAGTGCAACCCCAGGCCGTAGATCACCATGCCCGCTGCGATCGTGCGCTGGGGGGTCGCGGACTCCCGCAGCAGCGGGAGCTGGGGGGGCGGGAGGAACTCCCGGTGCGCCTCGGTGGTCTTGCCGAGTTCGAGCGGCGCCGCATCTGTCCCGGCCGCGGCCTTCCTGGCGGCCAGCGCCCCGGTAAGCGCCTCCATGACCCTACTGTAGGCGAGGGGCTTCTCGAGGTAGTCGTACGCTCCCATCTTGATCGCGGTGACCGCCGTCGGGGCCGTCCCGTGCCCCGAGATCATGATCACCGCCGCCTCCGGGTCCATCTCGCGCAGCGCCTTGAGCGTCTCGAGGCCATCGCGGTCGGGGAGCCAGATGTCGAGGAAGACGGCCGCCGGCCGCCGTCTGCGGTAGAGCTGCATCCCCTCCTGCCCGCTGCGCGTGGTGACGGTGCGAAACCCCTCGTCCTCCAGGATGTGCGAAAGGGTGGTGAGGATCCCCGGCTCGTCGTCGACGATGAGAACCAGCGGTTTCATCCCGGAAGAGTGTGCGTTTTTGCGGGGCGCTGGTCAAGCCGCCCGGCCCCGTCTGTGAGAACTCCCGACCGGTACTAGCGTAGCATGGGATGGTGGTTGCGCCGTTGAGACAACCCAAGCGAGGCCCATCGGCTTCGGGGCGGCGCGCGCGACGCGCGGCCCTGGCTTTCCTCGCATTGGCCTGCCTCGCCGCGGCCGCCGCCGGTCTGGAGGAACGAATGCAGCCCACGCCCTCTGCCGCCGTGCCCGCGGTTGGGCTGCCGCTGTCGGTCGACGGCTGGACACGGTCCGCCGCTGCAAGGAGGATCGAGCCGGCCGCCATCTTCGAGTACATGGATGGGGCGGGGGAGCTCTACCTCGCCTACCGCTTCGACCACCTGGAGGTGGTGGAGTATGCCTCCGAGGACCAGGGCGAAATCCTGGTCGAGCTCTACTGGATGCGCTCCTCCGACGACGCCTACGGCCTGCTCTCCGGCGACTGGGGGGGCGAGCCGGTCGCGCTGAAGGGACCCGAGCCGGCACGCGTGACGACGGCCCTCTACGGCGCAGGGCTGCTGCGGATCTGGTCGGACGGCCTCTACGCGAGGGTGCTGGCGAGCCGCGAGAGCGAGGTCTCGAAGCGGACGGTGCTGGCGCTGGGCCGGGTCATCGTGGCCGGACGCGCCGACCCGCCTCCCCCGCGCCTTGCCACCACCCTGCCGCCAACGGTCGCGGTTGGGTACGCCCTGCGAAGCGACACGGTCTGCTTCCTCCGCTCCCACCTCGTGCTCAACTCGGCCTACTTCCTCAGCCACCAGAACATCCTGGGGCTGGACCGGACCGTAGAGGCGGTCACGGCGCGTTACGAAAGCACCCCCCCGGACGGAAAGCGGCGCCACGTGCGGCTGCTGCTGGTCCGCTACCCGGACCCCGAGGCGGCGCGCAGCGCCCTCGCGCGCTTTCGCGAGGCCTATCTCCCAGAGACCCGCTCCGACCCGAGCGTGGCCGCCTCGGCCCTGGCGCGCATCGAGGACGGCTGGGCGGGCTACCGCCTGGCGGGACGCGGCCTGGCGTTCGTCTTCGAGGCCCCCCACCGCGAGGAGGCGGCCTCGTTCCTGGCAGCCGGAGTGTGCACCCTCGAGGATGTGGAGGCTCCCCATGGATGAGAAGCGCGGTGTCGTGACGCGGCGCGATTTCGTGCGTGCGACGTCCGGCGCTGCCGTCGGCGCCTCGCTTTTCGGTGTGAGCTGGGCGGGGCAGGCCGGACGCACCCCGCGACCGGCGCGGGTGGTCCTGGTGCGCGACCAACAGGTGCTGGACGCCTCCCACCAGGTGGACGACGGCGTCCTCAGGTGGATGCTCGCCGAGACGGTCACCCGGGTGACCGGCGAGAAGAACGCCCGGGACGCCTGGCGCTCCCTGGTGAGGCCCGAGGACGAGGTCGGCCTCGTGCCCACGGACCACCTCAACCCCACCCACCGCGAGATCGTGGCGGCCGTGCGGGGTGCGCTGGTCGAGGCCGGGATTCCGGAGGCGCGCATCCGCGTGGCGCAGGGCGGACCCGAGAAGGCCGAGGCGTGCACCGCGCTGATCGCGCTGCCCGCCCTCAAGGCGCACTGGCTGACCGGCATCGGGACGGTGCTGAAGAACTACATCACCTACGCCGGTCACCCCTCCCGCTACCACGGCGAAAACAACGACCGCCTGGGGGAGATCTGGCTGCTCCCAAACGTGAAGGGAAAGACCCGGCTCGTGCTGGTGGACGCGCTGCGACCGCTGTGCGACAAGGCTCCGCAGGCGGACCCGCGCTACATGTGGGACTACGGCGGCTTGATCGCGGGGACCGACCCCGTGGCGGTCGAGACGGTGTGCCTGAAGATCATCACCGCCAGACGCGAGGCGCTCAAAGGCGAGCCGTGGCCGATCTCGCCCCCGCCGCTGTGTGTCGCGATGGCGGACAAGCGCTACGGCCTGGGCACAAGCAAGCTCGAGGAGATCACCATCGCGCGCGCCGGCTGGTCCGAGGGCGCGCTGGTCTGACGCGGTCAGGGCAGCAGGACGGTGGAGCCGGTCGTCCTGCGCGCCTCGAGGTCGCGGTGCGCCCGCGCCGCCTCGGCGAGCGGGTAGCTCTGGTTAATTTCGATCCGCACCACGCCCGACCGGACAACATCGAAGAGCTCGTTCGCCGTGGCGAGCAGGTCGTCACGGCAGGCGGTGTACGTCATCAGCGTCGGCCGGGTCAGGAACAGCGAGCCCTTGGCCGAAAGCACCGCCGGCGCGAACGGCGCCACTGGCCCCGAGCTGTTGCCGTAGGACACCATCATTCCGAGCGGCTGCAGGCAGTCCAACGACCCGTCCCAGCTGTCCTTGCCTATCGAGTCGTAGACGACCCGCACACCGCGCCCGCCGGTCAGCTCCTTGACCCTGGTAACGAAGCTCTCGCGACTGGTGACGATAAGGTGGTCGCACCCATGCGATCGTGCGACCGCCGCCTTTTCGTCGGTCGAGACCGTTCCGATGACCGTCGCCCCCAGGTGTTTCGCCCACTGGCAGAGGATCAGCCCGACACCGCCGGCGGCGGCGTGCACCAGGACCACGTTCCCGGCGGCGACCGGGCACGTGCGGCGGAGGAGGTACTGCGCGGTCATCCCCTTGAGCATCATCGCCGCGGCCGCACGCTCGTCGATCTCACCCGGTAGGGGCACCAGGCGGTCGGCGCGGATCACGCGCGCCTGGGCGTACGCACCGGGCACGCCCGCATAGGCCACACGGTCTCCGGGCTTCACCTCCCGCACGCCAGGTCCCACCTCCTCCACGACGCCAGCCGCCTCCGATCCCAGTACCGCGGGAAGCGCGAGAGGGTAGAGGCCTGAGCGGTGGTAGGTGTCGAGGAAATTGAGGCCCACGGCGGTCTGCCGCAGGCGCGCCTCGCCGGGGCCCGCGCGTCCGACCTCGATCTCCTCCCAGCGCAGGACCTCCGGACCGCCGGCTTCGTAAATACGGATCGCCATCGTCATGAGCGTCACCTCACACGCGGGTCAACACCACCAACTCGCGCCCGCGTTCCCGCGATGCGGTACCGTCTCTTCACGCCGGCGGCAGCGGGCCCGCCACCCGAAGCGCGCCGGGCAAAACCGTGAACGTTGTGCGCCCCGAAGGGTAGGTCTCCCCGTCCACGTCGAACACTGGCAGCGGCGCCAGCGGTTCGAGGCGCACCTCGCGGGCCCGCGTGTGGCGCACCGGACGCGCCCCCATGTGCCGCCCGAGGTAGACCTGGGGCAACCGCCAGAGCAGCTCCAGTCCGGCCACCTCCCCCACCAACACCAGGTCGAAGAGCCCATCGGTTACGCTCGCCTGGGGAGCGATGCGCATCCCCTTGCCGAAGGTAGTGCCGTTGGCCACCGCCAGTAGGAAGAGCGGCCCCTCGTAGAACGGCGCCCCGTCAGCCTCGACCCGCACCGGGATGCAAACGTAGCGCCACAGCGCCGCGAGCGTGGCGCGCAGGAACGCCGTGCGCCCCCGCGCCGGCATCGCGTTGACCGCCTCGTCGACGAGGCCGCCGATCCCCGCCGAGGCGATGTTGATGAAGAAGAAGCTCCCAGCGCCGGTGTCACATCGGCCGGCGTCCATCGCAAGCGGAGGACCGAGCAGCGCTCGTCGCATCGCCTCGTGCGGGTCGCGCGGGATGCGCAGGACGCGGGCGAGGTCGCTGCCGGTGCCCGCCGGCAGCACGCCGAGGGTGACGCGAGCCCCGAGGCCGAGGATCGCGTTCGCCACCAGGTGCGCGGTGCCGTCTCCGCCCACCGCCACCACGCGCCCGCACCCTGCATCCAGTGCCGCCCCCACCGCCCGGCGCGAGGCCTCGGCACCTGCGGGGCTCTCGATCCGGATGGGCGCCAGCGCCTCGGCCGAACGCCGCAACTTCTCCCAGAACGGGCCGGCGCGGCGCCCTCCCGCCGCCGGGTTCACCAGGACGAGGGTGCCACTCACGAGTCCTCCGGCGGTAGCCAGTTCACCACCGCCCGCTCGAGGCGGGCGAGCTCGGCGTTCCAGCGCGCGACCGTCCAACCAGCCGTCCGGCGGAGGAGGGGACGGAGCTTCGGCGCCAGCTCCAGGCACAGGCGCGGCTGCCACATCCCCAGGCGCACGCGCCGCAGCAGCAGGTCCTCCAGGTGCACGACGCCGCCGAAGCGCAGATGCCAGAGCAGCTCCGCCGCGCAGAGGTCGAGCCCCTCGGCCACCGGCGCGAGCGCCTCCGGCTCCGCCGAGACCGCGGCCGGGAGCGCCAGCGCGCCCAGCCGCCGCACCAACCCGCGGGCGATCTCCTCCGCGACACCCTGCCCGCGGAGGGAACCCACGAGCTCGACCGGGTTTCCCCGCCACGGGAGTGCCACGGCGTCGGTGCGCGGCGGGACGAACGCCTCCTGCCGCTCCTCGGGGAGCAGCTTCACCGCGGCGTTCACGACCTTCTCGGCGGTGGCGCGGAAGGTGGTGAGCTTGCCGCCCGCCGTGGAGACGAGGCCTCGTTCCTGCCAGACCGCCTCCTCGCGCGAGGCATCCGATGGGGTCTCGGCGTGGCTCGAGAGCACCGGGCGCACGCCGGCGAATGCGCCGCTCACGTCGCGCGCCGAGAGCCGGGCGGCCGGGAAGGCGTGCTGCGCGAAGCGCAAGAGATAGGCGACCTCCTCCGCGCTCGGCCGGGGGTCCTCGAGGGGCCCGGAGTGGAAGAGATCGGTGGTGCCGACCAGCGTCCCCTCCGGGTGCGGCACCGAGAACACCGGCCGGCCGTCGCTCGGCGCGAGCGCCGTCACCGCGAGGTCGAGGGAGAGGCGGTGGCGCGGGAACAGGAGGTGGGAACCGCGCGAGGGGCGCAGGTGCGACCTGCCCGCCCCGGCCATGGCGCGCACCTCGTCGGCCCAGACGCCGGTCGCGTTGACAACGACGCCAGCTCGCACCTCGCAGGTCGAGCCGCTCTCGAGGTCGCGCACCACCGCGCCGGCGACGCGGCCATCCCCGTCACGGAACAGCTCCTCGACCGGCGAATAGTTCAACGCGGTCCCTCCCGCGAGTACCCCCGCCGCCACCACGGCCAGGACGAGGCGCGCATCGTCGGCCACCGCGTCGTCGTAGAGCAGTCCGAACTCCAACCCTCCCTTTGCCAACTCGGGCACCAGCGCCCTCGCCTCCGCCGCGTCCACCTTCTCGTGGCGGTGGCGCACCGGCGTGAGGTGGTCGTACATGGCGAGCCCCAGGTCCACTTGCCACCCCGGAGTGGCGTCGTGCTCGTACGACGGGTAGAGGAAGCGCACGGGCCAGACGAGGTGTGGGTTGGAGAGCGCCAGCAGGTCGCGCTCCCGGCACGCGGTGCGGGTGATGCGCAGCTGCATCCGCCTCAGGTAGCGCAGTCCGCCGTGGATGAGCTTGGAGGAGCGCGAGGAGGTCCCGCAGGCAAAGTCGCCGCGCTCCACCAGCGCGACCTCGAGGCCGCGCAGCGCCGCGTCGTGCATCACCCCCGCCCCGGTGATCCCGCCCCCGATCACCAGCATATCCAGGGGCTCCATGAGGCGCTGCCACGCCCGCTCGCGCCACCCCAGGGCGAACATCAGCGCTCCTCCGGAAGCAGCACACCGGGGTTGAGCACGCCCGTCGGGTCGAGCTCGTGCGAGAGCGCGCGCAGCGCCGCCACGCCCTCGCGCCCGATCTCGCGCTCCAGGTAGGGGGCGTGCATTTTGCCCACCCCGTGGTGGTGCGAGACCGTGCCGCCGGCCGAGAGCAGCGCCTCGGTGGCGGCGGCCTTGAGGGCGCTCCACTGGTCGACCTCGTGCCCGCGGCGCAGCGGCCAAAGGAAGGTGAAGTAGAGCGCGGCGCCGTCGGGGTAGGCGTGCGAGAGGTGGCAGAGCACCGCCACCCGGAACCCCTGCCCCCCGGCAGCGCGCTGCATGGACTCGCGCACCGCGCCGTAGAGGGCACCGAGCGATCCCCACGGAGCAGCGGTCTCCAACGTGTCCGTACCCCACCCCGCGGAGAGCAGCTCGTCCCGCAGGTACGGGTGGCGGAAGCGCTCCGCCCGCCACCGGCGCCACCCCGAGCGCCCAAGGGCGAGGCCGCCCGCCTCGCGCCAAAGCTGCGCGGCGGCGTTGCGGGCGAGCGTCACCTCCTGCGCACCTCCCGCCCACCCCAGCAGGAGCAGGCACCCCCGACGGTAGCGGCGAAGGCCGAAGAGGGCGCGGGAGGCGCGCGCCGCGAGCGGGGAGAGCCGGGTCAGCGACATCGCGAAGTCGGTCTCGTCCGGGTCGGAGAGGCGCAGGACCTCCACGGGGACCCCTGCCTGCAGGAGCGCGCGGCCGAGCTCGGTGCCCGCACCCCACCCCGGCATCAGCACCGCTACCCCGTCCTCCATCTCGGGGAACGGCCGCACCCGCAGCGTGGCCTCGGTGATCACGCCGAAGCGCCCTTCGCTCCCGACGAACAGCCGGCGCAACTCCGGCCCGGCCGCCGACGCGGGCTGCGCGGCCAGTCGCCAGAGTCCCCGCTCGGTTGCGAGCTCGAGCCCAGCGACCAGATCCTCGATCTTGCCGATCCCGGTGGAACGCTGACCCGCCGAGCGCGCCGCCACCCACCCGCCCACGCTGGAGAGCTCGAACGACTGCGGCTCGTGCCCCAGGCGAAGGCCGTTCGGGGCGAGGGCCGTCTCCACTTCGGGGCCGAGGGTGCCCGCACGGAAGCTCGCCAATCGAGATGTCGCATCAATAAAGACGAGCCCCCGCAGCCGCTCGAGGGCCAGCACGACCGTGGGGCGGGTGTCGCGGCGGAGCGTGACGCCGCCCACCACGCTGGTCCCCCCGCCGCGCGGGACCACCACAATCCCCTCCGAGGAGGCGACCCGCAGCACGTGCACGACCTGCTCGGCACTCTCCGGGAAGCACACCGCGTCGGGGAACGCCGCGATCTCGCCGGTGCGCAGCGCGACGAGGTCGGCAAACGCCTGCCCGCACGCGTGGCGCAGCCGGGTGCCGGGGTCCACTGCGGTCGCCACACGAAAGGGGGGCAGAGAGCGCGCCAGCGGCACCGCGATCTCGCCCTCGCCCACGACCGGCAGGGGGTCGCCCGCCCCGACCGCGCCCGCGAGCCACGCTCGCGCGGCCTCCGGCACGCGGAAGCCCTCGCCCGCGAAACCCCACCCGTTCCAGCGACGCTCGCGCCCGGGCATCTCCCGTGATGCTAGCGCAAAAGAGGGCGACCGGGGCCGGTACAACAATCCAACGACGGCTCGCCCCGCCGCAGGGCGGGGCGAGCGACGGCGATAAGTCTCATGGGTTATTTGGTCTTGGCGGGATCCGGGGGACGCGGGGGGAGCTGCATTGGCTTGTCCTTGATCGCCTTCATGACCTCCGCCACGCCGCACTCCAGCTGTGGGTCCTTCCCCTGCGCCACCGAGGCCGGGTCGTTTTCCACCACGATGTCGGGGTTCACACCATGCCCCTCGATGATCCACTTCCCGTCCACCGAGCCCATCCCGCCCTGCGGGACGAACGCCTGCCCGCCATCGAGCAGCGGGCCACGCCCGGAGATCCCCACCACCCCACCCCACGTGCGTTTGCCGATCAACGGCCCCAGTCCCGCCTGGCGGAACATGTACGGGAAGATGTCGCCATCGGAGGCCGAGGTCTCGTTGATCAGGCACACCATGTGCCCGTAGAACACCGTGCCGGGATACGTCCCGGTGTCTTCGCGCAAGCTGGAAAACGTCGTGCCCAGCAGCTTGCGGTTCAGCCGTTCGATGATCTGTTGCGAGACGCTCCCGCCGCCGTTGGCGCGCACGTCCACGATCAACCCTACTTTGCGGATCTGCGGGTAGTACCACTTGATGAACTCGGCGATGCCGGGTGCGCCCATGTCGGGGATGTGGAGGTAGCCGACCCGCCCGTCGGTCATCTTCGCCACCTTCTCGCGGTTGCCGTTGACCCAGTCCAGGTAGATGAGCGAAGCCTCGGAGAAGATCGGCTTGTAGGTGACCCTGCGCGCGCCATCCATCGTGGGCGTGCTGTTGAGCGTCAGCGTCACCGGGTCCTTCTTGTTCTTGAGCAGCCGGTAGACGTTCTCGCCGCCTTTGAGATCCGCGCCGTCGATCGCCAAAACGTAGTCGCCGACCCTCGCGTCCACACCGACCTCGGTGAGCGGCGCACGGTACAGCTCCTCCTCGTTCTGGCCCTGGAAGATCCTCACGATACGGTAGCGTCCCGCCTTCTCATCGAGCTCGAAGCGGGCACCGGGCAGGCCGACTCTCGGGCGCTCGGGGGCTTCGTAGTCGCCGCCCTCGATGTACGTGTGTCCCACGTTCAACTCGGACACCATCTCGCCCAGCACGTAGGTGAGGTCCGCGCGGTGGCCGACGTACGGCAGCAGCGTCGCGTACTGGTCGTGGAGCGCCTTCCAGTCGTAGCCGTGCATGTTGCGCACGTAGAAGAAGTCGCGGTAACGCCGCCAGACCTCGTTGAAGATCTCCGCCCACTCCTGGGCGGGCACGCGGTCCACGTACATGTCCTTGGTCGACACGGTCTTCTTGTCCTTGGCCTTGGGCTTCGCGTCGTAGAGGTTGTAGCTTTTGGCCTGCTGCACCAGAACCTTGGAGCCATCCGCCGAGAGCGCGTAGTCGGGGGCGTCCTCGACGAGGACGCTCGCCTCGCGATCCTTCATGGCGAAGATCATGATGGCGGGCTTGCCGTACGACTCGCGCCCGTTGAACGCAGAGCCCCGGCGCACGTAAAGCACGTACCCCTTGACGGCTGAAACGTCTTCGTAGTTGTCAGCCTCGACCGGCACCCGCGAGACCCGCGCGGCGAGTCCCTCGAAGTCGATTCTGAGCGGCTCGTCTTTCTTTTCGGGTCTGCCCTCCTTCGGCTTCTCCTTCTCGGCCGGGGCGGCCTTTTCCTTATCCGCCCTCTCCTCGTCCTTCTTCATCTCACCGATGGTGATCTCGTCGCTCTCCGGCCCGAACGGGTTCTTTGACTCCTTGCGCAGCGCGAGCGCGAAGATGCCGGTGGTGCGGGTGGCCGCGTAGTTGAACTCCTTGCGGCTGATCATGGGGCCGTACTCCCGGTCCGAGAGGAAGAAGAGATAGTTGCCTTCGGGGTCCCACGCGGGTCCGCGGCTGTTGAAGTACTCGTCGGTGACCTGGTGGAGCTGGCCGTCGGCCACGCTCCAGATGTAGAGCGAGCGGAAACCGTTCGGGTTGGACAGGGAGAACGCCAGGAAGCTACCCCTGGGCGACCACGTGTAGTCCTCCAGCAGCCCGCGCGTCTCGCGCGCCACCTGCACGAGCTTCTTGTCGCCGACGCCGACGACGTAGAGCTTGCCGTCCTTGTCCGAGAACGCGATGCGGCTGCCGTCGGGGGACCACTCGGGCGCGTACAGCATGGCCTTGAGGTCCGTGGTGAGCTGCGCCAGCCCGGCGAGGCCGTCCTGGTTGATGAGCCAGACCTGCTCCTCACCGGTGCGGTCGGAGATGAACGCGATCCTGGCGCCATCCGGCGACCAGCGCGCCCACTTGTCGTGGGCGTTCGACGAGTCGGTGAGGTTGCGGGTGGGACCTTTCTCGATCGGCACCGTGAAGACGTCGCCCCGCGCCACGAAAAGCGCCCTTTCCCCCTTGGGGGCGAGGGCGAACCCCTCGATGTACTTTTCCACCGCGTAGTGCGACGGCCGCATGGCGAGGCCGTCCGTGGGCACCGTGATGGGGATCTTGCGGTCCTGCCTCGTGGTGATGTCGAAGACCTCCAGCTCCCCGTCCAGCTCGTAGACGATGCGCGTGCCGTGATCCGTGGACGGCCAGCGCACGTCCCACTTGGTTGAGTGCGTGAGCTCTTCGGTTTTCTTGCTCGCGAAATCGTACCTGTAGAGGTTGAGCGTGCCGTCGCGGTCGGACGAGAAGTAGATGGCGTTGCCGATCCACATCGGGTCGCGGTCGGTGCGCGGGTTGTTGGTGATGTTCTCGGACGCCAGCGTCTTGAGGTCGATGATCCACAGATCCTCGGCCCAACCACCCTGGTAGCGCTTCCAAGTGCGGAAGTCACGCATCAACGGCGAGTAGACCATCTTCCTCATGTCGGGCGAGAAGTCCCCGGCGCCCGAGGTGTACATCGGCAGTGCTTTTTCCGGGCCGCCCTCCAGCGCCACCGTGTAGAGCCTGGTGCGCGACTCGCCACCCGCGTCCCGCAGCGACCGGAAGACGATCGACTTTCCGTCGCGCGTCCAGCCGTACACCTGGTTGTCCCATCCGCCCCGCGGCGGCAGCGGCCCGCACGCCGGGTAGAAGGTCAGCTGGCGCGGCACCCCGCCCATCGAGGGGATGACGTAGACCTGCTCGTCGCCGTCGTACTGCCCGGTGAACGCGATCCACCTCCCATCGGGTGAGAACTTTGGAAACAGCTCCAGCCCCGGGTGGGTGGTGAGTCGGACGGCGGTCCCGCCCTCGGCCGGCGCCACCCAGAGGTCGCCCGCGTAGCAGAACGCCACCTTGTCCCCCCAGATGTCCGGAAAACGCAGCAGCTTGGTCTGGGCGCCCCCCGCGGCTGCGGCAAGCACGGCGAATCCTGCCAAGATTAAGGTCAGGCCTCTCGAGTGACGTGTTCGCATGCTCCCTCCGTAGCGAGAACTTTACCCCACTGGTGTGGTGTCCGGACGCTGCCCCTGGACGCGCCCGCCGTCACGGCAAGGGCAACACAGCGCGGACGATCCCGAAGAAGTGGCACAGCGAGCCCAGCATGACGAAGATGTGGAAGATCTCGTGAAAGCCGAAGACGTGCGGTACCGGGTCTGGACGCTTGAACGCGTAGATCACGGCACCGGCGCTGTAGAACCCTCCACCGAGGAAGAACCAGAGCACCCCCTCGAATGGGACGAGGCGGACAAGCGGCCAGATCGCGACGATCACGAGCCACCCCATGACGAGGTACACCGCCGTCGTGATCCACCGGGGCGCGTCGATGGCGAAGATGGCGAGGAACATGCCACCAAGGGCCAGCGCCCACACCGCCCCGAACAGCGACCACCCCCACGGGCCACGGAGGGGCACCAGGCAGATCGGCGTGTAGGTGCCGGCGATCAGCAGGAAGATCGCCACGTGATCGAGCTGACGGAGCACCCTCTTCGCGCGCTCGGAGACCGGCAAAAGGTGGTAGAGGGAGCTCGCGAGGTACAGCAGGAACAGCGAGATCCCGTAGACGATGAACGCGGCCAGGTGCCACCACTTGTGGTACACCGCGGCGAGCGTGATGAGCACCGTCGCGCCGATCACGGCGACCACCGCAAAGACGAGGTGGGTGATCCCCGAAACCGGATCCCAGGGACGCAATCCCTCGGAGCGTTCGACGACGTTCATGGTCTGGAATTGTACGACTCCGGCCGGCGCTCCGTGCGCCCGCGTCCTATACTGGCGCGCGAGGAGGGGGCATAGCCGTGCGCGCGCTTTCCCTGCTGGGTGTGTCCTGGGGCTTCCTGACGATCGTCGCGGGCATCGCGATCGCCGCTGCGGCCCCGAAGTCTTCGATTGCTCCCGAGGCCGTGCAGACAACCGTCACCCGCCTGGTGGCGGTCCACGGCGAGGCCCAGTCCGCCCGGATACGCCGCGGCGTCACGCAGGTGGCGCAGCGCTGGCGAGGTGACGACGGCGACACGGCGGCGTTCGCCGCCTTCTGCGAGGAAAACTTTCTTGCGAATCCCCCGGCGCTGGCCGCGACCGCTGAGCGCCTGGAGCGCGTCCTCGAGGAGGTGGACGGGCACCTCCATGAGGTGCGGAGGGAGCTTCTGACGCCGCTCGATCTGGACACCGGCCCGGTGATCCGGGTGAATCGCCTGCTCGCCAACGTCGACCTCTCGTCGCACACCGAGGAGGACCTCTTCGCCTCCAAGGTCGCCTTCCTCGCGCTCCTCAACTTCCAGGTGAACACCCTCTCGGAACGCCTCGCCGAGGGGTCCGGCTGGGACCGGACCGCGTGGGCGCGCTCGCGCATGATGGACCGCTTCGCCGACCGCGTTCCACCCGAGGTGCGGCAGGGGGTGACCTCCGCGCTTACCGCGGCCGACCACTACGTCGCCGAATACAACATCCGGATGGACCGCCTGATCACCCCGGACGGAGCGCGTCTCTTCCCCGACAACCTCCGATTGATCAGTCACTGGGGGCTGCGGGACGAACTCACCTCCCACTACGGGGGGAGCGACGGCCTGGCGAAACAGCGCACGATCCAGCGCGTCATGGAGCGCATCGTGCGCCAGGAGATCCCGGCCGCCGTCATCGACAACCCGGAACTGCTCTGGTGCCCCCAGACCAACGAGGTCCGCCCCGCGCCGGGTTCCAAGGCGGCAGCCGCCGGGGCGCTCGCCGAGCGCGAGCCGGACCGGCGCTACGCCGTGTGGCTCGCCAACTTCCACGCCCTCCGCGCCGTCGACCCCTATATGCCAACGGCGCCAACCGCGATCGCGCGGTCGTTCGAGGAACAGCGGCAGATTCCCGAAGGGGAGGTGGAGGCACTTCTGGTCTCGGTGCTCGCCGCGCAGGAGGCGAACGACCTCGCCGCCCTCATCCGCGTGCGTCTCGGGCGGCCGCTGGAGCCCTTCGACATCTGGTACTCGGGTTTCAAGCCGCGCGGTTCGACCAGCGAGGCCGAGTTGGACCGCACCGTGGCCGCGAAGTACCCGACGCTCTCGGCGTTCCAGGCGGACGTGCCCGGCATCCTCGTCAAGTTGGGCTTCGGCCCCCGGAAGGCCCGCTGGCTCTCGGAGCGCATCGTTGTGGATCCCTCGCGCGGCGCCGGACACGCGATGGGAGCGGTGCGGCGGGGGGACAGCGCCCACCTGCGGACGCGCATCCCGCAGGCCGGGATGAACTACCAGGGGTACGACGTCGCGATCCACGAGCTGGGTCACAACGTGGAGCAGGTCTTCTCGCTCGACGGCGTCGACCACTGGTTCCTCTCCGGTGTGCCCAACGCCGCCTTCACCGAGGCGTTCGCGTTCCTCTTCCAGGAGCGTGACCTCGAGCTGCTGGGACTCATTCCCGCGGCGGCGGATCTTCGGACCGAGGCGCTCGGAACGCTGTGGGCCACCTACGAGATCGCCGGCGTGGCGCTGGTGGAGATGAAGGTCTGGCGGTTCCTCTACGCGCACCCCGACGTCACGCCGGCCCAGCTCCGCGAAGCGGTGCTGGCCGCGGCCCGCGAGGTGTGGAACGCCTACTTCGCTCCGGCGTTTGGCATCAGGGACAGCGAGATCCTGGCCATCTACTCGCACCCGATCTCGTACCCGCTCTACCTCTCCGACTACCCGCTCGGGCACATCATCTCGTTCCAGCTCGCCCAAAAGGTGCGTGGTCCGCAGTTCGGGGTCGAGTTCGAACGCATGGCCCGCCAGGGGCGGCTCACCCCGGACGCGTGGATGAAGGGCGCAGTCGGCGCTCCGATCTCCAGCGATGCGCTGCTGGCCGCCGCGCGCACCGCCCTGGCGGCTGCGAAACGTTAGTGGTTCCAGGATGGGACTCGCGCGGGCACAACGACTTGCACACGTCTCCGTGCTACGATACGATGATGAGACTCCGTCACGTCCTCAAGGGGACGCGCGGGCACGTGGCGCGGCGGCCTGGACACCGCCTCCACACTCCCCCCCGGGCATCATGACCAACGACCCGCTCCCGCTGCGCGGCGCCCGTCCCCTCGGCAAGGGGCGCTTCCCCCGCATCGAGTCGGAGAAGCCCGCGCAGCCGCTCAACCTCGGACCCCAGCGCCGGCCGCTGCGGATCGTCGCCATCGGCGGCGGCAAGGGCGGGATCGGCAAGAGCCTGGTCGCCGTCACGCTCGGGATCGAGCTGGTCCGTCGGGGGCTCAAGGTCGTCCTGGTCGACTGCGACCTGGGCGGTGCCAACCTCCACAGCTTCCTGGGCATCGACTTCCCCAGGGAGACCCTCTCCGACTTCATCCTGCGCCGGGTGGAGAGTCTCTCGCAGCTCGTCATCTCCACCCCGGTGGCGGGGCTCGGGCTGATCTCCGGGGCCCGCAACGCGATCCAGGTTGCCAACCCGATGCACCAGCAGAAGGTGCGGCTGATGCGCGCGGTCCAGAAGCTGGACGCCGACGTGGCGGTGCTGGACCTGGGCGCCGGCACCCACTACAACATCGTGGACTTCTTCCTTCTGGCCCACCACGGGGTGCTCGTGATCGTGCCCGAGCCCACGTCGGTGGAGAACGCCTACCGGTTCCTCAAGGCCGCCTTCCTGCGGCGGGTCAAGGCCATGGACGCGGAGCTCGGCGTCCGGGAGCTGATCCAGGAAGTGATCAGGTCGCGCGGCCAGCGCCCCCTGGTGCCCACCGAGATGGTCAGGGCCGTAACGCTGCGCGACCCCGAGGCCGGCCGCGCGCTGGAGCGCGAGATGGCCTCGTTCAGGCCGCTCCTGCTGGTCAACCAGGTCCGGGAGCCGAAGGACCTCGCCCTCGGCGAGGGGATGTGCGCGGCCTCGCGCCGCCTCTTCGGGCTCGAGCTCACCTACCTCGGCCACCTCCGGCACTACGACCAGGTGTGGCGGGCGGTGCGGGCCCACCAGCCCGTCCTGTTCGACAAGCTGGGCAAGTCGTTCGCGCTCGACCTCGCCGCGGTGGCCG
Organism: Thermoanaerobaculaceae bacterium; assembly: GCA_041494245.1. Lineage (GTDB taxonomy): Bacteria > Acidobacteriota > Thermoanaerobaculia > Thermoanaerobaculales > Thermoanaerobaculaceae > RBG-13-68-16. Next base: position 225,454 of record JBGQAK010000006.1, read on the forward strand.
GGCGGCTGCTCGACCTGCCCGGGCCCCCGGAACCCGAGCCGTGAAGCGCTTCGAGGACCTAAGCTCCTGGGAGATCCTCGGCCTCGAGCCGGGGGCCTCCGCGCTCGAGGTCCGGCACGCCTACGAGAAGCTTTACGCCTCCCTGGCGCCCGGATCGCTCGCCCTCTACTCCCTTGCGGAACAGGACGAGCAGCGCGTCCTGCAGCAACAGATCCGCATCGCCTACCTGACGCTGATGCACGAGTTGACCGGTATGCACTACCCATTGATGCCGGACCCGTCCCACCCGCCCGGCGAGCCCGGCGCCGAGTCCCCGGCCGAGGAATCCCCTGCCGAGCCTGACGCGAGCGCACCGCCCGAAGAAGCTCCAGCACCTGCGGCCGTCGAGTACACCGGGGAGCAGCTGCGCAAAGTGCGCGAAGGGCTCGGCCTTACCCTGGCCGCGATTGCCCAGCGCACCCGGATCCGGCAGCGCCAGCTCGCGAGCATCGAGGCCGAGGAGTTCGGCGCGCTCCCGGAGCGGGTGTTCGTGCGCGGCTTCGTGATGTCGTACGCGCGCGAGCTGCGCCTCGACCCCGACCTCGTCTGGGCGAGCTACGGGAAGCGCTTCGAGTCGGCAACCCGCTAGGAGCCTGTCCGAGTAATGGGGCGAGTCGCGCGCAGGGGGCTTGCGAGGCGCAGGCAAGGCGCGAGGAGGCAGGCGATGCTGGAGCATCGTGGCCGACGAGCAACGCAGCATGCGCCCGCAACACCCCTGCGCCCGGA
>JBGQAK010000021.1:0-65155 GCA_041494245.1 Thermoanaerobaculaceae bacterium
GCCGGCCGCCGCGCACCAGTCCTTCTCGAAGTAGAACCCGATCAGCAGATAGCTGCACAGCCCCACGCCCTCCCAGCCGACGAACAGCACCACCAGGTTGGCCCCCAGGACCAGCGTGAGCATCGCGAACATGAAGAGGTTCAGGTAGGCGAAGTAGCGCGCGTAGGCGCGTGGGGTCTCGGAGTGCATGTACCCCACCGAGTAGACATGGATGATGAATCCCACGAAGGTGACGAAGAACAGCATCACCGCCGAGAGCGCGTCGAGGCGAAGGGTGACATCGATGGTGATGTCGCCCGCCGAGATCCAGCGGAAGAGCTGCCGGATCACCAACCCGCCGTGCGTCCCGGAGTAGGCGACGAGCGCCCCGAGAGCGGCGGCGAGGCTCAGCGCCACGGAGCCGACGCCGACGATCGAGGTGGTTCGGTGCGAGAAGCGCAGCGCGCCCGCCAGCAGCACGACGGCACCGGCGAGCGGGAGCGCGGGGATCAGCCAGAGCAGGTCGAGCATCGCCCCTCCTACCAGCGCAGCACGTTGAGCCGGTCCACGTCGATCGACTGCAGCTTGCGGAAGATCGCGACCAGGAGCGCGAGGCCGACCGCGACCTCGGCGGCCGCCACCGCCATCACGAAGAACACGAACACCTGGGCGTCAAGGGTCCCGTGCATCCGCCCGAACGCCACCAGCGCAAGGTTGGCAGCATTGAGCATGAGCTCGATGCCGAGCAGGATCGAGATGCCGCTGCGCCGCAGGAGCACGCCGGCCGCGCCGATGGCGAAAAGGAGGGAGGCGAAGAGCACGAAGTGCATCGGTGTCACCGTCATGTCAGTGCTTCCTTTTCACCAGTACCAGCGCGCCCACCATCGCCGCCACCAGCAGCACCGAGATGAGCTCGAAAGCGAAGAGGTAGGGGCCGACGAGCAGCCGTCCGATGGCGCGGGCGTCGCCCGCCACGGCGGTGCCCGGGGCGACCGTCGGAATTCCGATCAGCATCACCAGGCCTCCCAGGGCGCCGGCGATCACGAGGAAGAGCCCGGCGAAGCGCTGGAAGGGGCGGGGCTCGACGGGCGGCTGCTCTTCGGGGGCGTTGAGCAGCATCACGACGAACAGGAAGAGCACGAGGATTGCGCCGGCGTAGACCAGGATCTGCGCGGCGGCCAGGAACTCCGCCCCGAGGAGCGCGTAGCTGACGGCGACACAGAAGAGGGTCACCACGAGCGAGAGCACGTTGACGACCGGGTTGCGGTGGGAGACCGCGACGACGGCCGAGACCAGCCCGACCACCACCGCCACGTAAAACACCGCAGCGACCACCATCACCACCCCCCGTGACCAGGGCACAGGGCACAGGGCGCAGGGCACAGTCCCTCCACCCGCCCGACGAAGACGTCCCGGCTGAGCCCTGCGCCCGCAGCCCCGCGCCCGGTCTTCATCAGAGCCACCTCATCGCCAGTCCGAAGCCGACCCAGACGAGGTTGAGGGTCGCGAGGGGCAGCAGCCCCTTCCACCCTAGGCGCATGAGCTGGTCGTACCGGAAGCGCGGCAGCGACCAGCGCACCCACACGAAGAGCCAGAGGAAGAAGGCCAGCTTCACCACGAACGCGGCGATCGAAGCCAGCAGCAGCCACCAGCCGCTGAGGAGGTGCATGCCGGGGAAGGTCCACCCTCCGAAGAAGAGAGTCACGATCAGCGCGGAGGCCGTGGTCATGTTGATGTACTCGCTCATGAGGAACGCCGCGAACTTCATCGAGGAGTACTCGACATGGTACCCCGCGACCAGCTCGGTCTCGGCCTCGGCCAGGTCGAACGGCAGCCGGTTGGTTTCGGCGAACACCGCCGTAACGAACACGACGAAGCCGATGAACTGCGGGATAAAGTTCCAGAGGTGCGTCGCCTGGTGGGCGACGACGTCGTCGAGGCGCAGCGATCCGGTGGCCAGCAGGACGCCGAGCACCGCCAGGGTCATCGCGAGCTCGTACGAAATGAGCTGCGCCGACGAACGCAGCCCACCGAGCAGCGAGTACTTGTTGTTGGAGGCCCAGCCTGCGATCACGATCCCGTAGACGCCGAGAGAGGAGAGGGCCAGGAGGTAGAGGATTCCGACGCTGAGGTCCGGGGCGACGATGAAGCCGCCGAGCGGCACGCCGAAGACCTTGACGTCGTTGCCTGCGCCGAAGGGGATCACGATGAACGTCACGAGGGCCACGAACACCGAGAGCGCGGGGGCGAGGTAGTACAGGCCCTTGTTGACCGAGGTCGGGGTGATGTCCTCCTTGAAGAGCAGCTTGACCGCGTCGACGATGGGCTGGAAAAGACCCAGCGGTCCGACGCGGTTGGGGCCGAGCCGGTCCTGGATGAAAGCCGCACCGCGTCTCTCGACCCACTCCATGACCGCAACGGAGGTGAGGACCGAGCCGGCGACGACGACAAGCTTGGCGGAGGTGACGGCGATCTCAGCCCACATTGCGGCGCTCCCGGTGCGATTCGTTTTCCTGCAGCCCGCCCAGCGCCTCCCACTCGAGGCCCGCGAACCCCTTCTCGGTCTTCACCATGAGGCGGAAGACCTCGGCCGGGGACGCAAGGTCGAGGGCCTGCGCGCCGAGCTCCCGCGCCAGGGCGGTGAGGACGAGCCAGAGCGGCCGGGCCTCGCCCGGCGGGCCCCACGGTGAAGCGATCGTGGGGCAGTCCGACGACATGGCGCCCGTGGAGGTGCGGCGCACGCTCCCGGGCGGCGCGAACGCGGGCGCGAAGCGCTGGACGACCCCCAGGGAGGACGTGAAGGTCCCCTCGTTGCTGGCGAGGGAGGGCGTGGGGAGTAGCCAGCCGGCCACGTCGGCCACCGGGTGCTGGGAGCGCACGAAAGCGATGCTGGGGCCGACCCGCAGCAGCTGCAGCGCCTCCTGGCTCGCCAGGAACGGGTGCGCGGCGGGGTCGAGGACGATGGTCACGTCCGCGGCCCCGTAGAGGAAACGCGAGAGGCCGGCGGCATCGACGACCGGGAGGCCCAGACGCCGCGCACCCGCCGAGTTGGGGTGGGCGTCGGTGCTGGTGGCCCACTCGCGCTTGCCGTTCTTCATGCGGCGCGGCTCGCCGGGAAAAACAGGTACCGTGACCTCGCCCTTGAGGTGCCGCCCGAACAGCTCCCGGGCAAGGAACAGCTCCTCGTTGGAGAGGTCGGGCGAGGCCACGACCCGGAGCGAACGGGCCGCCTTGAGCGCCTGCGTGAGCCCCGAGATCACCTCGCCCCAGCCGATTCGCACGAGACGCCCCTCGGCCCGCCTCTGGGGGTGAAGGTACGCCTGCTCGTTGAGCGACTCCGCCAGGAACCGCCCGTGGTCACACAGCCAGGTCGCGTTCACGCCCGGGTTCTCGCGCGGGGTGAAGCGGTACACGGTCCGCTCGTGGTGCTCGATGAAGATGTTGCAGCCGATGGAGCAGCCCGGGCACACGGACGGGGTCGAGCGCAGCTTCCAGGCGCGCTTGCGGAAGCGGAACTCGCGCACGGTCAAGGCGCCGACCGGACAGACGTCGGCGGCGCACCCGGACATCGGGTCCTGGAACGGCCTGCCGTCGTAGGTGTCGATGAAGGTGGAGTTGCCGCGCGACTTGTACGTGAGCGCGGCGGTCTCCGAGATCTCCTCGGTGAAGCGGATGCAGCGCGAGCAGTGGATGCAGCGGTTCTGGTTCTGCACGATGTGCGGGCCGATGAGGCGGCGCTCGTACCCAGGGAAGGTGCGGCGCGTCTCGGCCATGTGGGTCGTGAAGGTGGCCCGCTGCTCCTCCATCGAGTGGTCCTGCAGGAGGCACTCGCCAGCCTGGTCGCACACCGGGCAGTCGAGGGGGTGGTTGGCGAGCAGGAACTCCATCACCGCCTCGCGCGCTTCCCTGGCGCGCTCCGAGGTTTCCGACTTGACCACCATGCCCTCGGCGACAGGGGTCGCGCAGGCGATGGCGAGCCTGGGCTGGCCCTCGATCTCCACCATGCAGATGCGGCACTGGCCAACGACCGTCAGGTATGGGTGGTAGCAGAAGTAGGGGATCTCGACGCCGGCCGCGCGCGCCGCCTCGATCAGGTTGGTCCCGCCTTCGACCTCCACCGTGCGCCCGTCGATCGTGAGCTTGGGCATCGCCGGCCTCCCTAAACCCCGAAGCCGGGGCGGGGCCCGGCCCACGGCAAGACCGGAAGCTTCTTCTGGGCGAGAGGCGTGGTGGCGGCGATGCGGGCCTCGAACTCCGGTCTGAACTTGTTCACGATGCTGGAGATCGGCAGGGCGTAGGCGTCTCCGAGCGGGCAGATCGTCATGCCATCCGAGGAGAAGCGGCAGATGCGCAGCAGCGTGTCCGGGTCCCCGGGACGCGCGTGCCCCGCGAGCATCCGGTCCAGGATGTCCATGCACCAATCCGAGCCCTCGCGGCACGGGGTGCACTGGCCGCACGACTCGTGGGCGTAGAAGTGCGCGACGTTGTCGGCGACGTCCAGCATGTCCGCCGTCTCATCGAGGACGATGATCCCGCCGGAGCCGAGCATCGTGCCGGCCTGGGCGCAGGCGTCGAAGTCGGCCTGCACGTCCACCTCGTCGCCGGTCATGATGGGGGCCGAGGTGCCGCCGGGGAAGAACGCCTTCAGCTTGCGGCCGCCGCGGATGCCGCCACAGTGCTCGTAGATGATCTCGCGGAACGTCACGCCGAGCGGCAGCTCGTAGACGCCGGGCCGGTTCACGTGCCCGGAGACGGAGAAGAGTTTCGGCCCGGTGTTGCGCGGGCGGCCGATGGATGCGAACCACGCCGCGCCCCGGTTCATGATGTGGGGCACGCAGGCGAGCGTCTCCACGTTGTTGACCACGGTCGGCTTGCCGAACACCCCGACCACCGCGGGGAACGGCGGCTTGAGCCGCGGGAAGCCGCGCTTGCCCTCGAGTGACTCGATCAGCGCGGTCTCCTCGCCGCAGATGTAGGCGCCGGCGCCGCGGTGCACCCAGATGTCGAGGTCCACGCCGCTGCCCAGCACGTTCCTGCCGAGGAAGCCGCGCGCCCGGGCCTCCGTGATCGCCTCCTCGAGGATGTTCGCCCAGCGTACGAACTCGCCGCGGATGTAGATGTATGCCGTCGTGGCCTTGATCGCGTACGAGGCGATCGCAACCCCCTCGACGACCTGGTGCGGGTCGTGTTCGATAATCTCGCGGTCCTTGAAGGTGCCCGGCTCGGACTCGTCCGCGTTGCAGATCAGGTAGCGCGGCCCGGGGTGGTCCTTCGGAACGAAGCTCCACTTCCGGCCGGTGGGAAAGCCGGCCCCGCCCCGCCCGCGCAGCTCGGAGTCGGTGACGGCCTGGGTGACCGCATCGGGCGTCATTGAGAGCGCTTTCCTCCAGCCCTCGTACCCGCCCGCGGCCAGGTACGTCGTGATGGCGCGCGAGTCGGCCACGCCGCGGGCGCGCAGCAGAACCGCCTCCATTCAGCTCCTCCCCTTCAGCTCGTCCAGGACCTTGTCGAGGCGACCGGCGTCGAGGTTCTCGTAGTAGTCGTCGTTGATCTGGACCACGGGGGCCCCGCCGCACGCGCCCAGGCACTGAACCCCGACGAGCTGGAAGCTCCCGTCGGGCGTCTTCTCGCCGAAGCCGATCCCCAGCCTGCCCTTGAGATGCTCCACCAGTTCGCGGCCGCCGCACATCGCACAGGAGAGCGTGGTGCAGACCTGGAGCACGTAGCGCGCGGGGGGCTCGGTGTAGTACATGGTGTAGAACGACACCGCGCCCTCGACGAAGGCGGGGCTTTCCCCGAGGCGCTCGGCGACGGCCTGCATCACCCCGGGTGAGATCCATCCGTAGCGCTCTTGGCAGAGCCAGAGAACGGGGAGAAGGGCGGCGCGTTTCGTCGGGTAACGCCGCAGGACATCCGCGATGCGCTCCTCCATCGTCGAATCGAACGTCACGGTGGTGATTTCTTCGGGCCGCGCGGCCACGACCGGCCGCGTACTCACGACTCGCTCCCGCGGCGGGACCAGTCGAATGCCCCTTCCCGCCACAGGTAGGCGTACCCAATCGCCAGCATCACGAGGAAGATCAGGCCGTCGAGGAGGACGGAGGCGTCGCCCTCGAAGACAAGCCCGCGCGCGGAGACCGCCCACGGGAATAGGAACGCGACCTCGACTTCGAACACGATGAACACCATCGCCACCACGAAGAACTTGACCGACACGCGCTTGCGGGAGCTGTCGATCAGCGGCATGCCGCTCTCGTACGTCTGGCGGGTGCGCGGCATGCTCAGGCGCCCGCGTCCGAGCAGCGCGGACAGCCCCACGAGGGTCACGGCGACGAGGCCGGCAAACGCGAACGCGAGCAGCACCGGGATGTATTGGGCGAGCATTTCCTCCCCCTCGTGCCCAAATTCACATGATCCTAGCGTTATTCCGCAAACGAGGTCAAGCGCCATCGGGCCGGCTTTGCTTCGCGGCCGGGAGTGGGTAGACTCTCGGCGCGCGGCCGCGCGCCGCGCCGGGAGGTCCCCATGGCCGGCATCACCCTCGACGCCTCGGATCGCAAGGAGCTGCGTGCCCGTTTCCTGCGCTACGTTCAGGTGGACACGCAGTCGGACGAGAACTCCACGACCAGCCCCTCGACGGAGAAGCAGAAGAACCTCTCGAAGATGCTAGCCCAGGAGCTCAAGGCCTTGGGGTGTGCCGACGCCACCATGGACGAGTGGGGCTACGTGTACGCCACCGTGCCCGGGAACCTCCCCGCCGGACACGAGGCGGCCGGCAAAGTGCCCGTGATCGGCCTCATCGCCCATGTGGACACCTACCACGGCACGCTGGGCGCCGGTGTCAATCCGCAGGTCATCGAGGACTACCGGGGCGGCGATATTCCGCTTCAGGGGGATTCTCGCCAGGTCATCCACGTCGCCGATAACCCCAACCTCCCCCGTTGCGTGGGTCACACTTTGATTACCTCCGACGGGACCACCCTGCTGGGCGCCGACGACAAGGCCGGCGTCGCCGAGATCATGACCCTCGTCGCGTGGTTGAAGAAGCACCCCGATTTCGTCCATGGGCCGGTGCGCGTCGCGTTCACGACGGACGAAGAGGTTGGGCGCGGGACGGAGCACTTCGACGTGGCGGCGTTCGGAGCCGCGTACGCATACACCCTCGACGGCTCCGACCTCGCCGAGATCGAAGACGAGACGTTCTGCGCCGACTCCGCCCTCGTCGTGGTCGACGGCCACGACGTCCACCCCGGCTACGCCAAGGGCAAGTTGATCAATGCGGTCAGGGTGGGCGCAGCGATCATCGAGCAGCTGCCGACCGATTTCCTGCCCGAAACGACCGACGGGCGCCAGCCCTACCTCCACCCGTACGACGTGCGCGGGGACGTCACCAGGCTCGAGATCAAGTTCCTGGTGCGGGCGTTCAAAGAGGACGAGCTGCACGCCCGCGAGGACGTTCTGCGCGGCATCGTCAAGGAGGTGCAGGGCCTGTTCCCAGGCGCGCGCATCTCGGTCGACGTGAAGGAGTCCTACCGCAACATGGCGTACAAGATCGCCGAGGACCCCAAGGTACTCGAGGTCGCCTTCGAGGCGGTGAGGCGGATGGGCCTGGAGCCCGTGCGGAGGGCGATCCGCGGCGGCACCGACGGCGCCCGCCTCTCGTTCGTGGGCCTGCTGACCCCCAACATCTGGGCGGGCGGACAGAGCTTCCACTCGGTGCAGGAGTGGGTTTCCCTCGACTGGATGGCGAAGGCCAGTGAGGTCACGCTGCATCTGCTCCAGCTCTGGGTGGAACGGTCGGCAGCAGGCAACAGGCAATAGGCAAAAGGCAACCGAGACAGGAAACCTTCCGTCGAAGTGATCCCTGCTTCTAATGCTTCTTGCCCGGGCGGGTGGGAGGTGGCCTGCCTGTTGCCCGCTTGGGCGGTGGGTCGCTAAGAGGTCGTGACCGCGCTGGCGCTCTTGAGCTGACCGAGGAAAGCCTGGAAACCCGCCTGCTGGACGGGGCTCCAGGGCTCCTTCGTGAGACGGCAGCGAACGAAGCCGCCGAGGAGCTGGCAGATCCACAGACGCGAGAGCTCGGTGGCCGGCATGAGGGTGGCGGTCAGCTTCAGCTCCTGCAGCTCCTCGAAGTACTTGGTCATCTGGCGGCCGTACTCCTGCAGGAACTCGTCGCCCGCGGACTGGAGGAGCTCGTCGCGCCCGCCCGCCGCGAAGATCAGAAGCTCGAGCAGCAGGCCCTTGCGGAGCGCGAACCGCTGGGCGTGACGCTCGATCTGGAACTCCAGGGCGTGCCCGTGCTGTACGGCCTCCGGCATCAGCTCCAGCAGCATCGTCGCGAACAGCCTCTCCGACAGGTGACGGAGCGAAGCGGCGATGATCGCGGCCTTTCCGGGGAAGTACCGGTAGAGCGCCGCTTCTGTGAACTGGAGGCGGCGCGCGAGTCCGGCGGTGGTCACGCCGGCGACCCCGCGGTCCTCGGCCAAGTCGAGCGCCGTGTTGATGATCGCCTCTTCCCGCCGGGCATGGTCGTTCATGGCGGCATAGTATACGGTCTTGTGATGGAGTCCGCAATACGTCAAGGCATCGTAAAGAAATCGAAGTCCAGTTTGCAGAAGCCTAGCCGGAGCCTGGCGTTAGCTCGGGGTTCCCCGCATCTCCCTGCAGCCCTGCCAGGGCCGTGAGGCGGGGGCGCCCGAAGACGGCCTCGAACGGCCCGACGGCCTCCTCCGGCAGGCTCAGGAAGACGAGCTCCGGCTCGCCCTCCAGCTCCGTGGACAGGAACCTCTCACGCACGCTCTTGACCTGCGCCCTGGCGAGGTCCCGCTGCGTGAAGGCGAGCGCGAGGTAGACGCGGGCGAACACCCTGGCCTCGGCGGCCGGAAGGGTGACGTCGACCACGCGCCCGGGCGGACGCGCCGGGGAGAACCTCTCGCGCTGGAGAGCGCGCCGTGGCCCCTGCACCAGCGGCCACAGCCGGCGGTAGAGCTTGAGGCCTGCCCTGTCGACGCGGGTCCGGAACGCGGGCACGAAGAACTCCTGAGAGACTTGCGGGCGCTCACCGATCTGGTCGTAGGTGCCGTCGACGCCGTCGGTGAGGTGGGGGAGGTCCGTGATGACCTCGCCGGTGCCGGTGCGCAGGAGTAGGGAGAACCGCCAGAACGGCACCAGCCAGTGGTCCTTCTCCGCCTCCTCGTGCAGGTACGGCACGGTGGTCCACCGGGCGCCCCGCATCGCCACGATCCGGGAGCAGTTGGTGCACAGGTGGGCCACCGAGTCGGCGGCGAAGGCGAGGTCCCCGCCGCACTGCGGGCAGCGGCTCGGCTTGAGCGTCGGCGGTTCGCCCGTCAGGTCGGCACGGGCCGCGGACGCGAGGTCGAGGACCGGGGCCTCGCCCTCAACGGCCCCCGCAGCGCCATCCACCAGCACGGCGAACCGGTCGCCGTCGAGCTCAAGCTCCGCCAAGTGCCAGGGCCGGTAGACGAGCGCCACCACCTCGGGCACGAAGGTGGCGTGCATGGCGAGCGGAGCCACCGCCAGCTCGGTCGAGCGGCGGGAGAGCTGTTGCACCCGCCGGTCGATCTCCTCCGGCCCACACTCCACCGCGAGGGCTCCGACCTCGGCCTCGGGAGACCCCAGCAGCGGCCGGAGCGCGCGGAGGTAGGAGAGCTTGCCCATCTCCGGCAGCGGTGCGGCGGTGGCGCGCACGGAGCCCTCGATCGTCGTGACCGCGAACTCCATCCGCTTGAGACCCTGCTGGTCGCGGCCGAAGCCGGCTTGGTAGAGCGTGCCGAAGCGGTGCCAGTAGGGAGCGAGGAAGCGCCGGCGGGAGGTGACCTTGAGGCGCGGGGCGATCCTCTCCGCGTAGGCCCCGGCGGCCCGGTCCACCTCGGCATCCATCGCGTTCACGAGAGGGGAGGTGGGCGGGGGCAGCAGGGAGTCCAGCCCGTGCCCCGACCCCTCGGCCGCGAACCCCGAGTCGGCCACGAGCGGGCGCACCCGCTGGTCGTAGAGCTTCAGGTAGTGGAGATGGCGGAGATGCCTGAGCACCGCGGCCTTCAGTTCTTCGTCGCCGGCCGCTGCGTCGGGGACGACCACCGTCAGGGTGTCGCCGCGGCTGGTCACCACGTGCTCCGAGCCGCAGAACTCGCACCTCGTCATGCGGTGGTAGACGGGCACAGCGAGCTGGGCGCCGCACGTGGGGCAGCGCAGCTCGAGGGCGAAGCCGCTCGCGTCGGGCTCGTCACGCCGGTTCGGCGCGGACGGCCGGGCCGAGAGGGCCTGGGTGGCCGGGGCGGGCACGGTCGTGGGCGGGCGAAGCTGCTTGAGGCCGAGCGCGAACCCCCACGCTCCCGAGAGCAGGCCGAAGGCAACGAAGACCTGCACGTCGTGCACGAGGAAGATACCGGCCCACGCCACCACCGAGAGCACCCATGCCACTGCCTGTTCCGCGAACGGGCGGCCGCACCATCGCAGCAGGCCCGAAGGGGTGAAGAAGCCGACCATGGGGAAGAGCCAGAACGCGGGGAGGGGGGTGTTGCGTGCGACCAGACCGTGGCCAACGGCCCACAGCGCCGTCGGCAGCATGAGGGCCACGACCCAGGCGGTCATTGTCGGAGCAGTTGCGCCAGATCGAGGGCGTCGCGGCTCACGGCCCTCAGCAGGCTCATCACTTCCTGGGCGTCCGCGATGCTCGTGGCGGCGTCGGCCATCGCGCCCTCGAGTAGGAGCCGCGCGGCCTCACGCCCCTCGGTCGTCTGGGGAGCTGCGGCGAGCACCTCGCGGCACAGCTCGAACTGCTCGCCGCGAGGCGCGGGACCCCGCTGGATCCTTCCCAGCACGGCCCTCCAGCGCTCGATCTCCTGCGGGCCGACCACGTGCCGAGTGTATCATCGTGGCCGGTGTTCGCCCGCGTTGCTTTTCCCACCGCGCTTCCCGACGCCCTCTCGTACAGCGTCCCGGAGGCGCTCGTGCCCCTTGCACTGCCGGGCGCGCGGGTCCGCGTCCGGTTGCGTGGGCAGGCGCGGGTGGGGCTCGTGGTGGAGCTGGCCGAGGACGCTGGCGTCCCCGCGGAGAGGGTCCTCCCCCTCGAGGAGGTCCTCGACGCGGCGCCTCTGGTGCCTGCGCACGTCCTCGAGCTGGTGCGCTTTGCCGCCGACTACTACGCGGCGCCGATCGGGAGCGTGGTGCGCTCCGCCGTGCCCGGCGCACTCTTGCGCGTGCCACCGCCCCTCGTCCAGATCGGCCCGCGCGCCCGCGAGGTTGCCGCGACCGCCGGACCCGACGAGCGCCGACTCCTGGAGCGCTTGCTGGAAGCCCACCGGATCACCGTGGCGCGCCTGCGCGCCGAGGGGTGGGGGCAGCAGCAGCTCTCGGAGCTGCTCACTGCGCTGGAGGCCCGGCACGCCGTGCGGGTCGTCGAGCGCCGTGCCGGGCAGCTCCCCGGAGCCACGGTTACCGCCGTGGTTCTGACCGATCTGCCGGCCGCGGAGCGCGCCGCGCGCGTGGGAGCCGCTCCGGCCCAGGCGCGCGTGGTCGCCTGGGTCGCGGAGCTCGGGCGGCCGGTCCTGGAGGGTGAGCTGCTCGCCTCCTGCCGGTGCTCTCCGGGCGTCATCTCGGAGCTGGTGCGCAAGGGGGTCCTCAAGCGCTTCCGCCAGGAGAGGCGCAGGGAGATCCGACGCTGGGAGCTCGCCCCGGCGCCCGCGCCGGCCCAGCTCACGGCGGACCAAATCCGGGCCCTCGAGGCGCTGGTCTCCGCGCTCGGGAGCGGTGAGTACCGCTCGTTCCTCCTGCAGGGGGTCACCGGCTCGGGCAAGACAGAGGTGTACCTCCGGCTGGCGGCCGCGGCCACGGCGCGCGGGCTGCAGGCGCTCGTGTTGGTGCCGGAGATCGCGCTCACGCCGGCGCTCGCAGGGCAGCTCGCAAGGACCTTCGGCGAGCGGGTGGCGGTGCTCCACTCCTCGATGGCCGAGGGGGAGCGGGTGGCGGCCTGGGATCGGGCCCGCCGGGGGGACGTGGACGTGGTGGCGGGTCCCCGTTCGGCCCTGTGGGCGCCTCTTTCACGCCTCGGGGTGATCGTCGTGGATGAGGAACAGGACAGCTCCTACAAGCAGGAGGAGGAGCCCCGCTACCACGCGCGCGACCTCGCGCTCGTCCTCGGCCAGCGGTGCGCGGTGCCCGTCCTGCTGGCCTCCGCCACACCCTCGCTCGAGACGCTCGCGCTGGCGACCCAGGGCAGGCTGACGATCCTGGAGCTTCCCGAGCGCGTCGCCGGCGGTCGCCTACCCGAGGTCGAGGTGGTCGACCTGCGGAACGAGCCGCCCGAGCCGGGGGAGCACGGGCAGCGCTTCATCTCACGGCGGCTCAGGGAGCTGCTCGAGCAGACCCTCTCCCGCGGCGAGCAGGCGATCCTGCTCGTGAACCGGCGGGGATGGGCCCCGGTGCTGTTGTGCCGGCAGTGCGGGCACCAGGCGTCGTGCCGCGACTGCTCGATCCCGCTCACCGTGCACCGGAGTCAGGGAGCGCTGGTCTGCCACTACTGCGGGTTTCGTCGCGAGATCCCGGACCGCTGCCCGCGCTGCAACGGGGAGGTGCTCCACCACGTCGGGGCGGGCACCGAGAAGATCGCCGTGCTGGTGCGGGAGCTGCACCCGCGCTCGGTGGTGGACATCCTCGACCGCGACACCGCCCGCTCACCGGCGCAGCTGCTGGCCACGCTGGAACGCTTCGCGTCCGGCGAGAGCCAGGTGCTGGTGGGCACCCAGATGGTCTCCAAGGGCCATCACTTCCCGGCGGTCACCCTCACCGGCGTGGTGAACGCGGACAACCTCCTCGGCTTCCCGGACTTCCGCGGGGCCGAGAAGACGTTCCACATGCTCACCCAGGTGGCTGGCCGTGCAGGGCGGGGGGAGAGGCCGGGCACCGTCGTGATCCAGACGTACCACCCCGACCACTACGGCATTCGCGCCGTGCTCACCCACGACGTTCGCGGCTTCGCCGAGGAGGAGCTGCGCTACAGGAAGGCGTTCCGCTACCCCCCGGTGACCCGGCTCGTCCTCGTGCGCTACGAGTCGGCGAGCGAGAACGCTGCCGTGGCTGCGGCACAGGCCGCGGCCCGGGCGGTCGATCCAGCCCCTCCCGGCCTGCGGGTCGTCGGCCCTGCACCGGCGCCGCTCGCGAGGCTGCGTGGCAAGTGGCGCGTGCAGCTTCTGCTGCTCGCACCGGCAAGAACCGCGCTCCGCGAGACGCTGGCCAGGCTCTCGGCGCTGCCTGTTCCCCGCGCCGTGCACCGCGTCATCGACGTGGACCCTCAGAGCACTGTCTGAGCGGTGGGCCAGCCGAGCAGGTAGGTGACGCGGCACGCTCCGATCGACCGGATCCGCCCCGCCTCCCAGGCGTAGCTTGCGGGGGCGGGGTCCGGGGTGAGCGTGAGGAGTTCGGCCGGTGAGTACGTTCGAAGGCAGGAGACGAGGGCGTCCCACGCGGCAAGCAGCGGCACGACGGGCACGAGGTTCGTCCACAGCACCCTCCGCCACGAGAACGGCCGGATGAACGGTGTGGCGAGCCAGACGAAGAAGGGCATCGCAACGATCGCGGGCCCCCAGATCAGAAAGTTCCGCTCGGTGTACTCGAAGACGCCGATCCCTCTTCTCTGGCAAACCGCATCGGCGAGGATCCGACGTGCAGCGTCCTCCTCGAAGTGGTGAAACGAGGTGAACAGCGTACGGAAGCCGTCGAGGTGATCCGGAACGCGGCCGGCTTCCACCGGAGCCTCGAACGCGGCGACCCTCCCGGGCGACTCGCCGACCGCTTGCCGGAACGCCGCCAGGTTCGGGTACTTGTCGGTCAGGACGACGTCCACTTCGACGCCGTGGACCGTGGCGAACTCCTTGACCACTGTGAGGACCGACCTCCCGGCACCCGAGCAAAGGTCGAGAATCGAACGTGCCCCGCTCGCCTGCATCGCGGCCCACAACCTTCCGGCGACGGGGTTATACGGCCTGAAGCCCTCCGCAAAGTACGACATCACGTCGGTGAGGAGGTCCCGAAAGACCCGCGGGAACCACCTCAGCTCGTGAAGCTCCACCAGGTGAAATCGCTTCATGACGCCTCTGGAGTCCAGCCCTTGCTGTGCAGGGGGGTCGCAGCGAGGGCCCGGGCGAGCCGGCGGCAACCCTCGCCGATCTCGTCCGGCCCGGCAAAGGTGAAGCACGCACGGGCGTACGGGGTGCCGTCCACGGCCTTGCCGACGGTCTCGGCAGGGTCCGGGTAGAACGCGCCACCGGGGAGGAACGCCACCCCCTCCTCGATCGCCCGCTCGAAAACGGCGCAGCTGTCGCGCCCAAGCCGCAGCCAGAAGAAGAAGCCGCCTGCGGGCTCCGCAAAGGTCACCTCGGGAGGGAGGTGCTCGCCCAGAGCAGCCGTCATCGCCGCAGCCTTGGCGGCGTAGTGGCTCTTGATCTTCTCCAGGTGCGCGTCGAGGAAGCCGCGCCGGCAGTACTCCGCGACCAGGACCTGCGCCACCATCGAGGTGCACAGATCCATCCCCTGCTTGGCGATCACCATCTTGCGGATGAGTTCCGCGTCGCCCACCGCCCACGCGACCCGCACGCCTGGGGCGAGCACCTTGGAGAACGACGACGCGAATACGACGCCGCCCGCGGACAGCGAGAAAAGCGTGGGGATGCGCTCGCCTCGGTAGCGCAGCTCGCCGTAGGGGTCGTCTTCGAGCACCGGGATCCCGAGATCGGCTGCAATCCGGGCGAGCTGCCGCCTTCTCGATGCGGCGAGGCAGACGCCCGAGGGGTTGGAGAAGTTGACGATGGTGTAGATCAGCCTCGGCGTGCGGCCGGTCTCGCGCCGGCTGCCCTCGATCACCGCCGGCAGCATGTCGACCTGCAAGCCGTCGTCGTCGCACGGCACGAGGGCGAAGCGCGCGCCGGCCGCGCGGAAGGTGTGCAGCGCGCCGGGGTAGGTGGGCGCGTCGACCACCACCACGTCGCCGGGGTCCAGCAGCACCCTGGCAAGCATGTCCACGACCTGGGTCGAGCCGGAGGAGATCACGACCTCCTCGGGAGCGATCGTGCGGCCGAGGAGCGGCGCCATGCGCGTCGCGATGTCCTCCACCAGCGGCCGGTAGCCCTCGCTGGCACCGTACTGCAGCGCTACCGTGCCCTTCGCCTGGAGCGCGGACGCGCAGGCCGCGAACTCTGCCACCGGGAAGATCGCCGGGTCGGGCAGCCCACCGGCAAAGGAGATCATGCCGGGCCGCTGCGTCATCTTGAAAAGCTCGCGGATCGGCGACGGGCGCATCGCCCCGACGATCCCGGAGTAGCGGTAGGGGAAGGCCACCTGACACCTCGCGCCGCTGTGGCGGCGTTGCAATTCTACGTCCTCCCTCGTGGCCGGCACGGGCGCTGTCCCGCCCGGGATGGGCGTGATCGCAGTGCGGAAGGCTCGAGGCTGGTGGAAGGCTGCTCCCGGAAGCCCCAGGCCTCAGGCCCCAAGCCCGAGAGGGCGGTAGGTGGGTTCGCTGTCTCCCCGGTGGGACGCGGCGTCCTCCGGGGGCGCCCGCAGGACGCCACGCGCCCTTCGGTAGTGAGGTCGAAGCTGGCATCTCGCTTGCTAAACTAACTGCTTGGAGGGTGAGAGTAATGGCATCGAAGTGTGGTTTTGTCGCGGGGACGCTCATTTTGGCGGCGACGGCCGTGGCGCAGCAGCCGACGCCGACGCCGCCGTCGTTCGTAAGCGAGATAGCGGTCAACAACGTCAACGTGGACGTCAAGGTGGTGGACGCCCACGGTGTGCCTGTTCCGGATCTGCGCCAAGAGGACTTCCGCATCCTCGAGGACGGCAAGGAGCAGAGGATCACCAACTTCCTCGCCGTGATCGGCGGGCAGGTGGCCACGTCTCCGGACGGCACGGTCGTGGGCCAGCCGGCCCCCCGCCGGGTCCTGATCTTCTTCGACCTCTACCAGCTCATCGAGTCGGACAAGAAGATGGTCTTGGAGTCCCTCAGGGACCAGGTCTCGGGCGGCCTGCCGCCGGCCGAGGCGATGGCGGTCGTGAGCTTCGACGGCGTCCTGCGGGTTCACACGCCGCCGACCGCGAGCCGGGAGAAGCTGCTGGCCGCGCTCAAGGAGATCGAGCGCCTCCCCGCCAAGGGCCTGCAGCACCAGATCACCCTTTCGGTCTACCAGACCTCCGGCATGGGCATGGGGGGCAGCTCGCGATCGTACAGCGGTACCGACTTCCGTCGCGCCATGAACGAGGAGTACTGGAATCAGATGAGGAGCATCGTCGGTCGCGTGGAAGCTGCCTTCTCGGCCACCCTCGATCGGTTTGCAATGGCTCCTGGTGCGCGCAAGGTGGTCGTGCTCATCTCGCCTGGGTTCCCGCGCGCCTCCAACGTGCCCGTTTACCTCCTGCGCGACATTTTCCGCGGCGTGAGCGATGCGAGCGTCCGGAACCCAGGCCTCTTCAACCATGCGGCCCAGCTCGCCAGCGAGCTCGAGTACACCCTTTATGCGGTCGATCCGTCCGGGAACACGATGACCACGCTGGACGCCTCCAACCAGGCCGCATCTACATTCGTCGACGTCTCAGGCGCCATGTTTTGGCGCGAGTCGGACCGCAAGGACAACCTGATAAGGTCGGCGCAGCTCACCGGCGGCGAGGCGATGTTCACTACCAACGGCGGCGCCGCGCTCGCGGACGTGGAAAGGCTTACCTCGAGCTACTACTCGCTGGCGTTCCAGCCCGAGCACGTCGGCGACGGCAAGGACCACCAGCTCAAGGTCGAGGTCGCCGGTCATCCGGACTTCCAGCTCACCTATCGGAAGAGCTATGTGGACCGCCCGGCCGCGCAGCGAGAGGCCGAGCGCACCCGCGCCGCTCTGCTCACCGGCCAGGCGGAGAACTCGCTCGGCGTCGAGCTCGTGCTTGACAAGCCCACGGGCAAGTTCCGCTGGGGTGCGCAGAACATGAAGGTCTACCGCATGAACGCGGAGCTTCGGATCCCGTACGCCCACCTCGTCATGCTGCCGCGCGGGTCGAACGCGTGGGGCCAGATCCGGATCGTGGTGATGGCCACTGACGCCAGGGGAAGCCAGTCGGAGCTCACCCATCAGACGGTTCCGATCGAGCTCCCGGCGGACAAGCTGGGGGAGGCGAAGCAGAAGGGCTACTTCGCGTACCGGTTCATCCTCGAGATCGAAGGCGGTGAGCGCACGCTGCGCGTGGGGGTTGATGACGTCCTTGCGCACACGACCTCGGCTGTGTTCGCCGAGCTGAAGCTGTAGGGGATCCAGGCGCCGTCTGGCGGAGCGCGGCGACGCGCCCCGCTTTGCTAGACTCCGCGACGTGGAGGCCGGGTTGAAGACCAAACGCACGTTTAGTGTCGTGTCTGCACTCGTGCTCTTGGGCGTGGTTGTGTTCGCCCAGGAGGCGGCGGACAAGCCGCCTGCAGAGAGACCGCCGGCCAAACAGATCGGCGGGCTGCACTTCCTCGACGTCAGCGAGGTGACGATCGTCAACGTGGACGTCACAGTGAGCGACAAGAAGGGCCCGGTCCTCGGCATGAAGCCGGAAGACTTCGAGGTCTACCAGGACGGCAAGCTTCAGCCGATCACCAACTTCGCGCTCTACACCAGCACGGTCCTCGGGATGCCGACCCCTGCACCCACCGCGGCGCCCCAGGCGGCCGCTGCCCCGACTCCGACGCCGGCTCCGCCCCCGAGGCGGGAGCCGCGCTTCGTGGTGTTCTACGTGGACAACGAGAACCTGCAGCCGATGAACCGCAACCGCGTGATCGGCAAGGTTGTCGAATGGGTCGTTGGGCACCTCGAACCCCCCGACCAGGCCATGGTCGTCTCCTACCAGCGTAGCCTGAAGGTCCTCCAGCCGTTCACCCCGAACGCCGATGAGGTCGCCGCGGCGCTCCGAGTGGTGAAGAGGTACACCGGCGGCGGCAGCGACATCGCGAGCAGCCGCCAGCGGGTGGAGGAGTACATTCAGCAGAACTCGAGCAACCAAAGCACGGTCAGCAGCGCCGTCGACCAGGCGAAGAGCTTCGCCCGCGAGCAGTACAACAACCTGACATTCGCCGTGCGTTCGCTCCAGGAGGTGGTGGGGACGATGAGCGGGCTGCCGGGGAAGAAGGCGATCATCTACATCTCGGATGGCCTTGCGATGACGCCGGGCCTGGAGCTCTACTACGAGATCCAGGACACCTACCGGAACTCTAGCGTGCTCTCCGAGGCCCAGGAAAACTCCGCCACCGACCTCTTCAAGAGCCTGGTCAACACCGCCGTCTCGGCGGGGGTTGCGCTCTACGCGCTCGACGCCCGCGGTCTTCAGATGGATAGCGGGTTCAGCGCGGAAAGCCAGCAGCCCCGCTCACCGCTCGCCGCCACCGTCATGATGAGCAACTACCAGGACTCCCTGAGCTACCTCGCAGACCGCACCGGCGGAATCGCGATCCTCAACGCCAACGACCCCACGCCCGGTCTGAACAAGATCGCCGCCGACTTCGAAACCTACTACTCGCTCGGCTACCGGCTCATCCCCACGGGCGAGGACCGCGCCCACCGGATCCAGGTAAAGGTGAAGGGCCACCCCGAGTACCGCCTCAACTACCGCCCGATGTTCATCGAGAAGGCGCTCCCGACGAAGATCGCCGACCGGGTCGTCAGCGGGCTGTCGTACGACCTCGAGGACAACCCGCTCGGCGTCGAGCTGAAGACCGGGGTGCCTGCCCCGGCCGAGAACGGTCGCTGGACGCTCCCGGTCGAGGTGAGCTTCCCCCTCGACAAGGTTGCGCTCATCCCCGACGGTGACAATCTCGTCGGCTACGTGATGGTCTACTACGCCGCGCGCGACAACGAAGGGAAGCAGTCGGACCTGCAGCGCACCGAGCACCCGATCAAGGTCCCCGCGGGCGAGTACGAGAAGGCCCGACGCCAGATGTTCACCGTGACGACGAGCCTGCTCCTGGAGCCCGGCAGGTACCGCATCTCGGTCGGCGTGCGCGACGAGCTCACGAACCAGGCCGGATACGCCCTGGCCAAGGCCCCCGTGCACCCCGAGCAGTGACCGGCATGAGCGCACGGGATACTCGCGTGAACCGTGCTTTCGCCATGCGAACGGCGGCGGTGCTGTTCTTCACGCTGCTGATCGGGGCGGTCGCGGAGGCGGCGAAACCCACGCCGACGCCGGGCCCTGCCGCCCGCGCCGGTGGCGCCATCGACCAGGCCTGGAGCAAGGTCCAGGAGGAGGTCGCGCAGGCGCTGCTCGTGACACGGGTTCATATTGCGCTCCTTCAGCACCTCAAGGATGACGCGCTGCAAGTGAAGGTCGATGTCAAGGGCAACGCCGTGGAGCTTTCGGGGCAGGTGCACAAACGCGCGAGCCAGGAGCTCGCGAAGCAGGTGACGCTGTCCGTAAGCGGCGTGCGTGAGGTGAGCAACCGGATCACGCTCGCCCCCGGGAGCGAGCAGGGCGAGGCGCCGGTCGCGAAGGTCGTGGGCAAGGTCGAGCGCGAGGTGGCCGATGGGCTGCTCGAGGCCAAGGTGAAGGCCCGGCTTCTCGAGGAGCTCGGCAAGGTGGCCTTCGATATCGAGGTGGAGGCCACGGACGGCGTCGTGAGCCTCTCCGGGACCGTCCCCGACAGCGCCCGGCAGCAGCTGGCCGTGAGCGTCGCGAAGGCGACCAAAGGCGTCCGGGAGCTGCACGACCTGCTGCACGTCAGGCAATAGCCAGCAAGCAGGCAATAGGCAAGAGGCAACAACCAGGCAATAGGCAAAAGGCAATAGGTAATAGAGACGGCATACGCGTCAGGCCCGTCAAGGCTTCGCTCCTCATCTTTGCCCCTTTTCGTTTCCCTTTGCCGGTCTTGCGCTTTTGCCCTTGCAGCCCCAGCGTAGAATGCCTGCTGCCGGTACGAGCCTAGAGGGAGGCCCTCCGATGGACATCAACCTCGAGCCAGACTTTCTGCGGGTCACGGAGAAGGCCGCCATCGCCGCTGCGCGCACCATGGGGTACGGCGACCGCAGGCACTCCGACAAGATCGCGGTGGAAGCCATGCGGGAGGAGATGGACACCCTCGCGATCAGGGGTACGATCGTGATCGGGGAGGGCGAGCGCGACAAGGCGCCGATGCTCTACGTTGGCGAGAAGGTCGGCGCCGACAAGGACGGTCGACTCGGCTACCCGGAGATCGACATCGCCGTGGATCCCCTCGAGGGCACCAACCTGTGCGCCACGGGCTCCAACAACGCGATCGCGGTGCTGGCAGCGGCCAGCAAGGGCGGGCTGCTGTACGCCCCCGACATCTACATGCAGAAGATCGTGGTCGGGCCCACCGCCCGGGGGACGATCGACATCGACGCCCCGGTGAAGGACAACCTCCAGCGCATCGCCAAGGCGTTCGAGCGTGAGGTGCACGACCTCACGGTGGTCGTCCTGGACCGCACGCGCCACGACCAGCTCATTGCAGACATTCGGGTGGCGGGTGCTCGCGTCAAGCTGATCTCCGACGGCGACCTCTCCGCCGGCCTGTCCACGGCAATCCGCGGTACCGGCATCCACGCCCTCATGGGCATCGGGGGCGCCCCGGAGGGGGTCCTCACGGCGGCCGCCATCCGCTGCCTGAACGGGCAGATGCAGGGCCGACTCGTCGTCCTGGAGGACTGGCACAGGCTGCGCCTCGAGGAGATCGGCATCAAGGACCACCACCACGTCTACAGCGAGAAGGAGCTCGCGTCGGCGGACGACGCGATCTTCGTCGCGTCCGGGGTGACCAAGGGCGACCTCCTCGAGGGTGTGCGCCTGTTCGGCGGCGGCGTGCGTGTCTCCTCCGTGATCATGTCGCTCAACACCCACACCGTCCGCTTCATCGACTCCGTCTACATGAAGCACGACGGGATCCTCGAGGTCATGAGGTAGCCGCCCGGCGGGCACTTGGCCCAACCTGTGATCGGAGTAGAATGACGCGTCGCCGGACCGGAGCCGTGTGGCGACTCGGACAGGGAGGTGCATCGTGTCAAGCCCGTTGGACAAGCTGGAACCCCGTCTCATTTGGGAGCACTTTGACGCCGTCCGGCAGATCCCGCGCCCTTCCAAGCACGAGGAGCGCATTGCCGAGCACGTGATGAGCTGGGCCCGCTCGCGCGGCTTCGAGGTCAAGCGCGACGGCGCCACCAACGTGGTGGTTCGGGTCCCGGCTACATCCGGGCACGAGAAGGCGCCGGTGGTCGTGCTGCAGGGCCACCTGGACATGGTGCCCGAGAAGAACTCCAATGTGGACTTCGATTTCCTTGAGGACCCGATCCAGGTGCGGATCGTCGGCGACTACGTCTACGGCACCGGCACCACGCTCGGCTCCGACAACGGGATCGGCGTGGCTGCGGCGATGGCGGTCGCGGAGGACCCGGACGCGGTGCACGGGCCGCTCGAGCTGCTCTTCACGATCGACGAGGAGACCGGCCTCACCGGGGCCATGCAGCTCGACAAGAAGATCCTGATCGGCCGCACGATGATCAACCTGGACACCGAGGAGGACGCGGCGCTCTACATCGGGTGCGCCGGCGGCGCCGACACCCATGCGACGTTCACCGTCACGCGCGAGGCCGCGCTCGCCGGCACGCTGCCGATGCGCATCTCGGTGCGCGGGCTGCGCGGCGGGCATTCCGGTGTGGACATCCACGAGAACAGGGGCAACGCGCTCAAGTTCCTCGTCCGCACGCTCGCCGCGATCCGCCAGAAGGGGATCGAGTTCGGGATCGTCTCACTTGCGGGCGGCAGCAAGCACAACGCCATCCCGCGCGAGGCCGACGCGGTGGTGCGCATCGCCAAGAGCAACGAGGGCGCGGTGCAGACCGCGGTGGACGAGTGCGCGCGCACCTTCAAGGAGGAGTTCGGCGAGATCGACCCTAACCAGAGGCTCGAGTGCGTCGCCCTCAAAGACGAGGGGGACAACCGCAAGGTGTGGATCCGCTTCGACAACGACCGCGTGCTCGACGCCATGCTGGCCTGCCCCCACGGAGTGCTCGGGATGAGCCGCGCGGTGCCGGGCCTCGTCGAGACCTCCAACAACCTCGCCGTCGTGGTCATGGAAGGCAGCACCGTGAAGGTCACGACCTCCAGCCGCTCCTCGGTGATGGCGTCGCTGAAGGCCACCACCGAGCAGGTCGGGGCCGCATTCCGCCTCGGCGGCGCCAAGGTCGAGCAGCACGACGGCTACCCGGGGTGGAAGCCGAACCCCAACTCAAAGGTGCTCAACACCGCAATCAAGGTGTTCGAGCGGGAGTTCGGCAAGAAGCCTGCGATCAAGGCGATCCACGCCGGGCTGGAGTGCGGCCTGATCGGAGAGAAGTACCCCGGCATGGACATGGTCTCGATGGGGCCGCAGATCGAGTCCCCGCACTCCCCCGACGAGCGCGTGCAGATCTCCACCGTCGGGCGGTTCTACAAGCTCCTCAAGTCCATCCTCGCCGAGCTGGCGTAGCCGGCCCGCGTGACGAGCGCTCAGGCCCCGGGGTCGCCACGGCCCCGGGGCCTTCCCGTGTCCGGGCCCCGGAACGGTGCCGAGCCCGTGCGGAGCCTGGAACCTTGGACGCTCGCATGCGTATACACAGGCGAGTCGAGGCAGACGGCCCTTGGCGAGGGTCGTTTCCCAGAGCTCCTTCCTTTCCAGGGGCGGCCCCACCGCCCCTCTTTTCTTGTAGGTTGTGTTTCTCCGCGGCTGTGGCACGCCTCACACGTCGAGGCCGCGCTGCAGAGCGCCACCGTGATGCAAATCTCGACGTTTCAGGGCTCGCCCGGTCCCCCGCGACGCCGGCGAGGCTTCTAGATCACCAGCTCTTCGCGCAGCACCGTGACGGCGCGGCCGCCCAGGAACACCCGGTCACCAGCGACTCGGACGTTGACTACCCCGCCCCGGGCCGAGACCTGGTGGCCCACCAGCTTGCTCTTCCCAAGGCGCGCCGCCCAGAACGGGCCGAGCGCGCAGTGCGCGGAGCCGGTCACCGGGTCCTCGTCCACGCCGACCGCCGGGGCAAAGAAGCGCGAAACGAAGTCGTACCCAGGCATGGTGGCCGGCGCGGTCACGATCACCCCGCGCACGGTGACCCGGCGCAGCAGGGAGAAGTCCGGGTCGAGGGCGCGCACCGTGGCCTCGCTGTCCACCAGCGCCAGGTAGTCGAACTGGTTGCGCCCGAGGTACAGAGGTTTCACGCCGAGGGCCTCGAGGAGGTTCTCGGGCGGATCCGCCCGCTCCTCCGGCTTGGCGGGGAAGTCGAGCTCGATGAGGTCACCACGGCGCGAGGCCAGGAGCCGCCCGCTGCGGGTGGCGAAGCTGGCGGTCTCGGACGGCGCCAGGATGCCCTCCTCCCACAGCACGTGCGAGCTTGCCAGGGTGGCGTGGCCGCACAGGTCCACCTCCACCGCGGGGGTGAACCAGCGCAGCCGGAAGCCGTCCCCCTCGCGCAGGAGGAAGGCGGTCTCCGAGAGGTTCATCTCGCGCGCGACCCCCTGCATCCAGCGCTCGTCGCGCGCCCCGTCGAGCAGGCACACGCCGGCGGGGTTGCCGGCAAACGGCTCGGTCGCGAAGGCATCCACCTTAAAGATCTTGACGCTCATGTTCACCGACTCCGTCTCTCCCCGTTTGGGTTGCCAGCGCGCGGCGGGCGCCCTCAGGCGTCGCCGAGTCTAGTCGACGATGAACAGCTTCGCGCCGTTCGCGGTGCGGGAGCGGTGGGGTGCGGCGTCCTCCGCGACCTGGTAGCTCTGGCCGGGGCGCAGCACGTGTGTCTCGCCGCCCGCCAGCTCGGTGACCAGCTCGCCCTCCAGCACGAGGATCACATGGCCGCGGCTGCACCAGTGGTCGGCCAGGTAGCCGGGCGAGTACTCCACCATGCGCACCCGGACGTTTCCCGTTTCGACAGTTCGCCAGGTCGCGACCCCGCTCTCGCCGGGGTGCTCGGTGACCGGCACGCAGCTCCAGTCGGTGGTCGAAAACGGCACGCCCTCGATCCTCATCGTGCCCTCGCTCTTTCGTAGCCGGCGCGACCGCCCCCGGTGTCTACGTACCGGGTGGCGTTGCCGGCTCGACCGGAAGGCCCTGCTTTTGCCACTCGGTGATACCGCCCTGCATGTCGAGCACGCTGACGAACCCGAGGCGCTTGAAGACGGGGACCGAATTGGCGGAGCGGTGGCCCACCCGGCAGTAGATCAGGTAGCTCGTGCCCCTATTGAGGCGCGCGAGCTTCGCCTCGAAATCGGGCGAGCGGAAGTCCACGTTCACTGCGCCGGCGAGGCGTCCGGCCGCGAACTCCGCCGGCGTGCGGACGTCCACAATGACGAGGTCGGTGCGGCCCTGATGCTTCTGGATCAGCTCGCGCGCGTCCTGCACCGTGACCTTTCCGAACCCCGGCGCGCCCGTTGATCCCGGCTGCTCGGCCACGCACCCCTCCGCCAGAAAGAGGCCCATCGTCAGCGAAAAGAGGGCCGAAAAGCCGCGTCTGCTCATTGGCACCTCCGCCGGAGTATACGCGCGGCGCCCCACGGCGGTTCCCCCGGAGCGGCCGCAGCCGGGGGTTGGTGATACACAACGACGTGCTCGATTCGGGCTACGGCTGGCGCGGTTGCGGTCTGGCGCTGCACGTCGTAGATTCCCAGTAGGAAAGTCAAAGGCAAAATCTCGGGAGAGGGCAGCGCGGGTAGGTTCCGGCGCGCGGACTGGCGATGAGGCACGAGAAAGCGGCGAAGGCATAGAGAGGCCGGCTACGACGTTACCGGAGCGAGGAA
This sequence comes from Thermoanaerobaculaceae bacterium, assembly GCA_041494245.1. GTDB lineage: Bacteria > Acidobacteriota > Thermoanaerobaculia > Thermoanaerobaculales > Thermoanaerobaculaceae > RBG-13-68-16. Next base: position 24,784 of record JBGQAK010000021.1, read on the forward strand.
ATTCCATGACCGGGGAGAAGTCACGCTGCGAGTTCGATGTAAACGCGTTGAATGCAAGGGTGGACCTCGTGATCTCTGGCGACATCAAGGCGATCGGCCCGGCGGTCGCGGAGATCATGGGGGCGGTTGGCGAGATGGGGTGCGCCGCCGGCAAGGAGTTCGAGATCGAGCTTGCCCTGACCGAGGCGCTCGCCAACGCGGTCGTCCACGGGTGCGAGCAGGACCCGGGGAAGAGCGTGGAGGTGTTTGCCGGCTGCGACCCCAAACGCGGGATCCTGATCGTGGTGCGGGACCCGGGGCCGGGCTTCGACGCATCACAGGTTCCCAGCCCGGTCGTGGGTGAGAGGATCTTCAGCGAGGGCGGCCGCGGGATCTACCTCATCAACCGCCTGATGGACGACGTCCGGTACGAACGCGGCGGTACCGAGATCCGGATGGTGAAGCGGTAGAGGCCGGGTGTCACCGAGTGCCGCAACGTCGGCGATGCGCCGCGCTCCAAATCCGAAGCGACATCACCCCAACGCACGCCACAGAGGGTGTGACACCGGACGCGATGTGCGGTCGCCTCACGCCGCCGATCGGCTTGGCGCTGCGTGCTAGCATCGCGGAAAACCGGGGTGTCGCGGCCGGGGGAGGGGTCCAGTGGACACGGTGCTTGTACACAATTTCACAAGCGGTGAGCACATGAGGGGCGGGCCCGCACCGGGGACGGTGCGCCGCGCGGCGTGGAGCCTCGTTTCGACGGCCGTGGCGGCGGGCACGATGGCGGTGTGCCTGCCTGCCGGTGCAGCGGAACCTGCGAACGCGCAGAAGCCGGCCGTGACGGTGATCAAGGCGGCGAAGCTGATCGACGGGATTTCCGACGAGGCGCGGCAGGGCATGGCGGTGCTTGTCGAGGGCCAGCGCATCAAGGCCGTGGGGCCGGCGGCCGCGATCGCGGCGCAGTCCCCCGCGGACGCCTTCGTGATCGACCTCGGCGGCGCGACGCTGCTCCCCGGGCTGATCGACAACCACACCCACATCCTGCTGCAGGGGGACATCACAGCGGCGGACTACGACGACCAGCTCCTCAAGGAGAGCATCCCGTACCGGGCCATCCGGGCCACGAAAGCCGTGCGTATCTCTCTCATTAACGGCTTCACGACGCTGCGCGACGTCGAGACCGAGGGCGCGATGTACGCCGACGTGGACGTCAAGAAGGCGATCAACCGGGGCGTGATCCCTGGCCCCCGCCTGTGGGTGTCCACCCGCGCCATGACGCCCACGGGGATGTACCCGCTCTCGGACTACTCCTGGGAGCTCAAGGTGCCGGAAGGGGTGCAGATCGTGGACGGCCCGGACAACATTCGCAGGGCCGTGCGCGAGCAGGTCAAGTACGGCGCCGACTGGATCAAGTTCTACGCCGACCGCAGGTACTACGTCGGGCCGGACGGGCGGCTGCGCTCCTGGGTGGACTTCACCGACGAGGAGATGAAGGCAATGGTGGACGAGTCGCACCGCCTCGGGAAGAAGGTCGCGGCGCACACCATCGGCTGGGACGGCATCGACGCGGCGCTGCGAATGGGCGTGGACACGATCGAGCACGGCGACGGGCTGACCGACGACCTGATCGACCGGGCCGTCAAGCAGAGGGTGTTCTGGTGCCCGACGATTTTCGTGGGTGCCTACGTCGCCGAGGGGCGCGGCGGGATCTGGCCGAAGATGGTCGAGTTCGAGCGCATCGCGTTCGGCAAGGCGGTGGCCAAGGGGATGCTGATTTCGTTCGGCACCGACGCCGGCGGGTTCGCGTGGACGGAGAACCAGGCCAAGGAGTTCTCCTACATGGTCCGCTACGGCATGACCCCGATGCAGGCGATCAAGGCGGCCACCTCGGTTGCGGCGCGGCTGCTGGACCAGCAGGACAACCTCGGCGCCGTCGCGGCGGGGCATTTTGCCGACCTCGTCGCGGTCGCCGGCGACCCGCTCGCCGACATCACGGAGCTCGAGCGGGTCACGTTCGTGATGAAGGACGGCGTCATCTACAAGGGCACCGGGGCCCGCCCCTGCGAGTGACAAGGTGGGGTTTTTTCGCCGTTTCCGGTACAATGGCGCTCCCGGCCGAACAGCCGTGCGGCTTCACGCGCACCCGGGATAGAGGAGGAGAAGGGCCATTCCAGCGAAAGTCTTCGTCGGTAACCTGAGCTTCCGCACGACCAAGGAGGAGCTCAACCAGATGCTTGCTGCCGCCGGCACGGTGGTGGACGTCTACATGCCCTCCGACCGCGCCACCGGCAAACCCCGCGGTTTCGCCTTCGTCGAGTTCGCGACCGAGGCCGAGGCCGCCGAGGCCGTCCGGCAGTTCAACGGGCGCGACGTCGGCGGGCGGACGCTCAAGGTGAACATCGCGGAGGAACGCCCGCAGCGGCGCCCGGGGCCCCGCCCGTTTGCGGCGCCGGAAGCCGTCGCCGGCCCCAGCTTCTTCGCGGTCGAGGGACGGCTCGCGAGGCCCAAGGGCAGCCGCCGCGGCACGCGCGGCCGCAAAAGGTCTCTCTAGCCTCCTGACTCCCTCCTGACGACCGAAGGACGGGGCATCTCGCCCCGCCCATTGCCTGTTTGCCTTGACCCGCACCCGACCCCTCTCCTGCGCGCGGGAGAGGGGCACTGAAGATGGCTTGGCATCATCTAGGCGTGCTTCTTCGCGAACCCCTCCATGAAATCCACCAGGGTTTTGATCTGCTCGACGGTGATGGCGTTGTACATGGAAACGCGGATCCCGCCCAGGTCGCGGTACCCCTTGAGGCCCACCATGCCGCCGGCCTTGGCCTCCTTGACGAACGCGTCGGTGAGCTCCTCGCTCGGGAGGAAGAAGTCCACGTTCATCAGGGAGCGGTCCTCCTTCACCTTCACGTGGCCCTTGTAGAACGCCGGGTACTTGTCGATGCAGCCGTAGAGCAGCTCGCCCTTCTTGAGGTTGTTCTTGTAGATCGCGCCCAGGCCGCCGATCGACTTGTTGTAGGCGAGGACGTTGCGCAGGATGTAGATCGAAAAGCAGGGCGGTGTGTTGTAGAGGGAGTTCTTGTCGGCGTGGATCTTGTACTGCAGCATGCTCGGCAGCTTGTCGGAGCAGGCGCCGAGGAAGTCGTCCCTGATGATGGCCACCACGAGGCCCGAGGGACCGAGGTTCTTCTGGGCGCCGGCGTAGACCAGGCCGAACGGCTTGATGTCGAACGGACGCCACATGAAGTCGGAGGACATGTCGGCCGCGAGCGGGATGCTGCCGACTGAGGGGTAAGTCTTCCACTGCGTCCCGAAGATCGTGTTGTTGGAGCAGAAGTGCACGTAGGCGGCGTCCGCGTTGACCTTGATCTCGTCCTTGCGCGGCAGCCGGGAGAACTTCTCCTCCTCGGTCGAGGCGATGACGCGGGCGGCGTCGCCGGCCACGATCTTGGCCTCCTTGTAGGCCTTCTTGGCCCACTGGCCGGTGATGATGTAGTCCGCCTTGCGCCCGGAGTGGAGGATGTTCATGGGCAGCATGGCGAACTGCAGGTTGCCGCCCCCCTGGAGGAGCAGGATCTTGAAGTTGTCGGGGACGGCGAGCAGCTCCTTGACGAGCGCGATCGCCTCGTTGTGGACCGCGTCGTACTCCTTGGCGCGGTGCGAGATCTCCATCACCGACATGCCGGTCTTCTCGAAGTCCAGGAGCTCGGCCTGCGCGCGCTCGAGCGCCGGAAGCGGCAGGGCCGCCGGACCCGCGTAGAAGTTGATGACTCTCTTCGCCATCGCAGCCTCCTTGCTTCACGGTCCAAATCTGGGGCGCGCACGCCGCGTGCGCCGGAAGCCCGCGCGGCGCGCGGGCGGCACGTTCACTTCTTCGTCCACTCCTCCAGGAGCGTGACGACCTCGTTCCCGATGCGCAGCAGGTTCTCCTTGGAGCTGGCCCCGATGTGCGGGGTCATGATGATGTTGGGCGCCGAAAGCAGCGGGCTCGACGGGTCTGGCGGGTCGGAGTACCACACGTCGGTGGCGTACGCGGCCACCTTGCCCGACTTGAGGGCCTCCGCCAGGTCCTCCTCGACGATGCACTTGCCGCGCCCGGTGTTGACGATGACCACGCCGTCCTTCATCTCGGCGATCGAACTCCTGTTGATCATGCCTTTGGTCTCGTCGTTGAGGGGCACGTGCAGGGAGATGTAGTCGGCCTGCCGCAGCAGCTCCTTGAGGGTCGGTACAAGGATCGCGACGTCGGAGTGCTTCACGAACGGGTCGTACGCGAGTACTCGCATGCCGAAGGCGGCGGCCCGCTTTGCAACCTCGGAGGCGATGCGACCGATGCCCACCAGGCCCAGGGTCTTGCCGAACAGCTCGGTGCGCTTGATCTCCTTCTTGAGGAACTTACCCTCCTTGAGGGCGTTGTGCGCCTCGATCAGGCGGTTGGGGACCGCGAGCATGAGGCCGAACGCCAGCTCCGCGACCGCCACCGACGAAGCGGCCGGGGTGTTCCTCACCTCGATGCCCCGCTCCTTCGCGGCCTTGGCGTCCACGTTGTCGAGGCCGACGCCGCCGCGGATGACCATCTTCAGCTTGGGTGCGCTGGCGATCCACTCGGCGGTGCACTTGGTCTTGGAGCGGACCAACGCGATCTCCGCGTCCTTCAGCCTTGCGACGTCGTCGGTGACCTCGCCGAAGCGCGCCAGGCGCTTCGGCAGCGACGAGTCGAACGCGTCACAGATCAGGATCACCATCGCGACCTCCCTTTCGTGCGGGGTCCGTCGCCCCGCTCACCACACGTCGAGGGTCCGCACCAGCAAGCCCGAGCGGAGCTTGGGTTCGAACCAGGTTGACTTGGGCGGCATCACCAGGCCCGCATCGGCCACCGACATGAGCTGGTCGAGCGAGGTCGGGTAGAGCGCGAAAGCCACCGCCCAACCTTCCCTGACGCGCTTCTCGAGCTCGCCCAGGCCCCGGATGCCGCCCACAAAATCGACACGCTTGTCGGTGCGCGGGTCGGCGACTCCGAGAACCGGCGCGAGCAGGTTCTCCTGCAAGATCGCGACGTCCAGCGAGCGTACCGGGTCGCCGGCCGGGAACGTGCCCGGCCTGGCCTCCAACCGGTGCCACTTTCCGCCCAGGAACATCCCGAAGCGCCGCGGGGCCTCGGGGCGCGGCGTGCCGGTCGCCGCCACCGTGAACTTCTCGGCGGCCTTGACCAGAAACTGCTCCGGCGAGAGCCCATTAAGGTCCTTCACGACCCGGTTGTAGTCCAGGATGCGCAGCTGGTCGTGGGGGAAGAGCACGGCCAGGAAGTAGTTGTATGGCTCGTCGCCGCGGTGGTTGGGGTTGGCGGCCTTACGCTCCAGCCCGACGCGCGCGGCGGAGGCGGCGCGGTGGTGGCCGTCGGCGACGTAGAGCAACGGGACCCTGGCGAAGGCCGCCTGGAACGCCGCGTTCTGCTCGGGGGGCACCGGCCACACGGTGTGGGCGATCCCGTCCAGTGCCACGAAGTCGTAGAGCGGCTGGCCCTTCCGGATCGCGTCCACCGCGGCGTCGATCTCGGGCCGCTTCCGGTAGGTGAGGAAGACGGGGCCGGCGTTGGCGTTGAGCTCGTGCGTGTGCCTGGTGCGGTCGTCCTCCTTGTCCTTGCGGGTGAGCTCGTGGCGCTTGATCAGCCCGTCCGCGTACTCCTGGCAGCTCGCCGCGCACACCACCCCGGCCTGCACGTGGCCGCCCATGCGCTGCTGGTAGATGTAGAAGAGCGGCTCGGCCTCCCGCACGAACACCCCGGTGGCCATGAAGCGCCGCAGGTTGCGGGCGCCGGTCGCGTACACCCGGTCGTCGTAGAGGGCCACCTCGCGCGGCAGGTCGATCTCAGGCTTGTTGATGTGGAGGAACGAGATCTCGTTGCCCTCCGCCATCGCGCGCGCCTCCTCGGAGCTGATGACGTCGTAGGGTGGGGCTGCGACGCGTGCTGCAAGCTCGGGACGGGGCCGGAGGGCCCGAAAAGGACGGACGTCGGACATCGGCCAACCTCCGACGCCGGAAACCCGGCGTCCCCGTGAAACCTATCACGAAGTGACATCTTTCACCACCCCTGCCCCGGGGCTCGGGATGAGGGGCTCGGGAAAGAAGGGAACGGACCCGCGACTTTGCTGCTGAGGCCTGCTTCTGTGGTACAAGGTGCCATGGCCTCGAACAGCCGGGCGCGGGCGGTGTTCCGCCTGGTCATCTTCGCGGTGGGGTCCTGGCTTGTCTTGGCGGGAACGCTGTTCGCCCAGCTCAGGCGCTTCCCCGAACGCTGGAGGCGCACCGCGCCGCACAACGCGCGCTGGGGTCGGGTGGGGCAGTGGTGCCTCGGGATCCGCGTGCGGCGTGTCGGCGAGCTGCCCCCGCCGGGGTCGCTCGTAGTGGCCAACCACTACGGCTACGCCGACGTTCTCACCATCGGCGGCCTCTTCCCGGTGGTGTTCGCGGCCCGTCACGACATGCGGAGATGGCCGATGTTCGGGGCGCTTGCGGCCTCGGGCGGGACGATCTTCATCAACCGGGAGCAGAAGCGAGAGGCGGCCCGCGGGGTTGCCAGGTTGACCGCGGCTCTGGCCGCCGGAGCGACGGTTCTCGCGTTCCCCGAGGGGACCTCGACCGACGGCGGCGACCTGCTGCCCTTCCGCACCGGGATCTTTCAGGGGGCGGTGGACGCCGGTGCGAGCGTCGTGCCCGCAGCGGTCCGATACCTGGAGCTGGACGGCACTCCGATCACCAGCGAGAACCTGGATGTCGTAGCCTGGTTCCGCGGGGAGAGCTTCCTCGCCCACGTGCTGCGCCTGGCCTCGCACCGCTCGGTGCTGGCGGAGGTCCGGTTCGGGGAGCCGCTGAGGCCTCCTCACTCCGACCGGCGGACGCTGGCGGCGGCGGCCGAGGCCAGGGTGCGGGAGATGCGCGGCCTTCCGCCGCGCGGGGCGGCGCCCGGGCCCACGGCGGTCGAGAGGGGAGCAACGGCATGACGGAGCTGACGGTGGCGATCGCTGTCCTGGCTGCGGCCATCGTGGTTCTCCTGGCGGTGCAGCTCGCGCGCTCGCAGCGGCAGGAGAGAGGGGTGCGGGAGGAGCTGGCGCGCGTCTCCCTGGCGCAGGCGCAGTCGCAGCGCGACTCGCTGGCGCAGGTGGGTGGGCAGCTCACCTCGGTGGTCGCCGACTTCAACCGGCGCCTCGAGGAGTTCGGGCAGCGCGTGCAGGGCGGCCAGGCCAGCACCGGGGAGACGCTCCAGAAGGGCCTCGAGGAGGCGCGCCGCACGCTGCAGGAGCAGCTCCAGGGGCTGGTCGGGACCGTCAACGCGCAGCTCGCGCAGTCGCAGAAGAACCTGGGCGCTCAGTTCGAGGGCGCCACCAAGGTGTTCGGCGAGGTGCGTGGGCAGCTCGGGCAGGTCGCCGAGATGGCCACCCGTATGGAGGCGCTCGGGCGCGAGATCGAGGAGCTGCAGGGCATCCTGAAGGCCCCGAAGCTGCGCGGGAACCTCGGTGAAGCACAGCTCGAGGAGTTCCTTCGCCAGGTGCTGCCCCCGAGCGCCTGGGAGACCCAGTACAAGTTCGCGAACGGCGAGCGCGTGGACGCCGTCATCAGGCTGCGCGACCACATCGTGCCGGTGGACGCCAAATTCCCCCTCGAGGCGTTCCAGCGCCTACTCGCAGCGGAGGACGATGCGGGGCGAAAGGCAGCGCGCAAGGAGTTCGATCGCGCGGTCAAGGGGAGGATCGACGAGATCGCCAAGTACATCCGCCCCGGGGAAGGTACCTTCGAGTTCGCGCTGATGTACGTCCCTGCCGAAGCCGTCTACTACGAGATGATCGTGCGCGACGAGGGCCTCGGCGAGGGAGTCTCGGTGCTTGCGTACGCGCTGGAGAGGAGGGTCGTCCCCGTCTCTCCCAACTCCTTCTTCGCCTACCTCTCGACGATCGCCACCGGCCTCAAGGGGATGCAGGTGGAGGCGCGGGCGCGCGAGATCCTGGCGGAGCTGGGACGGCTACAGACCGAGTTCGGCAGGTTCGCGGAGGCGTTCCGCCTCGTAGGCAACCACCTCGGAAACGCGCAGCGCAAGTACGAGGAGGCGGAGCGCCTCGCCGGGAGGGTCGGTGACCGCCTGGAAGCGGTCACGCACCGCGAGCTCGAACCGGCGCTGCCATCGGACGAGACACCCTCTTTGCCTGACGGGAACTAGCCCGGACTATTCACGAAGGTGCCTACTGCGAGCGCGGATTTGGCCGCCCTGGCGGGCGTACTCGGGGCTCGGAGGGTGCCGCCGTACTGGACGAGTACGGCTCCCCTCCTCGCCCCTACGTTCGCCCACCATGACAGCCACCTCCGCGCTCTTGCTACGACACCTCATGAATAATCCGGGCTGAGGGCACGGGGCAAGAGGCAAGAGGCAGGGACCAAGGCCGTGCCTCGTGCCCCATCCCTCATGCCTCGCCCCTTTCTTCTCTTCTGCTACCTTCTTTGTTGATGAACCAGCTGGCGTCCCGCGTCCGGCACGCGTTCCGCGCCCTGCGGTACCACGACTTCCGAGTCTACTGGGTCGGCCAGTGGCTCTCGGTCAACGGCACCTGGATGCAGACCACCGCCCAGGCGTGGCTCGTGTACCGGCTCACCGGCTCGCCCCTCCTGCTCGGCCTCCTCTCCGTCGCGCGGTTCGGGCCCTCTCTGGTGGTCTCCCCAATCGCGGGCGTCATCGCCGACCGCTTTCCACGCCGGAAGCTCGTCCTGCTCACCCAGTCCGCAAGCCTGGTGCTGGCGAGCTTGATGGCCGCGCTCACGATCTCGGGCGTCGTGCGGGTCTGGCAGGTGCTCGTGCTGGCGTTCCTGCAGGGGACAGTGGACACACTCGACATGCCCGCACGTCAGACGCTGCAGGTAGATCTCGTCGGGGTCGAGAGCCTGCAGAGCGCCGTTTCGCTCAACTCCTCCGCGTTCAACGCCGCCCGCATGGTCGGCCCGGCGCTGGCGGGCGTGCTGGTGGCGGCGTACGGGGAGGGGGTGTGCTTCGCGGTCAACGCGGTCAGCTACCTCGCGGTGCTGGTCGCGCTTCTGACCATCCGCACGGGACCCAGCCCCCGCCCCGCCTCCGGCTCGGTGCGCGACGAGCTCGTCGAGGGCCTCCGTTACGCCGCCAGCAACCCGCAGGTGCGTCTGGTGCTGACCTCGGTGGCGGTCACCTCGGCGTTCGGCCTCTCCTACATGACGCTGTTGCCCGTGTTCGCGCGCGACGTCCTGCACTCCGGCGCGCGCGGCTTCGGGCTGCTGATGGCGAGCGGCGGCCTCGGCGCGATCTTCGGGGCGCTGGGGGTGGCCGCGCGCCGCGGCACGGCCGGCACGACCACCGTGATAGCCGCGGGCCAGGGCGTCCTCGGGCTCGGCCTGGTGGCGCTCGCGCTCACCCGCCACCTCCTGGCGGCCGGGGCATGGCTCGTGCTGGTCGGCCTGGCGGTGGCGATCCAGCTCTCGACCACCAACGGATTCCTGCAGACGAGCGCGCCGGAGCACCTGCGCGGGCGGGCGGTGTCGCTCTACCTCTGGATATTCTCCGGTCTCTCGCCGATTGGCGGCTTGGTGGCCGGCTGGGTGGCGGAGCACGTCGGGGCACCGTGGACGGCTGCCGGGGCGGGGGCGGCGTGCGTGCTGTCCGCCCTCGTGACCGGCCTCGAAATGCCGTTCGTGCGCCGCGTGTTCGCGAGATCGTCGAGTGCTTCGACCGGGAGGGAACCGTGAAGGTCGAGATCACCTACTGCGTGGTTTGAAACTACGAGCCCAGGGCAGCCGGTCTGGCGGCCGAGCTCAAGAAGGCGTTCGGGGTCGACGCGAGGCTGGTCAAGGGGTCCGGCGGGATCTTCGACGTCGTGGTGGACGGCACGAGGGTGTTCTCCAAGCACGAGACGGGGCGCTTCCCGGAACCCGGCGAGGTCATGGAGCTCCTGCACCGGTCCACAGGCTGAGAACGGGTTCTCCGTTCGGGCTGAAGTGCCAGGATCAGGCAGGATGCGGCGCTCACCGCACCCTGTGTCCCTCGCGGAATGGCATTGTTTTGGCCTGCGGCCTTGCGGTTGACCTTGTTCTTGCTACTTCGTGGTTCTTTGTTTGCCCCGCGGGCTCCGGAGAGATTGGCCACCCGCGGCACCGGCGATTGAAGCCCCCCACCCTTAGGCTAGAGGCATCAAAGCTGGAGCGGAAATGCTCGGGTGATAGGGGCGCTCAAGCAGGCCAGTGGCAGAGCGGGGGGGTGGGGGTGAAATCCGCCCCGCGGGCGACAGGAGCTATTCCGGCGGAGCGTGCGGGAACCGAGCGGCCAGGCCGGCGGGTGGAAACGCTGGCCCCGACCGAGATCCTTATACGAGGAAGGGGAACAGCGAGGGTCCGCACGCCGGTCTGTGCCAGCTCGGTCGCACGCGCAGGCGGGTCGGAGGGCTGCGCTCGATGCGCAGCCCGAGCGACTGCTCCCAGCCCGCGGCGCAAACAAAGAGCCACGAAGTGGCAAGAAAGAAAAGTGGGCCACCCGCGGGACCGGCACAAAAGGCGTCACGCAGTAAGAGGGAAGAAGCCGGTCGGGGAGTCACGGGGCAGATCAAGGTTCCGACAAATTGAGGAAAAGCAACACTCGAGCGCTGCCCGTGGGCTAGAATAGCCGCATGCGGCCTGCGGAATCCCGCCTCTCGCCCGGGCGGGTCGGCATCGCGGTCAAGCTCTCCAGCCCGGAGGCGGTCGCCCTCGGCAAGGAGATCCTGCGCGAGCTGGCCAACCGGGGCGTGAAGGGCGTCGCCGACGCCGAGTCCGCTTCGGCGCTTGGAGTCCCTTCCGGACCGGTCCGGGCGGAGCTGGGGCGGCACGTTGACGCGGTGATCGTGCTCGGTGGCGACGGAACCTTCCTGTCCGTGACACGCGGCTGCCCCGCCACCACGCCGGTTGCGGGCATCAACATGGGCACCCTCGGCTTCCTCACCGAGCACAGCCGCGAGCAGGCGTTCGACCTGCTCGACGACCTGCTCTCCGGGCAGGTGGTCATCGAGCGCAGGGACCGCCTTCACGTCAGCGTGCTGGGGGGCGGCGAGAGCCGGGAGTTCCTGGTGCTCAACGACGTGGTGATCAACAAGGCCGCTCTGGCCCGCATCCTGACGATCAACGTGCAGGTCAACGGGGAGTTCCTCTCCCGCTACCACGCGGATGGCCTGATCCTCGCGACACCGACCGGTTCGACCGCCTACAACCTCTCCGCTGGAGGGCCGATCGTCCACCCCGGCCTCGCGGCCCTCCTCATCACGCCCATCTGCTCGCACATGCTGACCAACCGGCCGTTGGTCGTGCCGCTGGATCGCAAGGTCACCGTGTGGCTTGAGAGCGGCGACGAGGAGGTGTACCTCACCCTCGACGGGCAGCACGGGCTGCCGCTGCCCGTGGACGCGCGGGTGGAAGTCGGCGCGGCCGCCGAGCCTCTCTCCCTGGTTCGCGACCGACGTGCGAGCTTCTTCTCGATCCTCCACCAGAAGCTGAAGTGGGGCGAACGGGAGGGGTGAGGTGCCCCGGCGCCGCCCCCACCTGACCCGAACCACGATCGGGCTGCTGTTGGCTGTCGCCGGCTGGGTCGGGCTGGTGGCCCTCGGCTTCTGGATCCTCGACCACCCGCGCACACGGTCCTGGATGGCGAAGGAGCTGACCCGGCGGGTCAGCGCCGCCATCGGCCAGCCGGTGCGGGTGGCGGAGCTGCGCCTGTCCCTGGCACCGCTCCGGCTGGAGGCCAGGGGGCTCGAGATCGGCCCCGTCGGTGCACCGATGGTCCAGGTCGCTTTGGCGGACGTAACGGTCGGCGACTTCCGGCTCGCTGACCGCGAAATCGGCGTGGACCACCTCCGTCTCAAGGGCGTCCGGGTGGACATGGAGGTCGCCCCGTCCCCGCAGAAGTCGTCGCGAGGGTGGATCCGGGTGCTGGTTCGCCAGCTCGAGGTCGAGGACGTCCAGATCACCAAGCTCACGCTCCCGGGCGGCGTGGTTCTCTCGGCGCACGACGTCGAGGCACGGTGGAACGGAACGCGGCGCCGCCCGATCAGCTCGGCGGTGGCCCACGTCGGCTCGTTCTCGCTCCAGCTCCCCGGAATGCAGCCGATCGCGGGAAGTGTGATGCTGTGGGGGCGGAAGACCGAGCAGGGCTGGGAGCTCGGCCGGCTCAGGGGCCGCGGTCCGCAGTGGTCGGTGGAGGCGAGCGCGAACAAGGTGGGCCCGCTGGTGCGCGGGGAGGGGGCCGTGACACTCGAGCTCGCGGCGCTGGAGCGCACGCTCGAGTTCGAGGCCGGGCTGCAGGGCAACGTCACGGCCAGGTGGCAGGCCACCGTCCAGGGGAAGGACTTCCGCGTCGACGCCACGGTCACGAGCCCGAAGGTCAACGTGAGCCAGCTGGAGTTCGGAGAGCTGGGCGGGGAGGCCCACCTCTCGCCCGACGGGCTGGAGGCGACGGTCTTCCATGTGAGGTTTGCCGATGGGAGGTTCGAGGGCTCCTACGCGCTCGGCAGCCTGGGCCCGCCATGGTCCCACCGGATTGCGGCGCGCGGCCAGGGGGTGAGCCTCGCGGCGTTCCTGAGGCAGCTCGGGGCGGACGACGCCGGGCTGTCCGCGACATGCCGCGTCGACGCCAACGTGGCCTGGAACGGCGGCGCCTTCAAGCAGGGGTTCGGGACCGGCGTGGCGGAGGTCCAGGCCGGTAGAGGCGACGTGCCGGTGGCCGGGAGGGTCGTGGTCAGCCTCGAAGGCGACGGGGCCCTGGGCTTTGCAGCGCACGGCGCAAGCCTCTCCGGGGGATCACTTGGCTGGGAGGGGCGGCTCGCGCTCGGGACTTGGCTCCCCGCCTGGAAGCTCCAGGGGGAGAAGGTGCCGGTGGCGGCGATCGCGCGCCTCCTGCGAGGGTGGGTCGGCACCGACATCCTGCCGCCCCAGCTGCACGGCGAAGTGGCCGCCGACATCAACCTGAGCGGTCCGTTCAACGACCTGGAGGTGGACGGAAAGGTGGCGGCCGCTCCGGTTGCGTTCGGCCCGGTGGAGGCGGATGGGCTCGAGGGAGCGTTCCACGTGGGTCACGGGGTCCTCTCGGTGCCTGGCGGCGTGGTCCACGTTGGCCACGGCTGGGTCAGGTGCAGCGGCGAGCTGAGGTACGGGAGGGAGAGCAGCCTCCAGCTCGCCCTCGAAGGAGAGGAGGTGCCGCTCCAACGGATGGTCGCCTGGGGCGGCGTCCACGCGCCCCTCGGCGGAACCGTGGGCTTCACCGGAACCCTCTCCGGTACCATCGAGGCTCCTCTGGCCGAGGCCCGCCTGCGCCTGGCCGACGTGGCAGTGGCCGGAGTCGTATTCGGGGCCGGGACCGGGCAGGTGCACCTGGAGAACGGCGTCGTTTCCGTCTTCGACCTTGCAGTGGGGCCTTTCGTCGCCTCCGCGAAGGTGGACCTGCGGCGGCGCGAGGCGCTGGTGGACGCCCGGCTCTCCGGCTTTGGGCTGGAGGCGATCGCGCCGCCGCTCGCGCGCATGGCGGGAGGTGCGCTCGACTGCACTCTGCACGGCGCGTTCCCGTTCGACAGCCCGGCGGGGAGGCTCGAGATGACCAGCACGGGAGGGGCGCGCGGGCTGGTCGAGCTGGACGCCCAGGGGATGCGCGTCGAGCTGTCCCGCCCGAAGGTCTGGCACCTGGCCGCCGACCTCCGCCGCAGCGAGAGCGAGTTCCGCGGCAAGGTGGATTTCGGCGTCGACTCGTGGCACCTGTTGGCCAAGGACCTCGCCGGCGCCGAGCTCCCGGTCGAAGGACGCATGGCCGGGGAGGCAAACGTGCGGCTCGCGCCTCCCCAGCTCCCCCACATCGAGGGCTTTGTGCGCGAGCTGGAGGTGGAGCTGGAGGGGGAGAAGGCCGCCCTCGAGAAACCGGCCCACTTCGTCATCGACGGCGGTTCGGTCCGGCTCGACGGCGCGACGCTGGTGGGCAGGAGGGCAAACCTCTTCGTCAGGGCGGCGCGAGCGGCTGACGGCACCCTCTCGGGGAACGTCTCGGGTGAGCTCCCCGGGGAGCTCCTGGGGTTGGTGTGGAGGGAGGCCAAGCCGAGGGGGCACGTCGAGTTGCTGGGCGAGATCTCCGGCAGCGATGCGGCGCCCAGGTTCGAGGGCATCGGCCGCGTCTCCGACGGTTCGCTGCGGTTGCCGGGCCTGCCCGAGCCCGTGACGCGCATCGCGGGGGTCGTCGAGTTCATCCCCGAGGTGATCAGGCTCGACGGCCTCAGCTTCGCGATGCTGGGTGGCAGGGGGGTCTGCGACGGGCGCGTGGTCCTCGTGCCGGACTTCGAGCTCGATCTGGCGCTCCACGCCGACGGCGCGGTCTGGCCGCTCATCCTCGGTCTCAGGCCGATCCTCACGGGGGACCTGCGTCTGGTCGGCCGACTCGACGGCCTGCTGCTGAGCGGCAAGCTCACGCTGCAGCGCACGTTCTACCGCAGCAATCTCGACCTGCAGAAGCTCATCGTCGAGAATCTGCGCGCGCCCGAGCGCGGGCGATCGGGCGAGGGTTCGCCCATGACGCTGAACATCACGGTGGACGTGCCCGGCACGTTCGAGATGCAGAGCCCGTTGGCGCGCCTCACGGCGAAGGGTTCGCTGCGCATCGTCGGCACGACCGCCGCGTACGGCGTGCTGGGCAGGCTGGAGGCCCTGCCGGGAGGCGAGCTCGAGTTCTCGGGCACCCGTTACGAGCTCGACCGCGGCGTGATGATGTTTGGCAGCCCCGACCGGCTCGAGCCTCGGCTGGACGTCCTGGCGCGCACCACCGTCCAGTCGTACGACATCACGGTCAGCCTGATCGGCACCCTCGACCGCATGACCCCGACCTTCAGCAGCATCCCGGCGCTCCCTGAAATGGACATCGTCTCGCTGCTCTTCGTGGGCCGCCGGGCCAGTGAGGCCACCTCGTCCCAGACCGGGGCGGCGGCCTCGACGTTCATCACAGGGGAGCTGGCCGGGGTCGTTACCAAGCGCGCCCGCAGCCTGCTTGACGTCGACCAGCTCCAGGTGGACCCCTTCGCCTCCACCCAGAGCGGCAGCCCCACGGCGCGGCTGACCGTCGCAAAGCAGCTCACGCGCGACTGGCTCTTCACAGTTTCCACCAACCTCACCTCGAACCGCGAGGAGATCTTGACCAGCCGGTGGCGGCTGGGTCAGGGCATCTACCTCGAGGCGGCCCGCGAGGCCGACGGCTCATTCTCGATGGTGGTCAAGTGGCAGCGCCGCTACTGACCGCAATGATCGCGGCCGCCTCGCTGCAGTGGGGCCAGGTGCCGGTGAGCAAGGTCGTGCTGGAGGCCCAGGGGTACCCCGCGCCATACCGTCTCCGGCACGCGTTTGGAGTGCCAGAGGGGAGCGTGCTCTCGCGCTCCGAGATCCGGGCCGGCGTGCAGGCTCTGCTCGCAACCGAGGCGGTGGAAGACGTCGTCGTCGAGGTCGAGCAGGGCGAAGGCGGGGCCGTGATCCGGGTCCTGGTGCAGCCGGCCTCGCGCATCGAGGCCGTCGAGGTGCTCGGGTTGCCGCGCGCGGAAGCCAAGCGCGTGCGCGCCGCGCTCGGACTCGTGAAGGGGGCTCCCTTCTGGACGCAGAGCTTCGATGCGGCACTCGACCGCGCACGGCAGGACCTGGTCGGCGAAGGCTATCCTGAAGCGCGCCTGAACCCGGACCTGCGCTTCGACAAGCCGAGCGGCCAGGTCGTCGTGATGGTGCACGGCGAGCTGGGCAGGCCGCTCACCGCGCGTACGCTGGAAGCCCCCGGGTCGGGCCTTGGGGCGGGGGAGCTCTGGGAGACCTGTAAGCTGCAGCCGGGGCGGCGGCTCACGAGCGCGGCCCTCGAAAGGGCCCGCCGCGGGCTCGCTTCGTACCTTCGGCAGAACGGCTTCTGGGAGGCGGAGGTGCAGTCGCCGGCGGTGAGCGAGGGCGAGGCCTCGGTGAGGTTGGAGGTTCGCGCCGGGCCTCGCTACGAGCTCGATCTGGAGGGCCTCAAGCTTAGCAGGGGCCTGAAGGCGGACGCGCTGCCCTTCCTGCGCGGCGAAGAGAGCTTCAACGAGGCGGCCGTGGAGTCGGTCGTCGAGCGCGTACGGGTTTTTCTCCAGCACGATGGGAGGCTGCTCGCAACCGTTCAGGGCGAGGTCCTCGAGAAGGGCAGCACCAGGGTCCTGAGGCTCAAGGTAAACAAGGGTCCGACCACGCCGATCCAGGCGGTGCGCTTCCCGGGGCTGCACTCCCTCCCGGCAAAGGATCTGCACCAGAAGGTCGGCGCCCGGCCGGGCAGGTTCTGGCGCTGGGGCCGAGAGCTGGTGGATGACGAGACGCTCGATGCCGACGCCTCATCGGTGCTGGCGACACTCCGGGCGGCGGGGTTCGCCGACGCAACGGTCGGCGCACCGCGCATCGTGCCGAGCGGGGAAGGGGTCGTCATCGAGTTCCCCGTCGAGGAGGGTCCCCGGAGCCTGGTTCAGGGCGTCACCATCCAGGGTGTTCCAGCGGAGGTCAAGGTGCCGGCGTTGCCTGTCGTCCAGAACGGCCCGTGGAGCCAGGGTGCCGAGGAGCAGGCCAGGGCGGCGCTGGAGACTGCGATCAGGGATGCGGGCTACCCCGACGCGCGCGTGGCCGTATCTCATACCTGCGAAGCTCAGTCCTGCTCGGTCACGTTCACCACCGATCCCGGCGCCTACGCCGTCGTAGGCCGGATCGTCGTGGCGGGCCTTGCGCGCACGAGCCCGCGGGTGGTCGAGCAGGTGGCGGCGTTGAAGCAGGGCCAAGTCGCGGGTCCGGACGCGCAGCTCGCGGCCCAGCGCCGCCTCCTGTCGCTCGGCGTCTTCCAGACCGCGAACATCCGCCCGATCCCGGACCAGGACAGCGGGAGCAGCCGCGGCCTCGTGATCGACGTCAGCGAGGGACCCACGGGGGCCTACGCCGTCGGCCTCGGCTACGACACCGAGCAGAAGACGCAGGTCTCCTTCTCGTGGTCGCAGCTCAACCTCTTCGGCACCGGGCGCAGCCTCACCTTCGACAGCCGGCTCTCGCGCCTCGAGAGCCGCTTCCAGCTCACCTACCGCGAACCGGAGAGGCTGGGCCTGCTGGGCTTCCCGACCTCGATCTCGATCTATCAGACGCAGCAGGCCTTCCCTTCCTACGAGGTCTCCCAGCGCGGCGCGCTGGTGGAGTTCGGAGACCAGAAGAAACGACCCTGGCGGTGGCTGCTGCGCTTCAACTACCAGATAGTCGACAACACCGCGCCGCCCGAGGTCCTCTCCGATCTCGAGAGGAGCCAGCAGAACCTGCACATCGCATCGATCGTTCCCAGCCTCACCTGGGACACGCGCGACGACATCCTCACTCCGCGCCGCGGTGCGTTCGCGTCCATCGAGTGGCAGCACGCGTTCAAGCTCCTCCGGGCCGACGCGGAGTACGACGTGCTCGGCCTCTCGTTCTCCTCGTACCTCCCGGCCGCCGGGGGCATCCTCGCCTTCTCCCTGCGCGGCGGGGGGATCGAGCCCCGGCATCCGCGCTCCGACGAGCCGTACAACCTTCAGGTGCCCGTCAACGTGCGCTTTTTCGCCGGCGGCCGCGCAACGCACCGGTCGTTCCCGATCGATCTGCTCGGTATCCCGAGCGATACCCTGGGCTGCACGACCCAGTCCGATGGGAGCTGCCAGCAGCCCGTGAACCTCGTGGCCATCGGTGGGGCCGGTATGGCGATCACCAACCTCGAGTGGCGGTTTCCGATTTTCAGCGTGGTCGGCGGGGTCCTCTTCGTCGACGGTGGCAACGTGTGGCCTTCCTGGCGGTCGATCAACATGGGGCAGGTCCGGTGGGGCGGCGGGATCGGCCTACGGGCCGACACGCCGGTCGGTCCCATCCGCCTCGAGTACGGCTGGAAGTTCAGCGTCGAAACGTACCTGATCAACGGTTCCCTGGTGAAGGAGTCCCCGGGCGAGCTGTTGTTCTCCTTCGGCAACGCGTTCTGAAAGACGGGGCACAGGGCACAGAAAGATACTCTTTCGGTAAGAAACCAAAGTAACACGTGGCGCGCCTCGCCGACCGTAGTCCCACCGGAGCTTTGGCGGCAGTAGCGTGAGGAGCTTGTTCCATTGTTCGACAAGGGGTGTATGATCATGCGCCCCGCTCTTCGACGGGCGGGGCGAAAAGAGGAGACCGTCATGCGGCGAAACCTTGTCCCCCTTGCGCTGGCCGTCTGGCTCGTGGCGTCCTTTGCGAGTGCCCAGCTTTCCGAGACGTTCAAACAATGGCCCAACGGTCCGGCGGGCTTTCTCATGACTGATTCCGATCGCAAGGCATACGCGCAGCTCAAGAGTGACGCGGAGGCGCAGGCGTTCATCGACCTTTTCTGGGCGAAGCGCGACCCCGATCTGAACACCGTGCAGAACGAGCTCAAGCTTGACTTCGACATGCGCATCGTGGCCGCGGACAAGCAGTTCTCGACCGAAAAGCTCAAGGGGAGCCTGTCCGATCGCGGGAAGGTGCTCATCGTGATGGGACGCCCGGTCCAGCCGGCGTACAACGTGCCGGCCGGCACCGAGGAGGAGGAGGGCACGCGCCCGAGGTTCCTCGAGCGCGGCAACACCCAGATCTGGGTCTACACCAAGGACGGGAAGCCCCCCGCGAAGAAGAGCGACGAGATCCTCTTCGTCTTCACCGAGACCAGGCTGGGGGTCGGTGACTTCATCCTCGACCGCAACGACATCCGCAACCGGCAGGCGATAAAGATCCTCGCCGCCAAACCAGAGCAGTTGCTCCTCAACCCCAAGCTCACCGAGGTGCCCCGCGTGGGTCTGCTGCCTGGCACGAAGGCCGCGACCTCCTCACAGCAGGCCGTCTTCGACGTCCAGCCACGGCCTTGGCCGCAGGGAGCCGGAATCCTGATCGTTTCCGGCGTCCAGAGCGAGACGATTCACCCGGTCTGGGTCTACCTGCAGCTGCCGGACTCCGTCCCCACGGCCACCCAGGCGCTGGGGCGGGTTCGCAAGGCGGCCGGCGGCGACGTCGTCGGCAGCTTCGCTTCTCCGGTCGTGCCCACCAGCGTCCCGGGCGCCCGGGCCTATGAGTTCTCCCTCCCGGTCGAGGCGGGCGAGTGGAAGGTGGACATCGCCGTTCTCAACGATGGCGGGCCGGTGGCGGTCACGACGGCGGACGCCAAGAACGACCCGGCGCCTTCCGACGGCCCGTACATCTCCCCGTTCTACTGGGGCGCCGACAACCGTCAGGCGGCGCAGGCGCGTCTGGGCGACCCGTACCACATTGGCGGCCTGCACCTGATCCCGCGGATCGACAACCAGTACAAGGTGGACGAGAACCTTACCTACGTCGCCTACGTCGTGCGCCCGAGCATTATTGATCCACCCAACGGTGCCTGTGTTGCAGCCAGCGACAGCCAGTCTAAAGGGTTGAGCGCGACGGCGAACGGCAGTGAGATCTCGCTAAAGAGCGACCTCTTCAATGTGTGTCCTGACGCGAGAAAGGGGTACGTGGATTTCAAGTTGCTCGATGCCTCCGGAATGGAGCTGGAATCGATCCCCGAAGCGTTTGAGATTGCGCCTAACGGCAACGCCTCCGTTACGACGCGCATCACGCTCAACGCGCAGAAGGCTGGTGCTTTCCAAGCTTCCCGCGCTGTAGTCCGCGACCTTACCTCGACGCCCCCGAGCCCGAAACCTGAACCGAAGATGGAGCTCTCGATGGCCCTGTACTCCGGCGCGAAGAAACAGGACGAGCAGGGGTTCCAACCGATCCAGGGTGCCAAGGTGTTCGGCGACATCTGGGTCTTCGGCCAGATCCTGCCGCTGTCGGGTTTCCGGCGCGGCACCGAGTTCGAGCTCGGAGTGACGCTAAAAGACGTCAAAACGGGGCTCACCCGCACCGGCAAGATCCCGTTCACGGTCATCAAGGAGGACGCAGCCGCCGCACCCGCCGCTGCGCCTGCCCCCACGGCGGCCCCGACCGCGCCGCCAAAGTAGTAGAGTGGTGGGCGTGACGCAGGACCAGAACGTCTTTTCGAGCGTCGAGGAGGCCGCGGCAGAGTTCGGCCGCGGCCGCTTCGTCATCATCGTGGACGACGAGGACCGCGAGAACGAGGGCGACCTCGCCATCGCAGCGGAGAAGATCACCCCCGAGGCGATCAACTTCCTGACCATCCACGCGCGCGGCCTCATCTGCGTGGCGCTCACCGAGCAACGGTGC
Source organism: Thermoanaerobaculaceae bacterium (assembly GCA_041494245.1). Lineage (GTDB taxonomy): Bacteria > Acidobacteriota > Thermoanaerobaculia > Thermoanaerobaculales > Thermoanaerobaculaceae > RBG-13-68-16. The sequence goes on from JBGQAK010000021.1 coordinate 45,028, forward strand.
GACGAGCTGCAGCTCCCGCCGATGGTGGAGCACAACACCTCGCCCCACCAGACGGCGTTCTGCGTCTCGGTGGAGGCTCGCCATCGCACGACGACGGGCATCTCTGCCGCCGATCGGGCTGTGACCGTGCAGGCGCTCATCGACCCGCGGACCCGTCCGGAGGACCTGCTGCGGCCGGGCCACACGTTCCCTCTGCGGGCCCGCAACGGCGGCGTGCTCAAGCGCGCCGGGCACACCGAGGCCTCGGTGGACCTCGCGCGTCTGGCCGGCCTGATCCCGGCGGCAGTGATCTGCGAGGTCATGGACGCAGACGGCTCCATGGCTCGTCTCCCGCGCCTCGTCGAGGTGGCCCGCGAGCACGGGCTCGCCACTGTCACCGTGCGCGACCTCATCGCGTACCGGCTGCGCCACGAGCGGATCGTCGAGCGGATGGCGGCGCCGCTGCTCCCGACCCGGTACGGCGAGTTCCGCGTCCACGCCTACCGTTCTCCGCTGACCGGCGAGGAGCACGTTGCGCTCGTGATGGGCGAGATCACGCCCGAGGAGCCGGTTCTCGTCCGCGTCCACTCCCAGTGCCTCACCGGCGACGTGTTTGCCTCGGCGCGCTGCGACTGTGGCGCGCAGCTCGAGACGGCGCTCGAGCGCATCGCGGCCGAGCGGCGCGGCGTGCTGCTGTACCTGCTGCAGGAGGGGCGCGGCATCGGGCTCGCCAACAAGCTTCGCGCCTACGAGCTGCAGGACGCCGGCGCCGACACGGTGGAGGCCAACCAGAAGCTGGGCTTCGCGGCCGACCAGCGCGACTACGGCGTGGGCGCGCAGATCCTGCGCGACCTCGGCGTGCGGCGCATGCGCCTGATGACCAACAACCCCTCCAAGTACGTGGCCCTGGCCGGGTACGGCCTCGAGATCGTGGAGCGCGTGCCGCTCGAGGTGCCGCCCACCGAGCACACCCGCAAGTACCTGGAAGCCAAGAAGCACAAGATGGGCCACCTGCTGCGCATGGTTTGAGCCGGTCAGGCTGGCCCTCGCAAGGCGTTCGGACTCCACCCTTGGGCTTTGCGCGCGGGTCTTCCTCCTGAAACGATTGAGTCGAATTTCAGCAAACGGGATCTGCGGTCAGGAGGACGGGCCCTCCGCCGGGGAACCCTCGCGCTCCTGGCGGGCGCGCGGTCGAACCGCAATCGTGCAGCGCGCCACGCACACGCGCTCGTCCCTTTCGTCGGTGACCTCGATCGCGTAGACGTGGGTCGTGCGCCCGCGGTAGAGCGGCCTGGCGGTGGCGAGGAGCGTCCCCGTGCGTTTGGGGCGCAGGTGCGTGGCGTTGAGGTCCACTCCCGCGATGATGTGGGTTCGCAGGTTCACGCTCATGGCGGCGGCCAGCGAGGCCGCGGACTCAGCCAGCAGCGCCGAGACCCCGCCGTGCAGCATCCCCAGGTGCTGGAGGTGGCGCTCGTCGATCTCCATCGCCACCTGCATCTCGTCCGGGTCGTACTTCGCGACGCGGATCCCCAGTGGCTCGAACACCGTGTGCGGGTTGCTGCCCTCGACGATTCGGATGAACTCCTCGCGGTCCACGCCCACCTCCCGTGTTGCTACAGGATACGCCGCGACCGTTCGCCCGGTTGCCCGTTGCCAACGATCACCTCACGGCGTGCCCGTCGCTATACTGGCATGACATGAGAGCGGAGCGGGTTCGGCTCGGGGTGGAGCGGCTGCGGGACGACCCCGCGCTGATAAAGGGCCGGCGCTTCGCGGTGCTCGCCAACCGTGCTTCGGTGACCGGGGAGCTCGAGCCCGCGTGGCGCGCGCTCGCCGGCGTCGGCGGGACGCTCGTCCGCATCTTCGCCCCTGAGCATGGCCTGTGGGGTGTCGCCCAGGACATGGAGGCGGTGGGCGAGGAGCGGGAGCCGGTCCTCGGCGTCCCTGTGGTCTCGCTCTACGGCCCGTCTGCCGACACGCTCGCCCCGCGCCGGGAGCACCTGGCCGGCCTCGAGGCGCTGGTGGTGGACCTGCCGGACATAGGCTGCCGCTACTACACCTTCGTCGCGACGCTCGCGCACGCGATGGCCGCCTGTGAGGCGGCCGGCGTGGAGGTGATCGTCTGCGACCGCCCGAACCCGATCGGCGGCGTGGCCGTCGAGGGCGGCCCGGTTGAGGACGGCTGCCGCTCGTTCGTGTCGGAGCTTCCAATACCGGTACGCCACGGGATGACGCTCGCTGAGCTTTCGCTGCTGCTGCGTGCCGAGCGCCACGCGAAGCTTGCGCTCGCGGTGCTCACCTGCGAGGGGTGGCGGCGCGAGGCGTGGTGGGATGAGACCGGCCTGCCATGGGTGGCGCCCTCGCCCAACATGCCGTCGCTGCTCACCGCGACGATCTACCCGGGAGCCTGCCTCGTGGAGGCGACGAACCTCTCGGAGGGGCGCGGCACCACGCGGCCGTTCCAGCTCATCGGCGCGCCGTGGCTGGACGGCGAGACTCTTGCGAGCCGTCTCAATGCCCTCGAGCTGGCGGGCGCCCGCTTCCGCCCGACGTTCTTTCGGCCCGCGTTCGGCAAACACGCGGGTACGGTGTGCGCGGGGGTGGAGTGGCACGTGACCGACCGGACTCGGCTGCGGCCGCTGGAGGTGGGCGTAAGGGTGCTCTTGGAGGCCCGCGCGCTGCACCCGCGCGAGTTCGCCTGGCGCGAAGAGGCATACGAGTTCGTCGCCGACGTACCGGCCATCGACCTCCTGACGGGTTCCAGCCTGGCAAGAGATGTCATCGAGGGTCGCGGCGATGCGCCTGTGCTGTTCGCCGGCTGGGCGGCCTACGCCGAGCAGTTTGCCGACCGGAGGGTGGAGTTCCTGCTCTACCCGCCGTCGGGGTAGGATCGTCAGCGCCCGGCGGGGGCGGCCGCCGGCGCGGTCTCCGGGAACACGTAGACTGCGCTCGCCCTCGGGCCCCGGATGACCGAGGCGTAGGCGAGGAAGGCGCCGCCGCGCACGGGCGTCCAGACGCTCGCCCAGCCGCCCTCGACCCTCGGCGCTCGCACGGCCGCGAAGACGTTGTCCATCTGCAGGAACCCCCGCGGAGGAAGCTCCGTGGAGAGTTGTCCGAGCGGCCGTGAGCCCGGGTCGAACAGCTCCAGCCGCACCGAAAGAGAAGCCGCGGTGAGGTTGAGGAACCCGACGTTGGTCCGCACGGCGGCGCTCGGGGCCGGGTCGTGAGCGAGGCCGGAGAGGCGGGCCACTGCACCGTGCACCACCGCGTTGTCGGAGGTGAGCGCGGGCAGGAGCTGCCCTTGCTGAACACCGGCCGCGACGTTCTCAGTGATGCTGGCGGCGGTGATCGGACCGGCGTGCGGGACCAACCGGAGAGCGCCGGAGCCCGAGAACGCGAAGAGCTCCGCCGCTGCGTTCGTCCACGACCTGCGCTGCCCTTCGGCGAGGGTAATCGTCGTGCGCAGCGTCGGGGAGCTCAGGCGATCGGCAGGGATCAGCTCGAACCGGATCGTGTTCTCCGACCGGGCGAGGTTGCCAACCTCGAGCCTCGTGAGCCACTCCGCGCCGGCCCGGCCGCCCGCGTTGGCAACCGGCAGCACGTAGAGCGGGCGGGGCGGCTGACTCGGGGCGAGCATCGGCGCACTCGCCGTGCCCCGCAACGCGGCCAGCCAGCCGCGGTTGCCCCTCGCGTCGCGCAGCTCGCCGCGCACCATAACGAGGCCCGAGAGCAGGTAGAGGACAGCGACCGAGCGCACCGACCACCTTTGCCATCCGCGCGGCTGACGTTCGGCCACCAGCACGGCCAGGAATGGAACTGCAAACAGCGCCCGTGCGTACGCCCAGGTCTCGCAGTACACGGTGAAGCCGAGGAACAGACCCATGCCGCCGAAGGCGAGAAAGGCGAGCTCCGGGGCGCGCCACGCCGAGGGCCGCGCGGCGATCAGGACGAAGGCGACGGTCGTTGCGAAGATGGCGAGAAGCCCGAACACCTCGGCCCACCACACGTGTGGTCCCGGGAAGGTCGCCGCGAGCTTCTCGGGGATCCATGCGAAAGGCAGGGAGAAATTTCCGCTCCCCCTCTCGAACGCGAACCCCAGAACGCTCCTCAGGTAGAGCTGCCAGCCGACGGCGATTGCGAGCGGCACGGCTGCAAGCGTCACGGCGCGCGCGACCCCCCTGCGCAGCAGCTCATCGGCCGCCATGGCCAGGGCCGCAAGGTAGGAGGTCTCGCGCGCCAGCACGGCCGCGCACGCCAGAGCGAGCGCCCAGCCGCGGCGTCCCCGACTGTGCGCCCACACGGCGGCCAGCAGGCAGAACAGAGCCCCCGTGTCGGGCGTGCTGCGGAGAACCGCCGCGGCGAGGCCGGCGCTGGACACGAGGAGGAGCGCCCACCACGGCGAGCGGCCCTCCGCCGCCAGCCAGCTCGCGAGCAGGACGACCGCACCGATGGCGAGCCCCCAGCAGAGGAACTGGTATGTCACGAACGCCGCGGCCGGGTTGCCGAGCGCGAGCAACCACGCGAGGAGAGGGACGAGGACACGTGTTGCCCGGTACGACGGGGAGTCGAGCGACCGAGCGGTTTTCGGAGAGCGCAGCAACGGATCGGTGGCCAGTGCGGCGTACTGCTGGCCGTCGTAGCCCCAAGGGCCGACGCGCGGCACGGTCGCGAACAACGCCGGCATCGTCATCTCCTCGCCGACGCACAGCAGCGCCCGGAAGTCGTCGTCGTAGCGCGCGTGGGCGATGAAGGAGATGACCAGCACCCAGAAGAGCGTCGCGGCCAGCGCTACGCCCCGGACGGCCGCCTTCGGAGAGGCGAGCCACCCGTGCAGGTGCGTTGCGCCAATTGAGACGTTTCTCAATGACGCGGACCCCTTCCGTGCACGGGCCCCGGCGGGAGCGCTCGGCCCTGGGGCGGCAAAGAGGAGTTCTCCGGAACGTCCACGGCGTGTGATTCTACGACAGCGGCGCGCCGGCGGTCGCGGCAGGCGGCGGGCCGCGCGGCGGAGTCGTATACACTGGCGGCCCGCGGGCCAAGTGGAGGCCGGGCCTCGGCTGGCCGCGCGGCGCGCGCACAGAGGAGCGGGAAGGGTGCAGGCGGGTTCAGAGAACCACGACGGGGCGCACCGGCTCCCGTTCACGGAGGCCGGCGGCGGCGAGCGGACCGGCCCCGAGGACGTCCGGCGCGCGCCCGTCGGCGGGCATGAGGCCGCGCATCCAACGGCCGCCGCGGCCGACGTTGCGCGCGAGCGCTACCGGCAGGCGCATGTCGCCCACTGGGACGACGTCGCACGCTCCCTCGACCGCTTTCGCGGGTTCGGCGGCGCGTACCACCGGCGCCTAGCGCAGGTGTACCGGAACGTCGTGCCCCCGGGCCGGCGCGTGATCGAGATCGGGTGCGGGGAGGGCGACCTCGTGGCCGCGCTGCAACCGTCGTTCGGCGTGGGCGTGGACTTCTCGGGCGAAATGATCCGGCGCGCCACGGCCCGCCACCCGGGGCTGCACTTCATCCAGGCCGATGCCCATGATCTCTCCGACCTGGGTGGCGAGTTCGACGCGATCATCCTCTCCGACCTCGTCAACGACGTGTGGGACGTTCAGGGGGTCCTCCAACAGCTCAAGCCGCTCGTCGCCCGGCACACGCGGGTGTTCATCAACTCCTACAGCCACCTCTGGGAGCTGCCGCTCTCCGCCGCGGGGCGCCTCGGGATGACGAAGCCCAACCTGCCGCAGAACTGGCTGACCATCGAGGATGTCGTCAACTTGCTGCACCTCACCGGCTTCGAGGTGGTGCGCCAGTGGCGGGAGGTGCTCTGGCCGCTCCCGACTCCGGTGCTCGCTGGGTTGGCCAACCGTCTCCTGGTCAAGCTCTGGCCGTTCGAGCACCTCGCGCTCGCGAACTTCGTCGTGGCGCGCGCGCTGCCGCGGCGGAGGAGGGGAGAGCCGGAACCGCCGGTTTCGGTGGTGGTGCCGGCCCGCAACGAGGCGGGCAACATCGCCGCCATCCTCGAGCGCACGCCCGAGATGGGCGCGGGCACCGAGATCATCTTCGTGGAGGGCCACTCCAGCGACGGCACCTACGAGGCCATCGAGAGGGAGATCGGCGCCAACCCGGGCAGGCGCTGCCAGCTTCACCGGCAGACCGGCAAGGGGAAGGGCGATGCCGTGCGCCTCGGGTATGCGCGCGCCTCCGGTGAGGTGCTCATGATCCTAGACGCGGACCTCACCGTGCCGCCCGAGGAGCTGCCGCGCTTCTACCGGGCGCTGCTCGAAGGCAAGGGCGAGTTCATCAACGGCGTCCGGCTCGTCTACCCGATGGAGCAGGAGGCGATGCGCTTCGCCAACCTGCTCGGCAACAAGTTCTTCAGCCTGGCGTTCTCGTGGCTGTTGGGCCAGCCGATCAAGGACACGCTGTGCGGCACCAAGGTGCTCTGGAAGCAGGACTACGAGGGGATCGCCGCGAACCGGGCGTACTTCGGCGACTTCGACCCGTTCGGCGACTTCGACCTGCTCTTCGGCGCCGCGAGGCTCGACCTCAAGATCGCAGAGCTGCCGATCCGCTACCGGGAGCGCACCTACGGCACGACCAACATCCAGCGCTGGAAGCACGGTTGGATGCTCCTCAGGATGGTTGCCTTCGCTGCCGGGAAGATGAAGTTCGTCTAAATGGGTCTCGCGCACTGGCTCGCTCACCCCGCAACACGCGGTATGGATCTGGACGACCCACGCACGAGCGATCTGCGGCGCGCGATCGTCAGCAAAAAGGCTTTCCTGCGCCGTATCTACACGGAGTGGCACCAGGCCCTGTTGGCGGCTCTGCCAGCCGGAAACGAGCCCGTACTGGAGGTCGGTTCGGGTGCCGGTTTTCTTGAGAAGTCCCTTCCTGGCGCGATTACCTCGGAAGTCTTCGTTCTGCCCGGCGTGCGGGCGGTACTGGACGGAAGCGCCTTGCCGTTCTTGGCTGGCTCTCTCCGTGGCATCGTGATGACCGACGTCCTCCATCACGTGCCGCGGCCGCGCGCTTTCTTTTCCGAGGCCGCGTGCTGCCTGCAGGCGGGTGGTGTCGTGGCGATGGTCGAGCCGTGGAACACGCCATGGTCGCGCTTCGTGTACCGCTATCTGCACCACGAGCCGTTTGACGCCCAGGCGGAGTCGTGGGAGTTCCCGGCTACGGGGCCGTTGTCCGGGGCGAATGGAGCGCTACCCTGGATCCTCTTCGGGCGCGACCGGGACAGGTTCGAGGCTGAGTTTCCCGAGCTGCGCATTCGGTCCATTACACCGACGATGCCGTTCTCCTACCTCCTTTCCGGCGGGTTTTCGAGGTTCACCTTTGCGACGGCGTGGAGCGGGCGCGCCTGGCGGCGGCTCGAGACGCTGCTCCGCCCGTGTGACCGGCACCTCGCGATGTTCGCCGTGATCGTCCTCGAAAAGGTCTCCCCGCGGTGGCGGTCGGGCGGCTTAGCTCTTTCCTCGAAAACTGGACCATGAAAGACTTGAGGAGGAGCACGAGGTGAGGGTGACGTTGCGGGCGAGCGGAGACAGTTGACCCCCGAAGCCGGGGAGGGGTTGGAAAGGTTCGGCGCGACTCTGAACGCGGATCCCAGAGAGGCAGAAGAGACCGAGGCTGCGCCGCAGGGCCTCGCCGGGCCGTGGCGCCAGGGCAAGCTCCTGCTCGTGGCGCTGGCGGCCTATGGGGCCTTCCTCTGGTTCTTCCGTCCGGTCAATCCCTTCGAGTGGGACGAGCTGCTTGCACAACGCGCGGTGATCAAGTACGACGTCGCCACCCACTCGCCGCAGCCTCCCGGCTCCCCGGCGTACATCGGCGCCGCCAAGGCCGTGAACTTCCTTGTGCACGATCCCCTGCAGGCGCTCCAGATCGTGGGCATCCTCGCCGCGCTCGCGGCGGTGGCCGCCACCTGGGCCCTGGCGCGGCGCCTGGGTGCGCCACCTGCGCTGGCGGCGGGGGCGGCGGGCGTGGTGGCCGCGAGCCCGGAGTTCTTCTTCATGGCCGTGGTGGGGACCTCGGACATGGCGGGGACGGCCTCCGGGGCGGTGGCCGCCCTCGCCCTAGTGGCTGCGGCACAGAACCCCGCGCTGCTGCCGCTCGCTGGGGCCGTGTGCGGGGTCGCGGTCGGCATCCGGCCGCAGAACCTGCCAGCCTACCTCCCTGCGCTGATCTGGGCGCTGACCCAGGGCGTGCGGGGCCGCCGCTGGGGCCGGCTCGTCGTCGGCGCGCTCGTCGGGCTCGCCGTGACGGCTGCGGCGTGGGTACCGGCGATCCTCGTCACCGGGCCGCAGCGCTGGTGGTGGGCGGTCACCAACCACGTCCGCTACATGGGCGCGATCGAGACACCGCTGCACCTGCCGAAGGCGCACCTCACCGACATCCTGCAATACTGGTTCCTGAACTCCTTCGTGGACTGGAAGTTCGCGGCCCCGCTCTGGCTGCTGATCGTGGTGGGCATCGTCGTCCTCGTCCGATCGGGACGCGGGAAACTCGCCGCCCTCGCCGGCTCTTCGGCCGGGCTGTACCTCGCCGGCGCTCTGTTCACCCTCAACGAGACCGTTTCCCTGCGCTACATGCTCCCGGCGGTTCCTTTCCTGGCGATCCTGGCCGCGGGCGGACTTGCCGCCGCCAACACGGTCGTGAGGCGAGCGGTCGGGACGCTCCTGGTCTTGTGGTGCGTCGTGGTGGTGGCGTGGGCCTCGCCGGCGTACCGTGAGCGCCTGAAGCCCTCTCCCGTCTGGGCGGCCCTCACCTGGATCCGGGAGCACTGCGACCCGGGCGGGACGAAGATCGTGTACGACGGGGCCGTCACGCCTCAGATCGATTACGTCCTGGGCAGCAACGGCTACCAGATCGTCGAGATGGGCAAGGCCACGCTCTTCGACGCGTCGGCGCAGCCCGGGGAGCAGACGCTGTTCGTGACCCCGCTGCCCGTTCCCGGGGCGGAGCTGCTGTTCGAGGCCCGCCACGACACCAAACGCGTCGTCCAGCTCGCGTGGGGACGATACGAGTCGTGCGCCGTGAGCCGCGTGCCGAGCGCGGCGCCGGTCTTCTCCCCCGAGTGGCAGCTCCGCAAGGACGGGTGGCAGCTCTTCGGGACCGGGCGCATCAACCTTCCGCTCGGATCCAGGCCCGCCCTCGTGAGGCTGTGCGCGGGCTGGGACACGATCACGCTGAAGCGCCCGGGCGGCGCCGTGGAGACCATCAAGCCCACGGAGTGCGTGATGGTGCCGCTGCAGCCCGGTCCGACAGGTGTGCTGGCGGTGAGCGCTCCGAAGGACTCCGCCACGCTGATCCCGCCAATCCAGCTCCTGCCGATGGCGGCGCTCGAATCGAAGGAGTTCCAGGCGCCGGCGTTCATGGTGCCCCAGGTGGCCCACATGGCCGGCTTCCGCTCGTCGTTCTGGCGCACCGACCTCGTGCTGATCAACCTGCAGAAGCACCCGCTGCCGGTGGCGGCCGTGTTTCTCCCGACCGGAAAGGACAACGTGACCGGAGCGAGGGCCGGCACGACCCTGGAGCCCGGTCAGGTGCTGGTCGTGCCCGACGTGCTGACGCTCCCGCAGTTCCAAGGGCTGGGCAAGCTCGGCGCCATGATCGTTTGGGCCGACCCGCCGGGCCGCTGCGCGGGAGCCAGCTGCGACTTCCTGGTGCTCTCGAGAACGTACAACATGAGCGCCGGTCCGGGCGCATGGCGCGCCGACGAGTGGCTGCCCGGGGTCGCCCCCGCGTCCGCGCTGCGCTGGGGGGAGAAGGCGACCTTCAGCCACATCAGCAGGAACAACGCGATGGGGATGAGCGTCGGGGTTGCGTCGTGGTCGGAAGTGCCGGTGAGGGTGAGGGTGCGGGTCCTCGACAAGGCAGGCGCGACGGTCGAGGACCGCGCGCTGGAGCTGGGGCGTTTCGGGCACCTCCACGTGGCGCTGGACGCGGTCGTCAACGACGGTCGCCTGGAGGTCGAGGTCGTCGCGCCGAGGGCAGGCGCGATGGTCGTGCCCTACCTCTCGATGGTGGACGAGAGCACGGGCCTGCCCACCCATCACCTTCCAGACTCCATGCCGGCGCGCACGCCGCCCGAACGGCTGCCGCTGCCGGCTCCGTCGGCCGCCCCGAAGAGCTGAACCCTGCGCTCCCGTTGAAGCGGCGGTGCTACCCTGCGGCCGCGTTGGAGGATCTCCGTTGGAGGGTGCGAACTTCTCAGTGCGGTCCGAGCAAGGCGTTCGGGATGGTCACTCGCGGAAGGCTTGGCCGGAGCTCCTCTGTCTGGCTTTGGCCTTCCTGGCTTTTCTGGGTGTCGCACGCCGCTTCTCCACCGACGTGGCGGGCGGATCCGACTCGTGGGGCTACGTCTCCGAGGCGGTGAGGCTGAGCCAGGGGCGCTTCTACGAGCGCGAGCGCGTGCTCTCGCCGTTCGGGCTGCCGGAGAACGCCGCTCTCACCCACCCGCTTGCCTACGTGGAGAAGGGCCGGGATGGAACGGTCCCCACGTACCCCTTCGGCTACCCGCTGCTGATGGCGATCGTGGTCAAGCTGCTGAGCGTCCAGGCGGCGTTCTGGGTCACCCCCCTCCTGGCGGCAGGCACGGTCGTGCTGACGTACCGGCTCGGGCGGGCAGCCCTGGGGCGGGCCGGGGGCGCGGTGGCCGCGCTGCTGCTGGCGGTCCTGCCGAACTTCCTGTGGGGCGCGTTTCAGCCGTTGAGCGACGTGCCGGCGGCGTTCTTCTGCGCGTTGACTCTTGTGGCGTTGCTCGCGGTGCCTCCGGGTGTGGTGGGTGACGCGCTGCTTGCAGGGGCGCTCGGTTTCGGCGTGTGGGTCCGGCCCAACATGGGCCTCCTGGTGGGCATCGTGGCCGTGTGGCTGCTGGCGCGGCGGGAGTGGCGGCGCCTCGTCCACGTGGCGCTCATGCTCGCGCCCTTCCTGCTGGTTGAGGCTCTGATCAACGCGCACCTCTTCGGCGCGCCGTGGCGAACCGGCTACGGTGAGCTTCCCCTCGGCGGGCCGCTGGCGGAAATCCTTGCGCGCGGGGGACACCACCTGCAGCACCTGAACGCGCAGCAGGCCGGCGCAGGGCTGCTGCTGTTCGCGCTTGCCCTGGTCTGGAACCGGATCGCGGCCGCGCGCCGGATCCTCCTTGCCGGGGTGTTCGCCGCCTTCCTCGGCTTCTTCGCCGCCTACCGGATCGACGGCGCGTGGTGGTACTTCAGGTTCCTCGTGCCCGCGGTGCCGGCCGTGGCCGTCCTTGAGGCCGGGTTCCTCATCCGCCTGACCGGCCCGGGGCGCCTGCGGCTGGTGCGAGCGGCGGCGGTCGCCGTCATGACCCTGTTGCTCGTACGTGGCTCGCTCCGATTCGCCGAGAAGAACGGCGTTTTCATTTGCGCAGAAGGCGAGCGAAGGTATCCGAGGGCTGCGGAGCTCGTGGCGCGGCGAGTGGAGCAGCCGGCGCTCGTGCTTGCCATGCAGCACAGCGGTTCCCTGCGTTTCTACGCCGGCATTCAAACGGCGCGCTACGACCTCCGCTCTCCGCAGGAGCTGCGGGCCGCCCTGGACGGTGTGGCCCGGGCCGGCGCCAGGCCGTACCTGCTCGTGGAGAACTCGGAGGTGCAGCGAATCCGTGAGGGCGACAGGGCGTTCCTCCTGGAGGGAGCGGACGAGCTCGGGTTCATCGAGCCCAACCGCGTGACGCTCTTCCGCCTGCACGTTCCAGTACCTCTCGGGCCGACGCCGGCGCCCCCAGGCGCGCGGGAAGGGGCCACGACGATCCCCGACGGCGCGGCGGGGGGGGAGGGTAGGGCATGGGCTCCGTGATCGTCCGGCCGGCGGCGGTTGTTTTCGATCTCGACGGCACGCTGGCGGACTCGTTTGCGGCCATCCGCGAGGCGCTCAACGCCGCGCTGCGCGAGCACGGCCTGCCGGAGCGGGACCTCCCCTGGGTGAGGACCCATGTCGGCCGCGGCGCAGTCGAGCTGCTGCGCGACGCGGTGGGCGCCGACCGCGACGAGGCCTTCCGGCGGGCGGTGGGCGCGCGCTTCGGGGCCGTCTACCGGGAGATCTACCTGGAGCAGACCCCGCCGATGCCGGGGGCGGGCGAGGTGCTCGAGCTGGTCGCTGCGACGACCCTCGGCAAGGTTGCGGTGGTCTCCAACAAGTACGAGGACCTGTGCCGCGGGTGGCTCGCCCGCTGGGGGCTCGCGCCCCACGTCGCGGTGGTCGTCGGGCCGGACACCTACGGCGTACGCAAGCCGGACCCCGGTACGGTGCTGCCGGCGCTCGAAGGGTTCGGCGTCCAGCCGGGGGACGCCCTCATGGTCGGGGACATGGAGATCGACGTAAGCACCGCCAACGCGGCCGGCATCCCGGCGGTGGCGGTTCACGCGGACAATGGCGTTGCAGGGGCGCTGCTGGCGGCGGGGGCGGTCGCCGTGCTCGACACCCTGCACGAGCTGCGGCCCTGGCTCGCGCGGCACGGCACCGGCTGGCGGTAACATGGTCTGCGAGAGGGGCGGCTTGATGGGTGAACGGCTGCGCGTGGCGTTGGTGTTCGGTGGGCGGTCAGGTGAGCATGAGGTATCGATCGTCTCCGCACGCTCGGTGGCAGCAGCCCTCGACCACGACCGCTATGATGTGATTCCCATGGCCATCGACCGGGCCGGTCTGTGGGCCGACCCCGAAACGGCGGCTCGTGTGCTCGCCAAGGCCGGCGCGAAGCCGGACCTCGCACCGGCCTTCTCGGGCACGCTGCGCCTGGACCGGCGACTGCTCGAAGGCGGCATCGCCGTCGTGCTGCCCGTCCTGCACGGGCCGTTCGGCGAGGACGGGACCATCCAGGGGCTGTGCGAGATGCTGGACCTGGCGTACGTGGGGTGCGACGTCACGGCGAGCGCCGTGACCATGGACAAGGTGGTGAGCAAGAAGCTGTTCCGCGAGGCCGGCCTTCCCACGCCGCGGTTCGCGACGGTGACGGTCGTCGAGTGGGCCAGGCAGCGCGCCGCCTGCGAGGGGCGCTGCCTCGAGCTGCCGCTCCCGCTGTTCGTGAAGCCGGCCCGGCTGGGCTCCTCGGTGGGCATCAGCAAGGTGAAGGAGGCACGCCAGCTCGCGGCGGCGGTCGAGGCGGCCTTTGCCTACGACGACCTGCTGATCGTGGAGGAGGGGATCCCGGCCCGGGAGATCGAGCTCGCCGTGCTGGGAGGAGACCCGCCGTTTGCGAGCGTGCCCGGCGAGGTCATCCCCGGCCACGAGTTCTACGACTACGCCGACAAGTACCTCGACGATGACTGCCAGCTGCTGGCGCCGGCGGTGCTCGAGCCCGGCCAGGTCGCTGAGGTGCAGCGGCTGGCGCTCGCCGGTTTTGCGGCGCTGGGCTGCGAGGGCATGGCCAGGGTGGACTTCCTGCTCGACCGCCGCGACGGCCGCTTCCTGCTCAGCGAGCTCAACTCGATCCCTGGTTTCACCTCGATCTCGATGTACCCGCGCCTGATGGGTCTCTCCGGCGTGAGCTACCCCGAGCTGCTGGACAGACTGATTTCCCTGGCGCTCGCCCGCCGCGAGCGTCGCCGGCGCTTCGCCGAGGCCGCGCTGCGCCCGTTCTCCGAGCGCTCCCGCTGACAGACCGGGGGTCGTGTCTCGCGCCTCGGGGTTCGCGCGTGCTTCGGCGAGCCGCAAACCCCGAGCGCCAAGCCCTTAGATCCGGACTCATGACAGCCTTGATTGTGGCCGGCCGGCCGGGTAGGATGCACCTTGTGAATTTGTTCATTAGCGCCCCCCGGCGGGCGAGGAGGAAATCATGAGCACAACCAGGGTCACGCGCGAGGAGTCCCTCGCGTACCACACCGGAAAACGCCACGGCAAGGTCTCGGTGGTTCCCACCAAGCCGTGCCTGACGCAGCGCGACCTCTCGATGGCATACACGCCCGGTGTGGCGGAGCCGTGTCGCGAGATCCACCGCGACCCGTCGTTAGCCTACGAGTACACCAGCAAGGGGAACCTGGTGGGGGTGATCTCCAACGGTACGGCGGTGCTGGGGCTGGGCGACATCGGCGCCCTCGCCGGCAAGCCCGTGATGGAGGGCAAGGGCGTCCTCTTCAAGCGTTTCGCCGACATTGATGTCTTCGACATCGAAATCGAAACGCACGACCCCGACGAGGTCATCAAGTTCTGCCAGCTCATCGAGCCTACGCTGGGCGGCATCAACCTCGAGGACATCAAGGCCCCTGAGTGCTTCTACATCGAGGAGACGCTCAAGAAGACCATGTCCATCCCGGTCTTCCACGACGACCAGCACGGGACGGCGATCATCTCGGGAGCCGCCTTCCTCAACGCGCTCGAGGTCACCGGCAAGAAGATCGGCGACGTCAAGGTCGTGTTCTGCGGCGCCGGCGCCGCCGGCATCGCCTGCGCGAAACTCTACCTCAACCTCGGGGTGAAGAGGCAGAACCTCTACTTCGTGGACACCAAGGGGGTGATCTACAAGGGCCGCAAGGAGGGGATGAACCCCTACAAGCAGGCGTTTGCCCAGGACACCGACGCCCGCACGCTGGCGGACGCCATCCGCGGGGCCGATGCCTTCATCGGCGTGTCAGGACCCAACCTGGTCACGCCCGAGATGCTCAAGACCATGGCCGAGGATCCGATCGTGTTTGCGATGGCAAACCCCGACCCGGAGATCACCTACGACGTGGCTGTGGCGACGCGCAAGGACCTCATCATGGCCACCGGACGCTCCGACTACCCGAACCAAGTCAACAACGTGCTCGGGTTCCCGTTCATCTTCCGCGGCGCCCTCGACGTCCGCGCCAGCGAGATCAACGAAGAGATGAAGATGGCGGCGGTAAGAGCGCTGGCGAACCTCACCAAGGAGGACGTGCCGGACTCGGTGATCAAGGCCTACGGCGGCAGGCCATTCAAGTTCGGGCGCGAGTACCTTATCCCGAAGCCGTTCGACTACCGCGTGCTGCTGTGGGAGGCGCCGGCGGTGGCTGAGGCGGCGATCAAGACCGGCGTGGCGAAGAAACCGTTCTCCTCGAAGGAGGACTACATCCGCGAGCTGGAGTCGCGGGTCTCGCGGATCCGGCGCGTGATGCACGTGGTGATGGACCACGCCAAAGCTGCCCCCAAGAAGATTGTGTTCGCAGAGGGTACCCACCCCAAGATCGTGCGTGCGGCCAAGATCCTGCTCGAGGACGGGATCTGCAAGCCCATCCTGCTCGGCGCCAAGGCCGAGGTGGAGGCCCTTCTCAAGGAGTTCGAGGTCCCCAAGGAAAAGGTCGAGGTCGTGGAGCCGGCCAGGTACCAGAAGTTCGAGGCGTACGTGGACGCCTTCCACAAGATGCGGTGGCGGCGCGGCCTGGCGCGCGAGGACGCGGCAAAGGTCATCAAGGACCCGGTCTACTTCGGCAACATGATGGTCCACGAGGGCGACGCCGACGGCCTCATCTCCGGCCTCACGATGCACTACCCCGACACGATCAGGCCCGCCCTCCAGATCCAGCACACCAGGCCGGACGTGAGCCGGGCTGCCGGCGTCTACCTGCTCCTGCTCGAGGACCGGATGATCTTCATCGCGGACACGACCGTGAACCTCGACCCGACCGCAGAAGAGCTCGCCGAGATCGCCTACCTCGCCGCCGACGTTGCCCGCACCTACTTCGACGTCGAGCCACGCATCGCCATGCTCTCGTACTCGAACTTCGGCTCCAACGCGGACAAGAACACGTTCAAGGTGCAAAAGGCCGTGGCGATCGCCCGCGAGCGCTGGCCCGAGCTCGTCATCGACGGCGAGATGCAGGCCGATACGGCGGTGGAGCCCTCGATCGCCGAGGAAACCTACCCGTTTTCCTCCATCAAGGGTGACGCCAACATCCTCATCTGCCCCGACCTCGAGTCGGCCAACATCGCCTACAAGCTGGTCTGGCGGCTCGGCAAGGTCGAAGTCATCGGGCCGATCCTCGAGGGCGTCAACGCGCCGGTCCACGTGCTTCAGCGCGGGGTCGAGGTGACCGACATCGTCAACATGACGGCGATGTGCGTGCTGAAGGCTCAGAACATGGAGGAGATCCGGCGCGCCGACAAGAAGCGCTGAGCGGTCCGGACACCTCGAAAACAAGGGGCCCCGCGCCGGTCGCGGGGCCCCTTGATCGTTCCCGCTCGCCGGCCGGCGTCCAGGGGCGCGTGGCAGACTGAAGAACAAGTCGCATTGACAACCCACACGGTGCATGCCTAGCATGGAACATGTCTCGCCGTGCGAGTGTTGAAGAATCGTAAAGGGAGGAATGCCCATGAAACGTGGTCTGAACGTTCTGCTGTTGTCCTTGATGGTCCTTTCGTTGCCGGCGCTGGCGTTCGCGCAGGCCGCACAACCCGCGGCGGGCGGCGGGTTGCGCTTCTCCATTACCGTCACCAAGTTCGAGAACAAGGCCGGTTGGGGGGGCCACTGGGACATCGGTGACGCCTGGGGCACGATCATGACCGATCTGCTCAACCAGACGGGCAGGTTCATCGTGCTGGGTGAGAAGGACATGCGCCAGGAAGCCATGGGTGAGCAGGACTTCGCGGCATCCGGGCGAGTGGCGGGTGGCGCGAAGGCGCCGGCCACCGGACAGATGACCCCGGCGCAGCTGCTGGTCAAGGGCGCCATCACCCACGTGCAGGACAGCACCGCGGGTGGCCACGGCGGCTTGGCCATCGGGGGCGTGAGGCTCGGCGGCGCGGGCGGCAAGGGTGAGGTCAACGCCACGATCTACATCGTGGACTCCACGACCGGCCAGGTGCTGGCATCGAAGAGCGTCGTGGGCGTCTCCACGCGGAAGGGTCTCGATGTCGGCTACAGCGGCGCCGGCTGGGGCGCCGACGCCGGCGGGTACCAGAAGGACAACGTGGGCAAGGCGGTCACTGCCGCCTGCAAGGAGGGCGTGGACTTCCTTGTGGAGCAGCTGCCCAAGATCCCGTGGACCGGCACGGTGGCTCAGGTCGCCGGCGACAAGGTGTACGTCAACCGCGGCACCCGCGAAGGCGTGAGCGCAGGGCAGACTTTCGTGGTCGGCGAGGCCAACGTCGTCCGCGACCCGGACACCGGCGAGGTCCTCGACCAGAGCGTGAAGGAAGTCGCCAGGCTCCAGGTGAGCCAGGTCAAGGAGAAGCTCTCGATCTGCACCGTCACTAGCGGCAGCATCGGGGCGGTCAAGAAGGGAATGATGGTGCAGCTGCCCTGACGGGCGGCCAGACACGCGAGAGACGCGGCTTGCCCAGCCGATCCGGCGGGGCAAGCCGGCACATGAAGCTCCGGAACACGCTTGTGGTCGAGCCTGAAAGCCGGCCTGGCCAAGGGGGATAGCACGATGGCCACGAACAAGATCGGCCACTACACGATCGTGTCCGAGCTCGGGCGCGGCGGCATGGGCGTCGTCTACAAGGCCCACGAGGAGTCGCTCAACCGCTACGTGGCGATCAAGCTCCTGGGCGAGCACCTCTCCCACGACCCCTCGTTCGTGACCCGCTTCGTACGGGAAGCGCAGGCGGCCGCCGCCCTCAGCCATCCCAACATCATCCAGATCTTCTTCATCGGCGAGGACAACGGCCGGCACTACTTCGTCATGGAGTTCGTGGAGGGCAAGTCCCTGCTGGCCATCGTGAAGGAGAAGGGGAGGATCGACAACCCGCGCGCGGCGCAGTTCATGTTGCAGGCCGCCAGCGGCCTCGCCGCCGCCCACGACAAGGGTTTCCTCCACCGCGACATCAAGCCGGCCAACCTCATGGTGACCGATCGCGGCCTCCTCAAGATCGCGGACTTCGGGCTCGCCCTCCCGCAGGATGCCGCCACGCGGCTGACCGCCACCGGCATGCTCGTGGGCACTCCCGGCTACCTTTCGCCCGAGCAGTGCATGGGGCAGCAGGTCGACAAGAGGACCGACATCTACTCGCTGGGCGTGACGTTCTATGAGCTGCTGACCGGGACGATGCCGTTCCAGGCCGACAGCCCGCTGGCGCTGCTGCGGAAGATCCTCCAGGAGGAACCCCCGGACATCAGGACGCTCAACCAGTCGGTAGACGAGGACACCCGCGCCATCGTCGGCCGGATGATCGTGAAGGACCGGGAGCAGCGCTACCCGGACTGCCACGAGCTCGGCACCGACCTTGAGGGGTATCTCTCGAGCCACGGCGTGCGGACCGCCGCCGGCCTGGCCGGCGTCGCCGCACCGGCTGCAGTCGCGGTCAGCATGAGCGGGAAGACCGAGCGCATGCCGGAGTCCGGGGCGCCACTGGGGCTTTCCCCTGGGCGGGCTTCCGGCCCGACCGCACCGCCGCCGGTCGTGCGAGCGTCCACGGCACCGCTGGCCGGCCCGCCGGTGCCCGCGCCTGCGGCGATGGTCCCGGCCCCGCAGGCCGCGCCGGTCCCGGTGCCGGCACCCGCCGCCAGGAAGTCGCGAACGGCCGTCGTCATCCTGGGTGTCATCGCCGTGTTCGTCGTGGGCGTCGCGGTTGCCGGGTACCTGGCGTTCCGCTCGCCCCTGGTCAAGCGGTTCCTCCCGTGGGGGAAGACCGCCACCGAGGCGCGGCAGGAGGCGAAGGGCTCGCCCGCTTCCGGGGCGGCGGCCGGAACGACCGGCGAGACGCGCGCGGTGAGCGCGGCGGCGCCGGCCCAGGGAGGCCAGCAGGGGAACGCCTCCGACGGCGGGACTGCCAGGCCTTCGGTGGAGAAGGTCGCATCCGCGGCCGGGGCGTCGCCGCGGGGTTCCGGAGGCGCTCGCACGTCGCACACCGCGGGCTCTGCCGCCCGCCGCGAGTCGCCGGCTGCCGCGTCCGGCGCCCGCGCACAGGAAGCCGCGCCGGTCCCCGCGCTCAGCGGCGTGGCCGTCGCCGTGGTGGGCGATCAGATGCTCACCGGGCCGGTGGCGAGCTTCCTCCAGTCGGAGCTCCAGACCGCGGGGGTGCAGTCGCTCGACGCGGCGGCGCTCCCCGCCACGGAGTCCCTCCTGCGGGGGCAGGGTGACCCGGGCAGCGACGAGCTGATGAGGGCGTTGCGCTCCGAGCACCTGGCGGTGCTCGTGCTGGCACGGGTGGTGCCTGCCGGCCAGCGCCAGCTGACCTACATGAACCGCTACGACACGGCGTACTCGTCCAGGGTCACGCTGACCTGCTACGACCTCGCGACGGGACGGCCAAAGGGGCGCTCGGTGAGCGCCACGGTCGAGTTCACCTCTCTCACCGCCGAGCGGGCGACGGAAAAGGCGCTGGGGCCCCTGATGCAGGAGATCACGCAGCAGGCACGGTGATGCCGGTGCCTCCGGCTTGACGCCGGGTGCCGGACGGTCGTGTGTGGCAGGAGTGGCGCCGGGGCAGTAAACTAAAGGTTGTGAGCAGCCGGGCGGACGCCGTTCGCCCATCGAGGGTGGGCGCCATCGATCGCGTGATCTTCACGCTGGCAGGCTTGCTGATCGCGGCCCTCTCGTTCTCCCAGGCCGGTACCGGCTACGTTGCCGTAGAAAACCCATTCCAGAACGATTACGATTTCGCGCTCGTTAGGCCGATCACGATGCGGGTCGACGTGCAGGGCGTGCGCTTCGGCACGCTCACCGTGGTCGCACTCGGCGAGGTCAGGACGGGTGAGAAGGTCAAGTGTGAGGTCTCGGTGGTCGGGAGCAACGAGACGGAGAAGAAGGCCACCGTGACCGCCGTTCTGCTCTTCGAGAACACCGAGGGGAAGGGGATCGAGCGCCTCACCCTCGAAACTTTCAAGACGAAATCGGCGAGGGCGTTCGACGAGAGGCAGAAGGTCTCGATCGGGGGCGACACGCTGCGCGCCGCCTCGAAGGTCTACGTCTTCATCCAGATCGCTTTCTAGAGCCACCACGCCAGGGGATCCTTCCTTGCCCGCACGGCTGGGCTTCTTTCTTCCACTGCGTGGCTCTCTTTTTGGCCCCGCGGGTGGCTGGGTGCGGCCTTGCGTCTCCCCAGGCGCTGCGGCCGCACGCTCCTCCGCCCGCGACCGGAGGGCGCGATCCGCGCTGGGGCCCCTCGGCGTTCGCAGGAAGCCACGCCGCCGTCTCCCCAACGCGGCTCGCGCGTCCGGTGCCCGCGGGCTCCGGAGAGATGGGCCACCCGCGGCACCGGCGATTGAAGCCCCCCACCCTTAGGCTAGAGGCATCAA
>JBGQAK010000017.1:0-77330 GCA_041494245.1 Thermoanaerobaculaceae bacterium
GGAGGGGTGATTCAGCCGACCCGGGGGGCCTCGTCGTCGAGCGTCTGCCGGACCGTGAGGGCGAGCGCGCGCATGTCGAACGGCTTCTGGAGGAAGTGCACACGCCTACTGGCTGCGAGATCTCGCAGCGCCTCGTTTTCCAGGTATCCGGACATCATCACGACCTTGAGAGCCGGCCAACGGTCGCGCAGACCCTCCGCGAGCGCAGCGCCCGTCATCCCGGGCAGGCCGACGTCGGTGAGGAGGAGGTCGGGTGCCGGTTCGGCCGGCCGCGCGCCGGCCTCCTCGCCGCTCGCCGCGGTCGTCACCGTGTAGCCGAGCGACCGCAAGATCCCCGCGACGCTCTTGCGGACGCCTTCCTCGTCCTCGACCAACAGAATGTGCTCGTTGCCGCCGACCGGCAGGTCGTCGGGCCGTTTGGTTAGGTCGGCGAGCTCTCCCAGCTGGGCTTCGGCGCGTGGCAGCCACACGACAAACGTTGCGCCTTCGCCTGGTGTGCTGGTGACCTCGGTGCGTCCGCCGTGTGCGGTCACGATGCCGTGCACCACCGCGAGGCCGAGGCCCGTTCCCTTCCCCAGGGCCTTGGTGGTGAAGAACGGCTCAAACAGGTGTGCCCGAACCTCGTCCGTAATGCCATGGCCGGTGTCGCTGACCGAAAAGAAGACGTGGCCGCCGTCCGCTCCGGCCCGCAGCGTGATCGTCCCGCCGTCGGGCATCGCGTCGGACGCGTTGACCGCCAGATTCAAGAGCACCTGTTCGAGCTGGCCCCGATCGGCCAGGACGAGCAACGGTGAGTCGGCCAGCTCGCTGGTGATGGCCACGTTCTCACGCACCACCCGGCGCAGCAACGAATTGACGCCACGCACCGCGTCCTTGAGCTCAAGCAGCACGCGTACGGCGGGTTGTCGTCGTGAAAACAGCAAGAGCTGCTGGGTCAGCGACGCCGCGCGCCGCACGAGCTGGTCCAGCTCCTTCAGTGGTTCCGCCGCGGCGCCGGCGCCACGCAGGTCCAGCTGTAACAGAGCGATGCTGCTGAGCATGGCCTGCAGGATGTTGTTGAAGTCGTGGGCCACGCCACCCGCGAGGCGCCCGATCGCGTCCATTTTCTGCGCCTGGCGCAATTGGGCTTCGAGCTGTTTGCGTTCGGTAACCTCGACGACGATTGCGCCCACGCCCTGCGGCTTCCCAGTTGATCCCGCAAACGGGAAGTACGACGCGAGCCAGTGCCGCTCCACTCCCGGCTGACTCCGCGTTTCGCCGCTCACCTCGACGTCCAAAACAGGTTCTCCTCTCGTGAGCACACGCCGCAATAGCGGCTCTACGACCGGCGCCAGGTTTGGCACGACCTCCCGCACGGTCCTGCCCAACATCTCATGAGCAGGCACTCCGCCCATCTCCGCCAGCGTGGCGTTGACCTGGACGAAGCGCAGCTCCTCGTCAAAGAGCATGAGGCCGGCGGTTGCCCCCTGGAAGAACGAGTCCAACCGCTGCTGCCGCAGCGCCACCTCACGTTCCAGCTTCTTGCGCTCGGTGATGTTGGTCAAGGTGACAACGCAGCCGAGGATCTGCTGGCCGCTGCGGAGCGGACCCGCGTTCAGGATCAAGTCGAGTTTCTGCCCTTGCCGATCCAAGGCAACGTCCACATTCCGCACCGTCTCCCCCTGCAAGACCGGGGCGAGATGGAACGGATCGGAAGCGTCTCTTCGCAGCGGAAACACCTCGGCAAAGGGCCGCAGGAGCGGATGGCCGTCGCAGAACCGCTGGGCCGCTTCGCTCGCGCGAATGACCCGGCCCTGTTCGTCGCATACGACGATGGCCTCCTCAGCCTGTTCCAGGATCAAGCGGGCCAGTCGCTCCGCCGCGACGATTTGCTCATGGCTTTTTTGTTCGGTCAGGTCCGTAAGCACGAGGCAGAAGACCATCTCCGCCCCTTCGCTCTGCAAGCGGGAGGCCGACAGATAGACGGGCACCAGACGGCCCTCGCTGGTCTTCAAATTGAATTCCCGGCGGCTGGTCTCTGTGCGGGCCTGCGCGAGGATGGCGTCAAGCGCCTGCTGGTCTGCGCCCGGCAGGTAGTTCCGCAGGGCGGTGCCCACGACTTGATCGAGCGGCCGTCTCAACATCTCCGCCAAACGGACGTTGCCGTAGAGGATAACTCCGTCCGCGGACAGGGTCACCGCGCCCTCGCTCATCGTCTCGATGAGCTGCCGATAGACGCGATCGGCCCCCCTCAGGGTGTAGATCTGTTCGCCGCGCTCGCCGGTGACCAGCACCGCGTCCACTTCGCCGTTGCGGATGGCGTGCAAGACCTCCTCGGCTTCGGCCAGCCGGGCGCGGAGGTCTTGCAGTTCCGCCGCGAGTTCAGGTCCTGACCGCTCGTCCGTCATAACGCGGTCGCTCCCGTCATTTCTTCGGCTTCAAATCCAGCCCGATCAGAACGCGCTCACGATCCGATAGGTCGCCGATGAATCGCCGCAACGGCGGCGGCAGTTTTTTGATCAGCGTTGGCAAGGCGATGATCTGCTCTCCTTTGCTCAGCACCGGCCGCTGGTAGATGTCAATGACCTGGAGGTCGTAGCGCCCCTTCAGATGCTCCTCGCAAACCTCCTTGATGTTGGCAATGGCGCGGGCGGAGCGCGGCGTCATGCCCGTCACATACAAACGCAGCACATACTGCGGGCTGCCTGGCCTGGCCAATGATCGCTCGAAGGCTGCCGTCGCGCTTCTTGCTTTCGTGGTTTTCATAGTGTTTTGTCCTGCGAAAGGGCGGTCATGCGGAGCTTCTCGGCGCGGGGATCAAATCCAGCCCCACCAGAACATGCTCGGTGTTGGAGAGGTCGCCGATGATCTTGCGCACCGGTGATGGGAGCTTACGCACCAGGGTGGGGATGGCCAGAATCTGGTCGTCCCTCGCTAGTTGGGGCGTCTCCACCAGGTCAATCACCTCAATCGTGTAGCGCCCTTTCAGGTGGTCCTCGCAGAGGTGCTTGAGGTTGGCAAACGCCGCCAGCGATTTGGGTGTCTGCCCCGCCACGTAGAGTCGCAGTTTCCAAACCTCCGCGGGTTTCGCCAACGTTGCTGTGGCAGAATCGGTCTTGTTCTTGGTTTTCATGGTGAGTGTCCTCACTTGTGTTTTGGTGTCTTTCCCGTGGCGGCGGCATCGCCCTGCCGCAGGCGGGCCATTTGGACGCGGTCACCGGCCAGGACCCCGGCGCGCGTCTGGTCCTGCCCCATCGTCTTCGTCGCTTCCGCTTGCTCGACTTCGAACTCTGCCCGCAGCGCGGCAATCTGCGCCTCCATGGCTTGCCGCTTGCGCTCCAGCTCCCGCCTCCTGCCCTCGGTTTCCTGCCCGCGCACGAGGGCCTGGGCTTTCTCCTGCGCCTCCAGCGCATCCCGCGCGCTGCCGGTGAGCAAGACCCCCGAAGGCCCGACATACACGTCCCGCAGTTCCACTCCGTGGTCGGTCAGCAGGAACTCGCGGACCTGGTTCGAGTGGGCCATGCCGCGCGACTTCAGGAGGTCCAACACGCGGTTCCGCTCCGCACCGCTTCCCACGTCCCGCAGCAGCAGCCAGGTGTCCACCAGCGACGACACGCCCACATCGGTGGATTGGATGACGGTGCCGCCCCCGATGAGGCTCGTGAAGAACGCGGTGATTTGCTGTACTTTGAAAAAGTCAATCAGCCGCGTCAGCATCGCCTTTACCTCTGTCTCAGTCCCGAGCGCGGCGAAGTTGGTGATCGGGTCAATGATGACGACCCGTGGTCTGAACTGGTTCGTCAGCTTGTGGATGGTCACCAGGTGCATCTCGAGGCCGCAGATCGTGGGCCTTTCCGCTTGAAAGCGCAGCATCCCGCGCCGCACCGCCGGTTCCAGGTCAATGCCGATGGAGCGCATGTTGCGGATGATCTGGCTGGACGATTCCTCGAAGGCAAACCACAGGCACCGCTCGCCGCGCGCGGCGGCCCCGTGGGCGAAATACGCCGCCAGACTCGTCTTGCCCGAGCCCGCCGTGCCGGACACCAGCACGGTGCTGCCGCGATAGTAGCCCTTGCCCCCCATCATCGCATCCAGGCGCGGAATGCCCGTTGACACGCGCTCGGTGCCCGCTTCGTGCTTCAGCCCCATCGAGGTGACCGGCACGATCGAGATGCCGCCCTCGTCAATCAGGAACGGATACTCGCTCGTGCCGTGGTTCGAGCCGCGATACTTGACGATCCGCAGCCGCCGCGTGGCCATCTGCCCCTCCACGCGGTGGTCGAGCAGGATCACGCAGTCGGCCACGTATTCCTCCAGCCCATAGCGGGTCAGGCTGGTTTCGCCCCGCTCGCCGGTGATGATGGCGGTGACGCCTTTCTTCTTAAACCAGCGAAACAGGCGGCGCAGCTCGGCGCGCAGGATGGCGGTGTTGGACAGCCCGGAGAAGAGCGCCTCGACGGTGTCGAGCACCACGCGCTTGGCGCCGATGCTGTCAATCGCGTGCCCCAGCCGGATGAACAGCCCTTCGAGGTCATACTCGCCCGTCTCTTCGATCTCGCTGCGCTCAATGTGGACGAATTCGAGCACCAGTTTCTTCTGCGCGACCAGCGCGTTGAGATCATGCCCGAGCGAGGCGAAGTTCTTCGCCAGCTCCACGGTGTTCTCCTCGAATGCCATGAAGACGCCCGGCTCACCGTAGTCCACCGCGCCGCGCACAAGGAATTCCATGGCGAGCAGCGTCTTGCCGCAGCCGGCGCTGCCGCACAGGAGGGTCGGCCGCCCCTGGGGCAAGCCGCCGCCGGTGAGTTCATCCAGTCCCTGAATGCCGGTGGGCGTTTTGGCCAGCGACGGGCTGTGGCGGGGTTTGCGGGTTCCTTTTTTGGGTTCGTGGTGTTTCATATGTCGTGCCTCCGTTAGCGTTCTTCATCCACGGCTATGTTGACCGCGATACCGGCCTGCCGCCTCAGCGCGGAGAGCTGCGAGCGCCAGCGCTCGACGGACCGCGCACGCTCTCGGGGCGCCGCCACGAGGGCAAGCCACGGCCCGGTGAGAAGGGCGAGTGCCGGCGGCACCAGCCACCACCAAGCACCGGGTCGCGGGCCCGGTCGCGCGCGCGTGCCGACCGTAACGGACGCCATCCCCTTAGCGCCAAGCTAATTTCTTTGTGAAGTTTAGCACAGGAGCCGCGGTCTTGTCGCCGCGGCGAACAACGCGTCGCTTCCCGGTCGGGCTCGTCCGCGGCGCCGGGTCCCCACGAGCGTGGGCGGCCACCCGGCCACCCCGTTCTTTCTGTCCTTGTTTTTCCTGTGAGCGGACACCATTTCCGGAGCATGGCAGCGGCTCTGATCGAGCCGGCGCGACGGCACAGGCGGGTATCAGAGAACCACGAGCCCCACGACGCTGAGCGCGAAGAAGACAACCGCTGTGACGAGCGAGAGGTAGGGGCAAATGGGACAGACGTTCCGCATGCCGGCCTGGGCCCTGTAGTTTTTGGACGCCACCGGCGATCTGGGTTCGAGGGGTCCGAAGTAGTGCGAGTTGCTGAGGAACTGGTTCGCGATGTTCATGGTCTGCTTCCTCTCTTTCCGTCTCCTGAGAGAGCAAACACCGTGCCACGTGATCGTGCGAGGGGGCATGATCTACGTTCTTTGTATTCAGTACGTTGACTTTTCGTATTCGTGGCCCACTGGAGACGCTTCCAGCTCCTCTGGAAACGCCTCCATAGCGCGGAGGACGCAGGACATCCGGGATGGTGCCCGCGTGCCGCTCCTCGACACCGGGAGCCGGCTCGTCCCGCTCTCAGTGAGTGGGTGGCCGGGGGAGGGGTGATTCAGCCGACCGGGGGGCCTCGTCGTCGAGCGTCTGCCGGACCGTGAGGGCGAGCGCGTGCATGTCGAACGGCTTCTGGAGGAAGTACACACGCCCGCTGGCTGCGAGATCTCGCAGCGCCTCGTTTTCCAGGTATCCGGACATCATCACGACCTTGAGAGCCGGCCAGCGGTCGCGCAGGCGCTCCGCGACCGCAGCGCCCGTCATCCCTGGCAGGACGACATCGGTGAGGAGGAGGTCGGGTGCCGGCTCGGCCGGCCGCGCGCCAGCCTCCTCGCCGCTCGCCGCGGTCGTCACCGTGTAGCCGAGCGACCGCAAAATCCCCGTGACGCTCTTGCGGACGCCCTCCTCGTCCTCGACCACCAGAATGTGCTCGTTGCCGCCGACCGGCAGGTCGCCAGGCCGTTTGGTTAGGTCGGCGAGCTCTCTCGGCAGGGCTTCGGCGCGTGGCAGCCACACGACAAACGTTGCGCCTTCGCCTGGTGCGCTGGTGACCTCGGTGCGTCCGCCGTGTGCGGTCACGATGCCGTGCACCACCGAGAGGCCGAGGCCCGTTCCCTTCCCCGGGGCCTTGGTGGTGAAGAACGGCTCAAACAGGTGTGCCCGAACCTCGTCCGTAATACCATGGCCGGTGTCGCTGAGCGAAAGGAAGACGTGGTCGCCGTGCGCTCCGGCTCGCAGCGTGATCGTCCCGCCGCCGGGCATCGCGTCAGAGGCGTTGATCGCCAGATTCAGGAGCACCTGTTCGAGCTGGCCCCGATCGGCCAGGACTGGCAACGGTGAGTCGGCCAGCTCGCTGGTGATGGCCACGTTCTCACGCACCACCCGGCGCAGCAACGTGGCGACGCCGCGCACCGCGTCCTTGAGGTCAAGCAGCACGCGTGCGGCGGGCTGTCGCCGTGAAAACAGCAAGAGCTGCTGGGTCAGCGACGCCGCGCGCCGCACGAGCTGGTCCAGCTCCTTCAGCGGTTCCGCCGCGGCGCCGGAGCCACGCAGGTCCAGCTGTAACAGAGCGATGTTGCTGAGCATGGCCTGCAGGATGTTGTTGAAGTCGTGGGCCACGCCACCCGCGAGGCGCCCGATCGCTTCCATTTTATGTGCCTGGCGCAACTGGGCCTCGAGGTGTTTGTGTTCGGTAACCTCGACGACGATTGCTCCCACGCCCTGCGGCTTCCCAGTTGGTCCCGCAATCGGGAAGAACGACTGGAGCCAGTGCCGCTCCACTCCCGGCTGGCTCCGCGTTTCGCCGCTCACCTCAACGTCCAAAACAGGTTCTCCTGTCGTGAGCACACGCCGGAATAACGGCTCTACGACCGGCGCCAGCTTTGGCACGACCTCCCGCACGGTCCTGCCCAAATGCTCATGAGCAGGCACTCCGTTCATTTCCGCCAGCGTGTCGTTGACCTGGACGAAGCGCAGCTCCTCGTCCACGAGCGCGAGCCCGGCGGTTGCACCCTGGAAGAACGAGTCCAACCGCTGCTGCCGCAGCGCCACCTCACGTTCCAGCTTCTTGCGCTCGGTCAGGTCGCGGAAGACGCCAACCATGTGCGGACGCCCGCCGCGGTCCACGAGGGTGGCCCGGATCTCGACGTCGCGCACGCTGCCGTCGCTGGCCAGGAGCTTGGTCTCGACGATCTTCCCCGGCGTCTCGCGCCGGCCTAGGGCGAAGTCGGCCGTCACGGCGCCGATCAGGGGCTCTGGCGGATGCAGGATTGCCTGCGATTGGCCGATGAGCTGTTCGCGGGTGCGGCCGACCATGGAACAGAGCGTCTCGTTGCAGTCCGTGAGGATGCCGGTCTGCGCATCGGCGACCGCGATTCCGTCGATTGCCGACGCAAAGAGCTGGCGGTAGCGTGCCTCGCTTTCACGCAGAGCCTCCTCGGCGCGCCTGCGCTGGGTGATGTCGGTGATCGTGCCGACGTAGCCGGCGATGCGCCCCCCCGCGTCGGACACAGCAACCGCGTTTCCGACCACCCAGGCGACCGTACCGTCCGGACGCAGGAATCGGTAGTCCTTCAGGGACGTGCGCCCTGCTCGGCTCGCGTCGCTCCAGCCGGCGGCCAGGCCGTCGCGGTCCTCCGGGTGCACCGCCTGCAGCCACCCGAAGCCCATTGCGTGTTCGGCCGCCATGCCGGCGATCTCCGTCCAGCGCCGGTTGACGTAGGTGGTCGCGCCGTGTTCGTTCGTCTGGAAAATGCCGACGGGTGCGACCTCGGCGAGCAAGTGGAAGCGGACCTCGCTCTCCCGCAGCGCATCCTCCCCCCGCTTGCGCTCGGTGATGTCCCGGGCAAACACCGAGGCACCCATCACCGCGCCGGTGTCGTCGCGAATCGGGCTGTGGACGACCTCGAAGAAGTTACGGCTCCTCCCTTCCTCACCCGAGTACTCCGTTTCTGTGAGGGTCTCACCGGCGAGAGCGCGGGCGAGGTTGCGCCCCGCCGTTCCGCTGTCCTCGGGGACCGTCTGACAGTCAAGAATGGAGCGGCCGATTCCGATGTCGGTGCCGTAGAGCGCCTTCATTGCGGCGGCGTGCGCGCGGTTGAAGCTGGTGTAGCGGAAACCGCGATCGACCGAGAAGATCGGGGAGCTGCTGCTCTCGATGATTCCCTGCAATGTCGAGAACTGTCGTGCAAGGGTCTCCTCAGCGCGCTTGCGCTCGGTGATGTCCCGGGCAATACCGTGGAAGCCAACGACCTTCCCTTTCCTCCAAAAGGGAGCGGAGCGAATCTCGAGGAAACGGGTGTCGCCGCCCTTCGTCCGTACCTCGTACTCAGCGGTGCCCTCGATGCTCTCTCCCTGCAGGATTCTCGCCAACCGAGCCTCGTGGAAATCCCTGTACTGCCGAGGCACAATATTCCAGATGTTCATCGAGAGCAGCTCAGGCTCGCTGAATCCGAGCCCGGCGCACATGGCCTCGTTGACGGACAGGAAGCTCCCATCAAGGTCGGCCAGGAAAACCCCATCCGGGCTATGCGCAACCAGGGTGTGGTAACGCTCCTCGCTGTCGCGCAACGTCTCGTCCGCCCGCTTGCGCTGGGTGACGTCACGGATGATGCTGGTGAGCAAACGGGCCCCGCCGACCTCGCACTGCGAAATTGAAACTTCCAGCGGGAACTCGCTTCCGTCCTTGCGCACCCCTTCCAACTCCAGAGTGGCGCCGACGACTTTGGAATCTCCGCTTCCCGCGACTCGCTTCATGCCGTCCCGATGCCGGTCGCGGTATCGATCCGGCATTAGCACGGTGAGCGACTGTCCAGTGACCTCGGCCTCGCCATAGCCAAACATTCGTTCGGCGCCTGGGTTCCATCCGACGATCATTCCCGCGTCGTCGGCGGTCACAATCGCGTCGTTGGCCGATTGCACGAGCGCGCGGTAACGCTCCTCGCTGTCGCGCAAGTCCTCTTCGGCGCGCTTGCGCTGGGTGATGTCTCGGGTGATGTCCAGCACCGCCTTGCGGCCCCGGTACTCGATCAGTGAGGAGTTGACGAGGACGTTGATCTCCCGACCATCGCGAGAAAGATGCACCGACTCGAAGTCGCGGACCGAGCCCTCCTCGAGCAACTGCTGGATGGAGGCCTCGCCACGTTCGACGTGCTTCGTGAGTCGTTTGAGGCTCGTCCCCACGAGCTCGTCCCGCGAGTAGCCGTACGCCTCACAGGCTCGCACGTTGACGTCGAGAATCTGCTCGCCTTCCGGCTCGTAGACGACCATGGCGTCGTTGGCTTCCTCGAAAATGGTGCGGTAGTTTTGCTCGCTGGCGCGAAGCTCCTCTTCCGCGGCACGCCGGGAGGTGACATCCTCGACGACACCCACCATCCGAACAGGTGTCCCGGACGGGTCGAATGCCGTTCGTGCGAAGCTGCTGATCCAGCGGACCGAGCCGTCAGGCTGGACGATGCGGAACTCGGCCGCGAAGCTCGACTGCTCCCGATGCGAGCGGGTGATGGCATCCCACACGCGCTGGGCGTCCTCCGGATGGAGAAGTCGAGTCAAGGAGCCTAGCGTCGCATCGAGCTCGTCGGCCCCGAGCACCTCGACGCATTCCGGCGACCAGAAAACGACATTGGTCAGGATGTCCCATTCCCAGACACCCATCTGCGCCGCCGCAAGGGCCAGGCGGAGACGCTCCTCGCTGTCCAACAAAGCACGCTGCGTCTGGGACCGCTCGCCCTTAAGCCGTGCGTTGTCGAGCGCCCGCCGCACAGCGGGGCCGAGCCGGTCGAGGTGTTGCTTGAGGACGTAGTCGGCGGCGCCGGCCTTGATGCACTCCGCTGCGGTCTCCTCGCTGAGCGAACCGGTGACAATAACGAAGGGTGGCGCGGGTGCGCGCTCCTGAGCCAGGTGCAGCGCCTCCATGCCGTTGAACGAGGGGAGCGTGTAGTCGCTCAGGATGATGTCTGGTTTGAACTCATCAAGCGCCGCGACGAACTCCGCCTCGGTGTCGACGCGCCGGGACACAAACTCCAGTCCGGCGCGACGCAACTCGCGTTCCACTAGGATCGTGTCCGTGGGATTGTCCTCGAGAATCAGGATGCGCAGGGGCTCGACCATGGCGCCGCCCTCACCGCGGCCCCTGGTTGAGCAGCAACCAGTACAACCCGAGCTGTCCCACCGCCCCGACGAACTTCTCGAAGTCCACCGGCTTGACGATGTAGCTGTTGACCCCCAGGGCGTACGCCTCCTTGATGTCCGGCTCCTCGCGCGATGAGCTGAGCACCACGACGGGGATGGTCCTGGTGGAGGCGTCGGACTTGACGCGGCGCAGCACCTCCAGGCCCGACACCTTGGGCAGCTTGAGGTCGAGGAGAACCACCTTCGGCCGGTCCAGCTCGTTCCTTTTCTTGTACTGGCCGGTCCTGAACAGAAAGTCGAGCGCCTCCGCGCCGTCCGTCACGACGTGGATGGGGTTGGTGAGCCTGGCCCTCTCCAACGAGCGCAGCGTCAGCTCCACGTCCTCGGAGTTGTCCTCGACCAGCAGGATGTCAATTGCATCACTGTTGCTCATGCCCAACCTCCTCGGGCAACGCGAAGGAAAACGTCGCGCCGCCATCCACCGCACCCTCGCCCCACACCTCGCCGCCGTGCCGGTGGATGATCCGTTGCACAAGTGCGAGCCCCACGCCGGTCCCCTCGAACTCACGATTCGAGTGGAGGCGCTGGAACACGCCGAAAAGCTTGTCCGCATATCGCATGTCGAACCCCACGCCGTTGTCGCTCACATGATAGACAGTGCGGTGATCGTCGCGCGCGCCCGTCACGCGGATGACGGCTCGCTCCCGGGGGCGCGAGAACTTCACCGCGTTGGAGAGCAGGTTGACCCAAACCTGGTGGATCAACGCGGGATCGGCCCAGGCGTCGGGAAGCTCGCCGACCGAGAAATCGATGCGCCCCTGCTCCTCGCGACCGATGGCGACCTCGGCGAACGCGGCCCGGACGACTCTCCCCACGGCGACCCGCGCGCAGCGCAGCTCGCCTCGCCCTGCCTGCGAGAACGCCAGCAGGTCGTCGATGAGCCGGTCCATCTTTTGGGTGTTCGCCCGAATCACCTCGATGTGGCGCTTTCCTTCACTGTCCAGCCGCTCGGCGAAGTCCTCCAAGACGATGCGGGCGAATCCGTTGATCGCCCGCAGCGGCGCGCGCAGGTCGTGCGAGACCGAGTACGAGAAAGCCTCCAGCTCTGTGTTGGCGGCTTCGAGTTCGGCGGTGCGCTCGCGCACGCGCTGCTCCAGCTCCGCGTTGAGCTTCCGGATCTGCTCCTCCGCCCGCTTGCGCTCGCTGATATCGAGGTTGATGCCGGCCCAGGAAACGATCTCTCCTCGATCGTTGCGCACCGGCACACCGCGCGCCAGAATGGTGTGCCATTTTCCATCCGCACCGCGAAAGCGGTGCTCAATGTCCCACTCCCCGCTGGTGCGCACGCATTCCTTCCACGCCTCGATGGTCCGTTTGGCGTCGTCTGGATGGAGCACGTTGCCCCAGCCGAAGTTGGAGCACTGCTCCTGCGTGATTCCCACCAGCTTGAGAAACGATTCGCTGGCATACGTGTTCCGCCCGTCGGGGTCGCAGACCCAGACGCCATAGTCGATCGACTCGCCGATCGCCCGGTAGAGACGTTCACTCTGTCTCAGTGCCGCCTCCGCCCGCTTGCGCTCGGTGATGTTGTCGAACACGGCGACGAAGTGCTCCTTCCTGGGGCCGTACACCGAGATCGAGAGCCAGCTGCCGAGGCGTTCGACGTAGGTTTCGAGTCTTTCGGGCGCGCCGGTCAGGGCCACCCTGCCGTAGACCTCAAACAGCTCGGGGTTGGACTCGCGAATCCCGGGGATCACCTCGCTGACCCGCTTCCCCGCCACGCCCCTCAGACCCGTCAGCCTCTCGAACGAAGGGTTGACTTCGAGATAGACAAAATCGCGCGGAACGCCGTCTTCGTAGAGCATCCGGCAGTAGGCGAACCCCTCTCTCATGTTCTCGAACAGCGAACGATAGCGTCCCTCGCTTTGCCGCAACTGCTCCTCGGCCTGCATGCGCTCCGTGATGTCGAGCACGCTCGTGATGAAGTAGAGCGGGCTCCCCTCCCGGTCGCGGCGCAGGACCGTAGCCACATCCGCCCAGACGATCGTCCCGCCCCTGTGGAGGTACCGCTTGACGAGGCGAGTCGAATCCTTGTCGCCTGCCAAGAGTGGCGCGAGAAATGATCGCGTCAGCTCGATGTCGTCGGGGTGCGTGAAGTCCTGCCACCTCATGTGTTGCAGCTCTTCCTTGCGGTAGCCGAGCATTTCGGCGAGCGCCCTATTCACTTGAACCTCTCCGGTGGGGCGCGTGATCGACTTGCCGATGATCGAATGTTCGAAGAAGTACCTGAACTTGTCCTCGCTCTCGACGAGCGCCTCGTCGGTGGCAATTGAACCCATGGCGAACGAGAGGTCCTCCGCCAGGTCCTTGAGCAGCGCCACAACCTCGTCGTCGAACGCGCCAGCGCCCGAGTACACGGCCAGGGCGCCCCGCGGCATCCCGACCGCGTGAAGCGGGAACGAGGCGCTGGCGCAGAACCCTCGCGCCCGACCGGCCTCGCGCCACGGTCCCAGTGTTGGGTCGGTCGCCCAGTCGAGAACGACCACTTCCCGTTGCTCGCGAATCGCCGTCCCGGTCGGTTCGGCGCCGAGCGCGCTGTCGTCAAACCGGATCTCCGTCTGGCCAAGGAAATCGGTCCCTGCGCCGAACGCGGCCGCCGGGACGACGACGCCTCGTTCCTCGTCAGCGAAACCGACCCACACCATCTGGAACTCGCTGTCCTCGACGAGGATTCGACACGCCTCGGCGAGCAGCCGGTCGCGGTCGCGCTCCCGCACGATGAGCTCGTTGATCTCCGAAATCGTGCGCAGCAGGCGGTTGAGCCGCCGGATGCGTGCCTCGGCGGCCTTGTGCGGGGTGATGTCGCGAACCGTCGCGATCAGGAACTCCTCACCCCCTACGTAGGCCCGGCGGCTGCTGACCTCGACGGGGAAGAGGGAGCCGTCCTGGCGGCGATTGATGGTCTCGTACGTCATGGCGCCACGCTGCAGCACCTCCTGGATCGTGCCCTGAACGCCGTCCCTCGTTTCCGGGGCTCGCAGGTCGGCCGCGGTCAGGCCGCGTAGCTCCTCCACCGAATATCCGTACAGCTCCACGCCGCGGCGGTTTGCCTGCAGCACCCGGCCCTCGGTCGAGAGGACAAAGACGGCGTCGTTGGCCTGCTCGACAAGCTCGGCAAGACGATGTTCGCTCGCCGACAGGGCCTCGCGCATGAGGGACCGCTGGCGGTGCCATAGGCCGTAGCCGAGCCCCGAGGTGGCGAGGAACACCGCTGCCAGACCGGCCAGCGCGCTGGCGAGGAAGCGCCGGTACGGCAGCAGGGCCTCGTTCTGGTCCACCTTGGCCACGAGCCCCCACGGCGCACCCACGAGCCGCCGCGTCGCGGCGAACACCGGCACGCCCCGGTAGTCCACGTACTCAGTGAAGGTCTCCTGCCCGCCGATCGCAGCCGCGGCGGCGAACCCGGGCTGGTTGATGGGGCGCCGGACCGTGAGCGGGGGGTCGGGACGGTGACGGAGCGGGGTGAGGTAGAGAGCCTGACCGTTTTCCGGGCGCAGGAGCACCGTCTCGGCGGTGTCGGACAGCACCGCCTGGTGGCGCAGGAACGGATACACCCACACGGCCGGGTCGACGACCAGCACGACGGCCCCGGCGGGCTTCGCGGCGCCCTCCGTGGGGAGCGGCGCGGCGAATTGCACGACCGGCGTCGCGCCGGCGTGCAGGTGAAAGTCCGCAAGCGGGCGGCCGCTGGCGAGGGACCGCCGTGGCAGGTCGAGGCAGTCCTGTTGCAGGTCCACCGACGGCCCTGCGGCAGCAACCGCTCGGCCGTCCGGCCCGAGGACCATGACAGCGCGGTACCCGTAGCTCGCCACGACCGACTCGAGCACCGCCATGACGCGCGAGTGAAGCCCTTCATCGTGGGCTACGCCGGCGATCTCTCCAGCCGCCTCCACGACGAGCCTCGCGAGATCGGGGTCGCGGGCGAGGACAGCCGCGTCGCCGAACCGTTCGTAGAGCCAGTGGTCGAGCGAGGCCTTGCGGTCGTCGGCCGTCGCCGACAGCTGCGCGCGCCATCGCTCGACGGACAACGCACGCTCATGGGGCGCCGCCACGAGGGCGAGCCACGCGCCGGCGAGAAGGGTGAGCGCCGGCGGCACCAGCCACCACCAAACACCGGGTCGCGGGCCCGGTCGCGCGCGCGCGCCGACCATGACAGCCACCACCCCCTTCGTGGCAAGCCAATTGCTGTACAAAGTTTAGCACGGGAGGCGTGACCTGGTCGCGGAGGCGGACGGCGCGTCGCCTCCCGGTCGGGGCCGTTGCCGGCCAAGGTCCTGACGAGCGAGGGCGGCCGCCTGGCCGCCCCGTTCTTTCTGTGCTGGTTTTTCCTGTGCCCGGTCCCCGGCCTCTACGGCTTCCACCCCTGCAGGATGCGCATGTAGTTGGCGCGCTCGAGAGCTTGTGGGTTGGGGGAGTTCTGGTGGCTCATGCTGGCGTGCATCTGCGAGAGCGAGGAGTACTCGTGCTCCTCCATCCAGCGCTCCATCCCTTCGCGTACCGTCCTCAGGTACTCCGGCCCGCGCGCCAGGAGCGCCGAGACGAGCTGCACCGCGTGGGCACCGGCCATCACGGCCTTGACCGCGTCGAGGTGCGAGTGGACCCCGCCGCTGCAGGCCAGGGACCCTTTGAAGTGCCCCGAGAGGATGGCGAGCCAGCGCAAGCGGAGCAGCAGCTCGGAGGAGTCCGAGAGGTTGAGGCTCGGCACAACCTCGAGCTCGTCGACGTCGATGTCCGGCTGGTAGAACCGGTTGAAGATCACCAGGCCGTCGGCGCCCAGATCGCCGATCTGCTTGGCGAGGTGGGCGAGTGAGGAGTAGAACGGTGAGAGCTTCACGGCCACCGGGATCTTGACCGCGGCTTTCACGTTCCGGACGGAGTCGAGCGTGCGGCGCTCGACCGCCTCGCTGGTTTCCCAGGCGTGGGTCGCGAGGTAGTAGACGTTGAGCTCGATGGCGTCGGCCCCCGCCTGCTCGATGAGCTTCGCGTAGTCGAGCCAGCCTGCGGGCGTGGTGCCGTTCAGCGAGCCGATCACGGGCACCTTGACCATCGCCTTGATCTTGCGGATCTGCTCCAGATAGCTCTCCGGGCCGAGCCGGAACTCCTGTGGGTGGGGGAAGTAGGACAGTGCCTCGGCGAAGGACTCCGCGTGGAGCTCCATATCCATCACGGTGCCGAGCTGCTCGCGGGTGATCTGCTCCTCGAACAGCGAGTGCATCACGATGGCGGCGACGCCCGCGTCCTCCAGCCGCTTGACCGTGTCGAGCTCGTCGACCATCGGCGACGCGCCGGCGACGAGCGGGTGGGGAAGTTGAAGCCCGAGGTAGGTGGTCGAGAGATCCATGCTGTCCCCCTTAGTTCTCCTTCTTCGCAACGGCAGTCTCCGCGGCCGGCTGAACGTCAATCGACCTGACAGGCATCGTCACCTTGGCGAGCTGCTCGTAAACCGAGAAGCGGTTCGTGACCTCGCGCCGGGCCATGGCCAGAAGCATCTTGAACCGCTCGGGGTCCTGCTGCTCGACCATCCGGAAGCGCGTCTCGTTGCGCATGTACTCCGCGAGGTCCGTCTTGGGTGAGGCGGAGTCGAGCTTCAGCGGGCTCTCGCCCAGTGCGATGCGGCGCGGGTCGAAGCGGTAGAGCGGCCAGTAGCCGGTGTCCACCGCGAGCTTCTGCTGCTCACAGCCGTAGGCCAGGTCGTAACCGTGGGCGATGCAGTGGGAGTAGGCGATGATCAGGGAGGTGCCCGGGTAGGAGTCGGCCTCCAGGAACGCCCGCACGGTCTGCGCGTCCTTGGCCCCGAACGCCACGTGGGCGACGTACACGTTCCCGTAGCCCATGGCCATCATCCCGAGGTCCTTCTTGGCGGTGGCCTTGCCGGCCATCGCGAACTTGGCCGCGGCCCCCAGCGGCGTGGCCTTGGACTGCTGGCCGCCGGTGTTGGAGTAGACCTCGGTGTCCAGCACCAGGATGTTGACGTTGCGGCCCTGAGCGAGAACGTGGTCGAGGCCGCCGTAGCCGATGTCGTAGGCCCAGCCGTCGCCGCCCACCGCCCACACGCTCTTCTTCACCAGGTAGTCGGCCAGGAGCGCCAGGCGCTTCGCCTCGGGGTCCTTGATGGCGGCGAGCCTGGCCTTGAGCGCCACGACGCGTTTGCGCTGGGCGTCGATGCCGCCCTCGTCCTCCTGGGTGGCGTTGACGAGCTCGTTGACCAGGTTCTCGCCGATCTGGCCCGCCATACGGTGCAGCATCTCGCGCGCCTGCTCGATGTGCTTGTCGATGGCGAGGCGGAAGCCGAACGCGAACTCGGCGTTGTCCTCGAACAGCGAGTTGTTCCACGCCGGGCCGCGCCCGTCGCGGTTGGTGGAGTAGGGGGTCGTCGGCAGGTTGGCGCCGTAGATCGAGGAACACCCGGTGGCGTTGCCGATCAGCGTCCGGTCGCCGAACAGCTGCGTCAGGAGCTTGATGTACGGGGTCTCGCCGCAACCGGCGCAGGCACCGGAGTACTCGAATAGCGGTTCCATGAACTGCGAGCCCTTGACGTCCGGCTTGATCGCCGAGCGGTCCGCCTCCGGCAGGTCGAGGAAGAACGCGTAGTTCTCCCGCTCGCTCTCGCGCAGCGGCAGCTGCGGGGTCATGTCGATCGCCTTGTGCTTGGGGTTGGCCTTGTCCTTGGCCGGGCAGACCATCACGCACAGCGTGCAGCCGGTGCAGTCCTCGGGGGCGACCTGGAGGGTGTACTTCTGGCCTTTGAAGTCGGCCGCCTTGTACTCGGTGCACTTGAAGGTCGCCGGCGCCTTGGCGAGCAGCTCGGGTTTGTAGACCTTTGCACGGATGGCGGCGTGCGGGCAGACCATCACGCACTTGTTGCACTGGATGCAGATGGCGGCGTCCCACGTGGGGATCTCGAGCGCGATGTTGCGCTTCTCCCACTTGGTGGTGGCCACCGGCCAGGTCCCGTCCACGGGGAAGGCGCTGACAGGCAGCAGGTCGCCCTTGCCGGACATCATCACGGCGGTGACGCGCTTGACGAATTCGGGCGCCGCCTCGGACACGGTGGGCGGCATTGCGTGCGTTGCGGTGAGCTTCCGCGGCACCTTCACCTCGTGGAGGTTGGCCAGCGTCTCGTCCACCGCCTGGAAGTTCTTCTGTACCACCGCGTCACCCTTCTTGCCGTAGGTCTTCTTGATGGTGTTCTTGATCTGCGCGATGGCCTCGTCGCGTGGCAGGACCCCGGAGATCGCGAAGAAGCAGGCCTGCATGATCGTGTTGATGCGCACGCCCATGCCGGTGTCCTTGGCCACCTTGTACGCGTCGATCACGTAGAGCTTGAGCTTCTTCTCGAGGATCTGCCCCTGCACCTCGCGGGGCAGGTGCTCCCACACGTCTTCGGACCCGAACGCGGTGTTGAGCAGGAAGGTAGCGCCCGGCGCGGCGTAATCGAGCATGTCGTACTTCTCGAGGAACTCGGTCTGGTGGCAGGCGACGAAGTTCGCGCGCTTGATCAGATAGGAGGACTGGATGGGACGCGGTCCGAAGCGGAGGTGCGAAATCGTGACCGCGCCGGCCTTTTTGGAGTCGTAAACGAAGTAGCCCTGGCCGAAGTTGTCGGTCTCCTCGGCGATGATCTTGATCGAGTTCTTGTTGGCGCCCACGGTGCCGTCGGAGCCAAGGCCGAAGAAGACGGCCCGCTTCACGTCGTCCGGCTCGATGTCGAAGTCGGGGTCGACCGGCAGAGAGAGGTGCGTGACGTCGTCCACGATCCCGACCGTGAAGTGGTTCTTGGGTTTGTCCTTGGCCAGGTCGTCGAAGACGGCCTTGACGCACGCCGGGGTGAACTCCTTCGAGGAGAGGCCATAGCGCCCGCCAACCACATTCGGGCACTCGGGGAACTTCGAGATGCCCTGGTCGTGGGCCTCGCGCAGCGCGGTGACAACGTCGAGGTAGAGCGGGTCGCCGATGGAGCCCGGTTCCTTGGTGCGGTCGAGCACCGCGATCTTCGTGACCGTGGCCGGCAGCGCCTTGACGAACGCGGGGATGTCGAACGGCCGGAAGAGGCGGACCTTGAGGAGGCCGACCTTCTCGCCCCGGGCGTTGGCCCAGTCTACGTACTCGTGGGTCGTCTCGGCACCGGAGCCCATGATCACGATCACCCGTTCGGCCTTCGGGTCGCCGAAATAGTCGAAGAGGTGGTAGTGGCGGCCGGTCAGCTTCGCGAAGGCGTCCATCTCTTCCTGGACGAGGCCGGCGCACGCGATGTAGTACGGGTTGCAGGCCTCGCGGGCCTGGAAGAACACGTCGGGGTTCTCGGCGGTGCCGCGCAGCACCGGTTTGTCGGGGGTGAGGGCGCGGGCGCGGTGGGCGCTGACGAGCTCGTCGGTGATCATCTGGCGGAGGTCGTCGTCGGTGAGCTCCTCGATCTTGGAGACCTCGTGGGAGGTACGGAAGCCGTCGAAAAAGTGGAGGAGAGGCACCCGGGAGCGCAGGGTGGCGGCCTGCCCGATAAGGGCGAAATCATGCGCCTGCTGGACCGAGCCCGAGGCCAGCAACGCAAAACCGGTCGGCCGGCACGCCATCACGTCGGAGTGGTCGCCGAAGATCGAGAGCGCGTGCGTGGCAACGGTGCGCGCGGAGACGTGCATGCAGTAGGAGGTCAGCTCACCGGCGATCTTGTACATGTTGGGGATGAACAGGAGCAGCCCCTGGGAGGCGGTGAAGGAGGTGGTCAGAGCCCCGGCCTGCAGCGCCCCGTGCACCGCGCCGGCGGCGCCCCCCTCCGATTGCATCTCGGTCACCTGGGGGATGGTGCCCCAGATGTTTTTCTTACCCTGGGCGGACCACTCGTCGGCCCACTCGCCCATGTTCGACGAGGGGGTAATCGGATAGATCGCGATCACCTCGTTGGTACGGTGGGCCACCGACGCCGTGGCCTCGTTGCCGTCGAGGGTGACCATGCGTCTCTTGGACATGACGTTCCTCCCTATTTAGCCGGCGCTCCGCATCCTACATCGCTCGTGGGGGGCTGGCTTGCGATTCGGTCCACGTTTCAAATGTGAACCGTTTCACATGCGGGAGTCTATGCCCTTGCCGCGACTTTGACAAGCCCGGGAAAGACAGGGCGCAGGGAAGAGAAACAGAGATCGGGCGCGGAGAACGGGAAATGGGAAGGAAGGCGGAAGCTCGTTGTGTTACGCTGCGCGGGCACGACGCGGCCCTGTCGTCTAACGGTTAGGACACTGGTCTTTCAAGCCAGCAGCACGGGTTCGATTCCCGTCAGGGCCGCCATCAAGACGGCCGCTCGGCGAAGACGCACAAGTCCCGCGCACGCACGCCGTTGTCACCTCGAGCCCAAAGCTCCGCACCTCTCATCTTTTCTGCTGTCGTTTGTGATTCTTGCTGTGCCCGAAGCCCGGTGCCCTGGACGGAAAGGTGGGCGGTGGTGGGCCGTGTGGGGATCGAACCCACGACCTTGGGGACGAAAGCACGAAGGTGAGCACTTTTCGACCTTGTCGCCGCAGGTCAAGCCATTGCACGCGTCAATGGCAACCTAGCGTAGGGCTGAGACAGCGCTTGGTGCGCGTCAGGGTTTGGGGACCCCGGGCGTCTGGTCTGGGCTCAGTCGGCGGAGAGCGGCCTGCGCCTTCGCGTTCCCCTGTCCGGCAGCCATGCGGTACCAGCGGACGGCCTCGGCCTTGTCCTGCGAAACTCCTTCGCCGTTCTCGTACAGGAGGCCGAGGGCGAACTGCGCTTCCGCGAGTCCTTGCCCCGCGGCCCTGCGGTACCAGCGCACGGCTTTGGCCTTGTCTTGGGGCACGCCTTCGCCTTTGATGTACAGGAGCCCGAGGTTGAACTGCGCCCTGGCGTTTCCACGTTCGGCGGCCTCGCTGTACCAGCGCGCGGCCTCCGCCTTGTCCTGCACCTCGCCTTCGCCGATGTCGTACATGACACCGAGGTCGAACTGCGCCTCCACGAGCCCTTGCGCGGCGGCCTTGCGGTACCAGCGCACGGCCTCGGCCTTGTCTTGCGGCACGCCTTTGCCTGTGGAGTACATGTCGCCGAGGGTGAGCTGTGCTCCCGCGTTCCCCTGGTCAGCGGCCTTGCGGTACCAGCGCGCGGCCTCGGCATCGTCCTGCTGCACGCCTTTGCCGTTGGAGTACATGGTGCCGAGGGTGAACTGCGCCTTCGCGTCACCCTTCTCGGCCAGCTTGATGAAGGCCTGGGCTGCGACGAAGACCTGGCCGCGCTGGTAGGCAGCCATCGCTTCTTCGATCGTCTGCGCGGGGAGCGTGGCAGCGGCGATGAGGAAGATGACGGCCAGCGCAATCAGTTTCATATGACCCCCTCTGAGGAAAGCATAGTCGTAGATCGTGACGGGCGCCCGTGCCCGACCGGGGTCCGATGGAGCCGTAGCTGACCAGGGGATTCACTGTGGGCACGAGGTCAAGCGATTCTGCCGGTTCGGCGCCCGGCTCTCGCGCCGGGATAGCTCAGGGTCGGAGATCGCCCTCGGCCCGCACTATCTCATGGGGTACACATGAGGCACCAGGCTGGTCTTTCGGTGACCTGAAAGAACGGTGCCTCGTAAGTGCTTGATCCTATTTGGGCCGTGTGGGGATCGAACCCACGACCTTCGGGTTAAAAGCCCGCTGCTCTGCCAGCTGAGCTAACGGCCCGGCTGAGGGTAGCGGTCGGGGTTTCCCCCGTCAAGGCAGTTCCCCGCCGCCCCGCGCCGCGAAAAGCCCGTGCGGCGAGGCGTTTGCGAAGGTCACCCGGCGATGGCATGATCGAGGTGGGATGCGTGCGTCGAAGACCCCGCGGGCGCTGGTATGCATCGGCGGCGCACTGGCGCTGCTCGCCGCGCTCGGGTGCGGCGGCAGGCCGACCGCCGAGGACTCCTCGCCGATCGACTCGTCCGCGGCGCCCGAGCAGCGCCGGCTCGAAGACCCCACGCCGGTCAAGGTGAGCGCCTCCGGTTGGGATTT
Source organism: Thermoanaerobaculaceae bacterium (assembly GCA_041494245.1). Lineage (GTDB taxonomy): Bacteria > Acidobacteriota > Thermoanaerobaculia > Thermoanaerobaculales > Thermoanaerobaculaceae > RBG-13-68-16. The sequence continues at coordinate 21,417 of JBGQAK010000017.1, forward strand.
CGTGATCACCCCGACGGCACGCTACGTGCTGCGCGGGGTCGTGGTCTCGCGCGAGACGTACAGCTCGGGGTGGAACGCCGCGCTCTCGCCATGCGACGTTGCGATGGCCTGGGGCGAGCTGGCCGCAGATGATGGGTGGCGCAAGCTCGAGTGGTCGCAAGGGTACCGCTGGTACAGGTGGCGGTGGCGCGGCCAGGCGCCGTTCTCCAAAGGGGTGATCATCCGCAACTCGTCCAACACGCACATCGTCCCGGCCACGCCCAACGTGGGCCGGGCCGCGTGCTCGCTCTCGGAGGGCGATCGTGCCGAGCTGTCAGGAGAGCTGATCCGCATCGACGGTCGCAAGGGGGATCAGTGGGTGCGGTGGGTCTCCTCGCTCTCGCGCGACGACACCGGGGACGGTTCGTGCGAGCTTCTGTACCTGCGGCGCCTGCGCGTCAACGGGAAGGTGTACGAATAGCAAGAGAAAGGCTACAGGCTCAAGGCTGCAGGCAAGACAACGCTCGGGGAAAGCCAGAGGCTGACTTTATTCGTTTCTCCTATAGCCTGTAGCCTGAAGCCTGAGCCTGTCGTTTAGAGTCCAATTCCCCAGCCGGCGAGGGGCGGAACGTCGCGCACGATGGTCTCCTCGCGCCGCGGGCCGGTGGAGATAAGCGCGACTGGGACGCCCAGCAGCTCCTCGAGGCGGGCGACGTACGTCTGGGCGAGCGCGGGGAGCTTGCCGAACGTGGTGACTGCTGAGCAGTTGGTCTTCCACCCCGGCACCGTCTGGTAGAGCGGCGTGGCCCCCGCGAGTTCCTCCGCGTCGTCCGGGAACTCCTCGCTGACGGCGTCGCCCACGCGATACGCGGTGGCGATGCGGATCTCGTCAACCTCGTCGAGGACGTCGAGCTTGGTGAGCGCCACGGCCTCGATCCCGCTCCAGCGCACCGCCGCCCGCGCCGCAACCGCGTCGAACCAGCCGGTCCTGCGCGGCCGCCCGGTCGTGGTCCCGAACTCGTTCCCACGCCGGCGCAAGAACTCGCCGACGCTGTCGGTCAGCTCGGTGGGGAACGGCCCGCTGCCGACCCGGGTGCAGTACGCCTTGAACACCCCGAGCACACCGCCGATCACGCGCGCGGGCAGGCCACACGCCGGTGCGGCAAACCCCGCCAGGCACCCGGAGGACGTCACGTACGGGTAGGTGCCGTGGTCGAGGTCGAGTAACGTGCCCTGAGCGCCCTCGAACATGATCGCCTGGCCCGCGGCGTCGGCCTCGGCCAGCACCCGGGCGATGTCGCCGAGCATCGGCGCAAGGGCAAGAGCCGCCTCGATGGTGCGCTCGATCTCCTCGGCCGCCGGCGCCGGTACGTCCGGGAAGCGCCGCAGCTCCTGCTCGAGCTCCCGGCTCGCGGCGGCCACCGCCTCGCGCAGACGGCGCGGGTTGCGGGCGAGGCCCAGACGCACGCCGGTGCGCCCGGCGCGCGCCTCGTAGGCGGGGCCGATCCCGCGCCCGGTGGTGCCGATCTTGCGGGTGCCGCGGGCGGCCTCACGCGCCTGGTCGAGGGCGCGATGGCCCGGCAGCACGGTGTGGGCGCGGGTGGAGACGGTCAGGCGGGAGCGCGCCGCCACCGCCTGCTCCTCCAACATCCGCAGCTCCTCGACCAGCGCCACCGGGTCCACGACGACACCGGGTCCGATCAGGCAGCGACAGTCGGGCTGCAGGATCCCCGAAGGGACGAGGTGGAGGGCGAAGTGGCGGTCGGCGAAGCGCACGGTGTGGCCGGCATTGTTGCCCCCGTTGAAGCGGACGACGTGCCGGAACGCCGGGCAGAGCAGGTCCACGACCTTGCCTTTGCCCTCGTCTCCCCACTGCCCGCCCACCACCACGACGTTCGCCATGCTCGGCCCCCGCCCCTTTCCGGACGGCAGCTTGTAGCAGAAAGGCGCGGAAAGCTCAACAAAGCAGGACGCAGGGGACTGGGGACAGGGCACAGGGGAATCCCCCCGGATCCCTTGTTCCTATGAGTCGCGCCGCGGGTGGGGCTCCTCAGGATGACAAACTCGGGGTCCGCGCCGCGGGCCCCGAGCTCCGAATGCGAGTGTTACCTGCTGATCGGCTCGACGCCGATCTCGCGCATGAGGGTGTGAGTCTTGTCCACGAAGTCCATGCACCAGAGGACGTAGCGGATGTCCACCGCGATGGTGCGCGAGAGCGCATCGTTGAACTGGAAGTCGGAGTCGATGGCCTCGTAGTTGCCGTCGAACGCGAGGCCCACCAGCTCGCCCCTGCCGTTCATGACCGGCGAGCCGGAGTTACCCCCGGTGATGTCGTTGGTCGTGATAAAGCACGCCGGCACGTCGTGCAGCCTGGGGTCCACGTAGCGCCCGAAGGCGGCGACGCCGAGCCTGGCCGCCTCCAGCAGGCGGGGCGGGCAGTTGAACGGCTCGACCCCAGTGTTCTTCTGGACCACGCCGGCCAGCGTCGTGAACGGCAGGTAGAGCACCGCATTGCGCGGGGAGTACCCCTTGACGGTGGCATAGGTGAGGCGCAGCGTGGAGTTCGCATCCGGGTAGAGGGGCTTACCCTTCCAGAGCGCCAGGGCTTCGAGGAAGCGGGGCACGAGTAGGACGGTCTGGCCCTCGTACTTCTTGTTGGCGTCCTCCATGATCTTGGTGTCGCGGCGCAGCGCGTTGGCGAAGAGGATCATCGGATCGCCGGTGGCCAGCACCGCCTTGTGGTCCAGCTCGAGCATTCCGAGGCGGACCTTCTCGTCTCCGAGCTTCGTCGAGAACAGCCGGTCGAGGAGCGCCGCGACCGCGTCGTTCCCGGTCTTGCCGGTGGCCGCGAGCGCCTCGTCCACCGCCGAGACACGCTGGCCGGAGGGGAGCTGGGCCGCGCGGGCGAAGAGGTAGCCGAGCATCGCCCTGTCGGTCTGCACGTCCAGGTTGCGCTGCATGCTGGTCAGCCGCTGGCGGAGCGCGCGCTCGTCGCGCGCCTGGAAGCCCATGTCGCGCGCCATGTCGGGCTTCGCCTTCTCCTCGCTCCAGCGGTCGATCGCCAGGGCGGCGCCGAGTAGCCCGTACGAGCGGCCCATCGTCACCCAGCCGAGGATCAAGTCACGGTCGCGGGTCGCGCTGCGCGCGGCCACGATGGCATCCAGGCCGGGGAGGACCTCGCCGTACTTTGTCCTGCGGGCCGGGTCGGCGTTGATCCAGGCGGTGAGCTTGCCCTCCTCGGCGCGCTTGCGGCCGGCGAGGTCGCTCCTGGTGAGGCCCTCCAGCATCCCCTCGTTGTTCTTGAAGGAGTTGTAGAAGCCCTTGAGCTGGGAGGCGAGCTTGATCTCCACGTCCTTGCCGCGCTTGCTCTCGTTCTCCAGGATCGCGATGAGGTCCTTGAGCAGCTTGATCCTTTGCGGGTAGTAGAAGGTGGTGTCCTCGGCGATCGAGGCCGCGACGCGGTAGCGCATCGTCCGCCCCGGGTAGCCGAGGATGAACGCGAAGTTGCCGTCCTCGAGCGGGGTCGTGGCGATCTTCAGGAAGCGGTCCGGCTTGAACGGGACGTTGTCGGCGGAGTAGTCGGCCGGCTTGCCGTCCTTGCCGACGTAGGCGCGCAGGAACGAGTAGTCGCCGGTGTGGCGCGGCCACACCCAGTTGTCCACCTCGCCGCCGTACTCGCCGATCGAGCGCGGCGGGGCGTACACGAGGCGCACGTCGCGCAGCTCGACCTGCTTGAAGAGGACGTACTTCGCGCCGCCGAACATCTCGGCGACGCGGCAGCGCAGGCCGCCCTTCTCGCACTCGGCGATCAGCTCCTTCTCGCGCCGCTCGATGGCGTTGGTGCGGGCCTCGGGCGCCATTCCCGGCTTGAGCGCAGCATCGATCGCCGCGGTGACGTCCTCGTAGCCCTTGAAGACGTTGACCCTGCCGGCCCTGTACGGCAGCTCGTCCGCCCGGTTCGCGGCGAGGAAGCCGTTGGTGATGTAGTCGTGCTCCGGTGTGGAGTTCATCTGGATGGCGCCGAACGCGCAGTGGTGGTTGGTAACGATCAGCCCCTCGGGGGAGACGAACGACGAGGAGCAGCCGCCGAGCCAAGGCGTGGCGGAGGCAAGGCCGGTGTTGGTCGCGGGGTCCCAGATCTCCTTCGCAGTGAGCTGCAGGCCCATTGCCGCAAGCGTCGGCTGCAGCTCCGGGAGCTGGCTTGGCAGCCACATCCCCTCGTCGGCACCCGAGGGCGCCGCCGCGAGAACGATGGTCAGGACGAGGGCGAACGTTATGAGACGACGTCTCATTTGTAGCGCCTCCCTTCAAGCCCCGGAGCGGGGCAACGCATTCTGCCACACCGGCGAGGCCGCGCAAGACTTCGCGCCGCGGGCCTTAGCTGGTATCTTTACCGGTTGTGAGCGAGACGAGCTGGCTTGCCGGGTGGGACGCCGTGGTCGCCGGAGGCGACGCCGCGAAGATCGAGGAGTTCTGGCTTGCGCGGCTGGAGCAGGGCGTCGGCGACGGCGAGGCGTTCGCCGAGGCGCTCAGGCGTCTCCGGTCGGCGGGCAAGAAGACACTGGCCTCCACGCTGCTCGAGGTGGCCGAGGAGCAGGCGCACGGCGAGGGCGCGTGGCAGGCGCGCACGCGGTTCCTGTCCGAGCTGCTCCGCCTCGGGATCGGCGACGGGGAGAAGCGGCGCGCCGCCCTCGAGGAGTGCGTGCGCCACGTGTGGGCCGGCCGGCCCTCGCTGGAGAAGCTGCTCAAGCACTTCCCGCTGCGCGGCGCGAAGAAGCCGCTCGAGAAGCTGGAGAGCCTGCAGGCGTGGCTCGAACACGACGTGGGCGGCGTGTTCGCGATGGCGGGGCGCGGCCCAGGCAGGGTCGTGGAGGCCAACCCGCAGCTCGGCATGCTGCGCCTGGATTTCGAGAAGGAGCGGCGCGTGCCCGTGCCGATGGACGCCGCGCGGAAGTTCCTCACGCCGCTGCTCCCCGGGCACTTCCTGCGCAGGCGCCTCGAGGAGCGGGACGCCCTCGCGGCGGAGGTCACGGCGGACCCGCAAGGCGCCCTCGAGGCGATCGTGGAGAGCGTGGGCACGGCGGTCGCGGTGCCCGACATCAAGGCGGCGCTCGCCGGGCTTCTCCCCGAGGAGGCGTGGACGTCGTGGTGGAACAAGGCCAAGAAGAACCCGCGCCTCGTCGCCTGCGGGAGCGGCACGCGCGTGCAGTACCGGCTGGCGGGCGGCGGGGGCGCCGAGGAGGAGATCCGTGCCGAGTTCGCCCGGGCGGCGCTGCCGCAGAAGGTGGAGCTCGCGAGGCGGCACGCCGCGCGCTCGCGGGAGCTGGGCGCCGAGATGGGCGCGGAGCTGCTCGCGGCCGCGCAGGGGGAGGGCGTGGATGCGGGGCTGGCGTGGGAAGCGCTGGGGCTTGCCGCGCGCACCGGCGCCGACCCGGTGCAGGTGCGCGCCGCGCGGGAGGCGTTGATCGGGCGGGCCGGCCCGGTCGCCCTCGTGGAGGGGGTCGGCGACGCGGCCCAGCGCGAGGCCGTGCTGGAGTTCGCGCGGGAGCTCTCGCCCGAGAGGTGGGTCCAGCTCTTCGCCTCCTGGATGGAGCGCGAGACCAACGCCAGGCTCCTGGCCAGGCTCGCGATGGCGCTCGTCGAGGCCGGTGAGGGCGCGCGGGTGCAGGCTTTCCTCGAAGAGGTTTTCGTACAGCCGACGCGCTACCCGCCCGCCTTCGTCTGGGCGTGCGAGGAGGGCGACGAGGTCCTCTCAAAACTCCTGGAGGAGCGCCGCACCGGCGCGCTGCTCGTGCGCCTGGTGGAGCTGGCGGAGCGGCGCGAGTTCGGGCCGCTGAGGGCGCGGTTGAAGGCGGTCATCTCGGCCGGAGGGCTGGCTGGGCGGATCATCCAGGAGCGTCTCACCGCCGAGCAGGGCCGCCGCCTCCTTCAGATCCTCGAACGGCAGGGGGAGATGGCCGATGAGCGCAACTGGCTGCGGCGGGCGGTGACCGCCCGCTTCCCGGAGCTTCGCCCGGGCGCGGTTGTGGACGTCGTCCCCGCGCTCGCAGGCACGGTGCACCGCCTGCAGTCGGAGCTGCGCGACCTCTTGGAGAAGCAGATCCCCGAGATGCTGAAGGCGATCCGGGAGGCGCGCGCCCACGGGGACCTCTCGGAGAACTTCGAGTACCACGCGGCGAGGGCGCGGCAGGAGTACCTCTCGGCGCGGGCGTCGGAGCTACAAGGGGACCTCTCGAGGGTGCGCATCATCGACCCGGCGAAGGTCGACGTCTCCAGGGTGCGGGTCGGGACGCGCGTGTGGCTGGAGCCGCAGAGGGGCGGCGATCGGAGGACGGTGACCATCCTCGGTCCCTACGAGGCCGCCCCGGAGAAGGGTATCGTCTCCAACGGCTCGGAGGCGGCCCAGGCGCTGCTGGAGCGGGGACCCGGCGAGGCCGTGAGGTTCGACGGGGCCGGCTGGACGATCGCCTCGATCGAACCGGCGAGCTGATTCACCGCGGCCACTCCACGACGCGCGGAAAATGCTTGTGACTCGCGCCGACGGACGGCAGCAAAGACGTTTGGTTTTCCTTGCAGGACGGCTCTTTCTTGCCCCGCGGGCTGGGAGCAGTCGCTCGGGCTGCGCATCGAGCGCAGCCCTCCGACCCGCCTGCGCGTGCGACCGAGCTGGCACAGACCGGCGTGCGGACCCTCGCTGTTCCTCGCCCTCGCGCCGCGCGCTCACGCTCGGCCAGCGTCTCCACCCGCCGGGCTGGCCGCTCGGGTCCCGCACGCTCCGGCGGAATGGCTCCGAGCCCGCGGGGTGGATTTCACCTCCACCCCCCCGCTCTGCCACCGGCTTGCTTGAGCGCCCCTATCACCCGAGCATTTCCGCTCCAGCTTTGATGCCTCTAGCCTAAGGGTAGGGGGCTTCAATCGCCGGTGCCGCGGGTGGGATGTTCCTCCGGGGTCCATGGGTGGGGGGTCTTCATTCCGCCTCGCGGGTGCCAGCGGCCATGTCTCCGGAGGTTGCGGGCACCGAGCGGGCGTCTCGCGGTGGGGTGTCGCTGGCGCTGTGGTATGCGAACAGCGAGGGGCCCCACCGCGGGACGTCCCTGCTCGGTCGCTGCCGAAGGAGTCTCGGCCCGTAGCGCGCGGGGGCGCGCAAGGGCCGAGAGGCCGCGCACCCGCGGGGCAACACAGGAGCCGTCCCGCAGGGACAAAACAATGTCGGCTCCGAGCCCGCAGGGCAAACAAAAAGGCGCAACGCAGTCTAAAAGAAAAGGCAACCACTCCGAGCCAGCGGGGACAAAGATGCGGCGAGCGGTTGCACTTGTCGGAGCGTCCCCGCGCGTGGCGCTCAAGTTCATGCTCGTCTGTTGGTTGCATCGCCGCGCGCCAAGTCGAGAAGGTGGCGTGGCGATCCCCTCCACGGCGGGACCGCGCTTGACGGCCCGCGGTGTGCTGAATAAGATCACGTCTCATGACGCGCGGTGGGGACGGGGGCGGCTTCATCTTCCCCAAGTGGACAAACATCCTGAGGCCGACCCTGGCGGTCCTCTTGGTGCTCGTGCCGACCTACGTCGTGCTGCTGCTGGCGTACGGGGCCTCGCCCCAGACGACGGACGTCGGCTACCAGCCCCAGCAGCCCGTCCCCTACAGCCACGCGCTGCACGCCGGGCAGCTCGGGATCGACTGCCGCTACTGCCACAACACGGTTGAACGGGCGGCGTTCGCGGCCGTTCCGCCCACGCAGACCTGCATGAACTGCCATTCCAAGATCCGGGCGACGAGCCCCAAGCTGCTCCCGATCCGCGAGAGCTACGCGACGGGCCTGCCGGTCCCGTGGGTCAAGGTGCACGACCTGCCTGACTTCGTCTACTTCGACCACAGCGCACACGTCCGCCGGGGCGTCGGCTGCATCGACTGCCACGGGCGGGTGGACACGATGGAGGTGGTCACCCAGGTCGAGCGCCTGAGCATGGGGTGGTGCCTGGACTGCCACCGTGCGCCGGAGCGCCACCTGCGGCCGCCCGCGCTGGTCACCAAGATGAACTGGGTCGCGCCGGAGGATCCCGAGGTCTACGGGCGCCGCCTGATGCAGCAGAACAACATTCATCCTTCGACGCAGTGCTGGACGTGCCACCGATGAAAAAGGGTACAGGGGACAGGACGCATGGGAGAGGAATGAGAGAGGACGACGACCGGAGCTCGGCCGTGCGGAGCGAGCAGACGCGACCCGAGGACGGGCAGGACCGTGCCAGAGCTGGACGGGCGTACTGGCGAAGCCTGGACGAGCTGGCCGACACGCCGGAGTTCCAGGCCCTGGTCGAGAAGGAGTTCCCCGGTCTGGCCGAGGAGCTGCTCTCGCCGCAGACCAGGCGCAGCTTCCTCAAGATCATGGGCGCGTCCCTCGGCGTGGCGGGGCTGGCCGCCTGCCGATGGCCGAAGGAGGCGATCCTCCCGTTCGCCCACAGGCCCGAGGACCGCACCCCCGGCGTCCCGCAGCAGTACGCCACCGCCTTTGAGGTGGGCGGGGCGGCGGTCGGCCTGTTGGTGACGAGCTTCGACGGGCGCCCCGTCAAGATCGAGGGCAACCCGCTGCACCCCATCAACCGCGGGACGGCCGACGTGCTGGCGCAAGCGAGCGTCCTCGAGCTGTACGACCCGGACCGCAGCCGCCAGGTGGTGCGCCGCGAGGCGGGGCAGTCGTTCGCGTCGAGCTGGGACGGGTTCGCGGCGTTCGCCGGACCGCACTTCGCGGGGTTGAAGTCCAAGCGCGGGGCGGGCCTCGCCGTGCTCACGGAATCGAGCTCCTCGCCGAGCTTCGCCCGCCTGCGGAGGCGCCTCGGCGAGGTCCTTCCCAAAGCGGAGTGGGTCGAGTACGAGCCGCTCTCGCGCGACAACGAGCGCGAGGGCACCAGGCTGCTGTTCGGCGCACCGCACCGGCCGCAGCTAAGGCTCGACCGTGCGCAGATCATCGTGTCGCTGGACGCCGACCCGCTCCTCGACCACCCCGCCGCGCTCAAGCACGCGCGGGAGTTCGCCGCCGGACGGCGTGCCGACGACGGCACGATGAACCGGCTCTACGCGGCCGAGTCGGCGCTCTCGATCACAGGAGCGATGGCCGACGAGCGGATCGCGCTCCCGAGCGGGGAGGTCGAGGGCCTCGCCTGGCGCCTCGCGGCGAGGCTCGCGGATCTCGGTATCGTGTTGCCCCCGCAGGCGCGGACCGGCGGACCGGGTCTGCAAACACCCGGCGAGGCTGCGTTCTTCGAGGCCGCGGCGCGCGACCTCGCGGCCCACCGCGGGCGCGGCGTCGTGATCGCCGGGGCGCGCCAGCGTTCGGAGGTCCACCGGCTGGTCCACCTGCTCAACGCCGCCCTCGGCAACACCGGCGCGACCGTGACCTACACGGCCGACCCGGACCCCTCGCGGCCGCCGCACATGACGGCAATCCGCGATCTGGCGGCCGCGATGCGCGCGGGGCGCGTGGGCACCCTGCTCATCCTGGGCGGGAACCCGGCGTTCGACGCGCCGGCGGACCTGGGCTTCGGCGAGGCGGCCGCAAAGGTCCCTGTCACCGTCCGCCTGGGCCTCTTCGACGACGAGACCTCGCGCCTGGCTCGCTGGCAGCTTCCGTGCGCTCACTTCCTCGAGGCCTGGGGCGACGTGCGTGGCTGGGACGGCACGGTGAGCGTCGTTCAGCCGCTCATCGATCCGCTCTACGGCGGCAGGAGCCCGATCGAGGTCGTGGCGGCCGTGCTGGGGGAGCAGGTCGCCACCGGCCACGAGATCGTGCGCGCCACTGTGCTGGAGCTGACGGGGGCGACGGACTTCGAGGCGCGGTGGCGGCGCACACTCCACGACGGGGTGCTGGCCGGCAGCGAGTTCGCGATCGCCAACCCCCAGGTTCGTCCCCTCGAGGCCGGCGTCACCCCGCCTGCCGCGGTCGAGGCGCCCGGCCCTCAGCGGCTGGAAGCCGTCTTCTGCGCGGACCGCAAGGTCTACGACGGCCGCTTCGCCAACAACGCGTGGCTGCAGGAACTGCCCGACCAGCTCACCAAGATCACCTGGGACAACGCAGCGACGCTGTCGCCGGCGACCGCGGGGGCCCTGGGCGTCAAGCACGGCGACGTCGTGCGGATCGCGAACGCGGGCCGCTCGGCGGAGATCGTCGTCTACGTGCTGCCGGGGCAGGCGGACAACACGGTCGTGTTGCCGCTCGGGTACGGCAGGACGGCGGCCGGCAGAGTCGGCAACGGCGTGGGTTTCGACACCTATGCGATCCGCACCTCGCGGGCGCCGTTCATCGCGACCGGCGTCACGGTGGAGAGGACCGGGCGCACCTACAGCCTCGCCTGCACCCAGGACCACCAGGCGATCGACCGCGTGGGGTACGAGGCGCGCGGCACGCGCATCGCGGAGTTCGTCCGCGAGGGCACGCTCGCGGAGTACAGGAAGGAGCCGGAGTTCGCGCGCAAGCGGTTCGAGGAGCCGGCGGTACTCCCGCTGTGGCAGGCCCCGAAGTTCACCGGCGAGCACCAGTGGGCGATGAGCATCGATCTCTCGGCATGCATCGGCTGCAACGCCTGCACGATGGCCTGCCAGGCGGAGAACAACATCCTGGTGGTCGGCAAGGAGCAGGTGATCCGCGGGCGCGAGATGCACTGGATCCGGGTGGACCGCTACTTTTCGGGCCCGCCGGAATCGCCGAGCCTCGCGTTCCAGCCTGTTGCGTGCCAACACTGCGAGAACGCCCCCTGCGAGGAGGTCTGTCCGGTGGCCGCCACGGTGCACTCGGACGAGGGGTTGAACGAGCAGGTCTACAACCGCTGCGTCGGGACCCGCTACTGCTCCAACAACTGCCCGTACAAGGTGCGCCGCTTCAACTTCTTCAACTACTTCAAGGACGTGCCCGAGGTCGAGCGGATGGTCTTCAACCCCGAGGTGACGGTGCGCGGGCGGGGCGTGATGGAGAAGTGCAGCTTCTGCATCCAGCGCATCGAGGCGGTGAAGATCGCCGCCAAGAACGACAACCGTCCGATCCGCGACGGGGAGATCGTGCCCGCGTGCGCCCAGACCTGCCCGACCCAGGCGATCGTCTTCGGGGACCTCAAGGACCCCCAGAGCAGGGTCTCGAAGCTGCACGCGCACAACCGGGCGTACTCGATGCTCGATGAGCTGTTCACCAAGCCGCGCACGCGCTACCTCGCGAAGCTGCGCAACCCTTCGGCCGCGGACGGGGAGGCGTGATGAGCACGGTGCCCCTGCAGATCGACAACACGATCGAGGACCCGCGCACGCGCGCCCCGCTGGTGCTCGGCGACAACACGTTCGCGACGGTCACGGACAAGGTGTGCTCGATCGTCGAGCGGCCCAAGCCGCCGCTCGCCTGGTACATCGCGTTCGGCATCTCGTGCGCCCTCACGGCGGTCCTCGTGGCCATGCTGGGCTACCTGTTCCTTGCGGGGATCGGTGTCTGGGGCCTGAACATCCCGGTGGGCTGGGGGTTCGACATCACGAACTTCGTGTTTTGGGTCGGAATCGGCCACGCAGGCACGCTGATCTCCGCGATCCTCTTCCTGTTCCGCCAGAAGTGGCGCACCGGCATCAACCGGTTCGCCGAGGCGATGACGATCTTTGCCGTGATCTGCGCCGGGCTGTTCCCGGCGATCCACACCGGGCGCCCCTGGTTCGACTACTGGCTCTTCCCGTACCCGAACCAGATGCAGGTCTGGCCGAACTTCCGAAGCCCGCTCCTGTGGGACGTGTTCGCGGTGAGCACCTACTTCACGGTGTCGTTGCTCTTCTGGTTCACCGGCATGGTTCCCGACCTGGCGACGCTGCGCGACCGCGCCACCACGAAGGGGCGCAGGATCGTGTACGGGATCCTCAGCCTCGGCTGGCGCGGCTCGGCGCGGCACTGGCACCGCTACGAGCGCGTGTACCTGCTGCTCGCCGCCCTCGCGACGCCGCTCGTGCTCTCGGTGCACTCGGTGGTGAGCTTCGACTTCGCGGTCTCCCAGGTCCCGGGCTGGCACTCGACGATCCTCCCGCCGTACTTCGTGGCGGGGGCGATCTTCTCCGGCTTCGCGATGGTGCTCACGCTCCTGATCCCCGTGCGCAAGTTCTTCGGGCTTGAGGAGCTGATCACGACAAGGCACCTGGACAACATGGCCAAGATCACCCTCGCGACGGGCCTGATGGTCGCCTACTCGTACTTCATCGAGTACTTCATGGCGTGGTACTCGGGCAACCCATTCGAGCGCTTCGCGTTGATGAACCGCGCCCTGGGCCCCTACGCCTGGGCGTTCTGGATCATGTTCACCTGCAACGTCGTCGTGCCCCAGGCGTTCTGGTTCAAGAGGGCTCGGACGACGCCGTGGATGCTCCTGATCGTTGCGGTGCTCGTCAACGTCGGGATGTGGTTCGAGCGCTTCGTCATCATCGTGACGTCCCTGTCGCGCGGCTTCCTTCCCTCGAGCTGGGGGTACTACAAGCCGACGTGGGTGGAGTTGTGCACCCTCGCGGGGTCGTTCGGACTCTTCCTGACGCTGTTCCTGCTCTTCCTGCGCTTCGGGCCGATGATCGCGGTGGCCGAGGTGAAGAGCGTGATGCCGGCCGCCGGCCTCGACCGCGGCCCGCACCGGGGCCATGGCCAGTACTGGGGCGAGATCCCGCACCAGCACGAGCGGCAGAGGGAGGACAGCGAGCCATGAGCGGGCACGCCACCACCCCGGGCGTCTCCCCGAAGCCGTGGGGCCTGCTGGCCGAGTTCGAGTCCGTGGACGCCCTCCTCGGCGCGCTGGAGAGGGTGCGGGACGCCGGCTTCCAGAAGTTCGACGCGTTCGCGCCGTTCCCGATCCACGGGCTTGACGAGAGCATGGGAATCCGCATGAGCAGGCTGCCCTGGCTGGCGGCGGGCGGTGGAGCGACCGGGGCCGCCACGGGGCTGCTGCTGCAGTGGTGGACCAACGCGTTCGACTATCCCCACATCATCAGCGCCAAGCCGTTGTTCGGGGTGCCGGCCGCGATCCCGATCACGTTCGAGCTGACCGTGCTCTTCTCGGCGATCGGCGCGTTCATCGGGCTCATGGCGGCAAACCGGCTGCCGCAGCTCTACCACCCGGTGTTCCCGAGCCAGAGATTCCGGCAGCGGGCCACGACGGATTCTTTCTTCATCGCCATCGAGACCGGCGACCCGAAGTACCACCCGAGCGAGACGCGTGCCTTCCTCGAGGGGCTCGGGGCGCGGCACGTGGAAGAGCTGGAGGACTAGATGCCCCGCTGGCTCCTCTATGCTGCCGTGCTGCTGGCCGCCCTCGCGCTGGTACCGCTCACGCTGATCGCACGCGCCCGCGTGACCACCTCCCCTCGACCGCGCATCCACCTCATCCTGGATATGTCGAAGCAGCCCAAGTTCAAGACCCAGACGGCCAACCCCCTTTTCGCGGACGCCAGGGCCATGCGGCCCGAGGTGCCTGGCACGGTGGCCCGGGGCGAGCTGCACGAGGAAAGCGCGTACTTCGAGGGCCGCGACGCCGCCGGCTGGGTGACGGTGTTCCCCATGCCGGTGACCGAGCAGCTCGTGCGGCGCGGGCAGGAACGCTACGAGATCTACTGTGAGCCGTGCCACGGCCTCGCCGGGTATGGTGACGGCCAGGTCGCGAAGCGGGCGGACCAGCTCCAGGAGGGCACCTGGACGCCGCCCTCCTCGTACCACACCGACCTTGTGCGTGGCAGGCCGGTGGGCCACCTCTTCAACACGATCACCAACGGGATCCGCAACATGCCGTCGTACGGCGCGCAGATCCCGGTGTCCGACCGCTGGGCCATCGCGGCCTACGTGCGGGCGCTGCAGCTCAGCCAGGACGCAAGTGTGAACGATGTTCCGCCGGAACTGCGGCGGCAGCTTCGCTAGGGGCAGGTGCCATGAGCTTCATCCCGGACATCCTTTCCGAGAAGCGCCATCTGGGCGCGCTGGGCGAGAAGCTGTGGCGCGGCGCCGCGCTAGTGGGCGTGGCGGCGCTGCTGCTCGCCATCGGCCTCGCGGCCGTGACGCCGGGGGGATGGCGCCGGTTCCTGTTTGCCTACCTCGTTGCCTTCGCCTACGTGCTGAGCCTCGCGCTCGGAGCGCTGTATTTCGTGGTGCTCCACCACCTCACCAACTCGGGCTGGAGCGTGGTCATCCGCCGCGTTGCCGAGGCCATGGTCGCCACGCTGCCTTTCCTGGCGCTGCTTTCGGTGCCGCTCCTGCTGGGTCTCGCGCAGATCTACCCGTGGGCGAGCCCGGGCGCCGCGGCCCAACGGCACGCGGCCGGGGCGAACGGCGCGTACTTGAACGTTCCGTTCTTCCTGGTGCGCTGGCTCTTCTACTTCTTGGTGTGGGGCGGGCTCGCGCGCTTCTTCGTCAGGCGGTCGCTGGCGCAGGACGAGTCGGGGGATGTCCGGCTCACCGTGCAGATGCGCGGCCGAAGCGCCCCGGCGATGGTCGTCTTCGGCCTGACCCTGACGTTTGCGGCGATCGACATGCTGATGTCGCTCGACCCGCACTGGTACAGCACGATCTTCGGGGTCTACTACTTCGCGGGGTGCGTCGTCACGATCTACGCGTTCCTGCCGATCGCGGTCTTCATGCTTCAACGCTCGGGGTTCCTGCGCCGGGCGGTCACGGTGGAGCACTACCACGACCTGGGCAAGCTTCTCTTCGGTTTCGTCGTGTTCTGGGCCTACATCGGCTTCTCGCAGTACATGCTCCAGTGGTACGGGAACATCCCCGAGGAGACCCGCTGGTTCGCGGTGCGCCAGCAGAACGGCTGGGGCTACGTGGGCCTCACGCTCGTGCTCGGCCACTTCCTGCTCCCGTTCCTGGCGCTCCTTGCACGGGGGCCCAAGCGCCGCCCGGGCGTGCTGGTGGCCGTGGCTTCCTGGGTTCTGACCATGCACTGGGTGGACCTCTACTGGCTCGTGATGCCGTCGGCCAGCCCGGGGAGCCCGATGCCGCACCTGGTGGACGTCGCGCTGCTTGTCGCGCTCGTCGCCGTTCAGCTGGCGGCGGCGGCGTTTGTGGTGCGTCGGCGCTCCCTCGTCCCCGAGCGCGACCCGCGCCTCGCGGAGTCGCTGGCGTTCGAGAACGCATGAGGAAACGGGCTTCGCGGCTCGGGGTCTGAGCCGAGCGCAGTGGAAAGGCTGAAACGGTGAGGGGAATGGAAGAGACGAAGGATCCTGGAGCGGCTCCGCCGCACGGCGGGCAACCCGGCGGGAACGAGCCGAACACGCCGCTGACCGCGGTGGTGGGGATCGTATTCGCGATCGTTCTGTTCGCGCTCGTGGTCCTTCTCCAGGTGTTCTTCTACCGCCAGGAGCAGCAGGAGAACGTGCGCAAGGTGGTGGCGGTCGGCCCCGAGGAGCTCTCGCAACTGCGGGCCCAGCAGGAGGAGCTGCTGCACTCGTACAAGATCCTGGACCCGCAAAAGGGCGTGGTCGCAATCCCCATAGACCGGGCGGTGGGGCTGGTGGTGCGGGAGGGCGGGAAGGTCCCCTGGCTTTCCGTGCAGCCGCCGGCGAGCGCACCGCCGGCGGCCAAGGCCCCGGCCGCGGGGAAGCGCTGACTAGGAATGACCGCGGGTATTCGACGCTTTTCGGTTATCGAGGATCGGCTCCGGGCGACCGGGCGGCGGGGTACCGCGGCTCGGTGTCACCCGTGTGATCCGACCGGGAGCGCCACGATGACCGTGTGGTTCAAGGGCTGGATGGTCCGAATGGGGGCCGTTTCGATGCTGCTGATGGCGGCGGCGCTGCCCGCGTTCGCCCAGCGCGCGGAGCCCCTGCCCAAGGAGCTCGAAGGGGTCGGGATCACCGAGCATCCGGGTGCGCGTCTGCCGCTGGACCTCGAGTTCACCGCCGAGGACGGGAAACCGGTCAGGCTTTCGCGGTACTTCTCGGGCGGCAAGCCCGTGATCCTGACGCTCAACTACTACCGGTGCCCGATGCTGTGCGGCCTGCTCCTCAACGGGGTGGTGGAAGGGCTGAAGGAGCTTTCATGGGCCCCCGGCAAGGAGTTCGAGGTCGTGACGGTGAGCATCGATCCGCAGGAAACTGCGACGCTTGCGATGCTCAAGAAGGAGAACTACATCACGGAGCTCGGGCGCCCCGGTGCCGCCTCGGGCTGGCACTTCCTGACGGGCAGGGAGGCCAACATTAGGAAGCTGACGGACGCGGTGGGGTTCGGATACCGCTACGACAACGAGCGCCAGCAGTACGCGCACCCGGCCGGAATCTTCCTGGTCACACCCGACGGCCGGATGGCCCGTTACCTCTACGGCGTCGTGTTCGAGTCGAGGACGCTTAAGCTGGCGCTCACCGAGGCCGGTGAAGGGAAGGTCGGCAACGCCGGGGACCAGATCCTGCTCTACTGCTACCACTACGACGCGAACACGGGTCGGTACGTGATCGCGGCGACCAACATCATGCGCCTCGGCGGCGCCACCACGGCCTTGGTCGTGGGACTCTGGCTCTTCTTGGCGTGGCGCCGGGGGGCGCGCAAGAAAGCACTCGTTCGCCCGGACGTGTTGACGTCCGGGCGTTGAGAAAACAGAACGTCGAACCGAGGGACCGGGCCCGCGGAGTGGGGAAACGGGTGCGGTGAAGGGCGGGGAGTGGCACATTGAGTCTCGGACGAGAGTTCATGAACGCGCTGGTGAGCTGGGCGGCGATAGGCACCGAGGGCGGTTTCTGGCTGCCCTCGCAAGGTTCCGAGGGCGCCGCCGAGGTGGACCGCATCTTCGGCTTCGTCTTCTGGGTTTCGGCGTTCTTCTTTTTGCTGATCGTCGTGCTGATGGTGCTCTTCGTGATCCGCTACCGGCGTCGGCCCGGGCGCGAGGAGGCGGAGCCGAGCCCCCGTCACAACACGCCGCTCGAGATCACGTGGACCACGGTCCCCATCCTGATCGTGATCGTGATCTTCATCTGGGGCTTCAAGGTCTACCTCGACATCAACACCCCCCCGGCCAACTCGTATGAGGTTCTCGTCACCGGCCAGAAGTGGAAGTGGCTCTTCACCTACCCGAACGGCCACGTGGACGAGAACCTGCACGTGCCCATCGCAACGCCGATCCGACTGGTAATGACCTCCGAGGACGTGATCCACGGCTTCTTCATCCCCGCATTCCGCCTGAAACGCGACGTGGTGCCGGGGCGCTACGCGAAGCTCTGGTTCCAGGCGACCAAGCCGGGTGAGTACCAGATCTACTGCACCCAGTACTGCGGAACCGGCCACTCCGACATGTGGGCCAAGGCGGTCGTGCACGAGCCCGGCGGCTTCGAGCGCTGGCTCGAGGACGCGAGCAACTTCCTCGCGAGGATGTCGCCCGCCCAGGCCGGGGAACAGCTCTTTCGCACGCGGGGGTGCGCCCAGTGCCACTCGGTGGATGGCAAGGCGGGCACCGGGCCCACGTTCAAGGCGCTGTTCGGTCACCAGGTTCCCCTCGATGGGGGCAAGACGGTCGTTGCGGACGAGGACTACGTCCGCGAGTCGATCCTCGAGCCCCAGGCCGCGATCGTGGCCGGGTTCCAGCCGGTGATGCCGACGTTCAAGGGGCGGCTCAAGGACCAGGAGATCACCGCAATCATCGAGTATCTCAAGACGTTGAAGTAGGGGAAGGGTCGGTTCCTTCCCGAAGATGAAGGAAGGCGGGAAAAAGGGCATGGCGAGCTTTCACACGGAGGGCGGCATCGGTGAGGCCAGGGTCTCCGAAAACGCGCTGGGGAGGGACAACTACCTGACCCACGGCCACGGTTTCCGCTCGTGGCTGCTGACGCTGGACCACAAGCGCATCGGGGTCATGTACCTGGTGTCGATCCTCTCCTCGTTCCTGCTCGGAGGGATCTTTGCCCTCCTGATCAGGACCAAGCTGTTGACCCCCGGCAACAGCGCGCTCATGACCGCGGACCAGTACAACCAGATGTTCACGCTCCACGGCGCGATCATGATCTTCCTCTTCATCATCCCTGGCATCCCGGCGGCGCTCGGGAACTTCGTGCTGCCGCTCATGCTCGGGGCGAAAGACGTGGCCTTCCCACGGCTCAACCTCGCGAGCTACTACATGTGGGTCACCGGGGCTGTGCTGGCGCTCGCCTCCATCACGACGGGTGCCGTGGACACCGGGTGGACCTTTTACACGCCGTACAGCACCACGACCAACACCAACGTCATCGCAATGGTGGCCGGGATCTTTGTCCTCGGGTTCTCGTCCATCTTCACCGGCCTGAACTTCGTCGTCACCATCCACAAGCTGCGCCCGGCCGGGATGAGCTGGTTCCGAATGCCGCTGTTCCTGTGGGGCATCTACGGCACTGCCATCCTCCAGATCATGGCCACCCCGGTGCTCGGGATCACCTTGCTGCTGCTGATCGCCGAGCGCGCGCTCGGTGTGGGCATCTTCGACCCTGCGCTCGGCGGAGACCCGGTGCTCTTCCAGCACTTCTTCTGGTTCTACTCGCACCCTGCCGTGTACATCATGATCCTCCCTGCGATGGGGGTGATCAGCGAGATGGTGTCGGTGTTCTCGCGCAAGCACATCTTCGGCTACAAGTTCATCGCCCTGTCGTCGATCGCGATCGCGGTCATCTCGTTCCTGGTGTGGGGCCACCACATGTTCGTGGCGGGGCAGTCCAACCTGGCGAGCATGATCTTCAGCGCCCTCACCTTCTTGGTCGCGATCCCGTCCGCTGTGAAGGTCTTCAACTGGATCGCGACGATGTACAAGGGCTCGATCTGGCTCGCGACCCCGATGCTGTACGTGCTGTCGTTCCTCTTCCTGTTCGGTATCGGCGGCCTGACCGGCCTCTTCCTGGGTGCGCTCGCGGTGGACATCCACCTGCATGACACCTACTTCGTGGTGGCGCACTTCCACTACGTGATGTTCGGCGGCACCGTGATCGCCTTCCTCGGCGGCCTGCACTACTGGTGGCCGAAGATGTTCGGGCGCATGTACAGCGAGCCGTGGGGCAGGGTCGGGGCCCTGCTGGTCTTCGTCGGGTTCAACACGACGTTCTTCACGCAGTTCGTCATGGGTAGCCAGGGGGCGCCGCGCCGCTCGTACCACTACGTGCCCGGGTTCCAGTCGTACCACCAGCTTTCGACGATCGGCTCGTACATCCTCGCGGTCGGCTTCGTCATCATCGCGATCAACCTCCTCCACTCGCTCTTCCGCGGCCGCCCAGCCCCGGCCAACCCTTGGGGTGGCGCGACGCTGGAGTGGCAGACGTCCTCGCCGCCGCGTCACGACAACTTCGCCACCTCCCCGACGGCAGGCGATCCGTACGACGTCGAGGACTGGAGCTACGACCGCGATATCGGTGGCTTCGTTTACAAACCGAGGGTGAAAGGCGCAACCGCTTCGTAGGCGCCGGGCATCGGCAAGGAGGAGAGCTTGGCCGAGGTTCACGCGGAACACCTGGCACACCACTTCGATACTGCCGAGCAGCAGTTCGAGTCCGGCAAGCTCGGGATGTGGATCTTCCTCGCCACGGAGATCCTCCTGTTCGGCGGGCTCTTCTGCGCCTACGCGGTCTACCGCTCCAACCATCCCGAGGTGTTCATGTACGCCAACCGGTTCCTCGACAGGACCCTGGGGGCGATCAACACCGCCGTGCTCATCTGCTCGAGCTTCACCATGGCGTGGGCCGTGCGCTGCGCGCAGCTCGGCCGTCAGAGGGCGCTGGTGCGCCTGCTCGCGGCGACCATCGCGCTTGCCGCCTGCTTCCTGGGCATCAAGTACGTGGAGTACCAGCACAAGTGGAAGGAGGGGCTGCTCTGGGGCAAGCGCTTCCACGCGAAGCTCGAGGAGCCCGCCGGAGCAGTCCCGGCCCTGCCGGTCGCAGCGCCGACGCCGGCGGCCAACCCCGACGAGCGCTCGTCGATCCCGCCCGCGGCGATCGGCCCGCGCGGCCTTGCTGCGGCGGGACGGCCGGCCATTGCAGAAGGGGAGGCCGGGCCGCCGAAGGACGTGCAGGTGTTCTTTGCCGTCTACTTCCTGATGACCGGGCTGCACGGCATCCACGTCATCGCCGGCATGACCGTGCTGAGCCTGATGCTCCTGAGGGCGCGCCGGGGGGAATTCGGTCCCTCGTACTTCACCCCGGTGGATCTGTCAGGGCTGTACTGGCACCTCGTCGACCTGATCTGGATCTACCTGTTCCCGTTGCTGTACTTGATCCACTGAGAGGTGAATGATGGCTGAGACGATCGAAGCAACGACACATCGGGCCGAGCAGCCCAGCGTGGGGCATGTGGTGCCTTTCCGGATGCTTGCGATGGTATGGCTGGTGCTCCTCGTGCTCACCGTGATCACGGTCGCGGTCGCGGGGTTCGACCTCGGGAACTTCAACCTGGGGGTCGCAATGGCCATCGCCACCGTCAAGGCCTCGCTGGTGCTGCTCTACTTCATGCACATGCGCTACGACCGCCCGATGAACGCCATCGTCTTCGTCTCGGCGCTCCTCTTCGTCGGCCTTTTCGTGTACATCGCGCTGCTCGACACCCATGCGTACGCGCCGGACCTCATCCCGGGCTACGCCCCGGCGCTCACAAAATGATCCCCGGCCCAATCCCGCCGGACGGCCGCGCCGCAGCGGCCCCGCTCGACACGGGCCGGCTGGGCATGAAGCTGCTCGTGCTCGCGCTCTCGATGCTGTTCGCCGCCAGCATCGTCGGCTACCTCCTGATCCGTTTCAGGGCCACGGCCTGGCCCCCGCCAGGGATGCCGAGCCTGCCCCACGGGCTCTGGATCAGCACGCTCATCATCGCGATCAGCAGCGTTGCGATGCAAGCGGCGGTGCGGGCTGGAAGGGGCGGTCGCCGGCAGGCCCTGCAGGCCTGGATGCTGATCACCACCGTGCTCGGCGTTGCCTTCCTGGTCTCCCAGACCCTCAACTGGTTCGCGCTGGTGACCGCCCATCTCACGGCGAAGACCAACCTCTACGGGTTCACGTTCTACCTCCTCACCGGCCTGCACGCGGCGCACGTGCTGGGCGGCCTGATCCCGCTCGGCGTGGTGACCGCCCGGGCGTGGCGAGGGCGCTACTCGGCAGCGTTCCACCCGGGGGTGGAGTACTGCGCGATCTACTGGCACTTCCTCGCCGTAGTCTGGCTCGTGCTGTTCGTGGTCCTGATCTTCTGAACCTGAACTGCGCCGTGAATATCGGACCATCCGCGTTGTTGCGCTCGCCGGTTCGCATCCTCAACGTACCCTCCGGGTACGCCTCCAGTGCGACCGACTCGCGCGCCTAGCGGCTGGTCCAATCTTCGCGGCGCGGCCTACACGGCATGTGCCAAAGCCCTGCCGGTGGCGGCGCGGCTATACGCGATTCGCCTAGGCCCTGCACGGGCGGCGCGTTCACACCAGTCTTGTCGTTCTCGGACCACGGGTGTCGGCTGTTACGGCAGCGGTCAGGGTCCGGTACCTGGCGTATGTTTCCGATCGAGGCCGAACTTGTCCTTCACCTGATCAGGTACCAGATCAATTAGGTACCAGGTACCACTATCTCACTATTGCCCACAGGCGCTTAGTTCGCGTGGGCCGCAGCGGCGCCGGCCCAGGTCGTCCCGCCATTGTGGGTGGCGAACCAGGCGAAGTAGGAGGCGTAGACGACGCCAGTGCCCGGAGGCAGGCGGTCGGTGGCAACGGTCACCGTGGGACCCTGCGTGTGGTACGTGAGGGCGGAGGCGAGCGCGGCCCAGGGCGCGCAGGGGGGCGGAGGAGTCTGCGCAAGCGATGCCACCACAGGAAACGGGAACGCCGTCCAGCCTCCCGGTCCGCCGAGCGCCACCACAGGGGTCTTGAGCGGGTAGAGCGCGGGTGAAGGGAGCGGCTGCACGGGGAAACGCAGCCGGTCCGAGCCGAAGTAGCTCGTGTAGGGGTCGCGGCTGTACTGCTCGAGCAGCCGCTCGTTGGGGGCGAGCACGGTGGTGCCGGGATTCTCGCGCTTCCAGTCGCTCCAGCTCGCCACGCTGATGGGCAGAACCTCCAGGGTCTCGCCCGCCGCCGCGGAGGGCCCGGTGACCGCGCGGAAGAGGAGCTGGCTCCACAGGCTCTCGCCGGTTTGCGCCGGCCGGCGTTCGTAGGCGAGCAGGTTGGAGTCGTAGAGCAGGCCGCTGAAGGCGAAGACCCTCGCGTGGCCGGCGATCTCGCGGCGAAACACCGCCGCGCTGTCGCACAGCGGGTTGTAGGTGACCAGGATCGGCTGCCCGGCGAGCGTGTCGTTGGCCGCCTCGTGCCAGACCAGCACCCGCAGCGGGTAGGCGCGTGCCTGGCCGCCCACCCTGACGCCGATCACACGGTCCCCGGGGACCAGGAACTTGCGGGGCCGGGTTGCGGCGTCGGCCTGCGCGACGGTCCACGCCGCGGGCTCAACGAGGGCCGGGAGGCCGTCCTTGGGCATTCCCGAAGCCGCGATGAGGTCCCCTCGGACAAGGCACGGGTCGAGGGCGAAACCGTAGCTCTCCACGTGCTGCCCGTCGCCGACCGCGCGGCTGCCGCGGTGGCCCACGATGTCGAACGCGTAGTACGCGAAGGCGAGTGTGCACACGACGAGCGCTGCGACCACCACCCAGCCGCCGCTCGCCAGGAATCCCGCCTTGGGTGGCGCCGGCGCGCTCATCGGACGTTCGTGAGGAGTGCCACCGCGAGATCCGAGGCGGCGGGCAGCTTGTCGGCCACCATCAGGCCGAGCAGCAGGGGCAGGTAGGCCAGCGTGGCGAGGAACAGCCGGCGGGCGACCGGGTCGGTCCGCAGCGCCGCAAGCCGCATCGAGAGCGCGACGAGGCCGGACCCCAGCAGGACCGAGCCGGCCGCGAAGAGCCACCCGGTGATGCCGCCCAGGGCGGCGAGCAGGCCAAGGGGCACCAGGGCCAGCGAGTAGAGCACGGCCATCTGGCCGGTGACGCGGCCCGAGGCGTCCACCACCGGCAACATGCGGAACCCGCCGCGCTCGTAGTCCGCGCGGTACAGCCAGGCGAGCGCCAGGAAGTGCGGGATCTGCCAGAGGAACAGCACGCCGCCCAGGAGCCACGCGCCGAAGCCGATCCCCCCGCTCGTTGCCGTCCATCCCATCATGGGCGGGATCGCCCCGCACAGCGCGCCTGCCAGCGTGCAGAGCGGCGTCCGGGGCTTGAGCGGCGTGTAGACGAGGGTGTAGGTCAGCACCACGATCAGACCCAGGAGGGCGGTGAGGGGGTTGGCGGCAACCCCCAGCACGGCGAGCCCGGCGGACGCGGTGAAGACGCCGAAAACCTGGGCGTGGCGCGGGGTGATCGTGCCGGCCGGCAGGGGGCGATGCCTCGTGCGCTCCATGCGGGCGTCGCGGGCCCTCTCGAGGACCTGGTTGAGCGCCATCGAGCCGGCGGCGGCCAGCGCCGTTCCGATCAGCGTCCAGCACAGCGCCGCAGCGTCGGGTCTTCCGCGGCTGGCCATGAGGAAGCCGACGGCGGTGGTGGTGACCACGAGCAGGACGAGGCGGATCTTGGTGAGCTCCGCGTAGGTGCGCAGCGCCCTGGCGGCGCGCGAAGCGGTCCCCGCTTGAAGCTCGTTCCCCTGCCCGGCTCTCATCCCGACCCGTCCCTCGCCAGCTCGTTGAGCGGCCATTCTGCCACAGCCCAGACAACACAATCAGACGGCAGAACGCCCGGCAACCGCCGGCATTCCCTGACCTTCCCCCTCCGCGGCCGCGTGCCAGACCGTTGAGCTTGGAAGCGGGCAGCCGTCTGCTCCATACTACTCACCGCTGCGAAGGCATTCAGGGGAGGTGTCATGGAAGCCGACCCGAAAACGGCCGCCGGCGGTGGGGACACCCTGGCGCTGGGAGTTGGCACCAGCGTGGCGATGTGGTTCCTCGGATACCTCTGCCGGATGCCGCCCGTCTCGGTGCCGAGCTGGCTGCTCGCCCTGGGCCTGCTGGCCTGCCTGCTGGGCGGGGGCTTCCTGGCGGGGCGGCTGACCGGGCGCGGGTGGCGGGCGGGCCTCGCCGCCGGCGTGCTCTCCGCGGTGATCAACCTGCTGGTCCTGGGCACCCTCCTCGGCGGCGCACGCGCCAACCAGCTCCTGCCCTCCGCCGCCTGGTGGATCCCGGGCTCGCTCCTCCTCGGCGCGCTCCTCGGAAGCGCCGGAGCGGCGGTCGGCGCCGCGAGCCGGCGGGGGAGGAGCGTGGAGAACTGGACCGCCGGACTCGCCGGCGTGGCCGTGGCCGCGACGATGCTGCAGGTGCTCGTCGGCGGCGTGGTCACCGGAAACGGCGCGGGGCTGGCCGTCGTGGACTGGCCGAACTCCTTCGGCTACAACATGTTTCTCTACCCGCTCTCGCGCATGACCGGAGGGATCTACTTCGAGCACGCCCACCGGCTCTTCGGGACGCTGGTTGGGCTGACCACCGTGGTGCTGGCCGCACACCTGGTGCGCGTCGAGCGGCGCGCCTGGGTGAAGAGGCTGGCGCTGCTGGCGGTGGGGGTGGTGATCGTCCAGGGCATCCTGGGAGGGCTGCGGGTGACCGGCACGTTCACGCTCTCGACCTCGCCGGACGCCATGGCGCCGTCGATCACCCTGGCGATCGTGCACGGGGTGCTGGGGCCGGCGTTCCTCGCGCTCATGGTGGCGATCGCGGTGTTCGTGTCCACCGCCTGGACCGGGTCGCTGCCGGCGACGGCCACGCGGCATGCCACCACGGAGAGGACGCTGAGCGCTCTCCTGGTGTGCGTGGTGCTGGTGCAGCTCGTGCTCGGGGCGATCCAGCGGCACCTGGCGAAGGGCCTGCTGGTGCACATCGCGTTCGCAACAGTGGTCCTGGCGATGGCGGTGCTGGTCGGGAGCCGGTTGTGGGGCCTGTACGAGGACGAGCGGCTCCTCCGGCGGATCGGCAAAGCGCTCATGATCGTCGCCGTGGCTCAGGTCATGCTCGGGTTCACGGCCTTCATCGCCGTCCAGGCACGCCCGTTGAACGCGCCGCGCGCCGCATGGGAAGTGCTCCTGACAACCGCGCACCAGGGCGGCGGCTCGGTTCTGCTGGCCTGCGCCGTGGTGACGGCGCTCTGGTGTCGCCGTCTGCTCGTCCCGGAGGGCGGCGACGTCGAGGCAAGCTGGTAGGCATGGTCATCGCAGAGACCTTCACCTCGATTCAGGGCGAAGGGATGTTCGCCGGCGTCCCCTCGTTCTTCATCCGCACCTCGGGGTGCAACCTGCGCTGCGCCTGGTGCGACACGCCGTACACCTCCTGGGACCCGGAGGGGGAGCGACGGTCGCTGCGCGAGCTGCTCGGCCGGGCCGCGGTCTCCCGCTGCCGCCATGTGGTGATTACCGGCGGGGAGCCGCTGCTGCAGCGGGAGCTCGGCGACCTCACGCGTGCGCTCGCTGCGAACGGCCACCACATCACGGTCGAGACCGCGGGCACGCTCGCTCCCGAGTTCGACTGCCACCTGCTTTCGGTCTCGCCCAAGACCGCCAACTCCGACCCGGAGGGGCGCTTTCGGGAGCATCACCGCGCGCTGCGGGGCGACCTCGAACCCCTGAAACGCTTGCTGAGACGCCATACGGAGCACCAGCTCAAGTTCGTGGTGCAGGATGAGGCGGACCTCCCGGAGGTCCTGGCGATCGTGGAGCACCTTGGCGTTGCGAGCGAGCGGGTGATGCTCATGCCCGAAGGGCGTCGTGCCGAGGAGGTCGCCGCGCATTCGGCCGCGGTGGCCCGGGCATGCCTGCGGCATTCCTTCCGCTACTCGCCCCGGCTTCACCTCGATCTCTTCGGGCCAGGCCGTGGCGTGTAACCCTTTTCGGCTCCCGTTCGTCCCCCCACATGGGATGTGCCACGCGCTTGACAGGGGCAACAATTTAGAATAACAATGATTAGGGAGACAATGATTGCCTAAGCAAGAACCAATCGGGTTGCTGGTCGCGCTGGTGAGGCGGCGGATCAGGCAGGTCACGAGCGCGCTCGTGAGGGAACACGGGCTGTCACCACAGCAGTTCTGGACCATGGTGGCGATCGCACGCGGCGGAGAGATGTCGCTTCGGGAGCTGGCCGAGAGACGGCGGATGGACGAGCCTACCGCCTGCAGGGTTGTGGACACCCTGGTCCGCCGGCGGCTCGTGCGCAGCCGCCCGGACCGCGAGGACCGCAGGCGCTCCCGCCTGGCGCTAACGCCCTCGGGCGAAGCGAAGGCGGGCGAGCTCCTTCCGATTGCGGCTAGGATCGCAGCTGCGGTCGAGGGCGGGCTGAGCGAGGTTCAGCGCGCCGCGGTCGTGGCGGGGCTCAAGAGGGTGATCGCTAATCTGGAACTCTTCGAGGCGACGAGAACGGGCGGCCCGAGACCGGCCGCGGGGGAAGCGTCGTGAGTGCCGGCGGCTTGGCGGTTGCCCGAGAAGGCTGGTTTCGTGATGTGGGAAGCGTCCCGGCCGGTCGTCTGACGGCCGCGTAAGGAGAACCATGCTCAAGAGAAAGACGTTCTGGATCGTCGTTGCCGTGGTGGTTGTGGCGGGGGGAGTGTTCGGCTGGTGGCGCATGCGCCAGGCGCGGGCGACCGCCCAGGTGCTGTACGTCACATCGCAGGTCGACCGTGGGCGCATCGTGGCCAAGGTGACCGCGAGCGGCACCCTCTCCGCGATCGTCACGGTGCAGGTCGGCAGCCAGGTCTCAGGCCGGGTTGCCGCGCTTTACGCCGACTGGAACTCGCAGGTGAAGAAGGGGCAGCTGGTCGCCAAGATCGATCCCCAGCTTTTCCAGGCGACGGTTCAGCAGGCGCGCGCGAACCTGGTTGCGGCCCAGGGGAACCTCGCCAAGGTCAAGGCGCAGGCCGTTGATGCCGAACGCCAGTACAAGCGTAACGTCATCCTGGCCGAGCGCAAGCTGATCGCACAGGCGGACCTCGATACGTCGCAGTCCACCTTCGACGCGGACAAGGCCGCGGTGGACGCTGCAGCCGGAACCGTCGAGCAGGCGAGGGCTCAGCTGAACTCGTCGGAGGTCAACCTGGCGTACACGGATATCATCTCGCCCACCGACGGCACCGTCATCGCTCGCAACGTCGACGTTGGTCAGACCGTCGCGGCCTCACTACAGGCGCCGACGCTCTTTCTCATCGCCGAGGATCTGCGCAAGATGCAGGTGGACACCAGCGTGGCGGAGGCCGACATCGGAAAGTTGCAGACCGGGATGAAGGCGACGTTCACCGTTGACGCCTACCCGAACGAGAGGTTCACCGGCGCCGTGCGGCAGGTCCGCAACAACCCGCAGACTGTTCAGAACGTCGTGACGTACGACGCGGTGATCGACGTGGCCAACCCCGATCTCAAGCTCAAGCCCGGGATGACCGCCAACTGCACCTTCGTGTGGGCCGAACGGGGCGACGTGTTGCGAATTCCAAACGCCGTGATGCGTTTCCGCCCGCCGGCCGAGCTGCTCGCACGGCTCAACCCCGGCGCGGGTCCCAGCCAGGGTGGGACGGGGGCCACCGCGGAAGCCGCACAGAGCGGCGGTGCGAGGAGAAAGGCCCCTGCGAGTGGCGGGATCGACCCCAACCGGAAGACCGTATGGGTCCTACGGAACGGCCAACCCCTGCCCGTGGTAATCAAGAGCGGCGTTTCGGACGGATCGCTCACCGAGGTGGTCGAAGGCGAGCTTTCCCAGGGCGACCTCGTGATCACCGACATGAGCGGCGGTAGCTCGACGGGACAGCAGGCCGGCTTCCCGCGGCCGAGGTTCTGAGGCCGCAATGAGCACCCGGTCACCGTTGCTTGCGCTCGAGGACGTCACGAAGGTCTACCACATGGGAGACGTGGACGTTCATGCTCTCCGCGGCGTGTCGCTCGCGATCGAGGAAGGAGAGTCGGTCGCGATCATGGGCGCCTCGGGTTCGGGGAAATCCACGCTGATGAACATCATTGGGTGTCTCGACCGCCCGACGACCGGGCGCTACCTCCTCGCGGGCGAAGAGGTCTCGACCCTCGACCGCAACGCCCTCGCGGAGAAGCGCAACCGCACCCTCGGTTTTGTCTTCCAGAACTTCAACCTGCTGTCCCGCACGTCGGCGATCGAAAACGTCGAGCTGCCGCTGCTCTACGCCGGGCTGCGCACCCGCGAGCGGCACGAGCGCGCGGGCGCGGCCCTCACCCGGGTGGGACTCGGCGACCGCATGCACCACCACCCGAACCAGATGTCCGGCGGCCAGCAGCAGCGCGTCGCCATCGCGCGGGCGCTGGTCGCCAACCCGAAGGTGATCCTCGCCGACGAGCCTACGGGGAACCTCGACTCCGTCACCAGCGTCGAGGTGATGGCGATCTTTCAGGAGCTTTGCGACTCCGGGATCACCGTGGTGCTCGTCACCCACGAGCCCGACATCGCGAGGTACGCGGCTCGGGTGGTGGTAATGAGGGACGGCAAGGTCCAGAAGGACGTCCGGCAAGAGCCGCAACGTGCCGAGCCGGCCGCCGCCGCGGCGGCTGCGGGAGGTGAGTTATGAACCCTTTGCAGACCCTGCGCGTGGCGGTCCGCGCGCTGTTCCGCAACAAGATGCGCTCCTTCCTGACCACCCTCGGCATCATCATCGGCGTCTCCGCCGTGATCGCCATGGTGGCCATCGGCGAAGGGGCGAAGGCGCAGGTCGAGGCGCAGTTCGCCGCAATGGGCTCCAACCTCTTGATCGTCCTGCCGGGCTCGACTAGTTCGGGTGGGATGCGCGGCGGCTACGGCAGCATGCCGACGCTGACCTGGGACGACCTGCGGGCGATCGGGACCGAGGTGCCCTCCGTCAAGTACGCCGCCGCGCAGCTGGGCAGCGGTGCTCAGCTCCAATCCGAGGACCAGAACTGGAGCACGAGGGTCTACGGCACGACCCCTGCGTTTTTCTCGATCCGCAACTGGCCGACTGCCATGGGCTCGCCGATGGGCGACTCGGACGCCGAGGGCGGCACCAAGGTCGTATTCCTCGGGCAGACGGTGGTGGACAAGCTGTTCGGCGCCAACGCGAATCCCGTCGGCCAGGTCATCCGGATCAAGAACGTCCCATTCGAGGTCAAGGGGGTGCTCGCCAGCAAGGGACAGAGCTCCTGGGGCCAGGACTACGACGATGTGGCGTACATACCCCTGAAGACGTTCCAGACCAAGATCCAGGGCGGGCTGCAGCAGTTCATCTCCGGCCAGATCTACGTGAGCGCCACCTCCGAGCCGGAGACGGCGCGGGCGCAGGTGCAGATCACCAACCTGTTGCGTGACCGCCACCACATCGGGCCGGGACAGGACGACGATTTCTCGATCCGCAACTTGGCCGAGATCGCGACCGCTCAGGAGGATTCGACCAAAACCATAACCACGTTGCTGGCGGCAGTTGCCGCCGTGGCTCTGCTTGTAGGCGGCATCGGCATCATGAACATCATGCTGGTGAGCGTGACCGAGCGCACCCGCGAGATCGGCGTCCGCATGGCCGTCGGGGCCAAGCCGCGCAACATCCTGGCCCAGTTCCTCGTCGAGGCGCTGACGCTGGCCACCACCGGCGGCTTCCTCGGCGTCGTGCTCGGGCTGCTGGGCGGCCGGCTGCTGGCCGCCCGCTTCCACTGGCCGATCCTGATGCGAACCGACATCATCGTCATCTCGGTCGTCTTCAGCGCGCTGGTCGGCATTGGCTTTGGACTCTACCCTGCCCACAAGGCCTCGCGGCTTGACCCGATCGATGCTTTGAGGTTCGAATGATGATCGCAAACCTTGCTCTGCTCGTGCTTGCCGCGACGGCTCCAGTCGCACCCTCCCGAACCCTGACCCTCGACGAAGCCCTCGCGACCGCCCGCGCGCGGCAGCCCCTGATCCAACAAGCTTCGGCCGGGACGCAGGCGGCGGCGGCGCGCGCCGACGAAGCGCTGTCGCCGCTGCTCCCGCAGGTGAACGGCAGCGCCAACTACCAGCGCGCGACCGCCAACTTCACCAGCCGTCCCGGCTCGCTGCCCAGCCAGATCTCGGGGGGCGGCTCCAGTGCGAGCTGGAACACCTTCAATTACTTCAACCTTGGGCTTTCCGCGAGCCAACTCGTCTACGACTTCGGGCAATCACGCTCGAGGTGGCGGTCATCGCAGGCGAGCGCGGAATCGCAGCGCGCCAGCGAGCGCACGACCCTCGACCAGGTGCTCTTCGGCGTCCGCACCTCCTACTTCCAGGCACGCGCGGCCAGGTCCGCCGTCACCGTGGCGGTTGAGACGCTCTCCAACCAGGAGAAACACCTCAACCAGGCCGAAGGCTTCGTCGAAGCAGGCACGCAGGCGGAAATCGCTCTGGCCCAGGCCAGGACCGGAGTCGCCAACGCCAAGGTCCAGCTCATCAACGCCCAGAACGCCTACGAGACCGCGAAGGCGCAGCTCAACCAGGCCATGGGCGTCGAGGGCCCGACCGACTACGACGTCACGGATGAGCAGCCGCCGCCGGTGGACGGCGAGGACGGCACGACGGATGTGCTCGTAGGGGAGGCGTTGAAGGCGCGGCCCGAGTTCGCGGCACTGGCCAACCAGGTGCGCGCCCAGGAGTTGACCCTGCGGGCGATCAAGGGCGCCTACGGCCCGAGCCTGTTCGCCTCGACTGGTTTTTCCGACGCAGGCGAGCAGGCCAGCAACCTCACCTGGAACTGGAGCGCCGCAATCAGCCTTTCGGTGCCGATCTTCCAGGGCGGGCAGACGAAGGCGCAGGTTCGCGAGGCGGAGGCGACCCTCGCGTCCATCCGCTCGCAGGTCGATCTGGAGCGGCAGCAGGTGCGGCTCGAGGTCGAGCAGGCCCGGCTCGCGGTGCGGGCGGCCAAAGAGGCCCTCGTGGCAAGCGGCGAGGCGCTCGCCAACGCCCGCGAGCAGCTCCGTCTTGCCGAGGGGCGGTACGAGACCGGCATTGGGAGCATCATCGAGCTGAGCGATTCCCAGGTCGCCCTGACGAGCGCGGGCTACCAGAGGGTCCAGGCGGAGTACAGCCTCGCCCAGGCGAGAGCGGGCCTCATCAAGGCGCTCGGCCGCGACTGACCGGGGCGGAATCCCACTCCGCGGCACGCTTAGGACCGCCGGCCGGCCGAGTCTTGCTATCCTGGCCGCGGAGAGCCAGATGATGGCAGGCACCAAGCTCGGGCCCACTCGGAGCGGTCGACACGACTCTTCGCGGACGACCGCGCTGCTGGCCCTGGTCGTGCTCACCTGGGCGACGCATGGCGTCGGTGCCCCGCGGCAGGACACCGCCCGGTACCAGGCGATCAACGCGGGTCTTGGCGCGCCGCCGGCTGACGTGCCCCGAGGCTCACCGGTCGCGACGTGGCGCTCTTTCCTGACCCTCGGGGCCGCCGGGAAGTTCGAGGAGGCCGCACATCTGCTCGATCTCAGCCAGACGCCGCCGGCCGTTCAGAAAACGGTCGGCGCGAAGGCGGCGGAGCAGCTGTACCGCGTCATGCAGCTCCTCAAGGTGCGCCTGGATTCCGTCACGACGGAGGACGAGACGGGGCCCGCCATCGCGGGCCAGCCCACCAACGTAGTGACGGCGTTGCGCTTCGAGAGGAACGGCATCTCCGGCGAGGTCCGGCTTCGGCATACGGTGGGTCTCTCTCCGTACGAGCTGGCCTGGCTCTTCTCGCGCGAGACCGTGGGCAGCGTGCCCTACTGGTACCGCGTGCTGGTCAAGGGCGAGGAGGCGCGCGGCGCCGAGCCGCTTGATGCCGGTCTCGGGCCGATTCCGGCCGACATCCAGCGCGGCACGCCGCGCGAGGCGGTGGCCGGGTTCCTAGCCGCCTGCCAGGAGGGGCGTTTCGACCTTGCTGCCTACTACCTGGACCTCGGGGCAATTCCGCAAGAGCGGCAGCGCGTGGAAGGAGCGCGCCTGGCCCGGCGCCTGATGCTTGTTCTTCAGCGTACCGGCTGGGTGGACCCCGAGAAGCTCTCCAACGAGCCGCTCGGCACCCCGGAGACCGGAGTGCCCGAGAACCAGCAGCTCTTCGGGGTCGTCCAGGTCAGGCACCAGCCGGTCGAGCTCCTCCTTGCCCACCGGTCGGATGCCGAGCTCGGCAACGTCTGGACGGTCTCGCAGGACACGGTGACCGAGATCGACCGCCTGTACGACGCCCACGGGTACGGTTCGCTTGGCGACTACGCACCGCTTGTGCTTTTCACGATCGCCATTGCGGACGTGCAGCTCTGGCACTGGTTGGCCATCCTTGTGGGGCTCCTCGCGTCGGGGCTGGCCAGCAAGTACCTCGGCCACTGGCTCGCGCGCCTGCTGCAAAGGGTGGCCCGACGCACCGCGGTTCCATGGAACGAGGCGGTGGCCTGGGCTTTGGACGGGCCGACGGCGTACCTGCTCTCGGCGGTGTTCCTCCTGCTGGTGGCGCGCTGGCTCGGCGTGACGCCGGAGGCGTGGAAGGTCGTGCGGTACACGTCCAAGCTCCTCGCGCTCGGCGGCATCGGGTGGTTCCTGGTGCGTCTCGTGGACGCCACCGCCGCGCGAGTGCGTGAAACCGC
This sequence comes from Thermoanaerobaculaceae bacterium, assembly GCA_041494245.1. Lineage (GTDB taxonomy): Bacteria > Acidobacteriota > Thermoanaerobaculia > Thermoanaerobaculales > Thermoanaerobaculaceae > RBG-13-68-16. Next base: position 53,888 of record JBGQAK010000017.1, read on the forward strand.
GAAGCAGGGGAGCCAGGTCGGCCTTGGGTTCCTGCCCATGACGGTCAGGTTCGCGAAGGTCGTCGTCGTCGTCCTGGTCCTGCTGGCAACCCTCGACGTGGTCGGTGTCAACGTACTCTCCGCGCTGGTCGGCCTTGGTCTCGGCGGCGTCGCTATCGCCTTCGCGGCCCAGAAGACGCTGGAGAATCTCTTTGGAACCGCATCCATCGCGAGCGACCGTCCGTTCGAGGTCGGTCACTTCGTCACCATCGGGCAGGACAGCGGGACGGTTGAGGAGGTCGGCTTCAGGTCCACCCGCCTGCGGACGCTAGGCCGGACGCTCGTCACGATCCCCAACGGCCTCATCGCCTCCGGCCGCGTGGAAAACTTCTCGGCGCGCGATCGAATCATGTACAACCCGGTCCTCAAGCTCACCTACGCGACCACCGCCGCGCAGCTCACGTACGTCGTGGATGAGGTCAAACGGCTGCTGCGATCGCACCCCAGGGTGTTCCAGGGCGAGCAACGCGTGCGGTTTGCCGCCCTTGGGGAGTCGTCACTGCTGGTCGAGGTGTGGTGCTGGGTCGAAACCCGCGACTTCATCGAGTACACCGGCGTTGTGGAAGAGCTGAACTTCGCCATCGCTCGAATCGTTGAGCAGGCAGGCACCTCGTTCGCGTTCCCCGGCCGAACGGTCTACATGGCGAAGGACGGTGTGGTGGATGCCGAGCGCGCGCAGGAGATCGAAAAGGAGGTTGAGCGCCGGCGCCAAAGCGGCGAGCTCGATGCCCTCGACGGTGCACCGGCGCTGCCCGGCGGACGCGACCGCTGACGCGCAGAAATGGCGAGAGACCGCGGCCGCTGGCTGCGCGACCGATTCCTCTGGCTCGTTATCGGCGTCACGACCGCCGTCAGGCTCTTCCTGGCCTGGCGCTTCTTCGGCTTCCTCGGCGGGGACGACGTCGAGATCCTTGAGGAGGCCTTCAGGCGAGCCGTGGGCCTCGCGTATACCCCCTGGCGAGCGCGAAACTTGTTGCTTCCGGACGGCCTCGTTGCACCGTTCGTGTACCTCGGAAGGACGGTCGGCTTTCAAGAGACCTTTCCTCTCGTGCTGTGCGCCACGGTGCCATTCGTGGTGCTTGCTTCGGTCAACGTGGTGCTCGTCGACCGGCTCGTGTTTCGCTGGCTGGGTGACAGGACGGCAGCTCGCGTCGGCATGGCGATTTACGCCTTCCACTGGCTCCCGCTCGCGTTCGGGAGTACGCCGTACCCGCGCACCGTCTCCACGACGTTCGTGCTCCTGGCTACGCTGGCGCTCTCCGGCACGGGTAGGGACCTCATGCGTGGTGCAGCGGGAGGGAGCTTGGCGGCGCTCGCGTTTGCGGTCCGCCACAGCGAGGGCATGTACCTGCTCCCGCTGCTGCTGGTGGCTGTCTTCGCCGAGACCGATAGGCGCCGCTCGGTCCGCCGCGCCCTCGGAGTTCTCGGCGGCTTTGCCGTCGTCTCGGCGCTGACGGTCGGGCTCTACGACCTGCTCACGTGGGGGAGGCCCTTCTCCAGTCTTGTCAGCGTTTTCGCGTTCACGGTGCTGGAGCATGCGTCGACCTCGCCTGGTGCCGTTCACCCGCCGCTCTTCTACTTCACCCGCGTCCTATTTTGGCTCCCGCTGACAATGCTGCCCGCGCTGGTGCTGACGGCTCGCCTGCGCCGTGTGCGGCTCGCATGGGTCTTCCTCGCGGTCCCACTCGTCGTCCTTTCGTTCATCCAGTTCAAGGAGCTGCGCTACCTCCAGGGGGCCATGCCCTTTCTGGCGCTCCTCGGTGGCGCGGGCTTCGCGGTCATGCGGACTCGGTGGCGCCCGTGGCTGGTGACGGCACTTCTGGTGCTCACCCTGGCCTCCGAGGTCCTCGGCGTGCGCGTCCTGGCCGGCAAGTCGATGGCGGCGGTGACCGCGGCGCGCGCGATGGTTTCCAATCGTTCAGTAAAGGTCGTCGCGCTTTCACAGGCTTGGGCGTACGGCGACCGCCTGTACCTCGGCAACCGGGTCGAGGTGCGAGACCTCGCGACGCCGCCCAGCATGAACGACTTGGAGGAGAAGATCACGGGTGCTGATCGGGTCGCCCTCTACCGCAAGGACCTCGCAGCGAACCCAGCGCTGGCTGCCGTGCTGGCGCGTCACGGCTTTACCTCGGAAACCCACTTCCGGTGGGGCGAGAGCAAGGCAGTCGCGGTGTTCTCCCGGAACTGAGGGCGGCCCATCTGGACGCGAACTGGCAAGGCGCCGAAAGCTCCGGCAAAAAGACGACTCACGCGCCTCCGGATCCGGAGTGAGACCTTGGGGGTTCTTTGTGCCTGGCGACGGCGCGGGTGCCTGCTCCGGCCTTGGGGACTCAAGGCGCCGGTTGAGCGGAGCCGCCCCAGGGGCTATGCTCCCGGGCAATGGCAGGCAAACGTCCCTCCCCCGGGCCGCCGGTGCGGAATAGGCGGCTCCCGGCGCCCGTTTGGGATGACGATGCTTCGCCGGTTCCGGTCGACGCCCGCGGTCCGGATGGCCCTGAGCCTGGCGGCCGTGCTGTCCGTGGGCGGGTCGCTCGGCCTGCACGCCGAGCCGGTTCCGCAAACCGGTTCGCACCCCGTCAATGCCACCGAGGCTTCGGCGTCGGCGGGTACGATTCCGGCCTCCCACACCTGCCTGATCTGCGTGCTCTACGGCTCGGCCTTCCCGTCGTCGGGTGCGTTCATCGCGCAGGGAATGTTGCCCAGCCTCCCCGGCGCTGCCGCCAGCCAGCCGCACCGCGCCGCCTCGCCCGTGGCTCCCGGCCACGACGGCCGGGCGCCGCCGGCCGTCCTCTAGGAAACTCCTTCCAGCAAGACCCTGCAATGCAGGGCGACGTTCCGCAGCATGCCTTCAGAGGAGGAACCTTGAGAACCGGGCGATTCATCCTTGTGCTCCTTGCATTCGCACTGACGGGTGGACGAGGCGCCGTAGCCCAGGAGGCTCCACCGCCCGAGCCCGCACCCGCGCCTGCGCCGAGCCCAACGCCGGCCCCGGCCGCGCCCAGCCAGAGTACGAACTACTTCAACCCTGCGGTCTCGGTGATCGGCAACTTCCTCGCTGTCGAAGGGAGGAATGAGGTTGAGAACCTGCCCAGTGCCAGCCTCCGCGAGTCGGAGCTCGGTTTGCAGGCCATCGTAGACCCGTACGCGAGGGCCGACTTCTTCCTCTCGGCGGGCGAGCACGACATCAGCGTCGAAGAGGGCTACCTGACCTTCACGGCGCTGCCCTGGGACCTGCTGGTGAAGGTGGGGCGGATGCGGGTCTCGCTCGGGAAGATCAACACCATGCACCTCCACACGCTCCCGTGGCCTGATGAGCCGCTGCCGGTCGTCAACCTCCTGGGTGGCGAGGACGGCTGGATTGGCTCTGGCGGCTCCATCTCCCGCCTCATTCCGCTGCCCGGCGACGTCTTTTCCGAGCTGACAGTGCAGGCGTTCCGGGGCGACTCACCGAACCTGTTCTCGGCCCCGACTCGAGGCGATCTCGCGTACAACGGACACTACCGGGTCTTCGCGGACCTCTCCGATTCCACCAACCTGGACCTTGGCCTTTCGTACGGCCTCGGGCCCAACGGGACCGCGGCCGACACCAGGACGCGCCTGCAGGCTGTCGACGCGACCCTGAGGTGGAAGCCGCTGAGGACCGGGCTTTACCGGCAGCTCATCCTGCGGGGCGAGCTGTTCCGCAGCAGCCGCGACCAGACGGGGAGTACCGAGAACGCGATCGGTTGGTTTGTGTCAGGTGAGTACCAGTTCGCGCGGCGCTGGTGGGTCGGGGTGAGGGGCGAGTCCTCGGAGCACCCCGACGATGCGGCGATCAGGGACACCGGCGACGCGGCAACGCTCACATTCTGGCCCAGCGAGTTCTCTCAGCTCCGTGGCGAGGTGAGGCGCCGTCACTACGGTGGGCCAAACAGCGTGTCGGCCGGTGTGTACACCGCAAACGAGGTTCTCCTCCAACTGCAGTTCGCGATCGGCGCCCATGGCGCCCACCCGTTCTGAGGTGATCCGATGAGAATCAGCCATATCGTTTCCGTTGGTCTCGTCCTCGCGTGGCTTGTTCCGTCCGCACAGGCCAAGCTCCGCGTCGTGACCTCGCTCCAGGACCTCGCCTCGATCGCGGATACGATCGGCGGCGACCGGGTCGAGGCGTTCGCCGTGGCGAAGGGCTACCAGGACCCGCACTTCGTGGACGCCAAGCCGTCGTTCATCCTCAAGCTCTCGCGTGCGGATGTCCTGATCGTGGCAGGGCTGGAGCTCGAGATCGGCTACCTGCCGCCGCTCATCGACCAGAGCCGCAACGAGAAGGTCCACCCGGGCAGCCCGGGCTACCTCGACGCTTCGATCGGGTGCGACGTCCTCCAGCGCCCGACGCAGACCGTGACGCGAGCGATGGGCGACGTGCACCCGTACGGGAACCCGCACTACTGGACCGACCCCGAGAACGGCCGCGTGATCGCGCGCGCGATCTCGGCCAGGCTCACCAAGCTCGACCCGGCGGGGAAGGCGACCTACGAGGCGAACCTCGCCGCTTTCGAGGCGAGGCTCACGGCCAAGGAGAAGGAGTGGCAGGCCAGGATGGCCCCGTTCGCCGGCACGAAGATCGTGACGTTCCACGAGTCATGGCCGAACTTCGCGAAGTACTTTCGCCTCGATGTAGTCGGGACCGTCGAACCCAAGCCCGGCATCCCGCCGTCCCCGTCCCACACCCTGGAGATCATCAACCTGATCACCGCCGACGAGGTTCCGGTCATCCTGGTTGAGCCCTACTTCGACACCAAGACGCCCACCTACATCGGCGAGAGGACCGGGGCGGTGGTGCTCACGTTCTACCCCTCTGTGGGCGGCATCCCCGAGATCAAGGACTACATCGGCCTCTTCGACTACGACGTGAACGCCTTCGTGAACGCCATGAGAGGGAAGAAATGACCGCCTTCCAGATCCTGCTGCCGGCCTTCGTGGCCAGCCTCATCCTGACCGGCATCCACGCCTACCTCGGCGTGCACGTGGTGGAGCGTGGCGTGATCTTCGTGGACCTGTCGCTCGCGCAGATCGCCGCACTGGGGCTCACCGTGGCCTACCTCGCGGGGTACGACGTGCACACCTCGGCGCCGGCCTACCTGTTCTCACTCGGCTTCACGTTCGTGGGCGCTGCGATCTTCGCGTTCACCCGCGCGCACCGCAAGACGCGGATCCCGCAGGAGGCGATCATCGGGATCGTCTACGCCGTATCCGCCGCGGTCGCGATCCTCCTGATGTCCAAGGCGACCCAGGAGACGGAGCACCTGAAGGAGATGCTGGTCGGGAACATCCTGTCCGTGAGCTGGTACGAGGTGGGGAAGACCGCCGTGCTCTATGCACTCATCGGCGTCTTCCACTACGCTTTCCGGAAGCAGTTCCTGCTGATCTCGATGAACGAGTCGGAGGCCGAGCGCCAAGGCGTGAACGTTAGGCTCTGGGACCTGCTCTTCTACATGTCGTTCGGCTTCGTGGTCACCTCGTCCGTGGCGATCGCCGGCGTGCTCCTCGTCTTCTGCTTCCTCATCGTGCCCTCGGTCACCGCGATGCTCTTCACGGAGAGGCTGGGCGTGCGCCTGGCGATCGGGTGGATCATGGGGGCGGTCGTGTCGGCGGGGGGTGTGGCGCTGTCGTTCCTTCTCGACCTTCCGACGGGCGCGACGATCGTGGCAACGTTCGGCGGGAGCCTCCTGCTGCTGGCCGGATACCGGGCGATAACCCGCCGCCCCGCCGCCGCCTAGAAGCGGCTCGTGCTCGAGCGGCAACGCCTCGCCTTCAAGGAGCCGGGTCCTGCTTCCGCCCGAAAAAGAAAAGCCACCCTGGGCATCGCCCCGGATGGCTGATAGAAGCCCTGGCACCACCAAGCTGGCCGCGGAGTTTCGGGGTACGTATCCCTGGCTCCGGTGGTCGCCGGCCGCGCAGCGCGCGCCAGCGAGGCCCGCCGGCTAGACAGCGCCAGCAAGCCCGAGAAGCGTGGGCTTACCTCTTCCTCTTCTTCGCTGGCTTCCTGGTTGCCTTCTTGACGGTCTTCTTCTTCGTCGCCTTCTTGGCGGGCCTCTTGGCCGTCTTCTTCTTCGCTGTTGCCTTCTTCTTGGTCGGCATCTGTCTGGCTCCTCCTTGTAATTGATTATACACACAGATTGCAGATGTCAAGCCCCTCCTCCTCGAGAGCTCTCAAAGAGCGCGTGAAGGCGTTCACTCGTCGCGGATCGTGCGCTCGCACGCTGAGGGCGTGCGCGCTCGTCGAGAAAAATGCAGTTCGTGAAAACGAGCCTGGGAGCGCTGAGATCGGTCAGTCGTTTTTTGCGCGCTCGACTAGCGTGCGCGACATCTGATCTCCAGGAGCAGACCCGCGCTCTCGCCTTCGCCAGCGACGGTCATCTCGAAGAACGGTGAGCTGTAGTGCGAACCGAGGGCAAGCGTGTGTCGCCCCTGCACGAGGGCGAACGACTGCATGTCGCTGCAGCCCATCGTTCCAACCTCGGCCCCGTCGATGCGGACGCCGAAGATGCCGGTCGCTCGGTGTTGTCAAGCACGAGCTGACGTGAACTTTGGCGCCTCGTCGTGCGTACACACCAGCGGGAGGTGCTCGATGGCCGCTGCTCCTTTGAAGTGCCGCCGCTGCCTGCGTGAGGTGCCCGCCGACGCGAGGTTCTGCCCCATCTGCGGTGCGCGCGTTGCCGGTGCGCCGAGGGTACTGCGTCGGCGCCGTGATGCCGGCAAGCTGGCCGGCGTGTGTGCCGGGATGGCCGACTACTTCGATCTCGATCCGACGCTCATGCGAGTGATCTTCCTGGTGGCGACGTTCTTCACCGGTGTGATTCCGGGGATCATCCTTTACCTCATCCTTGCCCTCATCGTCCCGGCCGACTGAGGCGCCGCGGTCCCGGCCAGGGGCATCACGGGTGCACGCCCCGTACAATGGGTGCGGCGAGCAGGCCGTTGCGTCTCGCCGAGGTGACCATGACAGGCGAGCCCGAACGCATCCTTGCCCCGCACCGCACGATCCGCGTCTTCAGGAGCGAGCCCCTGCCGGATGGCATGATCGAGAGGCTGGTGGCGGAGGCTCAGCGGGCGCCCTCCGACGCCACCGGTCAGATGTACAGCTTCGTCCGGATCGTGGATGCCCGCCGGCGCCGCGAGATCGCGGAGCTCTCGGGAGGCCAGGCGCATATCGCGGAGGCGGCGGAGTTCCTCGTGGTGTGTGCGGACCTGCACCGCCTGACACGGGTGCTCGAGCAGAGCGGGCGCCTGCCGGGGACGTTCCCGGCCGCAGGGCTGCACTTCGCCATCGTGGATTCGACGCTCGCGGCCCAGCGTCTGATCGACGCCGCGGAGGCCGTCGGCCTCGGCGTGTGCTGCATCGGCGGGATCCTGGACGGGATCGAGGCGCTGGTCGAGCTGCTCGCCTTGCCCGGCGGCGTGGTGCCGGTGTTCGGCCTCTGCGTGGGGTGGCCGGGCGAGGACCCCGCGGAGCGCCCGCGCGTGGCGACCGCCTCGGTGCTGCACACCGATCGTTACAGCGACCGGGTCGCGGGCGCCCTCGAGGCCGACATCGCGGTCATGGCGGCGACCACGCGCAGCGGCGACTGGCTGAAGGTGCTCGCGAAGTACTTCGCCTCGGGAGGGGTCATGGAGCAGCGCGAGGAGTCCCTGCGCCGCGTCCTCGCCCGCCAGGGCTTTTCCTGGTGACAGACCAGGGGACAGGGGACAGTAAGAAAGGAATACCGCGGGTCGCGTGCGGCCTCGGGTTTGCGGAGTCCCGCGTCCCGAGTCCCGGCACCGCTATACTTCCCCCCGTGGCGCAGCCGCTCCTGCTCCTGAGCAATGACGACGGGTACCACTCCGAGGGCATCCACGTGCTCGCAGACGCCCTCGAGAGCCTTGGCGAGGTGTGGGTGGTGGCGCCGGACCGCGAGAACTCGGCGGTCTCACACGCCCTCACGCTCTCTCGCCCCCTGCGCCTCGCCCAGCTCGGGGAGCGCCGTTTCACCGTGGACGGAACGCCCACCGACTGCGTAACGCTCGGCATCGGGCAGGTGCTCAAGGGGCGCACACCCGATCTGCTGGTCTCCGGGATCAATTTCGGCGCCAACATGGGCGACGACGTCCACTACTCGGGCACTGTTTCCGCGGCGTTCGAGGCGGCGATCATGGGCGTGCCGGCAATCGCGGTCTCGCAGGCCATCGGCAAGGAGTTCTCGTTCGTGCACGCCGGCCGCTTCGCCCGGCTGATCGCGAGCCGCGTGCTGGAGCGTGGCCTTCCCTCCGGAACACTTTTGAACGTCAACGTGCCGCCCCAGCCGCCCAGGGGCGTGCGCTTCACCCGCCTCGGCAAGCGGGTCTACACCGAGGGCGTCGTCGAGGACACCGACCCGCGCGGGCGCAAGTGCTACTGGATCGGGGGCGGGGACCCGGTGTGGGAGGACATCCCGGGCACCGACTTCGCCGCCGTGGGCGCAGGGTTCATCTCGGTGACGCCGCTGCAGCTCGACATGACTGACCGCGGGCAGCTCGACCAGCTCGAGGCGGAGGCCTCGCGCTGGGACCTCGAGGGAGCCTGAGGTGAGCTCGGCCGTCCCGGTCCGACGCAAGGTCCTCATCGAGTACCTGCGCGAGATCGGCATCACTGACGAGCGGGCGCTGGCGGCGGTCGCCGCCGTGCCCCGCGAGCTTTTCGTGCCGGCCACCCTCCGGCACCAGGCGTACGAGGACTACCCGCTCGAGATCGGGGAGGGGCAGACGATCTCGCAGCCCTCGGTGGTCGCGCGCATCACCCAGCTGGCCGAGGTCAAGGCGGGCGACAGGGTGCTGGAGATCGGCGCCGGTTCCGGCTACCAGGCCGCGGTGCTGGCACAGCTCGCCCGCTTCGTGTTCACGGTCGAGCGTTTGCCGCGCCTGGCCGAGAGCGCCCGGGCGCGCCTGGCCGAGCTGGGCTACCGCAACGTCTCGGTGCAGGTGATGGACGGCACGGTGGGCTGGCGCGCGCAGGCGCCCTTCGACGCGATCATCGTGAGCGCGGCCGCGCCCTCGATCCCGAAGGCCCTCACCGACCAGCTCACCGAGGGCGGGCGGCTGGTCATCCCGATCGGCGAGCTGCGCAGGCAGAAGCTGACCCTCGTCGTCCGGCGCGGCGACCGGTTCGAGGAGTCCACCCACGGGCCCGCCACGTTCGTCCCGCTCGTCGGGCGCGAGGGCTACCAGGGGCCGAGGTGACGGCCCCCGATCCTTCTGGCGCGATCTCGAAGCGTTTCATCGTCGCCGGCCGCGTGCAGGGCGTCGGGTTCCGCTACTTCGTGGTGCGCGAGGCCGAGGCGCTCGGACTCGCTGGCTGGGTGCGCAACCTCCCCGACGGGCGGGTCGAGGCGCTGGCCAGCGGCGCGCCGGACGGCGTGAGCGTTTTCGAGGGCCGACTCTGGGAGGGTCCGCCTCACGCGCGGGTGACCGCCGTCGAAGCCAAGGAGGCGGAACCCCCGACCTACGCCGAGTTCCGGGTGGTGCCGACCCAGTGGTAGCACGCGGAGCACCGTGCGGGAGGGCTCCGGTGAGATGCCGCCGGGGTTGTGATTTCTGATCGCCGGGACTAGCATTTCCGCCGCGGGGCTGTAGCTCAGTTGGATAGAGCAGCGGTTTCCTAAACCGCGTGTCGGAGGTTCAAGTCCTCTCAGCCCCGCCATTGCCTTCGTGCCTTGGGCCCCGCGTCGGACTTGTGGTCGCCCCCCGCTACTCCCCACCCGTGACCGGCAAGTCCTCTCAGCCCCGCCATTGCCTTCGTGCCTTGGGCCCCGCGTCGGACTTGTGGTCGCCCCCCGCTACTCCCACCCGCGACCGGCAAGTCCTCTCAGCCCCGCGATTGCCTTCGTGCCTTGGGCCCCGCGTCGGACTTGTGGTCGCCCCCCGTCACTCCCACCCGCGACCGGCAAGTCCTCTCAGCCCCGCCAACCTTCGGACCCAAGAGACGCATGCCAGGGGTGCGGTGTCGGCGGGGATGCCGGGTCACTCCACACTCCCGCACGTCTTGCTGGCCACCCAGTTGAGCAGCATCAGGCACGGCACGACGAAAGGGAAGATGTCGTACAACGTGTCGCTCACCGAGTGCGAGTGCCGGTCGACCGCGATGAAGACCTGCACGCAGAACACCCCGGCGAGCGCGACGAGCCCAAACCCCTGCCAGGAGACCGGCCGGTAGATCCACCCCCAGGACGCAAACCAGCGGCGTGGCATTGTTCCTCCAGTCGCGACGAAACGCTGCGATTCTAAGGCAGGGGGACTCGGAGCGGCGCGGATTGGGCCCGAAAGAAAGAGCCGGGCGGTGTTTCGACCGCCCGGCCTACAGCCACCCCGAGGAAACATCGCGTTCTCGAACCTTTTACGGCTCCAACGGCTGGTTGTTGTGGGCGTAGGCAGGTCCCGGCACGCGGCCGTCCACCTCGCCCGAGATCACCCACTCCCCAAGGCCGGAGATGCACTCCCTGCAGATCAGGCGCACCGGGCGCAGCTCGTTTCCGGCGACCTCGCCCTCCACGAACATCCCCTCGCGCCTGCGCAGGCAGGAATCGCAGATACCCAGCTTGGTTTCGTCAAAACGCCAGACGGGACCGGCCATGGGTGTTCCTTCCTCCGTCTCGTGTGGACTCGACTAGAACGGGATTTCGTCCTCGCTCTCGGGCGGGAACTCCGGCGCCTCGCCAGCCCCGGCGGTGGCGGCGGGCTCCACGCCCTGGGGCTTGGGCCCGACGAAGCGGATGGTCTGGGCGATGATCTCGGTGAAGTAGCGGCGGTTCCCCTTGTCGTCGTCGTACGTGCGGGTGCGGATCGAACCCTCGACGTAAATCGACCGGCCCTTGCCGAGGTACTGGCCGCAGAACTCGGCGAGCTTGCCGAACGCGACGATGTTGTGCCACTCCGTCTGGTCCTGCCACTTGCCTTCTTTGTCCTTACGTCTCTCGTTGGTCGCCAGCGCGAACTTGGCCACTGCCATGCCGCTAGGGCTGTGCCGCAGCTCGATGTCACGGCCGATATTGCCAATCAGAATCACCTTGTTGACGCTCATCGTTCGCCTCCCGGCGTGGACGAAGCCCGAGCGTACCAGATCGGCGGGTGAAAGACGAGGGGGGCCGGGCAGGGCGGCCGGGGCGCCTCAGCGCACGGCCCTGGCCAGCCCCACGATCAGGCCCCAGTACACGGCGGTCTCCGCGATGCGCCCGATCCTCTCCTGGGTCGTGAGGTCGTGCCAGTCGGATGCGAACGGGCCGGCGAGCACGAGCCGGAAGTCGACGTTGGGCGCGGGCAGGAGGAGGTTGGTCGCCGTAAGCGGCACCGGGCCGCCGCGCATCTGCGACGCCTGCTCCCGGCTCACGGCAAACGCGAGACGGACCATCGGGTCCCGCCACATCTCCCGCCGCAGGCCGAGGTCGAACTCGGCGTGGCCGCGCTCCTCTTGGGAGCCGATGAGGTCGGAGAGGCTCAGCTTCAAGAGCCGGGGCGGCGGTGTCGGGCTCGGGGTCGGTGCCGCTTGAGGCTCCTCGGCGCCCGCTGCCGCGCCGACCAGGAGAAACACGCCGACGGTGAGGAGAGCTGTCCGCACGGTGACCTCTATCCGCCCCTTATAACCACTATAGCCCTCGCACGCTTCCGGTGTACGGTTCAAGAGCCGAGCATTGGGGGTTGGGCGCAATCCTCGGGCTTTGCTAGAGTTCATCCGGTGTCTACGAGGAAGCGGCTGCTGACCGCCACCGGCGGGATGGCGGTGGTCACGCTCGCGAGCCGGATCTCGGGGCTGGCGCGCGACAAGGTCGTCGCGTACCTCCTCGGGGCGGGAACGGTGGCCGACGCCTTCTACACCGCCTTCCGGATCCCGAACATGTTCCGCCAGCTCCTCGCCGAGGGCGCGCTCCACGCCGCGTTCATCCCGTCGCTCGCGGAGCTGAAGGCGGCGCCGGAGCCGGCACGCAGCCGGGCGTTCGTGCGCGCCATGACCTCGCTCCTGCTCCTCGCGCTACCGGTCATCGTGGCCCTCGGCATCCTCGCGGCGCCGTGGCTCGTGCACCTCTTCGCCGCCAAGTTCGCGAGCAACCCCGCGAAGTTCGACCTGACGGTCCGCCTCACCCGGCTGATGTTCCCGTACCTTGGCCTGATCTCGCTGGCGGCGCTCGCGCAGGGGGTGCTCAACGCCTCCGATCGCTTCCTGCTGCCGGCGGCCACACCCATCGGGTTGAACCTCTGCATCGTGGCGGGAACCGTCACGGCCGTGACGGTCGCCGGGGGCAGGCCGGAGTGGATGGCGGCCGGGGTGCTGGCGGGCGGGCTCACGCAGTTCGCGATGCAGTGGGTGGCGTGCGGGAGCGTCGGGCTGCCGCTGCTTCCCGGAAAGGGCGCGTTCACGAGCCCCGAGGTGCGGCGCGTGCTGGTCAAGATGACGCCCACCGTCACGACGCTCGGGATCTACCCGCTCACGCTGATGCTGGCGAACCGCTTCGCCGCCAGCGTGGGTGAGGGGGCGGTGACGTGCGTCTACAACGCCTCGCGGGCCAACGAGCTGGTCTACGGCGTGGTGATCGTGCAGCTCACCACCGCGGTCCTTCCGATGCTGTCCGCGCAGCGGCAGGCAAGCGAGCTGGCCGCCCGCGACACGCTGGCGTTCGCCCTTCGCCTGCTCTCCGCGGTCGCCATTCCCAGCACGGTCTTCAGCGCGGTGCTCGCGACGCCGATGATCGGGGCGTTGTTCGGGGGAGGGAAGTACACGCCGGGGGACGTCGCGATGGCGGCTGCGGCGTTGCTGGTCTACTCCCTCGGTATGCCGTTCCTGGGCCTGACCAAGCTGCTGGCGAGCGCGTCGTTCGCCTGGAACGACACCCGCTCCCCGGTGATCGCCTCGGCGGTCAACCTGGGGGTGTTCTTCGCCCTCGGCCTCGCCCTCACCGGGCCTTTCGGGGTGCGCGGGGTGGCGGGGGCCTCGGTGGGAGGGCAGGTCGCCAACGCCCTCGTTCTGTTGTGGCTGGACGGGCGGCACAGGCGGCTGCCGCGCCTGGGGGAGGTGCTGCCCGCGGTCGCTCGCCACCTGGCGGCGGCGGTCGGGCTCGGCTTGGTGGCGTTCTACCTCAACCGTCTGGCGCCCGTGCCGCTCCACACGAGCGTGCGCTCGCTGGCACAGCTCGGCGCGTACGCCGCGGCCGCAGGGGCCGCGTACCTCGTGCTCCTCGTCCTCCTGGGTGCCGACGAGTGGCGCGAGGCGCGCGAGTTCTTCAGGCGGAGGCGGGTGGCGTGAAGGTCGTGGTGCAGCGCGTACGCCGGGCCGCCGTTCGCGTGAACGGCGAGACGGTGGGCTCGATCGGGCAGGGGCTGCTCCTGCTCGTCGGGGTGGAGCCCGGCGACGGCCCCGAACAGGTCGAGCGCGCCGCGAACCGCTTCGCCACCCTGCGGGTGTTCACCGACGAGCGCGGTGCGATGAACCGCGGCCTCGACGAGCTCGGGGGCGAGATCCTGGTGGTCTCGCAGTTCACGCTCGCGGGCTCGATCCGGCGCGGCCGGCGGCCGGACTTCGTAGGGGCCGCGAGGCCGGAGGAGGCCGAGCCGCTCGTGGAGGCGCTGGTCGCGGCGCTGCGCGCCCGCGGTGTCACGGTCGCGACCGGGGTGTTCCGGGCCGAGATGGAGGTCGAGCTGGTCAATGACGGCCCGGTCACGTTCGTCTGGGACGATCCCCCTCCCGGCCAGGCCTCGGGACCGACAGGCCGCAGGCCTCAGGAATAGCAAGGACATTTCTTTGCTTTTCTTCCCGAGCCCCGAGGCCCGGTTGGGTGGTAGTCAGGGCAACAGCTTGACCGGCTCGGGGGTGAAGCAGAGCACGAACACAACGATGCACACCCAGCCGAGGAGGCGCCGCCGTGTATCGAGCGGCGTCGCCTCGTCGGGGATCCAGGGGTGGCGGACCCGCATGACCAGGGCGATGACCGCCCAGATCCACCACCCGCTCCACCAGAAGCCCAGCCCGACGAGGACCGCCAGGAGCGGCCATGCGAAGCGCCGCTGAAGGTTGCCGAACAGCGCGTAGGTGATGTGGCCGCCGTCGAGCTGACCGAACGGGAGCAGGTTGAGGGCGGTGACCAGCAGACCGAACCAGGCCGCGAAACCTGTGGGGTGGAGGAGGAGGTCGCCACCGGGTGGCACGTTGGGATGGACGAGCCAGGCCAACAGCTTGAACGCCAGGGGCTCCCCGAAGATCAGCACCCCGGTCTTGGGGAGCTCCGCCGTCGGAGTCGAGAGGCCGATCCCGGCGAAAAGCACCGGGAGCGCGACCACGAAGCCCGCGAGCGGGCCCGAGGCGCCCACGTCGAACAGCTCCCTCTTGGTGATCAGCGGTGAGCGGATGCGGATGAGGGCACCCAGCGTCCCGATGCCGAACGGAACGGGTATGAAGAACGGCAGCGTGGCGTTGAGCCGGTGGTAGCGGCATGCGACGTAGTGCCCCATCTCGTGGGCCAGGAGGATCGTCAGCAGGGGGATCGAGAACGCCAGACCGGCGCCGAGGACCGCGGGGTGGAAGAGGAGCTGCCAGAAGCTCGCCGGCCTGAAGCCGGCCGGGAGCGTGGCGAACTCCAGGCCGCCCACCAGGGTGGTGGACACCAGCGTCAGCGCGAACAGAAGGGCGTGGAACCAGATCCGCTGCGGCGGAGGGGGCGGACGGCGAACGACCCCGACGGGGACGCCGTCGGGGCCGATAATCTCAAGCTCCAGATCGGAGCCGGACACACTCAGTCGATCACCCGCAGCGCCTTGCCCGGCTTGAAGCGGATGGTCTTTCCGGGAGGGATGGCAACCTCGACCCCGGTCTTGGGGTTGCGTCCGATGCCACGCTTGCGGTTCTTGACGAGGAACACGCCGAAGCCGCGCAGCTCAATGCGCTCCCCATTCGTGAGCGCGTCGCGCATGGCGTCGAACACCGCGTTGACGGCATCGTTGGCCTTGGCCTGCGAGATCTCGATGGAACCCATTACCTTGCGTACCAGGTCGGCCTTGATCATGAATCCCTCCACCTCAGCCGCGTCACGCTAGTCCGGCCCCCCACCCTCTGTCAAGCGGGCGCCGGTCTTGACCTTCTGCCGCAGCACCAGGATCTCGAGCGCCAGCCCTGCAAGCTTGGACACTTCCTGGACGTTCTGGATGGGGATGTCGGCCACGCTCGCCTCGCCCTGGTCGAGCCAGAGGAACGCTGCGGCCTTGCCGCGCACGCGCACCGGCACCACGACGGCCTCCTGCGGCGCCGGGCTGCCCAGGGCGTCATGAAGCTGGTCGTTGCCCTCGGTCTGGCCCAGCGGCCCGACATGCATCTCGACTCCCCTGGTGAGATTCATGAACAGCGAAGGCCGGTCGAGGGGGAGGACAAAGGAGTGGAAATCCTCCTCCACGATCGCCGGGCCGACGGCCTCCCAGCCCATCACGTTCCCCTGGTACACGGAGAAGATCGCCACCCGGTACGCGGCGCCCGCCAGGTAGCCGAGGACCAGCTCCGCCACCTGGTTGCGGTGCGTCACCGCCGAAAGGCCCTCGGACAACTCGGGAATGTCCCGGGTCGTCACCGGCTTCAGGCCGGTCTCCACGGGCAGCAGGGTGGGGAACGTCGCGACGGCGCTCGCCGGGGGCTTCGGGGCGGGTGCGCGCAACGCCTCCATCAGCTGGGCCGGGGATGACTCGAGCTTCCAGAACTCGCGCCACGCCTGGCCGGCGGCACGGCTCTCGACAGGGACCGGGACGGCCGCCTGGGGCGTGTACCCGCTGGCCGGGTTGAACGCGTTCATGATCGCCGCTTCCGTGGCCACGTGGGGGCGCGCCGTCAGGCCCGTCACCTTCGCGATCTCGTCCACGACCAGCAGGTCGTTGGGGTTGGCCATGGCGACGTCGAGGTAGCGGCCCCGGCGCCCGAACGCCACGATCAGGTTGCGCTTCGCGAACGGCTCGGGGATGAGGGCGCGCACCTCGGTGCGGGCAAGGGAGAGATCGCGCGACGAGGCCGGCGGGCACCCGGTCTGCTGCCAGAGCGCGTCCAGCAGCCTCTCCTCGCTGATCAGGTTGAGCCTCACGAGCCAGGTGCCGAGCCTCCCGCCGTTGTGGCGGCAGGCCTCCAAGCCGGTTCGCAGCGCGTCCTGCGAGATCAGCCCCTTGCCGACGAGGATCTCCCCGAGCCGCTTCACCATATCGCGCTTCCGTGTGCAGTATAGCCGGGAAGGAGCACCGGACGTGAATGTTACCTGAGACTTTGTTTCATTAATGGCCTCGGACGCGAGACGGCGGGGCTGAGAAGCTCAATCCCCTCGGAGCTCGGCGCCGAGCTCCAGGCTCATGACGAGGGCGTCCTCCCCGTTCGCATAGTAGTGCGGCCTGCGGGTGATGATGGTGTAGCCCAAATGGCGGTAGAGGCGGATCGCCCTGCGGTTGGAGGGGCGCACCTCGAGCACCAGCGCCCTCGCCCCGGCACGCTGCGCCTCGAACCTCGCCTCCTCCATGAGCGAGGTGGCTAGGCCCCGGCCCTCGTGCAGGGGGTGGGTGGCGACCTTGAGCACGTGCAGCTCGTCCACCTGCCAGCACGCGAATAGGTAGGCGGCCAGGAAGCCGTCCGGCGTGAACACCACCCGCTGGAACCGAAGGGGCTGGCCGATCTCCTGCATGTAGAGGTGGGTCGGCCACGGGTCGGGGAAGGCCTCGGCCTCGAGGGCCGCGACCAGCGGGACGTCCTCGGTGCGCGGCGGGTGGCTCAGGTAGCCTTTGGCGAGGGCGGCCATGGCGTCGCGCTCCGTGCGGGGGGCGTTGCTGGGGCGGGTTCAAGGTAGAGAGGTGCGAGGGTCGCGGCGTCCGGGTGCTCCTCGACGGCGAGCAGCTCCAGCAGCGCCTCGGCGGTCGTGATGGCTGTCGGCGCGAGTGGTGTGGCCCCGGGGAGCTCCAGGCCGGCCGGCGCCACCACCGGCAGCTTCGAGTCCACGAGCGCGTTCAGGGCCATCATCTGCGGCTCTTCGAGGGGCTCCGGCCGCGCGCCGGTACGCCCGTAGCGCTGCGCGTAGACGAAGCCGCGGCGCGCCGGCTGCACCGCCAGGCACTCGCGCGCCCCGGTGCGGGCCGCCTGCGCCAGCAGCGAGGAGTAGCCGTGGGCCCGGATGCCGAGGCCGCCCGCGAGACCCTGGGCGGTGGCGAGGGCCACGCGCACGCCGGTGAACGAGCCGGGGCCGCGCGAGGCCACGACGCCCTCGAGGGCGGTGCGCTCGATGCCGGCGGCCCGCAGCAGCAGGTCCACCGCCGCCATCACGAGGTCGGAGCGGGGGGTCGGACCGGCGAGCGCCACCAGGCCGGGCGCGGCGGAGGCAGGGGAGAGCAGCGCCACCTCCAGGCGCGGCCCGCACGCCGCGATTGCGAGCGCCGTTCTCACGGTGCCAGTCTTGCCGCTCCGGCGCGCCCCGTCAAGCTCCACGCTACAATCGCCGCGAGATGAAGCAGACGCCGATGCTGCAGCAGTATCTGGAGCTGAAGAGCCAGGTTCCCGACGCGCTGCTGCTCTACCGGCTCGGCGACTTCTACGAGCTTTTCTTCGAGGACGCGGAGAAAGCCGCCCCGATCCTCGGCATCGTGCTGACGCGCCGCCGCCACAACGAGGACGTCAGCTCGCCGATGTGCGGCATCCCCCACCATGCCGTCGCGAGCTACGTCGGCAAGCTGCTGGAGGCGGGGCTCAAGGTGGCGATCGCCGAGCAGGTGGAGGACCCGGCCAAGGCGAAGGGGCTGGTGCGCCGGCGCGTCATCCGCGTGCTCACCCCCGGGACCGTCACCGAGCCCGAGCTGCTGGGGGACGGCGAGCGCCGCTGGATCGTGGCGCTCAAGGAGTCGGGGGGGGAGGTGGCCGCGGCGTTCCTCGAGGCGGCCTCGGGGGAGTTCGGCGGGACGCGATGCGCCTCCCGGCCCGAGGTGCGCGAGCTGCTGGCCCAGCTCCGGCCAAAGGAGATCCTGCTCCCGGAAGGGACGGGCGACGGCTTCGGGGCCGAGGACTTCGGCAACCCGGTGGTCACGCTTCGCCCGGCCGGGTGGTTCGAAGCGGGGCGCGGGGAGGAGCTCCTCCGCCAGGTCCTGGGGGTCGGTTCGCTGCGGGCGTTCGAGCTGGAGCCCGGCGAGCCGCTCGTCGGGGCCGCGGGAGCGCTCGTCGAGTACCTGCGCTCGACCCAGGGCGAGGTGCCCCGCCACCTGCGCTCGTTCGAGCGCCGGCGACCCGGGGGTGCCCTGGTCCTGGACGCCGCGGCGGTGCGCAACCTCGAGATCCTGCGCGACGCCTCGGGCGAGCGGCGCGCGTCGCTCGCGAAGGTTCTCGACCACACGGTCACGACGATGGGCTCGCGTCTGCTGCGCGACTGGCTCGTGCAACCCCTCGGGGAGCCCCTCGACGCGGCCGCGCGGCACGAGGCGGTGGCGGCGTTGCTCGAGGAGCCGGCGCGTCTCGCGGCGATACGCGAGCTGGCCAAGGGGGTGGGAGACCTCGAGCGGGCGGCCGCACGGATCGGCCTCTCCCAGGCGCGCCCGGGCGAGCTGGCCGGCCTGCGCACCGCCCTTGCCTCGCTCCCGGAGGTGCGGCGCGAGCTGGCCGCATCGGCGAGCCAGCTTCTGGCGGCGCTGGGGGAGCAGGTGGACCCCCTCGACGACCTGCGGGAGGACCTCGCACGGACGCTCGCGGAGGACCCGCCGGCGCTGCCCGGCCCGGGGATGATCCGCCGCGGCTGCGACGCCGAGCTGGACGAGGCGCGGCAGCTCGCTCACGGCGCCAAGGAGGTGCTGGGCGAGCTGGAGGCGCGGGAGCGCGCCCGCACCGGCATCTCCAACCTGCGCATCCGCTACAACCGGGTCTTCGGATACGCCTTCGAGGTGTCGCGCCCTCACCTCGAGCGGGTGCCGCCGGAGTGGGTGCGCAGGCAGACGCTCACCGGCGCGGAGCGGTTCGTCACGCCCGAGCTGGAGGAGCTCGAGCGGCGCATCACGACCGCCGAGGCGCGCGCCGGCGAGCGGGAGAAGGAGCTGTTCGCGGGGCTGCTCGAACGTTGCGCCGCGCGGGCCTCGCGACTGGCCGCCACCGCGCGGGCTCTCGCCGCGGTGGACGTCCTGGCGGGGTTCGCGGACCGGGCCAGGAGGGCGAACTACGTGTGCCCGCGCCTGGTGGCGGGGCCGAGCATCCGCCTGGTGGGCTCCCGCCACCCCGTCGTCGAGGACCTCTCACGCTCGGCGTTCGTCCCGAACGACACCGAACTCGACGGCGGGAGCCGGCAGATCGTCGTGCTCACCGGGCCCAACATGGGCGGGAAGTCCACCTACCTGCGGCAGGTGGCACTGGCGGTGATCATGGCGCGCGCGGGGTCGTTCGTGGCCGCGCAGGAGGCCGAGATCGGGGAGATCGACAGGGTCTTCACCCGCGTCGGCGCCGCCGACGACCTGGCGCGCGGCGAGTCCACGTTCATGGTGGAGATGACCGAGGTCGCCAGCATCCTCCGCCACGCCACCCCGAACTCGCTGGTGATGCTCGACGAGGTGGGGCGCGGGACCGCCACCTTCGACGGGCTGTCGCTGGCGTGGGCCGTGGTGGAGGCGCTCCACGACGCGCCCGGCGGCGGACCCGGCCCCCTCGTGCTGTTCGCCACCCACTACCACGAGCTCACCGATCTCGCGGGGCGCCTGGACAGGGTGGTCAACGCCTCGGTGGCGGTGAAGGAGTGGCAGGGGAGCGTGCTGTTCCTGCACCGCGTGGTTCCCGGGCCCTCGGACCGTTCCTACGGCATCCACGTGGCCAAGCTGGCCGGGGTGCCTGAGCAGGTGTGCCGGCGCGCCCGGGAGGTGCTGCTGCAGCTCGAGCGCCAGGAGCTGAAGGTGCTGGAGGCCACGGCCCCGGCCGCGCAGGGGGTGCAGATGGGGTTGTTCCCGCCGCACGGGGACGAGGTGGCGGGGAGGCTCCGCCGGCTGGACGTGGAGAAGCTGACCCCGCTCGAGGCGCTCAACCTTCTGGCGGAGCTCAAGCGGGACGCGGAGTGATGACCGGGGTCCGGGGTCCGGGGTCCGGGAGCCGGGGGAACCCCTGGCTGGTGTGCGGCATCGCCGGCATGACACTGGACGCCGAGGAGCGGAGCCTGCTCGAGGAGGTGCGCCCGGGTGGGATCGTGCTGTTCGCCCGCAACGTCGCCGACTGCGGGCAGCTCGCGGCGCTCGTGCGGGAGCTGCTCGGGCTGCCCTCCCGGCCCTACGTGGCGATCGACCTGGAGGGCGGGCGAGTCAACCGGCTCCAGGGGCTGCTCGGGCCGCTGCCGCCGGCCGCGCAGGCCGCACGGGCGGGAATCCTGGCCGTGCGGACGCTGGCCGAGGCGGCGGCGGCGGCGTGCGCCCACTTCGGGATCGGGGTGGACTTCGCGCCGGTGGTGGACGTGGCGTGGCCCGAGGGGTGGCTGGGCTCGGAGGCGCGCTGTCTGGGGAGCGTTCCCGCCCAGGTGCAGGCCGCGGCCGCGGCGTACCTGCAGGGGCTCGAGAGCTTCGGAGTGTCGGGGTGCCTCAAGCACTACCCCGGGCTCGGAAGCGGCGCCGTGGACTCGCACCGGGAGCTGCCCCTCCTGGATGACTGCGCCGTCGAGGACGCGGCGGTGTTCCGGGCGCTCGCGGCCCCGGGACGGGCGGTAATGGTGGCCCATGCCCTCGCCCCGGCCCTGGGCGAGGCGGCCTGCCCTGCCTCGCTTTCGCGAACGGTCGTGGCCCCGCTCCGCGCGGTGGCCGCCCCGCTCGTGGCGGACGACCTGGAGATGGGCGCGCTCTCGGCGTACGGCGCCATCCCGGAGCGGGCCGCCGCGGCGCTCGGCGCCGGGTGCGATCAGGTCCTCCTGTGCAACGCGCTCGCCGCGCGCGGGGAGGTTGTCGAGCACGTCGCCGATGCGGCCGGGCGGGACCCCGTGCTCGCCGCCATCCTGCGCGAGAGCGAGGCCCGGGCGGCCGGTTTCGGGCGGGGTGTCTTGAGCCGGGTGAGCTGGGATGAGGTCCTGGAGCTTGCCGAGCGTGCCCGCGCGCTCGCCGGAGCCCCTGCGTGAGCGCGAGACGGGCCGTGGTGCTGCTCTCGGGCGGCATGGACTCGGCCACCGCCGCGGCATGGGCGAAGGGCGCCGGTTTCGACGTGGCGGCGCTTTCGGTCGACTACGGCCAGCGCCACCGCCAGGAGCTCGACGCGGCGCGTCGGGTCGCCGGGCAGCTCGGGATCACGGACCACCGCGTCGTGGCGGTGGACCTGCGGGCGATCGGCGGCTCCGCGCTCACCGCCGAGATCGCGGTGCCCAAGGACCGCGAGGGGATCGGCGGCGACGTCCCGGTGACCTACGTGCCGGCGCGCAACACGGTGTTCCTTGCGCTCCTGACCGGGCTTGCCGAGGTGCTGGGCGCCACCGATCTGGTGATCGGCGCCAACGTGCAGGACTACTCCGGCTACCCCGACTGCCGTCCCGAGTTCCTGCGCGCCTTTGCCGAGGTGGCGAGGCTCGGCACGAAGGCGGGGGTCGAAGGCGCCCGCTTTACCGTTCACGCTCCGCTGCTGCACCTCTCCAAGGCGGGGATCGTGCGCCTGGGCGTCTCCCTGGGCGTGGACTATGCGGCGACGCTGTCGTGCTACGACCCGCCCGCGGCGTTCGTGCACTGCGGCCGCTGCGACGCCTGCCGCCTGCGCCGCGCCGGCTTCGCCGAGGCCGAGGTGCCCGACCCGTCGAGCTACGAGTCCTAGCGCCGCTCGGTCAGCCTCGCCTCCAGCTTTGCGAGCTTCGCCTTCAGGAGGTCGATCTCTGCCCGTTGCGCCTCGATCTGCGTCTGCTGCTCTTGGATCGTGGCGTGCTGCTTCTGCAGCTCGTTAAGCAGCATCGCCGGCATCTCGTGGTAGGCCACGGTCTCGACCTGGCCGCTGGCGTCGCGCACCACCAACTCCGGCATCACCTGCTCGACCTCCTCCGCGACGAGGCCGAACTGCAGCGGACCGTCGGGGTGCGACTTGTAGTGGAACATGACGGGTCGCAGCTCCATCAGGCGGCGAGACGCATCACCCATGTCCACCACGTCCTGCTTAAATCGGATCGAGGAGGAGACAGTGCCGAGCTGGCCGTTGGAGTCGATCAGCACGGCGATGGCGTTCTGGCTTCCCGTGGTCACGCCGCGAATCCCGGCGATGAAGGTGCGGGTCTGGCTGGAATTCCCGATCCGGATCGTGTTGGCTTCGGCAGCCACGCCTACGTTGCCGATGTCGATGTTGTAGTTGCCTGTCGTGAGATTCGCGCCGGCACTGAAGCCGAGGCCGATGTTAGAGGAGCCCGTGGTGTTGGCGTACAGGCTCTCAAACCCGCTCGCGGTGTTTCCCCAGCCCGTGGTGTTGTTGACCAGGCTCCAGAAGCCGCTCGCGGTGTTCCGGTAGCCCGTGGTGTTGTTGGCCAGGCTCCAGTAGCCGCTCGCGGTGTTCTGGTAGCCCGTGGTGTTGGAGGACAGGCTGTTATACCCGCTCGCGGTGTTCTCGGAGCCCGTGGTGTTGGCTTGCAGGCTGAGCGCGCCGCTCGCGGTATTGGAGGAGCCCGTGGTGTTGGAAAACAGGCTCTGGTAGCCGCTCGCGGTGTTGGAGGTGCCCGTGGTGTTGGCTTGCAGGCTGAACGCGCCGCTCGCGGTGTTCTGGTAGCCCGTCGTGTTGGAGGACAGGCTGCTGACGCCGTTCGCGGTGTTGTAGAAGCCCGTGGTGTTGTAGTACAGGCTCCAGGTGCCACTCGCGGTGTTCCAGGAGCCCGTGGTGTTGGAGTACAGGCTCAGATACCCGCTCGCGGTGTTGTACTTCCCTTGCGTCCCTGAGCCGCCCATCGTGAAGTTGCCCGCGAGTTGGCCGACGAAGGTGTTGCCCGCATCGGCAGCAGGTCCGTAGTTGTGGAGGAAGCGATCCCCTCCCAGGGTGAGCACGCCGGCACCCACCGCCGTGGTGGCCGGCATCTCGATCGCACCCGCCACGTACATCGACGAGGGCGGTGGCACCATCGCCTGCTCCGGCGGTCGTGCTTTAGCCGGTGGAGTGGGCAGCACCCTGACGACCCGAGGACCTGCCGGTGGTGACCCCGGGATCGGCGGCCCGAGCTCCCCCCGAGGACCTGGCGGTGGTGACCCCGGGATGGGCGGCCCCACCTCCCCAGGCTGCTGGGCTCCCGGGCTGCCGCCAGGCGCCAGCGCAATCGTCACTGTGCTCCCCTCCGAGGTGATCGCGACGTTCTCCCCGGCGCGCAGGAGGACGTCCCCCGCCAGGGCGTTGAGGCTGCGCACCGCTGGCTCCCCCGCGTAGTACCCGTTGACCTCCACGACCAGCTGCAGCGACCCCGCCTCCGTGACC
>JBGQAK010000043.1:0-2385 GCA_041494245.1 Thermoanaerobaculaceae bacterium
CCTCAGAACCACACCCTCCTCGAAGGAGAAGGAGCGACCCTGATGCGAGGCCTCATCCCTCCATCTCTACCCCGCTTCTTCAGCGGGCTGCGGCCTGCGAGAGCGGCCCGGAGGCGAGCCGTGCGCCTTCCCTCAGCGCTCCAGGACGAGGATCTCGAACGTTCCCGCCTCTGCCACGGAGAGGTAGATCCGGTGGGTGGCCCCGTCCAACGCGAGGGTCTTCGCCCCGGGTTTGGTCGGGACGTTGCCCACCAGGGTGAACTTCTCGGGCGAGTCCTCGTGGACGACCGTTACCGTCCCCTCGCCGTTGGAGGCGAAGACGAGCGCGGTTGCGGGATCGTACGCGACGGCGTCCACACCGCCGCCGATCGGCAGGGTCGTAATGACACGCCCGCTGTCGCCGTCCACCACCGCCAACACCTTGCTCCTGCACCCGACAAACAGGCGCCGGTGCTCGCGGTCGATGCCCAGCCCGGTCGGCGTCTGGCACGGGGCGAGCGGCCAACGTCCTTTGATCTCGAGGGTGCTTGCGTCGAACGCCACGAGCAAGGCCTTGTCCTCGATGTTCACATACATCCGCCCTTTGCCGTCGGCGACCGCGAACTCCGGGCCCCCATCGAGGGCGAGGGTGCCCAGAACCTTGCCCGTCGCCGCTTCAATCGCCGTGGCGTTGGCGCTATCACCGTTGAACGTGAAGATCCGGTGCGAGACTGGCTCATAGGCGATCGCGTCGGGTTTGTCGCCGGTCACCTTGATCGTGGTGATGACCGCCAGGCTCTTGAGGTCGAACACGGTCACCGTTCCGGCGCGGCCGTTGCTGGTGAAGCCGCGACCGAACTCCGGTGCAAGGGCGATGCCGTGAACCCCGGGTGTGTCGGGGATCGCACCCACGACCGCGTTCTTTTCCGTATCGACCACCTCGACGCGGGTCGCGTGGCTGACGAAGAGGCGGTGCGCCGATGCGTCGAAGGTCAGGTAGTCCCATTTTCCTTCACCCCCGATAGGGATCGTACGGGTCAGGCGATACCCCCCCGGCGCAGGCTGTGCTGCCACGACGAGCGCAGTGCAGAGCGAAAGCAGTGCGACAGCGAGACTACGATTGTGTGTCATTGCATCCTCCACTTTCTTGGATCTGACGTTCTCTGCTGACCGACGCATCTCCTCGGTGACTTCTTCTTTACCTTGGCTCGACAACGTCGCCGACTGACCTGAACCGGCTCCACCACGCCTCTTGGTGAGTGGTACGACGGCAATTCCTCCAACTGAAGGCCGGCTCGGTCACTGGAGCTCAAAAACGGGGCTCCCATCTCCTCAAGGCCTCACAAATGCGGGATCGATGGCGGTTTCGAGCGTGCGCCGAAATTCCTTCCAGCCGCACGCGAACCCTTCGTCTGCGGTACTGCAACCTGGCACGAAAACAGTTGCCCTGGCGGGCGGCGAGGTCAGTGTCAGCGGGAGCGCCTTTCGCATCTGTGCGAGGGTCTGCGCCGTGTAGTACGTGCGGACCGTGTACTCTCCTGTGACGGGGTGACGCCACAGCTCGAAGACCAACGCACCCCCGGGCGGCGTGTCGTCGCGCTGGTAGCCCTCGATCAGCCAGGAGAGGCCCAATATCCCCGCAACGTTGGAAAGTTGGGTGTCATGCCCGACGATCACCACCACTTTGTCGCCTGGTTTGCCAAGGGCTCCCGGCACCGTTTTGCCAGCGACGGCTTGCTCCATTGACTTGAGGATGTGGCTCACAACGTTGGAACCATTCGCGCGTGCGAGGTACGACGTTTGCCGAGTGAGGTCGGAGTATGCCGCATGGAGGCTCATCATCTGCCGCAGGTTGGACTCGTTGAGCCGGCCCCAGCCGAGGGCCTTGTCTTCCATGCCGTTCGTGTACTCGAGGAGGAAGTCCTCCGCGAGCGTGGACGCGGTGCTGAGGGGTCCGGCGAAATCAACAAGGTGGTCGCCTTTGCCCTGCGTGACCGACATGGCCGGTTCCATGAGAGGCTGTTTGACAGAGGTGCCCTCCGGCGGACACTTGGCGCCCGGCGTGCAGCCGAGGAGCACCTGCTGCATCGTTTCAAAGGCGGGCCGATACGCCTCCAGGAGTGGTCCCGGGTTGGTGCCGATCCGGCCCAGTACCGATGCGACCGCCAAGGCACGGTCCGGATGTCCGATACCGACTAGATTGGGGCTGAAGAGCGGATCGTCGGTCCCTTCCGGCAGCGATCGGACCTGGACTCCGCAATCCGGAAACATGCCGGATGCCAGAGCACGACCGGTCTCAATTGTCCGCTGTTCGCTGTCCGCCCAGAGAAAGAGGTGCGCCGCATCTTCACAGCCCTTCACGCTCAGCAACCCTAGGTGCGACAGGTACGCCCGATCGTACGCGCC
>JBGQAK010000024.1:0-38707 GCA_041494245.1 Thermoanaerobaculaceae bacterium
ATTTCCGCTTCAGCTTTGATGCCTCTAGCCTAAAGGTGGAAGGCTTCAATCGCCGGTGCCGCGGGCGGCCAATCTCTCCGGAGCCCGCGGGCACCGGACGCGCGAGCCGCGTTGGGGAAACGGCGGCGCAGCATCACGCGAACGCTGAGGGGCCCCGCCGCGGATCGCGCCCTCCGGTCGCGGGCGGACGCGAGCGAGCCGGGATTCACTCCCGGCGAGCGGGGGGCGCGGGGGCAAGAGTCCCGCCTCTGGTGGGACGGGACCCCCGCAAGGGATAGACGGCCGCAGCGGCTGGGGAGACGCAAGGCCGCACGCAGCCACCCGTGGGACCGGCAACAAGAAGCCACGCAGTGGGTTGAGAAGAGCCGCCCTGGACGTCAGCTGGTGTTCCAGCCTTACTGCAGACCCAACAACTCCACCTCGAAGATCAGCGTCGCGTTGGGCGGGATGATACCGGGGTAACCGCGCTCGCCGTAGGCCAGCTTACCCGGAATGATCAGCTTGCGCTTGCCGCCCACCTTCATCCCCGCGACGCCCTCGTCCCACCCCTTGATGACGCGCCCGCCGCCGACGGGGAACGTGAAGGGCGCCTTGCCGACGCTCGAGTCGAACTTGGTACCGTTCTCGAGCCACCCGGTGTAGTTGACCACGGCGGTCTTGCCCTTCACGGCCTCGGCACCCTGCCCCACCACGATGTCCACGTACTTCAGTCCAGACTCCGTCGTGATCACCTTCTCCTCCGGCTTCGGCGTCTTGGCCTGTTCAGCGCAACGCCCTGCCGAGGGCAACACCAGAATCACCACGGCGGCGAGGATCCCAACCAAGCCGGTACCTGCACGACCCACTCGTCTACCCATTCGGAACGCTCCTTTCACGCCAGGGCGCCGGGTGCCGGCGACTCCGGCATCCGCGGATGATACTTCATCCCCGCCGCGCGGCCAGGAGCGCCCGGCGACGGGTGGCTACTGCGGTGTCGGCTTGCGGGTGGAGATGCCGAGCGGCACGTAGAGCACGCAGAAGTTCAGCAGGCCCGTGCCGAGGACCAGCACGCCGACCAGCCCCCACCAGCTCTTCAGGTAGATCCCCAGAGCGATGATCACGATGCCCGCGATGATCCTGATGCCCTTGTCGCAGCCGCCGACGTTCATCTTCATGGTCCCCTCCCCCGGGAAATATGCCTCTCCCGATCGTGACGTTACCCGCACGGTACACCGTGCCGACCGCGTGCACCGTTCAGCTCAACCCGTACACCGGGACTGCAGCCCCGTGCACCGCTCGCGCGGCGTCGGAGGCCAGGAAGAGGATCACGTCCGCCACCGCCTCCAGCGACACCCATGAGCCGAAGTCGGCGTCGGGACGGTCCTGGCGGTTCTGCGGCGTGTCCATCGTCCCGGGCAGCACGCAGTTGACGTTGATCCCATCGCCCTTGAGCTCGGCGGCGAGGCTCTCGGTGAGCCTCACGACCGCCGCCTTCGAGGCCGAGTAGGCCGCCATTTTCGCCGCACCGGCAAGCGCGGCGCGCGCGGCGACCGTGACGATCTTGCCGTAGCGCTGCGCCAGCATGGCGGGGACCACCGCCCGGGCAGCTACGAGGGTGGTCCGCATGTTGAGGTCCAGCATCAGGTCCCACGTCTCCATCGGGGTCTCGTGTACCGGCCGGCCGGCCCGAAAACCCCCGATGGCGTTGACCAGGATGTCGATGCGGCCGAACCGCTCGACCGCCTGGGCAACGACCCCGTCGAGCCCTCCGGGGGCCATGAGGTCGACCCCACCGGCGAGCACGTGATCCGCGGAGCGTTGCATGTCCGGGAAAACCTGCTGCAGCCTGTGGGCCTCACGCTCCACCAGCACGGTCTTCGCACCGGCCGTCCGGAACGCATCGGCCACGGCGCGGCCGAGGTTGCCGCCGGCACCGGCTACGAGCGCCACGCGACCAGCGAAGTCGAACATCAACGTCCCCCCTCCTCCGAGGTCCCACCTGACTGCGCACGCTCGGCGTGCGCACAGCATACCAGCCTGCCCGACGCCCGGAGTGCGGGGCGTCCTTGACCGGGGCCGCCGGACGGGCGCACGCTGGGTCCGCGGAGGTTGGCCATGGCCGAGAGCTCGCTCTTCAGGCGCCGGTGCTCCTGCCGCCGGTTCGCGGACACCCCCCTGACCCAGGCGCAGCTCGAGCACATCCTCGATGCCGCCGTCTGGGCCCCGTCGGCCGGGAACCTGCAGCCCTGGCGCTTCGTCGTGGCCGGCTCGGCGGAGCTGAGGCGGCGGCTTGCACGCGCCGCAGGTCAGGATTTCGTGGCTGAGGCCCCGGTCGTCATCGCCGTGTGCGCGGTCCCGGCCGAGTCGGCCCCCCGCTACGGCGAGCGGGGCACGTCGCTCTACTGCCTGCAGGACACCGCCGCCGCCACCCAGAACATCTTGCTCGCTGCGACCGAGCTTGGGCTCGGGAGCTGCTGGGTGGGAGCGTTCGACGAGGCGGCAGCCGCGGCGGCGCTCGGGATTCCGGCGGCGTGGCGGCCGGTCGCCCTCGTGCCCGTCGGGCACCCGCTCGAGGCACCGGGCCCGCGCCATCGCCACGCCAAGGACGAGATCGTCATCCTGCGCACCACCTAAGCCCACCCGAGGTCCGGAGACCGTTTACAGCGGGCCGATAAGCGGCTCAAGCTCCCCTGCGATCATCAGGAAACCTGCGATCGAGAACGCTGCCGGAGCGGAGAGCAGGAGGGCCCGCACCCACCGGTTCTCCTCGCCCGCTGCCAGGACTACCGCGAGGAAGGGCGCGGCCATCAGGTGGCGGGAGAAGCCGTACACGTCCGCATAGGCATTGGAGCTCAGAAACACGGCCAGGGTCGCAAACGCGATGAACGCGAGCCGCTGCGGTTGGAGCCGGTCCTTGCCAAAAGCCACGGCGACACCTGCGAGAAGCGTCAGCAAGACGCCCAGCGTTCCCCAGAACTCCTGCGAGAGGAGCACAGGTTTCTCGGCGCCGATGGCGGCGAGCCTGCCCACCAGCGCGACCGCCGGGACCGACACCGATGTCGGGAAGCGAAACGCCGGATGCAGGGTCGCCTGGAGGTATCCCTGCCAGGCAAGCTGCGGGACGATGGGAACGAGCGCATACCAGATCGCCCGGCGGTAGTTCCGCTCGACGACCTGGCGCAGGGCAACCGCGAGCGGCGCGACATAGCCCGTCTCCCGGCACAGCGCCGCTGCAGACGCGCTGCCCAGTGCCCGGCCATCCCACCTTTGCCCGGCGAGCCAGAGCGTCGCAAGGACAAGGGAAACAGCCGCCCCGTCGTGCGTACTGCGCAGCATCGCCGTGACCAGGCCCGCGTTGGCGACCAGCAGCACCCCCCACCACGCCGGCCCTCCCTCGCGCCGCGCCCAGGCGGAAGCCAGAACGACCGCCAGCACCCCGAAGGTCCAGCAGAGTGCCTGGTAGGCCACGAGTGCTGCCCGGGCGCTGCCGGCGCCGGCGCACCACGCCAGCATCGGCAGGAAGATCCGGGACGCCCGGTACCCGGGGGCGTCGAGCGCCTTGACGGTTTCTGGCGAGCGGAGGAACGGATCGGTCGCAAGGGCGGCGTAGAACTGTCCATCGTAGCCGTACCGCCCGCAGCGTGGAATCCCGTCCATCACCGCGGGATGGTGGAACTCCCGCCCGAGAAACAGCAGGCCGCGCGGGTCGCCGCCGAACTTCACCTCGGCGACCGTGACGACCAGCGCCGCCCACAGCAGCGATGCGAGCACCGCGGTCGCGACGACGGATGCGTTCGAGCTTGCCTTCATTGCCGCGTCGCCCCGAGAAGCCCCGCCACCGTGCCTGCCTACCGAAAGGCCCGGCCCCAGACGCGCTCGCGTGCCCGGTCCATCCTCTCGATCGCCGAGTCGAGCGCGGCGGCGGCGGACGGGCGGGAGTTGAAGCTGAACGGATCCGTGTCGTTCACCCCGTGTGCGGCGATCTGGCGGCCGCCGGCGAGCCCGATCCACGTGTCCGGGGCCTGCACCATGGCCGTCGCGGCGTAGAGAGCGGAGACGACCGCCAAAACGGCAAAGGGGAGCGCCAGCCAGCCTGACAGGTGGAGCGGACGGTTGATTTCGTCGCCTCGATCCACGCCGCCCGTCATCGTCCCCCCACCTCTCCCGTCGAATGTCGCAGAGCCGACATAGCCCCCAAAGCTACCACGGCGTTCAATTTCATCGCTCCCTGGTGGGGCTGCTCCCCTATTTCCCGAACAGCTTGAGGAAACCGAGGGACATGAACGGCAGGTAGGTGACCAGCAGCACGCCGGCGCCGAGGATGATCAGGAACGGCACCACGTGACGGTAGAGGCGCGTGATGGGCGTGCCGAAGCGCGAGGCCGAGAGGAACAGGTTGAGGCCTACCGGGGGGAGCAGGAACCCGAGCTCCAAATTGGCCAGGAAGATGACGCCCAGGTGCACCGGGTGCACACCGAACGCGACGCCCAACGGCACGACCAGCGGAGCGAGGACCACGATTGCCGAGTAGATCTCGAGCACGCTCCCGAGGACCAGTAGGAACACGTTGAGCACCAGCAGGAAGGCCACCTGCGAGTGAACGTGGTCCTTCACGAGGCCCAGAAGCTGGTCCGGGATCTGGGCGTCCACCAGGTAGGAGGTCAGCCCCATGGCGCTCGCCAGCAGGATGAGCACCCCGCCCACCAGCGCGCCCGCCTTCAGCAGCACCCGCGGCAGCCCGCGCACGACGTGGATGTCCCTCGTGACGAAGCACTCCACCACCACGGCGTACGCAGCAGCAGCCGCCGAGGCCTCCACCAGCGAAGCCAGACCGCTGGCGAACAGCCCGATCACCACCAGCGGGAGGAGGAGTTCCCACTTAGCTTCCCAGGTCGCCGCACCCATCTCTCGCCAGGAGAACGCTGTCGTCGCGGTCTTGACCCGGTGGCCCGTAAGTATCCCGTAGCCGGCCACGAGCACGACCAGGAGCAGGCCCGGCAGGAGGCCCGCCAGGTAGAGTTGGTCCGCCGGCACGTTGGCGACCACGCTGTAGAGGATCACGGGAAGGCTCGGCGGGAAAAGCAGCCCCAGGCTCCCCGCCGCGGTGACGAGCCCGAGCGAGAAGCCCTCCGGGTAGCCGTCCTCCCGCAGGATCGGGTAGACGAGGCCCCCGAGGGCGATGATCGTGATACCGGAGCCCCCGGTGAACGTCGTGAACAGCGCGCACACGCCTGCGACCAGAACCGCGGTCCCTCCCGTCATCCAGCCGGAGAGCGCGCGGAAGAACCGCACCAGCCGGTGCGCGGCTCTCGATTCGGCCAGGACGTACCCGCAGGCGGTGAGCAGCGGGATCGCGGGCAGCGTCGGCGAGCCGATCAGCCGGTAGATCTCCGCCGGTGCGGCGGACACCGGGATCCCATCGGCGAAGAAGAGCAGCATCGCTCCCCCGGCCATGCCAACGAACACCGGGGCGCCCAACAGGACCGCCAACACGATCAACGCCATGAGGAGCCAGAAGACCACGCCGTGTGGCCGTGGCAGGAACCCGAGCGCGAACACCGCAGCCACGGCCGTCAGGGCGATCGTCCGCCCGCGAAGCCGCGGGGAAGCCTTCAGCGCGAAGCGTAGCGCCATGAGCGCGAGGGCCAGGGGCATCACGCACTCGCTCACCCAGACGGGCAGGCCGAACGGAAGGACGCTCCCCTTCTGCCGGTCCGCCATGACCACGCTGGCGCTGCCATATGCAAGGACCGCGGTCACGGCGGCGGCCACCGCGTATGCGAAGACCCGCAGGACCCGACGCCGCCGACTCCCCTCCGGAAAAAGCTCGACGGTTGACAGGGTCAGGTGCTTCCCCTCGCGCACCGCGAGCAGGCCACCCAGGAAGGCGAGCCAGAGCGTCAGCTGCTGGAGGATCGAGGCGGATGCGGGGACGTGCAGGCCGCCGAGCGGGCGCCCGAGGGCGTCCGTGAGCGGGATGGCGATGGCCAGCATGAAGGCCACAACGAGGGCGACTTTCTCGAGCTTCACCCCGCCGTCCTTGAGGTTCAACGCGAGACCTTCCCGGCAGCAGCCTTGCGGAACTCGTCGCGCAGCCGGAGCGCCTCGTCAAAGACCCCCGCAGGAACGAACTTCCCGCGCAGGGTCGGGTAGGCCGCCTCGGCGGCGCGCCGCCAGGCCTCCTCGGCCGCCGCGTCGAGGTGGACCACCGTGAGCCCACGCTTCTCCATTGCCTCGACATCGTTTACGGCCGTCCCTCGCGTCTGGCTCCGCGCCTTCGCGCCCGCCTCCTGTGCCGCCGCCAGGAGCGCGGGCCGGAGGTCGGCAGGGACCTTTTCCCAGGCGGCCTTCGAGACCACGATGCCGCCCAGGAGCAACGCCCACTTGACGTCGGTCATGTACTTGGCGTGGGTGTACCACTGCAGCAGCACCGCGGCCTGCGCGGTGGTCGGCAGCGCGGACACGAGGCCGGTCTGCAGCGCCGTCGAGATCTCGGTGGCGGGCAGGGGCACCGGGCGGAACCCGGAGGACTTCCAGAGGTCCACCGCGAAATCGTCGCCGGCCCAGGAGAAGAGCTTGAGCGACTTGAGGTCGTCGGGCGTGCGCACAGGCACCTTGGTGAAGAAGTGCACCCAGCCGGCATCCGCCCAGGCCAGGATGATGAAGCCCTTGTCGGCGTAGATCTTCTCGAGCTGCGGGCTCATCTTTTCCAGGACGGTGTCGATCTCCTCGTAGGACGAGTAGCCCATCGGCAGCTCGAGGGCGAAGATCGAGCGGTCGACGTCCGCGAGGCCCGCGGACGTGAGTACCCCGGCGTCCAGGGTGCCCAGGCGCATCTTGCGCACGACGTCGCTGTCGTCCCCGGCAACCCCGCCGGGGTAGAGGCGCAGGATGACGCGGCCGCCCGAGGCGCTCTGCCACTGCTGCCCCAACTCCTGCAGGATGGTGTACCAGCTCGAGCCCTGCGGGACCAGGGTCGCCATTTTGATGACGACGTTCTGCGCCTGGGCGGCGCCGGCGGGGCCGAGCCAAAAGCAGACCGAAGCGATCAACACTCTCACCACGGTGCGGCGTCCTGAACCGACCTTCACGTCGTCTCTCCCCTTCTCACTCGATGAACAACTCGTCGGCGCGCCCGAGCAGCCAGCGCGCCCGCCTCTGGGCGATCAGGTTGGCCACGCGCTGATCCGGTGCCCGGTTGGGATCCACGGCAAGAGCCTCCTTCAGCAGCCTTGTGAACTCGGTTCGGTTCTGGGTCGCGACGCATACCGTCTCCGCGAAACCCACGAACGGCGCCACGCGCGTGCCGTGCGCGAACGCCAGCGCCTTCTCGAAGTCCGCCCGCGCCCGCTCCACCGAGCCGCCCGCCGATGCCGGCCGCCCCCCGTCATACGCGATCAGGAAGTCGTAGAGCGCACCGCCGCCGAAGCCCTCGTCGAGTTCCACCGCGCGCTGGACCATCATGGCGGTGGTCGGCAGGTCCGCAGTCAGCTCGGCGTTCTCCTTGGAGAGCGAGATCTCCAGGGCCCACGATGCCGCGGTCCAGTAGAGCAGCGGCACGTCGGCCTTCGACCCCACCGAGGCGACCGCCTTTGCGGGGTCTGAACGCAGCGCCGCCCCGAACCCAGGGTAGCCCACCTCCAGGCCGCGCATGCCGTACTCCCGCGCCCTCCGGTACAGCTTGCGGGCGCGAGCCCTCAGGGCCGTGGCCGTGGAGAGGTCGCGCGCCTCCACGTAGTCCGCATCCGACTCCACGAACGCGTACGAGTACTGGGTGAAGCCGCCCGCGGCGGCGAGCAGCAACCCCTTATGCCTCGGGGACTTATGGATCAGGCTCTCGATGGTCTTGAGGGCAAACGGCGTCGCGTCCCTCACGAGATCCGGGTCGTCGTCCCGCCCCCAGCTCGACGCGCCGCTCGCGAGCGCGTTACCCACCACGTTGACCGCAAAGGTTTTCGGCGAGCAGCCGGACACGGCGAGGGCCCCGGCCGCGAGGGCCAGGATCACAACGGCGGAGGGCGTTCGGACGTTCACAGGACGGCTCCAAACTCTCGATGTTAGAGCACCCTGCGCGTTCTTTCAACGCTGCGAGAGAGCCGGAAGACCGGTGAGAACGGAGGCGAGCACCGCCGCCACGGTGGCCGCCAGGCAGCCAAACGCGACGATCACGTGGTCCACCCGCTCGGGCAGCCACGGGTCCAGCCACCGGGAGACCAGGTATCCGCCCAGGAAACCGCCCGCGTGCGCCCAGTTGTCGATTCCCGGCATCAGGAACCCGAAGAGGCCGAGGATCGCGGCGTAGCCGAGCGCCTGTCGGCCCACGGCGCTCGAGCCGCGACGCCGCCCGTAGTGCACCATCGCGCCCAGCAGGCCGAAGATCGGGGCCGATGCGCCCACGGTGAATGCGGCGCCGCCAAGGAACCGCGGGAGGAAGACCAGGTAGTGCCCGACCAGAGAGCTAGCCGCGAAGCCCGTCGCCCCGGCCAGGGTGTAGATGATGACCATGCGCGCAGGCCCGTACGCCTCGGCGGTCTCCGGCGCAAGCTGGCGCACCCACAGCATATTGAAGAGGATGTGGAGCAGCCCCCCGTGGAGCCAGGCGGCCGAGAGCACCGTCCACCAGCGGCCCAGCTCGAACACCGGCAGCGCCCCGCTGGCCCCCAGGAGGAACAGGCTCCCCGGGGTGGGTGCGAGCAGCGAGCCGAGGCCTCCCATCCCGATCCCCCGCGGATCCAGGAGCAGTGACACGGCGTAGAGCGCAACGCACCCGCCGATCACCGCGGGCGTGAAGCCGAAGTCCTGGCCCAGCCTCCGGAACGCCTGGGAGAACCCCCACAGGCCGGGGTTGCGGCGGCCACAGTTGAGACACGTCTCATCATTGACGCCGACCAGCTTGCCGCACGATGGGCAGACCACCGAGCCTGTCCGCTGCCGCTTGAATGTGGGAGCCATCCCTGCGCACCTCACCTCGTCCCGCTGCTGCCTAGGAAGGACGTGCCCGCAGGTACTGGACCGGCCAGGGGCCCTCGGCTCCGAGGGCGCGGGCGGCCCGCAGCGGCCAGTAGGGGTCACGAAGCATCTCGCGCGCCAGCAGCACCGCGTCGGCCTGTCCCGTCGCCACGATCTGTTCCGCCTGGGCCGGCTCCGTGATCATGCCCACCGCGCCGGTGGCGATCCCGATCTCGCGCCTGACGGCGGCGGCGAACGGCGTCTGGTAGCCGGGCCCGACCGGGACGGGGGCCTTCGGGACGAGCCCTCCGCTCGAGCAGTCCACGAGGTCGACGCCGATGCCCTTGAGCCGGCGCGCCAGCTCGAGCGAGCCCGCGAGGTCCCACCCGCCCTCGGCCCAGTCGGTGGCGGAGATGCGGACGAACAGGGGCAGCCGGTCGGGCCACGCACCGCGCACCGCGCGAACGACCTCCAGCGGGAAGCGCATGCGGTTCTCGAGCGGGCCTCCGTACTCGTCCGTGCGGGGGTTGGCGAGCGGCGAGAGGAACTCGTGGAGCAGGTACCCGTGGGCCATGTGGATCTCGACCACCTCGAACCCGGCCTCGGCAGCGCGCCGGGCGGCGGCCGCGAACTGCCCGCGCACCGCCTCAAGGTCGGCGGGGGTCATCCCGCGCGGCCTCGGGTAGCCGTCAGCGAACCGGATCGGGCCCGGCGCGAGCGGCTGCCACCCGCCGTGCTCCGGGGTGACCGCGCCCTCCCCGCGCCACGGCGAACTCGTGGAGGCTTTGCGTCCCGCATGGGCAAGCTGCACGCCCGGCACGGAGCCTTGCTCTCTGATGAAGGAGGTGATGCGACGGAACGCCTGCGCGTGGCCGTCCGACCAGATGCCGGAGTCGTCGGGCGAGATGCGCCCCTCCGGTGAGACCGCCGTGGCCTCCACCATCACGAGGCCGGCCCCGCCCACCGCGCGGCTGCCCAGGTGCACCAGGTGCCAGTCGGTCGGCAGCCCGTCGCGGCTGGAGTACTGGCACATGGGCGACACGAACACGCGGTTGCGGAACGTCACCTCGCGCAACTTCAGGGGGGAGAACAGCACGCTCATGGCTTTCCCTCGCTCGTCTCGCTAGCGCCCGGTGTTCTGGCGCTCGACCATCCACTGCGGGTAGAGCTGGCGCTGGGCGGTCGTGGCGGAGAGAGATTCCACCTCGTCCGCACTGAGCCGCAAGGCTGCGGCTCCCAGGTTGTCCTCCAGCTGCGCCATCGTCTTCGCGCCGATGATCACCGAGGTCACCGCCGACTGCGCCAGCAGCCACGCCAGGGCGACCTGCGCGATCGTCGCTCCGCGGGCCTTCGCGACGGCCCCCAGCGCGTCCACCGCGTCGAAAACCCGCTCGTCCACCGGCGGGAAGTCGAACCCCGACCGCCGGGCGTCGGCGGGCTTTGCCCCGTCCCGCCGGAACTTGCCGGTGAGGAACCCGCCCGCCAGCGGCGACCACGGCAGCACGCCGAGCCCCTCCTCGCGGCAGAGCGGCAACAGCTCGTGCTCCAGGTCCCGGCCGGCCAGAGCGTAGTACGCCTGCAGCGAGACGAATCGCTCCCACCCGCGGGCGGCGGCCACCGCGAGGGCCTTGGCGAGGTGGCGCGCCGTCCAGTTGGAGCACCCGAGGTAGCGGACCTTCCCCTGGCGAACGAGGTCGTCGAGCGCCCGCAGCGTCTCATCCATCGGGGTGGCCACGTCCCAGCCGTGCACCTGGTAGAGGTCGATGTGATCGGTGGCGAGGCGGCGCAGGCTCGCCTCGCAGGCGGCCATCACGTGCTTGCGGGAGAGGCCGACGTTGTTGAGGTCACCGGTGCCCTTGAGTGCCGCTTCGCTCATGGCGCCGCGCACCTTGGTGGCGATCACAACCGCGTCGCGGTCGACGCCGGCTTCCTTGAGGGCGCGCCCGAGCAGCTCCTCGGACTGCCCATAGGAGTACACGTCGGCGGTGTCGAAGAAGTTGACCCCGGCCTCCAGGGCCCTGGCGACCATCGTGTCGGCCAGCTTCTGGTCCACGGTCCCGATGTTGAAAAACCTCGAGCCGAACGTCATCGTCCCAAGACAGAGCTCGGAGACCTTCACGCCCGTGTTGCCCAGCCGGTTGTACCTCATCGGTGAGCCTCCCTTGTGCGGCCGCGCGGGGGACGGCGGTCCCCCGCTTTGCCAGTCCACCCAAACGCGCGCGGGCCCGCTGTCCTTCCACCGCCTCAGCCCAGGACCTGGGCGTCGTCGTGGGGAAGGCTGCCCCGCGGCGCGCGCAGGTACACGAACGGCGTTTCGAACAGGAAGTTTGATACACGCGAGGTGTAGATGTCCGCGTAGCGCTCGACCTGCCGCGCCAGGTGGCTTTTGTCGTTGCCCGCGCGCAGGAGCAAGCCCCAGCGCCTGTTCAGAATCTCGCCGCTCCGCTTGGCGATCGGCGCAATGCGCTCGTCAAGAGCGACCAGGCGTGCGCGCAGCTCGGCCATGGTATCCCGCAGCTGCTGCGAGGACACCGTCGGCTGCGGGCCGTACCTCGCCTGCCGGCGCTGCAGCTGCAGGCGCGCCTGCGAGAAGGCGAACTCGAGGCGCACCTTCTCCTCCATCATGAGAGCAAGCTCGCTCTGCTGAGGCCGGAAACCCTCGAGAGCCGCAAGCTCGTTCTCCAGCTCGCGCAGGACGAGGGCGGTGCGCCAGCGCATGACGGCCTTCGACACGTGCACGTCCACGAAGATGTGGTCGCCGACGTAGAGGATCTCCTCGCCGGCCACGCCCAGGTACGCCTCGACCTCGGCTGCGTCGCCGCCCACGTAGACGCCCGGCTTGCGGAGCCCGGCAGGGCACGGCCGCAGTAGCCCGTCCTCGGTGGCGACCTCGAAGAGCGGCATGCGCTGCGTGAAAAAGTCGGGCTTGCGGGCGGAGAGGATCACCAGCTCGAAAAGGTTTCGCCAGTGTGTGCCCTTCGGCAGGAAGGGGTCGAGGGCGTGGGCCAACATGCGGTTGGTGTAGGCCCAGTCGGAGTTGGTGATCAGCAGCAGCTTCTTCCCGGCTTCCCGCTGGTCGAGCAGCGCGAGGGCCAGCTCCGGATCGCGCTCCACGTAGCGCTCGGGGTTGGCCGAGATGTCCGCCTTGAGCTCGCCCTCCAGGTGGGCCTCGTCGATGCCCCTGCGCACCTGTTTGTAGAGACCCGCATAGCCGAGGGCACCCTGCATGTCGCTCTCGTCCAGGCGGTCCACGAGCTGGGCGTACATGCACGCCTCGGAGAGCGAAAACAGCGTGTTGAGGAAAACGAAGCGCTCCTCGGAGAGATCGACGAGGGTGCGGCCGTAGATCTCGCGCTGGCGCTCGAACTCGATCAGCTGCGTCCCGTGGCAGGCCCGCGTCACGTACCCGAAGCGGTTCGCCTTGACGAGGTTCCCGAGTTCGGCGTCGATGATCAGACCCCGGGTCACGAGGTCCGGGTCGAACTCCAGGTCCGCGGCGGGCAGGCCGATGTCCGCCAGTTTGCCCCTCAGGTGCTCGTAGGCGCGCCGCTCCCACGGCTCCACGCGGTAGTGGACGAGCGTGTAGTCCATGTCGTAGCCGATGGCGCGGACCGCGCGCAGATTCAGCGTGCGGTTGCTGTAGATCCGGCGCCCCGGCGGCGGGTAGCCGCCCATCTCGGGTTGCCCGTTCATGAAGTGGTCCTTCCGGCGGCACGTCGCGAGGCGACGCCGCCCGCCAAGGTTACCTCAGGAGGGGTTCGGCGCCTCTTCGAGCAGGGCCCGGAGGCGCTGCTGCCCGTCCTCCGCAAAGGAGAGGATCTTGCCGCCGAAGCCGTCCATGTGCTCGCGCGCCCGATCGGTGTGGCGGGCGATCTGGACCAGACCGGCGATGGGCGGCACCTGCCCGGGCAGCATGATCTTGAACTGCAGGCACGTCCCCACCGGGAACTCCTGGCCGCCCCGCACGAGCATCCCGGTGGAGGAGAGGTTCTCGGTGACGGTGAGCAGGCGTTGGGCCCCCTCCGCCACCCAGAGCTCGAACTGGACGACCGTTCGCAGGCTGCGGCGGGGCGGCACACCCACCAGGTCGGCGATGGCGTCCAGCAGGCGGTCGCACGAAACGTCCACGCCCACGATCCGGTTGACGCCACGCTTGAGGTAGTGGGCCACCTCTTCGAGGGTCTCCGGAGGGGTCACCACCAGGAGGCCCGAGTCCAGGCACGGCGAGTCCGCGCCGCGGATCGTCGCGATCAGATCATCGAGCGACAGGCCCTCGACCGGGTAGCGGACAACGATGAGGTCAAAGCGCGTGCCCTGGAGAAGCTCCTGGGCCTGGTCCGCGCGCGCCAGCCGGTGGACGTGAAACTCCACCCTCCGCAGGACCGGCACGACCTGGCGCAGGGCCGGTGTCTCAGGACCGAGGACGAGCAGTTCTTGCCCCACGCCACCCTTCTGTGCATCCGCATCATAGCCCGATCTGAGACCGGCCTTCCAGGACCACGTCCACGAGGCGCGGGGCCCCCGGACGCCAGCCCGGGCGGCTGCCTTCGGCTACCGCCTGCGACGGTGCGAGTCAACGGGTAAATCAATTCCGTGCAATATCTTCCACTGTGTGCTGCATTAGAAGGAGGGATGTTCATGGGTTTTCTCAGGTGGGGGCTTGTCCCCTTCGTGTTCTTATGCCTGCCGGCTGCAGCGCCCGCCGCGCTCGAACCGACGCCGGCCCCCCGCCAGATCGTCGTCGGCATCGAGCGCGAGTTCCCGCCGTACGAGCTCCTCGACGAGTACGGGCACCCAGTGGGCTTCGACGTGGACCTGGTGGGTAAGGTGCTGGACTGCGAGCCGTCGGCGGGGCCGTCCGGCGGCAACTGAAATGCGTCTCCGGGCGGGGTCAGGCGATCACGGTGCTGAGGAACTTCTTGGCGATGTCCTCACGCCGGCGGGGTCCGACGCGCCGGTCGAACGTCACCGGCACGTCCTGCTTGCGCCTTTCGGAACCCGAGCGCTCGACCCAGGCCGTCTGAGCGCGGCGCCGGCGCTTGATGACATGCCTGACGACGAGGACGGCGCCGATCGCCAGAACCACTCCCAACAGGACCAGCAGAACATTCGCCGTGACGCTCATCCCAGCCCTCCTTATTCCCCGAACCCGGCCTGGGGATAACAGCCACCGCGGCGGCGTGCGAAACCTCGGACCCGTGGCCGGAGCCGGGGCGGTCGCGCAGGCTGGCGAGCGATGGCAAGGGAAAGTATCGTGGCTCCGCGGCCAATCCGCAAGACCCCGGGGCGTTGCTGCCGGCCTTTCCGCTGCCACGGAGCCGAAGTATCATGGCGCCGGAGGTTTCGATGAGACGACTGGTCCCCCGTACGACGGCGGTCTTTGTGTTAACGGCCTTAACTCTCGCCGCCACCGCCGGCGCGCAGGAGTGGAACGCCCCTCCGGATCAGCTGCGCCGGGCGTGCGAGAAAGCCGGCGGGGCGGACCGGTTTCCGGGCGCCGAGGCCGTGGTGGTCTTCGACACGCGTGACGTCCAGGTCGAGCCCTCCGGGCTCTCGCGCACGGTGCAGCACACCCTGCGCAAGGCGCTCACGGCATCGGGGGCGCGGCAGCTCGCGGTCGAGCTGCTTCCGTACGATCCCCTCTCGGCCGACGTGGAGGTGCTGCGCTGCCGGGTGCTCCCGGCCCAGGGCGGCGTGCGCGAGGTGAACCCCGCGGCTGTCCTCGACACCCCCGATCCGCAGAGCCTCATCTACTGGAACTCCAGGCACAAGACCGTCCCGATCGGGCGCCTCGAGCCCGGCGACGCGGTTGAACTGGTGACGCGCCGCGTGGGCTTCACCTACGCCCTGCTCGACCCCGAGCAGGGCGCGGACGAATCGCGCTTCGTCCCTCCGATGAAGGGGCAGTTCTACGACATCGTTCCGTTCTGGTCGCCGTGGCCGGTGGTCGAGCAGAGCTACCGGGTGACAGTGCCGCCTGACAAGTACCTGCAGTTCCAGTTCTACAACGGCGCTGCCGAGGTCTCCGACCGCATCGTGGAGGGCCGCCGCATCGTCACAGTCACGATGCGCGGCTTCAAGCCGCTCGAGCGGGAGCCCGGAATGGTCGCGCTCTCCGACGTTGCCCCCAAGCTCATCCTGACGACCGCGGCCGACTGGAAGGTCAAGGCGGTCTGGTTCCACAACACCCAGGAGCAGGCGAGCTGCTTCGAGGTCACCCCTGAGCTCAAGCAGCTCGCGGATCAGATCACCGCGGGCCTCACCAAGGACGAGGACAAGGTCGCGGCGCTCAACCACTGGGCGGCCGAGAACATCCGCTACGTCGGGCTACACATGGGGACGGGCGAGGGCTACACGTTGCACCCCGCCTCCATGACCCTGCGGGACCGCGGCGGCGTCTGCAAGGATAAGGCCGGCATCCTGGTGGCGCTGCTGCGTGCCGCCGGCTACGAGTCTTACCCCGCCATGACGATGGCGGGTGAGCGCATCGAGAACATCGCCGCCGACCAGTTCAACCACTGCGTCACGGTGTGGCGCAAGCCGGACAAGACCACGGTGCTCCTCGACCCGACCTGGATCCCCGGCGTGCGCGAGATGTGGTCCTCCCGCGAGCAGCAACAGGAGGTGCTCATGGGGCTGCCCGAGGGCGCCGACCTGCTGACCACGCCGGTCTCGCCTCCCGAGAACCACCCCCTCGAGATGACCGTGCGCTCCGTGCTCAAGGCCGACGGCACCCTGGAAGGCACCCTCAAGGTCTTCGCGGACGGCCAGTCCGACGCCGGGCTCCGGCGCATCTACCGCGGCCGCGTGCGTACCGAGTGGCCGGCGCTGGACGAGATGGTGCTCACCTCCGTTGACCCGCGCGCCGTTGTCCTCAAGGTCGCCCGCGTGGACCCCGACGATCTCACGAAGCCTTTCACGATGGAGATCTCCTTCCGGATCCCGGGCTATGCGCGCAGGCTCGAGGACCGCTCGTTGGTGCTCGTCCCCCTCGTCGCCCGCGACCCGATTGGCCAGGCCACGCACGCGGACGAGGTCGCCCTCTCCACCAAGCCCGCCGAGCGCCGCTGCCCGGTCCGCATCGGCTGCTCCAAGCTGCTCACGCTGTCCGAGCGGATGACGGTCCCCGCCGGGGCCAGGATCGAGGGCCTGCCAAAGGCCGTGAGCCTGGACGGAAGCGGCCGCTTCACCGCGGTCTGGAATGTGTCGGGCGCGGAGCTCTCCGTCGAAGAGACCCTGGCCCTCACGAGGCGCATCTTCACGCCCGAGGAGTGGCCCTCACTGCGCGCCGCCCTCGACTCGTTCCGGAAGCTCGCAGAAACCCCGATCCTGGTGACGTTCAGCGCACAAACAAAGGAGAAAGCGTGATGCGCCCCCGTCCGGCCTCAACGAGAGCCCTCTCCCTTCCCGTCCTCCTCCTGTCCCTCGCGTCCGCAGCGCCGGGCCTTGCCCAGCAGAAGGCGGCCGCCCCTGCGGAGCGCAAGGCCTTCAACGCGGTCCCAGGTCCGGACGCCGAGTACCTCCTGTTGTCCGACCGCTACACCCTGCGCGACGACGGCTCGGTGGTCCACGAGCGGCGCTCGCGCCTGCAGGTCAACACCTACCTCGCCATCAACCGGAAGTACGGCGAATCCAAGGTCGACTACGACCCGGCGATCGAGACCTTCGAGGTGCTGGCCAACCGCACGGTCCTGCCCTCGGGCAAGGTGGTGGAGGCGCCAGCCAACGCCGTGGTGGACGACCAGCCGTTTGCCGCCCAGGGCAACCCCTTGTGGAGCGGCCTGCGCCGCAAGATCATCGTCCACACCGCCCTCGAACCGGGCGCTGTGATCGAGGAAACCTACCGCATCACCCGCAACGCCGCGGCCAGCCTTTGGCTCGAGGTCGGCGAGCCTCTTGCCGTTGAGGTGCCGGTTCGCGAGCGCCTCGTCGAGTGGGACGTCCCGAAGGGCAAGAGCCCGCAGGTGACCGCGTCGGTCACGAAGACCACCGTGATGCCTACGGTTGCGCAGAACGGCGACCGGACGGTGTGGACGTGGCGCGGCGCCAACGTCGCCGCAATCCCGGAGGAGCCCGGCGCTCCGCCTCGCGATGAGGCGCTGCCCTTCCTCTGGGCGAGCACCTGCGGCTGGGAGGAGGCGGCGGGCGAGCTCGCAAAGCGCATCGAGGCGGCCGGCCCGGCACCCGAGGGCGCGGTGACCGCCGCGCGCCAAGCGATCTCGAAGGAGACCGCCTGGGAGGCCCGGCTACTGGCGGCCCTAGCGGCGATGACAGGTTCCCTCAACGTCTCCGGGATCAATGCCTCGCTGGTGCACTGGCAGATCAGGCCGCTCGCCGAGGTCTGGCGGGCAAGCTACGCAACGCCCCTGGAACTCGCGACCCTCGAGGCCAAGGTGCTGACGGCGACCGGGTTTTCTGCCCAGATCGCCCTTCTGGCGCCGCCCGAGCGGAACCGCAAGGCTGCTCCCGGGTTCGCAGGCTTTGACCGTCCCCTCCTGCGGGTGACGGCGGAGGACGGGAGCATCCGGCTCTACGACCCGGCCGATCCCGCCGTTGGCGGCCCTCTCGAGGCCTGGATCGCTGCGCCCCTTCTGATCCCGGGGAGCCCCGCCTTCGTAGAGGCCCCGACCCCCGGCTCTACCCGGCGCGACCTCACGGTGGTCGCCGAGACCAGGCCCGACGGCACCCTGAGCGGCTCACTCGCCCTGGTCGCAGCGGGCGCTGCAACCCCGCAGGCGGCGCTGGTGCGGGACCCCGGCAAGCTCGCCGACGAGCTGGTCCGCGGGACGGTCCCCGGCGGCAAGGCGAAGACACCTCAGATCATCGGCCTGGCCAGGCTGCGGGCCGCGCTCGAGGTGGACTTCGATGGCAAGCTGCCGGAGAAGAACGAGCTCGGCCTCGTGCGCTTCACCGCGGCGGGTGTGCCTGGCGGCATGGACAAGGAGCTGCCGCCGCTCCCGGTCGCGGGCCGCCTCGCACCAATCGCGCTCCCGGGTCCCGGCAACGAGAGCGTGGACGTCACGCTCGCCCTTCCCAAGGGGTGGCGCGTCGCGGCGCTGCCGGTGCCGTCGCGCACGAGCAACCCGCTGGGACTCGTGGACGTCACCGCGACGCAGGGCGCCGACGGCAAGGTGCACGTCGTGCGCCGCATCGAGCTTGCGGGCCGCACGGCCAGGGCCGACCAGGCCGCGCAGGTGCGCGAGCTGCTGGTGGCGTGGAACGACCCTGCGTCACGCGAGCTGATCCTCGCGCCACCCGCCGGGGAGAAGTAGCAGGCGGGACGAGGACATGGAGGCGAGAAAAGGCGCCCCCGCCGACGGCGGGGGCGCGGTGTTTCTCGTGAGCATGCCGGCGAGCGAGGGCGCGAGCCCGTCCCGTTCTCCGGTTACGCCGTGGCCGGCAGCCGTGTCCAAAGGGCATGAACACGAACCGCA
This sequence comes from Thermoanaerobaculaceae bacterium, assembly GCA_041494245.1. Lineage (GTDB taxonomy): Bacteria > Acidobacteriota > Thermoanaerobaculia > Thermoanaerobaculales > Thermoanaerobaculaceae > RBG-13-68-16. The sequence continues at coordinate 18,363 of JBGQAK010000024.1, forward strand.
GGACCCAACCGAAGGCGGCCGCAGCGATGCGGCCTCCCTCAAAGACAGGAAAGGAGTCGGCCATGCGTCTCGTCACTGCTCTGCTCGCATCGTTCATGCGTTCGCGAATCTCCCCAACCGCGGACGCGGCCCGTCCACGCGGCCGCGTCGGGCGCCGCACCGTGGGAGCGCTTCTTGCCCTCGCGGCTGCCGCTCTCCTCGGCGCAGGCCCACTGTTGATCGCGCCCGCCCTCGCCCAGGAGGGAGAGCGCTGCGACAGGACCCTCTCGCCCTACTTCCTCGTCCAGAGCGAGGACCCGTCCCTGGACCGGTTGCCCCTGAAGGCGACCTCGGCCGAGGTCCGCATCGCCGGCGTGATCGCTGACATCACCGTCACGCAGCTCTACAAGAACGAGGGCCGCCACGCCCTCGAGGCGATCTACGTCTTCCCCGGTTCCACCCGCGCCGCGGTCTACGGCATGAGGATGACGATCGGCAAACGGACCATCGAGGCGGTGGTGCAGGAGCGAGCGCAGGCGCGCCAGGCCTACGAGCAGGCCCGCCAGCAGGGCAGGACCGCGAGCCTGCTCGAGCAGCAGCGCCCCAACGTCTTCCAGATGAACGTCGCCAACATCATGCCCGGCGACGAGATCAAGGTGGAGCTGCGCTACACCGAGCTGCTCGTGCCCACCGAGGGGGTCTACGAGTTCGTCTACCCCACAGTGGTCGGCCCCCGCTACTCCAACCAGCCGGCCGCCGGCGCGCCGGGCACCGAGCGCTGGGTCGAGAACCCCTACCAGCACCAGGGCCAGGCGCCGCTCTACACCTTCGACATCGACGTCACGCTCTCCGCGGGCCTGCCGATCGAGAAGGTGACCTGCCCCTCGCACAAGACCGACGTGGACTTCGACGGCCCCTCGGTCGCCCACGTGAAGCTCGGCGGCTCCGAGAGCCACGGCGGGAACCGCGACTTCGTGCTCCGCTACGGCCTCGCCGGCTCGCAGGTCCAGTCGGGCCTGCTCTTTTTCCAGGGCAAGGACGAGAACTTCTTCCTCCTGATGGTCCAGCCGCCCCGGCGGGTGAGCCTCGACCAGATCCCTCCCCGCGAGTACATCTTCGTGGTGGACGTCTCCGGCTCCATGCACGGCTTCCCCCTCGAGGTCTCCAAGAAGCTCCTGGCCGACCTCATCGGCCACCTGCGGCCGACCGACACCTTCAACGTGCTGCTTTTCTCTGGAGGCAACGCGGTGATGGCGGAAAGCTCCCTCCCCGCCACACCCGAAAACATCGGGCGGGCCATCACCCTCATCGACCAGCAGCAGGGCGGCGGCGGCACCGAACTGCTTCCCGCGCTGCGGCGAGCGCTGGCGCTCCCCCGCACCGACGGTGTCTCCCGCACGGTCGTGATCGCAACCGACGGCTACGTGGCGGTGGAGAAGGAGTCGTTCGACCTCATCCGCAGCAACCTCGACCGCTGCAATGTGTTCGCATTCGGCATCGGCACCGCGGTCAACCGCTTCCTCATCGAGGGGATCGCGCGCGCCGGGATGGGCGAGCCGTTCGTGGTAGCCAGACAGGAGGACGCGGCCGGCCAGGCGGAGAAGTTCCGCTCCTACGTGCAGTCCCCGGTGCTCACGGACGTGAAGGTGGACTTCGACCGGTTCGCCGCCTACGACATCGAGCCCCCCGCGCTCCCCGACGTGCTCGCCGAGCGCCCGGTGATCGTGTTCGGCAAGTGGCGCGGCCGCTCCGACGGGAAGATCTCCGTACGCGGGTCCGGCGGCGAGGGCCCCTACGTGCAAACCTTCGACGTGTCGCGCTCCAGTCCCTCCGCGGACAACGCCGCCCTGCGCTACCTGTGGGCGCGGCACCGGATCGCGGTGCTGGGCGACTATCAGAAGGTGCGCGGCGACGGTGACGCGGTCAAGGAGATCACGAGGCTTGGCCTCACCTACAACCTCCTGACCGCCACCACCTCCTTCGTGGCCATCGACCAGCAGGTCCGCAACACCGGCGGCAGGGTGGAAACCGTGAAGCAGCCGCTCCCGCTCCCCCAGGGTGTCTCCGACTTGGCCGTGGGCAACCAGGCGACAAAGATGGCGTACGCTCCGGCCAGCGCGGTAGGCGGCGTGGCAGGGGGAATCCCCGGCGGCATGCGCGCGGACGCCCGGATCTCTGAAGAGGTCCTGGTGGACAAGCTCAGGGCACCTCGAGAGAATGCGCAGGACCAGGCGCGAACCGAGGCGACCGAAAGCCGGCGCTCGCTCGAGCAGGCGGTCACGGCGTGGCGGTTCCCCGCCGCCTCCGGCAGGTCGGTCATCATGTTGCGGCTCACGCTGGTGCAGGGCACGCCCATCGTGGTAGCCGTCCGTGTCAAGGGCGGCCTCACGCGCGAAGCTGTCGAGCGCGTGCTGGGCTCGCACCTCTCCGGGCTGAAGCCGTGGCTCGAAAGCCACGGGTCGGGCGGCGGTGAGACGGTTCTCACCATCACCGTGCGCCCCGACGGCACCGTGGACGACGTCCAGACCGGCGTCCAGCCCTCGTAACAGATCCCGGGGGCACCGGTCTCCTGGCCGGTGCCCCCATGTGTCTTCACTCCTATTCCCTTTCCCTTGGGGTTCCCGCCGTCCCAGCCATCTGCGTGCTCCCCCCGAGTTTTCCTTTTCCGGGCTCCTGTGTCTAAATGGTATGGCTACGGTTCAGGCACTAGCGTGGCTTTCGGAGGCGGGGATGGCGGAACCGGCCGGAGAGCGCGAGCTGCTGGCCTCCCTCGCAGGCGGCGACCGGGAGGCCGCGGAAACCCTTGTCGATCGCACCTATCGCAAGGTCTTCGCGCTCCTGTGCAAGCTCTCCCACGACCCCGACCTCGCCGCGGACCTCACCCAGGAGACCTACCGCCGCGCGTGGGCGGCGCTCGGCTCCTTCGACGGGCGGGCGCAGTTCTCCACCTGGCTCTACCGGATCGCAACCAACGCCTTCCTCAACCACATCCGGCGCCCGCACGCGGTGGTGCCGCTCGACGACGAGATCGGCGGCACGTTGCCCGACGGCGGCCCGCGTCAGGATGACGAGGCGATCGCCGCGCAGACCCAGGAGCGGCTCCGCAGGGCGGTCCTCCGCCTGCCCGACGAGCTGTGCTTCACGGTGGCGGCGCGTTTCTGGGGCGAGACGCCGGTGCCGGAGATCGCCCGCGCCGAGGGGATCAGCGAGGTGGCGGTGCGCAAGCGCCTCAAGCGCGCCTTCCGCCTGTTGGCGGTTACACTCGAGGAGGTCGCGTCATGAAAAAACTTTCGGACAAGCAGATCGCGCGAGCGCTCTCGCAGCGGGGGACGCCGGAACCGCCCCCCGGCCTCGCCCGGCAGATCAAGGCCGAGATCCCCGGGCAGATCGAGGTCGGCGGCGGGGCGTTCGAGCGCACCGGCGCAGGTGACGCGGTTCGCTTCGGCGGCCTCCGCCCGCTCTGGCTGATCGCCGCCTCGCTGCTCGTGGTCATCGGCGCCGGATTCATGGCCCTACGCCTCCTGACACCCCCCGCCGACCTGTCCCGCGAGATCGCCCTGGGCGGTGTAACCAGGATCACCGAGGTCGTGGTGACGGTTCCCGAGCGCAGCACCGTTGAAGGTCAGAAGTTGGCCATGGCGGAAACCGACGCCGCGAAGACGGCCCGGGGGGCCGCCCACCCTGCCTCCTCGAACCTCGTGGCGGAGGCAACGACGGCGCGAACGCAACGTGAGGCCAAGGCGAAGGCCGAGGAACAACACGGCCTCGGGAAGGCCGACACACGCGCCGCCGATCGGGCGACCCAGCCGGGCACCGTTCGGGCGAGTGAGTACGCGCCCGCTCCAACGGCGGTTGCCGTGATGGCCGACGCACTTCGGAACGGCGGGCGCGAGGGTTCGGCCGAGACCGGCACGGTACGCGCCGCCGCTGCGCCCGCCCCGCCCGCGATAGCAGCCGCCGTCCCCGTGGGGGAAGCCGTCGTCGCCCAGGACAAGGGTTCGCCGGGCACGAGCGCACGTGCCGCGGCCCCGAAGGTCTTGCTGGCGGCCGCACCGGCCCGCGAAACGGTCACCGTGGTGGTACGCACCGCCGCGGGGGCGGCGGTCGCGGGCGTCCCCGTCTCGCTGGTGTCGCTCGAAAAGAAGGACGCCAGGCCCCTGGAGGGGGTAACGGGAGCCGACGGGGCGGTCGCGTTCGCAGCCGTTCCTCCGGGTCGCTACCGGGCGACGGGCAGACCGGCCGGCGGCTCGGCCGTCGTGCTCGAACCGCTCGAGGTGCCGGCAGGGCAGTCCCGGACGTTCGAGCTGCGCTTCCCGCCTCCTCTACCCTGACGCCGCGCTGAAGCCGGCTAATCCTCGTGGACGAAGGCTGAGAGCAGCGCCGTGACCACGCTGACGATGAGCGCCCCCAGGAACGCGGGCAGGAAGCCGTCCACGTGGAACCCGATGCCCATCGAGGCCGCGATCTTGGCGGCGATGAGCAGCGTGACCCCGTTGATCACCAACACGAACAGCCCCAGCGTGAGGATGATCAGCGGGCAGGACAGCACCTTCAGCAGCGGCCTGATCACCGCGTTCACCAGCCCCAGGATCACCGCCATGACCGCATAGGCAAGCCACGCGTTGCCGTCCACCCGAATGCCCGGCACCAGCCAGGCGGCCACCACCAGCGCCAGCGCCGAGATGAACCCGCGGATCAGCAGTGTGCCCATCGTCACCTCCCGGGTGCAGACTGGAAGATAGCGTACGCCCCCGTCCGCGTCACCCCGGAACCAGGACGCTTGGCCCGGACCCGCCGGTGCGCTAGACTCCGGCCCGACGATGCGCGGGGGAGATCACCGCATGACTGAACGCGCACGCACCAACGACGACAGCTACGACTTCATCGTTGTCGGCTCCGGGTTCGGGGGAAGCGTGTCCGCCCTTCGCCTCGCCGAAAAGGGCTACAAGGTGCTCGTCGTCGAGGCCGGCAAGCGCTACCACACCGAGGACTTCCCACCGAGCAACTGGCACGTGCGCTCCTTCCTCTGGATGCCGGCACTCTTCTGCTACGGCATCCAGCGCCTCACGCTGCTCAAGGACGTCCTGGTGCTCTCCGGCGCCGGGGTGGGCGGCGGCTCCCTCGTCTACGCCAACACCCTACTGGTGCCGCCCGACGAAGTCTTCACCAGCGGCAACTGGCCGGAGGGCTCCGACTGGAAGGGAAGGCTGGCGCCCCACTACGAGACCGCCAAGAGAATGCTCGGAGTCACGCGCACCCCCAGGGTCTGGGCCGGGGACGAGTGCCTGCGCGAGTTCGCCGCCACGCTGGGCCGCGAGGACACCTTTCACCACACCGACGTGGGCGTGCTCTTCGGCGAGCGTCCCGGCGAGGAGGTCGGCGACCCGTACTTCGGCGGCGAAGGCCCCGCGCGCGCCACCTGCAAGTACTGCGGCGGGTGCATGGTGGGGTGCCGCTACAACTCCAAGAACACCCTCGACAAGAACTACCTCCACTTCGCCGAGAAGCTGGGGGTCGAGATCCTCCCCGAGACCGAGGTGACCCTCCTCGAGCCCGAGGAGAACGGGGGCTACCTCGTCCGCACCAGGCGCTCCACCCGCAAGGTGCGGCGCGGACGGAAGGTCCTGCGGACGTGGAACGTCGTGCTCGCCGCGGGCGCCATGGGGACCACGAACCTCCTCCTGCGCTGCCGCGACGCCGGCACGCTCCCCGGCCTCTCGCCCGCACTTGGAAGCTACGTGCGCACCAACAGCGAGGTGATCTGCGGCGCAACCGCCCGCAGAGATGACGTGGACTACTCCGAGGGCATCGCCATCGCGAGCGGCTGCTACGCCTCCCCCGACACGCACCTCGAGGTCGTCCGCTACCCCGAGGGCTCTGACTTCATGGGCTTCCTCGGCACGCTGCAGACCGACGGCGGCACGCGGGTCTCTCGGCCGCTCAAGTGGATCGCCACCTGCCTGCGCCACCCGCTCGACTTCCTGCGCACGCTCGTCCCGTTCGGGTGGGCGAAGCGAAGCGTGATCCTGCTCGTCATGCAGACGGTGGAGAACTCGATCCAGCTCGTGCGCCGCCGGCACTGGTACTGGCCGTTCACGAAGAGCCTGGGCAGCCGGCGCGCCCCCAGGCAGCCGCGAATCCCGAGCTACATCCCGGTCGCCAACCAGTCGGCGCGCGCCATCGCCGAGAGGATCGGTGGTTTCCCCTCCAGCGCGATCAACGAGGTGGCACTCAACGTTCCGATCACCGCGCACATCCTCGGTGGCGCGTGCATGGGTTCGGGCCCGGAGGTGGGCGTCGTGGACGAGGAGAACCGTGTCTACGGCTACGATGGCGTGTGGGTCGTGGACGGCGCGGCTGTGCCGGCCAACCTGGGTGTCAACCCCAGCCTCACCATCACGGCCGTTGCCGAGCACGCCATGAGCGCGATCGCGCCCAAGGAAGGCGCGACCGACCTGCTCCCCCTGCCCAAGCAGGCCAGGGCGGCCCTCCCGTTTTCGTAGCGGCCGCTTGTCAGCGGCGCGGACCCTCACCCCGGCCCTCTCCCGACGGGAGAGGGAGAAGACATCGGAGGACAAATGTGGGGCGCGACCGCCGGGCGCGCATGCCGGCGCGCCGCGCCTAGTTCCTCGTCTTAGATGAAAAGGTGTGGGGCGCACGGCAGCGTGACGGCGTCCGAATGGACCCTCACCCCGGCCCTCTCCCGGGGGGAGAGGGAGAAGACTTCAGAGGACTAATGTGGGGCGCGACCGCCGGGCGCGCATCCGGGGCGAGAGGGGGATCGGGTGCGGCGGGTTCTGCCGCTCGTCCTCAGGCGCGGATGGCGGCGGCCAGGATGCCGACGATCTTGATGAGTGACGGCCTGGCCTCGAACTCCGTCAGGCGCCGACCGATCAGGTGGGCGGTGCGACAGGTCGGGAACCACGGCGGCACCGGCCACACCCGGAACGGGCCCCAAATGACGTTCTTCTGCACGCGGGAGAACATCAGCGTGTTGTGCACCTCGCCGATGCCGGAGTTCACGTCGTAGATGTCGCTCCCGGAGTAGCCACCCCAAGGCGTCGTGACCGCCGCGTAGCCCGCCGCCGCCCAGTGGTTCACCGCCACCGAGCCGAAGCGTAGCCTCTCGATCGCGCGGTCGACCGCGGCCGCGATCCTGGGATCGCGCAGCGTGGCCGGGTGCACGATCAGACCGACGTTGAGCGTGCCCCACAGCGTGTCGTTGGCGAAGTCCACGGCGCGCTCCAGGAACTCGACGGTGTCCGCGCCTTCGAGCGCGGTTTCGGCGGTGAGGCCGCAGAAAGCCTCCTGCGTGAAGCACATGTCGTCGGCGACTCGCGGGTCGAGCCCCGCGGCGAGCACCCAGGGCAGTTCGCCCGCGCGCGGCGTGCCGATCCGGTCGGCCTTCGGGTGGGTGGCAAGGTAGCTCTGGCAGCGCTCGTTGGCGCCCGGGTAGTAGGCGTGGCGCGTGGGGATCTTGGCGAGCAGTGCGCGGATCGCGGCGAGCAGCGTCCCGCGCCCGTCCCAGCCGGCGTGCTGGACGATCACGCGCACGGCGTTGCAGTTGAAACCGGCGTTGTTGACGAGCTGGCCGGTGATATTTGCGGCGTGGAAGGCGAAATCGGCCGCTTTCCAGGGTCCGGGCACCACGATGACCGGGCTCACGTTGCCAAGCTCGCTTGTGATTCGCTTCAAAAGCAACGGCCGACGCTCGGCCTTCCGGCGCGCGCCCTCCTCCCCCGCCCCGAAGACGATGGCGTCGTGGGTGCGGTCGGAACCGGTGATGTGGATCTCGTCCACACCCTCGTGCCGGCACAGGTGCTCGCCCTCCTTGGCCCCGCCGTACACCACGTGCAGGAACCCACGGACGACCAGCGCCCGGAAACCCTCCTCGATGAGCGGCCCGAGGTAGGCGTTGACCGGGCTCATCTTGAGGATGACCACCTGCTTTTCCACGAATAGCTTGTAGAACGCGTCCATGGAGGCGATCGAAGAGACGTTGCCGGCGCCCAGGACCAGCGCCACCTTTCCATCCGCAGCCGTTCCCTGGTACGCCAGGGCTTGCGTGGACGGGAGCTCCTCGGCGGTCACGCCGGGTTCCATCCAGATGTCGCCGGTAAAGCCGCGGAAGAAGATGCGGTCGCAGAAATCCGCTGGAAACACGCGCGCAGCCACCTGGCCGTTGGCCAGCGTGGTGACCCGCCCGCGGATCTTCGGCTGGCCGTGACGCTCGATTTCCTCGAGTGAGCGACGCAGGAGGCGGAGGTTTCGCAGGACCAAGAACGGCCCTGCAAGCCACTCCTCCGCCTCGGCCGGCGTTCCCGGCGTGATGCCTTTGGCCTGCAACGCGATGGCGACCCACCCGGCGGCCACCCGCGCGAAGCCCCCGTGCAGCTGCGCCAGGAGCGCCAACCGGTCCCGCACCGCAAGCGCGGCCCACTCATTCTTGTGCGCCTGCAGCTCCTCCACCGCCCGGTCCAGGTTCTCCCGCGAGCTCGGCGGCATGCTCCCCGCAACCTCCGGGATTGCCGCGCTTCCGCGCCGTGGTGCCGCTACCGGCATGGGTGCCTCCCCTCCGAGGTCAGACTGAGACTATACCGCACCGCCCCCACCGCGCCGGCGGGGCGCGCAGGAAGATGTGCCAGCGAGCATGGCAGCCTTGACAGGTCCCGGCGGGAACGCTAGCGTGCCGCAAAAGAACGCCCAACGTGAGGCCGTCTTGACATCGCCGCTCTGCAACCCGCCCCTCTCGCGAGGAAAGCGGGAGGCGTGCGGGCAGGTGCCGGAACCGGAGCACGGGCTCGAGGGCGTGCCGCGGCCGAAGGCTGCGGTCCAAAAGGAGGGGGAGATGAAGAGGTTCGTGACCTTCGTAGCAGTGGTGGCTTTGCTGGCGGGTGCGGCGCTGGCTGCGGCCGCGCCGCGCAGCTATCTGATCGTGGCCAGGGGTCAGGGTCAGGGGAGCGCCGATCTGAACGACGTGGTCGCCTACGCGGGCGGCACGATTACCGCCAAGATCCCCGAGATCGGTGTGGTGGTGGCGTCCTCGGAGAACCCGGACTTCCTGACCCTGGTCGTGAAGGACGCCCGCGTGCAGCAGGCCGCCGAGGACATCGAGGTGCAGTGGATCAACAACGAGAGGGCTGTTGAAGCTTCCGAGTCGGACCTCCAGGTCACCGGCGTGAACTCCGAGCCATACTGGGGCTACCAGTGGAACATCCGCCAGATCCACGCCGATCTGACGGCCGCGGCCGGCGACATGGGCTGGGGCGTGAAGCGGGCACGGGTGGCGGTGCTCGACGTCGGGATCTGGAAGGACCACCCGGACATCAAACCTAATCTCAACTGGGGCCTCAGCACGTCGTTCGTCCCCGGCGAGGGTGTGGTCCCGACCGTGGCCGGTTTCAACCACGGCACTCACGTTGCCGGGATCATCGCGGCGGCAATCAACGGCAAGGGAGTCCAGGGCGTCGCTCCCTTGGCAGAGATCGTGGCCGTCAAGGTGTTGAGCCAAAGTGGGAGTGGGGCGTTCTCATGGGTCATTCAGGGGATCATGTACGCGTCAGGCCCCACCGTTCAGGCTGACGTGATCAACATGAGCCTGGGCGCGACGTTCGACCGGATTAACGCCGGCGGCGGCGGGGCCGGCCCGCTGATTGCCGCGCTCAACCGCGCCATCAACCACGCCACGGCGGCGGGCACGCTGTGCGTGAGCGCAGGTGGGAACGAGGGCGTGAACCTGAATAGCCGGATCTGGTCGATTCCGGCGCAGTCAGGCAACGGTATGGCGGTTGCCGCGACAGGTCCGTACGGCGGCACCAACTTCGACCGCCCCGCCTCATACACGAATTACGGCCAGTCAGTGGTCAATGTAGCGGCGCCCGGCGGCGATTTCGCCGACGCAGCGTACTACCCATACGACATGGTGCTGAGCCCCGGAAGCGCGACCGGCTACTACTTCGCGGCCGGCACCTCGATGGCGGCGCCGCACGTCTCGGGCGTGGCCGCGCTGATCGTCGGCAAGTACGGGAAGATGAAGCCGGCGCAACTGCAGGCCATCATCCAGAACTCCGCCGACGACATCCTCAAGCCCGGCGCCGACCCCTACTCGGGCAAGGGCCGCATCAACGCCCTCCGCGCCGTGCAGTAGATCAGACACCTCGACCGGGAAGAGCGCGTGGGGCCGGCCTCGTCCGGCCCCACTCGTTCCTCGGTGGTGCCGCTTCACCGCGTGGCCTGCAAAACTGATCGGCCTTCGCCCGGACGGGCGTGGCACGTGCGTCTTCGGAAACACCGGCCGAGGGATCTTCTGCGGCGCCTGCAGCTGCGGTGCTGCCTCGTGGTCAGTGGGCGAGCTCGGCCGCCCGCACGGACCGCATCGCGAACCCCGGGCCTTCCATCCACAGCTCGAGCGCGGCGTCGCCGCGCCGGTGGAGGTAGCGCACGGAGATCGGGTGCAGGCCTGCCTTGAGCGCCACCTCGCGCCGGTCGTCGCCGCCCCCGTTCGAAGCGGCCGGGTCGATCACGGTCTCGCCGTCGAGGTCGAGGGCGACGACGTCGTCCGAGCGCAGCGAGACGACATAAACGCCGTCTGACGGGACCCGCAGGTAACCGGTCAGCACCAGCACGAAGTACTCCGGCCGCGCGAACGACGGCAGCGCCACTTCGGGCACGACCTCCCCGCGCACCGGTTTCAGCATGGCCAGGTCCGGCATCTCCTTCCACTCGCCTTCGTAGTACCGGCCTGCCAGGCCCGGCTTCGCCTCCAGGGCAGCCACGGCACTGCGGGCCACCAACCGCTTGAACGTCGCCTCCGCCACGAAGCTGTTGTCGAGACCTGGGGCGAGCGCTCGAGCCTTCACGGTGGTGGTCGCGACCAGCGTGAGCGGGCCGCGCAGGACGGCAGAGGTGGGGCCCGGCTCACTGCCGTCCAGCGAGTAGCGTACGACGGCGTACGGGTTGGGTGAGGAGATGTCCACGCGCAGCGAGTCCGTGAACACGGTCCGCGGGGCGCGTATCCGCACCGCCGTGCGCTTGGGCTCATCGAAGAACGGCTGCGCCGCCACGGCGTCATCGTTTTCGTTGAGCGCCACCGTGGCCGCGAGGATGCGGACCGTCGGATCGTTCGGCAGTGCCACGCTCGAATCGCCGCGCTGCAGGTCCACGCGGTAGAGGAAGAACTCTGTGAAGGAGTAGGCTTCGTTACGGCCTTCCTGGTCGTGGCGGTGGGTGCCCAGCCAGCCAAGCCGCGCCGGTTTCACGAACGCGGGGACGATGTCCGCGGGGTTGTCGTGCCGCACGCCGGCGTTGAGCCGGTCATTCCACTGCCCGACCGGCTCGGCCCAGTCCTGCACCCAAAGGGCCACCTTCCGGCCGCCAACGTCGAGAGTCGCTTCGCGGTTCCCGACGGCGGCCGCCAGCAGGTAGAGCCGGTTCCACTCCCCCGCGGGCAGAGCCAGGCGCTGGCCGCGACAACTCAGCACGTTCTCCTTCCAAGCCTGCTTCGGGCCCGTCTTGAAGGTGACGCCTGCCGTCGTGAGGGAATCCGGCAGCAGCTCCCCAGCGACCGCGTGCCCTTCCCCGTCGAAATTTCCATCCGTGCTGCCATCCAGGGTCATGCCATCGAGGTCGTAGGCGAGTACGAGCGGCGCGCTGGAGGGAGCCGTCAGGCGAACCGGAGGATCCCCGAGGCGGAGCGCGAAGGAACGGGGCTGGTAGGGCGCGAAGGAAGCCACCAGCACGCCGTTCTCGATCCGTGCCGGCACTCTTGCACGGGGATCGGAGAGCGCGAGCGGCTCCTCCGCGGCGTTGATTTCTCGGAAGCTCACGATGGGGCGGACGGTCACGAGGCGGACCGCTTCGACCTCGCGGCCCGTCAGCTCCTGCATCCGGACCACGACCTCTTCGCCCGTCTCGGCCTTCTTGAAGGCGCGGATCGCCACCGGCGGCAGCCCTCCAGCGCCCCCGGCCGTCACCTGCGCCAGGGAGAGCGTGCGGCCAAGGCCTCCCGGATGTCGAGGTGCCTGCCACGCAAGCAGCGGCTGGTTGAGGCGGTCCGCCTGCCACGTCACCCCGCCCTCGTGCCAGTTACCCGCATGCGCTGTCAGCCCATAGAGGACGCGGTGGTGGCCGAGGTCCATGGACACCTCGTCCCCCACCCAGCGCCAGTTCTCCCTCACCGCCGGCGTGTGCACGAGCGTGAGGCGCATCGTGCCCGCGTTGGGGTGGTCCCAGCCGTACTTGCTGTCGTTGAGGATCGCAACGCCGAAGCGGCCGTCCGGCGCGGTCAGGTCGGCCCACTGCTGCGCCGGGACCTCGTAGAGCTTGGGCGTGGAGACACCACGCTGGATCGTGCCGAGGCCGAGGTCATACGTGGCCGTCTCGTTCGCCGTCGTCAACGGGAACGCTGCCTTCAGCAGCGTGCCCTTGGTGCGCCAGTCGATCTCGGTGGCGATCTCGATCCGGTCGCCGGCGCTCCCGGCCGCCAGACGGACCGTCTGCACGAACGTGGACCCGTCGGCCTCGCGCGCCACCTCCAGCGCCACGCGCGCGGGGCCGGACTCGAGAACTCGGAACCGGGCCTTGCCACCCACCACCGTCCTCGGCGTGGCCGAGAGATCGGCGAAATCCACCTCCCAGGCCGGCCACTTCGACGGCATGTCGTGCAGGAGCTGGAGCTGCAGCGGCCCGCTCAGCAGCTCCCTGTTCGCGCGCCTGTCGAGGATCGAGACCACGTCGCCGCTCCCGCCCACCCCGACCCGGTAGCGCGCGTTCTCCAGGACGCGCCCGCGCAGCGAGACCCCGGTTGCGACCGCGCCCGGTTTCCCGGCCGGCTGCACATCGAAGACCGAAAAGGAGATCGGGGGAACGCTGGCGAGGAACACGACGTGCGCCGTGTTCCGGTCGGTCCGGACCACTTGCGCCGGCACCTCGTGGCCGTCCGCGGCAAAGACACGCACGGTCCTCGACGCGGGGGAATCGAACGTGACGTCGGCTTCGACGATGTCCTCACGCGGGATCGAGAGCGGGTTGTAGACGACGAGCGGAACGCCCTTGACCCCGGTGTCCAGCGCCCGTGCGACCGTGCCCACCGAATCGGAGAGGATGCCGGCAAACTGGTTGCCCGCAATCGTCTCGTCGTTCCAGGAGAACTCGTACGCCTCCGGGATGCTCGTCCCGGTGATGTCGTCGTGGAACTGGTGCCAGAGGAAGCGCACCCAAGCATCGCGCAACGCCTCGCGCGGGTAGCGCGCCCCGCCGAGCCAGTCCGCGACCACCGCGGCACGCTCCGCAGCGTCCGCGAGGCGTTCGTTCTTCCGGTTGTAGCGCTTCATCGCCGCCTGGGAGGTGTAGCAACCCGCGCCGTGGCTGGTCATCAGCAGCTCGCCACGGTACCGCGGCAGCTTGCTCAGGCGGGACGGGTCGGCGCTTTCCACAAGGTCGCGCGCGAGCTGGTCCGAGGCCGTGCTCCTGACCGTGACCGTCCCCTTGGCCGCCATGCTCTTCTCGAGCATTTCGACCGACGCGTCCCTCGGCGCACCGCCCTGGTCGCCGACCCCGAAGTACTTCATGCCCACGTACAAGCCCGAGGGATCGCCCACTTTATCGATCGCCTCCATCACTTTGGGATCGGAGGACAGGTCGGTGGTGATCTTCGAGACGTAGTCGCCAGGGTTGAGCGCCGCAACGAGCCGCGACCCGTCCACGCCCTCCCAGAGACCAACATCGAACGGCACGCCCACCGAGGAACCCCACGTCAGCTTCTGGGACGAGAACCCCACCAGCCCGCTGTGGGCTGCGATGCTGGGCAGCGCGAACCCGAACCCGAAGCAGTCGGGCAGGTACACGTCGCGGCTCCGTTCGCCGAACTCCCGTTGGAAGAACCCGTTGCCGTAGAGCGCATGGCGGAAGAGCGATTCCGGCGAGGGGATGTTCGTATCCACGGCATCCACCCAGCTCCCCGCGACCTTCCACCGCCCCCGCGCGACGTACCCCTTCAGGCGCTCGTACTCCGCCGGGTAGTACTCCTTCACGAGCATGTAGCGGAACGCGCCCTCGAAGCTGAACGTGTAGTCGGGGTACTTCTCGAACAGCGCGAAGTTTCCGCGCAGCGTGTCCGGGACGAACTTCTCGATCGTGTCGCGGATCGTCCAGCGCCACTGCGTGTCCAGGTGCGCCGTGGCGGTCACGTAGAGCGTGCGGGGCGGTCCGGTCTTCTCGTCCGCTCCGTACGCCAGCGCACCAGAAATGATCAGCAAAGAAACGCTCAGGACCACGACCGACCTTTTCATCTCATGCCCCCTTTGTTGCAACGCAAAGCCAACCGCGCCTCATTCATCCGGACGCTGTGACCGGCGTCCACGCCACAGGCCGCCCTGCTTGAGCCGATCCAGCAGGACCGCTCCCAGGATGACCAGCCCCAGGACGACCTTCTGCGTGTAGCTCTCCACCTGCGTGAGGTTCATGCCGTTCTGGATCACCGCGATGATGAACGCCCCCACCAGCGTGCCGGGGATCGTGCCCTCCCCGCCGGACAGGCTGGTCCCGCCCACGACGACCGCGGCGATCACGTACAGCTCGTACATCAGGCCGTACGTGGGCGCACCGCTGCGGAGCTGCGAGGCCATCACCACGCCGCCGAGGCCGGCGAGCGCCCCGCAGGCCGCGTAGACGAAGAGCAGGACGGCCGCGACGCGCACCCCTGCGAGGCGTGCAGCCTCCGCGTTGCCGCCGACGGCGTAGATGTAGCGGCCGAGCACCGTCCGCGACATGAGAACGTGGGCGGCCGCGTACAGCCCGCCCATGAGCAGCACGGCCCAGGGAACCCCCAGCAGCGGGTCGGCCCCGCGCCCGAGCAGCACGAAGCTGGCCGGCACCTGGTACACGGGCCTGCCCGCCGAGACGATGTACGCGAGCCCGCTCGCCACCTGCATCACCGCAAGGGTGGCGATGAACGGGGGGACCCGGAAGCGCGTGATCATCACCCCGGAGAACGCTCCGATTGCGCCGCACAGCACGATCGTCGCGACGCTGGCCAGCACCATCGCGCCGGTGCCGGCCCCCTCGCCGCCCATCCGTCCGATCAGCGAGGCGGTCGCCACCGCCGCGAGCGCGATCAGGCTCCCCACCGAGAGGTCGATGCCGCCGGTGACGATGACCATCGTCATCCCCACCGCAAGGATCGCGATCACGGCGATCTGGTTGGCGACGTTGCGAAGGTTCTCAGGAAGCAGGAACGTCGGCCACCGGTACGACTCCGGCGTGAGCACCCGTGCGCCGGCAAGCGACGGCAGCGATTGCAGGATGCTCCTCACGATCGGCGCGGAGGCGGCCGTGGTTGCCACCGCGCAGCGGGGCGCGCCCGGGACCGCAACGCGCTCGAGCGCGGCCCGCACCACGGCCGGGTCGCCGGTCACCACGAACGACGACGCACCGCTCATCTGCCGGACACGAGCGGCGAGCGAAGTGGCAAAGCGTGCGTCCTCCTCGCCGCCCCTGCCCACGATGACCACGGTCATCCCCTTCAGATCGGAGCGTTCGAGCTGCCGCGCCAGTGAGCGCGCAGCGGCCTCGCCCGTCGGCTGCTGATCCTGGAGCGTCGCGACCGAGAAGAACGCCGCCAGCAGCACCAGCACGCCCAGCATCCCGTAGCCGGTGAGCAGGCGCGAGAGAAACGACGCGAGGCGTGCGCGCTCCCCGGCCATGCTCACCCCACCGCCATCCGGAGCAGCAGCTCCTGGCTCGCCGCGGCGGCCTCCGGCACCTCGCCGGCGATCCGCCCGCGGCGCATCACGAGGATGCGGTCGCTCATGCCGAGCACCTCGGGCAGCTCCGAGGAGATCATCACGATCGCCTTGCCGCGCGCGGCCAGCTCGTTGATGAGCAGGTAGATCTCGTGCTTGGCCCCGACGTCGATCCCGCGGGTCGGCTCGTCGAAGATCAGCACGCGCGAGTCGCGCTCGAGCCAGCGGGCGAGCAGCAGCTTCTGCTGGTTGCCGCCCGAGAGATCGCGCGCGGGCTGCCCGGGTCCGGACAGGCGGATCCTCAGGCTCGCCACGAAGCGCTCGAACGCGGACAGCTCCCTCCCCTTGAGGATCCAGCCGAACGGAGACCAGCGGTCCAGGTTCGGGAGGGCGAAGTTGTCGCGGGCCGAGAGCCCGAGCACCAGCCCCTGCGCCTTGCGGTCCTCGGTGAGCAGGCAGATCCCCCGGCGGATCGCGTCGCGCGGCGAGCGGATCGAAACCTGGCGTCCATCCAGCAGGATCTCGCCCCGCTCCCGCGGGTCCGCACCGAAAACGAGCCGCGCGAGGTCCGTGCGCCCCGCGCCGACGAGGCCCGCGATCCCCAGAACCTCCCCGGCCCGCGCCGTGAACGAGGCGCCGCGCACGCGCCCGCCCGCGAGGTCACGCACCGTCAGCACCTCGGGGCCAAACGCAGCACGCACCTTGGGGAACTCCTGGTCGAGGGGACGCCCCACCATCAGCTCCACGAGCCGCTCGCGCGTCAGTTCGGAGACCGGCCACGTCCCGAGCGTGGCTCCGTCGCGCATCACCGTCACCCGGTCTGCGATCGCCATCACCTCGTCGAGCCGGTGGCTCACGAACACCACGCCGATCCCTCGCCCGCGCAGCTCGCGGATCACGCCGAACAGCCTCTCCACCTCGCCCGATGCGAGCGCCGCTGTCGGCTCGTCCATCACCAGCAGGCGCGCCTCGGCGAGCAGCGCCCGCGCGATCGCCACGAGCTGCTGCTGCGCCACTTCGAGCGCATCAACTCTGGTGCTCGGGTCGGGGTCCAGGCCCAGCCGTGCGAGCGCCTCGCGCGCCAGGCGCCGCTCCTCAGCGGCCGCGGTGAAGCCGAGGCGGGCGCTCTCGCGCCCCAGGAAGAGGTTCGCCCGCACCGAGAGGGGCCCCACCAGGTCCAGCTCCTGGTAGATCGCGGCGATCCCTGCGCCGGCCGCGGCCAGCGGCGAGGACCAGCGCACCGGCACACCGTCCAGCTCGACGGTTCCCTCGTCCTGGCGATGCGCGCCGGTCACGATACGGATCAGCGTGCTCTTGCCGGCGCCGTTCTCGCCAACGAGGGCGTGTACCTCGCCCGCGCGCACCTCGAGGCCCGCCTCGCGCACCGCCAGCACACCTGGGAACGCCTTGCGGACGGCGTTAATGCGCAGCAGGGGCGCGCCGGCCGCCGCGGCCTCACGTCCCGGGGAGGGCATCGGCCTTCGCGAAAAGCTTGCACGGGATGAGGTGCACTGGCGCGACCTTCTCGCCGGCCATGTAGGCGGCAATGGCCCTGATCGTCTCCTCGCCGATGGTGCGCGGCTGCTGTACCACGTCGGCGTAGATCTTCCCGTTGCGAATGGCCTGCCGCGCCTCCGGCATGGCGTCGAACCCGACGATCGTGACGCGCCCGAGCCGTCCGGCCTTCTCGACCGCGGCCAGCGCACCCAACGCCGAGTCGTCGTTGATGCCGAACACCCCGTCCAGATCCTTGTGCGTCTGCAGGATGTCCTCGGCGGTGCGGAACGCCGCATCCTTCATTCCCCGCCCCGTGAGCTTGGCGACGACCGTGATGCCGGGGTGAGCCTTCATCTCCTCCTCGAACCCGTGCACCCGCTGGATCACGGACTCCACTTCGGGGTGGTCGATGATCGCGACCTTCCCCTTGCCGCCAAGCGCCCGTGCGAGCGCTTGCGCCGCCAGGCGCCCGCCGGCCACGTTGTCGGAGGCGACGTGCGAGACCA
The DNA here is from genome assembly GCA_041494245.1 of Thermoanaerobaculaceae bacterium. Classification (GTDB taxonomy): domain Bacteria; phylum Acidobacteriota; class Thermoanaerobaculia; order Thermoanaerobaculales; family Thermoanaerobaculaceae; genus RBG-13-68-16. The sequence continues at coordinate 36,085 of JBGQAK010000024.1, forward strand.
CCGCGACGCCCTCGGCCAGCACCGCGATGTCCGCCGTGAACACCGGGATGCCGGCACGGTTGGCGGCCTGCACCGAGGTGCCGATGGACTTCGAGTCGCACGGGCACACGATGATCGCCGAGACCTTGTCCACGATGAAGTTCTCGATCTGGTCCTTCTGCCGCGCCACGTCGAACTCGCCCGATTGAACGTTCAGCTCGTACCCACGTGCGCTCGCCTCGGCGGCCAGCCCCGCCTCGAGGTCCTGGTAGAACGGGTGCGTGCGGGTCAGGAGCGAGACCCCGATCCGCACCTGCGGCTTTGCCCCGGTGGCGGCCGCCTTGCCCTTGGGGGTCGCGTCCCCGCCGCAGCCGGAAACGATGACCGCGAGGGCGAGCGGGCCGGCCAGGTACGCGGCCCATGAAGCAGGAGTGACTTTCATCCGGCGCATCGGTCCTCCGTTCTCGAGAAGACGCCGGCCGCACGGTTGCGCGCGCGCCCGGCTCACCGTTGAAAGCGTGCCGTCATTGCCCCCCGACGATACCACCCCGCAACGCCGCACCCCAAGACTCGGACCCGCCTCCGCCCTTCGTCACCCGCTGCGCGCATGCCGGCGCAACGTGCACGACCTGTTGCACCCTCACCCCAACCCTCTCCCAGGGGGAGAGGGAGCGTCCACCGGGGAAGTGGAAGCCTCCGCTACGTTGCCTTGCGGATCCTGGCCGCGGTCCGGGACATGCGTTTCTTGTCCCTAAGCGCGGCCAGCTCCGGCGGCATCACCTGGAACCTCTCGAGGGCGTTGAAGAACCCGTCCAGCAGATCACCCGGTTGGGTCGGCACCAGGAAGATGTGCGTGTGAGGTATCCGCCGGCCGCGCGCGTACATCCCCACGAACTCCGGCGAGAACGCCTTCTTGAGCTGCCTGGCCACCTTCCTCGCGAGCCGGAAGACGCTGGTGACCTCGTCTTCGGTGAGGTCGTTCCACCACGGCACGTGGCGCTTCGAGAGCACCAGGCAGTGCCCCTCGGCGAACGGGTTGATGTCGAGGATGCACATGGAAAGCTCGTTCTCGGCGATCACGTACGCCGGGGCCCTGCCCGCAACGATCTCGCAAAACACGCAGCTCGGCTTCTTTCGGGACATGCGCGCTCCTCCACTCACGACGCCGGGTGTTCCTTCCGGAAAACGGACGGCCCTCTGGGCGGTGCCACGCGCCCGACGATACCATTGCTCGCCGCACCGCCCCAACACCTCGACACGCGTCCGCTCTCCGTCCTCCGTGGCGCGCACGCGAGAGCGCATGGCCCCTCACCCCGGCTCTCTCCCGCACGCGGGAGAGGGAGAAGAGATGTGGGGCGCGCGCGCCGTGCGCGCGCGGCTGTGCTTAGCGCTTTACGAGTCGGATCTTGCCGTTGACCGTCTGGAGCCGCACGTCCGCCCCGCCGCTGCCGATCGTGCCGGTCATGTCGGCACCCACGTACTCGTGCTTGTTCACGGGCAGCCCGAAATCGTTGCTCAGGTGACCGTTGACGGTCTTGGCGTGGACCTCCGCCCCGACGGCGGCCGGGAGGCGCAGCTCGATCCCCCCGTTGACCGTCTCCAGCTCCACCTGCTGGCCGCGGCCCAGCGCGTCGAGCTCCACGCTCAGCTCCCCGTTGACTGCGTGCGCGTCGATGCTCCCGGTCAGGCCCGTCAGCTTCGCCTCGCCGTTCACCAGCCTGGCCTTCAGCAAGCCGCCGATGCCGGCCACCGTGAGGCTGCCGTTGACCAGCTCGAACTTGTCGAGCGAGACGCCCTTCGGAACGGTCAACGTGTACTCGACGGAGAGGTGGTGCCCCGAGCCGGACGTGCTCGGGTAGCGCGTTTCGATCGCCACGGAGGAGGCCGTGTCCTTGACCTCGATGCGGAGGTTGGCGAGGTCCCCACTGGACTCCGCCTCCTTGACCGCCTGCACGCGCACCGTGTTCTGATCCCACACGGTGACCTGCACGCTGCCGTTCACGTTCGAGAGCGAGACGCGCCCGTTTGCGGCAATCGGGTAGGTCTTGTCGAAGTTCTCCTTGACCGGTTCGGCCGCCAGGGGCAGCGCCGCCACGCACAGCAACACACCAACCAGCACACCAGCGATTCTGCGGCTCATGGGAGATTCTCCTTTCACACCCCATTAGACGCCGCAGAGGGTTGAAGGGTTCAAACAGCCGTGCCGCTGCCTTCGCCCGCCCGGCACCCTCACCCCGGCCCTCTCCCGCACGCGGGAGAGGGAGAAAAGATGTGGGGCGCGCACGCCGTGCGCGCATGCCGGCGCGGCGTGAATGACCCGTTGTACCCTCACCCCGACCCTGTCCCCGAGGGAGAGGGAGCTTGCGCGGCGAGGAGTAGAATTCATCGCTGGATGGACCGTTCTTCATCGGACCGCCCGCTCCCCCCTGCGCCGCTCCGGCTGCCGGCGTCGCGCGTCTCGACCCTCGTAAACCTGTTCTTCCGCGAGGCGGTACGGGCTCTCGCCCGCCACAAGATGCGCAGCGCGCTCACCACCCTCGGCATTACCATCGGCATCGCCGCTGTCGTCCTCGTCGTCGCCATCGGCAAGGCCGGCTCCGAGCGCGCCCAGCAAGCGTTGGCGGACCTGGGGGAGAACCTCGTC
>JBGQAK010000023.1:0-44726 GCA_041494245.1 Thermoanaerobaculaceae bacterium
GGACGGACCTACCAACGACACACCGATTCGATGGGGCCCGGAAGTTTCCCGACCAGCGGAGGGGTCGGGCCCCGAAGACGTTTCCCCATCCCCAAGAGGGGGCTGTCTCGCGAGGGCGCGCACCCATCCGACCCTGCGAGGCGACTGCCTCGCAATCGGGAGCAGCCATCTCAACAAACAGGCCGGGAGCCTGTTCGGGAACACGACGCTCGATTCGAAGGCCGGCTCGAACCTCGGTGGAGTCGGGGCTGCCCGCCGCCCCAGGTGCCCTGATTGAACCGATGGTGCGAGCCGCGAGGCGCGTGCACGACTCGGTCGGGCCAGCGGCTTGCTCCCACGGGAGCCCGGCCGGCCTGATGGCCGAGGGGGGGGCACACGATGTGGGGTCTTCACTGCGCTGCCAATCTAAAGCCCGTTGACAGCGTTGTCAATACTGGTTGACCAGCTGCTGCATCGCTCCGCTCTCAACATCGAGGCCGCAAGCCAGACAGCCACCGTTGCCGGTTCTGTCCGGAGAGAACGGCGGAGTGCCATCCCACGCCCGGCAGCTCTCTTCGGCCCGTCACGGCGGCAGCGGCCAGACCCAGGGTTACGATCCAGCGTGAGCGCTTCACGTCGTGTGAACCCCCGCCGCACGATAACAGACCTGGAGGGCCCGTGCGGGCCCTCCAGGGTTGATGATGCCTTCGTTCGGTGCGGCTAGAACATGAACTTGATCCCGAAGTGGTAGGTGCGCGGCATGACCAGGGAGCTCACGAGGCCGTAGTTCGCCTGTGTGTAGACGACCCGGTCCGGAGCGGAGGAGTTGAGCGCGTTGAGGGCGTCGAAGGAGATGTTGAGCTGCCCGACGTTGCCGAGCTTGACCGTCTTCTGAAGAGAGAGGTCGAGGATCGTCGTCGCCGGCAACCAGTCGGGCTTGTTCGGGTCGCCCGCGACCATCAAGTCGTGCCACCCGGAGCCCAGCATGACTCCCGGCGCTGGCGGGTAGCTCATCCAACTCGCCCAGACGGGGACGTCCTGAACCGGCCAGATCGGCCGCCCGGAGTCATAGCGGATGCGGACCCCGAGGTCGGTCTCGATGGTCGGAATCGTGTAGCTCCCGGCGATCTTCACCGCCCATTCCGGGGTCATCATCGCCGGCCCACTCAGGTTGTTCTGGTAGTGGTTCAACGTACTCCCGAACGGGGTGTCCATGACGAGCGGGCCGTCGATGTACCAGTTCTGGTCAACAACCCGGGGGTAGAAGCCGTCGGTCTTGTTCCAGTTGATGGCCGCCATCCCCTGCCACCGGTTCGAGAGGCGCTTGTTGAGCACGAGCTGGAGGCCGTGGTACGTGCGGCCGACGTTCTTGCCGGCGAACGAGCTGGCGTTGACCGTCTTGTAGGCGATATGGTTGCCCACGTAGTTCCAGTCGTCGGCGTTGATCACCCCGTCGCCGTTGAAGTCCTTGGGGATGATCTGCCAGATCTGGGTCTGGTACCCGGTCCAGGTGGTGAAGGGTAGCGACTCCCACTCGTAGTACTCACCGGTCCCGGTGTCGTACGGCTGAAACGCGAGGAGGTCCTTCTCGGCCTTGTAGATGTAGGTGAACTCGATGGCGAGGTCGTTGGCGAGCTGGTGCTGGAGTGAGACATTGAACTGGTCGGTGTAGGGGCTCTTGGTGCCGGGCGCCACCTCGAGGGTGAATGACGAATTTTGGACGCTACTGCCCAGGAGCGAGTTGGGCGTTCGTCCATACAACGAACGCATCGCGATGGGGGTCTCCTCGGGGTCCCAATACCCGTTGTGGTTGACGTCCACCACCGACGCCGGGAGGAGGTACATCCAGGTGTTCTGCACGAAGGGGTCGAGGTCCGGCCCGAGCCGACGCAGGCTCTCGACGCCCAGCGCGGCGAAATAGCGTCCGTAGTGCGCGCGCAGCACGGTCTTCCGGTCCTCGGTCATGGTCCATGCGATTCCGATGCGCGGCGACCACGTCTTGAAGTCGAAGACGGTCCCGGCACCCCCTCGCTCTCGCAGCACCGTGGGGTGTTCGAGGTCGGAGGGCGACGTCAACGGCTCGTAAATGTACCCCGTGCCGTACCCGGCCGTCATCTTGTCGTAGCGCAGCCCGAGGTTGACGGTGAAGCGGTCGTTGACCATCCAGGTGTCGTCCGCGAAGACGCCGGTCGAGTCCGACTTGCGGACCGTCAGGTACGGATTCGTCTTCACCTGCCGGTTGTACATCGGGAACACCGGGTTCTCGTCCGTGCCCCACTGCCAACCGTCGTTGCCATTCCACCACCAGTCCTTGGCGGGTTTCGTAAAGTCATACGGGTACGGGTAGGCGAAGTTGGCGTAGTTCTGGAAGTAACCACCCAGGTAGTTGCCCTCGGCGCGGGTGTACTGCACGCCGAACTTGAGGTCGTGCGAGCCGAGGAAGTCTTCCGCGTAGTGCGAGATGTCGGCCTGGTACGTCTGGCGCTTCGACTTCTGCGCCTCGATGTACGGGAAGTCGCCGTTGGTGCCCATGTCCCTGACCGGCAACCACTTCCACCAGTTGATGTAGCCGGGGTGCCCGGTCACGCCGGATGTGTAGGGGGTCTGGTCGCTGTTGAAGGCGAGGTACTTGAAGCTGAGGATGTCGGCGGGGCCCGCCACCCACTGGTACTGGAACTGGGGCGAGAAGTTCGTGATCTTCGAGTCGTAGACCATGCTGGCGTCCCACCCGTTGCCCCAGGTGGTGTTGTACGTCTTGGTGTCCTCGTAGTGGAGCCCCAGCCAGGCACGGTGGTTGACCCCGAACTCGCCGGTCAGCCTGAGGTCGTACAGGTTGTTGTCCGTAATGTCAGGGAGGGTCCTCAGGGGCGAGCGGGTCTCGTACTTGGGCTTGCTGTAACCGCCGTAGAACCAGAGGCGATCCCTCATGATCGGGCCGCCCAGTGTGATGCTGGGCTCCCTGCTGGTCTTCGGATCCCAGGTGGTCTCGAGGGTCGGGTCGCCCCACAGCCAGCTCTTGTCGAAGTGCGTGGTGCTGTTGTCCGCCGGGTTCCCTACCTGCGTGTAGTAGGACACATCGCCGTGGTACTCGTTGCTGCCCGATTTGGTGATCACGTCGATCGCGGCGCCGGAGTAGTTGCCGTACTCGGCCTTTGCCCCGAGCGAAAGGATCTTCACCTCCTCCACCGTATTCCAGTTGAGGGCCACCAGCGAGCCCCAGGCGGAGCCACGGGGGTTGGTGGTGTTGACGCCGTTGACCAGGGTGATGTTCTGGCTGTTGGCGCTGCCATAGGCGGAGGGGCTCGGGAGCCACGACTGCTCCGCCCCGACCGATCCCATCCCTGGTGCGGTCAGGGTCAGGTCGTAGAAGGGGTTGCGGGAGGTGGGCAGCTTCGCGAGGAGCTTGTCGCTGAAGGTCGTGGAGATCGTGGATGAACGTGTGTCAACCATCGGTGATTCCGACGTCACCGTGATCTGTTCCTCGTAACGGCCCATCTCCATGCGGATCGGGACATCGAGAGCGGTGCCGCGCTCGACCACGAGGCCCGACGCCGTCGCGGTCTTGAAACCTTGCAGCGTGGCGGTCAGGTTGTACACTCCAGGCGGAAGGCTCATGAAGACGAACCGGCCTTCACCGCCGCTCGTCGCTGTCCGCTCGCCTCTGACCAGTGCCGGGCTCGTGACCCGCAGGGCCGCGCCGGGGATCACCGCCGCGGTCGTGTCCATGACGGTCCCCGTGATCGTTCCCTCGGAGACCGACTGGGCCCATCCAGGCGGTGCAGCGACCAGCAGCGCCGCCCCGAAGACCAGGAAGAGGCCCCTCCATTGCCACGAACTTCGTTGCATCAGTGTCCCCCTTTCCCCCTGTGAAGCAGGTTGACGTCGCGGCAGGCGCGACCGGCCACCGGACGGACCTACCGACGACAAACCAATTCGACGAGGCCTGGAGGTTCCGTGACCAGAGGGTATGTTGGGCCTCGGAGTTTGCCCGCTTTTCCTGCGAGGCGGCTGCCTCGCAATCGGGAGCAGCCATCTCAACAAACAGGTCGGGAGCCTGCTCGGGAACACGACGCTCGATTCGAAAGCCGGCTCGAACCTCGGTGGAATCGGGACTGCCCGCTGCCCCAGGTGCCCTGATTGAACCGATGGTGCGAGCGGCGAGCCTCGTGCATGACTCAGTCGGGCCGACGGCTTGCTCCCACGGGAGCCCTGCCGGCCTGATGGCCGAGGGGGGGGCACACGATGTGGGGTCTTCACTGCGCTTCCAATCTAAGGCCCGTTGACAGCGTTGTCAATACTGCTTGACCTGCCGCTGCATCGCTCCGCTCTCAACATCGAGGCCGCAAGCCAGACAGCCACCGTTGCCGGTGCTGTCTGGAGAGAACGGCGGAGTGCCATCCCACGCCCGGCACCTCTCTTCGGCACATGACGGCGGCAGCGGGCCGGAAGGGCCGGCGTTCGGGTCACGGGGTAGGCGCCTTTCCAGTGGATCCGCGGAGCACGAGTTTGGATTCAAGGGTGTACTGCTCCGTGCCCAGCTCCTTGCCCTGCAGCCGGTTCAGCAGGCACTCGGTGGCGACGCGCGCGACCTCGGTGATGGGCTGCCGGGCGGTGGTGAGGGGGGGCCACACGTACCGCGCCATGGGTGTGTCGTCGAACCCGCAGACCGACAGGTCGGCGGGAATGGCGAGTCTCCTCTCGTACGCAGCGGTGAACACCCCCATCGCCATGTGGTCATCGCTGGCGAATATGGCGGTCGGGCGGGGCTCGACGGCGAGCAGGCGCTGCGCACAGGCGTACCCCGAGTCAAACGTGTAGCGACCCTGCTCGACCGGAGCTCGGTCCGGCGCCAGGCCGTGCGCCTGCAGACTCGCCCGGAAGCCCCGCAAACGGTCGTGACTCGAGCCGTGGTCGGGGTGCCCCATGATGAAGCCGATGCTCGTGTGGCCCAACAGGATCAGGTGGTCGGTCATGCGGCACGCCGCCTGTTCGTCGTCCACCGAGACGCACGGGGCTTCGCCCGCGCAGGGTCGCTGCGAGATGCGCACGAAGGCGATGTCGGCCTCGATCAGGGCGGTGATGAGAGGCTCGAAATCCGAGACGGGCTGCGTGAGGATCAGGCCGTCGACCGTCGAGCGACGGTGCAGGCTCAAAGCCTCGTCGACAAGGCTGGGTGCGAGGGTGCTGCAGGGGTGGATGAGCAGGTGGTAGTCCTGGAGCCGGCACACTGCCAGGGTGCCTTCCTGGATACCCATCACGTAGTCGGAGTCGGGGTTGTCGTAGAGCAGCCCGATGACGAACGAACGCTTGCTCGCGAGTCTTCTGGCGGAGACGTTCGGCTGGTACTCGAGCTCCCGTGCCGCAGCGAGAACCCTTTCCCGAGTCTCCTCGCGCACGTTGGGCTCGCCGTTGAGGACCCGCGACACCGTCTTGATGGAAAAGCCTGCGCGCGTCGCGACATCCTCGATGGTTGCCCGGCGCCTGCTCATCGTGGTGGCCAGCTCCCGCGGGGAGTATATCCCAACCGCACGCTCTGTTGACAAAGGCAAGATGAGAATAGCGCTTCTGGAATGCAGTCGGTATTGCGCGACAGCGCTGTCACAGAAAGCGTTGGTGGCGTTTCGTTTGCGCCTCGTGCGGGTGGCGGAACCTGGTTCCGGACGTGTCGCCGCGGGGTTACCCCGGTGCCCTCGTCCAGCGGTGCTGGCGTCTACGCCGCGCCGCCGAGCGGCACCGGATGCTGCAGCCACTGGAGCAACTCCCGGGCGCTCACAATCCGCACCATGTCACGCTCCTGCAGGTATTTGACGAGATCTTCGAGCGCCCCGCGGCGATCCGCGGGAGAGGCGTTGCAGTCGGCGGCGTTCTGTCGGTCACAGTAGAGCTCGCTGTGCAGACCGATGGTGAGGGGACAGCGGTTGCTGCTCAGCCGCAGCTCGAGCGTGTACTTGATCGTGGCGAGAAACTCGGCCGGCGTCATTGCGTACTCGCACCAGAGGTTCCAGTCCATGCCGGTAATCTTGCCCGCCTCCGGGTCGAAGTAGTCTTGCCGCGCCTTCAGCCTGGCACGCAGCCCGGGAGCCACGCCGAACCGCTCGCACTCGGCATCGGGCGGGACCATGAACACATAGACCGGGATCTCCCACAGGCCCGGATGACGACCGATGGCTGGATTGCCAGGGCTCCCACGGTTCAGCCGGTACGGCCAGACGAAGTTCCGGCCATCCTGATCGGCCTGGGTGCCCTCCTCCAAGCTGCAGTCGTAGGCAAATCCTTGGGTTCGCACGGCCACCAGCGTGGCGTCGCTGTACTCCAGGAACGGGGTGCGGAATCCAAGGATCTCCCCGGCCACAACACCCAGGCCGGACGGGAGGAGCGGGGAACCGGCGGCCTCCTCCGCGGCGTACGGTCGCTCGAGGATCTCGGCACATCGCCAAATCTCCGCTTCCCACTGGCCAATGGTCAGCTCGCGACCGTGCGGGTGGGAGTGGGTGTGATTTCCGATCTCGTGGCCGGCCTCCACGGCCTCCCTCCAGGCGCGCCTCACCCACAGCGGGTCCTCCCGCGCACCGGCACCGTAGGCAGAGGCGTCGGCGCTGGGGGCGATGTAATAGGTATTGACGTAGAAGGAGTAGTGCACGGGGGTCCCATCAAAGGTGCCGGTGCTGCCTGTCCCGGCCGGGTTGTGCCGGCCGGCGAACAACTCGGTCAGGAAGTGCATCCCGCCCGCCGCGCCCGGGCCGGCCAGCCCTGAGCAGCCGTTGTCATCGCTGCCGAAGGACACGAACAGCGGCACCTGTTGGGGCGACAGGCCGGCCGGCGGGACGGCCGAGGGCCGCGGACCGGTTTCTGGCTGCGGCTGCCGGACACCCGCGCACGCCGCGAGGATGCAAGACAGGGCCAGCAGCCACGCCAAGGTGGTTGTTGTCCGAATTCGGCTCGGGAGGAGGAAAGCGAGAAGTCGAGGTCCCATATCAACTCCCGCTTCCCGGGGAAGGCGTGCCCTTTACGCGCGGCCGGAGTTCCTTGAGCACCTCGTCCAGCGTCGCCGCCCTTGCCGGGTCGGTGATCAGGGCGCGGGCCTTTTCGAGGTACTTCAAAGCTTCGGTGTAGTTGAGCGCCTGCAACTGGCAGTAGCCGGCCATCTCAAGGGCGTTGTCGTCGTCGGGTTTGACGCGCACAGCCTTCTCGAAGTAGGGGAGCGCCTCGGCGGCGTGGCCCGCGTTGTAGCGCAGCACCCCCGCGTTGTAGAGCGCCATCAGGGTCTCGGGTTCGAGCGCGAGGGCCGAGTCGTAGCTGGCCAGTGCGCGCTCTCGATCACCGCGCTGCTCGTACAGGGCACCGAGCTGGACGCGTGCGGCGGCGAAGTTTGGGGCAAGTTGAACGACCCTCTCGAGCGATACGGCCGCGGCGTCGAGCTGCTTCTTCTGCAGGTGGCAGAGCCCGCTCATGTAGAGCGCGTTGACGTCGTCCGGGCTCTCGGCCAGCATCGTCGTGAGCGCCTCGAGAGCCGCGTCGAAGTCTCCCTTCTGCATCAGGGCGGTGGCCTTGTCGAGCAGCCCTTTCAACTTCGTGTTCCGCTGAATCTCGCTGACCTGGGTATCGCTCAGGAGCACGAAGGGACTGAACTCGACCTTCCTGAGCCTGTCCTGTGCCTCGTGCAGGTCCCACTCGGCGGTCCGGGTCTGGTACCCCGGCTTGGAGACCTTCACCTCGTAGACTCCGTGTGGGAGCCCCACCAGCTTGAACCTCCCGTCAGCTTCGCTGGTGGTTTTGAAGCCGCGGCGGGTCGCGCGCTCCCGCATCTCGATGATCGCGCCGGCGAGCGGCTGCTTGCTCGCGTCCAGCACTTTGCCGCCGACGTGGTACTCGCGGTCCTGCGCCCAGCTCGGCGGCGCTCCCGCCACGAGCGCTATCGCGAGCACCACCCAATGTGTCAAGCAGGTCCAACGTCTCATCCGACGCCTCCCGTTGACCGTTGATTCTTGCACAATCCGTCGCACGCGGCCCGGCCGGATGCGATACCAGCGTCTCAGGATGCGCATCGGCCAATCACCTGTGGCTCGCCTCTCGACCCGAGTGCGCGATCGGCAGCGAAAGCCGTGTGCGGCCAGGGTACCGTGTTGTACAATTCCGACCGTGTGCCGCCGCTCGAATCTCATAGTAGCATCGCCGAAATTGGCGAGGGTGCCGGTCCCTGCTGGAGCGTCGGACATGGCCTGGGACACGAACGATGACGTTGATCGCCCGCAAACCGAGAGTGGCCATGGGGCTTCCGCGTTCGGGGAAGTCAGCACCGGCCACCCTCGCGAGTCATTGCATGCTTCGCTCCCCTCGGCGCGGGCGTGGCCCTTGCGCGAGAACTCGCGAGGCCTGAAATGACATGGCAAAGGAGGCCGATCTCATGGCAGTTGGTCGCGGAAACCGGTGGATGGTCGCTCGTGGTTCGAGAAACGCCGCGATCGTGCGGCGGTCTTTGAGCGTCCTGGTCGTGGTGGTAGGAACCCTCGCGTTTGCCTCATGCGCCGGGACGCAACGGACTGCGGTTGAGCACACGATTCAGCTTGGAGACGGGTGGTGGATCCAGGCTTCCAGCCTCTGTACGCACCCTGCCGAGGCAATTGCCACCACGGGGTTCGCGACCACAGACTGGCACCAGACCACGGCACCCTCGACCGTGCTTGCGGCGCTGGTCCGGAATGGCACGTACCCGGATCCCTTCTTCGGCCGCAACCTCGAGGGCATCAAGGTGGAGCAGTTCCGGGAGCCGTGGTGGTACCGCACTGAGTTCACTCTCGATGGTTCGACCGCGGCGAGCCACGTCCGACTCGTTCTCGAAGGGGTTAACTACAGCGCGGAGGCGTGGCTCAACGGTCGCAAGATCGCAGAGCGACCCGACATCCTTGGCGCCTTCCGCGTGTTCGAGATCGACGTCACGGGGCGTCTCCGCAGGGGTGCCAACGCGCTTGCCATCAAGGTCTTCCCGCCTGAGCCGGGGGACTTCACCATCGGGTTCGTCGACTGGAACCCGAAACCTCCAGACAACAACATGGGGCTCTGGCGTCCCGTCAAGCTCCGGGTCTCGAGCACCGTCGCTCTCGACGAGGTCTTCGTGCAACCATCGCTCGACCCTTCGCTCAAACACGCCCCGCTGGCGATCTCCGCGCTGTTGACCAACAACGGCGACCGAGAGGTGAAGGCTTCGGTCGCCGGCAGCATCGAGCAGCTCAGTTTCGCCAAGAAGTTCACTCTCGGGCCGAAGGAGAAGCGGCGAATCACGCTGTCCGCTGCGGAGTTCCCGCAGCTCCGGCTCGAGAATCCCAGGCTCTGGTGGCCCAACAACCTCGGCGAGCCGAACCTCTACCGGCTCAAGCTCGCCGTGCTCGCGGGCGGACGCGTCTCGGACCGGCAGGAAGTCTCGTTCGGGGTGCGCTCGGTCTCCGACTACATGAACGAGCAGGGCCACCGGGGCTACCGGATCAACGGCAAGCCGGTGCTGATCAGGGGGGGTGGGTGGGTCGACGATCTCTTCCTGCGTGAGGATCCGGCCCGTCTCGAGGCCGAGATCGCATACGCCAGGCACATGAACCTGAACACCATCCGCCTTGAGGGGTTCTGGGGCTCGAGCCAGAAGCTCTACGATCTCGCCGACCGCTACGGAATCATGCTCATGGCCGGCTGGAGTTGCCAGTGGGAGTGGAAGGACTACCTGGGCAAGGACGTCGACGAGAAGTTCGGGGGCGTGCAATCGCCGGCCGATATGGAGCTCGTGGCCCGCTCGCTGCACGACCAGGTCGTGTGGCTGCGCAACCACCCCAGCATCTTCGTGTGGGTCGTCGGTTCCGACATGCTGCCGCGCCCCGAGCTGGAGAAGAAGTACCGCTCCATGCTCGCCGAGACCGACCCGACGCGCCCGATGCTCGCGGCGTGCTCCGTCAGGACCAGCGAGGTGAGCGGCCCTACCGGCGTCAAGATGAACGGTCCCTACGACTACGTGACGCCCAACTACTGGTACGAGGACACCGAGCGCGGCGGCGCGTTCGGGTTCAACACGGAGACCGGCCCGGGTCCGCAGCCGCCGCCGCTGGAGAGCCTGAAGCGGATGCTGCCGCCCGATCACCTCTGGCCGATCGATACGATGTGGGACTACCACTGCGCGCGCAACGAGTTCAACACGATTGGCCGGTACGTGAAGGCGCTCGAGAAGCGCTACGGCCTCCCCGCCGGCGTCGAGGACTTCGCGCGCAAGGCGCAACTGGCGAACTACGAGGCGATGCGGGCGATGTTCGAGGCATTCGAAGTGCGGCGACCGGTAACCACCGGGATCGTCCAATGGATGTACAACGCTGCCTGGCCGAAGCTCTACTGGCAGCTCTACGACTACTACCTGATGCCGAACGGCGCGTACTTCGGCGCCCGGACGGCGTGTCGGCCCCGCAACCTCATCTACGACTACGGCGACCATGCGGTGTGGGCGGTCAACGACGGTCCGGACCCGGTCGTCGCGGCGAGCGCCGAGATCCGCGTATTCGACCTGCGCTCGAAGGAAGTGTTCGCGACCTCACGTACCGTCGACATCCAGGTCGACTCACCAGTGAGGGTCGCCGATCTGTCGGGAGTCAAGGACCTCACACCGGTGTACTTCCTCGACCTCCGGCTCAAAGGCCGTGATGGCGCCGCGCTGGCCTCAAGCTTCTACTGGCTCTCGACGAAGAAAGACATCCTCGACCCCAACGGCAGTGAGTGGTTCGTGACCCCGAACAAGGCGTTTGCGGACTTCACGGCGCTCGCACAGCTGCCCGAGGTCGCCATAGAGGTGACGCAGCGCATCGAGGAGGCGGAGGGCACGCAGCGGGTGCACGTCTCGCTGGTCAATCCTTCGCCAGCGATTGCATTCTTCATCGAGCTCAAGCTGGTTGGCGCACAGTCCGGAAGGACCATGCTGCCGGTGCTCTGGGACGACAACTACCTTTCACTGCTGCCAGGCGAACGTCGTGAGCTCACAGCCACCATCGAGTCACGCGTGACCGGTGGCGAGCAGGTTGTCGTGCGTCACACCGGCTACAACGTCAAGTCGCGGTAAGGGCCCGTGGGAGAAGGGGGTGACGCCGCCATGAAACGCAGCGTTCCCATCGTCTTGCTGGTGTTCCTCATCTTTTTCGTGATCTCGTTCATCACCAACATCCTGGGACCGCTGGTCCCGGACATCATCAGCGGTTTTGCGTTGAGCCTCGCGCTTGCGAGCTTCCTCCCGTTCTCGTTCTTCGTCGCGTACGGGGTGATGTCGATTCCCGGCGGCATGCTGCTCGAGAGGTTCGGCGAGAAGCCGGTCCTCATCGGGGCATTTCTGCTCGCGTTCGCGGGCTCCGTTCTCTTTGCCACAAATGCCAGCTTCACGATCGCTCTCACCTCGCTGTTTACGATCGGCATCGGCATGACACTCCTGCAGGTGGCCATCAATCCGTTGCTGCGGGTCGCGGGAGGCGAGGAGAACTTCGCCTTCTACTCGGTCATGGCTCAGCTCGTGTTCGGATCGGCCTCGTTCATGAGCCCGTACGTGTACTCGTACCTCGTGACCCGGCTGAAGGGCTACATGGGCGGAGGCAACTTTCTGGTTGATACGCTCTCCCGCGTCGTTCCGGCGAACCTGCCGTGGGTGTCCCTCTACTGGCTCTTTACTGTGGTCACCGTCGCCATGGTCGTCGGCCTCGCCCTCGTGAGGTTGCCCAGGGTCGAGCTGACCGATGAGGAGCGGCCGGGGGCATGGGCGACCCACGCCCAGCTCTTTCGCAAGCCGGTCGTCTGGTTGTTCTTCGTGGGGATCTTCGCGTACGTCGGCACCGAGCAGGGCGTGGCGAACTGGATCTCGAAGTTCCTGCAGACCTACCACGGCATGAAGCCGGAAACGGCGGGCGCCGCTGTGGTTTCGCATTTCTGGGGGCTGATGACGGCAGGCTGCCTGCTGGGGTTGGTGCTCCTCAAGCTGTTCGACAGCCGCAAGATCCTGGTGGTGTTCAGCCTTGCTGCAATGGTGAGCCTCGCGCTCGCGCTCTGGGGCTCGGCCACGCTCTCCGCCAACGCCTTCAGGATGGTCGGCTTCTGCCTGTCGGTCATGTGGTCGATCGTGTTCTCCCTCGCCCTCAACTCGGTGGCAGAACACCATGGGACGTTCTCCGGCATTCTGTGTACCGGTGTCATCGGCGGGGCGGTCGTCCCGATGCTGGTCGGCCAGTTCGGTGACGTCTTCGGCCTGCGCGCAGGCATGCACCTCGTGTTTCTGACGCTCGCCTACATCCTGGCCATCGGGTTCTGGGCGAAGCCGCTCGTCAACAACGCAACCGTGAGCTTCAAGGAATTGCTGAGGACGATTCCCAGGGCTTTTGGTGCAAGCCAACCGCGGCCGGAGGGATGAGCCCAATGGTCACGCGGGCGCTTGTCGGCGTTGATCTCGGAGGGACCAACGTCCGTGCCGGGGCGGTCCGGGGCGAGAGGGTCACCGGCCGTGCGGTGCGCCGGATCTCGGGGAAGGCTGCCGAGAAGGTCGTTCTCCAGGAGATCTTCGAGACGATCGATGAGGTCGTCGACGGTGAGGTCGCCGGCATAGGAATCGGCGTACCGAGCGTGGTGGACGTCGAGCGGGGCATCGTCTACGCGGTGGAAAACATTCCCACATGGCGGGAGGTCCACCTCAAGGAGAAGCTCGAGAGCCGCTACGGTTGCCCGGCCCACGTCAACAACGACGCCAACGCATTCGCCTTGGGCGAGCTGCACTTCGGCAAGGGCCGGGGCTACCGCAATCTGGTGGGCCTGACGATTGGGACCGGGCTCGGGGCAGGCATCATCATCGACGGTCGGCTGTACAGCGGCCCCAACTGCGGCGCCGGCGAGATTGGCTCTATCCCGTACCGCGATTCCACGGTCGAACGCTATGCAGCGGGCCAGTTCTTCGAGCACGAGGCGGGGGTCGGGGGAGAGGTGGTCTTCGAACGCGCCCGAACCGGTGATGCCGAGGCACTGCGCCTCTTCCACGCGTTCGGCGTCGAGCTCGGCCACGCGTTCCTGACGATCCTCTACGCGTACGACCCCGAGCTGATCGTCGTGGGCGGGTCGATCGCCCGCGCGTTCGAGTTCTTCGAGGCGGGCGTGCGCGAGAGGCTGAAGAGCTTCGCGTACCAGCACGCCCTCGAGAAGCTGGTCATTACCCCAAGCGAGACCGAGGATGTGGCGATCCTCGGTGCCGCGGCCCTCTGCATCGACGCCGCCGCACGAGGCCGCTGACTCTTGCCGTGGCAAAGGAGACGAGACAGATGATCAACCTCCCCCCCACCACACGCGTGGTCACCGGCCTCATCCTCATCGCCGCAGGTGCGCTTGGCTGCAAAAGCGCACCCCCGGCTGCGCCACCCAAAACACCCACCGGGCTCGGGGCTGGGTTCCGCTTTTCGGTCTACGGACCCAGGTTCAACCCGGGTCCCGACTACTGGGCGCGGGTCGGCCAGGAGATGGCTGCCCGGTTTTCAGGCGCCACGCCCGAGGCAATCTGGATCGTCGGCCGGGTCAAGGGCGATGGCGTGCAGCTCACCTTCCCCGTTCCTGCCGGTGATCCGCTCATCGTGGGAACCGACGAGGACGCCAACGAGGCCACGCTCGCGCTGTTCGACAAGCTCGGTTTCAGGGTGTGGCTGCAGGTGGAGCCGGTCAACGCCTCCGTGGAGAGGCTCATCGGCCTGATGCTCGATCGCTACGCCCACCACCCTTGCGTCGTCGGTGTGGGGGTGGACGTCGAATGGTACAGGTCCCACACGCCGGACGAGGGCCAGGCCGTATCGGATGCGGAGGCGACCGCCTGGCTTGCCGCCGCCCGTGCCCACAACCCGGCGTACCGCCTCTTCCTCAAGCACTGGCTCGTCGAGAAGATGCCTCCCACCGTTCGCGACGGTCTGCTCTTCGTAGACGACAGCCAGATCTTCCCCTCCATGGATGCGCTGGTCACGAACTTCGCGGAATGGGCGAGGGCCTTCGCGCCTTCCCCGGTCGCCTTCCAATTCGGCTATCCCTCCGACCGTCCATGGTGGAGCAGGCTCGACGACCCACCGGCCCGGATAGGCAAGGCAATCCTCGAGGTCGCACCAAACACCGAGGCGCTGTTCTGGGTTGATTTCACCGTGTTCGAGGTCTTTCCGCCGAGTGGCGGCCAGGGGTCATCCAAGCCAGCGACCCCGGCGCCGCTTCGGTGAGGCTTGCGACCATGGGCTCACACTCGAAGCCGTTGTGCCGTTTTCTCGTGGCGGGGGTGGTCCTCGGCCTCTTCGGATGGCTGGCCCTGGCGCTGGTCGGTTGCCACGGCGTGCGCCAGCCAAGGTCTAGAGTGACCGACGACGTGGTGGTCGGCGTCAAGATCTACGAGTCCAAGGGTGACCTTGACCGGCTCTTCGCCAGCTTCGACGACCTCGGCATCAACACGCTGTTCGTGAGCGAGGCGCTGGCCTCCGAGGCGAGGTTCCGAGCGCTGGCACGCCAGCGCCACATGCCGGTGTTCGTGATCTTTCCCATCTTCTACGACCCTGATGCGTTGAAGGAGAACCCGGGACTGGTCGCCATCACGCGCACCGGCGAGCGCGCCACCGACGATTGGGTGAGCTTCATCTGCCCGACCCGGAACGAGTTCCGCCGCCGCAAGGTCGAGGCGCTGAAACGCATGATCGGCACGCTTCAACCGGAAGGGGTGAGCCTCGACTTCATCCGCTTCTTCGTCTACTGGGAGATGATCCACCCGGACAGGAGCTATGCTTCGATCCCGAACACCTGCTTCTGCCCGAGCTGCCTGGCGAGCTTCAGCGCCGAAACCCGCATCGCTCTCCCGAGCTCCGTGAAGACCGCGCAGCAGGCGGCGGCATGGATCGAGGGCAACCACATCGAGCGCTGGGCCGAGTGGAAGTGCGGGGTGATCTCTTCGATGGTCGGAGAGCTGGTCAACGCCGCGAAGGCTGCACGCCCCGAGGTGCTGATCAATCTCCACGCCGTACCGTGGCGACAGACCGACTACAACCGCGCGATCCGGAGAGTCGCGGGTCAGGATTTCACCGCCCTGTCCCGCTTCACCGACTACCTCTCGCCGATGTGCTACACGCTGATGCTGCGGCGTCAGCCGGCGTGGGTCGCATCGGTGGTTGCGGATATGAGCGCCATCTCGTCGTGCCCGATCCTCCCGAGCATCCAGGTCCGCACCGAGTATCCAGGCGACCTCGCGATAAGCGCGCGCGAGTTCGAGGCCACCCTGGAAGCGGCGCTGGCGCCCCCGTCGCACGGGGTCGTTTTCTGGTCCTGGGCCCATCTTGCCCAGGAGCCCGAGAAGATGCGGGTGATTGCGGCGCGGTTGGGGCCCCGACACCGCCGCTAGGGGACCGAGGCAAACTCACTTAGGGGCTACTCGCGGGCGAGGCAAGCCCCGTCTCTACCTGCTCCGTCTGGACTGCCCGCCGACCTCGTGGTCTGGGGTCCGCGCCCGGTGTGGGGAGACAAGCTCCGTCCCTGGGTGCATCGTACCCGGTTGGGAGAACCGCTCGGACCTCCGGCGACCCGGGGCGTATGATTGAGGACCAACCGATCCAAACGGAGGGGAATCATGAACATCATTGGACGGACAACCTTCGTGACGCGTGCAACCGTGGCGGCGTTGGCGCTGGCGCTCGGGGAGGCCGCGATGGCGGAGGAACTGCACCTTGCGGTCTCAGGGCGCGTGCGTTCGGCGGACGGCGTCGAGATCGTCTACACCGATCAGGGGACGGGGCCGATCGCGTTCGTCTTCATCCACGGCGGGCTGGCCGACCGGACCTTTTGGGCTCGACAGTTCGCGGAGCTGCGCTCGGGGTACCACTTGGTGGCGGTCGATCTCGCCGGACACGGAGCGTCGGGAACCGAGCGCAAGACGTGGACGATCGCCGCCTGGGCGTCCGACGTGCGCGCGGTGGTGGACGCGCTCAAGCTGACTCGCGTGGTGCTGGTCGGCAACTCGCTCGGCGGCGGGGTGGTGCTCGAGGCGGCCGCGCTGCTTCCGGGGCGCGCGATCGGGGTGATCGGCGTGGACACGCTCCACGACGCGACCCAGACCGTACCGGCTGCCGACGCGCACGCCCGGGCGGAGACGTTCCGCAAAGACCTCACCGGGGCATGTCACGGCATGGTCGAAGCTCTCTTCCATCCCGGGACGCAGGCGGAGTTGCGCGCGTGGGCCGAAAAGCGCATGTGCACCGGTCCACGGGAGGTGGCGGTCGGGATGATGGAAGGGTTCGGCGGCTACGACATGGCGAAAGCGTTCCGCCGGGCGGGCGTGCCGATCCGGGCGATCAACGGCGACCTGTGGCCGACCCGCACGGACGTGAATCGCACGGTCACGCCCGACTTCCAGGCGGTGATCATGAAGGGCGCCGGCCACTACCCGATGCTCGAGCGTCCGGCGGAGTTCAACCGGCTGCTGATCGAGCTCGTCCAGGGTCTCGAGCGCGGCGGCGCGCCCCCCGCCAAGCGGAGCGTGGGAGTATAGGGCGGATCGGCCAGGTCAGGCGTGTCTCGAGGGCCGGGGACCGCGGCCAGCAGGTCGCGCACATCTTCGGTCTTTCGAGGATCTTCTCCCACGCGCCGGTTCCTTTGGCGTGAGCGCCACGGGGACGGTAGAATCGCCGGGTGCCGCCCGGGTTTACGCTCCGGAGCTGGGGCGCACACCTGCGCCATCCCACTCGCATCGAGACCACGCTCGTTATTGTCGCGTGGGTAGTGGTTGGCGTCGCCTACCTCGGAACCCGGATGGTGGGGGCGCACGACCGGCTCTCCGCGAGCTACTGGACGAACTCGGACTGGGCCGGCGCCGCGGCGCTTACACGCAGCGAAGGCTCGATCCGGAAGGACCGGGAAGGGCTGAAGGCGCTTCTCGGTGAATCCCAGGGGTACAGCGCCGTGTGGAGGGGCGTTCTGTTCGCCGCTAACGCCGGAGAGTACGTGTTCAAGATCACCTCCGACGATGGGTCCTGGGTCGTGCTGGACGGGGCCACCCTGATCGACAACGGCGGCCGGCACGGCGCCCAGACGCGCACGGCGGTGTTCCGCCTGTCGCGCGGCACCCACGCGCTGGAGGTCCGCTACTTCGATGCCGGCGGGCTCGCCGTGATCGACTTCTCCTGGAGGGCGAGCGGCCTCGTCGGTCGCTTGGTCCCGGCCGGCGTGCTCTATCCATCGCCGGCAGACGCTGACCGGGCTTCAACCGACTGGGCCCTGGCGGTCGCGCGGGTCGTGCTCGGGGGGCTGCTGCTCGCGATCACGGCCATCGGCCTGGTGGTCGGCGTGTTACGGTTCCCTGGCGGGTTCCGCGCCGAGACCGCACTCGCCGTGCTGCTGTTTGCCGGCGTGCTGGGGACCTACGGCGTGGAGCTGATAAGCCGGAGGTCAACGTCGGTGACGGCGTGCGATAGCTATGCCTACCTGCAGGGAGCGGCCGTCATGGCGGTGCGGGGGCCGCTCCACACGGAGCTGCGCGACCCCCTCGTGCCGCAGATCGTGGCGGGGTTCGCGACCCGGCCGTCCGACTGGGACCTCGCGTTTCTCCTGAGCCCTCACGGGCACTACATCCGCGACTTCGAGGCAGGGGTCAGCTCCAACGTGTTCCCGCCCGGACTAATGTGGCTGCTCCTCCCCTGGGTCGCCATCGGCGGGGCGAGCTGGGCCTTGCTCCTTCTCCCGGTGCTGACGCCTGCGGTGGCGCTCGCGTTCTTCCTTCTAGGCCGCCGCCACGTGGACGCCTGGTTCGCCGCATGCGCCGTGGCCTTTGCGGTCTGCAACCGGGTCGTGTTCGAGAACACCGTGCTGCTGATGAGCGACGTGCCCTCAATGGCGCTGACCGCCGCGAGCGCGTACCTGCTCTACCTGAACCTGGGGAAGCCGAGGGCCACTCTGCCGGTCGGCGCGGGCGCGTGCTTCGGCGTCGCCCTCACCGTGCGCTACTCGAACGCCGCCGCCGTGGTCCCGATCCTGGTGCTGTTCGGGGTGGAGTGGGCGAGGCGGCGCGAACTCAAGGTGCTCGCCCGCGACGTCGCACTCTTCGGTGGGGCCGCGACCCTCCTCGGGGTGCTGCCGCTGGCGCTGTACACCTGGACTCAGTTCGGCACGCTGCTACGGATGACGTACGACCCGTACGGGGCGAGCCAAATGAGCATTGCGCACTTCCTCCCGAACCTTGACTTCTACGGGCGCGGCGTGGTGCAGACGTTCGGCTGGCCGGCGCTCACCGTCGTGGCCGTCGGGCTCGCGGCCTGCGTCGTCGAGAAGGAACGGCGGCTCATCGCTTTGGCCGGGGTGCTGACGGTCGCGGCATTCCTCCTCCCGTACGCGTTCGAGAGGCTGCGAGAGCACCGTTACCTGATGCCCGTGTACCCGTGGCTCGGGGTGTTCTACGGGTTCGGCGCGCTGGCGCTCGGGAAGCTCCTTCGAAGGGTCGATGTCGTCCGGCGCCTCGCGATCGCTGCGCTCGTGGTTGCGCCGCTGCTTGCGGCTTGGCCCCACCTTCCAGGTGGTACTGTGTCGCGCGACCGGGCCTGCCGCACGCTCGGCGAGCGCGTCGAGCGCGGGGCGGTCGTCTTCTGCGACGACCTTTCAGGCCCGGTGCGTTTCTACGCCGACCTCACCGGGTACCGCTTCGTGTGGACGCGGTTCGAGGTGCTGGACCAGACGTGCAGAACGCTTGTCCGCCTCGGGCGGCCCGTCTACTTCCTTCTGGACTGCGACGATGCGAGAGAGCGCTTCAAGCTCCTGCGGGAGAAAGGGGTGCTGGGCCCCGACCGCGTCGCCTTCGTCGGCGATGTCGAGGGCAACCCGCTATGGAGGTACGTAGGCGCACACTGAGCGGGTGTCCACCGTGTGTTTCCACTTCCGATGACGCGGCTGGCGGGCGCTACATGCTCCTTCGGTACTGCCCGCCGACCTCGTAGAGGGCGTGGGTGATCTGGCCCAACGAGCACGAGCAGACGGTCTGCAGCAGCTCGGCGAAGAGGTTGCCGCCGGTGCGGGCGGTGTGCTGGAGGTGGGCCAGGGTGTAACTGGTTGGGCGAGCCCACGGAACGAGGGCATCCATCTGGGCGTCGGGCATCGCCCTCACCCCGGCCCTCTCCCGCTCGCGGGAGAGGGAGTCAGGCGTTGCAGGCTCGCCTGCCTGAGCGCGCCCGGCGGTCGCGCCCCACATTTCTCCGCTGGAGTGGCGGGATTGGAAGTCGCGGACATGCGCCAGGCGGGCGTCTTTGTCCTCCTTGGTGGAGCGGGTGAGCGTCGAGGCCTCGAGGACGTTCTCACCGCGGTGCTGATCGAGAAAGGTGTTGACGCCGACGATCGGGTGCTCGCCCGAATGCTTGAGGCGCTCGTAGTGGAGCGAGTCCTCCTGGATAGTCGATTCTCGGCCACGCCTCAGGAGCGTCGGTTGTTGCGGATGCGTTTGCTGGTGGTTTGTGAGCCCCATGACGCTGGAGCGCTTGACAGTCTGCATTGTAAGGAATGTACAATGAAAACACAGACCCAGCCGACTGGACCGCTGTTGACCTTTGGGGGGGACAATGGCAACTTCGCGACGCATCCTGTCATGCTTCGTAATTCTCATGCTCGCTGCCCTAGCTGGGTGGGCGAGCGCACCGGTCAAACTCTACCCGGGGGTGGCGCGACTGGCCGGGCAAAACGACACGGCGTGGCGATCCAGCGCCGTGCTCCACAACCCAACCGCATCGACGCAAACGGCGCTCCTCGAGCTGCTGCCGCGCGGCGGCTCCGCCGTGGCGGCGAGCGCGACGGTGCATCTGGCGGCCGGAGAGACGCGCGAAATCGCCAACCTCTACGACTTCCTCCAGGCGGGCGACGGGGCGGGGATGCTGCGCGTCACCGGTTCCGTAATTGCCTGGGTCCGCGCCTACAACGAGGGGAACGGGACCTTCGGACAGGACCTCCCGGCAGCCTCCCCGGGCGCGGGATTTGCGCCAAACTCCCCGATCATGTTCCCATTCTCAACGCCCACCGACATCAAGCGCGACTTCCGGTCGAACCTGATGCTCGTGAACCTCGGTGCGTCCGATGTCACCGTAACGATCATCAACGGCGCTTCGGTCGCGACTCAGGTGGTTCCTGCAGGAGCCTATGTGCAGATCAACAACCTCGGCGCCTTCCTGGGGGCGTCTCCCGGGTTCGGCGCAGCACAAGTGTCCGCTGATGGGGAATGGTTCGGGGCCATCGCGACGATCGACCCGTTCACCGGTGACCCGACGACCGTCCGGGGCCTGGCGAGCTCCGACCCCGGCGAACGGTACTTTCCGAGCATTGCGCAGATCGCTGGCAAGAACGGGGCGGCGTGGCGGTCTGAGGCGGTCTTCTACAACCCGGCGGACGCCCCGATCTCGGCGCAGCTCGACCTCATCCCGCGCGGGGAGAGCCAGATCGCGGTGAGCACGAGCTTGACCCTGGGTCCCGGCGAGACGCGCCGGATCGGCAACCTTTACGACTTCCTTGGTGCTCCGGCGGGTGCAGGGACGCTCCGGGTGACGGGCGCCGCCCTCGCGTGGGTCCGCACGTACAACCAGCGACCGCGTCCAGGCGACACTGCAGTGGAAACATTCGGTCAGGACCTGCCGCCGGTCGCGAGCGAGGGTGGAATCCCCGCGCGCGCCTTCGTCGCACTGCCGTTCAACAATCCTGCGGACACCCTCACGGGGTTCCGTTCGAACCTCGTCCTGCTCAACCTCGAGGACCACGACATCACGGTGTCGCTGCGTGCGGGCGGGATCACCAAGACACAGGCAGTGCCAGCCGGCGCGTACGTCCAGATCGACGGGCTGGGTGCATTCCTTGGCACGCTTGTGGGTGAGTCGTGCGTGTGGGGGATCGCCGACGGTCGGTGGGCGACGGCGATTGCGACCATTGATCCATTTACCAACGATCCCACCACCTTCCGCGCCGTCGAGGAATGGCAACCGCCGAGCAGCTCCGACCTGATCGATCAGGCCGTGGCCGACCACCTGATCAGTGACGAGCAAGCCCTGACCTACAAGGTCTTCGCCGCCGTCGGCGACCCGCGCCTGCCGGCCCAGTACCGCGGCGACGACCGCGGCGAGATCGAACCGAACTCGCTGACTACCGCAGCACTGCAGTTCTCCACGTTGTCGCCGGCAACGCAGGATTTGATCGGCCCCTACCTCGTGCCGCCCTTCGTCGTCGGGAGCTCGTGGGACCTGCGGCACGGCGGCGGTCGCGCGGGTGCCTCCTCCTTCCCGGCGATCGTGTGCCGGCCCTGGCAGACCTTGTGCGGGATCCTCCACTCCTGGGAGTACGTCACGGGAGCGCACGTGCGCGTGTGGTATTTGAGCGCGAACCGGGCCACCGACCTGCCGATCGCCAACGACTTCGTGAGCCAGGCGGAATTCCACATCTGGGGACAGCTCCTGAGTGTCATGGGCACGCAGGCGCTGCTCACCGACCTCGGCGACGGTGCGCACCTCGACATCGAGCTTGTCGACGAGGAGGATCTCAGAAAGAACATCCTGGGGCGCTCGGTTCCTTACCCCAAGAGCCAGTGCCCCAACAGAGCCACCCACATCGCCATCTTGAGGACAATTGCGGACCAGAAGGAGCGTCGAGCGACACTCGCGCACGAGATGATGCACTCCTTCCAATTCGCGCTCGACACGAACTTCTGCACTGGTGACTATCGTTGGCTCATGGAAGCGACAGCGACCTGGTTCGAGGACTACAGCTACCCGGATGGAGACAGCGAGCACGAGTACGCCCCGACCTACTTTCTCTCCACGAAGCTCTCGCTCGACGACAAGTCGATCGAAACCCGCGAGTACTCCGCCTACCTGTTCTTCTTCTACCTGACCCGGATACGTGCTCTTCCCGCGACCGTAATCGGCGACATCTGGAGGTTTACCCAGACGTCCGACGCGCTGCACGCCCTGGATGCCGGCATTCGCAAGAACGGCACGACGCTCGACATCGTCTGGCCCGACTTTGCCGTGTATTGCTGGAACGACACGGCACCGTTCAACACCTTCCAAACCAAAGACTTGCTCCTCTCGAGGGCGTCGATGCAGGCCTCGCTGGGGGTCGCCGCGAACCCTCCGGGGCTCGTTGCCGTTCAAGGTCGGGGCGACCTCGTGCTGCCCCACCTCTCGATGCGCTACTACCAGTTGGACCCCTCGTCAAACGGCGTCTCGTCGTTGACGTTCTTCAACGGGCTCACCCGCTCCCTCGATGAGGTGGACGTCCCCCTCTACGGGACGGTGCTCAACGCGAGCGACCTGCCCACCGCCCAGAAGGGCGCGCACGTCGATGCACTGATCAAGAAGGGCGGCGTCTGGACGCACGAGGACTGGACGGAGAAGCCGTACAAGGACTACTGCCTCGATCGCGTGAGCGAGCGCGTCGAACGGCTCATCCTGATTCTCTCCAACGCGGACATCTCGCTCTCCGCGAGCGTCATCGTGCCGGGGACCTACTCGCCGGGGGTGATGGGCAACAACATCGGCTGCGCGAAATGGGAGGGGTCGGCGGACCTCAGGTACAAGCTCGGCGATGAGGGCGCCTCGGAGCACTTCGTGGCGAGCGGCGTGCGGCTGGAGTCCGCGGACCCCACGATTGCCACGGGCTTCCTCGTCACGCGGCCGTTCAACGTGACGGCCGGGACCCTCTCGTGGTCGGTCACTGGCACGTACTCCAATTGTACCGTCACCGGTTCAGTACCGGGCGTCTCCGCCGTCGACCCCGGGAACTACTTCAACACGCTCGACTGGGTGGTCTCCGGAGTCGGGTACCGAGGCATGACGTCCGCCATCTTCTTTCCCTGGCTGCAGCCGCTTGGCAAAATCAAATTCCAGTGTCCGAACTCACGCACACATGCCGAC
The DNA here is from genome assembly GCA_041494245.1 of Thermoanaerobaculaceae bacterium. GTDB lineage: Bacteria > Acidobacteriota > Thermoanaerobaculia > Thermoanaerobaculales > Thermoanaerobaculaceae > RBG-13-68-16. The sequence goes on from JBGQAK010000023.1 coordinate 22,902, forward strand.
GAGGACTGGCACGGCGCGGCCGTCTCCCTGGCCGTCCTACCGGACTCCTGGGCGCGCGTCTCGGCCGACGGCAAGACGATCCAGCTCGACATGTCCAAGGCTCCGGGCTACGACCGCGTCACCGGGACGTGGACGCTGCACGCCAAGCGCGAGCCGTAGCGGAGGTGGCGAGGCGCGTCGGTTTCCCGACGAGGCACGATTGCCCCCTCCTAGCGCGGGCAGTCGGTGCTGAATGGTGGGAGGAAACGGGCCCGCGCGGCCGCCCGGTTCGGATTTCATGAGGCGGTCAGGGACTATGTTGGCGTGAGCACCCACAGCACGGAGCCGGAGCGCGCAAGCCCGGTGACGCCATGTCGGCGGCGAAGAGCCGCGCGGGCCTTCTCGGTGAGAGCACGGGCCGTGCGAGAGTCCGTACGCCTTTATCCCGCCGCAATTACATGCTCCTGCGGTACTGGCCGCCGACGTCGTAGAGGGCGTGGGTGATCTGGCCCAACGAGCACGAGCAGACAGTCTGAAGCAGCTCGGCGAAGAGGTTGCCACCGGCACGGGCGGTGTGCTGGAGGCGCGCGAGGGCGTAGGCGGTCGGGCGAGCCCACGGAGTGAGGGCATCCATCTGGGCGTCGGGTGTGGCCCTCACCCCGGCCCTCTCCCGCTCGCGGGAGAGGGAGTCAGGCGTTGCAGGCTCGCCTGCCTGAGCGCGCCCGGCCGTCGCGCCCCACATTTCTCCGCCGGAGTGGCGGGATTGGAAGTCGCGGACATGCGCAAGGCGCGCGTCCTTCTCCTCCTTGGTGGAGCGGGTGAGCGTCGCGGCCTCGAGGACGTTCTCAGCGCGGTGCTGGTCGAGAAAGGTGTTGACGCCGACGAGGGGATACTCGCCCGAATGCTTGAGGCGCTCGTAGTGGAGCGACTCCTCCTGGATGCGCGAGCGCTGGTAGCCGGTCTCCATTGCGCCCAGCACCCCGCCGCGCTCGGCGAGGCGCTCGAACTCCTCGAGCACCGCGCGCTCGACGCGGTCGGTGAGCCACTCGATGAACGCCGAGCCCTGCCAGGGGTTCTCGTTGGCGAGCAGGCCGAACTCCTTGGCGTTGATCATCTGGATGGCGAGCGCGCGCCGCACCGACTCCTCGGTCGGGGTGGTGATCGCCTCGTCGTAGGCGTTGGTGTGGAGAGAGTTGCAGTTGTCCGCCATGGCGAGCAACGCCTGCAGCGTGGTGCGGATGTCGTTGAACGCGATCTCCTGCGCGTGCAGGGAGCGGCCGGAGGTCTGGATGTGGTACTTCAATTTCTGCGAGCGCCCGTTGCCGCGGTACCGCTCGCGCATGGCGACCGCCCAGATGCGGCGCGCGACGCGGCCGATCACGGTGTACTCGGGGTCCATCCCGTTGGAGAAGAAGAACGACAGGTTGGGCGCGAACTCGTCGATCTTCATCCCGCGTGCGAGGTAGTACTCGACGTAGGTGAAGCCGTTGGCCAGTGTGAAGGCGAGCTGGCTGATCGGGTTGGCGCCCGCCTCCGCGATGTGGTAGCCGGAGATCGACACCGAGTAGAAGTTGCGCACGTCGTTGTCCGAGAACCACTGCTGGATGTCGCCCATCATGCGGAGCGCGAACTCGGTGGAGAAGATGCAGGTGTTCTGGGCCTGGTCCTCCTTGAGGATGTCCGCCTGCACGGTGCCGCGCACCTGCGCCACCGCGCATGCGAGGGCGTCGTCCCACTCGCCTGGCGCCAGGCGCGCCGCGATCTCGTCCCACCCCTTGCCGTCCACCGTTGGCTGCAGAGCGTCTTCAGGGGTGCCCCCGAGGCGCCCGGCGGCGATCAGGCGGCGCTTAGCCTCCTGGCGGCCGGCCACGTTGAAGAACATCGCCAGGATCATCGGCGCCGGGCCGTTGATGGTCATCGAGACCGAGGCGTTGGACGCAGCGAGGTCGAAGCCGGCGTAGAGGCGTTCCATGTCTTCGACGGTGCAGATGGAGACGCCCGACTCGCCGACCTTGCCGTAGATGTCCGGGCGCTCGGCGGGGTCCTCGCCGTAGAGCGTCACCGAGTCGAACGCGGTGGAGAGGCGCACGAACGGTTGCCCGTGCGCGATCAGGTGGAAGCGCGTGTTGGTGCGCTCGGGCCCGCCCTCGCCCGCGAACATGCGGGTCGGCAGCTCCTCGGTGCGTTTGAATGGGAACGATCCCGCCGTGTACGGGTAGGCGCCCGGCACGTTCTCCAGCGCCAGGAACCGCAGGATGTCGCCCCAGTCCTCGAGGTCGGGGAGCGCGACCTTGGGGATGTGGGTGCCGGAGAGCGAGACCGAGGTGAGCGGGACGGTGATCTCCTTGCCCCGCACCGAGTAGGTGAAGCTGTCGCCCGCGTACTCGCGCCTGAGCTCCGGCCAGGTGGCCAGCAGCTCGCGGCTGGTGCCATCCAGCTCGGCTGCGAGCCGGCGGATCTCCGCGTCGAGCTTTACGAGACCGCGCCCGGACGGTGCCGTCAGCGCCGTGACCTCCTCGAACATCCGCCAGAGCGCCTCGTAGTCGTTCCCACCGTCGACAGGCGCCTTGTCGTTTCCGGCGCCCTGTGCCCTGTGCCCTGTGCCCTGTCCTTGCAGGATTGCGCGGGCGCCCGCGAGCTGGTAGAGCTGGCGCGCCACGCGCGCCTGCGTCTCGGCGCGTTCGCGGGCTGTGGTGCAGCTCCTTGCGATCTCACGCAGGTAACCAACACGGTCGGCGGGGATCAGCGGATGCCGCTCCGGCGCGCCGGCCGGGTGGGCGCGGCTGATGGCAGGCTCCCACCCGTTGCAGCAGTGCTCCTGCAGCCGGCCGACCAGCGCGAGGAAGAGGGCGTTGACCCCCTTGTCGTGGAACTGGTGGGCACAGGTGGGGAATACCGGGAGGGCCTCGTCGTCGGTGGTGAAGTCGTTGCGGCCGCGGCGGAGCTGCTTGCGCACGTCGCGCAGCGCGTCGAGCGCGCCCGGGCGGTCGAACTTGTTGATCGCCACCAGGTCGGCGAAGTCGAGCATGTCGATCTTCTCGAGCTGCATCGCCGCGCCGTACTCTGGCGTCATGACGTAGAGCGAGACGTTGGCGAGGTCGGCGATCTCGCTGTCGGCTTGGCCTGCACCGGCCGACTCCACGATCACCAGGTCGAATCCGGCGGCGGCGCACACGTCGATGGCCGCCTTCATGTGCGCGGAGAGCGTGCGGTGCGCCTGGCGGGTGGCCAGCGAGCGCATGTAGACGCGCTCGGAGTCCAGCGAGTTCATGCGGATGCGGTCGCCGAGCAGCGCGCCGCCGGTGCGCCGTTTGGTGGGGTCCACCGCCAGCACCGCGATGGCCAGGTCCGGGAAGTCGGCCAGGAAGCGCCGCACCAGCTCGTCGGTGAGCGAGGACTTCCCTGCGCCGCCGGTGCCGGTCACGCCCACGACCGGGGTGCGGGGCTCGGGGCTCGGGGTTCGGAGATGCGAGGAGGCGAGGGTGCCCGCTTCGGCCTTGCTGATCAGGCGGGCAACGGCGTTCCAGTGCGTCGGGGACAGATCGAGCGGCTGGCCGTCGGACAGCGCAGCGGGATCGAAGTCGCACGCCTGCATCATCACGTCGATCATGCCGTCGAGGCCGAGGGCTCGCCCGTCGTCCGGGGAGAAGATGCGCGTCACGCCGTGCGCGTGCAGCGCCTTGATCTCCTCCGGCACGATCACCCCGCCGCCGCCGCCGAAGACCCTGATGTGGCCCGCGCCGCCCTTCCGGAGCAGCTCCACCATGTAGGTAAAGAACTCCATGTGGCCGCCCTGGTAGGAGGAGACCGCGATCCCCTGCGCATCCTCCTGGATGGCGGCGTCCACGATCTCCTTGACCGAGCGGTTGTGCCCGAGGTGGATCACCTCGGCGCCGTGGGCCTGCAGCAGGCGGCGGATGATGTTGATCGCCGCGTCGTGCCCGTCGAACAGGGCGGCGGCCGTCACGAAGCGGATCTTGTGCTGCAGCGTGTACTTGGCCCCCATGGCTCCACCCTTGCCGCATTCTACCGCTTCGGCGAGCGAGCGGCGCAGCATTTGGTCCCTGTCTCCCAGTAGAAAGGGGGGGTAGGCCGAGTCCGGCTGGCCTTGCGTGGTAGCTACGTCGTCGCGGCTGACGTGATGATCAGGCCTGCGAGCAGTCCCGCAACGGTGAACTCGACCATCCACCTCGTGCGAGCTGGTTTGCCGTTGGGGTGCGCCGATCCTGACACGGGAGCGGAAGGTAGGTTCCGGCGGACGCCGGGCGCACGTCAGCACGCGGACTTCCCCCTGGAACCGGCCAGTCCAGGCTGCCGAAGAACCCCTTGGACACCGGGGACGACTGGAAGTTGAGGACGCCGTTGAAGATCCACTGCGACGCGTGGGGCAAGTGGTTGCCGTTGACCAAAGTCCCGTTCGGTCCGATCGGGTCGAGCACCGTGCACCCCCCGCCGCACGCAGCGACCGCCAGGTTCTCGTCCTTCATGTTGAGGTACTGCTGGGTGCTAGACTGCCGCTCAAGAAGAGCAAGCACAACGAGACCTGATCTGGAGGGTTGATCGGCGGTGACGAACTCGGGACAGGTCCTCAGCCATTACGAGATCCTGCATCCTTTGGGCAAGGGAGGGATGGGGGAGGTTTTTCTGGCGGAGGACACGGTCCTCGGCCGCAAGGTGGCGCTCAAGTTCCTACCCGAGGAGGCCAACAAGGATTCGGCGGCACGGACCCGTTTCCTTCGCGAGGCCAAATCAGCCGCCGCCCTCGATGACCCGTTCATCTGCAAGATCTACGAGACAGGCGAGGTGGACGGTCGGCCGTTCATCGCCATGGAGTACGTGGAGGGCGAAAGCCTGCGAAGCCGCTTGGATCGCAGCCCGATGCCGTTGGCAGAGGCGGTGGCCACGGCGGTGGAGATTGCCGAGGCCCTGGGGGTCGCCCACGCGCACGGCATCATCCACCGCGATCTCAAGCCGTCCAACATCATGCTCACCCGCCGGGGTCACGCCAAGGTCCTCGACTTCGGGCTTGCCAAGCAGGTTTCGATCCCGGGAAAGCCGGTTTTTGAGGCCGAAACAGCGACCTCCGCTGACCTCACTGCCTACGGGACAACCTTGGGGACGCTGGCCTACATGTCGCCGGAGCAGCTGCGAGCGGAGCCGCTGGGCCCCAGCAGCGACGTGTTTTCATTCGGCGTGGTGCTCCACGAGATGGTGACCGGCAGGCACCCCTTCGACCGTCCAAGCACGGCGGAAACCATCACCGCCATCATGAAAGATCAGGCACCACCCCTCGAGGTCGCCGGGGCCGCGGTCCCGGACGGGCTGGCTCGGGTCCTCGAAAACTCGCTCGCCAAGAACCCGCAGGATCGCTACGCCTCGGCCGTGGACCTGGCTGAAGACCTGCGGTCGGCAAGCCGAGCGCTGCTGGAGACCCGCAAGCGCCGACCTGCAGCGGCCGTCGTGGCGGCCGCGGCGGTGGCCGCGGTCGTCGCGGTGGCGGTGCTGGTCCTCGCTGCCTGGTGGCTGGCGGCCCACCGCAAGGGTCCGGCGGCGGCCGCGACGGCACCCGCCCCGAAGTCGGTGCTCGTCGCGGACTTCGAGAACGCGACCGGGGAGCCGGTCTTCGACGCGGTCTTGGAGCAAGCGGTCTCCATCGGCCTCGAGGGCGCCCCGTTCATCAGCGCGTACAGCCGGGCCCGAGCTCGAAAGGTGGCCGCCGAGATCCGTCCCGGCTCGACCGCCCTCGGTCTCGAGACCGCGCGCCTCGTCGCCCGGCGCGAGGGGATCGCCGTCGTGGTTTCCGGCGGCATCAAGCGCGCGGGCCAGGGTTACCGCTTGGACGTCGTGGCCCTCGACGGGGTGAGCGGGGCGCGCCTCGCGGGCCACTCACAGGACGTTCCGGAGAAGGACCGCGTCCTCGCGGCGATCGGCGAACTGGTCGTCCAGACCCGCCGGGACCTCGGCGACGTGATTCCCGATTCGCTTCGGGCGGTGGCCGCCGAGACGTTCACCGCCGGCTCGCTCGAAGCGGCGCGCAGCTACGCGCAGGCGCAGGAGCTCATGGCGGCGGGCAAGTGGAGGGAGGCCGTCGCCGTCTACCATGACGCCCTGCAGCTCGATCCGACGTTCGGCCGCGCCTACGCCGGCCTGGCGGTCTGCTACCTGGACCTGAACCAGACCGAGGAGGCGAGGACGTACTACGAGAAGGCGTTCTCCCTCATCGACCGCATGACCGACCGCGAGAAGTACCGGACCCGTGGCGGGTACTACCTGCTCGTGCGCAACTACGCGAAGGCCGCCGAGGAGTACCGGGCCCTGGTGGAGAACTACCCATCCGATCCCGCGGGACCCACCAACCTGCCTATGGCGTACTTCTACGCGCGCGACATGCGGCGTGCGGTCGAGACGGGCCGCCTCGCCGTCGCAGCGAATCCCGGCAACGTCCTCGCCCGCGGGAACCTCGCGCTCTACGCGATGTACGCCGGGGAATTCGCAACCGCCGCCCGCGAGGCGGAGGCGGTGCTCGCGGCGAACCCTGGCTACGAGACGGCCTACGTCGTGGCCGCGATGGCCAAGCTCGACGGCGGCGACGTCGAGGGCGCGCGCGGCGTCTACGCGCGGCTGCGGGGCGTGGGCCCTTACGGGGCGAGCCTGGCGGCCACAGGCCTGGCAGACCTCGCGCTCTTCCAGGGCCGCACGAAGGAGGCCGTCGACCTCCTCGAGAAAGGCATCGCCGGCGACACGGCAACGGGGTTCGGAGCCGAGGCGGCGCGCAAGTACACCATGATTTCAGGGGTGTTCCTCTCCCGCGCCGAGGCCAAACGGGCGGTGTCGGCGACGGACCGCGCGCTCGCGCTCAGCAGGCGCAACTTCATCTTGCTGTCGGCCGGCCGAACGCTGGCGGCGGCCGGGGAGGAGAAGCGCGCGCGTCAGCTCGCGACCTCTCTCGCCTCTCAGATCGAGCCCGAGCCGCGCAGCTTCGCCAAGCTCGTCGAGGGGGAGGTGCTCCTCCACCGGGGCCAAGCCCGGGAAGCGGCCGTTCGCTTCCGGGAGGCGGGCGAGATCCTCGACACCTGGCTCGGGCGCTACCTCCTCGGCCGGGCCTACCTCGAGGCCGGGGCTTTCACCGAGGCCTACTCCGAGCTCGAGATCTGCCTCAAGCGCCGCGGCGAGGCGACGGCCATCTTCCTCGACGACGTGCCGAGCTACCACGTCCTGCCGCCCGTGTACTACTACCTTGGCCGCGCGCAGGAGGGCCTCGGGAGCGCCGGGGCCGCGGAGTCGTACCGGCGGTTCGTCCAGCTGAGGGCCCAGGCCGGCGACGACCCGCTGGTCCTCGACGCCCGCCAGCGCCTGCAAAAGCGCTTATCCCCGTCGAGCCCTCGCTGACCGGCTCCCCGGTCCAACGATCCTCCTGGTGACGTGCTTGCCCATCGCTCCTGCAGGCGCCCGCTCGCGGGACGTCCACCTCGAGCCACGGCTTGCCGATGAAGGCTTCGCCGGCATCGAAGTGGTCCACCCGGGCCGTGTCGATGTAGCGGATCGGCTCGACGGGGGCGGACGCGGGGATTTTGCAGGCGGCCGGGGCCACAATGACTACGGCGGCGGGGACTTTGGCGGCGGCCGCCGCGCCCCCGCTGGCAGGCCTGCCTTTTTCTCTCTGCTCGTACGGGACGCGGGCCCCGTCTCCGGGGCCCGCGTGTCGCTCAGATACTCGCGAGGCGTCATCTGGTTGGCGATTGACCGAACACTACCCTCCCAGCGCGAGACCCAATCGCTGCCCCACGGGCCCTAAGAGAAGACGGCGGCGCGGCCGAGCTATCAACACCAGACGATCCACTTGCCACACGGCCATCAGACGCAAGAGCACCATGATCGACGAACTATGGGGCAGTTGTGAAGCTGAACGAATTCATCGTCGCGCCGACGTAATGCCCTGACCCGTCGTACGCGGACACCTGCCACGTGTAGTTCGTGTTTGCCACCAAATTGTTGGGCACTGTGTAGCTCGTGACGTTGCCGACGTCGGTATTCGCGATCAGGATCCAGCTGGCAGTGATGTTTATCTGGACGGTATAGCGGACTGCTTCCGTGATTGGAGACCAGGTTAGTGTGGGCGTGAGGCTTAGTCCGGTCGCGTAGGGGGGAGGCTGGGAAAGCGTGATGATCTTTGGTACGTCTATGTCTCGCGTCACCGGAACGCCCGCGACAGCGATGTTCGTGAAGCCAATCCACGTTATGTAGGCCGGGTCTGGGCCATACGCAATCACCCAGTACGTACCGGGAGAAACAAAGTCAAAGTTGTAGTGGCCTGCTCCGTCGGTGTTTATCCGTCTCAGTGGTGGGTCAACGCCGAGGCTCCCACGACCGAGCTCGACTTTGATGCCGGTCAGTGCGGCGGTTGAATAGAAGACGGTTCCAGACACCGTGACGCCTGTCGCTGCGACAACAGGGTAGGCGTCGGACGCGGTATTGTTGCTTTCGTTCGCTTCGACAACTTGGGAGAGATAGTCTGCGGTAGCATTATTGAGATAATTTTGTGCCGTGAGCGTGTCTTCCCGCTGGTCTGTGTAACTCTGCCCTGGTGCGAGCGCCGGCACGAGCGTATGTCGGCAGTTCCCAGCCGGTCCCGGGGTTTCTCCTCCGACGCAGAACTCCAGCCACGATGGGCCGGCCGGTCCTGACCCGGAGTCCGTGACGGTCGCCGTTGCGGTGATGAGGTCCAAATCGCTCGGGTTAGGAGGATAGTGCGTCAACGTCACCGTCAGATCCGGCGGCGGCGTTGCGATAACGTCAACGGTCACCGTCAGCTCTGCGAGCTGCGTCGCATCGGTGACGCGGATGGTAAATGTGAAGCTCCCCACGCTCGTCGTCGTTCCGGTGAGAACCCCTGCGGGGCTCAGTGTGAGACCCGGCGGCAGTGCTCCGAACGCCGACCACACGCGCGGACCGGCGCCGCCGGTCGCCGTCAGCGTGGCCGAGTAGGCCGAGCCCACCACGCCGCCCGGCAACGCGGCGCTGGTAATGACGAGGGGAGTCAGCGATGGGGCCAGAATCTCGGCGACGCTCGGCTGAGTTTCGCCGTTGGCCGCGTCAGCGCTGTTGACGCCCTTCGAAACTACGGACACCGAGAGATCCTGGATGTTGAACTGCTTCGGGTTGCCCGGCGCTGGCGAGCCAGGGTCGGGGATGACCCTGAGTGTGGCGACCGCGAGGTCCCCAGGATTGAGGAAGAAGGAGGCGCCGCCGTTCGGGTCGAGCAGGCTGGCATTCAGGTTCGGATCGAGATTGTTGACCAGAAGTTCCTGCTGTGCAGCTTCGCTCAGCTCGCAGCCGTTCGCCACAGGGACGAAGTAGAGCCGGTAGATCATCAGCTGATAGAGCAGGCCCGACGCCTGGTTCGCGAGCCTCAGGTTGAAGCTGTAGGCCGCGGTCGCATTGCCGGTGTTCTGGGCCGCGAAGTTGGCCTCGGTGACCGAACCGTCGGTGAGCGCTGTGTTGAACACGGCCGGATTGAAGACGGCCGGGTTCAGCACGGCCGGATTGAACACCGCCGGGTTGAACACCGCGGGATTGAGGACGGCCGGGTTCAGGACGGCGGGGTTGAAGACCGCGGGATTGAAGACGGCCGGGTTAAGGACCGCGGGATTGAAGACGGCAGGATTGAAGACCGCCGGATTGAGGAAGGCCAGACTCATCACCGTGTTATTGAAGGCGTCGATGTTGAAAACGGCAGGATTGAAGACCGCCGGATTGAGGAAGGCGGGGTTGTACACCGCGGGGTTGCCGACGCCGTAGTTGAGGACGGCGGGGTTGGACGGATCGACGTTGAAGACCGCGGGGTTGAAGACCGCGGGGTTGAAGACCGCCGGGTTGTACACCGCCGGGTTGTACACCGCCGGGTTGAGGACCGCCGGGTTGTAGATTTCGCCGGTCTGGAGGGTGGCGTCCGCGGGCGCGGGGTTCGAGGAGTCGGGGTTGATCCGCACCGTGCTCTCGAGGCAGGTGTTGGTGCTCGAGCACGCGCCCAGCTCCCGCACCCGCACGTCCACGCTCGCGACCGCGTTGCCGGACTCCACGAAGACGGTCTGGCTGACGCTCGAATAGGCTGCGATCGAAAGCGACGAGATGACATCGACGACGGCGCCGAACTGTTCGAAGGAGGCGGTTCCTCCCCCCGCAGGTTGGTTCAGGATCTGTAGCTGGAACTGCCTCGCCGTATCGGTTGAGTTCTGCACGAACACGACGAAGGCGCGCTGAAAGTCCGGGGACAAGGGCCGCGCGTTCGACGGCACGGCCACGAACAGACCGCTCATCAGGCGCGAGGTGTAGATGTTCTGGTTGCGCATCTGGGTGCGACCCACGTCGGTCGTCGGATTGCACGGGTCTACCGTCTTGTTGGGGTCGAACCGGCTGGGGCCGCCCATCCCCAGAGGCACGTAGCTCGCCCAGTCGAAATCAGGAGGCGGCGGGCCCACGACGTCGCGGTTGTCGGTCCAGACGGCGTGGAACACGGGTGCATTCGAGGGTGCGGTGTTGTAGATCCAGGTGCCGTTCCCGTTGGGCACGAAGCGGGGTGCTCCCGCCACGTCGAGGTAGTCGCCGAAGAACGGCTTGGTGCCCTTCTCGAACATGGGCAGGTTGGGGGGGTTGTACTGGAGCTGCAGGCTCTTCAGCGTCGTCTCCCCCGTCACGATGAACGGGTAGCGCGAGATCTGGCTCGAGGGCTGAAGGACGGAGTAGTCGGTGAACACGGGAACGTCGGTGGGATCGGCGACGGCGGCACGCACGTCGACGGTGTGCCGCATCGGGCGACCCGGGAGGTCGACTACGAAGCGCTCGAAGACCCCCGAGGCGTCCGCGCGGTAGTCGTTGTGGACGAGCAGCAGCTTGCCGGCGTTGCACGTCAGGGACGGGAAGAGCTGGTGGCCGGGCAGCGTTGGCTGGTCGATCGCCCTCGGTTTGGTCCACGTCGTGCCATCCTTCGAGGTCGTGACCACGATCCGGGCGTCGCCGGCCACGGAGTCGCCGTTGGGCGTCGCGAGGCCCCGCGTGGCCCAGGCCAGATATGCCCGGCCGGTCTCGTCGACGGCGATGGTCGGGTAGGCGTTGGTGCGGAAGGAGTACTCGGACGTGCCCTGGTCGAAGGGCGAGACGGCGGCGACCTGCCGTGGGGTCGTGAAACTCTGACCACCGGTGTCGGAGCTCACGACCAGGATGGCATCGGGATAGGAGGTGGCCGCAGCCGTGCACGTGGGCGAACCCGCAAGGCCATTGTTGAATGCTTCGAGCGTGTCCTTGAGCGCAAGGCCCGCGTCCTTGGCCGGCTGCCCGGGCTTGCTCCCCAGGGGATGAGCCTTGAGCCACGCGTCGGCCTGGGCGATCACGCCGCTGATGACGTTGTTCTCGACGCCTGACAGGACGTTCAGCTTGGCCGGAATGAGCTGATGCGCGAGGATGTAGGTGGCATCGCCCCCAGGAGCCGTCTTCAGGATGGCGAGGGCCTGTTGCTTGCTGTAGGTAACACCGCCCACGACGATCGACTGGACCGGCCAGGCGCTCGGGTTGTTCTTCCAGTAGCCGAGTCCCCCCTGCACGCAGTCCACGGTGGCGCTGCGGAACTGCCGCCAGGCGACGTACACCCTCCCGCTGGCTGGCGCGATCGCGATCGTCGCGCCCTGGCCGACCGTGTTGCTCAGGCTGATGGCAACGGGGTTGCTCCAAGTGCCGCCACAGTCCGCGGAGTGGCTGAACATGATCCGGGTTCGCAGGGCCGGACCCTGCCCCGTGATCTCGGCCCAGGCCATGTAGACCTTGCCGCACTGGACGGTCTGGCTGACCGTGCTGCTTCCCTGGGGCACGTTGAGGCTCACGCTCTGGGCGCCCGCTCGCGGGATGTCCACCTCGAGCCACGGCTTGTCGATGAAGGCCTCGCCGGCATTGAAGGAGTCCACCAGCACCGTGTTGATGTAGCGGATGGGCTCGACGGTCTCGTTGTTGAGGTCCATGAAGCGCGCCACGAACGCGGCGCTTCGTTGGAGAGAGCGGTCGAAGACGATGCCGCTGTAGTAGAAGAGGCCATGCGTGCCCGCGCGCACGACGGGGTCGGCGGCGGCCTCGTACCCGTGAAGCGGCGAGACTCCGGTCTGATCCTGCGGGTAGCCGCGGACCAGCGTGCTCTTCCAGCTTCCGCCGCCGTCCACGGACCTGAAGACACCGAGCCAGGCGTCGCCGGTCTCTTTACCTTCGGGCAGGCCCGGGAGGTCGACGGTGCGGTAGTCGTTGGCCCCCGCCAGGAGGTGCAGCGGATTGCGGGTCGAGACCGCGATCGAGGGCTCGTTCTGCCGCTGCAGGAACGGGTCGCCGTCTGGCCAGGTGGTGCCGGCAACCATGTTGACGTTGGGACCGACCCAGAGCCGCTGCTTTTGGGCCGTGGCCTCGGAGGTGACGAACATCGTTGATGTGAACACGAGCACGACCGGGAGCCAGTTATCGGACCTCATCGCGATCTCCTTGCCGAGAATCCGGCAGTAACCAGCGCTTGCCTTCGGCGCTCGAGGTGGCGCCCCGCTCAGCGCGGTGATTCCGTTCGCAGTACACGTTCGCAGACCGGGAGGACCTTGACGGTGACCTCGCGGTCGAGCCGGACGTCCCGCGCCCGGTACACCTCACCCATACCTCCGACCCCGACGAGGCCAACGACCTCGTAGGGACCCAGGCGGTCCCCTGGCGAGATTGGCACGACCTTGGTCCTCTTGGCCGCGAGTATCGACGCCTCGATGAGACTTTGCAAGCCCCGCGTCACGAGTGTGGAGACTCGCCGCGGTGTGAATGGCACCGACATACGTGCGCCCAGCCGGGGCGGGGCGCACTGACATGTTCGGAGCTCGGGAGCGGCTACATCTTCTTCTTCTTGTGGAACGAGGCGATCTGCTCGGCGGTGAACTTGTTCAGCTTGATGAACTTAGTTTGAGCGAGCTCGCTGGCGGGCACCATCTGCATGGCGGCGTCCGCGCTGGCGGCGGTGACGATGAGGTAACCCGTATGGTCCCCGGCCATGCAACCCCAGTCCGTCTTGGCCAGGAGCTGGGGCGACGCCGCCTCCATGTCGTCCAGCACCGCCAGGCACTGCTGCGGGGTGTTGGGAATCATGATGATGAGAAACCGGTCAGCCTGCGTCTCAATTGCAAAATTGTCAAGCCCGCGTTGGACGGCACGGGCTTGCACCCCGATGACTGGCTTCACGGCTTCGTGATCCCCAACGGCCGGGACAGCGGGGATGTACCCGCCGCCGTCAGGTCCAGCTGCCGGAGGATGGCTTGGGAAGCTCCGCGGCGGCGCCCTGGACGGCGTCGGGCAACCCCTGAAGCCAGTAGACGCGGCCCCGGCTCACCCACAGGAGGTGGTGGCCGCCCGGGCCGAACGTCAGCCACCGCCCCGTCCCGCCGGGCTCCTGCCGCGGCGGCGCGAATGGCGTGTTTCCGCTCCCAATGCCCTTGAGCATCCTCTCAAGCACGCGGAACGCCTGGGTTTCGTCGGCGTAAAGCGAGAGGTAGACGCGCAGCTCTCCGTTGGTCCCGTAGTCCGCCACCATGGAGCTTGTCGGCACCACCTGCTTGCCGTGTATCTCGCCGATCATGGTGGCGGCGCGCGTGCCGGTCCACACCCGGTTGCGGTGCAGCCCCGCCAGGCGTATCGGCAGCGGCGGCCGCGCGCACGCGGCGAGGGTCACCAGCAGGACGAGCGCGAGCGGGAGGCTACGCCGCACCGGCCAGTCCGAGCTCCCCGGCAATGGACGCCATCGCATCGCGCACAAGAACGATGTGCTCCTCGAGCGGCATTCCGATCTCGGCGGCGCCCTGGATGATGTCCTCGCGGTTGACGCTGCGCGCGAACGCCTTCTCCTTCATGCGCTTGAGGACCGACCTGACCTCCACGGAGGCGATCGCCTTGTCGGGGCGCACGAGCGCGGCGGCGGTGAGCAGGCCGGTCAGCTCGTCCGCCGCGAACAGGCACCTGGCCATGTCGGTGTCGCGCGGGACGCCGGTGTAGCCGGCGTGCCCCTCGATGGCCTTCACCCACGGCTCCGGCCACCCCTGCTCGCGCAAGAACTTGGCGCCGACCCACACGTGGGTCTCCACGGTGGGGTTCTTCTCGTAGTCGAAATCGTGGAGCAACCCGATGGTCCCCCACGCCTCCTCGCCCTGACCTAACCTGCGGGCGTGCGCGCGCATCGCGGCCTCGACAGCCAGCGCGTGCTTGCGCAGGTTGATGTTCTCCGTCCACTCGCACAGCAGCTTCCACGCGGCTTCCCGATCGTATGCCATGCGGCAAGCCTAGCGCACCGCTGCGCCGCTCGCCAGCGGGAGAGGGAACTCGGGTGTGGGGCGCACCAGCCGCGCGGCGAGGGCGGCGAGGAGGTGAAGGGGAAGGAGAGCGCGGTGAAGGCTGGCCGCGCGCACGGCCTAGAACTCCGCGCCGGTGCGCACTCCGGTTGGCACGACGTAGTGGCAGCCCACCGAGGTGGGGTTGCGCTGGGCGGCGGCGGCGATCAATCCGGCGGCGGTGCAGCCGTGGAAGAGATCCACGAGGGAGGCCGAGACCGGCGTCGAGCGGTAGAACTCGGTGAGCCTGCCGAGCTGGTGGCGCAGGTCGGAGACGGCGCGCGCCAGGCGCTCGTGCGTGCGCACGATCCCCACGTAGTTCCACATGGTGTGGCGCAGCGCGGACCAGTCCTGTGCGATGAGCGCGGGGTCCTCGTTGGAGGGGCCGGGCACCGGCTCCCAGTCGGGGATCACACCGGCCAGGCTCTCCGAGATCGGGACCTTGCGCGTAAGCTCGGCGGCGTGCTCGCCCGACGCGAGGCCGAACACCAGACCCTCGAGCAGAGAGGTGGAGGCGAGCCGGTTGGCGCCGTGCACGCCGCTGCACGCCACCTCGCCCGCCGCGTAAAGCCCCGGGACCGTCGTTCGTCCCGCGAGGTCGGCCACGACGCCGCCGCAGCTGTAGTGCGCGGCCGGCACCACCGGGATGCGCTCATGGCGGATGTCGATCCCGTACTTGAGACAATTCTCAGCGACGTTGGGGAAGTGCCTGGCGAGCTCGTCGCCCTTGCCGCCGAGGTCGAGGAAGACGCACTCCGAGTCGGTGCGGTGCATCTCGTCCACGATCCCGCGCGTCACAATGTCGCGCGGCGCCAGCTCGGCGAGCGGATGGTGGCGCTCCATGAACCGCGCGCCGTCGCGGTTCACCAGCACCGCGCCCGCCCCCCGCAGCGCCTCGGTGATCAGGAAGCGCGGCGCCCCCGGCACGTAGAGGCAGGTGGGGTGGAACTGGATGAACTCGAGGTTGAGGAGGCGAGCGCCGGCGCGCGAGGCCATCGCGAGCCCCGAACCGATGGAGCCCGGGTGGTTGGAGGTGTGGATGTAGACGGCGCCCGCGCCGCCCGTGGCGAGCACCGTGGCTGGGGCGAGCACGGTGCACACCCGGCCGGTCGCAACCTCGAGGACGTAGGCGCCCACACAGCGGTTGTCGAGCGTGTAGCGGTCCTCGGAGCGCCGCGACTGGTGGTGCGTCGTGAGCAGGTCCACGCCCTGGGCGCCGGGCACGATGCGGATGTTGCGCCGCGTGCGCGCCTCGGCGAGGAGCGCCTGCTCGATGGCGGCGCCCGTGCGGTCCGCGACGTGCAGGATGCGAGGCATCGAGTGAGCGCCCTCCAGGCCGAGGTCGAGCTGGCCGTCGGGACGGCGCTCGAACGGCACGTGCAACCGCTCGATGAGCCACTTCTGCACGCACCTGGGGCCCTCCTCCGCGAGGAAGCGCGCGGCCTCCGCCAGGCCGTAGTCGGCGCCGGCGGCCATGATGTCGCGGGCGAGCAGCTCCGGAGAGTCGTGCTCGCCTCGGAAGACGATCCCGCCCTGGGCGCGAGCGGTGTTGGTCGCGGACGGATCGCTTGTCCGGCAGACGAGCAGCACATCGCTGCCGCGGTCGGCGGCGGCGATGGCGGCCGAGAGGCCGGCCACCCCGGTGCCCAGGACAAGCACGTCGCAACGTTCGCGGTCGGCCAGGCTCACGGGCGCACCTGGAGGGAGAGGTCCAGGGCCGGGGCCGAGTGGGTGAGCGCTCCCACCGAGATGTAGTCCACGCCGGTCTCGGCGAATGCGCGGGCGGCCTCGAGCGTGATGCCTCCCGAGGCCTCGAGCCGGGCGCTGCCCGCCACCAGCTCGACGGCCTTGCGGACGGCGGCCACTGTCATGTTGTCCAGCATGATGTGGCTGACCCGGCACGCCAGGGCCTCCTCGACCATGGCGAGGCTGGCGCACTCGACAACCAGGGGGACCTTGTCGCCCCACCGCTCGCGTACCTTGGCGACCGCGGCGGTAATGGAGCCCGCCGCCGCAAGGTGGGTGTCCTTGAGCATCGCGGCGTCGAAAAGGCCCATGCGGTGGTTGGTCCCGCCGCCGCACTTCACCGCGTGCTTCTCCAGGGCGCGCCAGCCGGGCGTGGTCTTGCGGGTGTCCAGCACGCGGCAGCGCGTGCCCTGCAGAGCGTCCACGAACTGGCGAGTGAGGGTCGCGACCCCGGAGAGGTGGGTGGCGAAGTTGAGGGCGGTGCGCTCCGCCGCCAGGATCGCCCGAGCCGGCCCGCGCACCACGGCCACGGTCTCCCCGGCCCGGGCGCTGGTCCCTTCCCCGCGCTCCACCTCGACCTCGCACCCCGGGTCGAGGAAGGCGAACGCCGCGGCGAACGCCGGGATCCCGCACAGCACGCCCGGCTTCTTGGCCACCAGCAGCGCGGTGATGCGGTCCTTGGGCCCGAAGACCGCCACGCCGGTCAGGTCGGGCAGGTCCTCGGCAAACGCCGCCGCGAGGAGAGGGGGAAGGTGGGTTGCGTACGGTTCGGGAAGGGAGTGCACATCACAATTCTAGCCCTTGTACACTCCGCCGGCGCATGAGGTGATACGACAGGGCGGCGATGTGCTCCGGGTTGGTGCCGCAGCAGCCGCCGACCAGCCGGGCGCCGACGGCGAGCCAGGCGAGGGCACAGAAGCCGTACCGGCTCGGCGAGACCGGCTCGGCGGTGAGCCACACGGAGTCGTCCTCGAACCAGGCGTTGTTCGCGTAGGCGACCAGCGGCAACGGCGTGGCGGCGGCCATCGCGCTCAGGGCCGACAGCTCGACACCCACGGCCGTGCAGTTTGCGCCCGCGGCCACCACGCCCGGCAGCGCGATCGCCGCGGCGGCCTCCCCCGCGTCCTCGCCGGAGAGCAACCGGGCGCCGGAGACGCAGGCGAAGCTCACCATCACCGGCAGCCCGGTCGCCACGGCGGCGGCAGCCGCGATGCGGGCCTCGCGGACGGTGTTGAACGTCTCGAGGAGCAGTGCGTCGGCACCCGTCGCGGCGAGGATCGCTGCGGTGGCGGCGTGCTCGCGGCGGAGCGTCTCGTCGTCGGGAACGAGGTCGGGGCGGTAGCAGTCCTCGAGCGTGGTCTGGGAGGCAAACACCAGCGTTTCGGGCCCTCCCTCCCGCGCAAGACGCACCGCGAGAGCGGCCAGTTCGGGGGCCCGCTCCTCCAGGCCCGCCTTGCGCAGCGAGTACGGCGCCACGCGGAACGTCGCGGCGGTGACGGCTTCGGCTCCGGCCGCGGCGTAGTCGCGGTGCACACGGCGGACCTCGTCCGGGGCCTCGAGCAGGGCGCCCACGCCCCACAGCTTGCCGGCCGAGGCGACGCCTCGGCGCAGAAGCTCACTGCCGGTGGCCCCGTCCAGGACCCGCGGCCCCGCCGCCAGCCAGCTCGTCAGCTCCTCGCACCTCATCGGTGGTCAGCCCCCCCGTGCGGCATTGACCGCACCCCCCGTTAAACCTAGCATACGGCCGATGGCGGAGCGCGAACGGGCGGTGATCGTGGGCGTGGTGATGGGCGGGACCTCCCGAACCACGGTCGATGCGCATCTGGACGAGCTGGGGCAGCTCGTGGACACGGCGGGGGGCGCGGCGGTCGCCCGCCTTGTCCAGGAGCGCAAGGGGCCGGACCCGAGGACCTTCATCGGCCGCGGTAAGGTGGCCGAGCTGGCAAAACTTGCCGAGGACAGCCGCGCGAGGCTCATCGTCTTCGACGACGACCTCACGCCGTCGCAGGTCCACCACCTGGAGGAGGAGCTGCCCGAGGGCGTGAAGGTGCTCGACCGCGCCGGGGTGATCCTGGACATCTTCGCGCTGCGCGCCCGCACCCGCGAGGCCCAGACCCAGGTGGAGCTGGCGCAGCTCACGTACCTGCTCTCAAGGTTGACCCGGCGCTGGGGGCACCTGTCGCGGCAGGCGGGCGGCATCGGCACGCGGGGCGTGGGCGAGACCCAGCTCGAGACCGACCGCCGGATCATCCGAAAACGGATCACCGCGTTGCGGGAGCGCCTGGACGACGTGGAGCGTGAGCGCGCCATCCAGCGCAAGCGCCGCGTCGAGCTTCCGGGGATCGCCCTGGTGGGCTACACCAACGCCGGCAAGAGCACGCTCTTCGAGCGCCTCACCGGAACGCAGACACTGGTCGAGGACCGCCTCTTCGCCACCCTCGACCCGCGCACGCGCCGGGCCGAACTCGGGGACGGCCTGGTGGTGACCGTCGCCGACACTGTCGGGTTCATCCGCAAGCTTCCTCACCACCTGGTGGCGTCGTTCCGGGCGACCCTGTCGGAGGCCTCGCTGGCGCAGGTCGTCGTGCACATGGTGGACGCTTCCCACCCCGACTGGGACGACCAGCTGAAGGTGGGCGAGGAGGTGCTGGCCTCGCTGGGTGTGGAGCCGAAGGGCTGCGTGGTCGCGCTCAACAAGATGGACCGCATCGAAGGCGCTCTGCCGCCGGCCCCGCCCGACCGCACGGTGGTGGTGATCTCGGCCCTCACGGGGCAGGGCGTGGATGACCTCCGCTCGTGGCTGCGCGCCACCGTGCTCAGCCAGCCGGGAATCGAGGTGCTCCGCTTCCCGGCCGAGGGCGGAGAGGCGCTGCAACGCGCCCTTCAGGAGGAAACCGTGGTCGCCCGCCGCTATTCGGAGGCCGGCATCGAGCTGGTCGTCCGCCGTCGCTAGCCGTTCAGCGGCTCGCGCGGCCTGCTCGGCAGGGTGGTTTCAGGGCTTCCCCGCGGCTGCGGCGGCCGAACCGTCACGCCTGTTGCCCGCGGCCCTTGGCCATGAGTAGGTAGACGGCCGGCGTGGCAACCAGCGACAGCAGCACCGAGATGCAGAGCGCGCCGATCACCGCGATGGCCAGCGGCCTGAGCATATCCGCACCGCTGCCGATGCCGTAGGCCAGCGGCAGCATGCCGAACGCCGCGGCCATGGAGGTCATGAGCACCGGGCGCAGGCGCCGGTGCCCCGAGCGGACCAGCGCGTCCTCGAGGTCCGCCCCCTCGGCTCGCAGGTGCTCCACGAAGTCCAGCATCAGGATGCCGTTCTTGGCGACGATGCCGACGCCGATGATCGCGCCCAGGAACGAGACGACGTTCAGCGAGGTCCCTGTAACGTAGAGCGCCAGGACCGTGCCGAACAGCGCAAGCACGGCGCCGAAGACGATCGCGACCGGGGCGCGGAACGAGCGGAACTCGATCAGCAGGACCGTGAAGACCAGGAAGATGGCCATCGCCAGCACCAGCATCAGGTTGCGGAACGACTCCTGCTGCTGTTGATAGAGCCCGCCGAACTCGATTGTCCCGGGCGGCAGCGAGGGATCCCGCCCCAACGTCGCGCGGATCTCCGCCATCGCGCTTCCCAGGTCACGGCCCTCCAGTCGCGCCGTCACGGCCACGTTCTGCCGTAAGTCCTCGCGGCGCAGTTCCAGTTGCCCCGGGGTTTCCACCAGGTCGGCCACCTGTGAGAGCTTCACCACGGTGCCGTCGGGCGCGCGCAGAGGCAGCTCGCGCAACGTGGCCATGCGGTCGATGTCCCGTCGGTCAACGAGCACGCGGATGTTGATGACGCGGTCGCCTTCGAGCACCGATGAGGCGGTCTGGCCAAGCATCGCTGTGCTGACGGCGGCCGCCACGTCGGCGGCGCTCAGGCCGGAGCGCTCTGCGTCCGCATGCCGTACGCGCAGGCTGATGCTGGGGCCCGCGTAGATCAGGCCGTCCAGGACGTCCACCACGCCTTTGACTTTCCTCACTTTTTCCGCGACCTCCGGAGCCTTCGTCTTCAGGAACTCGACGTCGGTCGAGAAGAGCTTGACCTCGATCGGCTGGGGCGACCACGTCAGGTCGCCGATGAGGTCGGTCAGGATGCCCGGGAACGCCCATTCGATGCCGGGCAGGGCCGCCTGGAACTTGCGCCGCAGCTCGGCGATCACCGCGGCGAGAAACGGCCCCTCCACCGACATCATCAGCCAGGTGGCCGCGAGGGGCGCTCAGAACGGGAACACGCGGCGCACCGTCAAGGCTTCACTCTGCTCCGCCATTGCACCGTCGCCAGAATAGCGCGCGCCCTTGGCCGGCCAAGGGCCCGAAGGCGTGTTACCATTCGCTGCGGAGGGATCCCATGGTGAAGCGCTACTTCTCGGTCGTCCTGGTGGGGTTCGCACTGCTGATGGGCACGCTCGCGGTCGGCGCGCCCCCGGAGCAGGAGTACTCCTTTTCGTTTTTCGTCGCTGGGGACATGCGAAAGTGGGCTGGCCCGGATTACCGCGATCCGGGTTACTTCCTGAGTGCGCTTGAGGCGATGCGCAGCGTCGGCCCTGGGGCGTTCATCATCCTACCCGGCGATCTTGACCCAGCCACCCGTTTCGCCCGTGAGGCTGTCACGACCACGCTGGGCGCTGCTTACCCCTTCTACCCGGTCATCGGCAACCACGACGCCGCAAAGTCGGAAACCATGACCTACATCCGCGGGCTCAACGCCGGCGGGACGAAGCTCCCGAACGTCGTCCGCAAGGGCCCGCCGCGGTGCGAGGAGACGATGTACGCTTTCGACTGGAGCGACGCCCACATCGTTATCCTTAACGAGTACTTCGACGGGAAATCCGACACTGGGGCGGACGGCGACGTAAGCGACGTAACCTTCGCCTGGTTGGGCGAGGACCTCTCCAGCACGACCAAGCCTTTCATTTTTGTGGTCGGGCACGTTCCGGCGTACGTTTTCCCCGACATGGCCTCCGGCAGGATGCGGCACGAAGGCGGGGGTCTCGAGGCTAACCCCGCTCATCGCGACCGCTTCTGGAAGCTGCTCAAGGACAGGCACGTCACCGCGTATTTCTGCGGACACACTCACAACGCCTCGGCCAAGAAGGTCGACGGGGTCTGGCAGCTCGACACGGGTGTCGCCCGCGGGAAGGGCGACACGGGCGCGCCGAGCACCTTCGTCAAGATCACCGTTGGCGCCAGCGACTGTCGGTACGAGTACTACCGCGCCGACGCAAATGGCCTCAACTACAAGGTCACGCTTGCCGGCTCACTGGTGAAGGACTAGTCCCGCGCCGGCGCGCCGTCAGCGCTTGTGGCGAATCGCCACCGCCACGATCTTTCGCCCGTAAACAGCGTAGGAGCTGCGACCCCACCACGGCCCCTGGTAGACGGTCCCGACCCGCTTGAACTTGTCGTACACCAGGACCGCAGCATCCGCCCCGAGCGCGCGCTCCACAGAGACAGATTCCGGGGGCCGCCGGCCACCGCCGCGCCCTACTCGTGGTGAAGGGCTTCGATGGGGTCGAGGCGAGATGCGCGCCACGCGGGGTAGAACCCGAAAGTGACGCCGACCGTGACGGCGGATGCGATGGCCAGCAGCAGCGCGGACGGCGGGATCGCGATCGGCCAGCCGAGGGTGCGCTCGAAGCCTGCCGAGCCGACAACGCTGAGGGCGACACCGAAC
>JBGQAK010000010.1:0-159727 GCA_041494245.1 Thermoanaerobaculaceae bacterium
GTATGACTTGAACTCCGCCAACCCCTTCAACGACATCACCTTCGTAATCGCCGACGTCAACAGCGTCTTGCCGTGGTCCACGTGCCCAATCGTCCCTACGTTCACGTGCGGCTTCGTCCGGTCAAACTTCTTCTTGGCCATGTTTGGATCGCCTCCCTCTTCCCCTTGTCTGTCTCGGGACCGCCGTGGCGGTCCTGGCCTGCGAGGTGGACAGGCCGGGTTCAGTTCCTAGTTCGGGTCCGACCAGTGGAGCCCAGGACCAGATTTGAACTGGTGACCCCGTCCTTACCAAGGACGTGCTCTACCGCCTGAGCTACCTGGGCCCACGAAAAAGCCTTTGAGGCATTGGAGCGGGAGACGGGATTCGAACCCGCGACCAACAGCTTGGAAGGCTGTGACTCTACCCCTGAGTTACTCCCGCGAGGATGAGATGGTGCGGGCGGATGGATTTGAACCACCGTAGGGCATTGCCCGGCAGATTTACAGTCTGCTGCCATTGACCGCTCGGCCACACCCGCACGCGTGAGCCCCCTGACTTCGTGCCACAAACCGTGCAAAGGCTGCCGCACCTCACTGGAGCTGGCGATGGGACTCGAACCCGTAACCTGCGGATTACAAATCCGCTGCTCTACCAGTTGAGCTACGCCAGCCTGCGCGGGAAGGAGCACCCGTCGTTCCCCTCTGCCAAAGATCTCCTCCCAGGCACACACGCTCCCCGGGAAGGGAACGCAGATGATACCACCACTCAAGAAAAAATCAAGGCCCAACGACAGGGCTCAGGGGTCCGGGGTCCGGGGACCGAGCCGCCAGCTGCCTCCCACAACAGGATCTGGCCCCCGGAACCAACGCCTCGGCCGCCTCGCAACCCCCAAAGAACCAAGTTAGGAGCCCGGAGCCCGGACCCCTGAGCCCTGGGCGCGAGGGAGGGGAAAACGGCGGCGCCACTCCCAGGCCAGCACGCCGGCCGCGACGGAGAGGTTGAGGGACTCGACGCCGGCCGCGACCGGGATTGCGACGGTGCCGTCGAGCGCCTTGCGGGTCTTGGCGCGGAGCCCGGCCGCCTCCCCGCCCAGGCAGAGCAGTAGGCGGCCCGGCAGCTCCGCCTCCGAAACCGACGTGCCCCCTGTCTGGGCACCCAGGACCCAGAAGCCGGCGCGCTTGGCAGCCAGTGCGAAGTCGCCCAGCGACCCAACGTGGGCCACGTGCACCAGCGGGAGCGTGCCCGCCGCCACCTTGGCCGCCGCCCCACCCAGCGGTGGGGGATGTGGCCCTGCAACCACGACACCACCGAGCGCGAACGCCGCCGCGCTGCGCACGACTGCCCCCAGGTTATGGGCGTCCTCGAGCCCATCGAGGCCGAGCACACAGAGGGGGCCTGCCGGCTCCAACAGCGCCTCCGGGTCGGCAAAGGGGGCGGGCGCCAGGCGCGCCGCGGCGCCGTTGTGGGCGACCCCGCCGGCGACCTGGTCGAGCTTGCGCCTCGGCACCGACGCGTAGCGCACGCCGGCGGCCCGGGCGGCCTCCAACAACTGCCTGGCGCGGGCACCGGCGAGGCCGTCCGCAAGCCACACCACCTCCACGCGCGAGCGCTCCCGCTCGAGCGCCGCGAGCACCGCGTGGAAACCGACCACCCACTCAGGCTGGCTCAAGGGTCACGATCGAGAGCGCCACGATGCCCTCGCCCCGTCCCACGAAACCAAGCCCCTCCGAGGTCGTGGCCTTCAAGTTGACCTGCTCCTCGGCCACGGCGAGCAGCTCCGCCAGCCGCGCCCGCATGGCGGCCCGGTGGGGGGCGATGCGGGGCGCCTCGGCGAGCAGCGTGAGGTCGCACCCCGCGACGCGCCAGCCCCGCTCCGCCGCCAGCTCCACGGCGCGTTCGACGAAGAGGTGCGACGGGGCGTCCCGCCAGCGCTCCTCGCTCTGCGGAAAGTGCTCGCCGATGTCCCCGGCCCCGCATGCGCCGAGGATCGCGTCGGTCACGGCGTGCAGGGCGACGTCGGCGTCGGAGTGCCCGCCGAGGCCGGTCTCCCCCGGAAGCTCGACGCCGCACAGGAAGAGCCTCCGGCCTGGGCTGAACGGGTGCACATCGACCCCCTGCCCGACGCGGACGCGGCCGCCGAGCGCCGCCGAGAGCACCTCGAGGTCCTCGGGGTGGGTGATCTTCACGTTGCGGGGATCTCCGGCCACAGCCACCACCTTTCCCCCCTGGCGCTCGACCAGCGCCGCCTCGTCGGTCCAGAACGCGTCACCGGCCGCCTTCCAGGCGTGCCGGAGCACGGCGGCTTTGAACGCCTGGGGCGTGAGCGCCCGCACGAGGTGCTCTCGGGGCACGGTGGCCTCGACGCTCCCGTCGTGGTGCAGGCGCTTCATGGTGTCGACGACCGGCGCCGCGAGAAACGCCGCACCGTGCTCGGCGGCCGCGGCCGCCACCCGCCGCACGTCCTCGAGCGGAACGAAAGGACGGGCGGCGTCGTGGATCACCACGACAGTCCCATCCGACGGGTCGAGCGCGGCGAAGCCGTTGCGCACCGAGTCCTGGCGCCGGTCGCCCCCCGCCGCCACGAGGACTCCCCGCGGGCCCCACACCTTCCCGGCCTCCTCCACCCTGTCCGCCCTTACCACCAGGGCGACCGGGGTCTCCGGGAAGGCGGCTCGGACCGCCCCGACCGCCCGCTCGAGCACGGAGCGGCCGGCGATCCTGCTCCCGAGCTTGTCCTTCCCGAAGCGGGAGCTGCTGCCCGCCGCGACGACGATGATGGCGACGCTCTCGTTGGTCATTCTTCTGTGGAGAGATTCCTCGCTGCGCTCGGCTCAGATCCTTCGCGCTGTCGGCAGCAGCCAGGATAGATCCCTCGCTGCGCTCGGGATGTGACGTGTGCCCGCGGCAGCGGGCGCCACGCGGGCTGGAGGTTGGTGGTCGGCGTTCTAGCTGTGCCTGTGGCTTCCCAGTCCACGAGATCCCTCGCTGCCCTCGGGATGTGACGTGTGCCCGCGGCAACGGGCACACGTCACACCTCCATGATCTCCTTCTCCTTCGCGGTCACGACGTCCGCAATGTGCTTGATGTGTTCGTCGGTGAGCTTCTGGATCTCGTCCAGGCCCCGGTGCATGTCGTCCTCGGAGATCTTCTTCTCCTTCTCCAGCTTGCGCAGCTCGTCGTTCCCCTCCCGGCGGACGTTGCGCACCGCGGTACGGGCGCGCTCGGCGTAGTCGTGGGACACCTTGACCAGCTCCTTGCGCCGCTCCTGCGTCGGGGCGGGCACCGGGAGCTTGATCGCCTTGCCGTCGTTCATCGGGTTCAACCCGAGGTTCGCCCTCTGGATCGCGTGCTCGATCGCCGAGATCAGCGATGGGTCCCACGGCTGGATGACGATGACCGAGGCGTCGGGCACCGAGAGGTTGGCGACCTGGTTGAGAGGAGTCGCCGTACCGTAGTAGTCCACACGCACCGGGTCCAGGATCCCGAGCGAGGCGCGCCCGGTGCGCAGCGTCTTCAGCTCGTCCCGCAGCACCTCGACAGCCTTGTCCATGTGGGCCCTGGTGGTCTTGACCGTCTCGCGCATCCCCTCTCCCCACGGCGGCCCTTCTCGCCCCCGGCGCCGCCGCAAGATGCATCCTGCTTCATTGTATCCGTACTCGATGGCGGCGCGTCTCCCTTCAGCACCGTCTCAATCCGCCGAGAAGAGACCAAGCCCGAGGCCGAACGCGAGCTCTACATCCATCCCGAGGCGTTTGGCCAACCCGAGGAAAAGGGCCTCGCGTGGGCGCTCAGACCGGAGGTCGCTCGCGAGCGCGCCGGGGAATCGCCGAGCAAGGCGAAACCGTAGCAGCCAGGTTCCCTTGAATACGCCAAAGGCCGAGCGCTCACCCGGCCTTTCCCTCCCTGAACCGCCCGTGCGCCGGCTACGAGACCGTCGAGCCGACGTCCTCGCCCACGATCACGCGCCGGATGTTCCCCGGGACGCGGATGTTGAAGATCCTGATGGGAATCCGCGCGTTCTGGCAGAGCGAGATGGCGGCAGCGTCCATGATCTGCAGGCCATTCTCCAGCAGGTACTGGTAGGTGGCGGTCTTGAGCAGGCGGGCGCCGGCATCGCGAGCCGGGTCGGCGGTGTAGAGCCCGTCCACCTTGGTGCCCTTGAGGAGCACCTCGGCGTGGATCTCGCTCGCGCGCAGCGCCGCGGCCGAGTCGGTCGTGAAGAACGGGTTGCCGGTGCCGGCCGCGAAGATCACGACGCGCTTCTTCTCCAGGTGCCTGATCGCCCGCCGCCGGATGAACGGCTCGGCCACTTCGCGCATCTCGACGGCGGTGAGCACGCGGGTGAAGCATCCCCGCTGCTCGAGCGCGTCCTGCAGGGCAAGCGCGTTGATGATGGTGGCGAGCATCCCCATGTAGTCGGCGGTGACGCGGTCGAGCCCCTGCTGGGTCGCCGCGATCCCGCGGATAATGTTCCCGCCGCCGATCACGAGCGCCACCTCCACCCCGAGGTCGTGCACCTCGGCGAGCTCTGCGGCGAGCTGGGGAAGCACCTCGGCGGCGATCCCGAAGGGCTGGTTGCCCATCAGGACCTCGCCCGAGAGCTTGAGCACGACGCGCCGGTAGGCCGGGGAGGCGCTCACTTTTCGGCGGCTCCCGCTCCCTCGCCGAGTTTGAAGCGGAGGAAGCCGCCCACGGCCACACCGCCGCGCTCGGCCAGCACGGCCGAGACCTTCTTGGCGGGGTCCTTGACGAACGGCTGCTCCACGAGGCAGGCCTGCTCGTAGAACTTGCCGACCTTCCCTTCCGCGATCTTCTCGATCACCTGCGCCGGCTTGCCGGAGATCGCCGCCTGGGACTTGGCGATCTCCCGCTCCTCGTTGACCACCTCGGCCGGCACGTCGCCGGGCGAGACCCAGCGCGGCTCGGCGGCCGCGATCTGCATCGCCACGTCCTTGACGGTCTCGTCATCGGCCGAGGCCGAGATCTGGACCAGGACACCGATCTTCCCGCCCATGTGCAGGTAGGACCCGATCTGCATCCCGTCGCCCGCCCCCAGGAAGCCGACCCTCGAGAGCAGAATGTTCTCGCCGATCGTGGAAATCTGGCTCGAGATCACCTCGGCCACCGTGTGCAGCGGGTCACCGATGTAGCGGGCCGCCTTGACCTTCTCGGTATCGCCGACGCCGTCGGCCGCCACCTGGTCGGCCAAGGCCTGGGCGAACGCCTGGTACTGCTCGGTGCGCGCCACGAAGTCGGTCTCGCAGTTGAGCTCGACCATCCCGCCGCGGCGCCCGCCCTCGATGACGGCGATCGCGACCTTGCCGTCCTTGGCCGCACGCCCCGCCTTCTTGGCGGCGGCGGCGAGGCCCTTCTTGCGCAGGATCTTGACCGCCTCGTCCATGTTTCCGCCGGCCTCCTGCAGGGCCCGCTGGCAGTCCATCATGCCGGCGCCGGTTTTCTCACGCAGTTCCTTGACGGCCGCAGCCGAAATACCCATCGCGTCCTCCATGAAAAGAGCCAGGAAGCGCGTCGCCCCTGGCCCGTGACAACCGGGATTCGGGTCTCGGATCTCGGGGCTCGAATCCCAAACCCCGCGCGGCGAGCCCCGCCGCCTCAGCGCTTCTCGTACTGTTCCGTTTCCTCGTCGTACTCCTCGAACGTCTCCTCGAGCGACGGCAGAGGCGCTTCCTCGCCGCCCTCGGGCGTCACGGGCGCCGGGGCCTCGACGGGCGCCGGGGCCTTCACCAGCTCGGCCTCCGCCTCGCTGCGCCCTTCGACCATCGCCAGGCCCTCGAGCACGGCGTCCGCGATCCGGGAGGTGAAGAGCTTGATCGCACGGATGGCGTCGTCGTTGCCCGGGATCGGGTAGTCGACCACGTCGGGGTCGCAGTTGGTGTCCACGACCGCCACGACCGGGATGCCGAGGCGGTTCGCCTCGTGCACCGCGTTGTGCTCGTGGTTCGTGTCGATTACGTACAGGGCCTCGGGGAGCGACTCCATGTCCCGGATGCCGCCGAGGTTCTTCTCCATCTTTGCCCGCTCGCGCTCGAGGTGGACGCGCTCCTTCTTGGTGATCTGCGCCTCCGCATTGGCCAGCTGGCGCTCGACCTCCTTGTAGCGGTCCACCGACCGGCGCACGGTCACGAAGTTCGTGAGGGTGCCGCCGAGCCAGCGGTTGGCGACGTAGAACATCCCAGAGCGAGCGGCCTCTTCCTTCACGACATCCTGCGCCTGCCGCTTCGTTCCCACGAAGAGGATCGTCCCGCCCGAAGTGACCAGGTCGCGGACGAAGTTGGAGGCTTCTTCGAAGAGCTGCAGCGTCTTTTGCAGGTCAACGATGTAGATCCCGTTGCGCTTGCCGAAGATGTACGGACGCATCTTCGGGTTCCAGCGCCGGGTTTGGTGACCGAAGTGGACGCCAGCCTCGAGCAGCTCTTTCATTGAGATGGAAGCCAAGAGACTTTCTCCTTTCGGCTTTCTTAACGCTTGGAGAACTGGAACCGGCGCCGCGCCTTGGGCTGGCCGTACTTCTTGCGCTCGACCTCGCGGGCGTCGCGCGTCAGGAAGCCGGCACTCTTCAGCTTGGGCCGCAGCTCGGGGTTGAATTCCAGGAGCGCCCGCGAGAGCCCGTGCCGGATCGCCCCGGCCTGCCCGCTGATCCCGCCGCCCGCGACGTTCACGAAGATGTCAAACTTCTCGGCGGTTTCGGTGATCAGCAGCGGTTGCCTGATGACCATCTTGAGCACGCGGTTGGGAAAGTAGACGTCGAACTCGCGCCGGTTCACCGTGATCTTCCCGGTGCCCGGGCGCAGGTAGACGCGCGCCACCGCGGTCTTGCGACGGCCGGTCCCGTAGTACTGGATGCTTGCCACGGCTTCTCTCCTTACCCTTCGACCTTCACGGCCTGAGGCTGCTGGGCCTGGTGGGGGTGCTCCGGGCCCGCGTACACCTTCAGCTTCTTGAGCAGCTTCCGGCCGAGACGATTCTTCGGCAGCATGCCCCACACCGCGAAGCGCACGATCCTCTCGGGGGACTTGTCGCGCAGCTCGCGCGCCGTCGCCTGCTTGAGGTGGCCGGGGTCGCCGGAGTGGCGGTAGTACCGCTTGTCGTCCCACTTGTTGCCGGTGAGCTTGACGCGGCCGGCGTTGACCACGATCACGAAGTCGCCGGTGTCGAGACCGGGCGTGAAGCTCGGCTTGTTCTTGCCCCGCAACAGCCTCGCCACCGTGGTCGAGAGCCGCCCGAGCACGACGTCCTCGGCATCCACGACGAGCCAGTCGTGGCTGATGTCACTCTGTTTCGGCACGAACGTCTTCATTCCACTCTCCACGTCGCTTCCGTGCGGGCAAACTCTGACCACGCACCTCCCCCGCACAGGGGCGCAAAGACTATCAGAGGAGCCTCTTGCTGTCAAGGATCTCGATTGTCGCCCCGGCTTCCGAGCACGGCCGGGCGTGCGCGCTCCCCCCACAGGTCGACGAACCACGAATCCGGGAGCGATCCCAAGCGGACCATCGGTGCGACCCCGGTGAGGGGGTGGGTCCGGCCAGCGGCCTCATCCGGCACCGCCAGCTGGACCTGGACCGTACGGACGGTGGACTACAACGGGTGCTGGTAGAAGCCGTGGGTGTCGCTCGAGTCGGTGATCGCGAAGTTCCGGACCCCGTCGCGCCCTCCGGCGGCGAACGGCAGCACGGTGACGTGCCCGGCACGGGCCCGTGCGACGTTCTCCCTCAGGAGCGCCACGTTCTCCTCGGCCGGCTCGACGGCAAAGACCCTCCCCCGTGGACCGACACGCGTTGCGGCCAGAAGCGTGTAGTAGCCGATGTGCGCTCCCACGTCGAGAACCGTCATCCCGGGTTGCAGGAAGGCGCGCACCCATGCTGTGGTGAGCGGGTCGAAAGGGTGCTCCAAGTAGTGCGGCACGTACCGGCTCGGCATCCGGAAGTGCACGCCGGCCATCTCCACGCTCGTGAGCGGCGATGTCGGGGGGTGCTTCGCGAGCCACCTCCTACGAGCACGATCGGCGAGCCCCCGGGCCCAGTCGGCCTACCCCAGACCGACGGCGCGCAGCGCCCTCTCCAACCGCGCGGCGATCCTTACGGAGCGCACTGGCAATCGCATCGGAAGCGGGGACCCTCCACGCCCGAGCATACCCGACCGCCCGGGTGTTAGCATGCCGGCCTCGAACGTGTATCGGAGGTGCCCATGAAGACGTCTTTCGCGGTCGGGCTCGTGGCTGTTGGCATCGCGGCCGCCGTGACCGGCGCCACGCAAACCCAGAAAAAGGCATCCAGGCCCGCGGAGAAGCCCGCCGCGGTCCCCTCGGGCGAACCCGCGGTGAAGGCGGAGCAGCTGAAGGGCTTCCGCTGGCGATCGGTGGGACCGGCCAACATGGGGGGCCGGGTCAGCGACGTCTCGGGGCATCCCACCGAGCCCGCCACCTTCTACGTCGCGCTCGGCACCGGCGGGTTGCTCAAGACCACCAACTACTGGACCACCTGGACGTTCGTGTTCGACGACCAGGCGGTCGCGTCGGTCGGATCGGTGGCGGTTGCCCCCTCGAAACCCGAGGTCGTCTGGCTCGGGAGCGGCGAGGGGAACAGCCGCAACAGCTCCTCCTGGGGGAACGGCGTCTACCGTTCCCCCGACGGCGGCAAGAGCTGGCAGCACCTCGGCCTCGCCGAGACCCACGACATCCCGCGCCTCGTGGTGCACCCGAATGACCCGGACACCGCGTACGTCTGCGCCCTCGGGCACCTGTGGGGCGAGAACGCCGAGCGCGGCGTCTTCAAGACCACCGACGGCGGCAAGAGCTGGCAGCACGCGCTGAAGCTCGACAGCCGCACCGGCTGCGTGGACCTCGTGCTCGACCCCGAGAACCCCGACACGCTCTTCGCCGCCGCCTATGCGCGCAAGCGGAGCGCATGGTCGTACGACTCAGGCGGGCCCCTCGACGGGATCTACCGCTCCACCGACGCCGGCTCCCACTGGACGAAGCTCACCAACGGGCTGCCGGGCAGGACCGGCCGCATCGGCCTCGACGCCGCCCGCTCGAAACCCGGGGTCTTCTACGCGGTCGTGGAGTCGGACGAAGGGGGCAATGTCCCGCCGTTCGACCCCGCCTCCCGGTTCGGCGGCGTCTTCCGAACCGACGACCGGGGGGACACCTGGAAGCGCGTCTCCAAGCTCGCGCCGCGCAGCTTCTACTTCTCCGAGATCCGGGTGGACCCCAGGGACGACCAGCACCTGTGGGTGCTCGGCGTGGACCTCTACGTCTCCAAGGACGGCGGCGCCACCTGGAGCCGCCGGGCGGCGGCCAAGACCCACGTGGACCATCACGCGCTCTGGATCGACGCCAACAACCCGCGGCGCGTGCTGCTCGGCAACGACGGCGGAATCTACGCCTCGTGGGACGCCGGCGAGAAGTGGACGTTCCTCAACAACGTGGCGATCGGCGAGTTCTACAACCTGGCGGTGGATTTCAAGACACCCTACACGATCTGCGGGGGGCTGCAGGACAACGGGACCTGGTGCGGGCCGTCGGCCACCATGACCGGAACCAACGTCGAAGAGGACGAGAACGACGAGGCGTTCGGCATCACGAATCAGGACTGGAAGTACATCACCGGCGGGGACGGCTTCCACGTCGCGATCGACCCGACCAACCCCGCCATCGTCTTCTCCGAGAGCCAGGGCGGGGCCGTCAGCCGCCTCAACCTGGAAACCGGCGCCCGCAAGATGCTCCGCCCGGATGCGCGCGAGGGGCAGCCGGTGTACCGCTTCAACTGGAACACGCCGTTCGTGATCTCGCACCACGACCCGTCGGTGCTCTACCTCGGGGGCAACGTGCTGTTCCGCCTCACCGAGCGCGGCGACCGATGGGAGGCCATCAGCCCGGACCTCACGACGCGGGACCCGCTCAGGATGGCGAGCGCCGGGTCCGGGGCCGAGAACCACTGCACGATCGTGACGATCTCGGAGTCGCCCAAGGATTCCCAGGTGATCTGGACGGGCACCGACGATGGCAACCTCCAGCTCACCCGCGACGGCGGCGCGAGCTGGATGAACGTGGCCGGAAAGCTCCCCGCCGAGACGAAGGGGCTGTACGTCTCCCGCGTCGAGGCCTCCCACTTCGACCCCGCCCGCGTCTTCGTCGCCCTCGACGGCCACCGCTCCGACGTCTTCAAGACGTTCCTGTTCCAGAGCGACGACTTCGGGGCCACCTTCCGCGCCATCGCCGGGTCCCTGCCTGCAGGCGGGCCGGTCAAAGTCGTGCGCGAGGACCTCGCGAACCCCGACCTGCTCTTCTGCGGCACCGAGTTCGGGGCGTTCGCCTCGCTCGACCGCGGCGGCAACTGGCTCCCCCTCAAACAGGGGATGCCCACGGTGGCCGTGGACGACCTCCTCATCCATCCGCGCGACCGCGACCTCATTGCGGCCACCCACGGCCGCAGCGTCACCATCCTCGACGACATCGGCCCGCTCGAGCAGAGCACCGGCGAGGTGCTGTCCAAGCCGTACCACCTGTTCCGGCCGCGCGCCGCACGCGCCTTCTTCTACCTGCCGTACGGCGGCATCTGGGGGGACGGCTTCTTCACCGCCAAGAACCCGCCGTTCGGCGCGGTGATCACCTACTGGGTGAAGGAGTACTCGGCCGAGGAGGTGAACCTCGAGATCGCCGACGCCCGCGGGCGCACCGTGCGGAAGCTGAAGGGCCCCTCGGCACCGGGGTACAACAGGGTCGTGTGGGACCTGCAGCCCGACAGGGAGGAGCGGTTAACCGCGCGCGGCCGGGGCGGACAGCCCCAGCTCGTGGCCGCCGGCGAGTACACGGTCACCATGAAGGTCAAGGGCAGGGAGGACCAGAAGGTCAAACTGACGGTCACGACCCCGGAGGGCGTCGGGAAATACCCGCTCGCACCGTGATGGAGCGAGACAAAACGCTATAGGCAAGACGCGAGGTGTCATTCCGAGGCCCGCAGGGCCGAGGAATTTGGGGGCGGGAAGCCGTCATCCAGAACCCCCTCCCAGAACCCTCGCCCTGCCTGCGGCAGGCCTCGGGATGACTGCAATGCGCTACGACAGTTGTGAAACGCGATGCCAGGCGCACGCGTAGACTCTCGAGGCCGCCGTGCGGCGGCCAGGAGACCATCACGATGAGAGCACTCAGGACCGTTCTTCCGATTCTCGCTGCGGCGCTGGTGATCACCGCCGTCATGGGTGCGCAAACGAAGCCGGCCCCGTCGGGCGGCGAGCGTCTCGCGTACCCGGAAGCGCCCAAGGGCACCGTGACCGACGACTACTTCGGCACCAAGGTCGCGGACCCGTACCGCGGATTCGAGGAGCTCGACTCCGCCCAGACGCGCGCCTGGGTGGAGGCCGAGAACAAGGTCACCTTCTCGTACCTCGCGCAGATCCCCGACCGGGACGCGATCCGCGCGAGGCTGAGCGAGCTGTGGGACTACGAGCGGTACGGCGTGCCGTTCGTGGAGGGCGGGCGGACGTTCTTCACGAGAAACAGCGGACTGCAGGCGCAGAGCGTGCTGGTCGTCGCGGATGCCTCTGGCGGCGAGCCGCGGGAGCTGCTGGACCCGAACACCCTCTCCAAGGATGGCACCGTCGCGCTCTCCGGGACGTCCGTCTCCTACGACGGGAAGTGGCTGGCCTACAGCATCTCCACGGCCGGCTCCGACTGGCAGGAGTGGCGCGTGCGCGACGTCACGAGCGGGAAGGACACGAGCGACCACCTCACGTGGACCAAGTTCACCGGAGCCGCCTGGACCCACGACGGGAACGGGTTCTACTACGGGCGCTTCGACCAGCCCCCGGCCGGGGCCGAGCGCAAGGCGACCAACTACTTCCAGAAGCTCTGCTACCACACGCTCGGCACACCGCAGTCTGACGACCCGATCGTGTACCGGCGCGACGACCACAAGGACTGGCAGTTCGGCCCCGAGGTCACGGACGATGGCCGCTACCTGATCATCAACGTGCACGTCGGCACCGACCGTCGCAGCATGGTGTTCTACAAGGACCTCTCCGCGCCGGACGCCAAGGTGATCGAGCTCCTGCCTGATTTCGACGCCCAGTACAGCTTCGTGGACAACGACGGCCCGGTCTTCTTCTTCGGCACCGACCTTGCGGCCCCGAAGGGCCGCCTCATCGCGATCGACACCCGGAAGCCCGAGCGGGCGGCGTGGCGCGAGGTCATCCCGGAGACCAAGGATTCCCTCGAGCGGACCTTCCTCGTCAACGGCACGTTCATCGCCGGCTATCTGAGGGACGCGTCGAGCGCCGTGCTGCTCTACGGCATGGACGGCAGGCCCCTGGGCGAGGTCAAGCTCCCGGCCATCGGCAGCGCACGAGGCTTCGCCGGCAAGCACACCGACAAGGCAACGTACTACTCCTTCACCAACTTCTCGACGCCGGGGGCGATCTACCGTTTCGACGTCGCCACCCGCACCAGCACGATCTTCAAGCAACCGAAGGTAAAGGCCGACCTCGGCAGGTTCGAGACCTCACAGGTCTTCTACACCAGCAAGGACGGGACCAGGGTCCCGATGTTCCTCACCCACCGCAAGGGCCTCAAGCTCGACGGGAGCAACCCCGTGCTGCTCTACGCGTACGGCGGCTTCGACATCCCGGAGACGCCGAGCTTCTCGGTTGCCAACCTGGTGTGGATGGAGATGGGGGGCGTCTACGCGCTCGCCAACCTGCGCGGCGGCAGTGAGTACGGCGAGGCGTGGCATCAGGCCGGCATGCTCGCCAACAAGCAGCGCGTGTTCGACGACTTCATCGCCGCCGCCGAGTGGCTGATCGAGAAGAGGTACACCTCACGCGAGAAGCTCTCGATCTACGGCGGGAGCAACGGGGGCCTGCTGATCGGCGCCGTGCTCAACCAGCGCCCGGACCTCTTCGGCGCCGCCGTCCCGGCGGTGGGCGTGATGGACATGCTGCGCTTCCACAAGTTCACCATCGGGTGGGCGTGGACCTCCGAGTACGGCTCCTCCGACGACCCGAAGATGTTCCCGGTCCTGCTCAAGTACTCGCCGCTCCACAACATCAAGCCAGGCACCTGCTACCCGCCGACGCTCATCATCACCGCCGACCACGACGACCGCGTGGTGCCCGCGCACTCCTTCAAGTACGCTGCGACGTTGCAGACCGCGCAGGGGTGCGCCAACCCGATCTTGATCCGCATCGAGACGCGCGCCGGGCACGGCGCGGGCAAGCCGACCTCCAAACAGATCGAGGAGGCCGCCGACCGGCTGGCGTTCCTCACCAAAGCCTTGAAGATGCCGGCCCCGAAATTCTGAGACTGTTCTCAATACGAGCGGGGGAGGGTCCCCCCTCCCCCGCTCCTGCCGCTCTTGCCTCTTGCCTATTTTTTCAGCCACTGGTCCAGCCAGCCGAGCACGGTGTCGTGCCACTGGATCGAGTTGGCGGGCTTGAGCACCCAGTGGTTCTCGTCCGGGAAGATCATCAGCTTCGACGGGATGCCCTTGCGCTGCAGGGCGGTGAACGTCGAGAGCCCCTGCGTGTAGGCGACGCGGAAGTCCTTCATCCCGTGGATCACCAGCATCGGGGTCTTCCAGTTCTTCACGAACTCCTCCGGGTTGTGCTTGGTGTAGTTCTCCCGGTTGACCCAGGGAAGGCCGCGGTGGTCCCACTCGGGGAACCACAGCTCCTCGGTGTCGTAGTACGCCATGCGCTCGTCGAGGTTCCCGTCGTGGCATACCAGGCACCTGAAGCGATCGGTCTGGCCGGCGATCCAGGTGATCATGTAGCCGCCGTAGGAGGCGCCCAGCGCCCCGACGCGGTCCTTGTCCATGAACGGGTAGGTGGCCAGCGCGTGGTCGAGACCCTTCATGAGGTCCTCGAACGGAGCGCCGCCCCAGTCGTTGTTGATCGCGTCGGTGAACGCCTGCCCGTAGCCGGTCGAGCCGTGGAAGTCCACCATCACCACTGCGTACCCCGCGCCCGCGTATGCCTGCGGGTTCCAGCGGTAGTGGAAGTCGTTGCCGAACGAGCCCTGAGGGCCGCCGTGGATCAGGAACACCACCGGGCACTTCTTCGCCGGGTCGAAGTCCACCGGGTACACGACGTAGCCGTAGACCGTGTCGCCCTTCGCCCCCTTGAACCAGAAGCGCTCCGGCTTGCCGAAGCGCGCCGCCGCCACCCTGGCGTCGTTGATGCGCGTCACACGCCGGATGTCGCGGCCGTCGAGGGCCACGGTGTACAGCTCGGTGGGGCCGTGCAGCGAGTTCATCCCGTAAAGCAGCTTGCCACCGGCGCAGCTCTGCGGGTCGCTGCACGTGCCCTCTCCCACGACGATCCTCGCGTTGCCTGTGGCCGCGTCCACCGCGAACACCGCACTCTGCCCGAGGTGCTCCGCTGCGCAGAGCAGCTCTTTGCCGTCCGGCGTCCACGCGAGCCCGTTCGGGGAGCGGTCGCCGTTCGGAGAGGCGTCGGCGCGCACGGTGATCTTGCGCTCGGAGCCGGTGGCCCACACGCGCAGGACGATCTCGTAGCGGTCGGCCTCGTAGCCGGGACGGCTCATCGCCAGGTACGCGAGGGTCTTCCCGTCCGGGGAGAACGCCGGCGCCGCGTCGGCCGCGGGGTTGGTGATGAGTCTGCGCGGCGACACCGAGCCGTCGGCCGGCACCGCGAAGAGGTCGAAGTTGGTGGACCACGCCTCTTCTCGCCCGACGTCCTTGGCCGAGAACACGATCGTCTTCCCGTCCGGGGCGATCGAGAAGTCCTTGCTGTCTCCGAACGGCCTGCCCGGGCAGTCGGCGTCCATCGCGGGCATCACGTCGCGCGCCGGGCCTGCCGGCAGCGGGTAGGTGAACAGGTGGTTGCGCGTCCCGTCGGACCAGGTGTCCCAGTGGCGCACCAAGAGCCTGTCGAAGACCATCCCCGAGGCCTTCGACTTCTCCTTCTCGTCCAGCGCCTGCTTCGTCTGCTCCGGGGTCTTGCCCGGGAAGACCGCCATCGAAAACACGAGGGCGTTGCCGGTGGGGGCGACCTCGAGCGCGTCCACGTCCAGGGGGAGCCTGGTCGCCTGCTCGGCCTCGCCGCCGTCGAGCGCGATCTTCCACACCTGGGATGACCCTGACCGGCTCGAAACGAAGTAGATGGACTTCCCGTCCGGGCTCCAGCGCCCTTGGCTGTCGCTGGCATCGTGCGTCGTCAGCCGCCTCACCCATGAGCCGTCCACGGCTGCCAGGTAGAGGTCGCTGCGCCTCTTGTTCTTCTCGAGGTCGGCGACGCTGACTGTGAACGAGACGAGCCTGCCGTCGGGGGAGACCCTCGGATCGGAGATCCGGTCCATGGCGAGCATGTCGTGAATCGAGAACGGGTGCGTCTGTGCGCCCCCTACAGCCGCCAGCACGCCGCAAAACACCGCCAGGGAAAGCAGACGCAGCATGGTGTCCTCCCGCCCGCGCCTGCGGGCCGCCCGGCATCGTACACGGAAACCCGCGCTCGCGTCGCGCCGCCGCGCGGCACCGCCGGCGATCGCGTACGATAGCTGCATGAGCGACGTGAGCCTCTGGAGGGCCCTCGTCTTCCTGACCGTCTTCCTGAGCGTCTGGACCGGGATGAACGCCTACGTGGTGTGGCGGGCGGCCACGGTCCCCTTCCTCGCCGCGCACCTGTCCCGGCGCGCACTGTTCACGATCGCGGTGCTGCTTTGGCTGTCCCTCCCGCTCGCGATGTTCCTCGACCGGGCCCGGGTGGGCGTGCCGGCGAAGCCGCTGGTGTTCGTCGCCATGAACTGGCTGGGTGTGCTGTTCCTCGTGATGTCGGCGCTCCTGCTGGTCGAGGTGGTCACGGGCGGTGGCCTGCTCCTGCCAAAGCTGGCGCCGGCGCTGCGCGGGTGGGCGCTGGCGGCCGCGGGGGCGCTCTCGGTGGTTGGGCTGGTCCAGGGGTTGCGCGAACCGGTGGTGCGCGACTACGAGGTCAGCCTGCCAGGTCTGCCGAAGGAGCGCGACGGGCTGGTGCTCGTCGAGGTCTCCGACATCCACCTGGGGACCCTCATCGGCGAGCGCTGGATGGCCCGTCTGGTCGCCCGCGTCAACGCCATCAAGCCCGACCTCGTGATCGTCGACGGCGACCTCGTGGACGGCAACGTGAACCGCGTCGAGCCGCTCCTGCCCGTCCTCAAGGGCCTGCGCGCCCCGCTCGGGGTGTGGGCGGTCACCGGCAACCACGAGTTCTACGCCGGGCTCGCGCGCTGCGTGAAGCTGTTCGAGGATGCCGGCTACACCGTGCTACAGGACCGCTGGGCGGAGGTCGTCCCCGGGCTCGTCTTCGCCGGCGTGGACGACCTCACGGCACGTCGCCAGTTCGGCAGGGACGGCCCGGCCGTGGAGAAGGCGCTGTCGGGACGCCCCTCCGGTGCCACCGTGTTCCTCTCGCACTCGCCGTTGAAGGCCGACGCGGCCGCGGCGACCGGCGCCGGCCTCATGCTCTCCGGCCACACGCACGACGGCCAGATCTGGCCGTTCGGCTACTTAGTGCGGCTCGTCTACCCCCTGCTCGGCGGGCGCTACCAGGTGGGTGGGATGTCCGCGATCGTGTGCAGAGGCACCGGCACCTGGGGCCCGCGCATGCGCCTGTGGCTGCCCAGCGAGATCGTCAGAATAAAGCTGCGAAGCGCGTAGGGGCGGGCGCAGCACCCGCCTCACGTCGCGGGGGAGGCGCGGTTCCGCTACGAGGCGCCGCGGTAGCGCACCACCAGCAGGGTGACGTCGTCGTCGGCCTCGCGGCCGGCGCGATGGGCGGATGCGGCGTCCAGCAGCGCCCTGCCGACGCTCTCGGCGCTCCGGCCGCCGAGGCCGGTGAGGGTGCTCTTGACGCCCTCCACGCCGAACTCCTCGCCCTTCGGCGAGAACGACTCGGAGATCCCGTCGCTGTAGAAGACCACCGCGTCCCCCGCCGCCAGCTTCACGCTGCCCACCCGCCACACGGCCTGGGGCAGAAGGCCGAGGATCGGCCCGTGGGGGGGGACCAGCTCGACGGTGCCGTCGGCGCGCAGCACGGCCAGCGGGCAGTGCCCGGCGTTGGCGATCTCCAGCGTCCCGTCCTCGTGCAGGATCCCCAGCCCCAGCGTCAGGAAGCGGTTGCCGGGGTTGTGCTGCAGGAGGCTGCGGTTGAGGGCGGGCAGCACCGCGTCGATCGGCTGTCCAAGCTCGTGCAGCAGCCCGAGCAGCCCCTGCACCATCGCCATGATGAGCGCGGCCCCGACCCCCTTGCCAGACACGTCACCGAGCGCCACCCCCAGCCGGCCATCGTCGCGCAGGGTGGCCTGGTAGAGGTCCCCGCCCACGCTGCGCGCCGGCTGCGAGAACGCGAAGATCTCGGCGAAGGGGGTCTCCGGCGGGGTGCGCAGCATGGCCGTCTGGATCGTGCGCGCCAGCGACATCTCGTGGTCGATCTTGGCCTTCTCGCGCGCCTCACGGTACAGCCTGGCACTATCGATGGCGATTGCGGCCTCCGAGGCGAGCGACTCGAGGACGGCGCGCTCGTTCTTGCCGAACGGCTGCCCCGCGTGGGCCCTCTCGACGACGATGCCGCCGATTACGTCGACGGTGGCCACGAACGACGCGTCCTCGGCGCGGCCCATCGGCCGGCGCGTGACAACCAGGGGCACGGCCACCGCCATGGCCGCACCGCGCGCCATCATGGTGGTGGAGGGCGACAGCTCGAGCCCCGCCGTCACGGCGCGGCGCGTCTTGATCGCCTTCTCCAGGAGGGAGCTCCGCTCGCCCCATTCCGTCGTGCTGAGGTCGCGCGGATGGCACGCGACCGTGCGCCTCGACCCGTCGGGTTCGATCAGGATGACGCAGCCGCGGTCGGCCCGCACCAGGCGGGCCGCCGACTGCAGCACGATCGCCACCACCTCCTCGAGCACCGTCGCCGCGTTGAGAGCACGCGCGACGTCCAGCAGCATCTGAAGGTGGCGGACGCCGCTCTCCCCTCCGGTCTGCTCCGCCGCGATTTCCAGGGGGGTACTCACCTCGTCCAGCCGGAACTGGTACTCGGTGCGGGGGCCCAGCCGCAGGATGTCCCCCGGCTGCACGACCGCATGCTGGATCTTCACGTCGTTGACGAAGGTGCCACCCGAGGAGCCGAGATCCTCCACCACCAGCTCGTGGCCGTCCCACCGGATCTCGGCGTGCCGCCGCGAGACCGTGGCCTCCGAGATCA
This sequence comes from Thermoanaerobaculaceae bacterium, assembly GCA_041494245.1. GTDB lineage: Bacteria > Acidobacteriota > Thermoanaerobaculia > Thermoanaerobaculales > Thermoanaerobaculaceae > RBG-13-68-16. Next base: position 18,197 of record JBGQAK010000010.1, read on the forward strand.
CCACGTCGCACCCGGGATCCCGGCCGAGACGCAGGACCGGTTGGGCGACGCGCGCACGAACCCCCGAGTGACCGGGTTCACGGGGCATCAGGATGGGGACTGACGTCCACTCGCTCCCGACCTTCCGAGCCATTGCGAAAGTGTACCAAACGAGCGGTTTGCAGGGCCGGTGCGAGAGGGCTCCGGCGCCGGGCCGCCGCGGTTTCGCTCCGAAAACCCTTGCCGCGTCGGCCGGACGCCACCTAAGTCCCTGCAGAGGCTATGAATGCAACTCAGGCGACCGCCCCTCTCGACCTCACGTGGTATTCTGAACCTCGCGTCGCTGACGCAGTCCATGAAAACGATTACGTACCTCACACGCAGGAACATGCTCAAGACGGGCGCCATGGCGTTCGTGGGCGGGGGCATTCTCGCCCGCTCCGGCTGGGTCGAGGCGACCGAGCTGCCCATGGTGCGGCGGGCCACCCTCGTGCACCCGCTGCTCCCGCCCTCCTTCGACGGCGTCCGCATCGCCCAGGTCGCCGACGTCCACGCCGGCATGTTCATGCCACCCGAACGCCTCGCCATGGTCCGGTCCCTGGTGGAGGAGCTCGCCCCCGATATGGTCGTCTTCACCGGCGACCAGCTCGACCGGCGCCAGCTGGATGCCGACTTCTTCGTCCAGGGGTTCGCCGGGATCGACGCACCCCTTGGTGTGTTCGGGGTCCTCGGCAACCACGACCACTTGGCCGGCCCCCGGCTCGCGCTGGCGGCGATGGAGGCGGTGGGCATCACGCCGCTCGTCAACCAGTCGGCTGTTGTGGAGCGGGGCGGGGACCGGATGCTCGTCGCTGGGGTGGACGACCTGGACGCCGCGCCCGGCTGGGGCCCCGACTTCTACGCGGCCCATCACGGCGAGGCGGAGTTCCGTCTCCTCCTCTGCCATCAGCCGAACGGCTGGCGGGCGGCGAGGGCGGCGGGCGCTCACATCACGCTCTCCGGCCACACCCACGGAGGCCAGATCGCCGTGCCCTCCCGGGGCCTGAACTTCGCGCGCCTTTCAACGCCCTACATCGCGGGCCCCTACGAGCGCGGCGGGCAGCTCCTCTACGTCTCGCGCGGGGTCGGCGTGGGCGCCGTGCCGCTGCGCTTCGGGGTACCCCCCGAGGTGGACCTGGTCACCCTGCGGCGGGGACTGATCGCCGCTTCCTGAGCGGGGGGTCCCGCGCACACTCCAACCTCCTCCCGTGCGCTTTTGACCCCCCGAACTCCCACCGCTCGGCGGGACTAAATCCCGCCTCGCTTCCGCTGAAGCTCCGCCTCGGACCACCCTCAGCAGTCAAAAGTTTGGCACGGCGCGCGAAGTATCTCTCTTTTTCTTGATCTGCCCCACGGGCTCGCAGCGGTCGGTCGCGGCGGCCATCGAGGCTGCAGCTCCGATCTGCCTTCGCGTGCGAGCCGCCCGCCGCTTGCTACCTCGACCGCTTCCGGAACTCGAGGACCTCCACGGGGGCGCCGTCGTGGACGAGCATCGCCACCCTGACGCCCTCGGACGGGGAGCTCGGCGGGCTCAGGACCTCCCTGCCCTCGAGCGCTTTATCGAGGTCATCCACCTCGAAGGCGAGGTGGGGCACCGTCCGGACCAGCTCCGACACCTGGCACCCCGGCTCGAAGCGCATCCACTCGATCCCGTAGGGGCTGGTGTCGAACCCCGACACGAAGACCTGGAGGTGCGCGAGGTACCTCTCCCCCGCCCGCGGGGTCTGGTAGGGCACCCCGAGGTGATGGTAGCGCCATCCCCGCTCGGCGACTGCGGCCGGAGGTTCGTGGTCGCGCCGCTTGCGCGCCAGGCAGTCCTTGGGCTCTTTCGTCCGTGCTCCAGTCACAGCTCGCTCCTTCCGTGATCATGTCTTGCGAACAGTCTCAATATCCGGCCCCGGAGCCGGCGTGGCGGCGTCCCGTGCACCTGCCGATCAGACGCCGCCCCACCGCGACCGCAGGATCGCATACATGACCGCGTCGTGCGGCTTCCCGTGGAAGCACAGACGATCGTGGAGGACCCCCTCCCGGACCGCGCCCGACTTCTCGGCCGCACGCTGGCTGCGCCGGTTGCCGACGGCGCAGACGATCTCCAGACGCACGAGGTCCGTTTCGGCGAACGCGAAACCGGTCACCAGCCTTACCGCGGCCGGGGCGACCCCGCGTCCGGCCTGCGACGTGCGCACCCAGTACCCGAGGTTGGCGAAGCGCTGGACACGGTTGATCTGGTTCAGCCCGCAGCCGCCGAGAAAGGAGCCCTCCGTGTCCACGATGGCGAACTCGTACTCGACACCCTCGGCGAAGAGCTTCTCGCGCGAACCGGTCCAGGCCTCCGCCTCCGCGAGCGAGTACCCGGGGTGGCACCACTCCATCCACGCGAAGATCTCCTCCACCGATTCCCTCGCCGCCGCATGGAGCGCAGGTGCATCGTCGCGCCGGTACGGCCGTATCGCGATCTGCATCGTCATCGCCTGCCCCTCGTCAAGGTCCTCGCCATCCCGACCATCCTGCCACCTCCAAGCGTCAGGTCAGAGTGTTTACTTTATCGAGGCAACGTCCTCCGGTCGATCTTCTTCGACGGGGCGTGGGTGCGCCGCATCGACGAACGCACGCGGAGCTTGCTCCCGGGGCCTCGCCCCCTCTGAGTGGCAGGTTCATCGTCGGGCTTGACATGCAAGTATTTACTTGCATATACTCGTGAGCGTGGACGTGGACAAGGTGTTCAAGGCACTCGCCGATCCGACACGCAGGCGTCTGCTGGATTCCCTACGCGCGCAGAGCGGCCAGACGTTGGGGGAGCTGTGCGCGAACCTCGACATGACCCGCCAGGCGGTCAGTCAGCACCTCGGGCGACTGGAGGACGCCGACCTGGTCGCGACGATCCGCCGGGGGCGCGAGAAGCTGCACTATCTCAACCCCGTCCCCATCCACGAGATACACGAGCGTTGGATCGAGAAATTCGAGCGGCAGCACCTGGATGCTTTGCGTAACCTCAAGAGGAGAGCGGAAGGAGAGCGTCATGGAAAAGCCTGAGTTCGTCTACGTAACCTACATCTCGACGTCGCCGGAGAAGGTCTGGAAGGCGCTGATCGACGCCGAGATGACAACGAAGTACTGGCAGCACCTCAACGTGTCCGACTGGAAACCCGGCTCCAGGTGGGAGCACCGCAGCGCCGACAAGGACGCAACGCTCCACCTGGTCGGAAAAGTCGTCGAGAGCTCCCCGCCCCGGCGTCTCGTGCTGACATGGGTGTTTCCGGCCGACGAGGGGCGTGAAGAGAAGCACTCGAGGGTCACGTTCGAGATCGAGGAGGTTCGCGCCGTGGTGCGGCTGACCGTGACGCACGACCGCCTCGAGCCCGGCTCCGAGATGCTTCGAGGCATCACGGAGGGTTGGCCCAAGGTGCTCTCGAGCATGAAATCGCTGCTGGAGGTGGGCCGGCCGCTCCCCAAGCTGTGGTAGCAAGCCGACTCCGATGAAGGAGGAGCCGCCGCGCCGCCTCGCGGCGGCTCCGGCGTAACAGGCTCTCGCATGCCTGACTCTGAACCAGTCTGCCGACCTTGGGGTGCCATTGTGGTGTCAGGGACCCTGATGCAGTGGTGAGATAGTGGTACCTAATACCCGCTTTCTTGTGCCCACTCAGCACTTGACGTCCTATAGACGCACGTCACAGGTACCACACAGAATTATGGGTCTGCTCCTTCACGCTACAATGAACATGTTCGCCGGGGTTCTCGCATGCCCCTCGGTGACAAGCCAGCGGGGCGCCCGACGCGGGAACCCTCAAAGGAGGTGCCCATGATTCGCAGAATTTCGCTCTCGTTGGTCGCGGCGGTCCTGCTCGCCGGGCCAGCAACAATGGCCGCCGCGGCCGAACCCGCTCTGGCCAAGTGCACCATGACCTTCACCCTCAAGGGTTGGTCCGCAATCTACAAGACGGCGAGCGGACGCGGCACGGTGACCTGCGGCAACGGGCAGACTGTGCCGGTCAAGCTCACGGTCCACGGCGGGGGGTTGACCTTCGGGAAGATAGATATCCTCAAGGGCAAGGGCAAGTTTTCCAAGGTGAAGTCGGCCGACGAGGTCATCGGTCACTACCTGGCCGCCGAGGCCACTGCAGGCGCAGTCAAGGCAGGTCAGGCGGCTGTCTACACGAAGGGTGAAGTCTCCCTCGTGCTGTCAGGCACTGGTCGCGGAGTCGTGGTCGGCTTCGACTTCGGAAAGCTCGACATCGAGCGAACCCCCAAGTAGCTCCGGCCGGAGGTGGGGCGGCCGCCATCTAGCCCGCGCTGCCTGAGCAGGGCCATCGCGGACGGCGTGTAGCCCGCGCCGCCGAGAGTGTCGGTGCCACCTCTCACCATCGTCGGCCTGCCGGCAGAAGGGCCCCGGATCGCCGGAGCGCCGGGCAGAGCGGTCGTGCACGTCGGGTGCGATGGTGAGAGATGGCACCGGGCAAGGCGCGCGAGCCGGTCGCACCGGAGCATAGCCGGAGGCTATGTGAGGACGCGAACCGGCGAGCGCAACGCCGCAGATGGTCCGCTATCGGCGGCGCACTTACTGGATCTGGATGGGGGGGAGCCAGACCGGCCCGAAAGCCACTGGCCTGCCCGCCATCACCTCCTGCACCATCGCGGTGATGCGCGCATCGGAGTCGTCGCCGCGGTCCATCACCCTCTGCCAGACCGTGCGCATGCGCGGGTAAAACTGCAGGTCCACCGCGGCGTCCGGCTTCAGCCCTGCCAGTTTCTTCGCCTCGACCAGGGCCTCGTCGAACCCGCCGAGCGCGTCCACCAGGCCCCTCTCCTTGGCCTGCTCGCCGGTAAACACGCGCCCGCGCCCGATCGCGTCCACCTGCTCGCGCGTCATGTTGCGCGCGGCCGAGACGCGCTGCAGGAAGGCGTCGTAGATGCGGTCCAGGAAACCCTGGACGACCTTGTGCTGCTCGGGGGTCCACGGCTCGAGCTCCCCGTAGATGGCGGCGTTGGGCGCCGAGTCCAGCCTGCCCCAGGTGATTCCCAGCTTGTCTTCCCAGAAGCGCGACATGGCGAGGTGCCCCGTGAGGACCCCGATCGAGGCGGTGATCGTGCCGGGATCCGCGAGGACCCTCTTGGCACCGCAGGTGATCCAGTAGCCGCCGGAGCCCGCCACATCGCCCATCGAGACCACCACCGGGATCTTCTTTGCCGTCTTGACCATCTCGGCGCGGATGATCTCCGAGGCCACGGCGCTGCCGCCGCCCGAGTTGATGCGGAACACGACGGCCTTCGCACCCGATTCGCGCACATTGCGGAACGCCCGCGCGATCGTGTCGGAGCCCATGACGTCGCCGCCGAACAGCGGCATCGGGGAGTACCCGCTCTCCCCGCGCACGATCCCTCCCACGGCCGTCACCACGGCGATCTCCGTTCCGCTCCGGTCGGGGCGCCCCGCCTTGAGGTAGCGTCGCAGCGAGACCTCTTCGAGCTTGCGCCCCGCATCCGAGTTGTGCTCCTCGACGAACGTCCCCCAGTCGGCAAGCCCGTCCACGAGCTTGGCCTTGAGCGCGGCGGGCCCGAGGTAAGGCCCCCCCTGCACGAGCTTCTCCACCTGCTTCGGGTCCATCCCGCGGCTGGCCGCGATCCCAGCGATCACCTGGGAGGAGAGCGACGACAGCAGCCACTGCATCATCTCCCTGTGGGCCGGCGTGAAGTCCTTCTGCGTGAAGAGGAACCGGGCGCTCTTGTAGTCGCCGATGCCGGGGAAGTCGGGATCGATCTCGAGCTTGTCCAGGGTCCCCCGGATGAACGGGCTGCGGATCGAGAGGCCGATCAGGTTCACGTCGCCGATCGGGTTGAGGATCACGACCTTGCAGGCGCTCGCGACGAGGTACTGCGCGTTGCCGGGCGCGAACTCGCCCGCGGTGTCCATGTACGCGTACGTGGCCTTCCCTGCCTTGCCGAACTTCTCGAGGAGCGTTCGGATCTCCTGGATGGTGGCGAAGCCTGTCTGGAAGTCGCCCACCTTGACGCGCAACGCACGCACCCGCGGGTCGGAGGTCGCCTGCACCAGCGCATCCCGCAGGTCCTGACGCGAGATGACCCTCTCGCCGAACAGCCCCCCGAATGGCGAATCCGGGGTGGTCTCCGGAATGGGGCCGGAGATCTCGATGGCCAGGACCGTGTTACCGGGAACGTGACGCGTGGCGTAGCGCGCGCCGAACACGATCGCCAGAAGACCACCGACCAGGACAAACATGACGACACCCACCGCAAGCAGCGCCTTCGACCGTGATTGCATGGCTCCCTCCGAGATTCTCTGCCAGGAAATGATACGTCAGTACGCGAGTGCGGTTTCCCGCCGCGGGCGCTGCCGCGCGGGCCATCAGGACGGGAGGTGGCAACTCATCCAGGAGCCCTTGACCGTCGAAACCCTGGCCGCCGGGCTGCGGAAAACTCCCAGCCCGGGCCGCACGGCGCCGTAGCTCCCTGTTGTGCCGGAGGTCCGCGATGGCGGCTCGACGGGAGCCGTCCTCAGACGTTTGCCTTGGCCAACCTCATCATTTTCTCCATGCCGAGCGAGCTGTAGACCATCAGCAGCTCGAGCATGTCGATCGGGCCGACCGACCCATCCCCGGGTCCGTTGTCTCCGTAGAAGATCGAGACGACGGTGCCGTTGACCACCAGCGGCACCGCAATGACCTCTTCCGGCGGTTCCCCCCCGAGGTGCCTGGCCAGGTAGTCGTCCCAGAAGGTTTTCGCGAACCTCCCGCGGAAGCTCTGCCGGCTTTCGACCACGGTTCGGAAGACCGACGGGCGGTCGAGAGGGATGCTGATCCTCCTCACGAGCTCGTCGGCCCCCTGCGCCGGCAGGCTGAGGCCGAAATCGCCGACGCCGCGCACCGTGCCCTCGCTCACGGCAAACAGAATGCCGCGGCGCACGATCCGCGCGCCGCACCGCATGACCATCAGGCCGATCTCACCGACGAACTCCGACGCCCGGGTCTCATTGATGATCGACTTGAGAAACGCGACCTCGGACGTGGAGGTTGCAGGAGGCTCCAGCGATTCCGCGGCATCCATTACAGGCTGCGTGAGCGCTGCCATGATCTGGTTCGCCGTCAGCGTGTCGCCCATATCGGCCATCGGACGCTGTGTCGAGCCGGCCTCGGGTCCCCCTTCCCGCCTTGGCAACGGCAGCGGCGGGGAGGGCGCCCGCGCCGCCCTGGGCCTGGTCTCGTCGAGGTGCCGAGCCGCGTCGAGCATCAGCTGATCCGCGCGCAGACCGGACTTGAGGAGCATCTCGCCGTCGCCCACGCCCCCGTCCAGGTAGCCTGGGGGCTCCAGGCGCTCGAACGTGAATGCTCCGTCAGTCCAGATGATGATCTCTTGGACGACACTCTGAATCTGCTCGCGGAGGACCTTCTCGACGGTCTCCGCCCTGACCACGTGCATGTCCACGAGGATCTCGCCGAGGGGACGCGCCGGCACCGTGCTCTGCTGGACCTCCAGGGCAAGCGCCAGGACAGACTCGGTGACCGCGTGGCGCGCAAGCAGCGCCTCGCCGAGTGACTGGCCCGCCGCGTCGCACGAGGCTCCGATGATCTCGCCCTGCCTGAAATGGAGGATCGCCTTTGAGGCACCGTGGGTCAGCGTCAGCTTGCCCGTCCGCTGGGACATCGACAGCATCTGGACGATGTCCTGAAACGGCATGTCTCCAAGGCGGCCGACGACCCCCACGCTCAGGCCTCCTTCCGGGCCGGCTCCGAGATGCTCACCCGCTTGGCTCCGTGCGCCCCACCCTTGAGAGGCGTGACCAGGAGCGGTTGCGACTTCGGCTCGAAGAGCACCTGACCGGCGATGCGCATGCCGGGCACGATGACCCGGTCGTCGATGCCCTCGACCACCGCCGGCAGCGAGAGCTGGCACGACCTCGGCAGGACGATCTTGAGGTTGCCGGCCACCATGTTGGTGAGCTCCCCGAGCGCGTCATCCACGTCGCCGTTGCGGAGGCCCTCGGGGGTCGTGCCGAACCTGGTCGCGGCGACCTCACCGGCGAGTGCGGCGGTCGTGTAGAGGAAGACGCTGCCCTCCCACGCACCGGCCAGCTGGACGCACCCCGTGAGGCTCTTCGGTCCAGCCGTCTTCGTGAGCGGCGCAACGTCGTGGGCGCGCTGCACCTCGAGGCTCAGGATCGACTCCCAGATGTTCTTCGTGATGTCAACGATTGCATCTTCGATGTCCTTCATGCAGCCTCTCCAACGCGCTCGCGCAGCCGGTAGACGACCGTGGGGCCGAAGTCGAGGGGTTGGAAACCCTCGTCCAAGTTAGCCGTGCACTCGGCACCGCCCAGGATGAGGAAGCCGTCCGGGTTCAACTGCCTGCTCACCTTGGCCAGGATCTCACGTTTTCTCTCGAGGTCGAAGTGGACCAGGACGTTCCGCAGGAGGATGATGTCCATCCTCGGAGGTGCATGCCAGCGCCCCACGATATTCATCTGGGAAAACTCCACCATGGCACGGACTTCCAGCTTGATCTGCCATTCAAACTCGTCCCGTTCGAAGTACGTGATCAGCGCCGTGGCGGGCAGCCCGTGGTCGATCTCGAGCTCGCTGTAGCGGCCCTTCGCCGCCCTTGCCACCATCGCGGAGGACACGTCCGTGCCGAGCAGCTTCAGCGACCAGTCGAGCAGCGACGGGAAGTGCTCCCGGATCAACATCGCGACGCTGTAGATCTCCTGGCCGAACGCACAGCCGGCCGACCAGATCGAAAGGCGTCGGTGCGCCTGCCTCTGCACGAGCAGGTCCGCCAGGATGAACTGCCGCAGCGCTTCGAACGGGCGCACGTCGCGGAAGAACGACGTCTCGGTGGCCAGCAGCGACCCCACGACGCGCGTCGGCAGCATTCCGCTCGTTCGCAGGCGCAGGACCCGCAGCAGCTCGTCCACGTTCGGCAACCTCTCCTCCTGTGCGATCCCCGCAAGGCGGGTCTCGACCAGGTTCGTCTTCCAGTTGTCGAGCAGGACGCCAGTGTGCTCTCTCACGATCTTGCGGACGAAATCGAAATCAGGGTTCGTCAGAGGCATGGCTCATCTTCCCGGAACCGCGCTTGCGCCGCCCACGAAACCCGCTCGGAGCACCCGGCTGCGCTTCGCCCAGACGCGGCGTTCGATCTCCGCTGGGATCTCCGGCAGCGGCAGCACGGCATCCGCCAGCCCGGCGTTCGCGACGAAGCCGGGCATCCCCCAGACCACACTCGTGGCCTCGTCCTGCACGAGCACCCGGCCGCCGCCTGCGTGGATCTTTTCGCAACCCCGCAGCCCGTCGGGCCCCATGCCGGTGAGCACCACGGCGAGCGACCTGGGCCCGAACACCTGCGCGACCGACCGGAAAAGCACGTCCACGGCAGGCCGGCACGAGTTCTCGGGCGGCTCCTGGTTGATACTCACCCGCAAATGCTTACCCGCGCGTTCGACGACCAGGTGATGGTCGCCCCGGGCCAGCCAGACGGCCCCCGGCTCAAGCGCCCCTCCGGCCACCGCCTCGCGGACCTTGAGCGGCGAGCCGCCCGAGAGCCTCTCGGCGAGCAGGCGGGTGAAGAGGGGCGGCATGTGCTGAACGACCACGATCGGCACGGGGAAATCCCGTGGGAGCGCCGAGAGCACCTGGGTCAGGGCGTTCGGTCCGCCGGTCGAGACCCCGATCGCGAGGATGTCCACCCGCTCGGCGGGAGCTGGCCGCAGCCCGTCCTTCACCGCAGGGGCGATCGGCGGCGCCACCAGCGGCGAGCTGGCGCGTCCGACCCTGCCCGCGCACAGCGCCTTGACCTTCGGGACGAGCTGCTCGCGGAGGGAGGCCTGGGCTTCCTCGGGGTTCGAGAAGCCGGGCGGCTTGCCGAGGTAGTCGCTCGCCCCGAGGGCGAGCGCTTCCAGGGTCGCCGCCGCGCCGCGCTCGGTGTGGGCGCTCAGCATGAGGACGGGCAGGTCGGGGTAGTGCGTGCGGATTTCGGCCAGGACCTCGAGCCCGCTCATGCCCGGCATCTCGACGTCGAGGGTCACGAGGTCCGGGTTCAGGTGGGACAGCTCGGCAAGTGCAAGCCTGCCGGTGGGCGCCACGCCGGCGACCTCGATGTCGGGGTCGCTGGCCAGCGCCTCCGAGACGAGCCGCCGCACGATGGCGGTGTCGTGCACGACGAGGACCCGGATCCTACGCATGCTCGCTCTGCGGGAGCTGGATGCCGAAGAGCACCAGCTTGTCCCCAATGGCCTGCTTGGAGAACGGCTTCATGCGGGCGATTTCCCTGATGCTCGCCGTCATCTCCTCCACGGCCGTGGCGACGGTGTGCATGTTCTCGCTCACCTGGTCGGCGTCCGAGGTCGGGGGGGCGCCCTGCCGCCTCAGCGCGCCGGTCTGGTTTCGCGACGCGCGATGATCTTCTCGATCTCGTCCATCGCCCAGTTCATCTGCGCCTCGAGGGCCTTATAGGGCGCCGGGGTCGCCAGGTCCACGCCGGCCTCCTTGAGGAGCTCGTAGGGGTAGCGTGAGCCCCCTGCCTTCAAGAGGCCGAGGTAGCGCTCCTTCGCGCCCGGAACGCCCTGCATCACCTCGCGCGCGAACTGCGCGGAGGCGGCCAGCGAGGTGGCGTACTGGTACACGTAGAAGTTGTAGTAGAAGTGCGGGATGTACGCCCACTCCACGGCGTACGCGTCCGGGATACGGACCACGCCCTGGGCGCTGCCGTGGTAGCGCCGCAGCAGCTCGCCGTACATCTTGGTGAGCTTGGCACCGGTGAGCGCCTCGCCGTTCTGTACCTTCTCGTGGATGGCGAGCTCGAACTCCGCGAACATTGCCTGGCGGAAGAACGTTACGCGCAGGTTCTCGAGGTAGTTGCCGAGCAGGAACAGGCGCTCGTCGTCGCTCGCCGCCTGCGAGAGCAGGCGCTGCAGCAGGAGCGCCTCGTTGAACGTGGATGCAACCTCGGCCACGAACGTCGAGTAGTCCGCGGTCGGGTACGGCTGGGCCTTGTTGGCCAGGTACGAGTGCATCGCATGCCCCCACTCGTGCGCGACCGTGGAGACGCTCTCGTAGTCGTCGTTGTAGTTCATCAGCACGTAAGGGTGCACGTCGTACGCGGAGCCGTTGGAGTACGCACCGGACTGCTTCCCCGGATGAGGGTAGACGTCCATCCAGCGCGAGTTGAAGCCCTTCCGCACGGCCTCGACGTACTCCGGGCCGAGCGGCGCAAGCGCCTCCAGCACGAGCGCCTCGCCCTTGTCGATCGGGAAGGCGAGGTCCACGTGCTTGACCAGCGGCGGGTAGATGTCGTGGTAGGCGAGGTCGGGTATGCCCAGCAGCTTGGCGCGCAGGCGGAAGGCGCGCTGCAGCGTGGGCAGCGCATTGTTCGTCTCGGTGATCAGCGTGCGGTAGACCGACTCCGGGATGTTGCTCCCGTCCAGGGCCGCCGCAAGGCACGAGGGGTAGTTGCGGGCCTTGGCGTAGAACAGGTCGCGCTTGACCTGCGCGTCGAGCGCCACCCCGAAGGTCCGCTCGAACTCGCCGTAGGCCTTCCAGAACTGTTGGAACACCAGGATCCGGTCCGCCCTGTTAGAAAGGGCGCGGTACTTGGTGTAGGCAGACTGGTCGAGGCGAACCTTGGTCCCGTCCGAGAGCGTCACCTCGGGGAACGGCATGTCGGCGTTGGAGAAGATGCCGTAGATGCTGGCGGGGGCGGGCGTCACGAGGCCGGCCTCGGCAAGGAGCTTCTCCTCCGGCTGCGAAAGCATGTGCGCGCGCTGGCGCTCCAGGTCCTCGAGGAAGAAACGGTAGGGTGCGAGGCCCGGTTCCTCCTTGAGAAAGCGGGTCACCGTGCCAGCGGGCAGCGCCAGGATCTCGGGGGCGATCCAGGAGGTGCGCGACGCGAACCCCGCGCGGAGCTGCATGATCTCCTGCCGGGCACCGAGCGCCTCGGAGACCCTCGTGTCCTCGTCCGACCACATGGAGGCGTACGAGTTGATCCGCCCGATGTCCTTGGCCATCCCGAAGTAGGTGTCGAGAGCCAGCTTCATCGTGGCCGGTGAGCTCCCGAGCTTGCCGCGGTAGGCGTCGATCTCGCCCATGCGCTTGTCGAACCGCTGGCGCGCCGCGTTGAAGTCCCCCATCGCCGGGTAGAGGTCACCCAGGTTCCAGCGATGCTTCTCCGGGAGTGCTTCGCCTGCCAGCATGGCCGATGCGCTCACAACTCCGACGAACAGCAACCCCGCCGTCAGTATTCTCACCATGGGTCCTCCTCGGTGCTCCCGACCGGGGAGTTTAGCGCGAAAAGCGGTAGGTGATCACAGCACCAGCATGGCGTCGCCGAACGAATAGAAGGAGAAGCCCTCCCGCACGGCGAGCGCGTACGCCGAGAGCACCCGCTCCCGTCCGGCGAGCGCCGCGACCAGCATCAGCAGCGTGGAGCGCGGCAGGTGGAAGTTGGTGAGCAGCGCGCCGGTGGCGCGGAAGCGGTACCCGGGCAGGATGAAAAGGTCGGCTCGCGCGGCCCCCGGCAGCACCCGCCCGTGCCCCACCGTCAGGGCGTGCTCGAGCGCCCGGCATGAGGTGGTGCCGACGCAGACGATACGGCGCCCGGCCGCCACTGCCCCGTTCAGCGCCCTCGCGGCCGTCGCCGAGACCTCGTAGTCCTCCGGCTCCACCGCGTGCTCCCGCGGGTCCTCCGCCTGCACCGGCCGGAACGTTCCCGGCCCGACGTGCAGCGTGAGCCGCGCGATCCCGACCCCCCGCTGCTCCACCGCGTCCAGCAGCTCGGGGGTGAAGTGGAGCCCCGCCGTGGGGGCCGCCACCGCGCGGCCCTCCCGCGCGTACACGGTCTGGTAGCGCAGGCGATCGGCCTCGCTCGGGCCATGCTCGCGGCGGATGTACGGGGGAAGCGGGACCTCCCCCACCGAGGCGAGCACGGCGCCGTCCAGGGGCGGAGAGAACTCCACCCGCCACGTGCCATCCCCCAGGCGCTCCCGCGGGACGGCCGAGCCGGACGCGAGGGCGAGGGGCACGCCGGCACGCAGCCGCTTCGCCGGGCGCGCCATCACCTCCCACTCCGCGCCGCCCAGCGGGCGCACGAGCAGGAGCTCCGCCTCGCCGCCCCCCGGGCGGTGCGCCCGCACCCGGGCAGGGATCACCCGCACCTCGTTAAGGAGCAGCAGGTCCCCGGGCGCCAGCAGAGCCGGCAGTGCCGAGACCCTGGAGAGCGCGACGGTGCCGGCGCCGCGGTCCAGCAGCAGCAGGCGCGAAGCGCCGCGCGGCCGGGCCATCTGCGCGATCAGGCTCTCGGGGAGCGTGTACTCGAAGTCCGCCGTGCGCACACGCCCATCCTACAGGCGCGCGGCGGCCGTTGTGCGGGCAGGCGGCCGCCGCTACACTCGTCCCTGTCCGTGGGCAGCTGGTGGCAGAACCGAACGGTGGCCCGCTGCAGCGAGGAGGTGACGCTGCCGGGGCGCGTCCTCTACCTGGTGGATGACCCCCGGGCGCTGCGCGCCCAGCTCGCGGGGTCGGACCTGCCTCCCGGCCACGGCCTCCCGCTCCGGCACGACATCTCCACCGACGAGATCACCCCCGCCCGCGTTTGCTACCACTTCGACGACACCCTCGGCGAGTTCCCCTACCTGGGCTTTTCTTGCCGCGGCGAGCTGCCGGTCGGGCGGGGCGCGGTGAAGGCCGGAGGGTTCGCGGTCTCAGTTGCGGGGCGGAGGCGCGGCAAGGGCTCCTCGCGGGAGGCGGCGCCCTACGCCGAGTTGGCCGCGGGGATCCGCCTCGCCGTCGCGGAGAGCTTCGAGCGGATCTACGAGGCCAACTGCATCAACCTCGGGCTGTTCACCACCACGGACTTCTCGCTGCTCGAGAGGGTGCACGCCGGCCGCCCGCTGCCGTTGGCGGCGTTCACGGAAGGCAAGGACATCATCAGCGCCGAGATCGTCCGCCTGCGCGGCCTGTTCCCCTACAACGTCGCCCGCCTACAGGGGCGCGTGGCGCCGCCCGCCATCACGACCGGCCCGCGGCCGATGACGCTGGCGGAGAAGATCATCGCGTCCCACGTCCGCCACCACACCAGGCGCGGCGTGCCCGCGGTTACCCCCGGTGACGCCGCCTTCGTCATCGCCGACCTGCGCTTCTCGCACGAGTACGTCACCCCGATGGCCTCGATGATGTGGGACAACACCGTGGGCCCGTCAGTGCCGCTCACCGACCGCGAGAGCGTGGTCCTCTTCCGTGATCACCTCACCCTCGTCGGCCGGGTGATGGCCGCCGAGGAGGTCGCCGCCGGAAACCTCGCGCTGGCCGAGGCGCTGGCCATGCGGCAGCGGGAGTTCGCGTCCCGCATGGGCGTCCGGCTCCACGACGAGACCCCCGACGGCGGTAGCGACGGCATCTGCCACACGCTGGTGCTCGAGAGCTACGCGCTGCCCGGCCAGGTCCTCCTGGGCACCGACTCGCACACCTGCCAGGCTGGCGCCCTTGGCGCCCTCGCCATCGGGTGCGGGACCACCGAGATGTTCAACGCGTGGTTCACGCGCGACGTGCGGGTGAGGGTCCCCCGCACGCTGCTCGTGGAGGTGGTCGGCAAGCCGGGGCCGGACCTCGCTGCCCAGGACATCGCGCTGCTCCTGCTCGCGCACCCGCTCGTAAGGGCGGGCCGCGCCGTGGGCATGGTGATCGAGTACGCCGGCGAGGTGGTCCGCTCGCTGGCCGTTGAGGAGCGCGCCACCCTCACCAACATGGCCGCTGAGGTCGGCGGTTTCACCGGGATCGTGGCGCCCGACGAGAGGGTCGCCGAGTTCCTGGCCAGCCGGCGCGGGCTCGACCTGGCCGCCGCGGAGCGCATCCTCGAAGGTTTGCAGGCCGATCCCGGCTGCGAGTACGCGCAGACGATCCGCATCGACGTCTCCGAGCTGGAGCCGATGATCGCAACCCCCGGCGACCCGGGAAACGGGCGCCCCGCACGGGAGGTCGAGGGCCAGCGAATCGACATCGCCTACGGTGGTTCCTGTACCGCCGGCAAGCGGAGCGACGTGGACATGATGTCGGCCGTGCTGCGCTGGGGCCTGGAGCGCGGCCTTCGCATCCCCCCTGGAACGCGCCTCTTCATCCAGTGTGGGAGCCAGGACGTGGAGCGCTACTGCGAGGAAGCCGGCCACCTCGCGCTCTTCCGGCGCGCCGGGGCGGAGATCGTGCCGCCCTCCTGCGGTGCCTGCATCAACGCCGGGCCGGGCGTCTCACGCTCTCGCGACGAGGTGACGATCTCCTCGATCAACCGCAACTTCCCGGGCCGCTCCGGGCCGGGCAACGTCTACCTGGCTTCCCCCAGCACGGTGGTCGCCTCCGCCCTGGCCGGCCACATCGCCACGTGGCCGTCCCTCCGCCGCCGCACCGAAGACGCGTAACCCCCCGCTTGTGTTGCCCCGCGGGTGCACGGCCGGTCCTTTCCTGTCACTGCGTGACGGCATTGTGTGCCGGTGCCGGGGTGGCCTGTATGCGGCTTTGCGTCTCCCCAGGCGCTGCGGCCGCACACTCCTGCGCCCGCGACCGGAGGGCGCGATCCGCGCCGGGGCCCCTCGGCGTTCGCATGAGGCCGCGCCGCCGTCTCCCCACCGCGGCTCGCGCGTCCGGTGCCCGCGGGCTCCGGAGAGATCCGCCACCCCGGCACCGGCGGATGGAAAGCCCCCCACCCGGAAAGCGGTGGCTCTGCCAAAGCGCCTAATTTCTCGCGAGAGCGTCCTGTTGATGCAGGGGCACAGGGATTCGGGGGGCGGGGGTGACTCCGCCCCGCGGGCGATAGGAGCCATCGCGCCGGAGCGCACGGGAACCGAACGGCCAGACCGGCGGGCGGAAACGCTGGCCCTGACCGAGCGTTCTTGTGCCAAGGAGGGGAACAGCGAGGGTCCACACGCCGGGCTGTGCCTGCTCGGTCGTGCGCGCAGGCGGGTCGGAGGGCTGCACTCGATGCGCAGGCCGAGCGACTGCTCGAGCCCGCGGGGCAAACAAAGAAGCCTCACGCAGTGAAGAATAGAAACCCGGGCTGCTACTTCACCCGCTCGACGAAGTGGCCATCGCGGGTGTCTACCTTGACCTTCTCGCCGACTGTCAGGTACGGCGGCACCAGGATCTCCAGCCCGGTCTCCAGCGTCGCGGGCTTGAGCTGTGCCTGGGCGGTGGCACCCTTGATCGGGGGCGCGGTGTCCACCACTCGCAGCTCCACACTAAGCGGCAGCTCGACGGTGAGCACCTGGCCGTTGTAGAGCAGCGAGCGCAGCTCCAGGCCGTCGGTGAGGTACCCCGCCGAATCCCCGAGCGCCTCGGCCTGGAGCACGAACTGCTCGAAGCTCGCCTGGTCCATGAAGATGAGTTCCTCGTCCTGACGGTAGAGGAACTGCACGGGTCGCTTCTCGCAGTCGGCGGTGGCGACGGTCTCGCTGCCGCGCAGGGTCCTGGCCAACGTCTGCCCGGTGCGCAGGTTGCGCGCTTTGATCTTGACGAGCAGGCTCGCGCCTCGCGCGCTGGGCGTCTGGACGGCGACCTCGGTGACGGCCCACGGCGCGCCGTCCAGGTCGAGAATCTCGCCGCGCCTGATCTCGGTGGCGGCGATCACGGCTTCTTCCGCGTGCCAGCGGAGCCCGTCTTTCCCTTCCCCGCCAGCTTCGCGAGCTCGTGGTAACGGAAGCAGCTCACGAGGTGGTCGTTGACGAGCCCGCACGCCTGCATGTGTGAGTACACGATCGTCGGGCCGACGAAGCGGAACCCCCGCCGAACCAGCTCGGCCGAGAGCGCCTCCGACTCCCTGGTCTTGGCCGGGATGTCTTTGAGCGTCCGGTTGGCGTTCAGGCGCGGCTTGCCGCCAACGAACGACCAGATGAAGGCGTCGAAGGAGCCGAATTCCTGCTGCACGGCCAGGAACGCCCGCGCGTTGGAGACCGCCGAGTTGACCTTGGCGCGGTTGCGGATGATCCCTGGGTCTGCGAGGAGCTTTCCGATCCGCGCGGGCGTGAAGCGAGCCACCTTCTCGGGGCCGAAGCCGGCGAACGCGCGACGGTACCCCTCCCTCCTCTGCAGCACCGTGCGCCATGACAGCCCCGCCTGCGCCCCCTCCAGGATCAGGAACTCGAAGTGCCTGCGGTCGTCGTGCTCCGGCACGCCCCACTCGGTGTCGTGGTACGCCTCCATGAGAGGGTCGGGCTTCCCCAGCCAGCAGCGTCTCGGCGTCGCTTGCATGCCGGAACGATACCAGACGCCGGGCGGCCGCCGGAGGACCTAGGAGCCTGTCCGAGTAGGCGGCGAAAGCGAGAATTCCGAGGGCGCCGGATGGCAAAGAAGCCGAGCGAAAAACCCGGAGGCGTAGCTAGAGCTACGTCGAGGACTTTTCGTGACGGCTGACACGACCAGCCGGATGTCTTCGGGATTCGCAGCCGGAGCACTACTCGGATAGGCTCCCAGCCGGGCGCACGCGGCGGCACGGACGAGCCTCCCGGATGATTCCGCGCACCGGATCCGTTACGCAATGGCAGCAACGCCCGGTCGCCGTCCGGCCGCCGGGGAGGGAGCACGGCATGGACCAGCTCTTTGATCTGATCAGCCGCCACGGTCTGCTCTTCGTGTTCGCCAACGTCCTGCTCGAGCAGGTCGGGCTGCCGATCCCGGCGCTCCTGACCCTCGTGCTCGCGGGCGCGCTGGCCGCGGACGGGAAGCTCTCGGCATCCGGGATCCTGGTCGTGGCGGTGATGGCCTCGATGGCGGCGGATGTCCCGTGGTACCTCACGGGCCGGCGGCTCGGGTTCCGCGTCCTGCGCACGGTCTGCCGGTTGTCGGTCTCACCAGATTCATGTGTCCGTCAGACCGAAGCTGTGTTCGAGCGCTTCGGGCCGGCCTCGCTGGTCATCGCCAAGTTCATCCCGGGCTACTCCACCGTGGCCCCTCCGCTGGCCGGGATCCTGGGAACGCCCATGCCCGCCTTTCTGCTCTACAACGCCGCCGGCGCGATCGTGTGGGCGGGGGTTGCTGTCGCAGCCGGCATGCTCTTCCACAGCACCGTGGAGAGCCTGGTGGGCACGCTCGAGGCCCTGGGCAGCTGGGGGCTCGCGCTCACTGTCCTCGGGTTGGTCCTTTACGTGCTGTGGCGCTGGGCACGCCTGGTGCAGTTCCAGCAGGCCCTGCGAATTGCCAGGATCTCCGCCGAGGAACTCAGGCGCCTGATGGACGAGGGCCACCAACCGCTTATCCTCGACGTGCGGACCAACCTCTCCTTCCGGCACGACCCGCGCACGATCCCGGGCGCCATCCGCTTCCACCTCGACGAGCTTGACCAGAAACTGGCGGGGATCCCGAGGGACAAGGAGATCATCCTCTACTGCACGTGACCCAACGAGGCCACGGCGGCCCGGGTGGCTGCCAAGCTCAAGGAAAGAGGGTTCCAGCGCATTCGCCCGCTCGCGGGCGGCTTCGAGGCCTGGGTCTCGGCAGGGTTCGCGGTCGGCGACGGGGCGCTGCCATCCTAGCCCGCCGCAACCGGCGCACGCCGGGACGCTGGTCGGTCTAGAATCGTATCACGCGCCCGCGGCAGTCGGCGACGCGACCGCCGGCGGGCCGGGACCGGGAGGACAGCGGTGCGACGGGTTTCCCCTGACGAACTGCTTGTGAGGCCGTTCACAATCTTCGACCGGCAGTGGGCCCTGCTGGTTGGTGGGAGCGCACGGCCGAACCCGATGACCGTCTCCTGGGGAGGGTTCGGGACGGTGTGGAACCGCCCGGTCGCCACGGTCTACGTGCGGCCGACGCGCTTCACGTTCGGGCTGCTCGAGTCGGAGCCCGCGTTCACGCTCAACTTCCTTCCGGAGCGGTACCGCGCCGCGCTCGACCTGTGCGGTGCGGTGTCCGGGCGCGATCTCGACAAGTGGCAGGCCACCGGCCTGGGCAAGCTGCGATCGTCGACCGTGGCCGTGCCGCGCGTGGCCGAGGCGGAGCTGGCCCTCGAGTGCCGCGTGCTGGCGACGCTCGAGGTGGACCCGCAGCGCTTCCTCGAGCCCGCGATCGGCGAGCTGTACCCGCGCAACGACTACCACCGCGCGTTTCTCGGGGAGGTGCTCGCGGCATGGGCCGAGGAAGCGTTCCTGGAGCGAAGCGACTAGCGGAGGTTCGCTCGACGCGCCGGCGCGCAGGGCGCGCGGCTCACCCGCCTTCGCCCGCCGCGTGCCCGTCGAAGCGCCCGGGGATGGCGTGGCCGCAGTGCGGACAGCGACCCTTCGAGAGCGCCGTGCCCACGACCGCCAGGCCGTACCTCCGGATCAGGAGCTCGCCGCACCGCGAGCAGTGGGTGTTCTCGGCCGCGTGGCCCGGCACGTTGCCCAGGTAGACGTACTCGAGCCCGGCGGCCAGGCCAATCTCGCGGGCCCGCTCCAGCGTACCGACCGGCGTGGGCTCGACGTGGCAGAGTCGCAGGTGCGGTATGAAGCGCGCGACGTGCCAGGGCGTCTCCGGACCCAGCTCGTCCCGGATCCAGGAGGCGATCTCCTCGAGCTGCTCCTCGTTGTGCGCCGGCACTAGGACGGAGAAGCTCGCCACGCAGGCTCCCCATGGCAAGGCTACCACCGCCCCTGCGTGTGCCTGTCAGCGTTTTCGCGTGAACAGCCGGGGCGTCACCCCTGGGCAGAGAGGCCCAGGATCTCCTCGAACTTCTTCTTGGAGGCCTTCTCCACCTCGGCATGCAGCGATCCCCCGTGGGAGTCCATCGTCACGACCACCGGGAACCCCTTGACCTGGATCACCCAGAGCGCCTCGGGGACGCCGAACTCCTTGAGCTGGAAGACCTGCTCGACCTTGACGACGGCCTCAGCCAGCACCTGGGCGGTGCCGCCCACGGCGTGGAGGTAGACCGCTCCGTACCTCTTGAGGCCTTCGAGGGTCTTGGGTCCCATGCCGCCCTTGCCAATCACGCCGCGCAGGCCGTACTTTCCGATCACGTCGGCCTGGAAAGGCTCCTCGCGCGCGCTCGTGGTCGGTCCCGCGGCCACGAAGGAGTAGTGCCCGTCCTCGTGCTTCTTGACGACCGGGCCGCAGTGGTAGATCACCGAGTTCTCCAGGAACGGCGCGACCTCCTTCTGGAAGTCGTGGAGCAGCCAGTGGTGCGCGGCGTCACGGCCGGTGATCATCCGGCCCGAGAGCTCCAGGAAGTCCCCGACCTTGAGGTTGCGGACCGTCTGCTCATCGCACGGCAACGTCAGCTTAGCCATGAGACCTCCCCGTTCGGGGTGATGCGCGCCCCGGCGCGCCTGTTTGCCCAGCACATGTAGGACACGCTCACGAAGTACGAGGCGGGCAGGCGGCCGAGGTTGCCGATCTTGACGGCCAGCACCGTGGTCTTGCCGCCGAACCCCATCGGGCCGATCCCCAGGGCGTTGGACTGCTCCAGGAGCTCACGCTCCATCGTGTCGAGCTCGGGGACCGGATTGGTGTCGTCGAGGCGCCGCAGGAGCTGGCGCTTGGACTCCACGAAGCCGGAGCCGCGGTCGCCGCCGAAGCACGCCCCGATGATGCCGGGAGCGCACCCCTTGCCCTGGGCCTGTAGGACGGCGTCGAGGATGCAGCGGCGGACGCCCTCGAGGTCTCGGTCGGCCTTCAGCTTGGTGTTGGGGAGCGAGTACTGCGCGCCCACGTTCTCGCACCCGCCGCCCTTGAGGATGACGCGAACCTCGACGTCCGGCGAATCCCACTCCTCGCAGTGCACGGTCGGGATCCCGGGGGCCTGGCCGTGGCCGGTGTTCTTGTCGGTGAGGGTGTCGACCGCGTTCGGGCGCAGGAGCTGCTTGGCGGTTGCCTGGCGCACCGCCTCCTCGAGCGCGCCCGTCAGCATTCGGGTGGACATGCCGACCGGGTGGTGGATCCACACCAGCGGGGTGCCGGTGTCCTGGCAGATCGGCTGCCAGTTCCCCTTGGCCATCTCGATGTTGGTGAGGATGGAGTCGAGCGCCTTGGCCGCCAGCGAACCCGGCTCCTCCATGCTGCGCCCGCGCTTGAGCGCGTCCACGACGTCGGGGGGGAGGTGGGAAGAGGCCTGCGCGATGACCTCGACGAACCTCTCCGTCCACTGCTCGCGTGTCACCACCGGGGGGACCTCCTTTGCTGGCCATCCAAAACAAGGAGCGGCTCAGCGCCGAACTATAGTCCGCCACAACCGCGCGCGCAAACGCGCCCGGCACGTGCTCCGCCGGTGTTGATCGCCGTTCCCGCGCATGGGCAGCACGCGGAGCGCCGCCCAAAAATGTTGAGATTTTGTTTCAATCCGCGATGCCATGCCTGCGGCCGGCCTTGAAAGTGACGCCCTTTCTCGCGTAGCATCTGTCGGCTTGAGGGGAAGGGGACCCGCCATGGCGGAAGGCGAACAGGTACGCAAAGGCAAGGGGACGATCTTCGTCACGAGCGAGGTCTGCAAGGGATGCTCGTACTGCATCGACTTCTGCCCCGCCCATTGCATTGAGTTCTCGCGCGAGTTCAACCGCAAGGGGTACCACTACCCGGTGCTGACGAAGCCCGAGGACTGCACCGGCTGTGACCTCTGCGGGCTCTACTGTCCGGACTTTGCGATCTTCGGGATCCGCTTCAAGGACCTGGAGAAGCAGAGGCAGGCCGCAGAGCCGCTCATCCCCGCCCAGCGGTGACGCGTAGAGTCAGCCGCGAGCCGCGGGCAGCGGGAACAGGGAGGATGCATTGCACGCCGATCCAAAGGGAGTCCTAACGGGCGTCCACTTCATCGACGGCGACCACGCCGCGTGTGAGGGGGCGCTGGCCGCCGGGTGCCGGTTCGTGGCCGGCTACCCCATCACGCCCTCGACCGAGGTCGTGGAACGCTTCGCGAGCCGCATCCCGCTCGTGGGTGGGGTGTTCATCCAGATGGAGGACGAGATCGCCTCGTCCATCGCCATCCAGGGTGCGGTGTGGGCCGGCAAGAAGGTCATGACCGTGACGTCCGGGCCGGGGCTCTCCCTGATGATGGAGCACGTCGGCCTCGCCGCGATCACGGAGGCGCCGTGTGTGTTCGTGGACGTGCAACGGGGCGGGCCGTCGACCGGGCTGCCGACGCTGCCGGGCCAGGCGGACATGATGCAGGTGAAGTGGGGCTCCCACGGCGACTACGAGATCATCGCGCTGTCGCCCAACTCGCCGCAGGAGTGCTTCGACCTCATGATCAAGGCGTTCAACCTCGCCGAGATCTACCGCGTGCCGGTCTTCTTCATGATGGACGAGGTCGTGGGCCATATGACCGAGCGCGTCGAGATCCCGAAGGCGTCGGAGATCGAGGTCGTCGAGCGCCGGTGGACCACCAAGAAGCCCGGTGAGTACAGGGTGTACGCGGCCGGGGCCGACATGGTCCCGGAGATGGTCAAGGCGGGGGACGGCTACCGCATCCACATTACCGGCCTGACACACGACGAGAGGGGCTACCCGGCCATGAACCCGGCGACCCAGGACACGCTGGTGCGCCGGCTGATCGGAAAGATCCGCGACAACGCCGACAAGCTCGTGGACGTTCGCGAGGCCGGCGTCGAGGGCGCCGACGTGGTCGTGGTCTCGTTCGGGATCACCTCGCGCGTGGCCGGCGCAGCCATCGAGATGGCGCGCCATCGGGGCGTGAAGGTTGGCCACCTTCGTATGGTGATCACCTGGCCGTTCCCCGCCACGCGAATCCGCGAGCTGGCGGGCAAGGTCAAGGCGTTCGTGGTCCCCGAGCTGAACATGGGCCAGATGGTGCTCGAGGTGGAGCGTACCGTGGCGGGCCGCACCGCCGTGCTCTCGGCTCCCCACGCGGGAGGGACGGTCCATGAGCCGGAGGTGATCCTGGCCAAGATCATGGAGGCCGCACAATGAGCGAGACGGAAACCCTCGGGTTCGAGATCGAGAACCCGGTCATGCCGTACCTGAGGCAGGACCGCCTGCCTCACATCTGGTGCCCGGGGTGCGGCATCGGGACCACCGTCAACTGCTTCGCGCGCGCCCTCACCGAGTCGGGGATGGACCTGGATCATGTCGCCATCGTCTCGGGCATCGGCTGCACGGGCCGCGTCGCGGGCTACATGAACCTCGACTCCTTCCACACCACGCACGGGCGCGCGATCCCCTTTGCCACCGGCCTCAAGCTCGGCAACCCGGATCTCAAGGTCGTGGTCTACTCGGGTGACGGCGACCTCTCGGCGATCGGCGGCAACCACCTCGTCCACGCCGCGCGCCGCAACATGGACTTGATGGTCGTGTGCGTCAACAACTTCACCTACGGCATGACGGGCGGCCAGGTGGCGCCCACCACGCCGATCGGCGCCACCCAGACGACCATGCCGTTCGGCAACTTCGAGAACCCCTTCAACCTGCCGTTCCTGGCCGACGCCTGCGGCGCCGTGTACGTGGCACGCTGGACCGTCTACCACGTCAAGCAGCTCGCCAAGGCGATGAAGGAGGGGCTCGCCAAGAGGGGATTCGTCTTCATCGAGGCGCTGGCCCCCTGCCCCACGCTTTACTCCCGCCGCAACCGGCTGGGCGACGGCGTGGACCAGCTCAAGTACTACAAGGAGAAGAGCAAGATCGTCAACGGCGCCGACACCAAGGACGTCGGGCTGACTTTCCAGGGCGATATCACGGTCGGCAAGTTCGTCGACCGCGACCGCCCCACATGGCTGGACGCGATGAACGAGCACTACTCCAAGGTCTTCGGCGAGCGTTACGTGCCATACGGGGTATCGCATGGACAAGACTGAGATCCGGGTTGGCGGCCTGGGCGGCCAGGGCGTGATCCTCTGCGGGATGATCATCGGGAAGGCCGCCTCGATCCACGACGGCAAGCACGCCACGCTGATCCAGGCGTTCGGGCCCGAGGCGCGAGGGAGCGCGTGCAGCGCCCAGGTCACGGTGGCGAACGAGGTCATCGGCTACCCCTACGTCAAGAAGCCGAACGTGCTGATCGTGATGTCTCCCGACGCGTACACGCAGTTCGCCCCGCAGATCGCGTCCGGCGGCACGCTCCTGTACGAGAGCGAGCTGATCCATCTTGATGCGACGCTCCCGAACGGCGTCAAGGCCTATGGGATCCCCGCCACGCGCTTCGCGGAGGAGCTGGGCCGCCGGCTCGTGCTCAACATCGTGATGGTCGGCTTCTTCGCCGGCGTGACCGGGCTCCTCTCCCCGGAGGCGATGGAAAAGGCCGTGAAGGACTCGGTGCCGCGCGGCACCGAGGACCTCAACCTGCGGGCGTACCGCAAGGGCTACGAGTACGGGCGCGAGATCCTCGCGAAGGCCAGCTAGGGAGGGGACGGTGAAGCTCGAAGGTTTTCCCCAGAAGCTTACGCTCAAGGACGGAAGCCACGTCGAGGTCAGGCCCCTGGTGGCCGCCGACGCCCCCGCGCTGCTCGAGTTCTACCGCGCGCTACCCGAGGAGGACCGGCTGTACCTCAAGGACGATGTCACCAAGCCGGAGTGGCTGGAGCGCTTCGTCGCCATGGTCGGACGCGACGAGGTGGTCTCGCTGATCGCCGTGATCGGCGGCAAGGTCATCGGCGAGGCGACCTTGTACCGCGCGCTGCACGGGTGGGCGACCCACGTCGGGGAGCTGCGGGTCTCCGTCGCGCCCAAGCTGCGCCGCAGCGGGCTCGGAAGCGCCCTTGCGAAGGGCCTCGTCAAGCTGGCCATCGGCCTCGGCGTGGAGAAGATGATCGTCCAGATGGTCGAGAACCAGCTCTCCGCGCGCCGCGTCTTCGAAAGGATGGGGTTCCGGCAGGAAGCGGTCCTGCGCGGGCACGTCAAGGATATCCACGGCATCAAGCGCGACCTGGTGATCGCCTCAAACGACGTCTCTCACCTCTGGGAGGCGATGGAAGCCCTCGTGTCGGACTTCTCGCCTACCTTCGGGGGTTGAATTTTGGTCACCTCGCCAGGCGCTCGTTCGACAGCAGCACTCGGTCCAGACCGGTCCACAGCACGCGGGCGTGGGTGAAGCCCTCGGCGGTCATGTGCTGCGACCACGCCCCGTCGCCCACCGCGAGGATCCGGCGGTCGGAGTCCCACAACCTCTTGAACTCGGCGCTGCCCGGGAATCGGCGTGCCCCCTCTTCCGGAGAAAGGTGGGAGATGCCGAACTCCAGCTCGCCCTTCCAGTCGACCACGTCAAGCGTCCGCTGCAGGTAGAACGGCAGGCTTTGCGGGTAGCAGTGGTACGTGAGGAGGAGATCGCCGTCACGCAGCTCGCTCCTCACTCGCTCGGCGAGCGCCTTGCTGCTCCTCTCCCTTGCCATCAGCGGCCCGACGGGGACGATCGCGGCACTGATGCAGCAGGCCCCTGCAAAAAGCGCCAGCAGCCGCAGGCGCCACGATCGCCCGAGCCCTGCCGCCACCACGAGCGTGGCCAGCGCGACGAGCACGACGCCCGAGGCCAGCAGCCCCGGTGAGACCACGCCGCCGAGGGCCAGCCTGTCGATCTTCCCGGACCCCGCCCACAGGAACCCGAAGCCGTAGAGCCCCGTGAACGAGCCGCCGACCGCGATGCCGGCCGTCTCCAGGCGCGACCCCGGCAACGTCCCGGACCGGAGACTCTCGACGAGCAAGCCCAACAGCACCGCCAGCGGCGGGAGTGCCGGGAGGATGTAGGGGATGAGCTTGGACTGCGAGGCGGAAAAGAAGAGGGTCACGAAGCCGAACCAGAGCAAGAGGAAGGTGACGTCGGGGTGCTTTGTGAAGAAGCTCCTCCCCTGGCGCCAGTGCACCAGCCTCGGCATCGAGAGGAAGAGGCCCGCCCACGGCATGCATCCGCCGATGATCACGGCCGGGAAGTACCAGAACGCCCCGGGGCGTCCGGCTCCCGGGGTGAGGTAGCGCAGGACGTGCTCGTGGATGAAGTAGAACCACAGGAAATCCGGGTTGCGGGTAGCCGCTAGCACGTGCCAAGGCACCGCAACGACGAGAAAGAGCCCGCCGCCGGTCACCCAGGGCACCTGCCGGAGGACGCGCCACTGCCCCGTGACTAGGAGGTAGAGAAACACGACCGCGCCCGGGATGACGACGCCGATCAGCCCTTTGGCGAGCACCGCCAGCGCCGCTGCCAGGAACGCCACGTGCCAGCAGACCCTCCGCGCCCGGTCATCCGCCGAGCGGTGGGCGAACCAGAAACACGCCAGCGTCAGCGTGATGAATAGAGAAACCGTCATGTCGATGGTGGCGACCCGCCCCAGCGTCACGTACAGCGGCGAGGTGCCGAGCACCGCGGCTCCAACCAGGCCGGCGCGCGTTCCCCCGATCTCCCGTCCCAGCCTGTAGGTCAGCACTACGCCCAGCACGCCGAACAGCGCGCTCCAGAGGCGCGCGGCCAGCTCGTCGAGTCCCAGGATGCGCATCGCGGCTGCGGTGAGCCAGTAGTGCAGCGGAGGCTTTTCGAAGTAGATCACCCCGTTCAGGTGCGGCGTGACGAAGTCGCCGCTCGCGAGCATCTCGCGCGCGATCTCGGCATACCGCCCCTCGTCCGTCTCCAGCAGCGGGGTCGTGCCGAGCCGCCAAAAGAAGAGGATCGCGAGGCACGCCGCGCCGAGTGCGACCGCCAGGCGCACCGTTCGCGAATCACCCGACACCGGCACCTCGCTGCTCACGAATGCGTGTTGTACCACGGGCGGACAGGGGGAAACCAGGGCTCGGGACTCGGGGTTTGGGGTTCGGGCTTCGGCAGGGTGCGAGCTTCTCGCGGGGTCGGTCATTCCCCTTGGTCCTCCAGGTTTTTCCGATCCCCGAAGCGCGAGCCTCGATCCCCGGGCTTTCACCGCTGCGTGCTATCATCCGCCGGTGTTGAGACAGGGTTTCTGGCATCTCGCGAACGCCGGTTATTGCGCTGGCGAGCTCGCGGACACCTGGAGATGGCCGGGCCGGGCGCGCCCGGTGGAGAAGGCGCCCCGATGACGACCGGCTTCGTCAAGCGGGGCGAGTTTCTCCCTTTCTCGCGGCCGACGATCCGCCAGCGCGAGATCGACGAGGTCGTGGACACCCTCAAGTCGGGGTGGATCACCACCGGCCCGAAGGCCGAGCGCTTCGAGAAAGAGTTCGCCGCCTACACCGGTTTCCCCCACGCGCTCGCGCTCTCCTCGGCCACCGCCGGGCAGCACATCGGCCTCATCGCCCTGGGCGTCAAGCCCGGCGACGAGGTCATCACCACGCCCATTACCTGGGCCTCGACGGTGAACATGATCGAGGTCGCAGGCGCGACGCCGGTGTTCGTGGACATCCACCGCTCGACACTTCAGATCGACGCGAGCCGCATCGCCGCCGCGATGACACCGCGCACCGTGGGCATCATCCCCGTGCACTACGCCGGCGCGCCGGTCAACATGGAGCCCATCCTCGCCGTCGCCCGCACGCATGGCCTCTGGGTCTTCGAGGACGCCGCCCACGGCGTGGGCTGCCTGTACAAGGGAACCCACGTCGGTTGCTTCGACCGGCTGGGCGTCTTCTCCTTCCACCCGATCAAGAACATGACCACCGCCGAGGGCGGCGTGCTCGTGACGCGCGACGACGAGCTGGCCAAGAAGCTGCGGGCCCTGCGCTTCCACGGTCTCGAGAAGCAGGCCTGGAACCGCTACGCCGAGGGCGGCTCCCCGCAGGTGGAGATCGTCCTGCCAGGGTTCAAATATAACTTCATGGATCTCCAGGCGGCGCTCGGAATCCACCAGCTCGCTTCGGTGGACGAGTTCAACGCAAAACGCCGAGCGCTCGCCACGCTCTACGACGAGCTGCTCGCCGATGTCCCCGAGATCGAGCCGCTCCGCGAGCCGCCGTACGAGCATTTCCACACCCGCCACCTCTACGTCGTCAAGGTGCTGAACCCCGCGGGCATGACCCGCGACCAGTTCATCGCGGAGCTGAAGGGACGCAACGTCGGGACTGGCATTCACTTTCGCGCCGTGCACACCCAGCCCTACTACGCAGCGAAGTACCCGCGCTGGCTCGGTGCGCTGCCGGCCGCCGAGTGGGCCTCGGACCGTCTCTGCTCGATTCCCCTCTTCCCGCTGATGACCGACGAGGACGTGCGCTACGTGGTGGCGGCGATCAAGGACGTCCTCGCACACCGGCGGGGGTGAGGAAGGGCAGCCCACATGAGCGAACCCTATCTCTCCGTCATCGTCCCGGTCTTCAACGAGGAGGAGAACCTCCCGGAGCTGCTGCAACGCCTCAAAAAGGCCCTCGAGGCGATCGGGAAGAGCTACGAGGCGGTGCTCGTCAACGACGGCAGCCGCGACTCCTCGCTCTCGATCTTGCGCGAGGCCTCTGCCGCCGACCCGCACCTGGCGGTCATCGACTTGAACCGCAATTACGGCCAGCACGCCGCGATCTTCGCGGGGTTCGAGGCGGCCCGCGGCGAGATCATCGTGACCCTGGACGCCGACCTGCAAAACCCTCCCGAGGAGATCGCCAAGCTGGTCGCCAAGATGGAGGAAGGCTTTGACGTCGTGGGCTCGGTGCGCGTGAAGCGCCAGGACCCGTTCTTCCGGCGCCTCGCCTCGCGCCTGGTCAACCGCGTCACCTCGATGGCCACCGGCGTGCAGCTCTCCGACTACGGCTGCATGCTGCGCGCCTACCGCCGGGAGGTGGTCAAGACCCTCTGTCAGTCCAAGGAGATCTCGACGTTCATCCCGGTGCTGGCCGACATGTTCGCCGGCAGGGTGACCGAGGTCCCGGTCGCCCACGCGGAGCGTCTGAAGGGCGAGAGCAAGTACAGCCTGTGGAAGCTCGTCCGCCTTCAGTTCGACCTCATGACCAGCTTCTCGCTCTGGCCTCTCCGCTCGACCATGGCCATCGGCGTGCTGACCGCGGCGGCCTCGATGCTGATCGCCACAGTCCTGATCGCCGGCCGCATCATCAAGGGCCACGAGTGGGCGGTCAGCGGGGTCTTCACGCTCTTCGCGGTGCTGTTCTTCTTCGTGGGCGTGCTGTTCTTCGCCCTGGGCCTGCTGGGCGAGTACGTCGGGAGGATCTACCTCGAGGTCCGCCACCGGCCGCGCTACGTTGTCCGCCAGGTGATCCGCTCCGGCCAGGATTCCCTGTGAGTCTCCCTCCCGAGCCACGCGCCCCGCGCTCCGTGCCCCGAGCCCTGGTCTTCGGCTACCACACCATGGGCTGCGTCGGGTTCGACGCCCTCCTGCGCAACGGGTTCGAGATCCCCGCCGTCTACACGCACCGCGACGACCCCAACGAGGAAATCTGGTGGGAGCGCATTGCCGATCGCGCCCGGGCGCAAGGCATTCCGGTACATTACCCGAAGAAGGCCGAGATCAAGGATCCGGCGTTCGCCGTGCAGGCCGCCGGCTACTGGCCGGATTTTATCTTCTCCTTCTACTTCCGCTGGATGATCCCCGAAGGCGTCCTGCGCCTTGCCCCGAGAGGCGCACTCAACCTGCACGGCTCGCTGCTCCCGCGCTACCGCGGGCGGGCGCCGGTCAACTGGGTGCTCGTCAACGGCGAGACCGAGACCGGCGTATCGCTGCACTACATGATCGCCAAGCCCGACGCCGGGGACTTGGTGGCGCAGGATCGGGTGGAGATCGGCTTCGAGGACACCGCCCTGACGCTGTTCGCCAAGCTCGAGGCCGCCGCCGAGAAGATGCTCGACCGCACGCTGCCGCGGCTCGCCGAGGGGCGCGCACCCTCGGTACCCCTCAACCTCGCGGACGGCTCCTACTTCGGCGGCCGCACGCCGGAGGACGGCCGCTTCGACTGGAGCTGGCCGGCCATGCGGATCTACAACCTGGTGCGCGCGGTCACCCACCCCTACCCGGGCGCCTTCACCGGCCTGGGCGGCACGACGCTCTTCGTGTGGTGGGCGGTGCCCGGTTCCGGGGCGAGCGGGGCCGCACCGGGCACGGTCCTGGACGCGGCGCCCGGGGGCGTGGACATCGCAACCGGCAATGGCATGCTGAAGCTCGTGCGTTGCCAGCTCGAGGGCGGACCGGAGGTCCCCGCGGTCGAGCTCTTCCACACCCTCGGCCTGGCCGCCGGCGCGAACCTGTCCGCCTTGGGGGAGGAACGATGAACATCCTGATCCTCGGCGTCAACGGCTTCATCGGCAACGCGCTCACCCGCCGCATCATCTCGACCACCGACTGGAAGGTCCATGGGATGGATCTCTCGGACAGCAAGCTGGAGCACTCGCTCGACCACGAGCGCTTCCACTTCCTCGAGGGGGACATCACGATCAACAAGGAGTGGATCGAGTACCACGTCAAGACGAGCGATGTGGTCCTGCCGCTCGTTGCGATCGCCACGCCCGCAACGTACGTGAAGGAGCCGCTGCGGGTCTTCGAGCTCGACTTCGAGGAGAACCTGCGGGTGATCCGGCTGTGCGTGAAGTACCGGAAGCGGGTAGTTTTCCCGTCAACCTCCGAGGTGTACGGCATGTCCACCGACCCGGAGTTCGATGAGGATTCAAGCCCCCTCGTGCTCGGCCCGATCAACAAACCGCGCTGGATCTACTCCTGCTCCAAGCAGCTCCTGGACCGCGTGATCGCCGCCTACGGCCAGCAGGAGGGCCTGCGGTACACGCTCTTCCGGCCGTTCAACTGGATCGGCCCGAAGCTCGACGACATCGACGCGGCCAAGGAGGGATCCTCGCGGGTGGTGA
The DNA here is from genome assembly GCA_041494245.1 of Thermoanaerobaculaceae bacterium. GTDB lineage: Bacteria > Acidobacteriota > Thermoanaerobaculia > Thermoanaerobaculales > Thermoanaerobaculaceae > RBG-13-68-16. Next base: position 48,863 of record JBGQAK010000010.1, read on the forward strand.
CGCAGTTCGTGATCAACCTCTTCCGTGGCGAGCCGATCCGCCTCGTGGACGGCGGCGAGCAGAAGCGCTGCTTCACCTGGGTCGAGGACGGCATCGAAGGCCTCATGGCGATCATCGCCGACGAGCGCGGCACGTGCAACGGCCAGATCTTCAACCTCGGCAACCCCGCGGGCGAGTGCTCGGTGAAGGAGCTGGCGCACAAGCTCGCGCACCTCTACGAGAGCCGCCGCAAGGAGATCCCGAACTACACGCCGCCCAAGATCGAGGAGGTCACCTCGGCGAGCTACTACGGGAAGGGGTACCAGGACATCCTGACCCGCAAGCCCTCGATCGCCAAGGCGAGGAAGCTCTTGGGCTGGGAGCCCAGGATCTCTCTCGACGACGCGCTGCGCCTCACCTTCGACGCGTTCCTCGCGGACTGGCTGGCGGCCGGGGCTCGGGCCTAGGGGCTCTGGACTCGCGACAAGTACATGTACCGATCTACCGCCGACCGAGCCGAACGATCTCGGACCCCGAACCCCGAACCCCGAGCCCCGATCCTTGGGCTGCGCATCGACGTGGACACCCACGAGGGGATGAGGGACGGCGTCCCCGCGTTGCTCGACGTGTTCCGCGAGCACGGCGTCAAGGGCACGTTCTACCTGTCCATGGGCCCGGACAACGCCGGCAAGGCGCTCTTCAACGTCCTGCGGCGCCCCGGCTTCCTGGGAAAAATGCGGCGGACCGGCGCGGCGCGCGTCTACAGCCTACGCACCGTCCTCTCCGGCACGCTGCTCCCCGCCCGAATGATCGCCGTCGCGTTTCCGGAGGTGGCACGCCGCGTGAAAGACGAAGGCCACGAGGCCGGCGTCCACGCCTGGGACCACCGGCGGTGGCAGGACACGCTGCCACGCCTGCCGGACGAGGAGGTCGCAAGCCAGCTCGGCCGCGCCCGCCAGGCGTTCATCGAGATCTTCGACGCTGCGCCGCGGACGTTCGCGGCGCCCGCGTGGTTCGGCGACGAACGGTCGCTGCTCGTCGAGGAGGGGTACGGCCTGGACTACGCCAGCGACTGCCGGGGGGAGGAGCCGTTCCAGCCGGTCGTGAAAGGCGTGGCTCTCGACACTCCTCAGGTCCCGACCACGCTGCCGACGCTCGACGAGGCGCTCGGGGAGACGCATACCGAGGCGCGGGCGTTCTTCGCGTCGATGCTCGAGGCCGCTTCCCGGGCCGCATGGCCGGTGCTCACGGTGCACGCCGAACTGGAGGGGGGGCCGTACGCCGGCGACCTGCGCGAGTTCCTCACCCGGGCGCGCGAGCGCGGCATCTGGCCGGTGCCCCTGGCCGAGCTGCTCGCGGCGCGGCGCGCCACGGGTGTGCCGCTCCCGCGGCGCTCGATGGGCTACGGCGCCGTCCACGGCCGCCACGGCACCGTCTTCATGCCGCAGACCTAGGTCGGCCTTCCAGGGTCGGACGGTCGGCGCGCGTGCGCTTCGCCGCTGAGAGCCGGATCCCGCAAGGGAATTTCGAAGGTCCTGGGCGATCTTTTCACTTGCCGGTCGGAGACTGGCGGCGCGAACGACCCCTGGGCGACTCCGCCTGCAGCGGGGTCACTTCTCTTCTTCTTCGGCAGCAGCCTCGAGCTCGTGAATCCGTTTGCGGACCACGATCTCGGCCATGTCCGGGAGGACCTCCCAGGCGATGCGCTCGAGCTGCGGACCGGCCAGCTCCACCACGCGCCGAGCAATCCGCTCCACCTGCTCATCGGTGAGCTTCTGCGGTTCCGCCGCAGCCGGTGGCGCGGGCGCCATGAGGGGCGGCGCCGGCTCCTCCGGGTTCTGAACGATGAAACGCTGCGTCGGCGCTTCCTCCATCGCTCTGTCGGACGGCGCGAACACCACCGCGGACTCGATCGGCGGCGGTGGCGCCGTGACCGACGGCATCGGCGGGGTCTGGATCGGCAGCCGTGAGGCCGCAATCGCCATCTTGCCGAACGGCTCGGCCGTCGCCGGTGCAAACGCCGGCGGCTCGGCCGCCGCAGGCGCAGCCGGTGCCGGCCCGGGGGCCGGGGCCGGTACGTCGGCGAGGGCCGACAGCTTCTCCTCGACGAGAGCGAAACCCTGCTTGGCCGTCTCGACGGGGGGTTCTCGGAGCTCCGGGGGTGTCGGCCGCGGAGCGTTCGGATGCGAGTTCCCGAGCGCGCTCGCTGTCAGGTCCATGCCGTCGTCCGGCGCCGGCGGAGCGGGTGGCGGAGGTGGGGCCCCCATCTTCTCGAAGCCGGTGGTCGTGAAGTCCAGCGTTGGCACCCCCTCAGGGATACCCTGGTCCTCGAGCGCCGCGCCCTCGTCGGGCGGCGACGCCATGGACTGGGTGCGCTTGATGAGGTCCTCGACGGTGTTGATCAGCTCCCTCGCCTCGAACGGCTTGGTCACGATGCCGTCGCAGCCGGCCGCCATGGCGCGGTCCCGGTCGAACGGCTCGAACGTTCCGGTCAGTAGCACCACAGGGATGTGCAGCGTGGCGGGGTCGCTCTTCAGCGTCTGGCAGACGTCGTACCCGTTCATGTCCGGCATCACGACGTCGCACAGCACGACGTCCGGCTTGATCTCCGGCAGGCGCTTGAAGAGCTCGCGCCCGCTCCCGACTGCAACCACCTTGTGCTGGGTCTCGGCAAAGGTGAGTTCCACGACCTTTTGGATCGTGATGCTATCGTCGGCTAGCAGGAGCGTTCCACCCATTTTCACCTCGCCTCTGCAAGGCTCTCCCGTCCTTGGTACCACGAACTTGCTGCACTGTCAACGAATTGTCCGGCCTCGCCGGGCTCGAAAGACACCGCGCCGTCGTCACCGATCCACACCACCGTGCCAGTCTCCATCCACCCGGGCACCACGCGGGCCTGCCTGCCGCCTTCCGCCAGGATCCAGGACCGGTGGAAGTGCCCCCAGAGCACGACGTCCACACCCGCGGCGAAGTGGGCGCGCGCCGCGGCCTCGAGATCGCTCACCGGCAGCTCCACCCGGTAGCTGAAGTTCGTCTGCGCGAGCCTCGACTCGGTGCCGAAGACGATCCTCTGGGCGAGGCGCCTCGGGAGCAGCCGCGCCCACGCGCGCGCCGCCCCGCTCTTCGAGACCGACCGCCAGAAACGGTAGGAGCGGTCGCTGCGGTTGATGAGGTCCCCGTGCTCGAGCAAGAACCGATTTCCACCCGCCACGAAGGAATGCACCGGGCCCGAGGCGTCCCGGAACGGGTCGAGCTCGGGGGCGTCGAGGAAGAAGTCCCGGTTACCCTCGACCATCACCACGCGGGCGTCCCCCCGGCGCAGCTCCGCGAGCTCCTCGAGGCCCCTCCTCACAGTCGCGTCCCAGAAGCGCGAGAAGCCGACGAGCGCGCGGAAGAGGTCGCCCAGGAAAACAACCTCCTGAGCGCCGCGGCGGCGCACGTGGTCCATCGCAGCGAGGAACCTCTCGAGGTCGCCGGGGCTCTGCCCGACGTGCAGGTCGGCCAGCACGGCGCGAAGCACGAAACATGCTAGCATTCGCCCGTTTAGTGGTGGAAGATGGCTGAGACGCACCCATCGCACTGGAATCCGGGTGGTGCCGCGCCCGAGCCTCGCCGGGTCCTCCTGACCGGCGCGAGCGGCTTCGTGGGGCGGGAGGTCATGCGCCAGCTTCTCGCATCCGGGCGCGAGGTCGTGGCGATCTCGCGGCACCCCCGTGCGGAGCACGTGCCTCCCGGAGTGATTCAGGTGGCCGCGGACATCACGGGCGAGGGGTGGCTGCGGTGGTGCGAGGGTTGCGGCGCCGCGATCCACCTCGTCGGCATCATCCGGGAGTTGCGCCGCGCCGGCGTGACGTTTGAGCGCGCGCACCGGATCTCCACGGAACGGGTGATCGCCGGCTGCCAGCGGCTCGGCATCCGGCGCCTGCTGTACATGTCGGCGCTGGGCACCAGGGCGGAGGCCGCCACCCCCTATCACCGAACCAAGTGGCAGGCCGAGGAGGCGGTGCGCGCCTCCGGCCTCGAGTGGACGATCTTCCGCCCCTCGCTGATCTTCGGGCCCGGAGACGGCTTCACGACCACCCTTGCGAGGTCGCTGCGCCGCATGCTGGTCTTCCCGGTCTTCGGCGACGGGAGCTACAGGCTGCAGCCGGTTGCGGTGGACGAGGTCGCCCACTGCTTCGTGAACGCTCTGGAGCTCCGGGGAACCCGCGGCCAGATCTATGAGCTGGGCGGCCCGGAGGCGCTGAGCTACAACGAGGTGCTGCGCCGCATCGCGCGGGCGCTCGGGCTGAGAAGGGCCCTCGTGCACCTCCCTCTAGGCCTCTCGAAGATCATGGTCGCGATCATCCAGCACCTCCCCGGAGCCCCAATCACGAGCGACCAGCTTACGATGCTGCTGGAGGGCGCCACCTGCGACGCCAGCGTCACCGCGATGACCTTCGGCGTGCCGAACGCCCGCTTCGAGGGCCCCGTGTGGATGAAGGCACAGGCCACGGAGCGCAGGGCTCAGGGCTGACACACCAGGGCACAGGGCTCAGGAAGAAAGGATTGCGCTCGGGGCCTGGGGCTCGACGTTGTTACCTGCTGTTGGGATGGTCGAAGGGATCGCCGACCTCCAAACGGATCGTGCGATACGCCCTGAGCACGTCGGTGCCCTCGAATACGACCCCGGCGAAGAGGACCGCCATCCCGGTCACGAACACGGGGAGCGGGTGCACGAGCGTGAGCCACCCGGGGCCGGCCACACGCAGGCCGATCAACAGCGAGGAGAGCACGAAGCAGCCTACCGCTACCACCTGGGACATCACCGCGTTGCGCAGCAGGCGTACGCGGTCAACGAGGTCGTCGAGCTGACGGATCACCCTCGCCAGCCGGGTGATCTCCTCCCGTTGTGCTTCGGCCGGGGGCGTGGTGGAGCGCATCAGCCGCCGGCGCTCCTCGTTGAGAGCACGGATCCGGCTCATGATCACCGTGTAGCGGTTGAGCAGGCCCAGCAGGCGCAGGCCGCACGCAGAGACCATGATCGCCGGTGCCAGGATCGCCTGGATCGCCTGCACCGCAAAGCCGAACTGCCTGTCCATGCTCAGCTCTCCCAGACCGTGCCGATGCGAGGCCCGGCGGCGCGCGCCGCATCGGTGACCTCCGCAAGGCTGACCCCCGCCCCCCGGGCCGCCGCGAGGCAGACGTCATTCTCGGGTTTGGCCGAGACCACCCGCCCGCCGAACACACCGACCTTCACGGGGATCGGGCCAAAGCGCGTCGCCGCCGCCACGACGTACCGGTCTAGCTCGGGGCGGGTGCACGCGAGGAGGCGCACCCCGAGCGTGGCGCCCTCCTCGAACACCGCCGCGCTCACCGCGGCCGCACTCGAGGGATCGAGGACCGCGCGCAGCTCCACCACCGGCCGCCCCTTGCGTCCGGTGCCCTGAAGGCACCAGGCGTCGAGGGCGCCGGCCCCGCGCAGCCGCTCCAGGAGCGCACCGAGCGCTTCCCCGGTGACGTCGTCCACGGTGGCCTCCAGCACGAGCATCGGGCGTCCCACAACGCGTGCCTCTTCCTCGATCAGGAAGGCGCGCAGCAGGTTGGGAAGCCCCTCGAAACGCCTTGCCCCGTGGCCGACCCCGACCCCCACGAGCGAGCCCCCGGGCAGCGGCCCGAAGCGCTCGGCCAGCGTGACGAGCAGGGTGGCGCCGGTGGGTGTGGTCATCTCCCCGTCGGCCGCGTGAGCGGCCAGCGGCACCCCGCGGAGCAGGTTGGCGACCGCGGGCGGCGGCACCGGCAGAAGCCCGTGGGCGGTCTGCACCGTGCCGCTCCCGACCGGCACCGGCGCGGACTCCACGCGCTCGACGCCGAGCAGCTCGACCGCGGCGCAGACGCCCACGATATCCACCACGGCGTCCACGGCGGCCAGCTCGTGGAGGTGGGCCTGCGCCAGCTCCACGCCGTGCACCTCGGCCTCCGCGGTGAACAGGCGCCGGAAAGCGGCCAACGCCCGCCCGCGCACGCGCTCCGGCAGCGCGGCGTCCGCGAGCAGCGTCTCGATGTCGGCGAGGTGCCGCGCTGGTTGGCCGCCGCCGTCGACGTGCACCGTGACCTTCGTGCCAGCGAAGCCGTGCCGGCGCTCGCGCTCCGCCTCCAGCCGCCACCCCGACAGGCGCAGCCCGCCCAGGATCTCCTCCAGGCGCTCCCGGGAGACGCCGAGGTCCAGCAGGGCGCCGAGCAGCATGTCTCCCGAGGCGCCCCCGAACGGGTCGATGTAGAGGACCTTTGCCATCGCTCAGCCTGCCCTCTCCGGGGCCGGAAAGTCAAACCCGGCGGTAGGCAAGGCACCTCACCGGCCGGCCCTCCCGCGCGTACCTGATCTCGAAGTGGGTCGCCGGGATCTCCTCGAACGCTTCCCCGGCGGGGAGCGGTACGAGCCGGGGCTCGCCGGCCAGCGTCTCGACGATCGCCGCCGCGTAGCCGTCGTGGTCCGTCTTGACGCGCAGCAGCCCGCCCCGCGCCAGCACATCCGCGAGGCGCGCGACGTTCGCGGGGCGGAAGAAGCGGCGCTTGTGGTGGCGCTTCTTCGGCCACGGGTCCGGGAAGTAGACGTGGAAAGCAACGACGCTCCCCTCGGACAGGCACCGGAAGACCAGGTCCTCGGCCGTGGTGTGCACGAGCCTCACGTTGACCAGGCCCCTGCGCACCACCCGCAGCGCCGCCATCTGCAGGTACGTGCGCACGCGTTCGACGCCGACGAGCCCGACCTCCGGGTGCGCGGCGGCCCACTCGAGGAGGAAGCGCCCCTTCCCGGCGCCCAGCTCGACCTCGAGCGGCACCGCGGAGCCGAACAGTTCGCGGCTCGCGAGCGGCAGGCTCACGCTTCCGAGGTCGAGGATGAGCGCTCCCGGCTCCACCGTCGCCGTCAGCCCTCGGAGTTCTCGACGTCTTCGGGGTCCTCGTCGCCGAAGACGACGCCGATGGCACGGGCCTCCCGCACGAGCTGCCCCTGCGGGTCCACCCGCTTGAGGTGCCCGATGGCATCGGCGAGCGGAACCGACACGATCTCGTCGCCGCGCAGCGACACCATGGTGCCGAACTTTCCCTCGACCGCCAGTCGCACCGCCTCAACGCCGGAGCGGGTGGCCAGGATGCGGTCCATGGGCGCCGGCGTGCCCCCACGCTGGATGTGCCCGAGCACGGTTGCGCGCACCTCGTAGCCGCCCCGGCACTCGATCTCCCGTGCGATCGAGTATGAGATCCCGCCCAGCCTCTTCCAGCCGGTGACCGCGTCGTGTCCGGCGAACACCTGGGCGCCTCCCACCGGCGCCGCGCCCTCCGCGACAACCACGAGCGAGAACGGCCTGCCGCGGCGCTCGCGGGCCTGGAACTTGGCGATGAGCGGCTCGAAGCAAAATGGGATCTCGGGAATCAGCACGACGTCCCCGCCGCCAGCCAGGCCGGCGTGAAGCGCGATCCAGCCGGCGTCGCGCCCCATCACCTCCAGCAGCATGACGCGGTGGTGGCTCTCGGCGGTCGTGTGCAGCCGGTCGAGCGCGGACGTCGCGACCTCGAGCGCCGTGACGAAGCCGAAGGTGTAGTCCGTGGCGGAAAGGTCGTTGTCGATGGTCTTGGGCACACCCACCACCGGGATGCCCAGCTCGCGCCAGAAACGCTCTCCGATCGAGAGCGAGCCGTCCCCGCCGATCACGATCAGGCAGTCGAGCCCGAGCTTCTCCACGTTCTTCTTGGCCGCGCCCGAGGCGTCGATCAGCTCCTCGACCCCGTCCGGGCGGCGATACGCGTACCGGAAGGGGTTCCCCCGGTTCGTGGTGCCCAGGATGGTGCCGCCACGCACGAGCAACCCGGCGGCGTCAGCCAGGCCCAGTTCCCGCACCTTCATCTCCACGAGGCCGGTGAAGCCTTCCGAAATCCCGAAAACGGTCACGCCGTGGCCGATCCTGCAGGCCCTCACGACGGCACGGATCACCGCGTTCAGCCCGGGGGCGTCGCCCCCGCCGGTCAGGACCCCGATCCGCCGCACGGCGCTCATGCTTCACCCTCCAGTCCCAGGTGGACCAGCTCGATGCCCGCCTCCTCCGCGAACAGCCTGATGCGCTCGTCGCGGTAGAACTCGCCGTAGAGCACGCGGCCGATGCCAGCGTTGGCGATGAGCTTGAAGCAGTCCCAGCACGGCGAGGCGGTGACGTAGATATCGGCCCCTTCAATGCGCACGCCGTGCCGAGCCGCCTGCAGGATCGCGTTGGCCTCCGCGTGCACCGTGCGCACGCAGTGCTCGTTGTCTATCAGGCACCCCACCTCGGTGCAGTGCGCCAGACCGCGGATTGAACCGTTGTAGCCGGTCGCCAGGATGGCCTTGTCGCGCACCACGACCGCGCCCACGCTCTTGCGCGGGCAGGTCGAGCGCGTGGCCGCCTGCACCGCCAGGTTCATAAAGTAGCGGTCCCAGGAAACCCTGCCCACCGCGCAAGTGTACCCGGACTCGCTCCGCACTGGCCTTGTTGCGACGAAATCTCATCCGGCGGCGGGGGAGGGCGCGGGTATGCGTGACCGCCCACGTGAAACAACCAGCCAGCGAGTAGCGGCGGCGGCCGGCACGGGCTAAGATCCCACCCTCATGGACAGGCGAAAACCCGGAAGCGGGGCCGAAGGCGAGAAGTTGCAGGCGATCCGCGAGGCGCTGGACCGCATCGACCGCGAGCTGCTCGAGACGCTGCGCAACCGCCTGAAACGGGTGCGCGCGGTGTCACGCCTGAAGGAAGCCGGCATGCCGTTCCTGCGCGACCACGAGCGCGAAACGGAGCTTCTCGCGCGAGCGGAGGGGTGGGCCCGCGAGCTGGGGCTCGACCCTTTCCGCGTCCGCGAGATCTTCCGCGAGATCATTGCCATGTCGCTCAAGGTGCAGGAGGAGGCTTTGCTGGGCCGGGAATCGGCGTCACGCTCGGCGCGAAACGCCCACCGGGTCGCCTACCAGGGGGCCGAGGGCTCGTACAGCCATCTGGCAGCTCGCAAGTACTTCGCCGAGTCGGCCGACGCGATGGAGTACCTCGGGTTTGCCACGTTCGCCCAGACCCTGCACGACGCGGAGAGCGGCCGGGCGGGCTACGCGTTTCTGCCCATCGAGAACACCACCGCAGGCTCGATCAACGAGACCTACGACCTGCTTCGGTCGACCGGCCTCCAGATCGTGGGCGAAGAGGTCTGGGAGGTCCGCCACTGCCTGCTGGCCACCGCGCCGGTGGCACTTACCGACCTCAGGCGGGTTTTCTCGCACCCCCAGGCGCTGGTGCAGTGCTCCGCGTTCCTTCGCGGTCTACCTCAGGTGAAGCCGGTGGGGTACGAGGACACCGCCGAGGCGGCTCGCAAGGTGCGGCTGGACGGCGATCCCACGCAAGCAGCGATCGCGAGCGACGAGGCCGGCAGGCTGCACGGCCTCGTCGTGATCGCGCGCGACATCGCCGACCAGCCCGAAAACTGGACCCGCTTCGTCCTGGTGTCCTCGCTCGACCTCACGCCCGATCCGCGCATACCTTCCAAGACCTCGCTCGTCCTGACGACCCCCCACCGCCACGGTGCGCTCGCCCACTGCCTGGCCGTGCTCGCCGAGCACGGCCTCAACCTCACCAAGCTGGAGTCGCGTCCCGTCCCCCGCCGCCCGTGGGAGTACCTCTTCTACCTCGACTTCGAAGGGTCGCTGGCCGAGGAGACGGCAGCTCTCGCGGTGGCCACTCTCCGGCGCGAGTGCCCGTACCTGAAGGTTCTGGGCTCGTACCCGGCGCGCACCACGCCACGCGGCCGCGTTGACGGCCTCGAAACACCATCGAAAGGCTAGCGACGCGCGAGAACCGCTCACACGCCTGACCCGCAGACCGGGATCGAGCGGTCGAGACGCGGGCCGGAATCGGCCGGGTCGCCGCCGCAACGTGTGTCCGCCGGACGGCCGTCGGCCGGTGCCGACTGCACCGCCAGACCCACCCATGAGTCTCCGAGAACAAGACGCAGGCAAGATTGCATGAAAGCCCAGGCCGTGTTTCGGACCGGTCCAACGGTCCGATCGCGCGATCGATGCAGCGACGCGGTTTCTCGCTTCGGAGGCAGGATGAGATACTTGAAAATGAGGTACCGGCCGGCGTGAGCCGTGCCCGCGTAACCTAGAGCCGCACGCATGCAGGGCCCGGGGCGCCCCCCGGTAGGAGCAAGGACAGGACCGAGCCCATGAGCCCGTCGGAGAAGGAACCCCGGAACCAGCCGCAGGCGGCGTTTTCCGACCTGCGCGTGTTCCGCATCTTCCAGCACGCACCCGACGAGCGGCTCGCCGAGCTCGCCACCTTTGCCCGCGAGGTCACCGTCGCCCGGGACCAGGTGATCTACAACGAGGGCGACTTCGGGGAGGACTTCTTCGTCGTCCTGGCCGGGACGGTGGAGGACTTCTGCACGACGCTTGGAGGCCGCCAGGCGGTGAGCCGCGTCCGGGTGGGGCAGGTCCTCGGGGAGACCTCGTTCCTCGACTCGCGTCCGCGGCCGACGACGGCGGTGGCCACCGACCAGGGTGCGCTCCTGCGCTTCGACAGCCAGGCGGTGAAGGAGGCAATCAACACCAACCACGAGCTGGGCACTGTCCTCGCCCGCTCGTTCTGGCACTCGCTGGCCGCCAAGATCCGGCAGGCCAACCAGTTCATGATCGACATCGTGCCGGTCGAGAGCACCCACCCGGTTAGCGAGAAACGAGAGGGACAGAAGGTCGAGATCAAGCCCGGCGCCAAGGTGGATCTCTTCCAGGAAACTGGCCTGTCGGCGGCCGAGCTGAGGCTGCTCGCCGTCACCCTCCAGGCGCGGAAGTTCGCCCCGGACGCATACATCTTCCACGAGGGGGAACTCGGAGACGCCCTCTACGTGGTCGTCGACGGCGAGGTGCGCATCTCCCGGCGGATCGGCGGGAGGGGCGAGGAGCCGATCACCGTTCTCGGGAGGGGCGAGGTGTTCGGCGAGATGGCACTTGTGGACGACCAGCCGCGCAGCGCCGACGCGCACGCCCACGGCGACGGGTGCACGGTCCTGGTCCTGAGCCAGAACGACCTGGACGCCGTGCTCCACATGTCGCAGGCGGCCGCTTCGCAGTTCCTCTACCTGGTGTGCGGCGTGCTCTGTCACCGCCTGCGCACGGTGATCACCCTCCTGGACTCCCTGCGCAAGAGCTAGCCCGGCTGGCTGGGCCTCGGACCCCGCGCCAGCCACGAGGCGCTCGCCAGCGCGACGAACGCGAGCACGGCCCACCCGTGGGCGGAATAGAAGATCCCGGGCTGGGACACCAGCGGCAGCGCAGCGCCGAGGGCTCCGACCCAGGCGGCCGCGAGCAGGTACGCCACCGGGTTAGCTGCGAGCACGAAGCGCAGCAGCACCGCCGCCACGCCTAGGGTCACCGCGGCCTCCACCAGCGCCGCCAGGAACTCGGGGAGAGAGGCGTCGGCCGAGCTGGGGACCAGCGCGAGCAGGAAACCGGCCGTGAGCGCGGCCCGCTGCCACGGCTTCCCGAGCCCCTGCCAGAGGCGCACCGCGAGGGCCACGAACGCCAGCAGGAGCAGCACCGACCACAGCCTGGTTCCGAGGACCGCGAGCGCCGGCAGCGCAGTCGCGGCGTCGGTGGGGATCCTCACCGGGGCGTCGGGGAACACCCGCGGCATGGCGGAGAGGGCGAGCGCGTCGAGCCCTCGCAGCAGAAGCATCGCACCGACCGCTGCCAAGGCGGCGGCTGCCGAGACCGCGGCCACCCGCCGCCGGTCGGGGCGTCCCAGGCCCGCCGCCGCCGCGGGGAAGCACGACGCCATCGCGCCGAGCGCGAGGCACGCGGCGGCCGCAGCCAGGAGCACGACGATCGCGAGGCCGACGAGCGTCGAGGTGCGGAACAACGCCTCGGGCCAGGAGGTGTCGTACTGCGCCCACGCGAGCGGGTACGCCGCGCCGAGGCTCGCCGCCATGAGCGCCGCAACGCCACCGGTCAGCCAGAGCACCCGGCGCCACGGCACCAGGCCGGTCCTCACGCCGCGGTAGAAGACAAGCAGTCCGTGGATGACCAGCAGCGCGAGCGTCGCCACCGTCACTGCGACGTGCGCGTACTGCACGACGCTCGACTTCTCGCGCGCGCGCTCCCACGCCTCCGGGAGCTTGAAACGCCGCGAGAGCCCGTCCACGGCATCTCCCTGGACCCTGACGTCGATCAGGTACTCGGCCTCGGTGATGCTGCGGACCGGGTCCTTCCATGTGAAGGTATGGTCGAGGCGCGCCGGCCTCTTCTCGCTCTTCGCCTCCTTGAAGACGAGCTTCCCTACGTCGAAGCCGGCGGCGGCCAGCGCCGCCTCCGCCTTCCGGCGGGCCGCGTCCTCCGGGAGGCTCGCGCCCGGGGCCTCCTCCCGCAGCGAGTGGTCGAAGCGGACGACGCTCGCTGTGGCGTCGTCCACCGAGAGCTGCCAGCCTTCCCTCTCCTCCGGCCGGAAAGCGCGCACCTGCCAGGCCGGGACCTCGCGCGCGAAGCGGTTCACCTCCGCGATACCGCCGTGCTCCAGCAGGTAACGCCGGGTCTCGCGGCCCAGCACGTCCGCGCGGGTGGTCACCACGAGGCGCCACCTCGCGACGTCCACGCCCCGCTCCTGCAGGAACGCTGCTGCCACCCTCTCCACGCCGGCAGGGCGCAGCGTGACGCCCACGCCGCGGCCAGGGTCAGGCGCCCGCCACGCCAGGAGTACGCCGACGACAGCGAGCCCCACGCCGATGGGGAGCACACGGCGCAGCGGCGGGGCGACGATCGGTACGGCCGCTGCGGCCTCGGCCGGCGGCGGCTCCGGTGGGGCCGGCTCGGCGGCGTTGAGCACCGACGGTTCGTCCAGGAACCCGCCGCGGCGCCACGCCGCCACCAGCGTCGCCGCCAGCGGGACCAGCAGCGCGCCGGTGCCGGCGATCGCCGTGATCACGAAGTAGAGGTTGCCCGAGCGCACCATCAGCATGGAGGTGTAGCCCGCGTCCACCACGTAGTGCCAGACCAGGCACGGCAGCACGCCGAAACGGTAGAGGATGATGCCGACGAACAGCCCCGCGATCGACACCTCCACGCCGCGGATGAAGAACGGCTGGGCCGGGTAGTTCGCGTGCGCGAACCCCCAGATCAACGCCGGCACGACAATCGCCGCCACCTTCGAGTGGGCGAGCTTCTCAACGAGCGGGATCGAGAACACCCTTGACATGAACTCTTCGTTCACCGCCGGGTAGAAGCCGATGAAGAGCACGGCCAGCCACGGGAACGAGGTGTTGAGCAGGTTGTCGAACGGGACCTCCGCGGGGTTCCAGGCGCCGAAGCGCGAGCCCACGAGGTAGAACGCCACCTGGTAGGCGATGAAAACGGCCGCCAGGCAGTACCCGAGGATGAGGCCGAACGCGAACCTCTTGCTGCGCCAGCCCGCGGGCTCGAACAGCGCGCTGACGCGCAGGTGGCCGGCGAAGCGGGCGCGGTAGAGCGGCTCGCCCGCCGCCACCACCAGGAAGATGGAGAGCGCCTGCACCCCGGCCGCGGCAAAGCCCGAGAGCACCTGGCGCGCCAGGAACGCCCCGTAGGTGCCGGTGGTGTCGAAGCCGTAGGCGGCGAGCGGCAGATCGTTGAGCGAGAGGAGGAAGAACAGCCCGAAAGCCACCGACGTGAACAGCATCACCAGGCGCCAGCGGACGTTGTTCCGCCTCCCCTGCTGGAACAGCACCACAAGCGCGGCCAGCAGCGTCAGCACGATCCCGAACACCGCCACCAGCGCCGTGGTGTTGTTGGCCGAGCGCAGGCGCTGGTAGGACTGCGTCCACGCGTCCGGGACCTTGAGGTACTCGCGATAGGCGGCCGCTTCGTCGCCGTGCACCCCCACCTGCATCCGGTAGGTGGCCTCCTTGGCCTTCCACCCCGCTCGCTCCCAGGTGAACGTCCAGTCGCGGCGGTGCGGCCGGTCCTCGCGCTTCGACTCGATGAAGGTGAGCCCGGCGGGGTCGAGCTTGAGGGCGCTCGAGAGAAGGCCCTCGCCGATGGCGCGCGCCGCACCCTCGTCCAGCGAGGCCCCGGGGGCCTCCTCCGGGATGAGGTGGGCGAAGCCCATCACCTCCCCGTCGGGCGCCACCTCGACCCTCACCTCCTCCTTGGCGAGGGGACGGAACCAGCGGTGGGCCCAGCTCCAGAGGCGCACCTGCTTCCCCCGCGTCAGCTCGCCGAGCGTCTCGAGGCCGAGCTCGCGCTCCAGGTACACCTTGGCCTCGTCGTCGACGCGGAAGATCGCCGCGTGCCTGCGGCCGGCCAGCGCCGCCTCCCCCTTCGGGGCATGCCCCTTCAGGAACGCCTCGGCCACCGGCTGCGAGGTGGCGCGGTTGACCGTGAAGGAGAGGTAGGCCTCGGGGAACGCCCGCGAATAGTTGGTCCATGCGAACACCCCCGCCACCAACGCCACGGCAACAGCCACCGCCAGAAAGAGCTTCTCGCCCCGCGTGAAGTGACTCATGGCCTCCTCCCTGAACACTTTCGGGGACGCATAGTAGTCGCCCCCGAACCGGCCACGAAAGGCCCGGGCGGCTCCTGGGGCGCTCACCGGGCGACGCCGCGCCGCGGCGGGCATGACGGTAGTGTTGCAAGCACCGGGAAGGAATGGCCTTAGACTCAATGTCGGTTTAAACTACCTCAATGCCGCGCCGAACACACAGCGCCGCACTCGCGGATCTCCTGCGCCAGCGGATCCTGGTACTGGACGGCGCCACGGGCACGGCCCTCGCGGCGCGCGCCCTCACCGCGAGCGACTACGGCGGCGAGGCGCTCTTCGGCTGCCACGAGGCGCTCGTGCTGCACCGGCCCGACGTGGTGCTCGACCTCCACCGCGGTTACCTGGACGCCGGCGCCGACATCGTCGAGACCGACACCTTCGGCGCCACGCCGGTGGTGCTCGCCGAGTACGGCCTCGCGGAGCGCTGCCGCGAGATCAACCGAGCCGCGGCGGAGCTCGCACGGCAGGCGTGCGCCGAGTTCGACGCCCGGGACGAGCAGCGCCCGCGCTTCGTGGCCGGCTCGATGGGCCCCACCACCAAGGCGCTCACCCTCACCGGAGGCATCACCTTCGGCGAGCTTGTGAGAGACTACACAAACCAGGCCGAGGGGCTGGCCGAGGGCGGGGCCGACGTGCTGCTGATCGAGACGTGCCAGGACGCCCTCAACCTCAAGGCGGCTTTGATCGCCTGCCGCGACGCGGCACCAGGGTTACCGGTCGCCGTCTCGGCCACGATCGAGCCCACGGGCACCACGCTCGGAGGGCAGACCATCGAGGCGGTTGCCGTGATGGTGGAACCGTGGCGGCCGCTGTGGGTGGGGATCAACTGCTCCACCGGGCCCGGTCCGATGACCGAGCACGTGCGCGCCCTGGCCGCCCTCACCCCCAGCTTCGTCTCGGTGGTACCCAACGCGGGGATCCCCGACGGCGAGGGCCGCTACCGGGAGACCCCCGAGGAGCTGGCCCGCGCCATCGAGCGCTTCGCCTCCTCCGGCTGGGTGAACCTGATTGGCGGGTGCTGCGGAACCACGGCCGAGCACATCCGTCGGCTCCACGACGTGGCCGGGCGCCACTCCCCCCGCGTGAGGCCGGACTACGACCCGGCCAAGCTCGCCGGCGGCGAGGTCGTGGAGCTCGTGCAGGAACCTCCCCCGCTCCTGATCGGCGAGCGCACGAACGTGCTCGGCTCCCGGAAGTTCAAGGAGATGATCCGGGAGGGGCGCTGGGCCGAGGCGGCGGAGATCGGGCGGCGGCAGGTGCGCGGTCGGGCCGGCATCCTGGACGTCTGCCTCGCCGACCCCGAGGGCGACGAGAAGGCGGCCATGTCGTTGCTCGTCATCGCGCTGCGGCGGGCCGTGCGCGTGCCGCTGATGGTGGACTCCACCGACGTCGAGGTGATGGCGGCCGCGCTCGAACTGATCCCCGGCCGGCCCGTGCTGAACTCGGTGAACCTGGAGGACGGCGGCGAGCGCCTGGACCAGGTGGCGGCCCTCGCGAAGCGTTTTGGCGCCATGGTGGTGGCAGGCTGCATCGATGAGCATCCGACGGACGGCATGGCCCGTACGGCGGAGCGCAAGCTCGAGGTGGCCGGGCGCCTCCTGGAGCGTCTCGGCAGCCACGGGCTGGGCCGCCGCGAGGCGCTGATCGACCCGCTGGTGTTCCCCGCCGCCACCGGGGACCCCAAGTTCAGGGGATCGGCCGCCGAGACGATCCGCGGCGTCAAGCTGATCAAGGAGACGCTCCCAGGCGCTCTTACCATCCTCGGCATCTCCAACGTCTCCTTCGGCGTGCCGACGGCAGGGCGCGAGGTGCTCAACGCGGTGTTCCTGCATCATTGCGTGGAGGCCGGCCTCGATGCCGCAATCGTGAACACCGAGCAGCTCGTGCGCTTCCCCAACCTCAAGCCCGATGAAATCAAGCTCGCAAACGACATCCTGTTCTCAGGTGAGAAGGCGGCGATCGACGCCTTCGTCGCGCGTTACCGCGAGATGCGCCCGCGTGTGCCGTTCGTGGACCGGCACATGCCCGCGGCCAAGCGCCTTATCCGCATGGTGGTCGAGGGGGCGCGCATCGGGCTGGAAGGCACGCTGGAGGAGCAGCTCACGCGGATGGAGCCGCTCGCGATCATCAACGGGCCGCTCATGGCCGGCATGGACGAGGTGGGCCGGCTGTTCGGCTCCGGGAAGCTCATCGTCGCCGAGGTGCTGGTCTCCGCCGAGGTCATGCAGGCCGCGGTCGACTACCTCAGGCCCCGCATGAGCGGCGACGAGAGCGCCTCCCGCGGCTCGATCCTGCTCGCGACCGTGCGCGGCGACGTGCACGACATCGGCAAGAACCTGGTCGGGATTATCTTCTCCACGAACGGCTACAAGGTCGTTGACCTGGGCGTGCAGTGCCCCTCGGACAAGCTGATCTCGGCGTGGCGCGAGCACAGGACCGACCTCATCGGGCTCTCCGGCCTACTGGTGCGCTCGGCGCACCAGATGGTGGCCACCGCCGAGGACCTGCGCGCGGCGGGGATCGACGTCCCGCTGCTGGTGGGCGGCGCGGCGCTCTCGGGCTCCTTCACCCGCGACAGGATCGCCCCCGCGCACGGGGGGACCGTGCGCTACGCGTCCGACGCCATGGCCGGCCTGGCCATCGCCAACGAACTGCAGGGCACAGGGCACCGGGCACAGAGCACAGAGGACGCCGAAGACCGGCCGCCCAGTGCGCGGCCGCTACAGGACCATGACGTGGCGGCCGCCCGCCGACCGGGCGGCGCCGAACGCGACAGCTCGGTCGCGGTCGCCACCGAGCACGAGCCGCTGGCAACGGCCGAGCTGCCCAAGCCGCCCGACCTGGCGCGCCACGTGCTGCGCGACCTGCCGGTGGACGAGATCTTCCAATACCTGAACCCCCAGATGCTGTTCGGCAAGCACCTGGGCGTGCGGGGCTCGGTGCGGCGGCTGCTCGAGGCGAGCGACGAGCGGGTCGTCGAGCTAAAGCGGCGGGTGGAGGCTTTGCAGGACGCCGCGGTCTCCCGCCAGTGGCTCAAGCTCGCGGCGGTCTACCGGTTCTTCCGCGCCTGCGGGCGGGGCGACCGGGTGGTGATCCTGAGCCCCGACGGGCGCGAGCTCGCCGCCCTCCCGTTCATGCGCCAGGGCAAGCCCCCCCACGCCTGCGCCGCCGACTGGGTGCACCCCGACCCGGCGGCCGGGGACACCGTGGCGATCTTCGTGGTCACCGCCGGGATCGGCGTACGGGCGCGGGCCACCGACCTGCGCGCCGAGGGCAAGCTGCTCGACAGCATTGCGCTCCAGGCGCTGGCACTTGAGACCGCCGAGTCCACAGCCGAGTGGCTGCACCGCCGGCTGCGCGACCTCTGGGGCTTCCCGGATCCGCCCGAGATGACGATGGAGGAGCGCCTCCGCGCCCGCTACCGCGGGATCAGGCTCTCGTTCGGGTACCCCGCCTGCCCCGACCTCGAACCTCAGATGGACGTCTTCCGCCTGCTCCAGCCCCAGGAGATCGACGTCCGCCTCACCGAGGGTTTCATGATGGACCCCGAGGCAAGCGTCTCGGCGGTCGTCTTCCACCACCCCGAAGCGAGGTATCTGGCATGAGAGACAGGGACTCGGGGCTCAGGGCGCGGGGCTCGGGATGAAGAACGACCGCGTGACGAAGCGGATCGCGGACCACATCGTCGTGGCGGACGGAGCCATGGGGTCGGAGCTTCTGGCCCGCCTGCCTTCAGGCTCCCACCTCGACCTCGCCCCGCTCGAGCACCCGCGCGAGGTCTTGAGCATCCACCTCGCCTACCTGAAGGCCGGGGCGGAGCTCCTGGAGAGCGCGACGTTCGCCGCCGCCCGGCCCAAGCTGGACAGGCTGCGCTCCGGGGACGCCGTGGAGGCCGTCAACTCCGCGGGCGTCAAGCTGGCCCGCGAGGCGCGCGAGATCGCCGGCGTGGACTGCCTCGTGGCCGGCTCCATCGGGCCCCTGGCCGGCGTGATCGACCTCGACGAGCCGGAGGGGCCGGCCGCGATCGCGGTCGCCCACGCCGAGCAGGCCGCGATCCTGGCGGGGCGCGGCGCCGATCTGCTGATCCTCGAGACGTTCTTCCGGCTGGACGAGCTGCGGATCGCCATCGAGGCCGTGCGAGACGTCACCGACCTCCCCATCGTCGCGATGCTCACCTTCCCGTTCGAGAAGCTCCCCGAGAGCCACCCCGAGTGCGCTGGGCAGGTGCGGGAGCTCTTCGGCTACGGTGTGCTGGCCGCCGGGATCAACTGCGCCCCCGGACCGCAGGGGACGCTGGACGTCCTCGAGCACCTCACCGACCCGCCCGGGCCGGTGGCGGTGATGCCCAACGCGGGCTCGCTCGTACGGCGCGATGGGCGAATCCTCCTGCCGCCTGCAACGCCCGCGTACCTCGCCAGGTTCGCGCAGCGCGCCGTCGAGCTGGGCGCGGGCCTGGTCGGCGGCTGCTGCGGCACCGGCCCCGAGCACATCCGCGCCATCTCCGAGGCCGTCAAGGACCTGCGTCCGGTCCACCCCCGCAGCACACGCGTCGCGATCGAACAGCCGCAGCAGCCCGCGCCAATCGTGCAGGCCCTGCCGCAGTCGTCCCTGGCGGCCAAGCTCTCCGAGGGGCGCTTCGTGCACGTGGTGCAGCTCGACCCTCCCAAGGGCACCAACCCCGAGAGGATCATCGAGGCGACCCGCGCGCTCGCCGGGTCGGGTCGTGTCGATGCCGTGGACATCAACTCCAACCCGCTCGCCCGGCTGCGCATGGACTCGCTCTGGCTGGCCGCCGAGGTGCAGCGCGAGACCGGCCTCGAGACGATCCCCCACATCACGCCGCGCGACGCCAGCCTCATGGGGCTGCAGGCGCAGCTCCTCGGCGCTTGGCACGCGGGGATCAGAAACCTGCTCGCGATCTCCGGCGACCCCTCGCAGCTCGGCGACTACCCCGGCGTCCACGACGTCTACCACGTGGACATCTTCGAGCTCGTGCGCTCGGTCTCCCGCATGGCCGAGGGCTTCGACTGCGCCGGCAACCCGATCGGCGAGCCGCCCGCCTTCTGCCTCGGGGTCGCGGTCAACCCGGGGGCCGACGATCTCGACCACGAGGTGGAGCGCCTGCAGCGCAAGGTGGATGCCGGTGCCCACTTCATCATGAGCCAGGTCTTCTTCGCGTGGGACCCGTGGGAGCGCTTCATGGACCGCTGCGGCGGCGCACTGCCCCTGCCCGCCCTCGTGTCGGTGTGGCCGCTGCCCTCGCTCAAGCTCGCGCTGCGCCTGCACAACGAGGTTCCGGGGATCTCCGTGCCCGAGGAGCTGCTGAGACAGCTCGAGGCCTCGGGAGCCGAGGCCTCGAAGGTGGGCATGGAACGCGCTCGGGAGCTCTTGCGGGCGGCCCCGCGCCACGCCGCCGGTGTCTATCTCATTGCACCGTTCCGCAACCCCGCCGAGATCGTGCACCTGCTCGAGGACGAGGGGTAGACTCGCCGCCCGCAGGCGGCCTCACTGCGAGACGTCTCGCCTCATCCCAAGTCGGCGAAGCACCGGCGTTGCGAGACCCCACGCCGCCAAGCGCAGGGGTCGGACAAGGTAGTAGAGGAAGTAGAGCGTGTCCGGCAGATGCACCCACTGCCAGTCCTGGACGGTTGGTACCACACATCGGATCCAGAAGTAGCGTAACCTGTCGCGGGGGGCGTCCAGGGTTCGCACTTGGAACCGAATCTGAGCCAGCAGGGAAGGCCAGGCGACCTCGCCCGTGAACAGTTTGCGCCTGACATGGGCGCGCAGGGCGGTGACGGCCGGGTCGCGGTCGGCCAACGAGGTGACCGCACGCGGAACCGGGGCCGAGACCAGCTCAGCGGCGAGCGAAACGCCCAGCAGGAGCATCCGGAGCATGCCGCGGGCCCGCGCCCTCTCCAGGAGGCCTGGCCAATCCCAGCCTTCGTTGGCCTCAATGAGCTCTGCGACATCGCAGATCTGAGCCAGCTTCCACCACGTGTGGAACGCCCCGTTGAGGCAGAGCACGAGGAGCATGTCCTCGCGATCCAGGGAGGGGACGCTCCTGCCGCCGACCGGAACGCGACGCCGCCCCGCGAGCGCGGCCCCGGCATCGGGTCCGAGGCCCATGAACCGCGCGGCGAAGCGCCAGTGGACGTCGAGGTAGACCCGCGGGTCCTCGAGCCCGAAGCCCAGCTCGCAGGTGTGGGCCAGGTGTGCACGCTCCTGCTTCTTCGTGAGCGAATGGGAGAGAAGGAACCCGGCGGAAAGCAGGATGGACTTGACCTTCTCCAGGTCCTGGCGGCCCACCAACAGGTCCAGATCGGAGAACTGCCGGAGCGCCGTGTCCCCATACGCTGTCGCGGCCAGGACCGGCCCCTTATAGGCGACGGCCGGCACGCCATTGTTCTCCAGCAAGGCAATCACCCTCAGGAGCTCCGCGGTGAGGGAGAGGTTCCGGTAGCTGTTGGCCATCGCGAGGGCCCTCAGGTTGTCGATGAACGGCGCGGGAGCCGCTTCGGGCCCGAGGATGAAGAGGTTCCTGTACAGAAGGGGCATGACGGCGTGGTCAAGCGCGAGCGTCAACAGAGCGGCCCAGTCAATTCCGCCGCCGACGAGTTGCCGCGCCCGCTCCGCGTGTGCCTCCGCCCCTCGCGTCCTGGCGCAGATCAGCAACAACTCGTGCTCGGATCGCCACGGCGTGCCGGTGGAGTTACGCCTTCCCATCGTGCTCGGCTGTCCCCCACGCCAAAGATGCGCCAGCGGGCGCCCGGACGGGCGCCCGCGAGAGGGTGCCCTGCGAACGGGCCCCTACGCCCCGCCGTCCGCTCCCTCTGATGGGGCCCACCTCCGCTGGACCTCCTCGCGCTGCCGGCTTGAGAGAGCGCGGGTCAGTCGTGGGAGGCCGAGCGTCCGGACCACAATGATGACAGCGGCCTCCACTACAATCAGCGCGATCCCAAGCCCCGAGCTCTTGGTGAGCCCAACCCCCAGCGCCATCAAGCAGGACCCCAGGACCAGCAGATACAACACGCGAACCACGGCGATCCTGCCCGCGCCGTGCCGCTGCAACAGGTAGTGCACGTGGTTTCGGTCGGCGCGGAACATCCGCAAGACCCGATCCACCCAGCGACCCTCCGGGCGCTCCAGGAAGCGCACGAGCATCACCAGGATGGTGTCCATCACGGGTACACCGAGGGCTAGGATGGGGATCAGGATGGCGACGGCCGCCGAGGACTTGAGCGACGAGTTGACGCTGATGGCGCCCAACAGGAACCCGAGCGTCAGCGCACCCGCGTCGCCCATGAATATCTTTGCCGGCTGCCAGTTGTGCGGGAGAAAGCCCACGCATGCGCCGCACACCGCACCCATGACGATCGTCCCCAGCAGATTACCCTGGAAGAGGGCGTACACCAGCATACTGCCCGCCACGATCGCCACAACCCCGCCGGCGAGCCCGTCGAGCCCATCGAGGAGGTTGATGGCATTGGCCACACCCACAATCCACACCACCGTCACCACGCCGCCCATGAAACCCAGTTTCATCTCCGTGCCGCTCGGAAGCCCCACGACGGAGAACCGCCAACCCAACGCAACGATCACCGTGGCGGCCGCGATCTCCACGAGGAACTTGCTGACCACGGACACACGCACGATGTCATCCACGAGCCCGACCAGGAACACCATCGCCGTGGCGATGAGCACAGCCAGCATCTCTCCCCTGGTGACCTGCGTCTTCAACGCCATCCACCGCATCAACAACAATGAACCGATCCCAAAGGCGAGACCGATCGCAATCGCGACGCCACCGAGTCGCGGGACCGCACCACCGTGCAGCCTGCGTCCCCCTGGGTAGTCCACCGCGCGCACGGCAAAGGCAAGCCTCGCAATGAACGGCACCATGAAGCTCGTTACGACACCGGCGATGACCGCCGCAAGGGCTGGGGCAACGGCGACTTCAAGCATGAGCCGCCTCCTGGACCCGCACCGACTGTAGCATGCAAGACGTCACTCTCGGGACGCAGGGCGGCGACCCCTCCACCTCGAGGAAAACCTCAGTCCCCGCCGAGTGCCTGAGAAGTGTCCTCACCAATCAAGTCTTTCTGCGCGAGACAGTCAGAACCCGGGTCGCCAGAGATCGCGTTGCCTGGACCAGCACGTCGAAGGGCCTCACCACCTGCAGCCGAAGGTAGCCGAGCCGAGAGTCCTGGGCGCCATAGATCTTGTCGACCTGTGACCGGTTCAGGAACAGCGCGTGCCAAAGGGCCCGCGCGACGGCGAGCGGGCGCGGAAGGTGGGAAACCCGCCCCAAGAACGCCCGAACCTGGAGCGACCGGACGTACTCCTGGTCGGTCCCCCCGGCCACCAGATGGCGGAGAAGCAGGACCTCGGGCCTGGCGCACGCCGCTTCGGCAAACAGCGTCTCGTCACTGGCCATCAAACCGACGCAGAGGTCTCGAACGGCTTGCGCCTCCTCTGGGCCGACTTCGCGCTCCAGCCATGGCGTGATCCGTTCCAGCGTTGCCGCACCATCGTTCGAGGCGAACCCCAGGTCGATCAGGTCGCCGATCATCCGGAATAAGGGGTACTCCTGGGGTTTCAAACCGTGGTGCGCGATGCCGTGCGCAATGAGGTGTGCGGCAAGGATCTCTCGGTCAGGCATACTGCAAACACCCGGAAACCCCGGCACCGGTATCAGAAGACTGGACGCAGCCAGCCCAGCCACGGTGGCAAAGGCTCCGGTCCGGCTCAGCCGCACCCCCTGGACGTACCGGTGGACCTCGACAACATCCCCACGGTCACGAACGAAGGGGGCCAGGTGTTGGTCGGAATCAGGGACGCTCGACATCTCGAAGCCCCTCGACTGCAGCACCTCCGCGAACCGCTCGGTATGTTCAGGTGCAACCATCACGTCCAGATCCGCAACCGCGCGCGAGCCGGCCCTCACCGCCCCACAGAAGTACAGCGCGGCGAACTTCAGGAAGACAAGCGACACGCGAGCGTCCACTGCAAGCCCAGCCACCTCGTGTGCGGTACGCATGACCCGCTCCGCCTGAGCTTCCGAGCACGCGCTGGAGATCACAAAATCTCGTGCGGTCTCAGCACCGAGCTCCGTACGCAGCAGCTCCTGTCTAATCCGCGAGCCAATCCGATCCTTGAGAGCGAACGCGCCGGCGATGTTCGCAACCTTCTCTGGCTCCACCGAACCCGGGAATCGTTTCTCCGGGGGACCGAAACCGCGCAATAGTACCCAGCGGAGCTCAGGCCGGTCAGTCACCTCGGGCGGGTGGAATCGGAATCCGCGCCTGCTCATCGGAGGGAAACCTCTCGGCGTTTCGGCATCTTGGCCAGCTGCGCCCAAGGTCGCTGGGTCTAAGGTCGGGCTCTCCGTTGACGACCCACGCGTTCTCGCAAGACGAGCCACAGGAAGACCGGGGCCGAGATCAACGTCCGGCGCCAAAGCCGCCGCGGCTCCCGCAGCAGCCTGGGCAGCCACTCCAACCCTGTCTTGAGAGCCCATTGGGAAGACCGCCTTCTCGTCCCCCCATAGAAGTCGAAAACGGCGCCGATCGCCCCGATGAAACGGACGTTCAGCCGCGCCCTATTCCGATAGACCCACTTCTCCTGCTTCGGCGCGCTCATGCCGACCCATAAAACGTCGGCGGCTGCAGAGTTGACCGCATCCACCATGTGCTGGTCGTCGTCCGACCCGAAGTCGTCCTTGAATTCGGGTGCGAGGCCTCCTGCAACGGTCAGCCTGTCGAAGTCCCTTTGATACCTCGTCGCGACCTTGTCGAGGGTGGCGCCGGTCGCACCAAGGAAGAAGCAGCGATAGTTCCCCTTCTCGTTGAACGCCCGGCTCAGTCCCAAGAAAGCGTCCGTGCCTGTGAAGCGGGCGTGTATCGTCCCACCGAGGATACGAGAAGCGACGACAATCCCGACACCGTCAGGAATGAGCCAGTCGGCGGACATTAGGGCCTCACGGAAGGCCGCGTCGCGGCGCGCTTCCACGAGTGAGTGAGGATTAGCGCAGGCCAGGAAACGCGGCACACCCGCGGTTTCAAGCCAATCGGCAATACCCGTAATCATGACACTGCCACCAGAGCTCGTGATGCGATGGCCCAGGATCTCTTCGGTGCGAGGCACTACTCGGACCATGGGGAGCACCTCATCTCCCGTGTTCTACCTTCTTCCCGGCCCTTTGGTCCGTTGACCCCGGCTGCCTGCCCATATCGACCATCCAATACCATTCTGCAAAGCCGAAATCGGTCGCGATCCAGAAGCGAATTTGTCCAGGTGGTTCGGCTCGTTTCTCCCTGGGCACCCCTCCAGGTGTGGACGATTAGCCGTCTCTCAGGCTCTCGCGACAACCGTAAGGTTGCAGCCAGTGTCATTCAACCGATCAGACAAGATCCCATACAGGTAGAAAGGCAAGAGCACACTCGCCACGATGACGAGCATTGGCAAGCTTCCTACAAGGCTTCGGTCAAAACGATACCGACCCTTCCTTTTCAACCTCTTCTTTAGCTCGTCAAAGTAACCCGAGGCACCAACCGTGTACCGAAAACCCCGCCGCCCGTAGCGCCTGACCACTTCGATGGTGTAGCCAAGATTCTGAAGAAGCACAGTGAGGGACATTGGGTTGAACTCGTACAGGTGATAAGGCGCCTCCGAGTGGGGCCATGGGAAGCCGACTGCGCGCGTCAAGAAAAGGCTCGATCTAGCAAACCCACAATCTGAATTCGGCGTGTTGATGACCACTACACCCCCTGGACGGAGCAGCCGTTTGGCCGCACGGAGGCACGCAGCCGGTGAGATGACGTGTTCCAATATGTCCCCCATGTTTATGGCGTCGAAAGCCCCTTCGAGGAACGGTTGAGCTTCAACATCGCCAAGCACGACCTGAAGCCCGTGCCGTCGTGCGATCGTGAGAGTTTCCGGGTTCATGTCAATGCCGATTGCGTGCCACCCTAGCTTCAGCATTCCGGAGACGACGTGTCCGTTGGAGCACCCAAAGTCCAGGAATCTCCCACCTTTCACGCCTGCTCGCTCTAGGATCTCAGCGAGAAAGTGGGCGGGCGAGCCCGGAGCCTTCTCCAAACTGATTGCGGCAGTTGCATAGTAGCCCGTCTTACCGGAATAGATCCGCGCCAGCTCCTCTTTCCTAGGTTGCGGCAAAACAAAGAACACGTCACAGTTCTTGCATTGGCGGAGGATCCAGCCACGTTTGTGCCCGACTTCCGAATGATCGAAGGAGCCACAACATCCACAGGTTGGCATAAAACTCGGCACCAACTTCCCGCCGTTCGAGATCTTTGTGCGGCCCGCTTCAGTCGACACGGAGATGGCTCCTCCTTTCCGAGCTAGGAACCCGCCGTCTCGCAAAGGTTGAAACCAAATGCTCACGGCTGGCGGAGGTTTCCTTGGACCTTCCTGGTTTGCCAGCAGAGGAGTGCGTGCCGATAGACATCCAGCATTTTCTGTGCCCTCACTTCCCATGAGAATTCCGCGGCGCGGCTGAGAGCTCCCACTGCGAGGCACCGCCTTCGTGATGGGTCTTGCGCAAGATCTGTGATTGCCTTGGCTAACTGCCCGACGACCTCGTCCACGTTCGTCACCGGTATCTTAATGCCGCAGTTTGGTGTCACTACGTCTGTCATCCCACAGTGGTCGAGGCATATCACAGGGACTCCGCAGGCCAGAGCTTCCCACACCACAGTAGGGTTGCCCTCATGGAGGCTTGGAAATGTGAAGAGGTCAGCCCCAGCGACAACAGCCACTGCCTCACGCTTTGGTAACCAGCCGTGCCATGTGCAGCCCGCGCTAACTCCAAGCCTTTCTGCCAGTCTCTTCCAGTGCCTGGTCATCGGGCCCTCACCGATGATGTCCAGGTGCCACGAGACGGAATGCAATCGAGCGATCGCACGGAGCAAGATCGGGAGCGCCTTACGTGACACGTGGATCCCGTTCCACACAAGCCGCAGGGGTCCATCGCCCTGCAGCCGCGACGGCCGCCGCGAAGCTAGCAACTCAGGGTCCGGGCCGGTCTCCTGAATCACAGTACTATCCCTGCTACGCACATGAAGAAACGCTGCGCGCGTTTCGGAGGTTGAGGTCGCGAACCCATCCGCCCGACCGAGGGCCTGGCCAACGCGGCGGTGGTAGCGGAGCTGGAGGTTGTTGATGGTCACCTTCGCGAGGTGATAGAGGAACTCCTTGGGGCCAAGGACCGAAGCAAACCGGAGAGGGACGTTGGCCGTGCCACCGACGGGACCCCACACGAATGGCTTGTCGAGCTTCCAGAGGTAGCCCGGCTCGCGGTACCCCTGCATGTTCAGCTGGTGCACGAGGTCGAAGCCCACCTCGGCTTCGAGCCGACGGGCCAACCGGAACGCCTGCTGGTGCCACTGTCGGTACAGGCGGTAGTAGAGCGGCGGCCAAATTCTCTCCAGGCTGGGGCCGTCGGGCCTGGAAAGGTAGAAGAACTTCAACCGCTCGGCCAGGTCGGGCGTTTTCCGAAATCGGGCCTCGATCGCCTCACGGTTGCCCTCCCGCTCGCCGGTGATGACCCAGAGATCGTTATCGCAGGAGAGCGCTCGGACCCAACCCCAGCCCAAGCCAGGTTCGGAGCCTTTGTTAGGGTGGACGGCGGCAGCGACGACCAGAACCTTCAGTCTGTTGTGTACGAGCGAGCCGTCGTTCAACTGAGTCGTCACTCCCGGGCGGCGGGCCTTACTCGCAGGATCGGTGATTCGAAAACGGCACACAGCCTTTCGTAACACCTCTCGGCGGAGTACTCGCCCGAAGCCCACGCCTTCCCGTTCCTGCCCATCTCGAGGCCTACGTCCGGTCGCTCCCAGAGGTAACGGATCCGTTCGGAGAAAGCTCGGGGAGACGTCGGGTCTGCCAGAACCCCAGTAACGCCATCCCGCACGAGCTCGGGGAAGACGCCCGCGTCCGGAACCACGACGGGCTTCCCGTTCAGCATGGCCTCGGCAATGCTCATCCCGAAGGTCTCGAAGCACAGGCTGGCGCTCACGATCAACCGGGAAGCCTGGTAGAACGCGGCGAGCTGCTCGCCTTCAAGGAAACCCATCAAAGCCACATTTTCCGGCTTCGGACCTGGGAAGCTGAACGAGGGGCTGACCCGGCCAGCGAGCCGAAACGGTATGTCGGGGTTGGCCCTTGCCGCCTCGAGCAAGGTGGGGATCCCTTTCTCCCGGCTGATTCGGCCCACGTAACCCACGAAAGATCCGACCGACGCCGCATCTGCTCCGGCGCGCAGGCGGCCGTCAGCGAGTGCGTTGGGAATCACGTGCAATCGCGCGGCTTCGAACCCGGCGGCGATCAGGCGGTCCCGCAGGAACCGCGACGCGCACAAGTATCCACCAACGTTGTCCCGGTAGAAACCCATCAGCCTCGCCGTCGCGCTGCGGAGAGCGTAGGCTGCACTCTTGAACAGATCCTCCTCACAGTTCTTCAGCAGGCACCAGTACTCGCGCCCATGGAGGCATTTCTCACAGACCCTGCCGTGCGACAGATGCAAACCGTTCGGGCACATGAGACGGTAGTTGGCGACGCGCATCAGTATCGGGACCCCGGTTGCAGCGATGACCGGCAGAACAGACGGTGAGATCAAGGGAAACAGGTTCTGCACGATCACGTAGTCGGGCTTGAACTGTCCCAGGAATGTGGAGACCTCCCGGCGCGAGGACGGGTTGTAGACCCCGGACAAGGCCGCCCTCAGCTTCCCGAGCGGGTTGCCTGCGACCTCGCTGCTCGTCCTCGTGTGGGTAGCGACGGTGTGCCCGTGATCCGTGAGGGTCTTGACGATGGTGGCGAACTCGGACTCCTCACCGCTCGGCGAGCCGTACTCGTTGTGAATCAGCAGGAACTTCCTTGGATCCATGTCTTGGCTACGGTGTTGCTTGTACTCGCTGTTTGTTTCTGCCTCGCCCGCTGCCTCCTCGTGCATGCGAGAAAAAGTCACGCGTCTCCACCCATGGCAAGCATACAGGCCCTGTAGAAAGCCTCCGCGGCACGTTCGGGGCTGAAGTCTTGGACGATTTCCCGCGAGGCTCGACCCATGGCGGGGAGCAGATCCCTCCGTGTCACGCACGTTTCGAACAGGCGTGCAAGCTCTGCAGGATCGCGGGGGTCAAAGGTCCAGCCGTTGAGCCCTTCTTTGATCAATTCTGGCCAGCACCCATTGAAACGGGAACATAGCACCGGCTTGGAGCACGCCATCGCCTCAGGGACGACGAGGCTCCAGTTGTCCTCGAGGGTTGGCATCACAAGCACGTCGCATAGAGCGTAATAGAAAGCGATTGCCAAATAGTCGACGGCTCCCGCAAATGCCACCCCCGGCAACGAGTGTTGTCGCACGAGGCTCTCGAGCTCCTCACGTTCGGGTCCGTCCCCGACCAACAACAGCGATCCCTGCGGAGCCACACGGCGCTTCGTGAACAGCCTCCAGGCCGCCAGAAGCTCCCTCAACCCTTTTGGCCTGACCATCCTGCCCACGTAGGCGAAAACCGGACGGCTCAGGCCGAGAGCCTCGAACTCCTGCGCCTGTACGCCCGCCGGAACCTGCCGGCACCGCTCCGCAAGGGACTCCGAATCTGCGGCCATGGCTCCTGTGACGATCCTTCTCGGGTCCACGCCGAGAACTCTTGTGCAGTACTCCATGGAGAGCGACCCGTTGCAGCAGATTGCTCCCACGTGCCTCGCGACGAGACGGCGGTACGTCGTACGGATCACCCCGGCATTGCGCTCCGTGTGTGCCGTGCGTTCGTAGCTAATCACCACGGGTGTGTGGTGTCGCCATCCGTACAACAGGCTCGCCGGCGTCCATTGAAAGAACCCCTCCGAGATCACGACGTCGGGGCGGGCACGTCTGATGGCTTTGGCCAATCCAGGCTGGAAAGGGAGGACGTAACCCTGGTTTGCGAAGTCATCGTCGCTCCTGCCGACGGCAAGGTTCACCTCCCCCCTCAGAGCGACCGCCCGGTCCCCAAGTGCCTCCGCCAGCAGTTGGGCCACAGCACGCTTAGTCCGACGGGCAGAAAAGACCACGCAAAGGTTATGTCCCACCAGCCGGTCGAGAGCCGCGTACACCGGCACGCGATAATGAGCAAAGCAGGGGTTCACCCACACTACCGACATGCGGGACTCAGACCCGAGGTCCACTGGAGATCGACCTCCCTCGCGCCGTTGTCGCTCGTCCGACAGCGACGCAGGCCCATGGATCTGATCGCTTGTCTACCGGGATCACACGGCTCCGCCCGAGGTCATCCCCGAGGATCAACCCTCCACGCCCCGCGTGCGAGGCGAGCCCTACTCTTTAACCCTGCTTGGTCCGTGGCGATCACCTTTCGGGAGGCGACGGCTCGCTGTCTTCGACCCATGAGGCTCGCCACTGCGACCATGGACAGAAACAGGCCATGCCCGATCACCGCACTCGACATGGTCGACGTCACAGAGGCGACCATCTGCGCGTTAACGAACAACGCTGCAGTCGCACCAACCAGGGTGGGCCCAAGCCGAGTTCGCGAGAGCGACCAGGCGCCCCTCCAGATTCCGATGAGGAGTAACAGCAGGAGCAGCACACCCACGGCGCCTAGGTTCGTGAGAGCGCTCATCCCGGCACTGTGCATGTGCATCATCTGGAGCGTCGATTCGCTTGGGTCGCTCAACCTGGCAAGCGTCTCCCCGACACCGAACCCGAATCCCAGCACCGGCTCCTGCGAGACTCTTTCCCGAATCACCCAGTCCCAGACGAAAAGCCGACCGGACCCAGTTCTCACCTCTTGCTCACTCTTCCCCCAAAAAACGTACCGGTCGAGGTCAAAGTTGGTTGCGACCGCAGTCGCAACGACGGCGGCCAGCACGAGCCAGCCCGTGGCGGCCCACCTGCCACGGAGTGCGAGCATCAGGACACCGACACCGACCAGAATGCTCACGAACGTCGCCGAAGACGTCCCGAAGAGCACACCTGCGAGGACAATGGCGTACAGGGAACGCCACAACCAACCCTTCACCAAGAAACCGAGGAAGACGACGGCAACAACGGTTCCAGGCACCTCCGAGCTGTGCA
The DNA here is from genome assembly GCA_041494245.1 of Thermoanaerobaculaceae bacterium. Lineage (GTDB taxonomy): Bacteria > Acidobacteriota > Thermoanaerobaculia > Thermoanaerobaculales > Thermoanaerobaculaceae > RBG-13-68-16. The sequence continues at coordinate 79,496 of JBGQAK010000010.1, forward strand.
TACCCGCTATGGTGAACCCGCTCTCGAGGACCATCCCAAGAATGACGAACACGGCCGCGAACACCATCTGAAACTTGATCATCGCCTCGACGCCCCGCGCCCTCACCATCGCATCGACACTCAGCACAAGGAACACCGTCAACTCCGCCGCCCGATAGAGCGTGAACTCCGGCCGGTGCGACCAGACCGTGCTGAAAAGGGCTAACACCACGTAACACATCATCCAAAAAAGCGGTTTTCTAGTGAGGATCAGTCTGCAGGCACTTCCCCGACGCGCGACGCGGGTCAACGCGTACAGGGCGCACACCGCCGTGAACCCAATCTGTACCATGGCAGCCGGATCGACCTCGAACACCTGCTCCGGGGCCCGTTGACGCGCCACGGCATGCATGACGATCGGGTAAAGCAGGAGCAACCAGTGGGACACAGAGAAAGACTTGAGGTACACCGAGACTTTCGATTGCCTTCGATGCGCGCCACCTGATCCCCTCAGCACCGGCACTTGCGCGGGAGAGGGATGACGATAGCCGCCCGCAACAGAAGCGTGCATTTGCGAACTCACAGTCTTCTGTCCCTAAGGTAGTACTGGAGACGTGTCCGGGCTCTCAGAGCCACGCACATCGGCTTCCACGAAGCCATACCCGCCGTCGCCGCCACACGCCACAGGGTACCGAACCTCCCATGGAGGTGGCGCCGGTACTCCCGGGCCATGCGGAGGCCCTCCTGGTCGTCACCGGCGAACACCTTCGCGAAAATCATCCAGGTGGCAATACGCCCACGAGCGTGCTCGTAGGCCGCCATGTCCGATTCTTTGAGCCTGGGCACAATGCGGCTCTCCCACTGCTCAACACTCGGTGCTTTGCTGTACCTTCTGTGAAACTTCGCGTAGACGCTGCCCCTCGGGATCTGCGTACCGTCCACGTAGAGGAGCACCCTCGGGATGAATCCCCACTTCCCGTAGGTTGCCAGGTACGCCCAGTACTCCAGGTCCCCACTGAGGACGAGGTCTGGCCTCTGCAGCCCCGCCTCGTCCATCACCACCCCTCGGATCACGGCGGAGCCGGAGCAGATGTGGTCGTGGCGTACCCAAAACGTGAAGAAGTCCTCGATCACGAAAGTCTCGTGCTCTCCAAACTCGCCTTTGGCAAGCGCCGCAGGGCGGATGGAGACCACATCCGAGAGCGCGGATCTTGCCTCGACACCCGTGCTGACAGCGATGGCCTCGGGATGCTGTCTGAGGAACTTGACACAAGCGTCGAGGAAATCGGGATGCCAATAGTCGTCGTGGTCGAGGGAGGTAATGAACTCACCCCCAGCGAGTTCAAGCCCGCGGTTCCGTGCCGCCGTCTCGCCCCGGTTGTCCTGCCTGAGGTATGTGATGCGGTCGCCGAACGCCAGGGCGATCTCTTCGGTTCGATCGACCGACCCGTCGTTGATGACGATCACCTCACGCTGTTGGGACGTTTGCCCGAGAACGCTTTCAATGCAGCGCCGCAGACCCTTCTCGGCGTTGTAGGCGGGGACGACGACGGAGACGAAGCCCGGCACTCGCTCCCGGAATCTCACCGCCACAAATTCCGCCCCTCCCGATGGGGAAGCCGGCATCATCTCTCTGGCCCGACTCCTCCCGCTTGGAGGCGAGCGACTGTTGCGAGGTCCGCACGATGCGGTGCAGACCGTGAAGCCACGAGTAAGGCGGCCTTGCGGCGCCAGTCGTACAGTCGCCGATCGAGTCGGCCAGGAAGCTCCCTGCCGAAGTGTCGCCCGATCACTAGCTCGCGCTCCCGGTGGTAGCGCTGGTGTTTCTCATCCACCGTTGCGTCATAGGTGACCGACTTTGACCACCCGTGCCGCCTGAAGCACGCCAGGAAGGCGGGAATGTGACGCATTCTGGTCACCTTCGCCATCTTGCACCACAGGTCCAGATCCATGGCGAAGTGGAGGTCCTCGTCGAGCCCACCAACGGCCTCATAGACCTCTCTTCGAAAGAAGGCCGTCTCCTGCGGCAGGGTCACGTCCTTCCGGAAAATGCCCGGATCGTGCGGAGGGCAGCGTAGGACCCCGATGACGTTACCCTTGGCGTCGATCTCCACGCGATCGCCATACACGAGCCCCACGTCCGGCTCCGAGTTCAGGAAGTGGGCAGCAATGCTGACGGCTGAGGGGGAGAGAAGGTCGTCAGAGTTGAGCCAGGCAAAGATCCTGCCCTTCGCGCGTGCAAAACCCTTGTTGATGGCGCTGGACTGTCCGGAATCGGGCTCGCTCGTCCAGTACGCGAGCCTGGCTTGATGCCGTCGGATGATCTTGATGCTACCGTCTGTGGACCCCCCGTCCACCACGATGAACTCGACCGCTGGGTAGTCCTGACCCATCACCGACAGCATCGTGTCCTCGAGGAATTGGGCCTGGTTGAGCGAGGGCGTGACGATCGTTACGAGCGGGAGCTCAGACATCGCTCGCCGTTCTTCGCCGAACCGTCATTACAGACCTCCTACCAGAGACACGTGCCCTCGGGAACCGACGCTCATTCGCAAAGCGGCCAGTAGCCCTCTCCGCGCGGACCTCAACACTCGGATCGACGCTTCAGCAACAACCCCCAAGGCGCTTCCCCCGGGGCTCAGGTACAACCGTAAAGGAAATGGACGGGAGTCCGGCCAGACCTCCCTTGCGGCCTCCAGGCACGCACGCGCAGTCCGGGGCCGGAGGGAGCCATAGTACCGCCTCGCGATCAGTACCAACCTCTCTGCGAGGGCCTGACGCAAAGCAGGCGTGGCGGTTCCTTGCCTAACGCCACAAGCAAGAAGGCGAAGGTAGAAATCTCTCTCAAAGTCTGGGCCTGCCGCGGACAGACGGCGGCTTACCCGGGCACGGTCAGCACGGTGCAGGATCCACGCCAGAACTTCCGACATGAACCCAAACCGTGCCCCCGCGAGCGCCAGTCGAAAATGCAGATCGACGTCCTCACTGTGCAGCAAGCTCTCATCGAAACCGCCGCACTGCGCAACGAGTTGCCGCCGATGGAGCGGCGCATGGATGGGGACGTCGTTTATGCAGAGGAAACAGGCCAACTCCTCGTCACCCTGCCGTCCAGGGATCTCGCTGATCCACCCGTTCCGACCCATTGCATCGAGGAACGCCACCCGGGCGACCACGGCGTCGAGCTGAGGCGCTCCATCGAGCACGCAGGCCTGAGCCGCCAGTTTCTCTGGGTGCAACCGGTCGTCGGAGTCCAGGAACTGGACGTATTCCCCTCGTGCGAGCGCGAGCCCACGGTTGCGCGCGACGGCAGGCCCGCGGTTCTCCTGGGCCACGTACTCCAACGTGAAGCGGTCGTCACCGCAATGTGCAGACTGCCAGGCTTCCACCGCTGCTCGCGTGTTGTCGGTGGAGCCATCGTCAACCACGATTAGCTCGATTGGCCGATAGGTCTGGGCCCAGACCGAGTCCAACGCACCGATCAGCAGATGCGCGCGGTTGTGCGTTGGCACAATCACCGACACAAGTGTGCGCGGACCGTCAGTCATTGCGGGGGTGGGCCGGGGTTCTCATTCAGCCACGTTTTCGGCGAAGCGGCTCGGCCTCTGAGCTCTCAACCATAACCGCAGTCACGAAGGCCGAATCCAAGGCTGGAGACGCTCATAGTGGGCGCTGCCTGGATGCAGCCACACAACGTTTTCCGGAGGATCCTCATGCGCAGGCCGAACCGGTCGTAGGTGGAGCTTCCTGGAACGAAGGAGCACTGAGAGTTCGATCCCGAAAGGGAAGTAGCCCAGGCGAGCCATCGTGTCGAAAAGGGTTTTCACGGTCGAGCCCGCCCGGGTAAGGTTCTCTGCCAACACCTCCGTGATAATCAAGGGACTGAACTGACTGATAGTCGCCTCCAAACCGTTGACCACCTTCTGCTCAAACCCCTCCACGTCGATTTTGACGGCCAGGGGGGCCGATACGATTTCGAACAGGATATCGTCGCCTCGGGCAACCGAGGCTTTGTGCTCCTGAATGCCGATCGGACCATCCGCAGGTGCAACGTGGCCGAAGGTCCCGCACGTACTATCCCATCCAGAAGGCACACGAAGGGTGAGCCGTCCTGGTGCATCCGAAAGCCCCATTTCGAATGGAGTGACCCAGAGGAGATTGTTGGCCGCGATCGAGGATCTCAAGCGCGCCATCGCGAGGGGATTGGGCTCAAATGCAACGACGCGGCCCTCGGGTCCTACAAGTCTCGCCGCCAGAAGCGTGATCATTCCGGCGTTCGCCCCTACGTCGACGAAGGTGTCACCGGGCTGCACCGATGCACCCATTATCAGCTGCACGCCGAGCTCGTGGTAGTAGCCATAGAAGTACGTCATCCGATCGTGGTGATCGGCGAGGTCCAGCTCCATCAGGTACCCGTGTGCCGTACCACGTGCCCAGACCTTGGGCGCTCCGACCCAAAGGGTGTCCCGCGCAAGCCCTGCTGCCCTTAGCAGACGCCAGGTGCCGCGAACGTCAAGCCTCGCCAATGGCACCAGAAGGAGTGCCAGCCACTGGTAGAGCGTCGTCCTACTCTCCAGGGTGGCCAGTCGTCGCTCCTAGCACGCCGCACCCCCGCTCGCCTCGCGAGGGCCTACCTCGAGGATTGCCAGCAGACGCTTCCTCGACCTAGTTTCATCAAAACACGTCCGGGCAAAGACCCGCGCCTGCTCGCAGAGAGATCTCCATCGGTCGGAGTCGCCCGTGATCTCCAGCACGGCCTCTGCGGCCGCTGCCCTGTCGCCGAGCGGCACAGCCCGGGCGACAGCTCCGTCACACCATTCCGGCACGCCGCCAACGCTGTAGGCCACCACCGGAGTCCCGAGGTCGAGCGCCTCCGGGCCAACCATACCGAAAACCTCGGCGCACAGACTCGGGACCAGCACGACGCCACACGCCTCGACCGCTCGAGCCGCTTCAGCTCGCTCCAGCCAACCGATGAAAGCGACCCGGCGTTCGAGACCACGCTCACGTACCAACCGCCTCGCCTCAGGGTCAGCCCCACCACTCCCGATAATCTTCAGGCAGTAGGTTTCGGGCAGGAGTGCGAGGATCTCGATAGCCTCCAGAATGCCCTTGTACGTCTCCACACGCCCCACAAAGCCGAGGCGACGGCGGGCCTCCTCTGGTTTGCCTGGTAGCTCCGTCGCGTGGGCGGCGGGATGAATCCTGGGAAGGACGATCACTCGAGCCGACCGCGAGAGCCCTCGTCTGACGAGGGCCTCGCTGAACGAACTCTGAGTGACAATCGTGTCGATACCCGACAGTAACCTCGCGGTGAGAACCGAGTGCGCGATCCGGTAAAGCTTTCGCCACCACACCCGATCGCCAAGGCAGCCCTCGACGCGATCGACGCCGAGGCATGAGAGGCCAGCCGGACGGGCACAGGCAGAACGGCTGACCTTGAGGTACCGGTGAGGCGGATCGCCGGGGCAGGTGTGTGTGACGTCCTGGACGAAGAACACCACTCGAGTCCAGCGATTAACCAATCGGTAAACCAGCCTTGGCCGATCGGTCAGGACAAGACAAAGTGCCGGCCTCAGTAACCGTACCATCCTCAAGAAACGCACCTCTTCCCTGAAGCGCGCGAGACGCTTGCCGATACCGCGGCCTCCCCAGAAGAAGGGCGGTGATTCGTACCTTGTCAGGTCACCGAGCCAGGGTTGGTTGAGTTCGACTTGTGCTGGGCTCAGCGACCACAAGAGAACCTCGCAACCCGCTTGGTGCAAGGCGCGTACAGTCTCCAATGCGTCGACACACCCGCCAGACGTGTAGGAGAAACTCTCACAGACAGCTAGCACTCGTCGCCGTGCTCGTATCGTAGTATCAGGCTGAGCGGCGGACACACTCGCTGTTGGGTTCATACTGCGGTAACAGTCCCCAGGCTCAAACAGCTCGACCTGCGCAAGAAGGCACTCAGGCTTTCGCAGACCGCATTGCCCGATGCAGCCTTGAACAGACCCCGAATCGCCTTGAGCGGAATAGTGACCAGTCCCACTAAGGGTGGCTCCAGACTTATCATCCTCACTGACACGCCTGCTAACGGCGATACATTCGGCAACCTGGCAGCTGACATGACTGGTCCCATGCGTAACCAAGTTCTGTCATGAACGATTCGACCTCAGCCACATGGGAGCCAAAGGCCTCCACGATTACCGCACACTTGTTTCCCGTGAGAACGTTCCTCGATCCGCGCAGGACCGCGCATTCATGCCCTTCGACATCAATCTTGATGGCTACGACTGAACCCTGCACATCAACCACGTCATCAAGTTTGGCCATTTGCACCTTTATCGTGGAACGACTGTCGTGCCTTTCGGGACTGAACTCAAGGGAGCTCGTTCCGGTGTTGAACTTGCCCTGGTCGAGACCCGAAGCCCCCCGCGACAGAAACAGCGTGGCCTCTCCGGTCTCCTCGGAAAGCGCAGCGTTCAGCGCCCTTATCTTGAAACCGTGTTTGCTCAAGAAGATATTGCCCATCAGCTGCGCGTAGTTTCGCGGGTCTGGCTCGAACGCATAGACAGCTTTGATGGTCGGGAGCGCCGCCATACAGATAGAAAAGGCGCCAAGGTTGGCGCCTACATCGATGAACACACGGCACTCGTGGTACTCACTCCACTCCAGGAGCGCGCCCAGGATGTCAGGCTCGAATGCCCCATCGAGATACAGCGTCGCATCAATATAGTTGTTCAGGTCAAGCAGAAGTTGGTTTCCATAGCCGTCGTCCCTGAGCGCCACGCCACCGATTCGCGCGAAGGCAAAACGGCGCAGGAAGTCCTTACCGCGCGAGAACGGGTAAGAGTGGTACAGAAGACGAAGTAAGCTGTTCAAGCGCGTCAAAGCTACCGTGCCTCGTCCATGCCTAGTCGATGTGCGGCGCCACTAAGTCTCCCATTTATGAGACGAGAATGGCCTGAAGACTCCACAAACGTGGGCTCCAGGGTAGCTTCACCACGGCCGGATACGACCCGGCCACAGGGCGCTCCGGGTTGTGCCCCTCGGCTTTGCCGCTCATGAGCGCTCCCTCACCTCGATCACTGGCTTCACAAAGCACGGACCCACGTGCGTGAACGGCAGCTGGCCGGTACCGAAGACATCGGATTCCACCACTTCGATCGCCAGTGCGCCGGGCACGACCTCGAAGTCCTCGGTGTCTCTGCCTAGGTAGAAGTCGAGGATGTACTGGCCCTGCACCAGGTTCAGCGCCGTCAGCGTCACCTGGAGACATAAAGAACGCACGGGGTGCTCGAACACCAGATCCCCGGTCATACGGGTGTTGACGCCGAAGACCGGTTCACCCGAAAGCGACCTGCGAAGCACGAATCCGAGCACCGGCTGCCGAGATGGCTCGGGAAGGGAGAAGGCAACCTCGAACCGCACCGGCTCACCCATTGGCACAGACACAATCGGGGAGGCATAGGCCCGGCCATCAAAGAACCCCGTGTGTTGAAGGTATCGAGCAGAAGATCCCCCGGGGGGTCCGAGGAACCCCTGGCTCATCCCCTGGGCGTAGGCTCGTACGCCTTCCTCGGCATTGGTGAACGCTCGGGCCTTCCCGGCTTCGAGGACCACCACGGCTCGACACAGGTTGGTTATGGCTGCCAGGTTGTGGCTGACGAGTAGCACGGTCCGCCCGCCTCGTGCCACATCCCCCATCTTCCCGAGGCACTTCTTCTGGAACTGCGCATCACCGACCGCCAGGACCTCGTCCACCAGAAGGATCTCGGGCTCGAGGTGAGCCGCCACAGCAAACGCCAGCCGCACGTACATCCCACTCGAGTAGTGCTTGACCGGCGTGTCGATGAACTTCTCGACCTCCGCGAAAGCGACAATCTCGTCGAACTTCCGGTCGATCTCGGCCCTCCTCATGCCCAGGACCGCACCATTGAGGAAAATGTTCTCCCTTCCGGTCAGCTCCGGGTGGAACCCTGTCCCCACCTCCAGAAGGCTGCCCACGCGCCCGAACAGGTTCACCTCTCCTTCGGTGGGCTCGGTGATACGCGAGAGCACCTTCAGCAACGTGCTCTTCCCGGCGCCGTTACGGCCGATAATCCCCACGACCTCGCCCGGCATGACATCGAGGTTGATATCCTTTAAGGCCCAGATCGTGGGGTGCTCCCTAGTCCTTCGGCGCCATAGCACATCGAGGGGCCGTTGCGCCCACGAGGCAAGGGATTCGCGCAGGCTGCCGTAGCTCGCACGCTGCGCGCCGATGTGATAGAGCTTGGAGAGGTTGCGTACCTGGATGATCGGCTTCATCGCGTCACACAATGTCCGCGAACCGCCTTTCCGTGCGGCGGAAGTAGAAGGCGGCGTACAGCAGGAAGAGGACCGCGATGACCGTCGAGTAGGCGAGCGCGCCCCACATGACCGGCCTGCCGAGAAGCGATGCCCGGAAGCCCTCGATGATGCCGGTGAGCGGATTGACCGCGAGAACCCAACGCCACCGCTCGGGCATGAGGCTCGAGGGGTAGATCACAGGCGTGGCAAACATCCAGAGCTGGAGGACGAAAGGCAGTGCATACCGCACGTCGCGGTACTTGACGTTCACCGCCGACGTCCACAGGCCAACCCCGAGCGCCAGCAGCACCAACACGCAAACGAGCACGGGAAAGAGCAGAATGCCCCACGAGACCGAGTAGCGGTAGTACCCGAAGAGCCCGACGAAGACCACGAAGGCGATCGCGAAATCCACGAGAGCAGCGGCCACTGCCGCGCCGGGCACGATGAGTCGGGGGAAGTAGACCTTGGTGATCAGATTTGCGCTCCCGATCAGGCTGTTGCCGCTGTTGGTCACCGCGTTGAGGAAGAACATCCACGGAAGGAGCGCCGCGTAGCTGAATATGGGGTACGGGATGCCGTCTGAGGGGATCTTGGCGAGCTTTCCGAAGAAGACCGTGAAGATGATCATCGTGGCCAGGGGCTGGATCACGGCCCACGCGATACCGAGGACTGCCTGCTTGTAACGGACCTTGACATCCCGCCAGGTCAGGAAGTAGAGAAGCTCCCTGAAGCTCCACAGCTCTTTCAGGTCGATGGCCGCCCACGACCGGCCCGGGCGGATTCGAGTCACGGGCTCTTCTGGGAGATCAAGAGCAAGGGGTGAAGACACTGCACGCCGAGACGAGGTTGTCACGGCACCTCCCAACCTTGTTGACGAGCCCGATTGCAGCTTCTCAGACATTGCCTCTTTTTTGAAGCACAAAGGAGACCGGGAACCTCACCCAAGCACCGGAGGCCGCAGCGCTGACGACAGCACTCGCAACCTCGCCCTTCAGGATGACAGCACAGGTCGTCGACCTCTCAAGGTTGACCCGCATTCGTGAACTCCGCGCAGGCCGTCAGGATGCGGCCGGTGGCCTTTCCGTCGCCGTACGGGTTGATGGCGCGTGCCATGGCCTCGTACGCCGTGCGGTCGGTGAGCAGTCGGCTGGCCTCTTCAACGATGGTGCGCTCATTAATGCCGACCAGCTTCACGGTTCCGGCGACCACGGCCTCCGGGCGTTCAGTCGTGTCGCGCATCACGAGCACCGGTTTGCCCAAGCTTGGGGCCTCCTCCTGGACACCGCCCGAATCCGACAGGATGAGCGTCGCGCGGCTCATCAGCGCCACAAACGGGAGGTACGCCAGAGGCTCGATGAGGTGAATGTTCCCGGTGGCTGGGCGGCGCAGGTTCCGGTCCACGGGCCGGCGGACGTTGGGGTTGAGGTGCACGGGATAGACGAACGCCGTCTCCGGGAAGCGGCGCGCCAGCTCGGCGATCGCCTTGCAGATCGACTCGAAACCGGGGCCGAAGTTCTCGCGCCGGTGGCCGGTGATGAGCACGAGCCGCGGGCCATCCGCGGCAACCACCCTCTCGGGCAGCTCGGCGATGGCCGGCGGCCTCGCCTTGACGACCTTCAGGGCAAGAAGGAGCGCATCGATGACGGTGTTGCCGGTCACGACGATCCGCGCCGGCTCGATCCCCTCGCGCAGCAGGTTCTGCCTGTTGGTCTCGGTGGGGGCGAAGTGCAGCGCGGCGAGGCGTGTGGTCAAGGTGCGGTTGGCCTCCTCTGGCCACGGTGACTCCAGGTTCCCGGTCCGCAGGCCCGCCTCGACGTGTCCGACCGGCACGTGGTGGTAGAACGCAGCCAGCGCGGCGCAAAACGTCGTCGTGGTGTCGCCCTGGACGAGCACGAGCTCAGGCCCGGCCTTCGCGAGGTACCCGTCGATCGCCTGCACGGCCCTCGCCGTGAGGCCGGCCAGCGTCTGCTCCGGCTCCATGAGGTCGAGGTCGACATCGGGCTCGATGCCGAAGACCTCCAGGACCTGATCGAGCATCTCGCGGTGCTGGGCGGTCACGCAGACCTCGCAGACGAAGCGTGGGTCCTTGCGCAGCGCGAGGACGACCGGCGCCAGCTTGATGGCCTCGGGACGGGTGCCGAAGATGACGGAGACCTTTTTCACGGCTTCAAGCAATCGAGGATCAACAGCCTTCGCGGGACGCCAGAGCCACGCGCGGCCCGTGGAGGGAGGGTTCAGCCGGTAACGCCGGCCGGCGACTCGCGGCTGACGAGCGCCATGTCGTGCTCGACCATCATCTTGACCAGGGCCTCGAAACCTACGCGAGGCTTCCACCCGAGCATGGCCTTCGCCTTGGCGGGATCGCCGAGGAGGTGCTCCACCTCGGTGGGCCGCAGATAGCGGGGATCCAGCTCGACAAGGACACGGCCGTCGTTCGCGATCCCTTTCTCCTCCAGCCCCTGCCCCTCCCACGTGATCGGGATGCCCACGCAGCCGAACGCCTGCTCGCAGAGCTCTCGCACGGAGTGGGTCTCCCCTGTGGCCACGACGTAGTCGTCGGCCTCCTTGGCCTGCAACATGAGCCACATGGCTTCCACGAAGTCGCCGGCGAACCCCCAGTCGCGCGTGGCCTCGAGGTTTCCGAGGTAGAGCCTGTCCTGCAGCCCGTGCTTGATGCGCGCCACCGCACGGGTGACCTTGCGCGTGACGAACGTCTCCCCGCGGCGCGGCGACTCGTGGTTGAAGAGGATGCCGTTGACCGCGAACATGCCGTAGGCCTCGCGGTAGTTGCGGGTGATGAAGAAGGCGTAGGCCTTGGCGGCCGCGTACGGGCTGCGCGGGTAGAAAGGCGTGGTCTCCCGCTGAGGAACCTCGAGGGCCTTGCCGAAGAGCTCCGAGGAGGAGGCCTGGTAGAAGCGGGCCTCGAGCCCCAGCTCGCGCGTCGCCTCCAGCAGGCGCACCGCGCCGACGCCCGTGACCTCGGCGGTGTACTCGGGCACGTCGAAGGAGACCTTCACGTGGGACTGCGCACCGAGGTTGTAGATCTCGTCGGGGCGGACGACCTTCAGGAGCTTGTTGAGCGACGAGGCGTCGTTCAGATCCCCGTACACGAGATGCAGCCTGACGTCCGCATCATGCGGATCCTGGTAGATGTGGTCGATGCGGCTGGTGTTGAAGGTGGAGGACCGCCGCACCATCCCCCACACCTCGTAACCCTTCCCCAGCAGGAGCTCCGCGAGGTACGAGCCGTCCTGCCCGGTGATGCCGGTGACCAGGGCGCGCTTTCCGATCTTGCGAGGCCATTTCTTCATCGGGCTTCACTCCTGCTCTTCTCCGCCTCGTCCTCACGCAGGTGGCCACGGTTGGCAAGGAACCACTGGTAGGTCGAAGCGATCCCGGCGCGCAGCTCGACCCGGTGCCGCCATCCGAGCGCGTGCAGGCGAGAGACGTCGAGGAGCTTGCGCGGCGTGCCGTCGGGCTTGGAGGTGTCGAATGTGAGCTTGGCCTGCGGGTAGACGACTTCCCGCACCAACTCCGCCAGTTCGCGGATGGAGAGGTCCGCCCCGGTCCCGACGTTTATCTGCACATCACCATCGTAGTGCTGCATGAGGAACAGGCAGGCATCGGCGAGGTCGTCCACGTGCAGGAACTCCCGCCGTGGGGAACCGGTGCCCCAGATGACCACGTCGCCGCGTCCTTCAGCCTTGGCGTCGTGGAACTTCCTCATCAGCGCCGGCAGCACGTGGGAGCTCGTGAGGTCGAAGTTGTCGTTCGGTCCGTACAGGTTCGTCGGCATCGCCGAGATGAAGTCGCACCCGTACTGCCGCCGGTAGGCCTGGCAGAGCTTGATGCCAGCGATCTTGGCGACTGCGTACGGCTCGTTGGTGGGCTCCAGGGGCCCGGTCAGGAGGTACTCCTCCTTCATCGGCTGCGGGCACTCCCGCGGGTAGATGCAGGAGCTGCCCAGGTAGAGCAGCTTCTTGGCGCCTTCGCGGTACGCGGCGTGCACCACGGTGGCGTGGATCATCATGTTGTCGTAGATGAACTCGGCAGGACGTGTGGAGTTGGCGAGGATGCCGCCCACGGTGCCGGCCACGAGGAAGACGAACTCTGGCCTGTTGGCCTCGAACCAGCGGTCCACGGCGGCCTGGTCGCGCAGGTCAAGCTCGTCGCGCTCCGCCGTCAGGACGTTGGTGAAACCCGCGCCCTTCAAGCGACGGACCACGGCCGAGCCGACCAAGCCGGAGTGGCCGGCGACGTAGATCCGTGCGCCTTTTGCGAGCTTCGTCATCGGTCCGTTGTCATCGAGCCCGGAGCCCTCCGCGGGCTCAAAGATAGGCAGGCTATCACACGCAGTTCGAGGGAGGCGGCAGCAGCCATGCACGCTGCCGCTGGTGGTTTGCCTTGCAAACCATTGAAAAATCGGGGCCTGTGGTCAAGCAGCCAGCCCTCGTCGCCCCCATGGACGTCTCGCGTCATGCGGTGTCAAAAACGAGACGTCACGGCGCAGAATCACTTTGATTCTAAGGCTTCCCGGGGGATACGCAAGCTCTCGGGCAGGCGCCACCGAGCCGTTTCCCGTCGACGGACCCACCTCTTGCAGGCGCGGCCTGGAAGAACTCCCCATCCGACGCGGCAGACCCTCCCCTTTGCGGCGTACGGCGCTCGCACTCCCCGGGAGCGAGGGCCCGTTTGAACGGGCCACCCGTGTGCGCCCCCGCTGGAGGAGGCTACGTGCCGCGGATGTGGCGGGCGTCGACTTCCACGTGCCGGACGCCGCTGACCATCGAGAGCAGCAGGCGCACGCGGTCCTTGGCCGGCAGGTACTGCGTCACGATCCCCTCGAGCCCCTGGAGCGGCCCCTGGACGACCCGCACCCTCGTGCCCTTCGAGGGAGCACGGCGCGCCTCCGCGATGACGAGGTAGCCACGTTCGCCCTCGCGCTCGCGCAGCGAGGCGATGAAATCCTCCTCGACGGCCGCAAGGGCGTCGCCGAACCGCACGATGCCGGAGGCCCCCGGGCAGTAGCGGACGGCCGTGTACCGCTCTTTCGGCACGCAGTGGGCGAACACGTACGACGGAAAGAGCGCCACCGGGCCGCGGGGCGCCCTCAGGTGCCAGCGCGGCTCCAGGATCCGCGGGCAGTACGCGGGGACGTCCCGACCACCGAGCGCCTGGACCACCGCGGTCTCCTGCTTCGGCTTGGTCCGAACGAGAAGCCAGATCAGCCGGTCTTCGTCGGGAGCGATCAGCATTACGCCTCGACGGGAACTCCTAGCAGATGTCCCCCCGGGGGGTCAAGCGAACCGAGGGATGCGGGGCGCCGGTTGCGGAGCGTCGCGGCGCCCCTGGCGCATGCCCCTACGTGTTTCAGACGGCGCTGCCTAAGGCCTCGGTTTGGAGGCTTCGCCCTTGTCGCCGGGGCGGATGAGAGTCGCGCTCCCACCCGTCAGGACCATCGGAGCCAGGCTCTTCTCGCCCGCCGCTGCCATAGCGTCTGCTATCAGAACGCTTCTGCAAACGTCATCGGGCCGCAGCTTGCCGGCGAAGTCGATCCTCGAGATCACGCCCTCGCACAGGAAACCCATGACGGAAAGCCCGGTCTGGACTCTCGCCGTCTCGCCCACCACGAGGTTCTGCGCGAACCTGGCCTGTTCGCCGGTCAGGGTTGCGTTGCACGGCGAAATGACGGGAATCGTCACTTGAGGCGTGCGCATCTCCCTGCCGTCGGCATCCATCACAGCAAAGACTACGTCCACTGCAGCCGTGGCGTCCTCCGGGCGGGGCAGCGCCGCCCAGAAGCTCCGCCTTTCAACGCTCCGCATTTCGACGTAGTAGAAATCGGGTGTTCCGGTCTTGCGGAAGTACGTGCGGACGGAGCTCCACGTGCCTTCCGGGTATGTGACCAGGGAGACCACGCTGTTGGCGCGCTTGGGCACGCAGCTCGGCATGATCGGGCTCAACGCCGGAGGCGCGGCGAGAGCTGCGCTGGACGAGAGGGCAACCGCGAGGGCGAGCCCGCCGGGCCGCGCCCACCTCACAGGGGAACAGAATAGACTCCGACCGATCAAACCGGCCCACCTCCACTTTTCATTGTAGGCCTCTAAGTGCAATTCGTCAAGGCGTTTGTGTCGGAGAGGCGGCGGTTCCGAGGATCTTCGTGACGTACAGCTCCACGTACTCGGTCCGCCGGATGTTCGGCAACGAGCGCCTGAGGGCAGTCGCCGCGCCGGCCCGGTCTCCAGTCTCGTAGAGGGCAACAGCGTAGTAGAAGAGAAGCACAGGCCTGGCGTCCGGGGGCTCACCCCAGCGCCGGAAGTAGAGCACGGCATCCGGCCAGCGGCTGGTCCTGTACGCCATTTCGCCGGCCAGATGCTGCGCCTCGGGCGATTCGGGGTGGGCGTCTGCAACGCGGCGCGCCGCTGCGCAGGCGTCCTCGAGCTTGTTCGTGCGGGCCAGCTCCCGGACCCGATCAAGCTCGGCCTGCACGGAAGGCAGGGACGGGGCCGTGGTGGGCTTCGTGTCGGCCGCGGCCACGGCTCCGACGCCGACCGGCGCGAGGGTGGCCGCGGCGGGTGGAGGCGGTCCTGCACCCTGGACTGTCCTGACTGCCGTGGGGACCGGTTGTGTGGCCGTCGGAGCGGGCGCCGGGGCACGCGTCGGAACAGCCGTCGCGACAGGCGTTGGGGTACGCGTCGGAGCAACCGTCGCCACAGGCGTTGGGGTACGCACCGCTGCAGCCGTCGTAGCAGGCGTCGGGGTACGCGTCGGAGCAGCCGTCGGAGCCGGCGTGGGGGTGTGCGTTCGGGCGGGCGTTGGGGTGAGCGCGGGGGTGGCGGCCTTCAGACCGTTGCCGGCTCGTTCCTCGAGGTCCCGGATGGCAGGGTCCGTGGCGAGCGCCGGCGGCAGCTGGGCCACGTACGCGCTGGCTTCCTGCCACCGTTTGAGCTCCACCAGCGAGCCCAGTAGGGCGGCCGCAACCCTCCGGTCGGAGGTCACACCTCCACATGCCCTGAGATCGTCCACCGCCTGGGACCAGCGCTTGTCACCCGCAAAACCGAGACCGCGCACCCGAAGCGCCTCCTCGCTGCCGGGGGCGATCTTCAGGCCAGCGTCCGCGTTCTGCCAGGCGCCGCGCACATCGCCTTCTGCAAGATCGAGCTGGCCCAGCATGAGGCGCCAGGTTACCTGCCTCGGCTCGGCCTTGACGAGGCGGTTCAGCTCCTTGCGGCGCTCGGAGGGCGGCAGCGAGGCCACGCGTTGTTCCCGCGTCGGTACCAGGCGCGAGAAGGCGGGGTTCTCCACGAGCGTGGCGGCGGGAATCCCCTGGATGACGAGCGCCTCAAAGCCAGCGCGCACGTCGGGGGGTATGTCCGCTCGGGAGTACCCCTGGAACCTTTCCTCGACCTCCGTGATGCGTTGGAACGTCTCGCGGAACCCTGTCGGATCTCCGCTCGCGGCCTGTGCGAGCGCGAGGCGGGTGAGCCCGTCGGCCAGAACTTGTGGATCGTCCAGGAGGCCGAAGCAGGCCACACGCAGTTGGCGCACCGCAGGCGCGTAGTCACGGCGGTTGTAGGAGTCGGTGCCCTGGCGCAGCAACCGCATGTAGAAGGGGTCCACGGCGTTGGCAGCCGCAGCCAGCACGAGCGCGGTGATGAACACCGCCGAGATTCGAGCGCTCCGAAGCCGCCAGGATCGGGGGTTCGGGGTCTCGAGGGCCTGGATCGGCGGGCCATGCGGGAAGCGATCAGTACCCATCAGTGTGCATTGTGCCTGTCAAGAGGCCGGTTCTCAAGCACAGCCTTCGGATTCAGCACGGTGAGCCGCTGCGATCTCTCCTCGCCCCAGCGCTGCGCGATCCGCCGGTACGCCTCCGACAGGCGTGGGGGCCGAGCGTGGGAGTCGTGGGCGTCGGAGGCCACGAAGTGCGCCAGGTCCTCATCCAGGAGGAACGAGCTGCACTCCAGCGGGCCGCCTCCGAGCTCGCCGGTCACGCTCATCGCGGTCAGCTGGAGAAGCGCCCCCCGTTCCGCCAGCTCAACAAGCAGCGCGGGGTCCTCCACCAGCCACGGGATCCGCTCCGGATGGGCCAGCACCGGCCGCCAGCCGGCCACGACAAGTTCGTGCACCAGCGAAGGCGGTTCGACCGTCGGCATGATGGACGGGAATTCGAGAAGCAGGTAGCGAGAGCCCGCGAGCGACAGCAGGTTCCCTCCCGGGAGACGGTCCACCTCCCCGAGAAGCTCGGAGTCCACCCGGATCTCGGCGCCCAACGCCAGGTTGAGCTCGCCACGGACCTTCTGCACCTTCCCGAAGAGCACCTCGAGGGCACCGCGCTCCACGTCGGGCCAGAGTTCGTGGCGCTGGTGCGGGGTGACTACGACCGAATGGATCCCATCGGCCGCCGCGACCCGGCACATCTCGCTCGTCTCGTCGAGGGTCGCAGGACCGTCGTCCACGCCAGGGAGGAGGTGGGCGTGCAGGTCGATCATGGGCGGGCTCAGGCTTTCCGGCCCGTGCCCGCTGCTCTGACCTCTTCGACGTACTGCTGATACCGTTGGTATCGCCTCCCGGGGTACCCGGGCTGCTCCCGGAAGAGGTTCAGGGCGACGCCGAGGACCCGCACCTCCGAGAGCTGGAGCCGCTGCCGGCAGGATCGCGCGTCCTCCCGCATGACGAGGCCCGAGCCCACGCACAGCACGACCCCGTCCGACAGGTAGCCGAGCACAGTGGCGTCGGTGACCGGGAGCGCCGGCGGGGTATCAAACACGACATAGTCGAAGCGCTGGTAGGCGCGGGCCGTGAAATCCACTATTCTCTCGGAGGACAGCAACTCCGACGGGTTCGGCGGCACTGGTCCGGACGGCGTGATGAAGAGGTTGCTGACTGAGGTCTGCAGCATCACGGCGGCCTCGTCAGCCCCGCCGGTCAGGAAGTTCACGAGGCCCACACGGTTTGACACGCCGAAGATCTCGTGAAGCCGGGGCTTGCGCATGTCTGCGTCGACAAGCAGTACCTCCTTGCCCAGTTGGGCGAGCACGATGGCGAGGTTCGCGGCAGTCGTGGTCTTCCCCTCACCCGGAACCGCCGATGTGATCACGATGCTCTTGAGGTGACCCGGGGTCGAGAGGAGCAGCGCGGTACGCAGCGAGCGGTACGCCTCCGAAACAGCGAGGCGCGGCTGCTGGTGGCTGGCCAGCTCGACCTGGACGTCGGCCGAATCGGAACCACCCTTGCGATCCGTGCGGGTCTTGCGGGGCTTCGTCGCACCCCGCTGCCGGCGACCGTAGTAGTAGGAGGACTTGCTGCGGCGACCATAGTCGCGTGCGCCTTGCGTGACGTCGGGGATGACCCCGAGCACCGGAAGGTTCAGGATACGGTCCACGTCCTCGCTCGTCTTGATGGTCCGATCCAGGTACTCGAAGAAGAAAACCACCCCCAGACCCAGACCGAGGCCCAGCATGAGACCAAGGGCGAGGCTGCGGAAGAGCGACGGCCGGTATGGTGCTCCCGGCACCAGCGCGCGGTCCACCACGACGACGTTGGAGTCGCGCGTCCCCTTGAGGCGCGAGGTCACCTCGGTTTCGGACTGTTTGCGCACGAGCTCGTCGAGAAGCGACCTGCGGGTCGAGACCTCGACCTTGAGGTTGTTGTACTCGACCGCCGCCGAGTTGAAACTCATCGCCTCGCCCTTCTGCCTCGAGAGCTCGGCCGTCAGAGCTTGCTCTCGCCTCAACGCCCCCTGATACTCGGCCTTCGCGGACTCCCGGGCCTTGGCCACCATCTCCTGGGTCACGCTGGCCATGTGCTGCCGGCCCCTGTCGATCTGAGCCTTCAGCTCCTGCATGGCGGGCCACTCGGCCTTGTAGGTGTTGAGCTTGGTTGCGTATTCGCGCTCGAGTTTGAGCTGGTCGGAGCGGAGCTGCGCCACGAGGCCGCCGGAGGCCGTGTCCGCGACGATGTCGTCCGGGGAGTTCACGAGCTCCTTGTATTGCGCCTCCTTGCCAATGCGTTCGGAGAGGGCCCCCATGTAGTCCTTGTTAAGGGCTTCCAGCCTCTGGAGGGTGACGTTTGAGGACGGGTCGAGCGCCACGATGTCGGAGCGCCGGCTGTACGCCTGGAGCTGCGCTTCCTTGTCCTGGATCTCCTGCTTGAGCCCTTCGATCTGGGACGAGAGGAAGCTCGATGCCCGCCCCACGGTCGCGAAGCGCGTCTCCACGCCCCAATCGATGTAGGCATCGGCGACGCCGTTGGCGATTCGCGCCGCCAGCTCTGGGTTCGTCGAGACGTACGACACCTCAACGAGGCTGGTGTTGCGGACCGGGACGACCTCCAGCCCGCCCAGAACGCCGTAGGCCAGGCCCGCAATTGCTGCGTCGTCGTCGGCGGCGGTGGTGGCTGCGGGTGAGGAGGTTCCGACGAGGCGGCCCCGGCCCGGGTTGAATACCGGATCGTCGCCAAGGCGCAGGTTCTTGACAACGCGCTCCGCGAGGCCGCGGCTCTGGAGCAGGCGGGTCTGGGTAGGGTAGAAATACTGCGCCTCCATCCAGTCGTCGTACTGGGCGGGCTGCTGCATGGCGGCAGCGCTTCCGGGGCGGCGCTCGATCTGCAGGATCGTGGTCGCCCTATAGAGCTTGGGGCTCATCGCGTAGCGGACCAGCGACAGCGAGACAACGACGACGACGACCACCGCGAGAAGGGCACGACGGCGCTGGAGCACCTCCAGCCACTGCGAAAGGTGGAACTCCGTCCCCGTCTCGGCCGGTACCAAGAACTCCTCGGGAGGAGCTGGAGCTTGCGCCGACATCAGAGGAACGATTCCTTGACGATGACCACATCACCGCTCTGGAGCGGAAAGTCGGAGTCCTTGCCCGCGACGATGCGCTTGAAGTCAACCTCGAGCTGCACGTCGCGGCCGGTGCGGTCTCTCCTTTGAACCTGGATCTTCTTTTTTGAGGCCCGGTCGGTCAGGCCGCCCGCCCGCGCGATCGCGGTGAGCATCGTGATCCTCTCCGTGCTCTGGAACACCACCGCGCCGGGATGGGCAACCTCGCCCAGGCAGAAGACCGTCACCTCCAACTTGGCCGGGACGTTGATCAGGTCGTTGGCGAAGATCGGGATGTTGGCATCGGGATCGGCGCGTACCATAAGGTCGTCCAAGTCGATCGCGATCTGGTCGGAGAGGCCGTTGTCGGAGCGCCGGAGGACGTAGATCTTGTCGGCGTGCGCCTCGCTGAGACCGCCGGCGGCCGAGAGGACCTCAAGCAGCGTCCACCGCCCTGAGAACGCCAGGTTGCCCGGTTGTCTCACCGCACCGACGACCGAGATCGGCTTGGAGCGGAACTCCCGCACCTGCACCGCCACCGAGGCCCGCTGCACGTACTTCGACTCCAGTACCGCCTTCAGGCGGTCGGCCAGCTCGACGTCGGTCAGCCCCTGGACCGGGACGTCACCGATCAGGGGCAGGTTGATGGTGCCTTCCTCCGAAACGCGACGCTCTATGTTCAGCTCCGGCACCTCGAATACCTTGATCTCGAGGAGGTCCTTGGGGCCGATCCGGTATCCGACGGCCCCACTGGCCCCGAGGCGCGCCGAAGCAAGGCTCAGCATGGCAAGCACAAGCCCACCAAGGGCCGCCAACGGCCGCCAACGGCGGCCCGGACACGAGAGACCAATTTGGGCGGATGGAAGGTACACGCTCATTGCGGGTCGTTCGCTCCAACTCGCCGCTAATTGTATCACCACCATCCCACTCCGGAGCCTGCAAGCCGCAGCGAAAGCTGGAACATCGGAACCGAGCGGGTACCCCCGGGGGTATCCGATGTGTAGTCGGTGCGGTTCAAGCCGAAGCTGATCCCCGAGCGCCGCCCGAGCTTGAGGTCCAGCGTCAGGCCGATGACGTCGAAACCGTCGCTCCTGGGGAGAACACCGGGCCGGTGGGCGTAATCGTCCTGCCCGCGCTCGAAATAGACGCGAGCCGTGGTCCGCCAGCCAAGGTTCCCCTGCACGCCCACGCCCAGGCGGCGGTCGACGTAGTAAGGGACAGGAGTCACCAACGTGTACGAGATGTAGCGGCCGCCATAGAGCTGAAACTGTAGGTTGCCCGAGGGCTGCCAGCCGGTCTGAATGTACCCGGCATTCCCGTTGAAGGGAACAAAGCTCGAACCGCCCACCGGCCTCAGGGACGCAAACGACACGCTGCCGTTGGCCCAGAAGTGTTTCCCGCCCGCCTTGAGCTCAATGAACGGTCCACTGCCGGTGTTGGATCGATTCCCGATCTCGTGCAGAAAGTCGGTCCTAAGGGTCCCGTAGCCGAGCCCGATCAGCACGTCTTCTTTGAACCTGTAGCGCAGGCCTCCGCCAATCTGGCTTTCATTTCGGTCGGAGACGCTGTAGACATCGGCGGGCAGGTCGACCAGGGGCTGGTTTTCGTAGCGCCAACGATCCTGCGTGCCCGAGGCGAACACCGACAGTCGGCCGAGCACGCGGACTTCCAACGTCGCGGAGCCACGCTGAGCCCGCGTGTTGACGGGCACCAGGGTCTCCGAGGAGTAGTACTGCTGGGCGAGCGAGTTCGAGCCCTGCAGCTCGATCGTCACGTGGTTGAAGTAGCCGAAGAACCCTATGCCGGCCTGTCCGCCCCACGATCTTAGATAGCTCAGTTCGTGCCACCAGGTGTACTGCGGCAGCACGTACGCGCCGATCACGAGTTTCTTCCCCACGGGGAGGTAGCCCTGCAGGCCAGCCATGACCGTCGCACTAAAGTCCGACACCTGGCCGGTGGAGGTCCCGTACACGTTGTTCATGTAGCTGATGTTGTTGAGCCCGAAAACCGTGCCAACCCGCACGGGACCCAGGCGGTAGCCCGCTTCTTTCATGGCGGCCTCGAGGCGCTCCCTGGTGGGGAGCTCCCGGACGCCGAGGCTTCCCGGCACGATGTACTGCTGGAACTGGGCATGCGAAACGGCTCCGGCGAGGAGGCAGACACCCGCGACCGCCGCCACTCGCGTAGAATTCCAGGTAATGACCGATGAGTACCGGTGGAACCAGCAAGGCATCCCTGCGCTCCTCCTGCTGGGGCTCCTGGCGGCGCTCGTGCTGTGGGCCCCGCTACCTTTCGGGAGCGTTCTGCCGTGGAGCCACACCGTTCTCGAGATCACCGCGGGCATCCTCCTCACCCTCGCCCTCCTCGATGCGACGCGTGCCGCCGGCCTGCGCCCGGCACTGCTCCCTGCCGCCTGCCTCGCGGGCGTCGCGCTGCTCGGTGCCCTCCAGGCGTCGGCGTGGCCTCCAGACATTGTACGCAAAGTCTCACCGGAACACTCCCGTCTGCAGGCCGCGGCGCGCTCCGAACTCCGGGAGGCGGGCGCTGCAACCGAGGTCCCGGACACCCTCACGCTCGCACCTGCGGCATCACGTTCGGCCGCGCTGACCTTTGCCGCGGTCGTTGCCTGCCTTCTGGCGGGAGCCGCGGTCTACGAACGCACACAGCGGCGGGTGCTGGCCCTGGCGATCCTGGCCTCGGGGATCTTTCAGGTCCTGCTGGGGGCGCGTGCCCTGGCCAACCACGAAGGCACGATCTGGGGAGAGGCCGTGGGCGGGGACCCGGTGCGGTTGCGAGGAACGTTCGTCAATCCGGACCACCTCGCGCTCTACCTCGAGCTGGTTCTGACGGTGGCGTTTGCATGGGGGTGGTGGGCGCTCAGGCGGGCACGCGAGGAGATGAGCGTCGAGCGTAAAATTGCGCTGGTCGCCGGCCCTACGTTGGCGTGGCTCATGCTCTTTGTGGGCCTCACCTTCACCGGCTCCCGGGCCGGGGTGGTGGCTGCGGTCACCGGAACCGTCGCCCAGGGCGTCTTCCTTGCGCTCGGGCGGCGCCGTGTCCGCCTTGGGGCTTCCGGGATACTGCTCGTGCTGGTGGGGACCGGCACCGTAGCTGCGGTCGGCCTGCAGCAGGGATTCGGGCGCTGGCTGGCGACCTCACAGCACGAGCTCGCGTGGAACGACCGCCTCCGCGTGTACGCCAGCTCGTGGGACCTCTGGCAGCGCTTTCCGGTGACGGGAACCGGGCTCGCCAGCTTCCGCGACGCCTTCTCGCTCGTGGCACCTCGAGACCTCCCAGGACTGTGGTACTGGCACGCCCATAATGACCACCTCGAGATCCTGGTCACCACAGGGCTGGTCGGCGGCGTGCTGCTGGCCGTCGCGGTCGCAGCGCTCGTCGTGCGGCTCGCCCGGGTTCTGCGCGACGGCGAGCGCTCGGAGGACCGGTGCGCCGCGCTCGCGGCCCTGGGCGCGATTGCGGCCTTTGCCGTGCATTCCGCCTTTGACTTCGGGCTCTCCATGCCGGCCAATGCCGCCACCCTGGCGATCGTTTGCGGGACCGCCCTCGTGGCGCGCAAAGACCTCCGCCAGCAAAGGTAGACAAAACACACCAGCAGCCAAGGGTCCGCTCCAAGGCAAAACCCGGTTTCGGTTGAGCCTTCAGTCAGCCACAAGCGAGAGCGTGCCCGGGAAGATGCGCCCCCCGGCGAGCGGCTCCACCTCCACGAGGTGTGCGCCCGGTGCAAGCTTGGCAACGATCCGCAGCGTCGCCCCATCGGCCACCGGAGCCACTGCCACGGTCTCTCCATCCACCCGGACCTGCAGGGCGGCGCCCTTCGGGGGCACCGAATCGAAGCTCAAGGTGAAGTCCCGCGCGTCCCGGGCCGCGAGGAGGTCCAGGTGAGCCACCGGCCCCCGCCACTCCCACGCGGTGGCCGGCCAGGAGGTCGCTGCGAGAACTGCCAACGCGTCGCGTGCGGTCGCAGACGCCACCGGCTCACCGCTCGCCTCGGCAATCGCCAGCCGCGCTTCGGCCGCCGGCACCGATGAACGCCACCGGCGGTTTACGAGCGCGAGCGTGGATGCCGCCTCGAATCCCCGGCGCTGCCGGGCCAGCAGCCGCGCCTTGGCGATCCAGTATGGCGCCCACGCCTCGGTGTTGAGCGCCTCGCTGCGCCGCTCGATCACCTCTGCCTCGGCCAGGCTGCCAGCCGCGAGCTGGGCAAACGCGGCTTCGGGGGCGGAAAGCTCACCGGACGCCGCCGCGAGCCGCGCGACGGTCTCCGGCGGCAGCCGCTCCTGGCCCCGCACGGAACCCTCGAGCGCCCAGGAGAGCCAGCGGTGGAAGGGCTCTGCCGAGATCACGGTGCGCGGCGGGCACAGCGTCAGCGCCTCCTTCACGACATCGCGAAACCGCGTCTCCACAGGGGCGGTCGATACGACGTCCACGGCCAGCGAGCGCGCACCCGAGGGGTCGCCGCCCCGCAGGTGCACCCGGATGTCGCTCACGCGACGCTTCAACTCGCGCTCCAGCGTCTCGTCCCGTCTCTGCCGCGCGGCGCAGAACTCCTCCCACCTTCCCGCTGCGGCATAGCGGCCCTCGAGGACCAACCACGCACGGGTATCGTCCGGCACGAGTGCAAACGCCTCTTCGCGGGTCGGTGCAGCCGCCAGCCAAAGGTCCGCGCAGCGAGCGAACGTCTCGGGGTCCATGAAAGCGCGACGCAGCGTGATGAGGGTCTCGTTCCTCTTGGCGGCCGAAAGCGACGGCCAGACCTCGAGCCAGGCCACGGCCAGGACGCGGAGGGGCTCGTCCTCGCCGGGCGCGAGCCGGCAGGCCGCCAGGAGCGGGCCTTCCCACGCACCACTGTCGGAGACCAGCCTTGGATCTCCGCACGAGGACCACAGGCGGTAGGTCGCCCCACCCAGGATCATTGCCGCCTGCCAGGCGCTCGGCCGCCTGGCCAGCGCCTGCGCGGCGATCTCGCGGGCCAGTTCGAGCCGCTCGTTCACCCGTGCGGCCGACTCGGCGGCCTCGCGTACCGGGAGCAGCGCGAAGGAGCGGTAGTCGAAGGACTCGGCCAGCAATGCCCGGGCGATGGCCAGTCGGGCGCGCGTCGGGTCGGGATCCCGTGCCGCCGCACGCGCCACGTCGGGCTGGCGCTGGGACAGCCCGGTGGAGTCCAATAGCTCCAGCGTCCGCTGGTGCTCCGCGCGCCCCGCGAGGGCGTTCCAGACGACGAGACCCAAGGCGACCGCGGCTCCAGCCAGCACGCAGGTGCGCCGGGTGGCGGGGTGGCGCAGCCGTTCCTTCAGGTCCACGTCCCGCGCGCTCCCGGCATCAGGGAAGGGTCTTGTGGGTGCCGTCGCACCGCGGCTGGGTTCCCGTGTGCTTGCACCCGCAGAAGGCGACCTTTTGCTTCTCGGTTATCTCCACCTTCACCGGCGTGAACTCCGTCCCCTTGTGTGAGCCGTCACAGAACGGCTGTTTCCCGGAGCGCCCGCACCGACACCACGAGTACGTGCCTTTCTCCACCTCGAGAACGAACGGGTGCCTCGCAGCGATCACGGCGTTGTCGCTCATGAAAACCTCCGTTTCAGTATTCTCTCACGTCGAAAGCGCCGCCCGCAAAAACCAGCGATCGGGAGGAGATCTTGCGGAAGAACGAGAACCGAGACACCTCAAGATCCCCGTTCTCCCCTTGTTGCCTTTGACCCTTCCCTATTGCATCAGACGTGCAGCTCCACGACGTCGCGGTCGCGCAGCTCGAAGTCCCGTGCGACCCTCTGACCTTCGAGCTTGCCCCCCCAGACACGGGCGAAATGCAGCTTCTCGGCGATCTCGCGGTGGACGCGCTCGGCGAGGTCCGCGACCGTGAAGCCCTGGGGCAGCACGAACGGCTCGCTGCGGTCCACCGGTTTCCCGGGCGGCTTCGAGTAGACCCTCAGCAACTGCAGCCGGCGCCACAGCGCCACCTTCAGGGCCTCGAGGCCGGCGTGATTGGCAACGCTGATGCGCAACAGAGGGTACTGCGACCCGTAGAGCTCCTCCAGGACCTTCAGATCCTCCTCACGTGCACGGTCGGTCTTTGTGATGACGATGAGGGCGAGCAGCGGGTTGTCACGGGGGTCGACGTTCTCCGGCACCTCCCCCACCAGCGGGGCGTGCGCCGCGGCCAACCGCTCGCGCACGATCTCGACGTCCTCGGGCAGCTCGAGGGAGGTCGGATCGACCATCAGGAGCGCTGCATCCGCTCCGCGTACCAGGGTTGGCAGCCACGGGTCCATGTGCTGCGCCGCCACCGGAGGCAGGTCCACGAGCTGGATCTGCACGTCCTCGAACTGCATCATGCCCGGCTGAGGTCGGGTCGTGGTGAACGGGTAGTCGCCGATGGCCGGCTCGGCGTGCGTGAGCGTGGCGAGCAGCGAGGACTTGCCGCAGTTTGGAGGACCGAGAAGCACCACCTGGGCGGCCCCCTCGGGCTCGACCTTGAAGGAGTGCCCGTGCCTGGACGTACGGGCCTCCTCCTCGTGGCGCAGGCGTGCCATGCGCCGCTTGAGGTCGGCCTGCATCTTCTCGGTGCCCTTGTGCTTAGGGATGTTCGCAAGCATCTCCTCGAGGGCGGCACGCTTCTCCTCAAGGGTGCGCGCCGACTTGAACTTCGCTTCCGCCGCCCGGTACTGCGGTGTGAGGTTCGCCGGCATGCGTGCCGATTGTAAACTTACCGAATGCAACCAGGGAAGTCGGCGCCCGCCTCACCGGTCCCCGTGCTCTCCGCGGTCCTCGCACTGGCGCTGCTCGCGGCCCCGCTGTGGCTGCCGCTCTCTCCCGCCGTCGCGATCGCGGGGACCGTCGCGGCCTGCGCGATTGCGGTGCTTCGCCGGCCATCACGAAGCCTGCGCCTCGTCGTGGCCGGCGTGGCGCTGTGGCTTCTCGCAGGCCACGCGGGGGCCTGGCTCCTGCGCGGCCGACCTCTCGACGGGTTCGCCTGGGTGCTGGTGGTCCTCTACGTTCTACCGCTCCCGCTCATCCCCTGGCTCTACTGGCTGACCTTTGAAGAGAATGCGTCAGAGGCTCTCTCGAACCACGGTTCACGGACCACGAACCACGGTGAGGCGGGACCGACATGACGGTCCTCGCACTTCTGCTCGTCGCGGCCGCGGCGGCGGCGTGGTGGGGCGCCCGCCGAACCAGGGACTCATCGGACTACTTCGTGGCCGGCCGGCGGGCGGGTGCGTGGCTGGTCGGGGTCGCCGGCACGGCGGCCGCGGTTTCGGGGTTCACTTTCATCGGCGGACCCGGCCTCTTCGCGGTGGCGGGGGTGGGCTCGCTCTGGATCCTGCTCTCGGCGCCGGTCACGGGGGCGCTGCAGTGCTGGGCCGTCGGCGAGCCCGTCGTGGAGCTGGCGGAGCGCCACGGAGCTCTCACAATTCCCGAGCTCCTGGCGGCCCGCTTCGGTGGGCGTGGCATCCGGGCCGTGACGGCGCTCGTCGTGGTTGCGGGGTGTGTGGCCATGCTCGCGGTCCAGGCACGGGCCGCCGCCGTGCTTGGGGAGGACTTCCTGGAGATCCCAGGTGCGGCCGTGGCGATCGTCGTCATGCTCGCGACCACGGCCTACACCGCCCTGGGGGGGATGCGCGCGGGCCTGCTGGCGGACGCGGTCCAGGGCGCGGTGATGGCGGTTCTGGCGGTGCTGCTGGCCGGCGCGGCCATCTCCGCCGCCGGGGGCCCTGTCGCGGCCGTGCAAACGCTGGAAAGGGCGCGCCCTGAGCTTCTCGGGAGCTTCGGGGCCACCGCCCCGGGGCGGGCGTGGGCGTGGTACCTGCTCTTCTGCCTAGGAACGTGTGCGCAGCCCCACTACATCCAGAAGTTCTTCTTCCTGCGCTCCCGCTCCCAGCTCCGCCTCCTGCCGGCCGTCCTGACCGGCGCGCTCGCCGCCACGCTGGCGATCTGGATCGGCGTGGGACTCGGCGGGAGCGCCCTCGTTGCCCGAGGAGCGTTGACGGTCGCGCGACCCGACGACCTCACGCCCCACACGATGACCCTGCTGGGGCCGTGGGCCGTTTTGCTGGCCGGGGTGGCCGTCCTCGCAGCGATGATGTCCACGGCGGCGTCGTTCCTCAACATGGCGGCGGCGGCGGTCACCCGCGACCTGCGGGAGGCGGCCGGCCGGCCGGCGATGGGCGTGCCCGCGGCAAGGCTGGCGACGGTCCTCTTCGCGGTCGCCGGGACTGCCATCGGGGCGGGCAGCGAGAGGGCGGTGGTGCTCCTCGGCTTGATCGGGTGGGGCTTCTTCACCGCGGCACTCCTGCCGGTGATGACCGTCGGGCTCGCCTGGCCCGGCGCCACCGCCAGGGGTGCCGTGGCGGCCATCGCCGGGGGCGCCATCGCGGACCTGGCCCTGGAAGGCGTGCGGGCCCACCTTCCGGCCGGCCTCGAACCCGGGCTCGCGGGTGCCGCCCTGGGGGTCCTTCTCCTCGTCGGGCTCTCACGGGGGGCGCGATGAGATGGACAGAGGCCGACCTGGACTGGCTGGCCGAGGAGCTCGCGAGGGTCCGCGACGCAGTGCGGCCAACAACGCTCGCCCGCGTCGAGAGGAGGCGCGACCCGTTCCGACTGCTGGTGGCGTGCGTGATCTCGCTGCGCACCAAGGATGCCGTCACGGCCGACGCGAGCGCGAGGCTCTTCGCGATCGCCGCGACCCCGGAGAGGGTGGCAAAGCTCCCCGAAGGGAAGATCGCCACGCTCATCTTCCCCGCGGGGTTCTACAACACCAAGGCGAGGCAGATCCGCTCGATCGCCCGGCGCATCGCGACCGAGCACGGCGGAAGAGTACCGGCCGACCGCGACACGCTCCTCACCTTTCAGGGCGTCGGCCGCAAGACCGCGAACCTCGTGCTCGGACTCGGCTTCGGCATCCCGGCCATCTGCGTGGACACCCACGTGCACCGGATCTCGAACCGTCTCGGCCTCGTGAGGACGAAGACGCCGGAGGAAACCGAGCGCGCCCTGGCGAAGGTCCTGCCGCAGCGGCTGTGGATCGAGATCAACGACCTGCTCGTGACCTTCGGGCAGAACGTCTGCCAGCCGGTGTCACCCTGGTGCTCGCGCTGCCCGCTCGCCGAGCGCTGCCCGCGCGTCGGGGTGATCAAGCACCGATGACGTTACGCACGGCTGGGGCTGCTCTTCTTCGGACCCCGGAACCCGGTTCCCTGTTCTTACACGGTGTGCGGCGGAGCCTCCGGGATGTTTTCGCGGCGCTTGACCTCGGTGGGCTTGCCCGCCACCTTCGCCGGGCACTTCGTCTTGTGCAGGCGCAGGTAGTCGAGCACCAACTCGCGCTTCATGAGCTGGATCGCCTTGGCAGGGTCCACGCCCTTCGGGCACACCCGGGAGCACTCGCCGGCGTAGTGGCACCGCCACGGACCGGCCTCGCCGGCCAGCACCTGCTTGCGGACCGCGAAGCCGCCGTCGCGGCTGTCGGAGTTGTACCGGTGTGCCTGCCCAAGTGGCATCGGGCCGGAGTACAGTGCGTCCGTCGCGAACGTCGGGCACGCCGCCATGCAGCACCCGCACTTGATGCAATAGGTGAACTGCAAGTACGCCTTGAGCTCGTGCGCCGACTGGAAGAACTCGTTGGTCGGGTGCTCGCGCTCCTCGACGTCCTCCCTGATCACGTACGGCATCAGCGCCTGGTGGGTGCCGAACATCGGCGCGAGCTCCGGCACGAGGTCGCGGACGATGTCGAAGTTCGGCAGCGGCGCGACCACGACGGTGCCGCTTTCGAGTTCCGCGATCTGGGTGTTGCAGGCGAGGCGCGGCTTGCCGTTGATTAGCATCCCGCACGAGCCGCACACGCCCATGCGGCAGGAAGAGCGCCACGCCAACTCCGGCGCGTGCGTCTCCTTGACCTTCCACAGCCCGTCGAGAACGGTCATACCAGCCACGAGCGGGATGCGGTAGTCCTCCCAGTACGGAGCCTTGTCGCGCTCCGGGTTGAAGCGGCGGATTCGGTAGCTGACTTCGCTCATGTTCGGTTTGCTCATGTCCGCCCCCTCAGAACGACCGCGCGGCGATCGCCGCCCACGTTCCGTAGATGAAAAGCCCGAGCCCGCCGAGCAGCAGCACCATGCTGAGGGTGCGCTTGAGCCAGCTCGCCGGATCGAGCTCAAAAAGGATGTTGCGCAGGCCGTACAGGCCGTGGAACAGTGCGGCGCCGAGCAGCACAATGTACGTCACCATGAAGAACCCGGTCCTGGCTCGCGAAACCACGTTCTGCCAGTCGACCGGGTGGCCGCCCGCCGGGTTGAGGCCCTTGAGGACGACGACGCCGTTGAGATGCATGACGGTCATGTGCATCCCGAGGAAGACGAGGATGACAAGCCCAGCCGCCAGGTGCCAGGTCCAGAGCTTCTGATCGCGCATCACGGCCGCCTCCTACTCCAGCACCCAGAAGTTCAGGGTGCCCATCACGACGAGAACCACGGCAACGAGCAGCATGCCGATCGCCAGCGGCCGCTGAACGTCGAGCGATGTCCTGTACGGGTACACGGGCTCGATCGGCTTCCCGACGCCGAAACCCAGCTCGATGATCCCGAGCCGGATCCCGTTGATGGCGTGGAAGGCGAACGCCACGAACACGAGGTACTCGCCGATCTTGAACAGCGGGCCGGTGACGGTGCCCATCGCCTGCTGCCACGCCGCCTGCCCGAACGCCCGCGACGAGGTCACCACGATGTGCAGCAGGAAGTACGCGAGGATCCCGAGCCCGGTGAGGCGGTGCAGGGTGTAGAGGTAGCGGTCCATCCCCCACCGCCCGCCGCCCAGCCAGCCCCAGATTCCCAAGCGATTTGAACGACCTTTGCTCTCTAGCATTGTCTTTTCTCCCGGTGCCCTTCCTCTCAGTACTTCCGCTCCACCGGCTTCCAGGTGTTGATGGTCACCGGCTTGTAGTCGTAGCGCGGCCCGCCGTCCGTGTGCCACGCAAGGGTGTGCTTGAGCCACTTCTCGTCGTCCCGGGCAGCGAAGTCCCGGCGGGCGTGCGCGCCGCGGGATTCCTGGCGCGCCAGAGCGCCCGCCACGGTGATCTCCGCCAGGTCCAGCAGGTTTTCCAGCTCCAGCGCGTGAAAGAGGTTGGAGTTGTACGCCCTGCCCTTGTCCTTCACCGGAGCACGGCGGGAGCGCTCGCGCAGCTCGCGCACGGAGGCGAGCGCGCTGGCCAGACCCTCGCCGGTGCGGAAGATGCCGACCTTGGTGTCCATCGTCGCCCGAAGCTCGCGCCGCAGCTCGTAGAGGTTCTCCGAGCCGTCGCGCTTGAGAAGAGCATCGATGTGGGCCTCGGCAGCCTTCAGCTTTGCCTCGGGCACCGCGGGCATACCCAGTTTCGGGAGTGCCTTGACGATCTCCTCCCCCGTGATCCCGCCCCACACCAGGCACTCGGCGGTGGAGTTCGATCCGAGGCGGTTTGCGCCGTGCAACGAGACGCAGGCCGCCTCCCCGGCCGCCCATACGTTGGGGAGTCGGGTAAGGCCGTTGATGTCGGTCTCGATGCCACCCATCGAGTAGTGCGCCACCGGCCGGATCGGAATCGGCATGGTGATCGGGTCGATCCCGAGGAACTTGATCGTCACCTCGCGGATCAGCGGGAGGCGCGTGTTGATGCGATCGGCGCCCAGGTGGGTGAGGTCGAGGTGAAGGTAATCGCCCCACTGCTCAGAATGAAAGCCCCGCCCGGCGAGGATCTCCTCGGTCTCGGCACGCGACACCATGTCGCGGGGCGCGAGCTCGATGAGCTTGGGCGCGTAGTTCTGCATGAACCTATCACCCTTGTTGTTCTTCAGATACCCGCCCTCGCCGCGGCACGCCTCGGTCATCAGGATCCCCGAGGGCACGAGGCCGGTCGGGTGGAACTGGAGACACTCCATGTCCTCGAGTGGCAGCCCCGCGCGGAACGCCATCGCCATCCCGTCGCCTGTGACGGTCTGCGAGTAGGTCGTGAACCCGTACAGCGTGCCGCCGCCGCCCGTGGCGATGAGCAGCGCCTTGCCGCGCAGCACCACCGTCTCCCCGCTAGCCGCGTGGATCCCCACCAGACCCGCGAACAGGCCGCCCTCTACCAGGATGCTGGTGACGAAGAACTCGTCGTAGCGGGTAAAGGAGCGGTAGCGCAGGAGCGTGTCGTACAGGGTCTGCATCTCGAAGAAGCCGGTCTTGTCCGCGGCCAGGGTGGCGCGCGGGAACGAGTGACCGCCAAAGGGCCTCTGATCGATCCGACCCTTGGCGTCCCGCGTCCAAGGGATGCCCCAGTGGTCGAGCAGCATGATCTCTTCCGGCATCTGCCTCACGAAGCGGTGCACCACGTCCTGGTCCGCCAGGAAGTCGGAGCCCTTGACGGTGTCCCAGGCGTGCAGCTCGAAGGAGTCCCCCTCCTCCGGCCGCAGCACCGCCGCGGTGCCTCCCTCCGCGCACACCGAGTGGGCGCGCATGAGCTGTACCTTGGAGACGATGCCGATGTCGACCTTCCCCTCGGTGCGCCGCGAGATCTCCACCGCCGCCCGCAGCCCGGCGAGGCCGGCCCCCAGAATCAGGACATCGTGCGTCAGCGATTGCGCCATCTTCGACCTCCTGGAAACTGAGACGCATCAAAACAAAGGGGCCGGGGTTCGAGCCCCGGCCCCCGTGCGGTACGCGACAACCACTTCATGACTTTTCGAGGTCCGCCGGAAGCTTGGCCATCTGCGCGGCCACGTCGCCCGCGCTCTTGTGGAGCAGCGCGAGCTCGTCGCTGGTGAGCTTGGGCTCGAACACGCCCTCCATACCCTTCGCACCCAGCTTGCACGGCACACCAACAAACACGTCCTTCAGACCGAACTCCCCCTTCAGATAGACGGCGCACGGCAGGATCTTCTTGCGGTCCTTGACGATGGAGTCGACCATCTCGAAGACCCCGGCCGCCGGCGCGTAGTAGGCGGACCCGGTCTTGAGGAGCTTGACGATCTCGCCGCCACCCTGCGCCGTGCGCTGCACGATCGCATCGAGGCGCTCCTTGGACAGCAACTCGGGCAGCGGCACGCCGCTCACCGTGGTGTAGCGCGTCAGCGGCACCATGCTGTCGCCGTGCCCACCGAGCACCAGCGCGAAGACACTCTCGGTGGAGACACCCATTTCCATGGCGATGAAGGCGCGCATGCGCGCGGTGTCCAGGATGCCCGCCATGCCGATCACGCGCTCGCGGGGGAACCCCGATACGCGCCGCGCCACCTCGCACATCACGTCGAGGGGGTTGGTCACCATGATGATGATGGAGTCGCGGGACTTCCGCACGGCGCGGGAGATACACTCGGCGACGACCTTGGCGTTGGCGTCCTGCAGATCGTCGCGGCTCATCCCAGGCTTGCGTGCCAGGCCGGCCGTCATCACGATGATGTCCGAGTTCACGGTGGCGTTGTAGTCGTTGGCGCCCACCACCATGCAGTCGTGGTGAACGACCGGGGCCGCTTGGTAGAGGTCGAGCGACTTGCCCTGCGGCACGCCCTCGAGCACGTCCACCAGCACGACGTCGCCCAGGTGCCCTTCGGCGAGCCGGTGAGCGGTGGTCGCGCCCACGTTACCCGCACCGATGACCGTGATCTTCGCTTTTCTCATTGTGGATCCTCCCCTCCGTTGAGGTTTACCTCTTAGTGTGACACGCGTTTGACACGGCGCATACCATACCACCGCAGGATGGATAGCACAACGAGCCACCCTTGCAAGCTCCCATGAAAGGGTGTATAAGGAGCCGGATGCTGCTTTCGAAAGAAAGTGGGACCTGGTCCCACTTTTTTTTCGAGGGCAAAAAGGGACGATGGCACACCTGAGTGAGGATCTGCTAGCCAGGCTCGGTCGCCTCGCCGAGGGCGAGGGACTGGAGCTCGCGGCCGTCGAGGTCGGGGGCACCGCCCGCAAACCCGTGGTGCGCCTGATCCTCGACCGCGAACCCGGCGGCGTAACCCTCGCTGACTGCGAGTCCGTATCCCGCCAGGCGAGCGTGCTACTGGACGCGTACGACCCCTTCCCGGGGGCGTTCACGCTCGAGGTTTCGTCCCCGGGCCTCGAGCGGAAACTATACAACGAGAAGGACTTCGTTCGCTTTGCGGGACGCGCGGTCCGGGTGCGCATGCGCCGCGGCTTCCCTGCCCCGAGGGTCTTCGACGGGACCCTTGAGGGCCGCACAGGCCAAACCGTCCGCGTGCGCGACCGGGCGGGGGTCACGCATGAGCTGCCGGAGGGTGAGGTCTTCGAGACGAGGCTCGCCCCCCACCTCGATGAGAGGCAGCAACCAGCGAGGCATCGGGGAAGGAAGTAGGTGACGACGATGGAACTCGGCAACCTGATCCGCCAAGTCTCGCACGAGCGCGAGATCGAACCGGAGCGCCTGGTCACCGCGCTCGAGGACGCGATCTCGCAGGCCGCGAGAAAGCACTACCACGAGCGCGGCGTGCGCACCCACATCGACCCGGGGTCCGGCGAGATGACGTGCTTCAGGGTCCGCAAGGTGGTCGCCACGCCTGAAGAGGTGACCGACCCCACGGCGGAGATCCTCCTCGAGGACGCGCGTGAGCTCGACCCGAACGCCGAGGTCGGCGGCGAGATCGTGCTCGGCGAGCTGGACACGGCGCATCTCGGCCGGATCGCGGCCCAGGCCGCACGGCAGATGCTCTTCCAGCGCGTGCGCGAGGCGGAGCGCGACAACATCTACAACGACTACATCGGCAAGCTGGGCGAGCTGGTCAACGGGATCGTCAAGCGCTTCGAGCGCGGCGACATCGTGGTCGAGCTCGGGCGCACGGAGGCTGTCGTCACGCGCCAGCACCAGGTACGCCACGAGCGCTACAGCCAGGGGGACCGCATCCGCGCGGTGATCGTGGACGTCACCAAGGACGCCAACAAGCCTCAGGTCGTGCTCTCGCGCACGGTCCCGCAGCTCCTCATCAAGCTCCTCGAGATGGAGGTGCCGGAGATCTACGACGGCACCGTGATCGTCAAGGGGTGCGTGCGCGAGCCGGGCGAGCGCGCCAAGGTCGCCGTGGCGTCGCGCGACCGCGACGTGGACCCGGTGGGCGCGTGCGTCGGTATGAAGGGCTCGCGCGTGCAGGCGATCATGCGCGAGCTCAAGGGCGAGAAGGTCGACATCATCCCCTACAACTCGGACATCGTGACGTTCGCGCAGAACGCGCTGGCGCCCGCCAAGATCAACCGCGTCGCGCTGCGCGAGCAGAGCGTCAGGGCCCCGATCACCGACACCGAGGGGAACCCGGCCATCGACGAGACCGGCAAGCCCCTCATCCACGAGCGCGTCGAGACGATCCTGGACGTGATCGTCTCCGAGGAGCAGCTGTCCCTGACCATCGGCAAGCGCGGGCAGAACGTCCGCCTGGCCTCCCGCCTGCTCGGCTGCAGGATCGAGATCAAGAGCGAGGAGGCGGTCAAGGACGAGGTCGCAGCAGCCCTGGCCGCGATGCTGCGTCAGGTGGAGGGCGTCGCGGAGGAGGTCCCGGCGGAGGCCGAATCGGTGCCGTTCGCGGCCATCGACTACGACACCCACCTCCCCCTCGAGGACCTCCCCGGGGTCGGCGAGAAGATGCGGGAGCGCCTGACGGAGCACGGCTACTCGCACGCCGGCGCGCTGGCCGTCGCGGATCCAGCGAAGCTCATGGAAATCCCAGGAATCGGGCCTCACTCCGCC
Source organism: Thermoanaerobaculaceae bacterium (assembly GCA_041494245.1). GTDB lineage: Bacteria > Acidobacteriota > Thermoanaerobaculia > Thermoanaerobaculales > Thermoanaerobaculaceae > RBG-13-68-16. The sequence goes on from JBGQAK010000010.1 coordinate 114,340, forward strand.
GCGAAGCTGATCGCGGCGGCCAAGGCGGCGCTCGCGGTGCAGACGGCCGCGGGCCCTGAGGAGTAAAGCATGCCGCAGGTGTTTCGTGTGGGCGATCTGGCCCATCAGATGGGCGTCTCGGTGGAGGAGCTGATCTTCAAGCTCCGTTCCATCGGCGTCGACGTCACGACCGCGGAAAACACGCTCGACCTTTCGACCGTGCGGGACATCATCACCGGCCAGACACTGGTGCGGCGTCCGCGCGAGGTCATCGTCCGTCAGGGAACTGCCGGCGCCGAGGAAAAGCACAAGGCGGCGGTCCCGACCGTGGAGCGCCTTAAGCGCCGGCGCCCGGCGCGGCGCACCGTCGGCCTGGACGAGGAGCTTCCCGACGAGGTGCCCAACCTGGCCGCAATGGCCTTGCCGGCGTCCCACAAGCCGGCCGCAAGGGCGATCGAGGAGAGCGACAGCGCCGTGGCCGAGGCCCTGGAGGAGCCTGTCGAGGTCGCGGCGGAGGCAGCACCCGCTGCGTCGGCGGCCGTCGAGGAAGCGGCTCCGCCCGGTCCTCCGGCCAAGGCGAAGGCCGCCAAGGTCCCGAAGGCGACGAAGGCCGCCAAGGCGACGGCCCACGAGGCGCCCGCGGAAGCGGCCCCTGCGCCTGCAAAGCCTCGCGCCGTTGCAACGCGTGAGACGGCGAAGCCGGCCAAGAAGGGCGCCAAGACACCCCTCGAGGCGCAGCTCCGCGAGCTGACGGACGACGAGGTCCGGCAGCGCATCCTGGCCGCCAAGCAGGCGGCCGAAAAGCCCGCCGCGAAGCCGGCCGCGCCGGGACGCGGCAAGTCGTCGCGCAAGGCGAAGGCGGCCGCGGACGCCGACGAGATTCGCGACCTGCTGGCCAAGTTCGAGGAGTCCAAGGTGCGGGCGGCGACCGACGCCGCCGCCACGCCGCGCCGCCCGATCCCGGTCGGCGGGCGCGGGCGGCCGACCCACCGCCCGAAGCGCGAGCGCGGCGAGGCGCCGACCGAGGTCCGCCAGGTCACGGTTGTGTTCCGCGACGGCCTCAAGCCCGAGGGGCCCGTGTACCTCTCCGAGGCGGTCACGGTCCGGGAGCTGGCCGAGAAGCTGAACGTGCTTGTCAAGGATCTGATGGCATACCTCATCTCCAAGAAGATCCTGGTCACCGCCAACCAGGCGCTCCCCCAGGAGCTCGCCGAGAAGATCTGCGAGGAGCTCGGGGTCGAGGCCATGGTGGTGACCTTCGAGGAGGAGATCGATCTCGAGCAGGAGGGTGCGGCGGAGACCGCCGCCAAGTCGGAGCCGCGCCCGCCGGTTGTCACCGTGATGGGCCACGTTGACCACGGCAAGACATCGCTCTTGGACGCTATCCGCTCCACCCGCGTGGCGGCCGGCGAGGCGGGCGGCATCACCCAGCACATCGGTGCCTCCCGTGTGGTTCACAACAACAAGCCGATCGTGTTCGTGGACACCCCCGGCCACGAGGCGTTCACGCAGATGCGCGCCCGCGGTGCCAAGGTCACCGACATCGTTGTCCTGGTCGTGGCCGCGGACGACGGCGTGATGCCACAGACCGTGGAGGCAATCAACCACGCGCGCGCCGCCCGCGTTCCCCTGGTGGTCGCCATCAACAAGATCGACAAGCCAAACGTCAACCCCGAGCGCGTCAAGCAGGAGCTCGCGAGTGAGGGCGTGCTGCTCGAGGGGTGGGGCGGCGAGACCCCGGTGGTGCAGGTCTCTGCAACCAAGCGCCAGGGGATCGAGGAGCTCCTCGAAGTCATCCTCCTCGTTGCCGAAATGGCCGACCTCAAGGCCGTGCGCGAGGGAATGGCCCGCGGCACGGTGCTCGAGGCGCGCAAGGAGCGCGGGCGCGGCGTCGTCGCCTCCGTGCTCGTCCAGCAGGGGACGCTCAAGCAGGGTGACTGCTTCTTCGCCGGCGCCACCTACGGTCGCGTACGCGCGATGCTCGACACCAACCGCAAGCCGGTACGGCTTGCCAAGCCCTCCGACGCCGTCGAGATCATGGGCCTGCAGGACATCCCGGAGGCGGGCGACACCTTCCAGGTGGTCGAGGACGAGTCACGGGCCCGAGAGGTGGCGGGCTACCGCCAGGCCAAGCAGCGCGAGGAGCAGATGGCCGGCAGCCGCAAGGTCACCCTCGAAGGACTGATGGACAAGATCAAGACCGACGAGGTCAAGGCCCTCAACGTGGTCGTCAAGGCCGACGTGCAGGGCTCGGTGGAGGTGCTGCGCGACACGTTGGCCAAGCTCTCCACCGACGAGGTCGCCATCAACGTCCTGCATGCCTCCGCAGGCGCCATCAACGCCAACGACATCCTGCTGGCGTCCGCGTCCCAGGCCATCGTGATCGGCTTCAACGTGCGCCCGGAGCGCTCGGCCAAGGAGCTGGCGGAGCGCGAGAAGGTGGACGTGCGCCTCTACTCGGTCATCTACAACCTCATCGACGAGCTGCAAAAGGCTATGGTGGGGCTACTCAAACCAACCTTCAAGGAGGAGGAGCTGGGCCGGGCCGAGGTCCGCGAGGTCTTCAAGGTCTCCAAGGTGGGCACCATCGCAGGGTGCCTGGTGGTGGAGGGCAACATCCTGCGCACGGCCAAGGCACGTCTGCTGCGCGACAACGTGGTGGTCTGGGAGGGCAACCTGGCCTCCTTGAAGCGATTCAAGGACGACGTCTCCGAGGTCAAGAACGGCTTCGAGTGCGGCATCGGCCTGGAGAAGTACCAGGACCTCAAGCTGGGCGACGTCATCGAGGCCTACCGCACCGTGGAAGTGGCCCGCGAGGTCTGAGTGGAAGTTGAGAGCCCACTCTTCGTTGCGCTCGCCGAAGTCGAGTTGCACCTGCCCGGCGCCCGCTCGCTCAAGGACAAGCGCCACGACGTCCGTTCGCTCGTCGAGCGCCTGCGGCACCGCCTCGCGGTGCTCGTGGTGGAGAGCGACCACCAGGATCTGCACCAGCGCGCGGCGCTTGCCGTGACGGCGCTGGCCACCGACGCCGAGGCCGCGCGGGGCACCGTGGCGCGCGCCCTCGACGTGGTCCATGAGAGCTTCCCGGGGGTCGTCCTGGACGAGCGCGTCAAGCTCGTGCAGGTCCGCTGAGGAGGTGGGGCGTGCGTGACCCGGCCGTGCGGCGCCAGCGTCTGGCGGAAGCGATGAGGGAGGTGCTCTCCGAGCTGCTGCTCACCGAGATCAAGGACCCCCGCATGGCGGGCGTCGTGATCTCCGCGGTCGAGTTCTCGGGCGACCTCAAGCTCGCGCGGGCCTACTTCTCGATCTTCGGCGACGAGGAGCGCGTGCGCCAGGCAGCCGACGGGCTGCAGCAGGCGCGCGGGTTCCTCCGGCGCGAGAGCGGGCGTCGCCTGCGCGTCCACAACCCGCCCGAGCTTGAGTTCCTGCGCGACAAGGGGTTCGAGCGGGCCGACCGGGTGCAGCGCATCCTCGACGACATCACAGGGCACAGGGCTCAGGGCACAGCGCTCAGGGACGACACGGTTCAAGAAGCAGACCCTCGACGCGAAGGTCCGGACGGCGGCGGCGATGAGTGAGGTCACGCGCGACCCGGCCGTGGCCGTGGCGCGCTTGCGCAGGGCGAGGCGCGTGCTGATCACCTCTCACGCCTCGCCCGATGGTGACTCGATCGGGTCCGAGCTGGGCTTCGCCGAGCTCGCGAGGGGGCTCGGCGCCGTGACGACGATCGTGAACCGCGACCCCCACCCGACCTCGTTGGACTTCCTCCCGGACCTGAACTCGATTACGGTAGCGGGGGAGCTTCCGGCCGGCTGGGAACGCGACTTCGACCTGCTTGCGATCCTGGAGTGCCCCGGCCTGGACCGCCCCGGGTTCGCAGGGCTCGACCGGCTGCCCACCCTCAACATCGATCACCACATGGCCAACCCTCGCTACGGCGAGCTGAACTACCTCGACGAGGAGGCCCCCGCGGTGGGCGAGATGGTGCTGGCCATGGCGGAGGCGGCCGGCGTGCGCGTCACGCCGGGAATGGCGACCAACCTCTACACGGCGCTCGTCACCGACACCGGGGACTTCCGTTACTCCAACGCCACCCCGCGCGCCTTCAAGGCGGCCGCCACCCTCGTGGCGGCGGGCGCGAGGCCGCAGGAGATCGCCGATGGCCTCTGGGAGCACAACCCGGCCCGGGTGGTGCGCCTGACGGCGTCGGTGCTCGGCACCCTGGAGCTGCTCGCCGGGGGCCGGCTAGCGGTCATCATTTGCGACCGCGCCATGCTGGACGCGGCCGGCGCCCACCAGGAGGACACGGAGAACCTCATCAACATCCCGCGCGCCATCGCGGGTGTGCGGGTGGCGGTGTTCTTCAAGGCGTTCAAGGACGGCGTGGTGCGCGCGAGCATGCGCTCCCGCGGCGACCTGGACGTGCAGGCGGTTGCCCGCACCTTCGGTGGGGGTGGACACCGCAACGCATCGGGGTGCAGCATCGAAGGGAGCCTACAGCAAGCGCGAGCCACCCTGCTCAAGGCGCTCCTGCCCGTGGTGGAGTCGGCATGAGCTTCCCGCATAACGGCTTCCTCCTGGTGGACAAGCCGGTGGGCCCCACCTCTCACGACGTGGTGCAGGCGGCCCGCCGCGCCCTCAAGGAGCGCCGCATCGGCCACACCGGAACGCTGGACCCGGCGGCCACCGGGCTGCTGCTGCTGTGCATCGGCAAGGCCACGCGGCTGCAGCAGTACCTGCTGGCGTGGGAGAAGACCTACCACGGCGAGATCCGGCTCGGTTTTCCCACCACGACGTACGACGCCGAGGGCGAGCCGCTGGCGGAGCCCAGGCCGGTACCGAGCCTCGACGAGAGCGGCCTCGCAGGAATCTCGGCCCGCTTCTCCGGCGAGCTGCAGCAGCTCCCTCCACCCTACTCGGCCAAGAAGACCGGGGGACGCAAGTTCTACGAGCTGGCGCGCGCCGGCGAGGAGGTGCCGAGGGAGCCCAAACGCGTCATGGTGCACAGCATGGAGCTGGCCATCGTGGCACCGGACAGGCTGGCCCTCAAGGTGACGTGCTCGTCCGGGACCTACCTGCGCTCCCTTGCCCACGACATCGGCGAGACGCTCGGTTGCGGGGGACACCTGGCCTCGCTGCGGCGCGTCCGCATCGGGCCCTGGCGGGTGGAGTCGGCGGTGAGCGCCGAGCTGCTGGCCAACCGGCCGGGCGAAATCGATCCGCAGGCGTTCGTGACGCTTTCCGCCGTCATCCTGCCGTTTCCCGAGGTGATCCTCAACCCCACGGCCATGGAGCACTTTGCCCACGGCCAGGAGGTCGTTGTGCGGGAGGCGGATGGCAGTTTCGTGCCGGGTGCCCCGGTGGCGGTGCGTGACCGCGGCGGCGAGCTCGTGGGGGTCGGCGTGGCCCTCGCCTACCTGGCACGGGCCCGCACCGTGAACGTGGCTCCGAGGATGGTTCTCGCGGAGCTTGAGGCCCCGGCAAAACCGTGATAGAGTGACAGGCCTCCTCGCCACCGGAGGCTTGACGTGGAGACGTGGAGCAGACGATGACCGAACGCGATTACGTAGCCAGCAAGGAGCAGATCATCTCGGAGTTTCGCCGCCATGAGCACGACAGCGGCTCGCCCGAGGTACAGGTTGCTCTCATCACCAAGCGCATCGAGTACCTCACCGAGCACTTCAAGGCGCACGTCAAGGACCATCACTCCCGGCGCGGCTTGTTGATGCTGGTCGGGCAGCGGCGGCGCCTCCTGGAGTACCTGCGCCAAAAGGATGCCGCCCGCTACCGTGCGCTGATCGAGCGGCTGGGCCTGCGGCGCTGAGCGCCCCCTCCCACTCGCACCAAAAGGAGCATCATGGAAGTCACAGAGAGAATTGAGATCGAGGGAAGAACCCTGGAGCTCGAGGTAGGAAAGGTTGCCAAGCAGGCCGATGGGGCCTGCTTGGTGCGGTTCGGGGAGACTTTCGTGCTGGTCACCGCGTGCTTCCGCAAGGACACACGGGAGGGGGTGGACTTCCTGCCGCTGACGGTGGACTACCGCGAGTACACCTATGCCGGCGGCCGCATCCCGGGCGGCTGGTTCAAGCGCGAAGGGCGCCCCACCGAGAAGGAGATCCTGACCGCCCGCCTGATCGACCGGCCGATGCGGCCTCTCTTCCCGAAGGGCTTCACCCAGGAGACGCAGATCGTCGGGACGGTGCTCTCGGCCGACGGCGCCAACGACCCGGACGTGCTGGCGATCAACGGGGCCTCCACGGCCCTGATGCTCTCCTCCGCACCGTTCAACAGCCCCGTCGGCGCGGTGCGTGTCGGCTGGATCGGCGAGCGCTTCGTCGTCAACCCCACGCACCAGCAGCGCGCCGATGCGCTCCTGGAGATCGTGGTCGCCGGCACCGAGGACGCAGTCGTGATGGTCGAGGCGGGCGCGCGCGGCGTGCCCGAGAAGCTGATCCTGGACGCCATCGACCTCGCCCACGCCGAGATCAAGAGGATCATCGCCGCCCAGCGGCGCCTGCAGGCGCAGGTGGGAAAACCCAAGCCGGAGTTTGCGCCGCCGGCCGCGCCCTGGTCCGAGGAATTCGCCGCCGGGATCCGGCAGCGCTTCGCAGGGCCTCTGGACGCGGCGTTGCGCGTGCACGGCAAGCTCGCCCAGGACGAGGCCATCGACAAGGTCGAGGAGGAGGCCGTCGCTTCCCTCCCCGAGGATGAGAAGGCCGCGCGCGAGGGGTGGGTGCGAGCTATCCTGCACGAGATGGTCAAGGAGCAGTTCCGCGCCGCCGTGCTGGAGAAGGGCGAGCGCCTGGACGGCCGCGCCTTCGACCAGATCCGCACGGTGACCTGCGAGGTTGGTCTCCTGCCCCGCACCCACGGCTCCGCGCTGTTCACGCGCGGCGAGACCCAGGCGCTCGTGACCTGCACGCTCGGCACCTCAGAGGACATCCAGATCATCGAGGCGCTCGAGGGCGAGAGCAAGCAGCGCTTCCTCCTGCACTACAACTTCCCGCCGTTCTCGGTGGGCGAGGTCAAGTTCCTGCGCGGCCCCGGCCGGCGCGAGATCGGCCACGGCAACCTGGCCCGCCGCGCGCTGACTCCCGTGATGGCCGCCAAGGAGACGTTCCCATACACCCTGCGGGTGGTCTCCGACATCCTGGAGTCCAACGGCTCCTCCTCCATGGCCACCGTGTGCGGGGGCACGCTCTCGCTGATGGACGCCGGGGTGCCGATCGCGGCCCCGGTGGCCGGCGTGGCCATGGGGCTGGTCTCCGACGGCACGCGCCACGCGGTGCTCACCGACATCGCCGGCCAGGAGGACCACTACGGCGACATGGACTTCAAGGTGGCCGGCACGCGCGAGGGCGTGACCGCGCTCCAGATGGACATCAAGATCGGTGGCCTCCCCCGCGAGGTCATGGAGCGGGCGCTCGAGCAGGCCCGGCACGGCCGGCTGCAGCTTCTGGACACCATGCAGGCAACCCTTGCGCAGCCGCGGCCCGACATCTCGGCCTACGCGCCGCGCATCATCAGCATCACGATCGACCCCGACAAGATCCGCGACGTCATCGGACCCGGCGGCAAGACGATCCGAGCGATCTGCGAGGAGACCGGCGCCCGCATCAACATCGAGGACGACGGGCGGGTGGAGATCGCCACCTCCGACGAGGCGGCCGCGGCCAAGGCGGTCCAGATCATCGAAGGGCTCACCCGGCAGCCGCAGATCGGCGAGGTCTTCGAGGGCACGGTCAAGCGCATCGAGGCGTACGGGGCGTTCGTGGAGATCCTCCCCAACCGGGACGGCCTCCTGCACGTCTCCGAGATCGCCCACGAGCGAACCCGCGAGGTCAGCGACGTCCTCAAGCTGGGCGACAAGATCCAGGTCAAGATCATCGGCATCGACGGCAACGACCGCATCAAGCTCTCGCACCGGGCGTTGCTGCCGCCCCCTCCGGAGGGCACGGCGAGGGAAGGCACCGAGGAGGAGCGCCCCCGCCGCCCCCACAGCGACCACCGCGGCGGTCCTCGGGACCGGGGGCCCCGCGATCGGGGCCCGCGTGACCGCGGCCCGCACCGCGATTCGCACGGCTGATCCGTACTCAGCGGGTCCGCGGTCCCATCCCGCGCGTTGGCTCCAGAAGAATCAAACACTTAGCGCCAAGCCGGACGAGGCCTTTTCTCTCGGGTCACAGCAGGGGCACAGGTTGGTTCTGAAAACGAGCGGAGCGCATGGGGACGAAGCGCGAGTTGCGCCCCCAGGGTTGCCCCACGCGAGAGGCCCGTGCCGCGCAAGATCAGGGGCCCTGCCGCGCTACTCGCGCTCCTGTAGAAACACGAAGCGGACGGCGTCAGCGCGCCACGTTGACCCAGGACGGGCGATCATGCGGGGCGAGGGGGAGGAGTACGGGGTGGGCCGGGTACGCCCGTCCGGTCCTAACGTCGGTGCAACCCCGGTGCAACCGCGCGAACGACGCCCAACTCCCGTCACCTACACTAGCCCTCGGGCATCCACTTCTTCTCGATCGCCTCGAGCCTCTCCCGGATCTTGCCGAGCTGGAGCGCCAAAGGGTCTGGGGCATCTCCGACGGCCGCGCCGATGACGACATGGCACTCCATGCAGTTTGTGAGCCTGAGCACGACCCCGCCAAATGCAACACCCATCGTTTCGCGGCTACTTTGCTTCTTGCAAACCGGGCACTCCTCCAATGTCCCCTCCTGATAGGCGTGGCGGAGTCTAACACCGGGGCAACGGCAGAATCGCCTCGCCACGTTGCCCCCAGGCCGGCGATCACGCGGAGCGAGGGTCCACGGTACGGGCGGGTCGGCCGCGTGCGCCCAGCGCCAGCGACGGCGCACGCCGGGCACAAGAAAAGGGGCGGCCGAAGCCGCCCCGCTGGTCTTGCATGACGCTCAGCCCTATTGCCCGAGAGATGGGGAATCCGGTACCGGCGCTGATGTGGGGTCGGGCGGGATGATGATCGACCCCTTTACGTTGAGCTTCGGTAGAAGCTCGTTGAGCTCCGGGATAGCCACCTGCACCTGCGACCTGAGCGCTTCGTGGGCCTCCCGGAGACGTTTATGGTGGTCCGCAAGCTGCGCGGCGCGCAGCATATTCTCGGTCGTCACGAAATTCGGGCGCGGGCCGATCACGTCGGCTAGGTCGTTGGCGATCTGAACCACGCAGTCGATGGCTAGGAGTGCATCTCGCAACTTCGCTGGCAAATCTCCGAGGAAGCCTCGGTCAATTAGCCGGGTGAGCGAGGTCAGGTTGAATCGAACCGTTGGGTCCTTTGGTCGAAGGCTACCTTCGAGGACCTGGAGTTCCCAGCTCACCAACAGGACCAGGGATCCAAGTTCTTTCTTCCGCTGCTTCTTCTGACCATGGGTCGTGAGCAAATACTCCAGGACCACCGCCACCAGGACGAACGCTCCGCCCAGAAACGCGCCAATTACGGCTGCCTGCAACTCGCTTGACATGACCACATGATAACTGTCCCAGATGGCAGCCCCTAGAAGCGAGCGGGACGGCCCGAGCCGCCCCGCCCTTTACCGTCGCTGCCGCCGCCGGTACCTAGGCTTGCGCCTGGCGGGCGGCCGCGCACTCGTTGTCCTCACGCACCTGCTGCCAAATGTCGATCCGCGGATCCTCGTGCGCCCATATCTCGAACAGGTGAATCATCTCGCCCAACTCTTCACGCGCCTGGTTCTCCAGGCCGCCCGCAAGCCAGTCCTCAGCGGTGTACTTGAACCCGTCCCTGGGGTCCGTGGCCACGGCTGGCGCATCGGGTTCTGCCGCCCGCAACCGACGCGCAATCGCGAGCATCCTCTCCTTGACCGCCCGCAAGTCCTCCACAACCTTCTCAAGTTCGGCCTTTGCCGCGAGCACCGCCTCAGTCTCGGGTTCAGCTTCCATCTTACGAGCCATGCCTACCCCCCGCGGCCTTGCGCCGCTTCTCACCGGCCTTGACGGGTTCGAGCATCGCGAGCCCGTCCAGAATCAGAAGGCGCGCCAGCGAAGCCGCAGCGACGCGGTGAGCCCGCGCTGCGGCCTGTAGGCGAGCCAGCTCCTCGGCGGTGAAGCGAATCGAGATCATCTTCTCGCGCCGGGGGTGGAGGCGCTCGGCCTCCAGTGCCTGCAAAAGCGTTTCGCGTGTCATGGAGTACTCATGGCGCCATTCAAACCGAATGTCAAGGGAGAAAACACCCCGGAGAGTCTAAGTCATTGACTGCGTGGCTCCGATGCGACAAGCAGTGCAAACTTGCAAGCGTTCATCGTAAGAGCCAGGGTTTCACGGGGGAGGGCCTTCGGCCTGCTCCAACGGACGCGGTCCGGACCCCCGCGGTCCCGCCGCCCCTGTCCCCCTCGTCCCCGGCAGCCGCACCGACGCCCGCCTACCAGGAGCAGCACAGTCCGCTCCGGTATCTCGGCAAACTCCGGCCGGTGAAGTTTCGTGAGGAGCAGGAAGCACGCGAGGCTAGGCGAAGCGGCACGCGCTGGCGGATTCGGTGAGGTTCCCCGCCGGACCCCCGGCCCCCGGTTCCCCCCAGCGACCTTTGCTACTAGTCTGCAACCCCTTCACCATTCGCGCAATGTTTTGAAATCTCTGGTCAGGTCGGCTCGGCAGCAGGGCGCGGAAGGTGGGCTTTCGGGGTGGGCGAGTATGCTGTGCACATGATCTGCACAGAGGTGGCCGGGCCGCTGAAGCGCAGCGTTAGGTCGCTTCTCGGGGAGGCCCATTGAAAGACGAGGAACTCCTCGAACTCTTCATCAGCCAGGGCGCAAGGTGGGTCACTGCACAGCGCACCAAGCATCGGGCGCTAGGGCACGCTCCGGCGCAGTCACATCGCGAGCACCTTGCAGCCTTTTTCCCCAAGGCCTTGCTCGATACGATCATCATCAACATCGTGCCTGAAATCGAGAACCCCGATTTCTACCCGCTGCTGGATGCACAGGGCATCCAACGCCCGTTCGACTTCACGGTGATGCAAGGGATCACCTTCGTTGACACTGTCTGTATCTCAGAGTCGCACGCCCCCGGCTCACCGTCTGACCTCTCAGCCCTGCTGTTTCATGAGGCCGTGCATGTGGTGCAATACGATTTGCTGGGCGTCGAAAAGTTCATGCGGCTCTACGTGCTCGGCTGGGCGGCCAATGGCCGCTCGTACGAACGCATCCCAATCGAGGCCCACGCCTATGAACTGGAGGCCGGGTATCGACAGTCAGGCGGCGAGCCATTCCCCGTGCTGCCCCTCGTAAAGAGGCAACTTGGCCTCGCAATTTAACCAGCGCTTGCAGGGGACGCGGACCTTGCCCCGATAAAGTAGACACTCTCACCCAACGCTTGAGGGCTACCAGCATGGGTACGAAGACGGGAAGCGAAGGGCGGTCAACTGAGGCGGCCATTCCCCCAAGCCTAGGAATGATGTCTGGCCCGTATCAGTGGGTCGGGCGTGTGGAGGTGCCCAGTGTTCCAGAAGGGTAGTAGCCGTCTCGTGCTTGTCCTAATCCTTGCGATCCTCGCAGTTGGTGCCGCTCTCCTGTGGATGAATCGGTTTCGATATGACCAGGTGGGCTATTGGCCTTACAGGACAGACCGGATAACCGGGACCGTTGAGGTTCTGAATATGAATGACGGAAAGTGGCAAGCTGTGCCAAACCACTCGAAGATCAAGGTGGCTAGAGCCCCGCGCCAGCTGGACCCATTGCGGGATGCGCCACCGAGTCCCCCGCCTGCAACAGCGGGCCCATCTCCTGCGGAAATGGCCTTGCGGAAGTTCATCGACACAACGGAAGACCTACCGGCTCCCGTGCTGGCTCAGCTTCAAGGAAAAGTAAAGATTGACTGTCTCCACACCGTCTGCGAGCTCGAGATCGATAACCCCACCACATGGAGCCTTACTAGGTTGACCTTGAGTGTTGAGGTGCAGGACAGTTCAGGCTATCCGAGGGCCCCGGCCCTCGAGTATTCGCCACCATGGGAATGCACCTCCCCTGGAAAGGCGTTTATTTATCAGCTCAGTGAAAAGGTGGCCATGAAATTCGGAAAGAACCAAGACGGGGATCGTATAGTCTCCAGGTTGGTTTCAGCTCGCGGTTCGAGGCACCCTTGCCCACAGTAGGCACCCCTCCCGACCCCTGTTTTGAGGGCTAGGCACTCAGGGTAGAACCGCTCCGGCTTACTCGGCCTAACCCGGTTGCCTGGCATGGTCTGACAATGGCCGGCGCACCTGTTCCTCGCAACCCCGACCAGAGTGCGTGTCAGTCGCAAGGGGCGGGGCCCGTTTCCCCCCAAGGCGGCCTTCTCTGATCTTGTACTCCTGTCAGACCATCCGCGCAATGTTCCAGAATCTCTGGCTAAGGCTCGGTAGTGTCCTAATTTGGCCAGTTCGCCTGATGGGGTTATGCTGGAAACCATGAACCAACTCTTCTACGGCGACAACCTCGCCGTTTTGCACGAGCACGTCAAAGACGAGTCGGTTGACCTAGTCTACCTCGATCCCCCCTTCAACTCGAATCAGGATTACAACGTGCTCTTTGCGGAGCGCAACGGGTCACAGGCTGCGGCGCAGATCAAGGCGTTTGGCGATACCTGGCAATGGGATGAGGGCGCGTCGCGGTCCTACCATGAGACGGTGGAGGCCGGGGGCCGTGTCTCGCAGGCGTTGCAAGCCTTCCGCACGTTCCTGGGTGAGAGCGACATGCTGGCGTATCTCTCCATGATGGCACCGCGCCTGGTTGAGCTTCGGCGAGTGATGAAGCCCACCGCGAGCATCTATCTCCACTGCGACCCAACGGCGAGCCACTACCTGAAGATGCTCATGGACGCGGTATTCGGTCCGGCAAGCTTCCGCAATGAAATCGTCTGGCGCTACAAAAAGTACCAGAAGGCGGAGATGCGCTATTTCACGCGCAACTCCGACCGAATCATGTTCTACGTACGGACAGCCGAAGCCAACAGACACTTCAAGCCGCAATTTCTGCAACTCAACAAGCCAAAGCGATTCCTGAAACGAGAGTGGGACAAGGACACGCAACGCATCGTGAATGCGAAGGATGAAGAGGGGCACGTCCAATACATTGAGATCGACAAGGAAAAGATTGACGACGTGTGGACGCTGACGTACTTGATGCCCGCCGCACACGAACGTCTCGGCTATCCGACGCAGAAGCCACAAGCCCTGCTGGAGCGGATCATCCGTGCCTCAAGTAACGAGGGGGACGTCGTGCTGGACCCCTTCTGCGGTTGTGGCACGACCATCGACGCGGCACAGAAGCTCGGCAGGCAGTGGATCGGAATTGACATCACCCACCTGGCTATCAACCTCATCAAGACCCGGCTTCGCGACAGCTATGGCGAAGACATCGCCAAGACCTACACGGTGACCGGCGAGCCCACAACGGTTGCGGACGCTGAGGAACTCGCTCACAGCGACCCTTATCAGTTCCAGTGGTGGGCACTGGGGCTTGTGGGTGCGCGCCCGGTGGAACAGAAGAAAGGCGCCGACAAGGGCATTGACGGCCGTATTTACTTTCACGACGAAGGCCAGGGGAAGGACACGAAACAGATCATCATCTCGGTCAAGGCGGGCGCGCTGCACCCCACCTACGTTCGCGAACTTCGCGGCGTGCTCGAGCGCGAGCAGGCCCAGATTGCCGTCCTACTCAGCCTTGAAGACCCCACCAAACCCATGCGGAAAGAGGCAGCGAGCGGGGGATTCTACGCGTCGCACTGGGGGCAGCATCCGCGGATTCAGCTCCTCACCGTGGGGGAGCTGCTCGCCGGCAAGCGGATTGACTGCCCACCACTTCGGCAGACAAACCGGACATTCAAGCAAGCTCCACGAGCGGATACCTACGACGGTGAGCAGGAGTCCCTGCCCCTGGTCGCAGAGCGCCCTGATTCAGACTGACGAACTCCCGTTTGGGGTGTAGACTTCCCTCATCAGTACAGGAGGGACAATATGGCTAAGGTCGATCCGTATCACACAAGCTCGACGGAGTACCCGCCATCGCATAGGAACGTGTTCCACGATCACGACGACTGCCAGTATGGGAAGGACATCAAACAATGGCATCGTGAAAAAGGCAACGGTGGCAAAGATCGCTGCAAAGAGTGCATCAAGCTCGGCTAGGCTAGTAGACTCGTTCACGAAAGGTGATCTCCCAGTTCGGGCCGGTGGGCTCGTTCGAATCGAGGATGTACCACGCTCTCCGCAAGCAAGAGACAGGGAGCCCATTGGCGAGACAAGCAGCAACAGCGCGCCAGCCCGCCTCTGGTGTGCCGTAGAACCTGACTGTCGGCTCCGGGAAAGCGTGCCCTGGACCGCCCTCGCAGGACTCGAATGTCTCGATCTGGTGCTCCAGTAGCACCCTGACGGCCTTCCGAATACCGGGATCGAGATCCGGGATCAGTTGTCGAATTAGCCGCCTGGTAATCGTCGAAGGGGGATTCTGAAAAAAGCCGAACCGGATTGGTGGCCCGAGCGGCGTTGACACCACCTACACCCAGTGCCACAGTTGCTAGCGGAGATCCGCCATGACCAACAAGATTCTTTTCGGTCTTGTGCTCCTCGCCCGAAAGAAAGGTCTAGGGTTCTAGTGGCGCAATACGTTGTCTACTGCGACGAAAGCCGCCACGAGCATGCGTCCGGTGATCGTTTCATGGCGATCGGAAGCCTGTGGGTGCCCCGTGAGAAGAAGTACACGCTCAACGTCGAGCTGCGGCGGCTGCTCGAAGCTAACGGGTTGCGGAGCGAGATCAAATGGAGCAAGACGAGCGCTTCGAAGCTGGAGTCCTACAAGAAAGTGGTGGACTTCTTCTTTGACCGTGACGATCTGCTCTTCCGCGTGATAGTCGTTGAACACGGGAAGGTAGACGCTGCGCAATACCACGGCGGCGATCGCGAACTGGGGTTCTACAAGTTCTACTACGAGATGCTCGTCAAATGGCTGGAGCCGAGCAACGAGTACCTAATTCTTCTCGACTTCAAGAAGAACAAAGGCGCCGACCGGTATGCGACTTTGAGGATGTTTCTCGAGCGAAAGCTGCGTGGCCAGGCCTGGATTACCGACCTTACGGTGATCGACTCCGCGCAGTCGCCGCTTGCACAATTGGCCGATGTACTGACCGGTGCGGTAGCGGCTACGTGGTGCGGCCTCCGAGATGGTAGCGCAAAGGAGTCTCTCGCCCACCACATTGCCCGGAAGGACAATCGGCACAGCCTTCGCGTTCCCAACGCTGGTCCAGGGCGCTGCAAGGTGAACATCTTCAGGATCGACCTCGCGTGACACTCGACCCGGCTGATCTGCACGCGTTGCTCCTTGACCTCAGGGGTTTGTCCCCTGCCGAGGTCGAGCACGTTGGCCGGGAAATGTACGCAACGCACTACTTGCTGGATGGGCGACCCCGAATGCTGCCTACGCATGACGGACAAGACGTCATCTTCTATCCCGACAAGTTTGAACATGTGTTCTTCACTTCCACCGATCGTGCGGGCCACCCGCAGCGGAAGGACCGCATCGCACCCGAGCGAGTCGAACGCATCTTGTGGATCAAGGAGGTGATTGCTGGCAATGTTGCCGGGTCGGCGTGTTGGGAGGTCTCTGCACGACAGGCCGGGCGTGGTGAGCGGCGAGAATATGCGATCCTCAGCGAAAGCTACGTCGTCTGGCTCGTTGCTCGACGCGATGGCGGCTATCGCTTTGAAACAGCGTACCCTGCCCTGCATCAGGAGCTGTCTCGCTATGCGGGGCAAGGCAGGAGAATCTGGAGGTCAAAATGAAAAGCCCCGTGATTAACGGGCTCACGGGACCAGAGGCCATGTCCCACGCCATGAGGCGGGGAGTCGCTGCTTGGTTGCCCAAGCATCAAAGGCATTCTGCGCTTTGTCTCTGTGTATGTCAATAGCCTAGGCTATTGGTAATGAAAGAGTTGGAGACCGTATGCCTCTAAGGCCCTGGTACAAGATCGTTACACCCCGTGAGGATCTCCGCGAAGGGCGCCCGTGCGACGCCTCCGAGTTCGCCGTCCACCTCGATCACGTCCGTGACGGCCGCGCCCCGGCGGTCTATCAGAACCCCGCCGAGTTCTTCGAGCGCACGTTCCTCACGAAGAACCTGCGCGACCTCGCCGTCCAGGTGGTACGACGGCTCAACGGCGTAAAGGTCGAGACGTCGGCAGTGTTCAACCTCTCGACCCAGTTCGGCGGAGGCAAGACCCACGCCCTGACGCTGCTGTACCACCTCGCTCAGGGTGGGCAGAAGGCGAAACGCTGGAAGGGTGTCGAGAGCATCCTAGCGGACGCCGGGGTCTCGGCTGTGCCAGCTGGTGCAACCGCGGTGTTCGTCGGCACAGAGTTCGACTCCCTCACCGGCCGCGGTGGGAGCGACGGCACGCCGCTGCGCCGGACGCCGTGGGACGAGATCGCCTACCAGCTCGGTGGTGACGCGGGGTTCGCCCTCGTCGCCGAGAAGAACCGCTTTCGCTTCAGCTTCCAGCCCAACCTCAACAAGCTGCTCGCTGACCGGCGTGCGAGCGTGACGCGCTTTACAGTGTGAAGGACTTTACAGTGTGAAGCGCTTGGATCGGGCCGCGGCGAGGACTAACCATCATCCCCCGGTCGAAGTAGAGCCGCACCCGCCGGGCAGCCAGTCTAGCGCGGAGGATCTCAGCTTTGCAGGTGCTAGAGTCTGGAACCGATGACCGACGAGACAAAGTGGGGCTGTACCGCTTGGGGTCTATACCTCTTCCTGCTTGGTGGATTCTTCTCTCTCCTGAAAATGGCCTTCCATACGCTAGACACCGGCCAGGGCCTCGTTCCTGTGCTGCTTGCCTTCCTTCTCGCTGCGGTTGCGGGTTCGTGGGGACTGCTGGTACTGCGAACCGTTGTCGCGGACCATGACGAACTCCGCTGGTATCGAAGCCAAGAGGAAGAACGCCGCCGAGACCGCGAAAGTTAGGAACCTCAAGGACTCGACATGACCGTAGCCACCGAACAGCTCATCGCCTGCCGAAGCGTCGTTTCAATTGCTTGGCGTATGACCCGTGCCACGTTGTAGTTGCCCTTTTCAATGATTGGCCTCATGAAGCCTCTGTCGGGCCGCAGAGATCTTGCCTGGTCTCGTACGACCTCAAAGGTATGGTGAGCGATCAGATCGGCCGCTTGGAGCGGCACCTGGACGGTCTTATCGTCGAACGAGATGGAGCCAATGCGCTCCGGGATTAATGCCAACTTGCCAAGGTACTTGAAAGCGTCCAGAAGTCTTGCTTGTGTGTCTGGGATACCTGATTCACCGCGATCAATCACGAATCCGATTCGCTCTCTCCTGTCTAGACTCTTGGGCAGCATGTCTACGGCAGCAGCACAACAGACCAGAAAGCAAAGGCCAATACAGCCATCAAGAGGAAGCTCTCCGACAGTCTGGATCGCAGCCTCGTAGTCTTCGTAGTAGATTGCTCTGCCGAATGTGAATATGCTTCGCCGGCAGATGACCTTCACCAGCGCATCGAGTTTCTTCTTCTTATCCGGCCATGACCAACCTTTGAACTCTCCATATCCGCCAAGCAAGTCAGCTGTGCAGAGACACCGAATAGCGGGCGGCTGAGCCAGAGCTTTGGCCCATTCGTTTGCAAACCTGGCCCACTCGCGCGCGGTAGATAGGAAACCCGCGAAGGCCACAACCTTCTGCCCACGGTCTGTCCCCGAGTCGTCAATGTAGGCTACGTAGTCCAGCACAGCCAACATCCTCGCTTTCGAGTCGAAACTATGCGCCGCTCGGGCGAGTTGCACGACACGATGCGCGGCGAGCCTGGGAGTGTCATCAGTAATCATCGCACATGCCCATTCTTGAAACTGACCCACTCCCAACCCGCCGTCCTAATGCAGGGTGGGAGGGTCGGTGACCTGCTGCAGTTCGTAGGCGATTTTCGCTGCCCCTTCATCGAGGGACTTTCGGTATTCGTCGAGGGACTTCGCCAGTGCATCGAGGGACTCATGCCACCTGCCCATGTCGAGAAACCACGCACTGAGTTGGGCCGCAAGATCCCTGGCCCTCGCCTCGCGGATCATCAAATCGTTGGCCCAGAGGCAAAGCTGATCCGGAGACAGGGTGCCATCGGGCGGCAGATAGTAGGTATACCCCTGTTCGTCGGTCTCGCCCGGCACTGGTGCTGCTAGTTCGGCGGGCATTGCTTTGACCAGCTCAACCTTGAGTTCGGCGACCTTCTGCTGCTCCTTCGAAAGCGCCGCCTTAGTGTGAGCCAGCTCCTGATTCATCTCCAGGAGCGTCAGGACTTTGTTAGTCATGGCGGACCTCCGTTAGCACCTGTGGCACTGGGTGTAGACGCCGTCGATGCCGTGCAACACCCAAGCACAGACCCAGAACCAGAACTGATCAGATAGATGCGAAGTGTATACAGATGAGTGAAAAAACATAGCAAAATGAGGGAAGGAGTGAACTGCTGGTCGATGTGTGCCCATCACGCATCCCTAGGCCTAGTACGCCGCTTGGCAGCCTCGGCACGCAGAAACGCCTTCCCGCGACGCAGCGCGCGAGCCCACATCGAGACGTCCAGCACCACTAGGCGAGCAATCTCCTCGGCACTGAGCACGAGCACACACTTTGGGGCGCGGATCGCCAGCCGGCCATCCTCGAGGAGCTCGGCGAATGGGCGGACCGTCATGCTGCCGCCTCCGGGTACCATAGGCTGCGCGCCTGCAGCTCCACCTCCGCCGCAGCGATCGCCTTTTTGAACTTGTCCCACAACTCGGGTGTGACCGTGACGCCTTTCCGGCTGGGTCGCAGTTCGCCACCAGCGTCCTGGTAGTGCAGACGGATATCAACGAACGTCCGCCCCTTGAACGTCGAAAGCGAAATGCGCAGCGTCTCCTCGGCGTTACGCTTGAACTCGTGCAGGATCTTCGCGCCGTCGCTCACGACGCCGCCTCTCGGCGTGCTGGCGTCCAGTGCCCACGAGCGCACACCACGGCACCGGCCCCGTCGGGTCGGATGAGGAGGTACGGTGCAGTCGGCTCGCCGCACCGGGGGCACTCGGCGGGGGCCGAGACACCAGGAGCAAGCAAGCGCAGCAGCTCGGGCTTGAGTCGGCGGGCCTCAGTGCGCAAAGGCTCGTCAAGCGCGGCCGACGGCCTCAGGTGAAGGGAATCGCCCACCACGCGAACGGTCACCCCCCGACGGTCCAACTCCGCGAGTAGGTCGGGGGCGGTCACAGAACCTCCGCATCGTTGTCGCCGGGTTCGCGGTCGGTGTCGGGTTGGCTGGAGTCGAGTATTCCCGGGAGTACTGCCTGTCCGAGTAGTACCGCAGTAGTCCTCCCCCTATAGGGAGGGGTCGGGACTACTCCTGCACTCCCGGCGGGAAGAGTCGGGACTACTCGGGAAGACTCCCCCTCGTGACCCACCAAGTAGTGCCTGAAGCTATTCCGTGCCCCCGGAACGCGGACGATCTGTCCCGCCTCAACGGCCGCCCGAGCGGCGCGCCCCGCATCGCCACGCTGGAGTCCCAGCCCCGCGTCCCGTAGCAGCGCCTCCAGCCGATTGGTCGTGGCCCCCGGGTCCCTGGTGACGGCCTCAACGACGCCGGCGATCAGCTCTTCCACCCGGTGCTGCGTGCGTGCGGTCGCTCGGTTGCCGGTTCCAGCAAGTGTGAGTCGGCGCGTGGCCGGGTCGAAGTTGAGGCGGTCTTCCTCGATCTCGACATCGCGGCCAAATGCGCGGAAGTACCGTAGTCGGTCGTCTTCCTTGTCGCGGACGATGTAGGCGACGGCGTCGGCCCAGTCCTCCAGTGCGGAGCTTCCCCGGGCACGTTCGCCATCCCATCCCGCGTGTGTGGTGAGGATGAGTTCGGAGGCCCCGGCGGCCTCGACAAAGCGATCCAGGTCCGCCAGCCATGCTCCAACCTCACCGGCGTCATTCTGATTCGTGCCGGAGTACGCCCGGCCGAATGGGTCCACAAAGATCACCTCGACGTTGTACTGGTGCATCAGCTCGGCGAGTCTCGCGGTGTCGTTCGGGTCGGCAAACGGATTGCTGCACCCGCGGAGATGAACCATCAGGAGGCGGTCTCCCGGAATGCCGACCTCACGGGCCCACGGGCAGATTTGGGAGCCTGACACCTCGAAATTCAAAAGGGCGGCGCGCCCCGTGATTGCTTCGACGTGAAAATGGCCGAGATGATCTTCGCCTCGGATCAGGTCCCGGGCGAGATTCAGCTCTTCCGTGGTCTTCCCGGCTTTCCGCTGTGCGGCGAGCAGCAGCCGGCCGCGCTTCGGGAGCAGTCCCTCGACGCGCCAGCGCACCGGCTCGACTTTGGAGTCCGCGAGGAGTGCAGCGTCGAACGGACGCCGCAAGGCGCTCTCGGCAGCGACCCGGCGGTGTGCCTCTGCCCTCGCCCGAATAGTGAAAGCTTCCCGAGAGACGGCCTGCTCAAACGACGTGACCTCGTCTGTCTCTGCGGACGCACCGATCCACTCACAGACCTTGGACACCACCTCCGCGCCCATGAACTCCACCAGGGAGCGCCACCCTGTAGTGGCCTCGCCCGCCTGCAGCTTGCGGGCTGTGTGCTCGGCGGCGTCGCCGCGCTTCTCCGCTTCTTCGTCGCCTGCAGCGGAGGCCACGCGCAAGACGAACCATCCCGCGCGCTCCGTCGCCCACCCGGCGCGCAGGAGTCCCCCTGCAAGAGCGAGCGCCGCATTCTGTCGGCTCCCTTGAGCGGGCCAGTGCCGGGCGAGGATGCAGGCACCCGCCAGCTCGCGCACGGACGTTTCGAGGGTGCTCCCCTGCACCTTGGCCGGGTCTTCGAAGCAATCCCACTGCACCAGCTCGCCGCAGGGATGGCGCGACGGAGGTGCCATTGTCTGGTGACGGTCGGTGCGGAGTTCTACGAGCATCTCTCCGGCCAGGTCCTTGAACACGGCAGAGCGCGGGACCGGCGCGGACGTGTACATGCGATGAGAGTTCGGCTTTGATCGCCGCCCGAAGAGCATCCCGGTCTCGGGCAGGAAGTAAGGCGCGAGTGCCAGAGCCTCGGGACAGTCCAGGTCAACGTCAGTGAGCCCGCCAGACGCTGAGCCGGTCAAGAGCCCGACGTTGTGCCCTCCCGCCTGTGCGAGTTCCTCAGGGGAGTATCGGCGCTCGGGCCATCCCGGCTCGGTGGGTCCCTTGGTGCCCTCCTGGTAGAACAGCGGCACGAAGCCGCGGCGATGGTATTCGAGGGCGAAGTCTGCGGCTGTCCCGCTCGGGGTCATGCGGCCGCCTTCATGTCGCTGAGTCGCCGCCGCCGCAGCGCCTCGCGCACGAGCGGATCGGCGGCAAGCAGTGCTCCGATGGGCACGAGGCCGCGTCGTAGGGCTTGCGCTGAGCGCTTCCGAGGTGTAACGTGGGTTTGAAGGTTTCGTTCCGCTGACCGACGCCCCCCACTCCGAGGGCGTCCCTCTTTTTCAGGGGGGGGGCGGTCGCGCAGAGCCGTCAAGCCCGCGCCGTCCACTGTTAGATTCGCCGCCACTCGTCCGGCCCTACTTTCTTGATGTAGCTTCCGTCCTCCCGACGTCTGAGGATCTGGCCCACAGGCCACGTGTCAGGAGAGATCCTCACACGCTCCGCCGCCGCTGGCGTCCCGTGCGCGGGCATAAGATTGAACGGCCGCGAAGAGACGGGGGCGGGCTGAGGAGCAGGTGCCGAGTAGTCGGGAGCCGGAGGTGCTGGCATCCCTGCCCCCTCCACGTCACCCTCGTCACCTCCGGCCGCGAGTCGCGCAAAGAACGGGTTGAAGGCCATTGCTCCTTGACCCGTCTTGGACGCGAGACCCGGATTCTTCTCGTAGAGGGTGATCAAGCGGGCGTCGTTGTCCGCGCGCTTCATAGCGGCTTCGGCCTGCTTGTCGAGAATGTTGACCTTGGCCTCCTCGATACCGGCCCGCTGGAGTCCTTGAAACTCGGCCATAAACCGGGCGCGGTCGGCGATCTCTGATGGGAGGTCATTGACAGCCGCGGGGTGCAATTGTTCGTACTGCGCTGGAGTCTGAGGAACGCCCGAGAAGCCATAGTCCTGCATCTGGGCCTGATCCGCGGTACGAATCCGCGACGGAGATTTGACGAGTGCAAGGGTCGCAGCGTACGCACCGGGGCCGATAGGCCCTGGAATTTCCGGACCAGTCTCGCCTATCCCGCCAGCGGGCTTGTACTCTCCTCCAAACCCCCCACCAGAGTACAAGCGGCGGAGGTATGCGTTGAGTTGCTCAGGGGAAAGTTCCCCGGGTGCGAAATACCCTGGAGAACCGGGAATCGGAGTCTGCAGAGCAAAGGGCTGTGGCATGAGTCATCGACCTCCAACCAGCATTCGAAGTTGCGTTGAGGTGAGCGTGACCTCGTCGGGGAGCACCATGTCACCGCCCTCCGTAGTTGCCCGAACCGGGGTTTGACGAGGTCAATGGCGCGCGGGTCACACTCCCGCCCCGACGGCCAATTCGCCAGTGTTGTAGTAGACCCTACTCTCCACGTAACCCTGCAGGTCCGCGATGAGATAGTAGGCTTCGCCGCCGTCTGTGAGCTTGTGGAATCGGGGGCCGCACCCTTTCCAGCGCCACTGCCGGAGGGTCGCTGGTGAGACGCGGAACCCGAGGTCCGCCAGCCACTGCGCGGCCCTTGTCGTCCCGAGATATTCGACTTGCCCCTCGCTATCCTCGAGCCATGACATTTTTGTCTCCCGCCAGCGCAACGGCGCGACGCGCGCTGGTTCCGAAAGACATTCAAGCACATAAGCTGTGTGGTTGTAAAGAGTTACGCGCATGTGCTGTGTATATGCGCGGTGTGAGATTGGTCTCAGTTGGTAGGAACCTCACGATTGCGTTTGTGGATGTCCAGTATGGCGCGGACAGAGAGCAAAGCGCCATTCCTGCCGAACCAGCCGCCGTCGGCCAAATGCGGGCTGATCGCCTCGGCACACTTACTCACGGACCATGTGGGGTGCTTCTCCCGAAGGAATGCGAACATCTTCTCAATGACTCCGTCGCGGTCCTGACGGTTGAGGAGGCCGGCCTCGCCGCCGTGCCGCTTCACCGCCTTCTTTCGCGCCGAGTCTCTAACGGCTTTCCTCGCTGCCTTGAATTTGGGCAGAAGCTCCGCCATGTTCATCCTTACCCATGCCTCGCCCAGGAGTAGGGCGTCGAGAAGAGCGACCTCGTGGAGACCTTGAGAGCGATGCCCGAGCAGTTCAACACCGTGGCGTATCACGCCAGTTGCCGCCGCGACCCGGATTGGAACATTGCGAGGGCTCCACAAAACTGAAGGGAGCAGTTGGCTCAGTGCAGCACCCAACTTCCGCATGCTCTTCGCGTAGTCTGTCAATTCCCGTCCTTCCGGGCTGGGTGTCCAGTTGTTCTCTGGTCCTCCGGCGTTGTAGCCCTCTTGGTGCATCACCTTCTCCGCGGCCGCTCGGCGGTGGGCGACTGCTTGGGTGATATCGGTATAGTGGTCCGGCATCCGAATCAACAGATCGTCTTCCGTTCCCTGCGTGGTAGATACTCCCTTCCCCACTTTGGTCCGGCGCGGCATCATGCACCAACCTTCTTCTTGCCCTTTGTCGGGAACGTGAGCAAGTCGGCGCGCTTCGCCAGTCCAAGCCGGAGGTCGTCGGTTTCGAGCCGCGCATAGTGGCGCTCGGTCACTCTCACGTCGCTGTGTCGCAGCAACCGGCTTGCGGTGGCGAGACCGGCGGCCTTTGCGACGTGGTAGCCAAACGTCTTGCGAATGTCGTGCAACCGCACGTTGACCAGCTTGGCGGACGTGCGGACCGTCTCCCATGCGTCCCTGAGCTCTGCGCGATGCTCGCCTTGCTTTCGGCCAGGGATCAGGTAGGGGTTGCCCAACTTGCGAGGCAGAGCACGGATCACCTCGACGGTGGACGGCGCCAACGGCAGCGTCTCCGGCTTGCCGCTCTTCGGGCGGGGAATGCGCCACACCATCGTCGAGGCGTCAACATCCTCCCACTTCGCCCTGAGGATCTCCGACACTCGGCAGCCGGTCTCGATCAAAATGGTGAGAGCGCCGCGCGCCCACGGGTCGGGCAACTCGGCGACCGCCTTCACTAGCGCCTTGAATTCGTCATCGGTCAGTATGCGGTGGCGCGGGTCCGGCTCCGGCAGCGGCTTGACCTTCATGGCCGGATTGCTTGGGATCTTGTCCAGGCGCCAGGCGTGCTGCAAGCTGGCGCGGACGCTGGAAAGCCAACGATTCGCCGCCGTCTTGTGTCCGCCCGCTGCGATCGTGCGGAACACCTTTTCCACGTCCGCAGTGGTGATGGCGTCGAGCGATTTGCGCCCCCACCGCTCGACCGCCAGCTTCAGGTACCTCTTGTCGTCGCGCTCGCTTTTCTTCGCGCTCGCCACGTCGGTCAAGTACGTCTCGACCCAGGCGCGCCACGTCGGCATGCCTCGCCGTTCCTTCCGCGCGTCCAGTGGGTCGATACCCTTGGCGTAGAGGTCGAGTGCCGTTTTCGCGAGGCCGCGCGCCGTCTCCACGGTCGTCGCCGGGAACGGATTACCCACGCGCATGCGTCGGCGCCGATTCTCGGGACCGAACACGATGAAGAAGGTCTTGACGCCGCGGTCGGTCACCCGGAGCCCAAAGCCAGGCACGCGCGAATCCCAGAGCACAGTGCGCTTGCCGGTTGGTGGCACGGCCACCTTCTCGACTACCTTCTTCGTGAGCCTCACCGCCATGACAGCCTCCCATCATCCTGTGACCCGAAAAGCGGGGTCACAGCCAGGTCACCTCTTGAACGAGAATCCTATAGACGGTCGCGCGTCTTCTCACGTCTCTAAGTATCGGTTCTGCTCGGCTTGCTGTCAACACCCGCTGACTGCGGCAGACACCCGAAGGAACAAGTAGCAACGTCCTCCGCTGATCCGTACTCATTCCGATTTGCTCGAAACCGGCCGCCGATCCGGCGGCCGTTTTTTGTCGGGGGCAAAGAATGGAGCTCGCCCGGCGCTGGCCGGGCTTTGCCGATTTCAGCTCTTTGGGTTTCTACGTCAGCGGTGAAGAAGCGGGGAGGGCGCTCGCCGGAGTCCGACCCGATCTCGAGACCAGGAGTACGGCTCCCGCCACGGTCAGCCGGGTGGCGGTGCGGACCGTGTTGAGCACCGGCTCCACGCCGTCCGGCAGGAAGAACCAGCGTCCGGGGGCAACCAGAACGAACGCCACTACCGCCATCCCGGAAACGGCCGCCCAGAATGCGCCCCGGCGGAGCTCCACCGGCCAGGATGCACGGCGCACGAACCAATCGCCTGTTCGAGACGCGGCCATCGAGAGACCCCCCCACGGACCCGCGAATGATACACGCCACCTCCAGGGTGCACCGGGTTGATGAACCGCTCTCCGGCAGCGTCGGCTGCGCCTGGCCCGCTCGCGCCCCTCAGCGCTGGCAGTTGCGGCAGTAGAACGCCGAACGCCCGGTCAGCACGCGGCGCCTGATCGGGGCCCCGCAGGCCAGGCACGCCTCCCCTTCCCGCCCATACACGAGGAGCCTCACCGCGAAGTACCCGCCGTCCCCGACTGCGTTCACGAAACCCCCGTCCCTCAGGGTGGTGCCCCCGGCCTCCAGCGCCTCCTCCAGCACCTCCCGGATCGCCCCGGCGAGGGCCTCCAGGCGCGACGCCGAGATCGCGCGCCCCCGGCGCAGCGGGGAGATCCCGACGCGGGCCAGCGCCTCGTTGGCGTAGATGTTCCCGAGGCCGGCCAGAACCGTCTGATCCAGCAGGATGCTGCGGATCGGCGCCCGGGAGCCCGCGGCCGCCCGGCGAAGAGCTTCGCCTGCCCCCTCGTCCAGTGGATCCGGGCCGAGCCCGGCCAGACCCCTGTGGCGCTCCAGCTCCTCGGGCAGCAGCGCCACCGCAACCCCGAAGCGGCGCGGGTCCACGAGGCGTACCTCCAGGCCGTGGTCCATGCGCAGCACCAGGTGCGTGTGCGGCTCCCGCGCCTCCTCCGGCCTGCGCAGCACCAGTCGCCCCGACATTCCGAGGTGGAACAGACCGACCGCGCCGTCGGCCCGAGCCAGCAGGTACTTGCCACGGCGCTCGAGCGACTCGATTCGCACCCCCTCGAAGCGCTGCCGCCAGGAGGACGGCTCGATCCCCTCGCGCAGCTTGATCCGGCGCGCCTTCACCTCCACCACCCGGTGTCCCACCAGGTGGGGAGCGAGCGAGCGGCGGACGGTCTCGACTTCGGGCAGCTCCGGCACGGCCGGGAACGTTAACACAGGGCTCGGGGCGCGGGGCTCGGGGTCGCCAGGATAAGTCGTTGGCGAAACACCACGTTCCACGCCGCCGGCCCGGCGGAGATGCTTGGCCGGAAGCAGGTCTGGTAAACAGGTGCCGCGGCGCTTCCGTATCCAGGGGTGAGCCTGATCCTCCTTCCTCCTTCTTGCACCGCGGCCCGGCAATCCCGCCGGGCCGCGGTGCGTCCGGTGGTATCCTCGCCGCGGGTGACCGCGCAAGTGACTGTCCCGAGTCGAGATCGCCAGGTGAGGCTTGTCCTCATCAACCCGACGGCGCCGGAGTGGCGGGTCGGCCCAGGTGGGTCCCCCGGCCACAAGACTCGCGTCTTCCGGTTCTCGATGCTGTCGAGCCTCTCCGTCGCGGCCGCGATGCCGCCCAACGTGGAGACGCGCATCGTGGACGAGGAGGTCGAGCCGGTCGACCTCGGGGTCGACGCCGACCTAGTCGGCCTCTCGTTCATGACGTTCAACGCCCCCCGCGCGTACGAGATCGCCGACGCATTCCGCTCGAGAGGCACGCCGGTGATCGTCGGGGGCTACCATCCGACGTTCATGCCGCAGGAGGCGAAAACGCACGCCGATGCGGTCTGCATCGGCGAGGCGGAGGCCAACGCGCCGCAGATGATCGCCGACCTCTCGGCGGGCCGACTCAGGCCCTTCTACCGGAACGGCCTCGCCGATCTCGGGCGGCTGCGCGCACCCGACCGGAGGCTCCTCAGGGCCTCGGCGTACGCGCCGGCCGACGCCGTCCAGGCGACGCGGGGATGCTCCAGCCAGTGCACGTTCTGCTCGATCGCGCCGTTCTTCGAGCACCGTTTCCGGGCCCGCCCCGTTGACCAGGTCATCGAGGAGCTGCGGCCGCTGCGGAGGCTTCTCCTCTTCATGGACGACAACATCACCGCGGACGTGGCGTACGCGAAGGAGCTCTTCGCGCGGATGGTCCCGCTCCGGAAGCGGTGGTTTTCCCAGTGCGGCATCGGCATCGCGGACGACGACGAGCTACTTCGCCTGGCGTACGCAAGCGGCTGCCGCGGTCTGTTCATCGGGCTGGAGTCCATCTCGGACGAGAACCTCAAGGCCTGGCGAAAGACCGCCAACCGTGCCGGCGACTACAGCCGGGCGATCGCGAAGCTCCACGCGACGGGAATCGGCGTGATCGCGGGGATTGTGTTCGGCAACGACGCCGACACACGCGAGACGTTCCCGCGTACCCTGGAGTTCCTGCACGAGGCGCGGGTGGACGCGCTGCAGGCCACGATCCTGACGCCGTTCCCGGGCACGCCTCTCTTCGATTCGTTCGAAAGGGACGGGCGGATCACCGACCGCGACTGGGCCCACTACGACTTCCGCCACGTCGTCTTCGAGCCGAGGAACATGAGCCCCGAGAAGCTCCGCGACGGCCACGACTGGGTCCTCTCGCGGTTCTACTCCCGCCGCTCCGTCGCCTCCCGCGTACTCCGGGCGGTGCGCTACCTCGCCCCCTCCACGATCACGGCGGCTATGCTTCCGCTGAACCTGAGCTACCGGCACCGCCTCGGCGCCGACGGGACCCTGCTGGGAGCGCCGGCCGCGGCCTGGTGAGGCCGAGTAGGCGGCGCAAGCACCGTGCGAAAGAGCATCTACCTCATCCAGCCAACGACCCGGAACGCGAGCGGGGAGCTGCACAGGGGGCGGAGCGTCATCTACACCTCCCTGGCGCTGTCCGCGCTCTCCTCGACGATCCCGCCGGAATGGGAAAAGCACTTCTGCATCGAGTACTTCCGGGACGTCGACTACGACTCCGACGCCTCGGTGGTCGGTATCTCCTCCATGGGGTACGACCTCCTGCACGGCCTCGAGATCGCGGAGGAGTTCAGGAGGCGCGGGAAAAAGGTCCTCTTCGGGGGGCCGCAGGCGTGCTTCAGCAGGGACCGCGTGCTGCCGAAGTGCGACGCCCTCATCCAGGGGCACCCGGGCCCGCACGAGATGAGCCGCATCCTTGACGACGCGGCGGCCGACCGCCTCGCACCGGAGTACCGCTGTGGGGTCCGCATCGACTTCCCGTTCGACTACTCCGTCCTCGACGGACTCGGCATCTCCTTCATGCCCGCCCTGACCAGCGTCGGGTGCCGCCGCACCTGCACGTTCTGCTGCACGGCGGCGCTGTATCGTGGCCGGTACCGGCTGCGCAGGCTGGACGACGTCCTGACCGATCTCCGTACGATCCGGGAGCGATCGCGCACCGCCTGTTTTGTGGATGCGAACCTCTTCAACAACCGGGAGTACCTCCTCAGGCTCGCCCGCCGCATCGCGGCCGAGCGGTTGGGCCTGCGCTGGGCCGCGCAGGCCACCCTCGACATCGGGGACGATCCGGAGCTGCTGCGTGCGCTCAGGGAGGCGGGGTGCCGGTTCCTCCTTCTCGGCATCGAGTCGCTGAGCCAGGAAAGCCTCGACTGGTGCCGGAAGGGTTACGCCGCGGCGCGGCACGAGGAGAGGCTGCGCCGCATCCGCGACGCGGGGATCGCCGCTGGCGGCTACTTCGTGCTCGCCCTCGACGGGGACACCCCGGCGACGTTCGATGCGCTGTACGATTTCGTTCAGCGGACCCGCATTGCGCTGCCCGTGCTCAACCTGCTGCTGCCCGCCCCGGGCACCGAGGTTTTCGACACCCTCGACCGCGAGCGGCGCCTGCTCGTCCGTGAGGAGGAGGAGTTCCTGCGAAACGGCGCCTACTACGCGGCGGCCAGCAGCCACTGCTTCTTCGTGCCGAGGCACATGCCGCCGCAGCAGGCCGAGGAGGAGTTCCTGGACCTTTACCGGCGGCTGGTCTCGCTCCGCCAGATCCTCCGCCGTTCGCTCGCATCGGACCCGACCATGACGGCCATTCTGCTCAAGCTCAACCTCGAGATGCGCAAGGAGTACCGGGCCATTGCCCGTGCCCGGGCCTCGGCCGGTGCGGCGGGATGGCCAAATACGCACGAGATTCGGGTATCCTTGCACCGGCCTGGGGGGGTGGTGGGCCGGGCCCGGAGGACGCGATGACCCTGAAAGAGGCCCTCACGACGGCGATCAGGTACGAGCACAAGGTGCGCGACCACTACGCCAAGGGCGCGGAGCAGATCCTGGACCCGCAGGGCAAGAAGGTCTTCGCCACCCTCGCCAAGGAGGAGCAGGGGCACGTGGCCTACCTGGGGAGCCGTCTTGAAGAGTGGCACAAGAACGGCAAGGTCACGACCCCCGAGCTCGCCACGATCCTGCCCACCCTGGACTGGGTCGAGAAGGCGAAAGCCAGGGTGGAGAAGGCGCCCCACGGCACAATCGCCGTCAAGAGCGAGATGGAGCTGCTCAAGACGGCCCTCGACCTCGAGAGGCAGACGAGCGGCTTCTACCGGCAGCTCGTGGACACCCTCCCCCCCGCCGAGCGCGATCTCTTCGCGCGCTTCCTCGAGATCGAGCTGGCCCACCTCGCCATCGTCCAGGCCGAGATCGACTCGATCGCCGGCCACGGGAGCTGGTTCGACGTGATGGAGTTCCGGCTCGAGGCCGGGTAGTCGTCCCAGATTCGGAACCGTCCACCACAAAGAAACCGCGCCATCCCATCCGCTGCTGCCCGACGGCCGGTTAAGGCTCGGCCTGTCCCCGTGCCTAAAGGGGCAGGAAGCGGCGTCCGCGCACCGCGGGGACCCGGGCATGCCAACAGCAGCTCGAAGTCTGCGACGAAGCCGGGCGGTGGCGGCTCGGTGCCATCCGCCCAGTTGTGGGTGGTTGGTATTTCAACCAGGTCTCAGACTCTCGAGGACAACCTTGCAACAGGAGTACCGGATAGGTAGGCTTACGGCGCTGCGCTCGCAGCTTCGAGGGGAAAATGCCCGATCTCGCTATCGAGGGCCGCACCTTTGCCGTGGACGAAGAGGGGTTCCTGCAGCAGCCGGAGCTCTGGAACGATGAGGTGGCGAAGCTGTTCGCCACCACCGAGGGCATCACCGAAATGACGGAAGAGCACTGGGCGGTGGTGCACATGATCCGGCAGTACTACCTGGAGCAAGGGAACGCACCGATGGTCCGGCTGCTCTGCCAGAAGACGGGCCTGAGCCTGAAGACGATCTACAGGCTCTTCCCGTCCGGCCCCGCCAAGGGGGCGTGCAAGGTTGCCGGCCTGCCCAAACCCGAGGGTTGCGTTTGAGGCACCTGGAAACC
Source organism: Thermoanaerobaculaceae bacterium (assembly GCA_041494245.1). Taxonomy (GTDB): domain Bacteria; phylum Acidobacteriota; class Thermoanaerobaculia; order Thermoanaerobaculales; family Thermoanaerobaculaceae; genus RBG-13-68-16. The sequence continues at coordinate 144,784 of JBGQAK010000010.1, forward strand.
CGATGAGCTTCAGCGCCGTTGCTCTTGCGCTTGCGCTGGCCGTGGCCGTGGCAAGCTTCGCGGTCCAGCGGATGCGCCTGGCCGCGTTCAGGTCACCGGCCCCGCTGGCGCCGCCGCGGGGCAGCGCAGCCGCTGGCGTCCTCTACGCCTTCACAACGGCCTTTGCGCCCGGCGCCAAGGAGAGCGCCTCGCGCCACCTGCCCAGCTACCTCGCTGGCATCGTCTACCACCTGTCGATCTTCGCGGCCCTTGCACGGCTGCTGATCACCCTCCTGCCGGTGCCCATGCCCCCGGCGGTCGACGCGGGAGGGGCCGCTCTGTTCGCCGTCGGGCTCGCCTGCGGTCTGGCCCTCCTGGTGAAACGCCTGAGCGACGCGAAGCTCCGGGCTATCAGCGTACCCGAGGACCTGCTGGCAAACGTGCTGGTGGATGTGATGGTGGCCGCTGCCCTCGCGGCGTCCTTGAAGCGGGGCCTCGTGCCGTTCTTCCAGATCACCGGTGCGCTGCTCGTTCTCTACGCACCGCTCGGCAAGCTGCGCCACATGCTCTTCCTGTTCACCAGCCGCCGGTACTGGGGAGCGTACTTCGGGAGGCGCGGGGTACGCCCCGCACGTCATGGGCTTAGTCCCCGTGGCTGAAGCGACTTGCCCTCTCGAGCCGGGTGCCGTGGAGCGCGCCATCGAGCTGCTACGCAGCGGCCTGGACGAGCGCACCGCGGCGTTCCTCAACTCCTGCGTGCGCTGCGGCCTGTGCGCCGACACCTGCCACGTCTTCCTGGCGGATGGGCAGGTGGAGTCCATGCCCGCCCAAAAGGTGGAGGGGGTGGCGAGCCTTTACCGCCGCTACCATACGTTGCTGGGGCGTGTGGCGCCAAGCCTCGTGGGCGCGCAGTCCGTCGACGAGGAGGTGCTCAAGGCGCTCAGTGCCGTCGCATTCGGGCGTTGCACGTTGTGCGGGCGGTGCGCCCTCAACTGCAGCGTGGGACTCGACCCCGCGGCGATCGTCCGGTTCGCGCGCACGCTGCTCGTCGGGACGGGCCTGGTCCCGACGGGCATCACGAGAAACATCAAGGCCGCCCAGGCGACGGGCAACACCATGAGCCTCACGGCGCAGGACGTGCGCGAGACCATCGCGTGGCTGGAGGAGGACCTGCGGGTGACGGTGGGCGATCCCACCGCCTCCATGCCGGTGGACAGGAGCGGCGCGCGCGTGCTCTACGCGCTCAACCCCCGCGAGCTGAAGTTCTTCCCGCTCTCGATCTCGGCGGCCGCGCTGATCTTCCACGCCGCCGACGAGAGCTGGACCCTTTCCAGCACCGATTTCGACATCACCAACTATGGCTACTTTGCCGCCGACGCCGACGCCGGACGCGACATTGCCCTGCGCGTGATCACTCGCGCCGAGGAGCTCGGCGTCGAGGAGCTGGTGGTGGCCGAGTGCGGGCACGGCTACCGTACCCTGCGCTGGGAGGCCCCGGAGTGGCTGGGCCGGCGCCTGCCGTTTGCAGTGCGGAGCTTCGTGGAGGTGATGGCCGACTACCTGGCCGCCGGCCGCCTCCGTTTGGACCCGACACGGAACGCCGACCCCGTGACGTTGCACGACCCTTGCAACCTCGTGCGCAACGGGGGCGTGATCGAGGAGCAGCGTGTTCTCCTGCGGCACGCCGTGACCACCTTTACGGAAATGACGCCCAACCGTGAGAACAACTTCTGCTGCGGGGGTGGCGGCGGGATGCTGGCCGCCTCGGAGCACACCGCCAAACGCATCGAGGCCGGGAGCGTCAAGGCCGAGCAGATCCGTGCCACCCGCGCAAAGGTGGTGGCCTCACCGTGCCACAACTGCATCGATCAGCTCATGGAGCTGAACCGCCACTACAAGCTTGGCGTAGAGGTCAGGACTCTTGCCGAGATTGTGGCCGACGCTCTCGTCTTGCCCGCCCGCCACGATGCGTAAGCGCTGCCTAAGCTAACCCTTCCCGGGACGGGCCTCGGCGGCGATCTCGCCCACCGCCGCGATCGCGGCGTCCACGTCGCTCGCCTTGTTCATCGGGCCGACGGAGAGGCGCACCGTGCCCCGCTCCCCGGTCCCCATCTGTTGGTGGATGAGCGGCGCACAGTGGAGGCCGGTGCGGGCGGCAATGTTGTAGTCGACGTCCAGCATCATGCCGACATCGGCGGGGTCACGTCCGGCCACCGTCAGGGAGAGAACCGGCAGGCGCTCCTCCAGGCTTTTCGTGCCGTGGAGCGTCACGCCTTCGATCGCCGCCAGCCCCGCCTGCAGCCTGCCGAAGAGCTCCATCTCGTGGCGGTAGATGTTGGCCATCCCGCGTGCGGCGATCCAGGCCTGGGCGAAGTGCAGGCCGGCAATTCCGAGCACGTTGCCGGTGCCCGCCTCCAGCCGGTACGGGTACTCCTCCAGGTGGTACGGGGCGGTCGAGTTGACCCCTGTGCCGCCGAAGCGCGTCGGGCGGACGTTGACACCCTCGCGCACGTAGAGGCCACCGATCCCGGTCGGCGCGAGCAGCGACTTGTGGCCCGTGAAGGCGAGGACGTCGATGGACATCGCCGCCACGTCGATGGGCACCATCCCCGCGGTCTGGGAAGCGTCTACGACCAGCACGATCCCTCGCTCCCGGCACGCCCGTCCGATCTCCGCCACGGGCTGGATCGTGCCGATGACGTTGGAGCCGTGGTTGACCGCGACGAGCCTGGTTTCGGGACGCAGCCGCTTGATCACGTCCTCCGGTTCAACGTGGCCCGTGGCCCCTACCGGCACGTACTCCACCGTGACGCCGCGGTCCCGCGCCATGTGGTTCAGGGGCCGGATCACCGCGTTGTGCTCGAGGGTCGTCGCGATGGCGTGGTCGCCCTCCTCCAGGATCCCCTGGATCGCGAGGTTCAGGGCGTCCGTCGCGTTGTAGGCGAAGATCAGCCGGTTGGGATCCGAGCCTCCGAAGAACCTCGTCAGCTCCTTCCGGGTCTCCGCGACCAGGTCGCCAGCCACGAGGCAGAGGTCGTACCCTGAGCGGCCGGGGTTGACGCCGAAGCGCTCGTACGTGTCGAGGGCCGCCTCCAGTACCTCCTTCGGCTTCGGAAAGGTCGTGGCGGCGCTGTCCAAGTAGATTATCTTGCTGGAGTCGAATGAAAGGTCCATCGAGGGAGACCCCTTCGAGCAGGGAGTGCATGCGGCTTGAGCCGCCGGCCGGACGCATCGTAGCACGGCGGTTCCGGCATCTCTGTGGGCGTAGGAGGGGCGCGTTGTGTACGCGATTGCGTTTCAACCTCAACAGGAGCGAGGAGCACCGACGAGTTGACTCGTTCTCCTCGCTTCGGCGTGCAGCCCGCGCCGCGAAGATTGGGCCAGATGCAAGGCGCACAGCCGGCGGCTCTTGTCGTGAGACCGAGATCGCTGTGGGCAGCTCCGCCCGCTCGAACCGGCCGGATTTCAGGGCCGGCCTTTGAGACGGTCCCGGTCCCCGCGCTCGACCCGCTTCAGCAGCCAGTAGTTGACGGCCCCGATGACCACCATGGCCAGCAGGAACAGCGGGTAGGCGATCCTCCAGTTCTGCGGCCCGGTCATCATGCTCCACTCGGACATTCCGCCGATCCCCGCCAGGAGCGTCAGCGGCATGAAGATCGTGGTGATGAGCGTGAGCCTCCGGACGGTGCTGTTCGTCCTGTTGGCTACCCTGGCCATCCGGTTGTTGATGAGCGAGAGGTACATCTCCATGAGGCCGGTCAGGATGTCCCGGTTCATCTCGGCGATCTCGAAGAACTTCGCCAGGTGATCGTAGATGTCGCGGAAGTGGTAGATCGCCGGCTCGGTGACGAACGGCGAGTCCTTTCGGCAGATCCTCACCAGGATCTCCCGCTCGTGGAACAGGCTCTTGCGGAGGGAGAGGAGGGCGCGACGCAGGCGCACGAGGTCCTGGAGCCTGAAGATGGCCGCCTCCTGGACGATGCGCGCCTCGGCGGTCTCGATGTCCTCCTCGAGCGCCTCGATGGCCGTGACCTTCCCGTCCACGGTGTAGTCGAGGATGACGTGCAGGAGGAAATCAGGCCCCTTCTCGACGTTGCCGATCTCGCGGCCCGCCATCTCCTCGATCCTCTCGAACGTCCCACGTTCGCCCCCTCCGTGACCGCTCACGCTGACCAGGAAGGTCTTGCCGAGGAAGAAGTCCACCTCCTCGATCGTCAGCTCGTGGTTCGCGTAGGCGTAGCGGTTGAACAGGACAAAGGTGTTGCCAGGGTAGTCCTCGACCTTGGGGACCTGGTTGTCGTCGAGGCAGTCCTCCACGGCGAGAGCGTGGATGCCCAGCGGGCGGGCCACGGCGTCAAGGTCTTGCCGCGTGGGGTCGAAGAGATCGATCCAGATGTAGCCACCGCCCCGCATGGCGGCCAGCGCCTCCTCCAGGGTACCCAACCGGGAAAGACCCCTGCCCGCGTCGACGTGGAAGAACCTGCACTCCGACATTTTCGACCTCCTCACCGCGTTCCCATGTCGCCCGACCCGCGCCGAGAGCAGGGCCAGAGTACACGGCGTGTAGCCCGCGCCGCCGATCCGGCAGGGCCTTGGCGTACGCCGCGTAGGCCGCGCCGCGAAGATTGGGCCAGATGCAAGGCGCACGAGGCGGCCGCAGCGGAGTGTAGCCGGAGGCAACATGAGCATGCGAACCGCCGAAGTGCAACGCAGCAGATGGTCCGCTATCGGCGGCGCACCGGGGAGCTACATGTAGAGGCCGCCTGACACGTTGACGACCTCCCCCGTGACGTACGACCCCGCCGGCCCGGCGAGGAAGAGCACCACGGCCGCAATGTCCTCGGGGGTGCCCAGGCGCGGGATCGCCAGGTTGGCCATCAGCGCCTTGCGCTGCTCGTCGTTGAGCTTCTCGGTCATCGGGGTCTGGATGTAGCCGGGGGCGATTGCGTTGACCGTGATGTTGCGGCTGCCCAGCTCACGCGCCAGCGACTTGGTGAGGCCGATGAGGCCGGCCTTGGAGGCTGCGTAGTTCGCCTGGCCGGCGTTGCCCATCAGCCCGATCACCGAGGAGATGCTGATGATCCGCCCCTCCTTCTGCCTCACCATGATCTTCACCGCCGGCTGGGTCACGTTGAACGCGCCGTCCAGGTTGACCGAGAGCACCTTGCGCCACGACTCCGGCTTCATGCGCATGAACAGGCCGTCGTCGGTGATGCCGGCGTTGTTGAGAAGGATGTGCAGCCCTCCCAGCTCCGCGGCGATTTCCTCCACCACCCGCTGCGCCTCGTCGGCGTTCGTGACGTTGAGCGGCTTGTTGATCGCCTTTCCGCCGGCCGCGATGATGCCGTCCACCACCGCTTGCGTGGGGTCGGTCGGCAGCGACGTGCATGCCACCACCGCCCCCTCACGGGCGAGCGCGCGCGCGCACGCGGCGCCGATCCCCGTCGCCGCCCCCGTGACCATTGCGACCTTGCCCTCGAGCTCTTGTGCCACATCTCCCTCCGTTGCGCCCTCGAGCCCACCGCCGACGCATGTCGGCCGTCAGCCCCTCGCCAGATACGCCTCGACCTGCGCGGCGGTCCCGACCTGGATGGTAGCAGCAACCCGCGCGATCCTCCGGACGAGGCCGGAGAGCACGCTGCCGGGTCCGACCTCGACGAAGGTGCCGAAGCCGTCCGCCGTCATACGCTGCACCAGCTCCACCCAGCGGACCGGCGCATCCACCTGGCGCACCAGGCCGTCGCACACCGCGCCGCCAGCCGTGACGGGCGCCGCATCCACGTTGCTGTATAGCGGAACCGAAAGCGTCTTGAAGTCGAGTGCCGCCAGCACCGGCTCAAGCCCCTTCCGGGCCGGGCCCATGAGCGGCGAGTGGAACGGCGCCGAGACCGGCAGCGGCACCACGCGCTTGGCGCCTCGCGCCGCCAGCAGCGCCCCCGCCCTCGCCACGGCCCCGGCGTGCCCGGCGATCACCGTCTGCTCGGGGGCGTTGAAGTTGGCCGCCACGACGACCTCGTCCCCGATGCTCGACTCGCGGCAGGCGACCTCGACCGCGTCGCGCGGCGGCCCGAGCACCGCGGACATCGCACCGACCCCCACGGGGACCGCCTCCTGCATGAGCTGGCCGCGCCGCCGTACGGTGCGCACCAGGTCCTCCACCGCAAGCCCGCCGGCGGCCCCGATCGCGCTGTACTCCCCCAGGGAGTGCCCGGCCACCCCTTCGAACCCGACGCCCCGCGCGGCGAGGACCGCGAATGCCGCCAGCGAGGCGGTCAGGATCGCCGGCTGGGTGTTGGCAGTGAGCTTGAGCTGCTCCTCGGGGCCCTCGAAGCAGAGCGTGGAGAGCTTCTCGCCGAGAGCCGCATCCGCGCGCTCGAACACCTGCCGCGCCTCCGGGAAGCGCTCGGCCAGGTCCCTGCCCATTCCGGCGAACTGGCTTCCCTGCCCGGGGAACACGAAGGCGACCTTGCCCATCATCTGCCTCCAGAAGAACGCACCACGTGCGGGTGCCGCGCCCGCAGGATCAGCGAAGGACGGCCGTCACCAGCGGAACAGCGTGGCGGCCCAGGTCAACCCGCCCCCGAACGCCCCCGCAAGGACGAGGTCGCCCCGCTTGAGCCTGCCGCGCTCGATCGCCTCCTGCATCGCCAGCGGAATGGAGGCCGACGAGGTGTTGCCCACCCGCTCCAGGTTCAGGTAGACCTTCTCCGCCGGGATGCCCAGCCGGTCCCCGACCGCGCTGATGATGCGCAGGTTGGCCTGGTGGGGGACGAAGAGGTCCACCTGGTCCACTCCCACGCCGGCGGCGGTGAGGACCTCCTGGCAGACGTCCGCGATGGCGCGCACCGCCACCTTGAACGTCTCGTTGCCGCGCATCTTGATGAACGGCAGGCGGGCGTCGATGTACTCCTTGACGTTGGGGGGGTACTTGCTGCCCCCACCCGGCATCTGGATGAAGTCCGCGTACGTGCCGTCCGTGTGGAGCGCCGAGCGCAGGATTCCCTCGCCCGCAGGGGCTGCCTTGAGCACGACGGCGCCGGCGCCGTCTCCGAAGAGGATGCAGGTGGCCCGGTCGGTGTAGTCGGTGTAGCGGGAGAGCGTCTCGGCGCCGATCACCATCGCGGTCTTGACCTCGCCGGTGATGATGAACTGGCGAACCACGTGCATGGCGTAGAGGAACCCGGAGCAGGCCGCGGCGATGTCGAAGCAGGTGGCGTTCTTGATCCCGAGCGCCGGCTGGATGATCGCCGCGGTGGCCGGGATCGGTTGCTCCACAGTGGCGGTGGCGAGCACCAGCAGCTGGATCTCCTCCGGGGCGACGCCCGCGTCCGCCATCGCCCGGCGCCCGGCCTCGATCGCGAGGGTGGCGACGCTCTCGTCCGGCCCCACGACGTGGCGCTCGCGGATCCCGGTCCGCGACATGATCCACTCGTCGGACGTGTCCACCATGCGCTCGAAGTCCTTGTTTGTGAGGATCTTCGCAGGCAGCGACGTCCCCAGTCCCGCGATCCGCGCGGTCAGCGCGTGTTGGTCATGCATTCTCCACCTCTCCCGATTGCCTGCGGGCGCGCAGCTGGGCGACCTTGGCCTCGATGTGCGGGATCACGCGCCCCTTTGCGTAGGTGTGCGCGAAGCGCAGCGCATTCCGGATGGCCTTGGGGCTGGAGCGCCCATGGCCCACCAGGCAGGCCCCACGCACGCCCAACAGCGGCGCACCGCCGTACTCCGCGTAGTCCGTCTTGCGCTTCAGGGTGGCGAGTGCGCCTTTGGCCAGCAGCAGGCCGATCGCTGAGGTCGGCGAGCGGCGCCCCTCCCGCCGCAGGAGGCCGTAGATCATCTCGCCGAGTCCCTCCGAGACCTTCAGGACAACGTTGCCGACGAAACCGTCGCACACCACCACATCCACGGTTCCGGCGTACACGTCGCGACCCTCCACGTTGCCGATGAAGTTGAAACCCACGTCGGAAAGCAGCCGGTAGGCCTCGACCGTGAGGCGGTCGCCCTTGCCCTCCTCCTCACCGATGGAGAGCAGGCCAATCCTCGGATTGGGCACCCCGAGCACCGCCTGCGAGTAGAAGTGACCCATCACCGCGAACTGCTCGAGGTGGTGGGGCTTGCAGTCCACGTTGGCGCCCACGTCCACGACCAGGGTCTGCCCGTCGAGCCCGGGGACCGGTGCGGCCAGCGCCGGCCTCTCGACGCCCGCGATCGCCCCGATGATGAGCTTGGCGGCGACCATCGCCGCACCGCTGTTGCCGGCGGTCACGAACGCGCAGGCCCGGCCGTCGCGCACGAGCCGGGCGGCCTCCGCCATCGAGGAGTTGCGCTTGGTGCGGACCGGTGCGGTGGGCGGGTCGTCCATCTCGACCACCTCGGGCGCGTCCACCACCTGCAGGCCGCGTGGGGCGCCTCCGAGGCGCGAGAGGTGGCGCTTGAGGACGGCCTCGCGGCCCACCAGCAGAACCTGTGCGCCGAGCTCCCGCACCGCTTCGACCGCACCCTGCACCGTCGCCGCCGGGGCGTGATCGCCCCCCATGGCGTCAAGCGCGATTGCACCCGAAGCCGGCGAGGTCATGCCCTTGCCGGGATCAGGCGATCTCCTCGACGTGCAGGACCTGCCGGCCCTCGTACATCCCGCAGTGCGGGCAGACGCGGTGCGGCCGCTTCGGCTGGAAGCAGTTCGGGCACACCGACTGCGCGGGCTCCGCGAGGTGATCATGGGCGCGCCTGCGGTCGCGGCGTGCCTTGGAATGGCGGTGTTTCGGGTTGGGCATGGGAAACCTCCTACGACTCCTCGCTCGGCCGCCAGCTCAGGAGCGGGGCCCAGCGATCGTCGCTTTCCGCGGGGCACGAGCACAGCCCCTGGTTCAGGTTGGCGCCGCAGCGCGCGCACATCCCGCGGCACTCGGCGGTACACAACGGCTTCATCGGCAGCGCGAGCGCGAACTGCTCCGCCGCTACCTCGGCGAGGTCCAGGTGGGGCGCTTCGAAGAACCGCACCTCCAGATCGTTCCGTTCCAGGCGGGTCTCGTCCTCACTGGGCGCCGCCGCTGCCGGGAGCAGGACGAGGTCGAGCAAGTCCGAGAACGGGAACTCGAACTCGGACAGGCACCGAGAGCAGCGCAGCGTGGCGGTGCCGGCCGCCCGGCCCTCGAGCCGGAAGCCGCGCCCTGCGCGCTCCACCCGCCCCGCGAACTCCACCGCGCTCACCGACACAACCTCCTCCCCGCCGCTTCCTGGCGGGAGGGTTGGACGCTCGCTGAAGATCAGCGGCTCCGTGTCGGCACGGGTCAGGTCAAGCCAGAGCACACGCTCCCCCTTCGGGGAACGCGTAGGATAACAGCCAAAGGCCGATTCGTCAAACCGTTGCGGCCGCCTCAACCTAACGGGCTCAGTAACTTGAGACGACGCTCGGGACGGCCGCCGAGACCCGGTCGGCGCCGTCTTCCCTCCCTGGAATCGGCACTACGCAGCCGGCGTTGCGCTGAACGGCACAAGGGGGGGAACATGCCCGACCGAGACAGGAAGAGGTGGCAGGTCCGGATTGCGCCGGGCCCGTCGGTACGCCAGGCACGGGGGACCGAACATCGGCTGGCCCTGTGGCTGCCGCTGGCGGCGCTCCTGGCGTTGCAGGGAGCGGCTCTCGCGGCCGACTGGCCGCAAATCACGCTGGTGAAGCGCTTCTCGGGCCTGACCCAACCCGTCCACATCGCCAACGCCGGGGACGGGAGCGGGCGGATCTTCATCGTGGAACAGGTGGGCCGGATCCGGGTCGCGAGCGGCGGGACGCTCCGCCGGGCGCCCCTGCTGGACATCGGCTCGCGGATAAGCTGTTGTGGGGAGCGGGGCCTGCTGAGCGTCGCGTTTCCGCTCGCCTTCGGCAGCAAGCGCACCTTCTACGTCGACTACACGGACTCCGCAGGCAACACGGTTGTCTCCCGCTTCCGCCTCTCCGCCGACCCCGACGTGGCCGACCCCGCCAGCGAGCAGATACTGCTCACGATCGAGCAGCCGTACGCCAACCACAACGGCGGTCAGCTCGCCTTCGGGCCGGACGGCTACCTGTACGTCGGGATGGGGGACGGGGGTTCAGGAGGCGACCCCCAGAACAACGCGCAGAGCCCGTTGTCCCTGCTTGGGAAAATCCTGAGGATCGACGTCGAGTCCGGGGCGCCGACCTACGCGGTCCCGGCTTCCAACCCGTTCGTCGCGACGGCCGGCTATCGTCCGGAGATCTGGGCGCTCGGCCTCCGCAACCCGTGGCGGTTCTCTTTCGACCGCCGCACCGGCGACCTGTACGTCGCGGACGTGGGCCAGAACCGGTACGAGGAGGTCGACTTCCAGCCGGCAGGGGACCCCGGGGGGGAGAACTACGGGTGGCGGGTCATGGAGGGCGCCCACTGTTACAACCCCGATCCGTGCAGCCAGAGCGGCCTGGCGCAACCGGTCTTCGAATACGACCACTCCCAGGGGTGCTCGGTTACCGGGGGGGTCGTCTACCGGGGCACGATCTACCCCCGGATGCAGGGGATCTACTTCTTCTCCGACTACTGCAGTGGGCGCATCTGGGGGCTGCGCCGCGACGGTTCCTCATGGCAGAGCACGCTGCTGCTGACCAGCTCCTATACGGTCACGACGTTCGGTGAAGACGAGGCTGGCAGCGTCTATCTTGCCGACTACGGCCGCGGCGATGTCTACCAGCTCACCGACCCGGACGCCGTGACTGGTTACGTATACCGGGTGCCGGCGGTCGCCCACAACCTCGGAGCCGGCGGAACGCCGTGGCGGAGCGACCTCGCGATCGTCAACCGCTCCGGGTTTTCGGCCAACCTGACGCTCACCTACCTCGCCACGGGCGCAGAGCTGACGCAAAGCGCCGGGCTGCAGGCCGGCGCGACGGTGGAGTGGCCCAACGTCCTGGAGAGCCTCTTCGGCCAGCCTCCGGCCGTCAACACGGCCGGCCTGGTGAAGGTCGTCGCCGACGTGCCGGTCGTTGTGACGGGGCGCTCGTACAGCGTCGGCCTGCAGGGGACGATGGGTCAGGACTACCCCGGGCTCACCGACGCGGACGCGCTCGTGCCCGGCCACGTCGGCGTCCTGCCCGGGCTGAAGCGCAACGAGGACTTCTACACCAACGTCGGGGTGGTCAACCTGGGCGCCGCGACGTGCACCGTGGCGATCACCGTCTTCGATGCCTCCGGATTTCAGGCCGGTTCGACCAGGGTGTTCACCGTGGACGCCGGGCAGTGGGTGCAGCAGTACGACTTTCTCGCCAGCGTCGGGGCAGGCACCAGGGACATCGCCTACGCCACCGTCGAGGTGCAGACGCCGGAGGGCAAGGCGTGGGCGTACGCCGCCGTGATCGACGCCACGAGCCGGGACCCCACGACGATCCGCGTCGTCGTGCCGTAGCCTCACCCTGCCGCGCTTGACACCCGCACCGCGGGCGCGGAAACTTGAGACGTGATTTCAGAACGGGGCACCGGCCCTGCTCAGGTGAGCCCCTCGCTCGGCGAGGTGCGCGGATCGGTAGGGGTGTCGCCGCAGCTCTCGTTCTGGCGGCGCCTGTTCGCCTTCTCCGGCCCCGCGTACCTGGTCAGCGTCGGCTACATGGACCCGGGCAACTGGGCCACCGACATCGCTGCCGGTTCCAAGTTCGGGTACGCGTTGATCTGGGTCCTGGTGATGTCGAACCTGATGGCGATCCTGCTGCAGAGCCTCTCGGCGCGCCTCGGGATCGTGACCGGCATGGACCTGGCCCAGGCGTGCCGGGCGATGTTCAGCCGCCGGGTCTCCCAGGTGCTCTGGGTGCTCGCCGAGGTGGCGATCGCGGCCTGCGACCTCGCCGAGGTGCTGGGCTCGGCCATCGGTTTGCAGCTTCTGTTCGGCATCCCCCTCCTGGCCGGCGTGGTGATCACCACGTTCGACACGCTGATCATCCTCGTGCTCCACAGCCGCGGTGTGCGGATGATGGAGGCGTTCATCGTCGCGCTGGTCACGACCATAGGCGCGTGCCTGGCGTACGAGGTCTTCCTCGCCAAGCCTCACTGGGGGGCGATCGTGACGGGGTTCGTGCCCTCGCTTCCCGGCGAGGGTGCGCTCTACCTGGCGATCGGCATCCTGGGCGCCACCGTGATGCCGCACAATCTCTACCTGCACTCGGCCCTGGTGCAGTCGCGGCGCATCACGCAGACGCCTGCTGGGATCCACAGCGGGGTGCGCTTCAACATCATCGACTCGGTGGTGGCGCTCAACGGCGCGTTCCTCGTCAACGCCGCTCTGCTGGTGATGGCGGCGGCGACCTTCTTCAACGCCGGCTACCACGAGGTGACGGAGATCCAGGATGCGTACAGGTTGCTGGAACCCATCCTGGGCGCCTCTGTCGCGCCGGTCGCCTTTGCCGTCGCGCTCATCGCCTCCGGGCAGTCCTCCACGATCACAGGAACGCTGGCGGGGCAGATCGTGATGGAGGGTTTCGTCCAGCTGCGGCTGCGGCCGATCGTGCGCCGCCTGCTCACCCGGGCCGCGGCCATCATCCCGGCGGTCCTCACGATCGTGTTCCTCGGGGAGCGCGCCTCGGGCGATCTCCTTATCTTTTCCCAGGTCGTGCTCTCCCTGCAGCTCTCGTTCGCGGTGATCCCCCTGATCCACCTGGTCTCCGACGAGCGCTGGATGGGCCAGTACACGGTCAAGCCCCTCCTGCGGGGCGCCGCCTGGGTGGCGGCCGGCGTGATCGTCGTGCTCAACCTGAAGCTGGCCGGGGACGAGATCGTGGGCTGGCTCTCCGGCGCCGGAAGTCACACGTGGCTCGTGGGGCTCACGGTGCTCCCGCTGGCTGCCGGGTTGGTTGTCCTGCTGGGCTACGTGACCGTGGTGCCGCTGCTCGAGAGGAGGCGCGGCACACCCACACCGAGCTTTGCCGGGGTGCACGGGCCCACCACCATGCCGGCCGTGCGGCCGCCACAGCCGCCAAGGCGCATCGCCGCCGCGGTGGACTTCTCGAGTGCGGACACCGCGGTGCTCTCCCACGCGGTGACGCTGGCGCGCGTCGCCGGCCGCGGGGCCGCCGTCATGTTGTTGCACGTGGTGGAGTCGGGCGGTGCGCGGATCATGGGAGACGAGATGCACGACAGGGAGGCGCGCGCCGACCAGGAGCGCCTGGAGCTCTACCGGAAGGAACTGGGCGAGCTGGGCGTGGAGGCCGCCTACGACCTTGGCTTCGACGACCCGGTTGATGCACTCACGGCGCTCGTCCAGCACCATCAGCCCGACCTGCTCGTACTGGGCAGTCACGGCCACCGCGGCATGGGGGACTTCGTCCACGGCACGACCGTGGAGCGCCTGCGGCACCGGGTCAAAGTCCCGGTCCTCGTCGTCCCGAGCGCCGCCTAGCCGGCCCTCGGCTGCGCGGGCTCCGGGGGCCGCGGAACTGTTTGCACTGACGGGCTGTTACGACGGTGACCGCCATGGCGAAAGGAGGCCGGACACCCATGGCATCTGGCACGTTACCCCCTCCCCGTGGCAAGGCCATGGGGGGCATGTTTCGGGCGCTCGGGTCCCGCAACTATCGGCTCTTCTTTGCCGGCCAGGGGATCTCCCTCATTGGCACATGGATCCAGACGATCGCTCTTTCCTGGCTCGTGTACAGCTTGACACATTCGGCGTTCCTGCTCGGGCTCGTCGGTTTCTCGGCGCAGATCGCCACCTTCCTGTTCGCTCCCTTCGCCGGCGTCGTCGCCGATCGCCTGAACCGACACCACCTGCTCGTGCTTACGCAGACGCTCTTCATGGTGCAGGCGTTTGTGCTCGGCATGCTTGTCCTGACCCATGCGATCACCGTGTGGCAGATCGTGCTCCTGAGCGTGCTCCTGGGCACCGTCAACGCCTTCGACACGCCGACCCGGCAGTCATTCGTGGTCTCGATGATCGAGAACCGGGACGACCTCCCCAACGCAATTGCACTGAACTCGTCGATGTTCAACGGTGCGCGTCTGGTGGGGCCGGCCATCGCCGGGATCCTCATTGCGGCCGTTGGAGAGGGTGTCTGCTTCCTGATCAACGCCGCGAGCTACCTCGCCGTGATCGCTGCCCTCCTGGCGATGAAGGTCACGCCACCGGTCTTGCGCCGCGAGCGGCGTCGGGTCTGGCACGAGCTGCGCGAGGGCTTTGTGTACACCTTCGGGTTTGCCCCCACCAGGGACATCATTCTCCTGCTCGCCCTGGTCAGCCTTGTCGGCATGCCGTATGCGACGCTGATGCCCATCTTCGCGGCCCAGGTCCTGCACGGCGGGGCCAGCACCCTAGGCTTCCTATCCTCGGCCGCCGGCGTTGGCGCTCTAGCAGGTGCCATCGTACTCGCGTCCCGCAAGACGGTACTCGGGCTCGGCCGCTGGATACCCATCTCCTGCACCGTCTTCGGGTTGGCGCTCATGGCGTTCTCCTGGTCGCGCTGGCTGCCGCTCTCCATCGTGCTCCTGGCCGTGGTCGGCCTCGGCATGATCACCCAGATGGCGTCCAGCAACACGATCCTGCAGACCGTCGTGGACGACGAGTGGCGGGGTCGCGTCATGAGCTTCTACACCATGGCATTCATCGGCATGACGCCGTTCGGCAGCCTGCTTGCGGGGGCGCTCGCCAGCCGGATAGGCGCGCCGCTAACGGTCATGCTCGGGGGGATCATTTGCGTCCTCGCCGCGGCCGCGTTCGCGCGCCGACTGCCAGAGATCAGGCGGCTCGTCCGGCCCATTTACCGGTCGCGGGGCATCATCCCCGAGGTGGCGACGGGCGTGCAGGCCGCGGATGCCGCCGCCCCGTCCGCGCGGCCCTAGGAGCCTGTCCGAGTAATGGGGCGAGTCGCGCGCAGGGGGCTTGCGAGGCGCAGGCAAGGCGCGAGGAGGCAGGCGATGCTGGAGCATCGTGGCCGACGAGCAACGCAGCATGCGCCCGCAACACCCCTGCGCCCGGA
>JBGQAK010000027.1:0-29091 GCA_041494245.1 Thermoanaerobaculaceae bacterium
GGAGAGCACGGCAACCGCACGGGCCTCTTGTTCGAATCGTCTCAGACGCTCGGGATCAGCGGCAAACTCCCCCGGCAGCACCTTGATCGCGACGTCCCGGCCCAGGCGTGTGTCCCGTGCGCGGTACACCTCGCCCATGCCCCCGGATCCAATCTGGGCGGTAACCTCGTATGGGCCCAGGCGCGAGCCGATCAGGGCTTGACCTCGTACTTGGTGAGCAGCACCTGGAATCTCGGGTCCGACCGCAGCGGGTCCCACCCGGGGTCCAGGCGGAGCCACGGGGCGGACAGGGGGCTGGGAGCGGCGAGCAGCCTCGTGATGGTCTCGATGGCGCGCCGCGCCTCCCCCGCCCGCGCGAGGATGCGGGCCTGCAGGAGCGCGTAGGCGGGGCCGTCATAGGCATCCGTGCCGACCGGGAAGAGGTCGATCGCCTTTTCGGCGAAGCGAACGCTCTCGCCCCTGTGGCCGAGAACGGCATGCGCCTGACCAAGCTCGAGCAGCGCGCGCACGTCGTCCGGCCGCTGATGGATCGCACTCCGGAGGACCTCGAGCGCCGCGCCGCAGGCCCTCTCCACCTCTGCCCGGTCACCGAGAGCGCCGTTGTAGAGACACTGCGTCAACGGCTTGGCCGCGAAGCGGTAGGGCCCGAACGGCGCGTCCTCCGGTACCGAGGCGATCGCATCGAGGGCGCCCCGGAAGTCCCGTCGGAGGTACTTGAGGTAGGACCTGCCGAAAACGACCTCCGGGTCGTTGGGCAGCGGCACGTCGAGGAGGACCGTCTCGGCCCGCTCGGTGCTCCCGTCCCAGGCCAGCAGGTTCCAGAACCTCCTCAAGTGTGGGTCGTTGCGGTCCGGGTTGAGGTTGGCGGCCCTCTGAAACGCGCGGTCGGCCTCTTCGTACGCCCGTAGGGGGTAGAGCGTGTCGCCGAGGGCCAGCAGCGCGGTGTAGTTCTGCGGATCGAGGTTCACAACACGCTCGATCTCGGCCCGGGCCTCCGACCACTTGCCCTGCCTGCGGTGCACGTCCGCGATGAGCGTGAGCAGTTCGCTGTCGTTGGGGAGGTCCTGGGCCGCGATGGCGTACTCCGCCAACGCACCCCGGTAGTCGCGGCGCACCAGGTGGTGGAGCACACCAAGGGCAACATGTGCCTCAGGCAAGCCGGGCCGGAGAACCAGCGCCCGCCTGGCCGTCTCCTCGGCCCTCGCCGAGCGGTCCGGAGTGGGGTCGATTCCAAGGTGGTAGAAGCGGGAGTGCGCCACGGAAAGCTCGGCGTAGGCCAGGGCAAAGCTCGGATCGAGTGCCACAGCTCGTTCGAACATCCCGACGGCCAGGCCCAACTGCTCCCGCCTCTCGAGATCGTGGTAACGAACCCCGCACAGATATGCCTGGTAGGCATCCGCGTTGCCGGTGGGCCTGTCTGCGAGGCGGCTCTGCTCCAAACCACGGACGCTCACGCCGAGTTCCTGAACCACGCGCAAGGCGATCGTGGCGCCCAGGTCGGCCACGTCGGTGACGCTCGCCTGATAGCTCCCGCCCCAGACGAGCGTCTCATCGGTGGCGCGGATAAGTTGCGTGTTCACGCGAAGCTGGGCGCCTTCGGGCCGGTCCGCCTCCCACCGGACCGTTCCCTCGAGGATGTAACCAACGCCCAGTTCGTCGCCAATCTGGCGGGCAGTTTTCGCCGACTTTGCAGAGTAGGCTGCGCTGGTGCGAGAGATCACCGCAACGCCGCGTGCGGCCCCGAGGCGCGTCGTGATGTCGTCCGTAATCCCCAGCGCCAGGTAGTCGCGCGCCCCAGGCCCCAGGTTCTGGAACGGGAGCACTACGATCCTCTTGCCGGCCCCGCCGGACGACGGTGCGCGGGACGCCGCGATCAACCTGAGCAGGCCCCAGCCCGCGGCTGCCACGGCGAACACCGCGGCGACGGAGACGAGGGTCAGGGCGAGGGTTCTGCGCCCTGTGGATGCCGGCGTCGGCGGCGGCACGGTCACTGGAGCCACGGCTGCCGGCTCCGCCTTGCCCGCCGCGTGTACCGGGGCGATCACCCGGTATCCCCTGGTCGGGATGGTCTCGATGTACTCCGGCTTGCGCACGTCGTCGCCGAGGGTCTGGCGGATCACTGCCACGGCATGTGTAAGGGTCCCCTCCGAGACAAACTCCTTGGCCCAGACCGCCTCGAGGATCTCCTCTTTCGAAACCACCTTGCCCGCGTGCTCGGAGAGGTAGACCAGCAGGTCCATGAAGCGAGGCTGCAATGCCGCTGTCGCCGCGCCGCGCGAAATCCGGTTGAGGCTCGGTTGCACGAGCCAGTCGCCGAGTCGGAAAGCCTCGCCTGACGTCATACCTCTGTGTTCCGTGCTCGTGCCGGGATTATAGCAAGTCCTTTGCTGACCGGGGATTGTCAACTGGACCCGGGCGGGAAGCGTCGGCCCGCGTACGGAGAAACCCCGGCTGAACCCCGGGTAGGCACCGGGAAACGCTCAGGACTTCTCCGCCCCCCGGACCCAGAATGTGAGTCAAAGGAGCTGCCATGAACAGGGCCGGGTCTCGTGTGGGAGCGAGGTGCTGGAGTGGGGTATGGGTTGACCGGGCTGTCGGCCCCGGCCAGGCCTACCCGCACGTAACCACCCTGACCTCCTCCACCCCGGCGTTCGACGCCAACCCGACGCGCCGCCTGCCCGGCTGGGACACGGGGGGCTCGTCACGAGAGCAGCAAGAAAAGAAAGGGAGGAGACAATGAACGGAAACACCAAGTCAACTCGCAACTGGATCATCGCGGGAGCGATCGTCGTCATCGCGATCATCGCGGTGCTTGGGCTCTTCTACCCGCGGCCCAAGGGAGGTGACATCGCCGGAACCATCGGTGGCGTCCAGAAGGCCGAAAGGTACCGCTCGGAGCAGGTCACGGATAAGGACGTGATCCTGAACCACCCGGAGGTCCAGGCGCTCCTGCAGAACGACCAGATCCACAAGCTCATCAACAGCAAGGAGTTTCAGAAGGCACTTGCAAACGGGGCGTTCGCGCAGACGCTCGTCAATCGCAGCCTCCAGCAAGTCGTGCTGAGCCCGGCGTTGCTCGAGCTCGCGCGGGACCAGAAGTTCCAGGATCTCGCGCGGAACCCGGCACTGCTCGAGGTCGCGAGGAGCCAGAATTTCCTGGATCTCGCGAAGAACCCGGCCATGCTCGAGGTCGCGAGGAGCCAGAATTTCCAGGATCTCGCGAAGAACCCGGCCATGCTCGAGGTCGCGAGGAGCCAGAAGTTCCTGGATCTCGCACGGAACCCGGCGTTGCTCGAGGTCGCGAGGAGCCAGAATTTCCTGGATCTCGCGCGGAACCCGGCACTGCTCGAGGTCGCGAGGAGCCAGAATTTCCTGGATCTCGCGAAGAACCCCGCCATGCTCGAGGTCGCGAGGAGCCAGAATTTCCTGGATCTCGCGCGGAACCCGGCACTGCTCGAGGTCGCGAGGAGCCAGAATTTCCTGGATCTCGCGCGGAACCCGGCACTGCTCGAGGTCGCGAGGAGCCAGAATTTCCAGGATCTCGCGCGGAACCCGGCCATGCTCGAGGTCGCGAGGAGCCAGAAGTTCCAGGAGCTCGCGAAGAACCCGGCCATGCTCGAGGTCGCGAGGAGCCAGAATTTCCTGGATCTCGCGAAGAACCCGGCCATGCTCGAGGTCGCGAGGAGCCAGAACTTCCTGGATCTCGCGAAGAACCCCGCCATGCTCGAGGTCGCGAGGGACCAGAACTTCAACGCTCTCATGCGGGACCAGGCGTTCTGGAACGTTCTCAACAGCAACGAGTTCAAGACGGCCGCGCGGGACGGTTCCCTTGCGCAGGCGCTTGCGAGCCAGGCGTTCTGTCGCGCGCTTCAGGCCCACGCGTTCAACCGCCAAGCAGTGACGAACTAGTAGCCAGAGCGGCGCATTGTTCCAGCGGTCCGGGGCCGGGCGCGGTGAACCCGGCCCCGGGTCGCCTTTTGTCTGCTGCCCTCCCCGCCGCTTCCTCTCCAGCTCTTTGTGCCACACATACTGCCTGGCGTAGAATCTAAACAACAACCACAAGGGGGTACGATGGCCATGATGACCCGCCTGACCGCAACACTCTTGCTGGCCGTAGCGGCGACGGCCTCCGCCCAGCTCAAATTGCTTGAAACGGAAGACCTTGACGTCGTCTACTTCCCCATCGAAGGCTACCTGGCCCCGCATGTGGCCAGGTGCTTCGAAAACGCCATGCGGTTCGACCGAAAGCTGTTCAACTGGACCCCATCTGAAAGGGTCAACCTCTTTCTCCAGGACTTTGGGGACACCAACAACGCCAGTGCGTCCGCCGTCCCGACCAACCACGTCAACATCACGATCGCGCCGTCTTCCTACGTGTTCGAGGTCCTGTTGGGCAACGAGCGGATGAACTCGATCGCGAACCACGAGTTGATTCACATCATGGCCGTGGACAAGGCCGCGGCCAGGGACCGCACCTACCGAAAGATCTTCGAGGGTAAGGTCGACGTGACCTCTGAGAACCCGCTGTCGATGATCTACTCCTACTTCACGGCACCTCGCCTCTATGCACCCCGCTGGTACCACGAGGGGATCGCCGTCTTCATGGAGACCTGGACGACGGGCGGGTTCGGGCGGGCCATGGGTGCCTATGACGAGATGGTGTTCCGGACCAAGGTCGCGGACAACGCCCAGATCTATGACATCGTGGGGCTCGCCTCGGCCGCCACCAAGCTCGACTTCCAGGTAGGCGTCAACGCCTACCTCTACGGCACCAGGTTCGTGAGCTACCTCGCGCTCACGTACGGCCCTGACAAGGTGATCCAATGGGCGTCCCGGGGCGAGGAAAGCAAGCCCGGGTATGCTGCCGAGTTCATCGCCGTTTTCGGTGAGCCGCTGCCAGCTGTCTGGTCGCGCTGGATCACCTGGGAGCGTTCGTTCCAGCAGGAGAACCTCGAGCGCCTCCGCCGTTATCCGATCACAGCCTGTCGAGCCGTGACCGACAAGGCGCTCGGGTCGGTCTCGAGGGCGATCGTGGACCGCGACAGCAACACGCTCTATATCGCAGTCGCGTTGCCTGGTCAGGTTTCACACATCATGTCCGCCAACCTCAAGACCCGCAAAACGAAGAAGCTCACCGAGGTCAAGGGTCCAACCCTTTTCGCTGTGACCTCGCTGGCGTTCGACCCAGAGACCCGGACGCTCTTCTACACCACAAATAACAATGACTGGCGCGACCTCCGCGGTATCAACGTGGACACGGGGCATTCGAGGACGTATATCAAACTGGCTCGCACCGGCCACCTTGCTTTCAACTCGGCTGACAAGTCCCTCTGGGGTGTGCGCACGTACAACGGGATCTCGACGCTGGTCCGAATTCCCCCGCCGTACACCGACTGGAATCAAGTCCACTCCTTCGAATACGGCACCGACATCTACGACATTGACATCTCGCCCGACGGCAAGCAGATGGTCGCTGCGCTCACGAAGCCCAGCGGAAACCAGTCGCTGGTAATGTTCAGGACCGCCTCGCTCCTTGCTGGCGACGCGAGCTTCGAGGTTCTCTCCGACTTCGAGAACTCCTCCCCGGCGAACTTCGTGTTCTCCCAGGACGGACGCTTCCTCTACGGTTCTTCGTTCTACTCCGGTGTGTCCAACCTCTACCGTGTGGACGTCCAGAGCAAGGACGTGCAGGTGATCACCAACGCGGACACGGGGTACTTCCGCCCCGTGCCGCTGTCCGGCGACGAGGTACTCGCGTTCCGGTACACGGGCAACGGCTTCTTGCCGGTGACCATCACGGCCCAGCCGGTGGAAAAGGTCAACGCGATCAAATTTCTCGGGCAAAAGGTTGTCGAGAGCTACCCCGTCCTCAAGGACTGGAAGCTTCCGGCACCCTCCTCGATCGACCTCGCGCCGATGATTCGGCAGGAAGGCCCGTACAGCTCCTTCGCGAGCATGCGGATGCGGTCGCTCTACCCCATTGTGGAGGGTTACAAATCCTACCCCGGCATCGGACTGCGACTTAACCTCGCTTCCTCGATCAGATTCAACCAGCTCGCCCTCTCTGCCTCCTACTCGCCGAGCACCGCCCTGCCCAGCAACGAGAGATTGCACTTCAAGGCAAAGTACTCGTACCTCGGCTGGAAGGTCGCCGGGGTTTACAACTACGCCAACTTCTACGACCTCTTCGGCCCGACCAAACAGGGCTTCAAAGGCTACTCGCTCGGCGTGGGGTACAAGCACTACCTCATCTACGATGCGCCGAACCGCACCCTCGACTGGACCTTCGACGTGATCGGCTACGGAAATCTCGAGACCGTGCCCGGCGCCCAGAACGTGGCCTCGACCTCGAAGAGCCTCGGGGTCGCCACCACAGGCCTCGGATACAAGTACGAGCGCAGTTCGCTTGGCGCCGTCGAGCCCGAGAAAGGGTTTACCTGGCGCGCGACTCTCTCAGACAACTACGCCGCAGCCCAGCACTTCCCCCAGCTGCGTTTCGACCTCGACCTCGGCGTGCCGATGCCGATGGCTCACAGCTCGCTTTGGCTTCGGACCTCCGCCGGCGCAGCCTCCGGGAACCGGAATCAGCCGTACGGGAACTTCTACTTCGGTGGCTTTGGCAACAACTACGTGGACGACAAAGAGTACCGCAGATACCACGAGCCTGGCAGCTTCCCCGGCGTAAAGATCGACCAGATCGCGGGCCACGACTACGCCAAGGCACTTCTCGAGCTCAACCTGCCGCCCGTTGTCTTCAAGCACGTCGGCACGCCGTCGCTCTTCGCCAACTGGGCCAGCCTCGCGCTCTTTGCCGGTGGAATCTCAACCAACCCCAGCGACTCGAACCTCCGGCAGAACTACTACGACGTCGGCGCACAGCTCGACCTCCGCCTCGTCGGGATGTCGCTTCACCAGTTCACGATCTCGTTCGGGTACGCCTCTGCCTTCCAGGGAGGGCGCAAGATCTCCGACGAGTTCATGGCTTCGTTCAAGATCCCGTTCTACGAGTGATGCCTAGTGCTCAGCCGCGCACGGCGAAGGTCACGACGTTGCGGTGGCCGGCCCGCCTGTAGCTCAACTCATCCACCATGCGCCGCATCAGCAGCAGACCGCGGCCCCCCGGCGGGCGCTCTCTCAGGGGCACCGAGACGTCGGGCTCCGCGGCAGTCGTCGGATCGAACGGGCTCCCCTCGTCGGTCAGCTCGACGACCAGCGTCGGTCCTTCGCGCCGAACCGCCACCCAGACAGAGCCGTTCCCGCCGCGATACGCGTACCTGCAGACGTTGGTGGCCCACTCCTCAATCGCGAGGTCGAGGCGCGCCACCTTCTCCGGCGGGACACCCACCTCCGCCGCGAGACCGGTCACGTACGACACGATCTCCTGAACATTGCCGGGCGTCGCGGGAAAGGTGCGCCTCGCGACCCCTCCAGCCGGCCTACGAGGCTGCGATGGCACTTTCAACGTCGGGAAAGACCGACAGGACCGTCTCAAAGCCCGAGATGGCGAATACTTCCTTCACGAGCCCCTTCAGGCCGGCGACCACGAACCGAGCGTTTCGCGCCTGCGCGCGCTTGGCGGCGCCCAAAATGCTGCTCAAACCGGCGCTCGAGACGTAGTCGAGGCCCGAGAGATCCAGGACGAAGTTTCCCCTTGCTGCGTCGATCCACGGCGCACACCGCTCGGTGAAGCGCCCGACCGTCACGCTGTCCAGTCGCCCTTTGAGGGCCAGGACCGACCACCCCCGCTCGTCCCGTTCGCTCAGCTCCAGCAGCCGCTCCGCTCGTGTCGCCATGGGCCGTCCTGCCTCCTCCCGCTCCTGCGGTTCGAACGTGGCCATTATTCCTGCTCCTGGTCGGTCTGACAAGACCGATCGGTCTCAGCCCGAGGCGCTCCCCTTGAGCATCCGGAGCCCCCATAGGTCGCGGGGGCTCCAGTGAAGGAACGGAGCCAGCGCCAGCTTGCCGGTCGGGCCGATGCTTCTTTCGAGGAAGGTGAGCTCGCGGAACAGGTCACCGATCGCTGGGTCCGGGGCCGGCGTGAAACCGGCTTCCTTCATCAGGAGGCGCCCCTTCGCCTTGATCTTCAGCTCCACCGACATCTGCAGGTAGCACAGCATGTCGGCCAGCACCTCACCGGGAAACCGGTCCCGCAGCGTGCGCACGTATCGGCCGACCCGGGTCTCCTTCACCTCGCCCGACCGCAGCATGCCGAGAAGATCCACGTCGGAGCCGAGCCCCACTTCGAGCCACGCGCGCAACAGCCGCTCGCTGCGAGCGAACACGGCAAACACGAGGGGCGGGAACAAGGCCACAAGCAGGAGCGTGAACGCCACCGGCGGAAGGACGAAGCGGTTGAAGAGGGCGTGGGTCACGACCGCAATCGCCAGCCCAGGCAGGAAGACGGGAATCCGCTCACTGGTCCGCAGGTCGGCGAGCAGCTTCGACACTATGGCCACGACCGCTGTGCAGCCCCCGTGCAGCACCGCGGTGCCGAATCCGCGCACGCCCCACAGGAGGAGGTTGGCATCGCCGACCGTGGACAGGTAATACAGGTTTTCAGCGGCCGCGAACCCCGCCCCGATTGCGAACCCCAGAATAGCGGCGTCGACCATGAACCCCACCCGCTTCGTCCTGATCAGGTAGACCACCACCAACGCCTTGGCCGCCTCCTCAAAGAGGGGGGCTACGTATCGCAAGTACGTCGTCTGGTCGAGCCACCCCGAGGCGATCACCCAGCGGGCCAGCAGCAGGCAACCGACAGCAATTACAGCCCCCGTCACGATTACCCTTACGAGGTTCGACGCCCTCACGAGCTTGAAAGAGTCGAGCGCGAAGAGCGCAAGAAGGAAGATGAACACCGGCACGAGGCTGAGGACGACCCTGACCAGTTCGCTCATCTAGCCGGAGTCTACTCTGGCATGCGAGGTGATCCGAACCAGGGATCTGGGCGGGGGCCATCATTCCCACCCACAGGATCCCTTACGGAGCCTGCCCTGAGCGAAGTCGAAGGGCTCGGGATTTCGCTCGCGGGCTCCCGCTCCGCTCACGCCCGCAAGACGGCTCAACCTCGCGCATGCCGCCCGCACCAATAGGGGCGACGATCTCGTACGGACCCAAGCGCGAGCCGATCATTGCTTGACCTCGTACTTGGAAAGCAGAGCCTGGAATCGCGGGTCGGACCGTAGCGGGTCCCACCTGGGTTCCAGGCGGAGCACGTGGACGGTGAACCAGCCGCTCCGCGCCAGCAAGTCGTCAAGCCGGGCAATCGCATCGCCGTGCTGCCCGACCATCGTGTAGACGAGGGCAAGGTCCTCAAGCCGGTAGAGCGTGAGCCACGCGTCCTTCGACGCCGGCATAAGGTCACACCCGAGCTTCGTTTCTCTTACGGCGTCGTCGCGCCGACCGAGCCCCGCGTACGCGATCCCGAGTGAACTGTGGAGCCGGTGATCGTCGGGGTTCTGCGCGACCTTTTGCTCAAGCTCGAGGCGCGCGGCCTCAAAGGAGCGACGCGCGAGATCGTGGCGGCCCTCAAGCCTCTCCACCTGTCCGCGCCACAGCGTCACCGGCACGTAGATGAACTGATCAGAGAACGCCTGGCGGCTTTCTGTGTCGAGCTGCCGCAACGCCGCTTGGTAATCACGACGAACCAGGGCAACTCGTAGTCGTTCCTCGGCAAGGTACCCAGCGTCGTCCGCTGGGGTGTCAACTCGCCGGGCTTCCTCCAGGATCGCCTGGGCCCTTCCGACGTCGCCATGCCAGTGAAGTTGGAGCCGTGCCCTGAATGCGAGGGGCTCAGCGTATTGCGGGCTCAGCGCTATGGCAATCCCATAGGCGTGGTCGGCGTCTGCGTAGCGTCGAGCCAGTTCACAGCTCCAACCAAAGTTGGCAAGGAAAAAGGCGTTCTTCGGATCCATTTCGATAGCCTTCTTCAACACCTCTGTGGATTCAGCCCAGTGTCCCTGACGGCGCAGGACACAGCCGATCCCGTAGAGTACGTCGCTGTTGTTGGGCTGGATCTTGAGGGCCGTATTGAACTCGTTCAGCGCTCGCGGGTAGTCGCGCAGCCCCTGATAGAAATAGTAGCCGAGGGCGCTGTGGCTACCCGCGAGGTCGGGACGTAACTCGATCGCCCGTTCGGCCGCCTCTTCGGCCATTCTTAGTCGATCCCGGCTGTGATCGTAGTACAGCCAATACATCATGAGATGGCCTTCAGTGAGCCCCGCGAACGCTTGTGCAAAGCGGGGGTCGCGATCCACCGCGGCCCGGAGCATTCGTACGGCACCCTCAAGGCGGCCTCTATCCTGCCCGCCGCTGAATAGCTCGCGGCCGCGCAGGTACAGGTCGTACGCTTCGAGATCGTTTGTCGAGACCTCTTTCAACTTGCTCTGCTCATGCGGCAGAAGTGCGACCCCCATCGCCTTGACGGCGTTCTCCGCCACCTCCGACTGGATGGCGAAGACGTCCTCAATCAGCCGGTCGTAGCGGTCGGCCCAGACATGGGTGTCGTCCGCGACCCGGATGAGCTGCGGGGTGATACGCACCCGGCTCTCACGGCCAGCTCCGCGCTCCCAACGCACGCTGCCTTCGAGCACGTAGTCCACACCCAGGTCACTCCCGATCTGTTTGACGGTCTTTCCCTTCCGGTTGTACTCCACTGCCGAGGTACGCGAGATCACGCCCAACCCCTTCACGTTGGCGAGCCGGCTGGTGATCTCCTCGGTCATGCCTGCGGCGAAGTAGGCGTCCTCTTGTGAGCCGAGGTTCTCGAACGGGAGGACGACGATCTTGGGTGGGCCAGCCGCTCGGGTGCCTGGACCTGCAGGCTTGAGCTTGAGGACGAGCACGCCTGCCGCCGCCAGCACCGCGACGCCCGCGAGCGCCAGCCCGACAAGTCGCCACTTCCGTGTCGATGCGAAGACCGAGCCTGGCCTCCCTCGGCTCGCGTCCGGCATGATCGCGCTCAGATCGTGGGCCAGATCGCGAGCGGACTGGAAGCGATCCTCTTGCCGCTTCTCCAGGCACCGGTTCACGATCCCCTCGATCGCGGGAGGGATGTTGCTGACCTTGCCGGCAAGACCGGGAGGCTCATCGTGCAGGATCGCGCTCGCGGTGTCGGCCGCTGTGTCTCTACGAAAAGGCGCCCGGCCCGAGAGCATCTCGTAGAGCACACACCCGAAGGAGAAGATGTCCGTCCGATGGTCCACGCTCTGGCCGCGCACCTGCTCAGGCGACATGTACCCAACAGTCCCGAGCGTGGTGCCCGCTTCGGTCGCCTCGACCACCGTGGTCGCCTGGGCAGGCTCCACGACGACCCTCAGCGCGACCAGCTTGGCGAGGCCGAAGTCCAGGATCTTGACGTGCCCGTCCTTCGTGATGAACACGTTCGCCGGTTTGAGGTCGCGGTGGACGATTCCTTTCTCGTGCGCGGCAGCAAGACCCTGGGCGATCTGGAAAGCAGTCTCGACAACCCTGCGAACCGGCATTGCACCGCCGCTCAGCCGCTCGCCAAGGCTCTCACCTTCGAGCAGCTCGGTGACGAGGTACGGGATGGCCTCGTGGGTGCCGACATCGTAAACCGCGAGAACGTTGGGATGGGAGAGCGCGCCAACCGCACGGGCTTCTTGTTCGAATCGTCTCAAACGCTCAGGATCGTCGGCAAACTCCGCCGGCAGCACCTTGATCGCGACGTCGCGCCCGAGGCGCGTGTCCCGCGCTCGGTAGACCTCCCCCATCCCGCCCACGCCGAGGGGAGCCACGATTTCGTACGGGCCGAGGCGAGCGCCCCGTTGCATTGGCCAGGTCTTCCTTGAGTCTGATTGTAACGCCGCTGTCTCGGGACGGATTCACCGAAGCGTCCTCTTGGCGGTCAGGCGTCAGTGCAGGGACAGAGCGACCACCGACCGGTCCCGGTCACTTCGACGGGAGGTTCATGCGGCGAAGGATGGCCCGGTACCGCGGGTTCGGGCGCAGGGCGTCCCAATCCCAACCAACGCCGATGTGGACCAGGGCGTTCTCGTTTCGCCCGAGAGCCTTCTCCAGGAAATCCAGGGCACGGTCGTTTTCCCCAGCGTGCGCAAACACTCGGGCGATCCGGACGGCGGAGACGTAGCTTCGCTCCGAACGCGCGGCCAGCGTCTCGCCCGCCCGCTTCATTGCGGCGCAGTAGCCGCCTCCCGCGTAGCCTCGATCAAGCGCTTCCACGACCTCCGAATCGTGCAGCACGGCGAAGAACTTCTTCGCCTCGGCCAGGGCTTGCGCGTCCATGCCCTTCTTGTAGAAGGCGCCCCAGAGGCCCATGTGCGCCGACGAGAAGTCCGGTTCCACCGCGAGGACCTTGTTGAGTTGCCCGATGGCCTCGTCGTACCGCCGCTCATACACCAGGTGCCACCCGTAGAAGGTCTGAAAGAAGAAGTCGAGCGGGTCGAGTTCGAGCCACCGCTGGATCTCAGCCCTCCACTCGTCGGTACGCCTCATCGTGACGAGGAAATCGGCGTAGAAGAAGTGCGCCTCCGCGGAGTTGGGGTTGAGCTGAATGGAGCGCCGGTACTCCCGTTCGGCACCCGGCCAGTCCCGGTCCCAACCCTTCACGAACGCCGACACGAGGTGAGCCTCGGCGAGCGTGTCATCCAGCTCCAACGCTCGCTGCGCGGCCGCTCTCGCCTGCGGGATCGCCTCGGCGGGCGACTGGAACCCGGCATCCGTTCGGCTCAGCCACACTCTGGAAAGACCCTCGTAGGCGAGGGCATAGTTGGGATCGCTGTCTAACGCAGCTTTGAAGTACCGCTCCGCGGTGTCCAGCTCCTCTCGAGAGAGCTTGTACCAGTGGAAGCGTCCCTTCATGCACGCCTCGTACGCCTCGGGGTTGACTGGACGGGCGCTCGCCAGCTGCGCGTGCTCCGGCGGCGTTAACTTCGCCCGCACCTCCCCGGCCACCGCCCGTGCCACGTCGCTCTGCAGCGCCAGGACGTCTTTGAGGTCCCGGTCGTAGCTCTCCGCCCACAGGTGCGTGTCGGTCGCGGCGTTGATCAGCTGTGCGGTGATGCGCACGCGCTCGCCCGCTCGCAGCACGGAGCCTTCGATCACCCCCTCCACGCCCAGTACCGCCGCGATCTCGCGCAGCGGCTTCTTGCTCCCCTTGAACTGCATCACCGAGGTGCGCGAGATGACCTTCAGCGCCGAGATCTTCGACAGGGTGGCGATCAGCTCCTCGGTCATGCCGTCGGAGAAGTAGTCCTGGGCCGGATCGCCGGAGAGGTTTGTCAGCGGCAGCACCGCAATCGAACGGATCGGACCCGCTGCAGTGGGCGCGCCGGCGTGACCGCGAACGGTGAACACATAGACCGCAACAGCTGCGACCGCAATGACACCGAGTGCAGCAATGCCGGTCCAAAGCCACCGTCGCTCCAGCCCGGCGACACTCGGGCCGGCACGAGTGGGAGGTGCAGTCTCTCCCTGGCTCGATGCGGCCAGCAGCGCCAGCGCCAGGTCGTGCGCCGAGGAGAACCGGTCCTCCGGGCGCTTCTCCAGACACCGGTTTACGATCCCCTCGATCGCCGGAGGGATGTTCCTGACAGTGCCCGCAAGCCCGGGAGGCTCATCGTGCAGGATCGCGCTCGTGGTGTCGGCGGCTGTGTCTCTGCGAAATGGCGACCCGCCGGAGAGCATCTCGTACAGCACGCACCCGAAGGAGAAGATGTCCGTGCGGTGGTCCACGCTCTGGCAGCGTACCTGCTCCGGCGACATGTACCCGACAGTGCCGAGCGTGGTGCCCGGTTCGGTCGCCTCGACCACCGTGCTCGCCTGGGCAGGCTCCACGACGCTCGTCGGCGCGACCAGCTTCGCAATCCCGAAGTCCAGGATCTTGACGATCCCTTGCTTCGTGATGAACACGTTCGCCGGCTTCAGGTCGCGGTGGACGATCCCTTTCTCGTGGGCGGCCGCGAGTCCCTGGGCGATCTGGACTGCGGTCTCCACCGCCTTGCGGACGGTCAGGCCTCCGGCCCTGAGCCGGTCGCGCAGGCTCTCGCCCTCGAGAAGCTCGGTGACGAGGTACGGGATGGCCTCGTGGGTGCCGACGTCGTGGATGGCGAGGATGTTGGGGTGATCAAGGGCAGCGACCGCCTTCGCCTCCTGCTCGAACCGCCGGAGGCGCTCAGGATCGTCGGCAAACTCCTCCGGCAGCACCTTGATCGCGACGTCTCGGCCCAGGCGCGTGTCCCGCGCCCGGTACACCTCACCCATCCCGCCCGCGCCGATCGGGGCGACGATTTCATACGGGCCGAGGCGGGTGCCCGGCTGCACGTGTCGGGTCTCCTGGTTGAGATTGTACTGCGAGTTGCGCGAGGGATCGTAAGTGTCGGAGCGGCCGACGCCCCGACGGCGATTCCAAAGGTACCGCTGGATGGGGACGCATGGAGCATGGCTGACTTGCTCCACGCGACGACTCCAATGGCGAATCTGGACACTACCGACGGTCGTTTCCGGACCCCAGCAAGACCCCGGCCCGGCGGGTGCCGGGCCGGGGTCGCGTTCCACGCTGACAGGGGGGCTGCAGTCTTCAGCTCCTGCCTATCTGTAGGCGAAGAGCATGGCGTAGAGGATCCAGACAACGATTGCGAACCCGGTGATGAGCGCCGCCCAGCCGAACAGGCGGACCGCCTGGATGACCACAGGCTGGTAGGGCTCACCGAGGTTTTCCTCAAGCTTGCCCGCGGCGACCAGCGCCTCGTACTCCGCGTGCTTGTCGCGCTTGAACTCCTCGACCGGCATGCGCCCGGTGAACACCACGATGTCCATCGGGAACTTCTCCGGGCGCAGGTGGGTGTTGAAGAAGTGCACCGTGAAGATGAAGCCGACCGCCAGCAGCGCCTCGTCGCTGTGGATGATCGTGGCGACGTTGATCAGCCACCCCGGCAGGACGCGGGTGAACACCTCGGGGAACCAGAGCATGAGCCCTGTGAAGCCGATCACCGCGATCCCCCAGAACACCGCGAAGTAGTCGAACTTCTCCCAGTAGGTCCAGCGCCCGTACTGCGGCCTCGGCCCTCGGCCCAGGAACCACTTGATCGAGCCCCAAAGGTCCTTCGCGTCGTTCAACGTCGGGAGCATCGTGTTGGGGCCGGTGAACATCTGCTTCCACGAGAGCCCTTCTTTCTTCTTGCGGCCCAGGAGGTCCCAGATGTGCACGATGAAGATCCCGAACATCAGGCACGCCGCCGCGCGGTGGATGTAGCCCGCCGTTTCGAAACCGCCGAACAGGCGGGACAGCGTCACCGCCCAGCCGCTGTACGAGAACTTGAGTGTCATGCCGGTGAGCGCCAGGGTGATGAAGCTCACGATCATCGCGATGTGCAGCACGCGGTTGAGGCGCGAGAAGCGGATGAACTGCGGCGCCTTCGCGTCGTGCACCGTCTCGTCGCGGTTGAGCTCGCGCCGCATCTGCACCGCCCGCGGCAGCCACATCAGGGTGTGCGTGCCGCCCACGACGAACGTCCCGATCAGCAGCCCGGTCATCCCCCAGAACGTCCAGAACAGCCACGGGTACTTGGCCGGGTCGTGGTGGGTCGCGTGCGTGAGGTAGCCGGCGAAGCGGCGCCCGGCACCTGGGTGGCACTTCTGGCAGGTCGCCACGACGTTTTGGCGGGACAGGTGCGAAGCCGGGTTCGACGGCGGCAGGATGTCATGCGCCCCGTGGCAGTCGTAGCACTTCGCGGTCTTCGCGTAGCCGAGCTGCGAGACCTTGCCGTGGTAGGTGTCGAAGTACGTGTTGGTCACGTCGGCGTGGCACTTGCCGCACGTGTTGAGGATCGCAAGCTTGAAGCCGAGCGTGTCCGCCCTGCGGATGGTGTGGGCGGTGTGACAGGTCTCGCAGACCGGGAGCGGTTTCTTCGAGCGCGACACCTTTACCGAGTGGATGCTCTTCTGGAACGACTGCTCGATGCCGTCGTGGCAGCGCCCGCAGGTGTCGGGGAGGTGTGCACTGTTGACGCTGGAGTTGGGGTTGTTGTGCGGCAGGATGGCATGCGCCGTGTGGCAGTCGGTGCACATCGCCGTGACAAGCAGCCCGCTCTTGAGCAGCCCCTTGCCGTGGATGCTGTCGGAGTAGTGCTCGATGATGTCGCGCTGCGTCCCGGTGTAGCGGACGGCCGCTTTCTGGCCCTCGCGATGGCAGCGGGCGCACAGCTGCGGGACGTTCCGCGAGAACGTGGGTGATGCCGGATCCTTCTTGCCCTTGGTGCCGTGCGTGCCGTGGCACTCGCGGCAGGTCGGAGCGTTGGTGTCGCCCTTCGCCTGCAACACGCCGTGGATGCTTGTGGCGTACTGCTGGACGGCATCCGCGTGGCAGGCGGCACAGTCAACCTTCTTGGTGATCGTGGCGCACGGGCGCACGAGCGAGGGCCGCACGTCGCTGTGGCACTGGCTGCACCGCCGCGTGTTGTGCCGGGAGGCCACCAGCTCGCCGGCGTCCACGAAGAGCGAACGGCCGTCGGCCTTGGCCTTGATGTCCGGCTTCTCGTGGCAGGAGAGGCAGTCGCGGTCGGCCATGCCCTGGTCGTAAAAGACCTTGCGGACTTTGTGCGGCTGGTGGCAGTCGGGGCACGCGGGAAGGACGCTGGCCTCCCTCTCCCACAGCTCGCCCTTGATGACCTTGCGGTGGACCTGCTCGATCGCGCTGTGGCACTTCGAGCAGGTGGCGGCGATGTTCCTGCGCGCGATGGACGACCGCGGGTCGGTGTGCGGCAGCACGAGGTGCGCTGTGTGGCAGGAGACGCACGTCGCGGTCACAGTGAGGCCCTTCTTCATCAAGGCCTCTCCGTGGATGGACTCGGAGTAGTTCTCGAAGATCCTGTCCTGCGGGATGTCGAACTGGCGGCTGACCGGGGTGCCCTCGTGGTGGCACTTCCCGCAGAGCAGAGGGATCTTCGCCGCGGTCACCGGTGAGCGCGGATCGCTCCTCGGCACAATCTCATGGGCCTTTCCATGGCAGTCGGCGCAGGTCGGGGCCTTTGCGTCGCCGCGCGCCTCGGCCCTGCCGTGCAGCCCGGTGGCGTGGTCGCTGACCTCCTTGGCGTGACACGCCGTGCACGTGGGTCTGGCGAGGGTCTCGGCGTGCGGGAACTCGGCGCCCTTCAGGCCGGTGTGGCAGCCGATGCACGGCTGTGTGCCGTGCGCGCCGGCCGCGAACTTCTTGTCGTCAACGAACAGCGATACGGTCCGGCCGCCGCGCTTCTTGGTGAGCTCCTTGTCGGCGTGACAGGTGAAGCAGTCGCGGTTCTCCTGCGCCAGGGCGCGGCCCGGAGCCAGCACAAGCACGAGCGCTCCGAGGAGCCAAACAGGTGCGAGCCGGAGCCACCGCGGGCGTGACCGGTTCGACCGGTGGCCGTCACCGATCCCCGTGGACGGAGAATTTCCTGACATACCCCCCCTACCGCCACGAAATGGTAATTTCCCCGTCGCGCCATGTCAAGGTCACTAACATGCGGGCGCATCGCCCGCAACAGGCGCTGCGGACCACTGCGCAACTCTTTGGCTCTACTTGATGAAGTAGCCGACCACCCGCCAGGTGCCGTCCTTCTCCAGCACCGGCGTGACGGTCTCGACCGCGCCCTTCTTGCTCTGGAAGGACGTGTCGAACTGGACGACGACGTACTGCCCGTCGGGGGCGCCGGGAAGGCTGGTGGCGTACTGCTTGGCCTTGACGGCGCGCGACACGAGCTTCCCGAGCGGCGTCCTGTTCGCCTGCAACATCTTCGCCCACTGATCCTTGGCGACCGCCCCCCGGAACATCGTCCCGGCGGCGTCCCAGCTCTCGGAAAACTTCCCGGCGTCCACGAGCGCCAGCCACGCCTTCGCGGCCTCGACGGCCTTCGTCTCCTGCTCCCCGTGCTGCGCCCACGCCGTGCTCCACGCGAGCGCGCACGCCGCAACCGCAAGGACCGTAACCGACCGGTTCACGCCGCGCATAAGCGCCTCCTTGCGCCCACGATACATCCGCTGCCGGCCTCGGGACAGATCCTTGGGAGCCGGAGCGGGGCGAAAACCCTACGCGTGCTTCTCAGGCAAGATCCCCGCGCAGCGGTTCGAACGCGGTACACCCGCGGCTCACGCGCCGTGCGGGCCGTCGGGCGCACACCCCGGCGTCAGGGCTCGGGCGGGCCGATCTTGTAGCCGCAGACGCGCCAGGTGCCGTCGATCTGCACCATCGCCGTGATGGTCTCGACCGCCTTGGGCATGTTGTCGTAGGCGGTCTTGAACAGCATGACGACGTACTCGGACTTCGGTGCGTTCTCGATGTGGTCCAGCCACTGCTTCTGCGAGAGCGTGCGCGAGAGGACCCTTCCGAGCGGCACCCGCGAGTTGACCAGCCTCGCGTCCCATTTCTCCCTCATCACCTGAGACCTGAAGAACGGCGCGGCCGCGTCCCAGCTCTGTCCGAACTTTCCGGTGTCTATCAGCACCAGCCACGCCTTCGCGGCCTCCACCGCCTTCGCCTCCTGCGCCTCGTGCTGCGCCCATGCGGGGCTCCACGCCAGGACACACGCCACCACCGCGACCGCGCTGGCCACAACCCTCGGGCTTGTCATCGTTCCCTCCCCTGTTTGTGCAAAAGTACACTAGTCGCGGGTGGAGGTCGAGACCCCGGCGACCGCGATACCCTGGCCGCAGTTCTCAAGTAGAATCCCGACGCAACGTCTCGCACGCAGCACCGGTGCCGGATCTTGGTACGCGAGGAGGCTGCAGTGGGCAAGAAACCCAAGGACAGGACGACCGATTGCCCGCACGGCGTGAGCCGGCGGGGATTCTTCACAGCGGTGGGCGCGGGCGCCATCGGAGCCGCGACGCTCGGCCACGCACAGGTTCCAGGCGGGGCCCCGGCCGCCGAGGCCGGCGAACCCACAAAGGTGAGACTACGTATCAATGGCCGCACCCACACCGTTCTCGCCGAGCCACGCTGGACGCTGCTCTTCGTCCTCCGCGAGAAGCTCGGGCTGACCGGGACCAAGGTGGGGTGCGAGCGCGGGGAGTGCGGCGCCTGCACGGTCCTCTTCGACGGCACCCCGCGCTACGCCTGCATGATCCTCGCGCTGGAGGCCGAAGGGCACGAGATCACCACGCTCGAGGGGCTGATGGACGGCGAGGAGCTCGGCCCGGTCCAGAAGGCGTTCCTGCAGGAGGACGCGCTCCAGTGCGGGTACTGCACGCCGGGCCAGATCATGGCCGCCGAAGGGCTCTTGCGAGCGCGGCCGGATCCGACGCTCGAGGAGATCCGCGCCGGCATGAGCGGGAACCTCTGCCGGTGCGGTACTTACGCCCATATCTTCAAGGCCGTGAAGAAGGCCTCCGAGCTGAAGAAGGCCGGGGGGAGGTGAGCCATGAGAACCCCCAAGCTCTACTTCATTGACGGTGCGGTCCCCGAGACCCCGGCGCCTTCGGGCACGCCGGAGCCGTGGAAGGAAACCCGGGTGGTCGGGAAGCCTCTGCCCCGCGTGGACGCGTACGAAAGGCTCAGCGGCACTGCCGTGTACCCGTCCGACATCGTGCTCCCCGACATGCTCTACGCTGCGGTCCTGCGCTGCCCCCATGCCAGTGCGCGCGTGAAGAAGGTGGACACGTCCGCCGCCGGGAAGATGCCGGGAGTGCGCGCCGTGATCACCGGTGCGACAAAGGCCGCCGATCTGAGGTGGAACTACGGCCGGACCGTGTTCACAAAGCTCTTCGATCCGGTATGCCGGTTCGAAGGTGAGGCGGTGGCCGCGGTCGCCGCCGAGACGCCGCAGGAGGCGTGGGACGCTGCGCGCGCCATCGTGGTCGAGTACGAGGTGCTTCCCTTCGTCGTGGACTACCACAAGGCGCTCGCAGCCGGGGCGCCTCTCGTTCACGAGGGCGGCAACAGGGTCGGCGAAACCGCGAAGTACCAGCGCGGCGACGTTGCCAAGGGGTTCGCCGAGGCCGACAAGGTCCTCGAGGTGACCTACACGACCGCCGCCGAATTCCATACCCCGATGGAGCTGCACGGGTGCGTGGCCAGGTGGGACGGGCCGCGCCTCACGGTGTGGGAGTCCACCCAGGGCGTGTACCCGGTGCAGCAGCGGGTGGCCGCGGTGCTCGACATGCCGCTCGCCAACGTGCGGGTGATCGGCAGCTACATGGGCGGCGCGTTCGGCTCCAAGCTGCAGGCGGACAAGTACACCATCATCGCCGCCGTGCTGGCGAGGCTCTCGGCACGACCGGTCAAGCTCTTCCTTAGCCGCGAGGAGACGTTCCTGTGCGTCGGCAACCGGCCCCCCGACGATATGCGCCTCAAGGCGGGCGTCAAGAAGGACGGCACCCTCACGGCGCTCGAGATGACGGTGATCGGCAGCGGAGGCGCCTACCCCGCGGGCGGAACGTCGTTGGTGGACTGGCTCGTCCGCGACCTCTACACCTGCCCCAACGTGCGCACCGAGCTGACCGACGTGTACATCAACGGCGGACCCGCGCGTCCGTTCCGCGCCCCCGGCCACCCCCAAGGAGCCTGGGCCCTCGAGCAGATGATGGATGCCCTGGCCGAGGCGATAGGCATGGACCCGGTCGAGTTCCGGCTGAAGAACATCCCGACCGTCAGCCAGGCGAACGAGGGCCAGCCACCCTACACGACCACCGGTCTCAAACAGTGCCTTGCGGATGGCGCAAAGGCTTTCGGCTGGGAGGGGGCGCGGCGGCGCCCCAAGGGGGACGGCCCCGTCAAGCGCGGCGTCGGGGTCGCCGCCGGGCTCTGGATCGCGGGCGACGGCGGGCCGCCGGCCACGGTCATCGTGAAGCTCTTCCCCGACGGCAGCGCCAACCTCAACATGGGTGCCTCCGACATCGGCACCGGAACCAAGACCGTGATGGCGATGGTGGTTTCCGAGGAGCTGGGCGTGCCAGTCGAGAGGATCCAGATCGAGAACGCGGACACCGGCACGACCGAGTACGCAACCGCCTCCGGCGGCAGCAAGACGGTCCCGACCGAGTCCCCGGCGGTGCGCGACGCGGCGCTGGCCGTCAAGCGCCAGCTCTTCGAGATCGCCGCCGAGGAGCTGAAGGTCCCCGCCTCCGAGCTGCGCATCGAGGATGACGCGGTTGTCTCCACGAAAGACCCGAAGGCGGCAAAGAAGATCGCGGAGATCCAGGGGCTGCGCCGGCGCGGCCTGCTCGTCGGGGTCGGCACCCGCGCCCCGAACATCGAGGGCAAGGTGATCAACCCGTTCGCGGCGCAGTTCTGCGAGGTGGAGGTGGACACCCGCACGGGCCAGGTCCGGGTGCTGCGCTTCCTGTCGGCGAACGACAGCGGGCGCGTGATGAACCGGCTCACCTACGAGAACCAGGTGATCGGCGGGGTCACGATGGGCATCGGCCTCGCCCTCACCGAGCAGCGGGTGTTCGACAGGCAAACCGGCAAGGTGGTCAACTGCAACTGGCACGACTACAAGATCCCGACCGCCATGGACGTTCCGGCGGAGATCGTCTCCAACCCGATCGACATCCCGGACCCGGAGGCCAACTCGACCGGCGCTAAGGGGCTCGGCGAGCCGGTCACCATCCCGACCGCGGCCGCCGTCGCCAACGCCGTGTACGACGCCACCGGCGTACGGGTCGCCGACTCGCCGATCAGCCCGATGCGGCTCGTCGCGCTGCTCGCGGCGCGCGGGACGAGGGGGTAAGCCATGCTTCCCAACTTCAGCTACGTCCGGCCCAAGGACCTCGCCGAGGCGGTCCGCCTGCTCGCCTCCCCCGAGGCGCGCGTGCACGCGGGAGGCACGGACCTTCTCGGGTGCCTGCACGACCGCGTGTTCGGTGTCAGCACGCTCGTCACCCTGTCCGACGTACCGGACCTGCGCGGAGTCAGGCGCGCCCTCGACGGAGGCCTGGTGATCGGCGCCATGACCACGCTCGTCGAGGTCGTGTCCAACCCCGAGATCGTCGAGCGCTACCCGACCCTGGCGCGGGGGGCGGCCGCGGCCGCCAGTCCGCAGCTCCGCAACCAGGGGACGATCGGCGGCAACATCTGCCAGCGCCCGCGCTGCTGGTACTTCCGCGGCGACTTCCACTGCGCCCGTAAGGGCGGCGAGAAGTGCTACGCGGTCGAGGGCGAGAACCAGTACCACTGCCTCTTCGGGGGCGACGTGTGCTTCATCGTGCACCCCTCAGACACGGCCCCGGCGCTCGTGGCGCTCGAGGCTGTTGTTCGCATCGCGGGACCCAACGGGGCCCGCTCCGTGCCGGCGGAGAAGTTCTTCATCCTTCCATCCACCGACTACACCCGCGAGAACGTGCTCACCCCGGGCGAGATCGTCACCGAGCTCGTCCTGCCCGCGCAGCCGCGCGGGACGCGCGGCACCTACCACAAGGTGCGGGCGCGCGGCTCCTGGGACTTCGCCCTCGCGGGGGCGGCGGTCGTCGCGACGTTCGCCGACGGCAAGGTCGAGCGCGCGCGGATCGTCCTCTCCGGCGTCGCCCCGGCCCCGTGGCGGGTGCCCGAGGCGGAGCGCCTGCTCGTCGGGAAGCGCCTGAACGCCCACACCGCCCGCAGCGTTGCCGCCGCGAGCATCAAGGGCGCCCAGCCGCTGCCCGAGAACGGTTACAAAGTTGAGCTGCTGCGCGGGACGGTCGAGGAGGCGCTGCTGGAGATCGCCTGACGGCGATCTCCGCGGGCGAGAACCGATGCGGATTCTGCTGCTCGAGGACGACGTCCGGATCGCCGAGTTCCTCCGCCGCGGGTTGCTCGAACGCGGCTACGCCGTCGATCACGCGCCCTCCGCCGAGGACGCGCTCGATCTCGCCGTCGAAGGGATCCACGACGCCTTGATCGTCGACGTCATGCTGCCGGGAATGGACGGACTCGACTTCATCGAGCAGTGCCGCGCGCGCGGTGTGAGCGCGCCGGTGCTCATCCTCTCGGCCCTCCGCACCGTCGACGATCGCGTGCGCGGCCTGCAGCGCGGCGGCGACGACTACCTCACCAAGCCGTTCGCCTTCGCCGAGCTGCTGGCCCGGCTCGAGGCGCTGCTCCGGCGCGCGGTGCCGCAGGAGTCCGAGGCGAGCCGCCTGGGGGTTGGCGACCTCGAAATCGACCTGCTCCGCCATGAGGCGCGGCGGGGCGAGCGCATGCTTGCCCTGTCGCAGCGCGAGTTCACCTTGCTCGAGTACCTTTGCAGGAACGCGGGCCGCGTGGTCACCCGGACCATGATCCTCGACCACGTCTGGCAGATGCGCTTCGATCCGGCCACCAACGTCGTCGACGTCCACATCCACCGGCTGCGGGACAAGGTCGACCGTGACGCGAAACACAAGCTGATCCACACCATCCGCGGAGTCGGGTATGTTCTCAAGCCTTAGGACGGTCCGCCACACTGCGGCGTGGCGGCTCTCGGCTCTGGCCACGGCCGTGTTCGCCCTCGGGACCGCCGTCGTGTTCGCCGCAGCGTACCTGATGCTCGCCGCCAGCATCCAGCAGCGCGGCGACAGCTGGCTTGACGGAGAAACCGCATCGCTCGCAGAGATGGCGGCCGCCACGCCGCCGGAGGCTCTCAAGCAGGAGTTTGCCCGCGAGGCGCGGGAGCTGACGAACGACCGAAACTTGGCCCGGTCGAAACCGGAAGACGCCGAGGAGAGCGCGGTCTTCTTCGCACTCCTCGACCGCCGTGGAACTCCCCTGCTCGTGCAGGCCCCGCCCACCTGGCGCGAGATCCTGCCGGCGCTCGACGCGCCGCACATCCGCCCGGGCCCGCCCCGGTCGGTGGCTGTGGCCGGGTGGCAGTACCCGATGCGCGTCGCCTCCCGCGCCCTCAAGGACGGAAGGATCCTGCTCGTCGGCGAGTCGACGAGCGGTGATCAGCAGCTGCTCGACGAAACAGCGCAGAGCCTCGCGTGGATGTGGGCGGGGGTGACGGCCTGCGGCTTTGCGGTGTCGTGGTTCGGCATCCACCGCGTGCTTGCGCGCGTCAACACGATCACGGAGGTGGTCGCTGCGATCGAGGTGGATCAGCTCGGCCGCCGTGTCCCCACGGAGCGGCACCGCGACGAGATTGCCCGCCTGGTGGCGACGTTCAACGTCATGCTCGACCGAATCGAGGCGTCGGTCACCGAAACGCGGGCGATCGGCGACTCCGTCGCGCACGACCTCCGGAGCCCTGTGACCGCGATCCGAGGCTTGCTCGAGATCGCCCTTACCACCCCCGACGACAGCCAGGTCCGCGACCGTGTGGCGTCCGCTCTCGAAGCGCTCGATCAGCTTTCAGCTCTACTCGACGCCACGCTCGACGCCGCCGAGGCGAAAGCCGGCGCGTTGCGGCTCCGTCGCAGGCGATTCGATTTGAGCGGGCTCGCCGAGCGACTGATCGAGCTGTACTTGCCTGCCGCTCAGGAGCGAGGACTCTCCTTGACCTTGCGGGCTTCCACGCCGGTCGTGGTCTGGGCCGACGAAACGCTGCTCCGCCGCTCCCTCACGAACCTCCTCGACAACGCCCTCACACACCTACCGCCGGGGTGCCACGTCGAGGTTGCGATCATCGGCGGCGCCGGACGCGCGACCCTCTCGGTGACGGACGACGGCCCCGGCTTTCCGGCCGAGATCCGCGATCGCGCGTTTGAGCGATTGGTGCGCGGGAGAAATTCTCCCGGTTCCGGGCTCGGGCTGGCGCTGGTGCGCGCCGCCGCCCTCGCGCACGGGGGCAAAATCCGCCTCGTCCAACCTCCCAGCGGCGGAAGCGTGATCGAGCTCGAGATGCCGTCGGTAGAACCGGAGGTTCCCGTTTCGTCCTGAGGTGGTCTCCCCCCTCAGCGCGCTCAGCGGCGGCCTCCGGCTAGGGACTCGCAGAACGGCGGCAGCCCCAGCGTGCAGGGCGTCGTCTCGGACGTCTCGGGCGCGACGGTTGAGGTGCTCGGTGGCCTGGTCACGGTGGACGCGAGCGGCGCTGCCATTGTGGCGGAGCAGGACAAGATTCCCCTCACAATTTCCGATGTGAAGGTGGGATCGATGATTGAGGTGGATGGGACGATGACAGGACAGGTCCTGCACGCCGCCTCGATCCAGGTTCACGGACTGAGGCTCGACGGGACGATCCAGGGACCGATCGATACCGTCGATCCTGCTGGCAACCACTTCTCGCTGCTGGGTCTGACCATCGCGGTCGAGCCCTCCACCGTGTTTGTGGGAAGCAACGACGTCCCGCCCAGCCCGGCAGGCCTGATCACGGGCAAGACGGTGGACGCCGAGGTAGCGGCCTTCCAAGGCCAGTTGATCGCTACGCGGATCGCATTCGCCGATGCCAACGCGCAGTCGGAAGCCAACAACTGATTGACCGCTATCAAGTTGGAAACGCGTTGGATCGGAGAGGCCCATGGCCGCCTCTCCACCCCGCGCCCACATGACAAGTTCGTCATCGAGGATTCATGGTCGCTTCACCTCCGCTTGATACAAGCGCCAGTGAACAAATATGGGGAGAGTCTCAGGAACGCGCTTATTTTCCTGACATTGCAGTCCTAGAGTGGTCGCAGAGTTCGGATGAAAGGGGTGCAGGCTTTGAAGCA
The DNA here is from genome assembly GCA_041494245.1 of Thermoanaerobaculaceae bacterium. Taxonomy (GTDB): domain Bacteria; phylum Acidobacteriota; class Thermoanaerobaculia; order Thermoanaerobaculales; family Thermoanaerobaculaceae; genus RBG-13-68-16. Next base: position 25,552 of record JBGQAK010000027.1, read on the forward strand.
TCCCTAGGGTACGGAAGCACGCAGGATTCCACGTCCGCAGTGGACGTGCATTGGGACGTCGTTGTGTTCACGAGGAAGGGGGATGAGATGAGACGGATGCTAGCTGTCCTGGTTGTCTGTTGCCTCACGTTGGCGGTCAGCGTGGCCGCGGCGCCGCCCAAGCAGTCCACGGCTGGAACGGAGCGCGGCGGCATTCAGGGTCGCGTCGCCGACTCCAGCAACAACGCCCTGGCGGGTGCGACCGTGCGCGTCGAGCCCAGTGGGTTTGTTGACGTGACCGACCGTGAAGGGCGCTTCACGGTGTCCAACCTCAAGGCGGGGACCTATACCCTGGAGGTCACGTACGTCGGCTTCGTCACCGTGAGCCAGGAGTTGCACGTCATCTCGGGCGGCCCGCTCAAGGTAGACGTCAGGCTCACCCGGGCGGCCAACGTCACCGAGAACGTCACGGTGACGGCCTCCCGCTCGTACGGTGAGGTCCAAGCGCTCAACGTGCGGAAAACCGCTGAAAATATCGTTGACGTGCTGCCTGCCGAGGTGATCCTGAGCCTTCCCAATGCCAACGTGGCGGAAGCCGTCCAACGTCTGCCCAGCATATCGGTCGAGCGCGACGAGGGTGAGCCCAAGTTCATTCAGGTGCGGGGGCTGGAATCCCGCTTCACGAGCGTAACGATCAACGGTGTCCGCATCCCATCGACGGACCGGTTTGGCGAACGTCAGATCAAGTTCGACGCGTTCCCGTCGGACCTCGTCGGCGCCATCCAGCTGCACAAGACGATCTCCGCGGACCAGGACGGCGACGCGATCGGTGGCTCCGTGAACCTGGTGAGCAAGATCGCCGGCGACGCCCCGTACTTCACGGTCAGCGCCGAAGGCGGGTACAACTCGCTCCAGGGGGGCCGCCACTCCTCGCAGGTGAACGCGACGTATACGAGCCGGTTCGGGCCTGACAAGGCGCTCGGCCTCGTCCTCGGCGGCAGCTACGACTACAACGGCCGCGCGATCAACGACGTGGAGAGTGTGCCGAGCGTGGTTAGTTTGCCGAACGGGAGCTCGGCCAACGCCTTCACCGAGCTTGACCTCCGTGACTATCGCTACGATCGCAAGCGCTATGGTTTTGCAGGTGGCCTCGACTATCGCCTCGGAAACAACTCGTCCTTGTATCTGAAGGGATTCTTCGCCAAGTTCGAGGACCTCGGCACGGTCTGGGGGCAAAACCTGATCGCCGGCAACTTCCTGACACCCACGCTCACCGACAACACGGGAGGTTTCGAAGCCTCCGTCCAGGACCGCACGGCGGTGGAGCAGACGTACAGCATCACGGCGGGCGGGAACCACGTCCTCGGGACGGCGCTCCTGGACTACAGCGTCGCCTACTCCAATGCCGCTAATGATTCGGTCAATTTCACCAACGTCACCTTCGGCGGGCCATCGGCCGCCTTCGCGGTCGACTCCAGCAATGAGTTCTACCCAAAGTTGACGCCCCTGGGTGGCGTCACCCAGTTCGACCCGACGCAGTACGACCTCTCCGGCGTAGCTTTCTGGTCAAGCCGCGAACACACCCACGCGACGGCCCTGGCATTCAACGTCGCGTTCCCGTACGCGTCGGGCGAGCTCAAGGTCGGGGGTAACTACCGGGACGAGGACAAGAAGAGTGACCACTTCGACAGGTACTACTACCCGAACGGCACCGCGACCTTGAAAATGAGCCAGGCCCTGGATTCCTTCACCGACCCGCACTTCTACTACGACCACTACGAACAGGGTCCCAATGCGAGCATGGGCGGGGTCCTCAATTTCTTCAACAGCAACCCTAATGCCTTCACCGAAAACCTCAACCAGGAGCACTTGCGGAATGATCCGAACAACTACGACGCGAAGGAGAAGGTTGCGGCCATCTACGCCAAGGACACGAACAGGTTTGGGCAGCTCGTGCTCGAGCTCGGCGTGCGCGTCGAGCGGACCGACGACACCTTCAACGCGTTTTTAGTCACCACAGACACCGAAGGCAACTGGGCCTCGACAACACCGACCAGCGGCGCCTCGAAGTACACCGACGTGCTGCCCAGCATCTCGCTCAAGTACGAGCTCGATCGCAACACGAACCTGCGCGCTGTCTACGGCCAGGCCATCGGTCGTCCCAACTACGGGCTCCTGGTCCCCACGCTCGTGCTCGACGTCAACAGGAACCTGTTCAACGCGGGCAACCCGGACCTGAAGCCGACCAAGGGCCAGAACTACGACCTGCTGTTCGAGCACTTCCTCCCCTCGGTTGGGGTCGTCTCGGTCGGCGCCTTCTACAAGGACCTGAAGGACCCGATCTATCCCGGGGCCGAGAGCACCATCCAGGGCGGCATCTACGACGGGTACCACTTGGTCAAGCCGATCAACGGACCGAAGGCATACATCTACGGGTTTGAGGTCGCGTGGCAGCAGCGCCTGGGCTTCCTGCCAGGGGTCCTGAGCGGGCTGGGCGTCGATGCGAACTACACCCACCTCGACTCCAAGGCCACGTTCGACCCCTCCACCGGCCGGACCGGCACCGCCCAACTGCAGCGGACGACACCTAACGCAGCCAACTTCGGACTGACCTACGACCGACACGGCTTCTCGGCCCGGGTCGCCGCGACCTACAACTCGGCCACGATCTACTACTACAACTACTCGGACGGAGCCGACGGCGGCCTCAACGGGCCCAATGGCGACACCTACCTCTACCCGCACACGCAGCTCGACGCCCAGGTCAGCTACACGTTTCATAACGGGCTCCAGGTCTTCGTGAACGGCCTCAACCTCAACAACGAGGTGTTCGGGTTCTACAACGGCAGCGAGAATTGGATGATCCAGCGCGAGTTCTACGACCGGACGTTCTCCGTCGGCTTCAGGGTGAGCCGGTGATTGGTGAAAGTTCAGGGTCGGAGGGGGAACACAAATAGGGCTTGATCCCAAGCTCCAGGAGCTAGAACTGCGGAGACGATCATCTGAGCGGGCGTCCGAGCGATGCCAGTTCGAGTATGATCTGTTCGCCTTGAGAGGGTTGCCCCTTTCCCGCCACGCTGAAGTCGGGCTCCAGTATGGCGGTGCTACGCTCGGGTGCCCGAGGGAATTCAAGCGCGAGGGAGCCCGGTGAGCTGTCGCTTCTTCCCCTCTCTGCCGTTGGCGGGCCTGGCGGTTGTGCTGGCCGGTTGCGTGCACTACCAGGCCAGGCCGATCTCGCCTCCCGACTCGCTGGCCACGTTCGAGGCGCGCGGGCTCGAAGACCCCGGTCTCCGCCAGTTCCTGCAGGCAAACCACTCCGTGCCGCCCTCTGCGCCTGTGCCGTGGGACCTGCAAACCCTCACTCTCGTGGCGTTCTACTACAACCCCGACCTCGATGTGGCGCGGGCGGACCTGGCCACGGCCGAAGCCGGGACCGTCACGGCGGGCGCTCGCGAGAACCCCACGGCAGCCCTCTCGGGCGGCCGCAACACGACCACCCCGGTCAACCTCATTTCGCCCTGGATCCTCGGTTTCAACCTCGACATTCCCCTCACGACCGCC
>JBGQAK010000029.1:0-20186 GCA_041494245.1 Thermoanaerobaculaceae bacterium
AGTGAAGTCGGCATGAGTTTTCTCGGCTTCATCCTGTTCTCCGACCCGCCCAAGCCCGGAATCGAGGGGACCATTGGCCGGCTGCGCGAGCTCGGCGTGAGCCTCAAGGTCATCACCGGGGACAACGCCCTGGTGGCCGCGACCGTGGCACGGGCGATCGGACTCGGTAGCGCTCAGGTGCTTTCTGGCCACGAACTGAGGCAGATGAGTGACGGGGCGCTCCTCGCCCGGGTCGGCCAGGTGGACGTCTTCGCCGAGGTGGAGCCGAACCAGAAAGAGCGCATCATCCTGGCCCTGCGCAAGGCCGGCCACGTGGTCGGCTACATGGGCGACGGGATCAACGACGCCTCGGCGCTGCACGCGGCCGATGTGGGCCTCTCCGTTGAGGGCGCCGTGGACGTGGCCAAGGAGGTCGCCGACATCGTACTGCTGGAGAAGGACTTGGATGTGCTGGTCGAGGGTGTGCGTGAGGGGCGTACAACCTTCGCCAACACGTTGAAGTACGTGCTGATGGCCACCAGCGCAAACTTCGGCAACATGTTCAGCATGGCAGGCGCCTCGCTGCTGCTGCCGTTCCTGCCGCTGCTCCCCAAGCAGATCCTGCTGACCAACATGCTCACCGATATGCCGGAGATGACAATCGCCAGCGACAGCGTCGATGCCGAGATGCTGGCCAGACCCCGCCGTTGGGACATCGGCTTCATCCGCTCCTTCATGCTGACCTTTGGCGTGTTGAGCTCGGTCTTCGACTATCTGACATTCGGCGCGCTGCTATATCTCCTCCGCGCCAGCACCGACCAGTTCCGCACGGGCTGGTTCGTCGAGTCGGTGCTCTCCGCATCCCTCATCGTCCTGGTGGTCCGCAGCCGCCGCCCCTTCTTCCGCAGCAGACCTGGCAAGCGCCTGCTATGGGCCACCCTAGGTGTCGTGGCGACCACACTGGTGATGCCGTTCCTGCCGTTCGCACCCCTCCTGGGCTTGACCCCACTGCCGCCTCCCTTCCTGGGTCTGGTGGCGGTCATTGTGGCGATGTACATCATCTCGGGAGAGCTCGCGAAGCGCATCTTCTACCGTCACTTCGAACCGGCCCGCGCCGCCCGCCCGTGACGAGGTCTCTCGACGGCTGGGTGATAATGAGATGGTATGTGGGTCGTCAGCGTCGCGTGTGCGCTCGCTGCAATTAGTGCGGGCCCAGGCACGGAAGAGGTGGCGCCCGGCACGCCTATCGTGGCGGTGCGCATCGAATGCCACGATATCTACGATCTCGATGACGCCGCCACTTCGGCGTGGCCGTATCGCTGGGTCGACGCCCTGCACATCCTGACCCGTGAGGAGTTCATCCAATCCCTGCTGCTCTTCCACGTCGGCGACCCCCTCGACCCGGCGCGCCTCGCCGAGAGCGAGCTGATCCTGCGCGGCACGGGCTTCCTCAACCCGGTGCACATCTCAGCGCGCCCCGGTCCCGGTGGGGCCGAGGTGGTGGTGGAGACCCACGACCAGTGGACGACCGGGGTCGGCATCGACTTCGGCGTCTCCGGGAACCGCCGGCATTCCGGCGGAAGCATCTCGGAGGACAACCTTTTCGGCCTGGGCAAGAGCCTCCTTCTCGATGTCCGCTCCGACCCCGAACGCACAAGCACGACCTTCCGGTACAGGGACTTCACCTTCCTGCACAGCCGCTGGCAGCTCGGACTCGAGCACAAGAAATCCTCCGACGGGTCCACGGACACGTTCCAACTCGAGTACCCGTTCTTCGCCATTTTGACGCCGCGGGCCGGTGGCGTGGAGTGGCGACGCGAAGGGCTGCAGGAGTACCTGTGGTCGGGCGGGCAGCGGAACGTGACGGGCCAGGTCAACACACGGAGCTTCGAGGTGTGGGGAGGGCTGCGACTTCCAGGCGACGGCATCCTCACCAACCGCCTCACCCTTGGAGTGTTCGGCGAGCAGGCCCTCTTCCACGACTGGCACCGCCTCGACGGCTCCCCCTATCCGCAGCCGCAGGACCGCGACCTCCTGGGCGTCGAGGTGGGTTGGGAGCACCAGACCTTCAACTGGAGGGTGGTCCAGGGGTTCCGCGCGTGGCTGCGGCAGGAGGACCTCCCGCTTGGGCCCAACTGGCAGGTTACGACCGGTTTCTCGCTGCCGGCGTTCGGCGGCGACCGCGCCAGGTTGCGCTACCACGGCTCTCTCATCGTGGGACAACTGAATGGGAGCAGGTACTCCTGGTTGATTGCCGACCTCTCGGGGCGGGTGGAGCAGGGTGGCGTTGCCAACGGCGTCACCCATCTCGAAGTGGGAGGCGCGCTCACCGGAACGGCGGGCTGGCGGGCGCGCATGGCGGTCGACCTCGGGTACAACCTCGACGGCGAGCGGCAGCTCACGCTGGGCGCCGACACCGGCCTCCGCGGCTACGAGCCCAACATGTTCGACGGCACGTCCAGGGTCGTGGCCAACCTGGAGTGGCGCCGCCGCATCACCGGCGAGCTTCTCCACGTGGCGGCCCTGGGCCTCACGGCGTTCGCCGACGGCGGCAAGACCTGGGGCGCAAGGGTCGGGCCGCCTACCGACGGGTGGCGCGGCGACGTGGGCGCCGGTCTGCTTGTCGAGATCACCCGTGCCTCCATTGTGCGCATCCTCCGCCTGGAGGTCGCGTACCCCGATCGCGGCAAAGGGCCGGTGTTCCAGCTCACCAGCGATTCGCTGTTCTGATCCCGATGTGCCGCCGGAGCAGTGCCTGGTGAGTGCCGGGCCCAACGATGATGACGACCCTTCGGCTTCGTGGTGGCAGAGACTCGAGGCTTGCCCGCCAGAGCGCGCGAAAAGGTCGGCCAGCAGCGCAGTCACCACCTCCGTCGGGAGAACAGGTGAATGATCGCCACAAAAAGGGCGGCGCCGATGATGGACCACAGGACCGGGAACGGATGCCCACCGATGGTGACCATGAAAGGCTCTGGGAGCTTGAGCAACCGAGCAACCCAAGGCCCCAGAAGGGCCCCGATGAACCCTAGGGCTATCGAGACGATCAGTCCGCCGCGAACGCTACCCGCGATGGCCTTCCCGATGGCGCCGCAAACAGCCGCGATCACGAGGAGAAGCAGGAGTGCCGTAAGTGACATTGTCATGGCACCTTCCTTTCGCGTTCACATCAAGGAAAGAGAAAAGGAAGTTCCTTATGACATGGCCCTCTTGAGCCCTCCTCTCGCCGAGCGGGGGGAGGCTCAAGAGGGATTCGTCCGCCCTACTTCTTGATCGCCTTGGCAGCCCGGTCGACGAGCTCGCCGACCTTTCGACGCGCCTTGCCAACGCTCTCCTGGACCGCGCCCTCGGCTCGCTGCCGAGCGCCCTCCCGCTCCAGCTTGCGGTTGCCCGTGACGGTGCCAACGGCTTCCTTTACCCGCCCTTGTAGCTTCTTCACCTTGCCGCGCGCCTCTTGCTGTCCCATAGTGTCTCCTTTGCGGATCCCGAGGATCCGTGTCGTAGCCGTGTGCTTCGTGCACGGACCGTCTCAGAAGGTCAGTTGGCCGGCGCTCCGAAGACGATGCGCGGGAAGTACGTGCGCAGCGCCTCCATGACCTTGACGACGGCAGCGTTGGATCCCGACTCGCGGTGGCTGTCCCGGAACCGGTAGCGGTCGCCCTTCACGATCTTGAAGTTGATCTGGTAGCAGAAGTTCTCAGGGGTCCGCGCCTCGCACGTGAACCACACCTTCTCGAGGCCCGTGGTCTGGAACGTGAAGTTCTCCTTGGGGTCGTTGGAATCCACCCAATCGAGGGTGTTACCTTTCATGACCAGGCGACCCACTCGATTCCCCCTCAGGAAACCCTTCACCAGAACCAGGTCGTTGAAGACCAGCTCAGCTGGAGGAGCGCCCGGCGCGGCAGAGGCCCCGGCGGGGGTCGCCATCAAGGCCGCGATAATCAACTCCTGGGCGCCGTTCTGTTTGAGGTAGAGAAGGTCATTGACTGAGAGGTTGTACGTCTGGCCTGACTGCTTCACCTGCTGGGCGATGATGGACTCGGCCATCCCCGACTTGATCAGGCGCACCAAATCGACCAGGCGGGCATCGTCGGGCTGAAGTGGCACGGGCGCTGGCGTGGGTGCCGGGATACGGGCCCAGATCGCGGCGATGACAGTCTCCGGCACGCCTGCATTACGAAGCGTGACGAGGTCCCCTGCCGTCATGTTGATGGCATTGGCCGGGTTGGTGACCATGGCGATGATGCCGTCGGCCGAGGCGCCGGAGTGCTGGGCCGCCAAGATGGAGTTGACCGTCACCTCTTCCGCGCCTGCTGTCGCCGCGGCGAACGCCAGCAGAGCTACACCGAGAACAGCCCCAACAACTGAGGGTTTCATCGAACACCTGCCTTTCCTTCAACGCATCTCAAATCTAGTCCCCTGGCGCCCCGTCGTGAAGCGCACTTTCTACCCGGGAGCAACGCCGCAACCCAGGTAGAAACTACGCGGCCGGCATCCGAACTCCCTCGCTGGCCCTCGCGTCCTGTCGCTTCTCAGGGGTGGACGGCAGCCGTTCGGACACGCTTTGGGCCACCGCCTCCCGCGCTGTTCACGCGGCTCGGTGGCAGCTTGAGCGTCTCGACCAGCTTCGCGTTTCCCTTCATCGCGGTCCTTGGACCGGTGGCACGCCGTAGGCATTCACACCATCACAAATGCTCCTAGCCGCGACTGGGGACCTGGGCCTTTCTCCGCCCGTAGGCCTCCTTCCCGGCCTCGACCGCGGAGGAGATCACGGAGCGCTTCTCGTCGAGGAAGCCCCGGCCTCGCGAGACGCTCGAGGAGATCTTCTCCTTGGCCATGTCGATGGTGGCCGAGGCCCGCTCCTTCAGGTCATGGGAGAACTCGCGGACCCGCTTGGCGGACTCCCGGCGGGCTTTAGGTGCCAGAAGCAGCACCGCTGCCGCACCGCCGATCGCGCCGACGAACAAGGAGAGGATCACGCTACGACCGCTGAAGCTGCTCTCGCAGTTGCTCATGATGGACCTCCTTTTCTGAACAGGTTTCTCGCCAGGTACGTCACGCCGGCCCCGATGTCGATCTTCATGGCGGGGAGCGCGGCGCCGAACCCGGAACTGGCAACCGAAACCACGCCGCTCAACTCCTCGACGCTCCCCCCAACCCGGCGGATGGAGCCGGAGAAGACGTGCACATCGTCTGTCACCGCGCCGACGTCGCTCGTGATGCGATCCAGTTTTTGCACCGTGGCGTTCAGGTCGCGCAGGAGAGGGTCCAAGGATTCTCGGCGATCGTGAGGACGGAAGTCAGCCTCTTCGCGGACCGGCGAAGCTCGAAGAGGACAGGGACCAAGAAGCCGATCCCGACTGCGACGGCCACCGTGAGAATGATCAGCCAGATGCCTGCTTGGCTGCCCATGTCGTCATCTCCTCACACTTCGAAACGGCGCGTTCCCGCCCCCGGTCTGCCCAGGCCGCCGTTCGGTACGGCCCGGGTCCTCATCGCTGTGTGCGCTCGCCATGACCGAGATCCCCGTTCGCTCACGACACCTCTCCTCCTGCACCGATTGCAGCCGGCTAGGGCTCCTCGACCAGCTTCCAGTCCGAGCTTGGGTCGTATTCGGTGATGGCTGCGGCGAGCGTGGCGGTGTCGGGGCCCAGGTTCTTCTGGTACACGCGGCCCTGCTGGTTGACGATGAACGTCATGACGCCGGAGCTGTCCCACTTGTCGGGGTAGGCGATCAGCGCGTAGCCGGCAATCATGTTGTCGTTGATGACGTAGCTGAACTTGCCTCCGGCCGCATGCGGCCCCTGGGCTTTGAGGATCTTGAAGAAGTATCCGTGATACGGAGAGTGCTTCGGCGCATCGCTGCTCTTGGCCATGCCCAGCGGGTAGCCCTCCTCCCGTGCCTGATCCACCAGGCTCCCCATCGGACTCGGTTTGCCGCCCTCGGGCGTTTCCCAATAGAGGCCGTCGCGCTCGCCCGGCGTGCTGATGAACTTCTGCGCATAGACGGCGACGCCGTCCTTTGCCGAGTCCTTCGCCTCGGTGTAGTACTCCCACTGCGCCACCACGTAGGCGCGGCACGTTGTGATTGCGGAAAGCTCGTTCTCGCCGATCCTCCGGTTCGAGATCTCCTCGAATCCCGCCGCGGTGTCGAAGCGCCACTTGCGGCCCTCCTTGACGATCGGGATCGGCGAAGGCCAGTGCTCTTCGCCGACGAGGAAGATGTACTTCGAATCGTTCACCTTCTCGAGCGTCGCGGACTTGTCGAGGTTGGCGGCGAATTCCTTGAGCGCGTTGGCGTCGGCCACGGGGTCGCCGGACATCAGCTTCTCACGGTCAGGCCCGAAGATCGCGGTCAGATCCCGATGATCGGTGTCCTTCACGGCTTTCACGAGAGCCTGCAGGGCAGCTTCGGGAGTGGCGAAAAGTCTTTGCTTCGGCGCTCTCCTCGGCGCGGCCAGCATAGAAGCGGCACAGAACGTCGCGATCGAGAGGAACACCACCAGCGCTCGTGCAAACGGGACGCGGCGGCGAAGTTCCGGTGACTTCATTGGTTTTTGCATTCCCATGTGCTCCAGCCCTTTCCCACCCTCAGGTCGTGTTTGCTCGCAGTGTGTCGTCATTTTCAGGACCTCCCCCCAGCTCAGTGCTTGTTCCCGTCTTTCTTGTCTTTCTTTTGACTCACAGGCGGGCGCGGAGGCTGCTTCACCACGTTGCGGCGCACGACCGGAGGTGGCGGCGGCGAAACCAGCGCCCGGCTGGTTTGGCCGCGTTGGCTGGTTACACGCGGGTCAAAACCGCCCCGAACAACGGGAGGGAACGCCGGCGCCACGGGCACGCGGACCTGCACGGGCGGCTGCGGCACATGACCGCGGTAATCATTGATTCTGGGGTCGGCGGTGTTGACGTTGCGGGTGATGATCTTGTTGGGGACCGTGACATGGACGGGCTGGGGCGGCGGTTGATTTCCGACCCGGATGGGCAGAGGCGGTGGTTGATTGACGACCCGATTGTTGCCACGGAAGTTGTTGAAATTCGTCGTGCGGTGAATGTCGTCGTAGCGGTTCAGCGCGCCATAGTTCAACGGTCGGTTGATGACGGGACGGTTGATCACGACGTTCCGGTAGGTGTTGTTCACGTAGACGGTGTTGGGGTGGATGTACTGGCGGCTCCGCCCGATCCATCCGCTGTTTCCCTCCCAGCCGTGATAGAAGACGCGATGCCCGCCCCAGTCAAAGGTATAGTTGAGCCACGCCCCGATGAAGAAACGGGCGCCAAAGAACAGGGGTGCTCGGGAAAAGAAGACGAGCGCCGGGTCGTACTGCGGCACGTAGAGGTATTCGGGCTGCGCCGGCCACAACTCGATCTGGCCACCGGAGTCGACGACCTGGAGTTGCGAAGTGGTGACGAGATTGCCTGCCCGGCGCGCCCGGGCGCGCAGCCGCTGGATCGAGGCCATGACGTCGGTGGACTGATAGGCGTACGCCTGCCCCAATGCAGACGTCCAGTCCAGCTTGTCAGCCATCATCGCCAGGACGGTCGGGTAGTGCGCCACGGCCTTGACGCTGACGTCCCATTGCAGGCCGTCGACATCGTCTGCACTACGGTAGTCGCGCACGAAGCGGGCCGCTTCGTCAATCTGGTCCGGGAAGGTTGCGGCGACGAGGACCTGCGCCAGCAGCGGATCGGGGTAGAGCGCGATCGGCGCCAGCAGATTGTCGAGCTGATCGGGCGAGAAAGCTTCGTAGGGCGAATATCCCTGAGCCCGAACGAGCGGGGTTAAGACTGCCAAAAAGAGAACGAGCGAGACGGCCAGAATCTTTCCCATGGTGTGTGTCTCCTTCTGCGAACTCTCACAATTCCGTACGTCGCACCGATTCAGAGCGTCACGCGGACTCCGGCACTGACCGCGTTGATGTCCACGTCGCGGAGCTTGTAGCGCTCCCACTCACCCAACACCGAGAACTTGCCGAAGTTGAACCGAACACCCGCGCCGTAGAACCAGTCATGTCCGTGGTCCGTTCCGGCCTCGAAATGCGGGTCGGTCGCGGTGCCGGTGAGCGACACATCCGTGCTCCAGTACATATAGCCGGTCTTCGCGTAGAGCGTGACGAGCTCCCCGATCGGGATTCGGCCCGTGAGCGCAGCCGTCCCGGTTTTAGCGTCGTACCCCACTCGCGTGCTGCCCCCCGCCGAGGTGATCACGCCGTCGAATTTGCCGAAGTTGACCCAGGCAGCCTCGACTCCGAGGAAGGCAGGAAGCTCATAGCCTAGGAAAAACTTGTACGAATTCCGCGCCTCATCCACGACCGTTGTGTTGATTGCCGCGTGACTCAAGGCGCCGCCAAGGTAGAAGCCCTGCGCCGCCGCCGGTCGGCTCGACCCAAGGCCTGCAACCAGGACAATCGCGCCAAGGAGGGTCACCGGCGCCATCAGGTTTGTCTTCACCGTTCACCTCCGTGCCCTGAGACGTGCGGCTTCGGTAATGAGCCGACACGTCCAACGAAGAAACAAAGTCTCACGATGCTCATCGCGCACCTTCTTTCTCAGTCGCCTACGAATCTAGTCCCTTGGTGCTGTGCGGGATAGCGCATTTTGTACCCGGGATCGGAGCCGAAGATTAGGTAGGAACTACCCGACGGTTGTCCGGCCATCGCCTCTTGTGAGCCTGGAGGTGTCCTCGCGCCGAGAGTGCCTGGGTGGGCGGCGGCCCTCCCGAGACGCTCTGGGCCACCACCTCCCTCGCTGTTCACCCGGTTCGGTGGCAACTCGAGCATCTCGACCAGCTTCGCGTTTCCCTTCATCGCGGTCCTTGGACCGGCGGGGCGCGCCGACGACCAAGGAGAGGATCACGGTATGACCGCTGAAGCTGCTCACGTGACGGCCGCTCCCCTCAAGCCCTTCGCGTGGCTCGATCGGCACGTGCCGCCCGTGCGGGGACGCGGCTACGTGGTCGCGTCCGTGGGGGTGCGCCGGCGGAGAAGGTAGGCTCCGCTGCCCAAGAGGACCGCCAGGAGAGCCAATGCTCCGATCTCGGACAGTGTCGGGATGGCGCTGCCGCCAGGACCAGCAGGCCCTGGGAAGGGAGGCGGTGCGCCGCTGTTGCCGCCTCCGGCGCCGCACGAGGCGAAGGAGACGCTGTTGGTATCCAGCGCAACCTGACCGTTTCGCGCCAAGAGTCTACCGGCCACGTTTGCGCCGGTATTCACGGTGATGCTCGTGAGTGCGACGACGTTTCCCACGAACGTAGAGCCGGAACCGATGGTCGCGGAGCTCCTGACCAGCCACTGCACGCCGCACGGAAGGCCGCTATTCTCCACAGAGACAACCGAGCCGGACGAGGTGACGAGGTCGCTCGTCATCAGGAAGACCCAGACCGCGTTGGGATCGCCCAGGCCGTTAAGATGTACTGTCCCTGAGAGATTGGAAACAGGGGCATGGTTGACACAGTAGACGCCCGGCACGAGCGTGAGGCTAGCGAGATCGGGACCTACGGTGGAGGAGCAGGTCAGCGCGTTTAGGACGCCGTACGCCGTGACGAGATTAAGCTGAGCCGGATGAGAAGCAGGCGGTATAATCGGTACACCTATGCACGGAGACGGGAAGCCAGTGGTCGCGGTACCGGGGTCAACGCCCACACTTCCGGTGATAACGGAACCACCGGTGCAGGTCACGGTCTGCCCGCCCAGGACCGCATAGGGCGTCAGACTCGAACCCAGGTATGCCTGGCCCAACGATGGAGAAGCCCCGCAAAGAAGTGCGGCGAATCCCACGCTTGCCACGAGGCTCAACCTTCTTGTATGAAACATTTTTTGACCCCTCCTTGCCTTCTTGCCCTTCTTCGAAAGAGCAGAGTATTCCCTATTTCTTCTCACCTGGCCCAATGATAGTCCCATCAGAGGCGCTGTCAAGGTCCATTGAGGGTTCCGGATAATGGATAAGAACCTCCTTCGACGCATCTCAAATCTAGGCCCCTGGCGCCCCGCCGTGAAGCGCACTTTCTACCCGGGAAAAACACCGCAACTCAGGTAGAAACTACGCGGCCGGCATCCGAACTCCCTCACTGGCCGCCGCGCGACAGTCAAGCTCCTCGCCCCCAGTCCGTCACGTCTTGTAGATCTGCTGGGCGCGCAGCTCCTTGATGCGGTCGCGGATCTGGGCGGCCTCTTCGAACTCCAACCGTTTCGCCGCCGCCTTCATCTGCTTCTCGAGCTCTGCGATCGCCTTGGCGAGGGAGGCCGCGGCGAACGTCTCCCGGGCCGTATGCCAGGCGGCTCGACACAGCCGGCCGAACAGCCGGCGGTGGTACAGGAAATACCGCCTCAACATCTTCGGGATAGAGAAGACCCACTGCGCGTGACCGACGTCGGCTTGCGCACCGGCCTACCTCGGTCAGGCCCGGATCGCCGACCTTTTCTACCTGATCGCTCCGGCCTGCTGGCGCCACAAGCCCGCCCCCGGCTCGCGCACGCCCAGCTCGCCGCCACCTCCGCTCCACCGCTGCCCCGTCTACGACGTCGGCACGATGGGCCGCATCCCCACTCTGCCGCCACGACGAGGGCCACCGTGAACCCACCCTCTCCTCATTCGTCGCATCGACTGGCCACCGCCGGGGACCCTGCCCGAGGTGTGCTCCGACGCAGCCCGCATCACCCGTGCTGGCCGTCGCACACCCGACGCCTCACCGATTCATCGCACCTGTGCTCGGCCCACACCAAGGGGTTGCTTACAGGTTGGGCTTGCTCGGTGGGTGTCGGACAGCCACGCACTCGGGACAAGTGGCGGCAAGCGCCGCAGGCTCATCCGCCGAATTCGTCAGGAGGGCAATTGTGACCAGCGTACGGGCGTTGACAGCGGGTACGAAGAGAATCTCCTTAATGTGATCGGTTTGAACCCCGTGTCGCTTAAGATTCTGCGCGAACCACTTTTTCACCGTCGCTTCATTGGCCGGACCGATCTTGTCCATCTCAGCCAGGATAGCGGTCGCTTGGGCCTGGCTCATGACGTCGGCGGAGTAGATCAGTCGGTAAATGTTGCTCCTCGACGAGTTGAGGTTAATCGAAGCCCAGGAGATCGACCCCAGGGCTACCAGAGCTACAGCCAGAGCCGGCAATTTCTTCATGGTGGTACCCCCCCTTATGGAAAGGAACTTCCTTTCCGACCTGGGCCGAGAATAGTCCCGTGAGAGGCGCTGTCAAGGTCCATGGAGGGTTCCGGATAGGGTGTGACGGTGCCGGGAGGCTGTTGGCTTCTGGATGCGAAGCCGTGAGGACGCGCGCAACCCAACAAGCCCTGCCGGGTGGGCTGCGCGCATCGATGCCCTTGGCGGCCAGGTGCAGCAGGATCGTGTGAATCACCTTGGACTCGGTTATGAACGCGATGGCTCCTCGTCACCCGTGCGTTGCGTTTTGGAGATCTGTTGCGCGCGCAGCTCCCACAGCCTCGACGACGATCCCAAAGGTACCGCCGTCGTGTCGTATGGGTGGCTCACATCAACAGGGGGGCAGGATGTCTTTTTCCTGCTGCGGTGGGGCCGAAACAAAGGTTCCCGGAGACTGGGTCTCCGGGAACCCCCGGTTTCTCATGTCCGCCGCGCGGTGAGCTTACGTTCGGTTCTGACGTTCAGCTTACCGCCGGTTCCGGTTATCCGCCCCCGTGCTTGCCGTTATTGTTGTTATTGTTGTTATTGTTGTTATCGTTGTTGTGGTCCTTGTCCTTGTCCTTGTCCTTGTCTTTGTCCTTGTCCTTGTCTTTGTCCTTATCCTTGTCGCCCTTGTCGTGGTCCTTGTCGCCCGGCGGCGGAGGCGTTAAGTTGCCGCAGCCTGTGAGGGTGCCGGGACCAACCAATGTCACCGCGGCTTTCGCGAAGGCACTCCCATTAAAGGTCCCACGGGTGAGCGAGATTGCCGCACCCGCGAGAATGGTTCCCTGGAAGTTCGAATCCGTCATTGTCGCGTACTGAGCGACCCACCAATACACGTTACACGACTGCCCGCCGCCGGTTATGTCCACGTTGAAGCCGGTGCCCTCGAGGTAGCCGGGGGAGACGGGGGGGACGGTGCTCCCGATGATCCTGAAGATCCAGACCCCGGTCGCGGGCCCGTCGAGGTACAACGTGGTGGTCGTCCCTACCGCGTTTGAGGCGACACAGTAGACACCGGGCGGAAGCGGAGAAGCTTGGGTACTCGCGGCCGCGAGGTCACCGCCAAGCATCTGCCCGCACGGCTGCTGGCCCGGGAGCGCATTGTACGCGGAGACGAAGGCATCGTAAGCATTCTGGGCGACCGTGTCGCCCGCGTGGGTCGTCCCCCCCCCCAAGAGCTGGCAAGGGAAGGTCATCGCGCCGATGGAGTCCACGTCTCCGGTGACCGGAAACGTGGGGGTACAGGTCACCGCCGCGCCGGCCACGATCGCTTGAGCCAGTGCCGCGTGAAACGGCACCGCGGAAAGAAGCGCGGCGAAAACGACCGTGACGACGAGCCTTGACGTACGCGTGGTCAACGTATGCGTTCGAACCACTGGATCTTTCATTGTCTGCCTCCTTAAAGGTCTGCCTCCCTAAAGTCAAAGTCTTCAACGGATTCCCCCTAACACCTAGATTCCCATTTGTGTTTGTGCACCTCCTCGCAGCCCGTTGATTTCTGCCGCGCTGCTCGCGGCGTTCGCGGCCCCATGCGCCCATCGCAAAGGAACATGCCGATGTCGATGGGACGCCGCCAGAGGAACGGACGGGAATTCCATTTCTCACCTGTGCTCACCTGGACCGATAGCAAACCCGGTAAGGAAAACCGCGATAGATGGATAGGAATTTCCTTTCCGCCCTGGGCCGGGGACAGTCCCTTGAGAGGCGCTGTCAAGGTCCATGGAGGGTTCCGGATAGGGTCTGGCGGTGCCGGGAGGCTGTTGGCTTCTGGCTGCGAAGCCGTGAGGACGCGCGCAACCCAACAAGCCCTGCCGGGCGGGCTGCGAGCATCGATGCCCTTGGCGGCCAGGTGCAGCAGGATCGTACAGATCACCTCGGGCTCGGTGATGAACGCGAGGGCTCCTCGTCACCCGTGCGTTACGCTTTGGGGATCTGTTGTGCGCGCAGTTCCCACAGCCTTGACGACGATCCCAAGGGTACCGCCGTTGTGTCGTATGGGTGGCTCACAGTTTCAGGGGTGCAGGATGTCTTCTTCCTGCTGCGGTGGGGCCGAAACGAAGGTTCCCGGAGACTGGGTCTCCGGGAACCCCAGGTTTCTCATGTCCGCCGCGCGGTGAGCGTACGTTCGGTTCTGACGTTCAGCTTACCGCCGGTTCCGGTTATCCTTGTCGTGTTCCTTTTCTTTGTCCTCTTTGCCGTTGTCGTGGCCCTTCTCAATCATCTCCGCACGATCTATTTGTGGAACTGGATGTTCCCGTTGCTGATGACGCGCTGCGACGTAACCTCGATCGGCTCATATTTCGCCGTGGTCACCGTGATACCGAACTGATCGTTCGTGCCGGGCTCGCCGTGGTCTTCCACCGTCACGAAGAAGAAGCCGCCCTCCCAGGTGCCGGAAAACAGGACAGTCATGGGCGAACCATCGGCGTAGACCTTGATCACCTGAATGTCGGTGACCGAGCCGTTGACGTGCAGACCCGTCACGTGGTTGACATAGTTCAAGTTGCCTTTCGCGCCGCCCTTTTTATTTGGCTGCGCGTTGAAGCCAAAGGTGGCCCGGCCCATGGAGTCTAGGTTAGGCACCGGGATTTGGCCGCCGCCCGTCACCTTAATCGGGGGGTACGGAGGGAAGGGGGGGGGGAAGGGGGGGCGGATGCCGCAGCCGGTGAAGTTGGTGTCAGTCAAAGTCACCGCGGCTTTCGCGAAGGCATCCCCATTAAAGGTTCCACGGGTGACCGTGATGGCCGCACCCGCGAGGATACTTCCTATGAAGACCGAATCCGTCAGTGTCGCGCCTTGGGCGGTCCACCAAAACACGTTGGTACACGTCCCAACTTCGATGGACATTTGCACCGTGAAGTTGGTGCCCGTGAGGGCACCGGTGCCGCCGGTCCCGATTTTGAAAATCCAGAGCGGGTTCGGGTCGTTCTGCTGGTTGATGAGCCACAACGTGCCGCCCGTCTCGGTCACCGCCGCGTCGAAACAATAGACGCCCGGGTTGAGAAACTGTCCAGCCAGAGGCAGACTCAAGGTGACTCCGCCGCACGGCACGTTCCCGAGATCGGTGTACGCCTTGAGGAAATCTTCGGAAGCCTGCTTGGCGACCGAGTCGCCCGCGTGGACCGTCCCGTAGATCGTGCAATTGGTCTGAGTGAACGCGGCGCTCGGGTAGACGCCCATGTCTCCGATGACAAGGGAGTCGGTACAGGTCACCGCCGTGCCACCCAGGACCGCGAAGTTCGCCGCCGTACCCAGATCTGGCGGGCCCGCGGCCAGTGCCGCGTGAAACGGCACCGCGCAAAGAAACGCAGCGAAAACGACCATGACGACGAGTCTTGACGTACGCGTGGTCAACGTATGCGTTCGAACCACTGGATCTTTCATTGTCTGCCTCCTTAGAGTTAAAGCTTTCATCAGATTCCTCCTAACATTCAGATTCCAATTGTGCACCTCCTAGCAGCCCGTTGATTCCTGCCGCGCTGCTCGCGGCGTTTGCGGTCCCATGCGCCCATCGCAAAGGAGCATGCCGATGTCGAAGGGACGCCGCCAGAGTCAGAGTAATGGACAGGAATCTCCTTTCTGATCTGGGCCGAGGGTCGTCCCGTGAGGGACGCTGTCAAGGCCCCTGGAGAGTTCCGGATAATGGATAAGAACCTCCTTCGATGCATCGCAAATCTAGTCCCCTGGCACCCCGTCGTGAAGCGCACTTTCTACCCGGAAAAAACACCGCAACTCAGGTAGAAACTACGCGGTCGGCATCCGAACTCCCTCGCTGGCCGCCGCGCGACAGTCAAGCTCCTCTCCCCCCGTCCGTCAGGTCTTGTAGATCTGCTGGGCGCGCAGCTCCTTGATGCGGTCGCGAAGCGCCGCCGCCTCTTCGAACTCCAGCCGCTTGGCCGACGCCTTCATCTGCTTCTCGAGCTCGCCGATCGCCTTGGCGAGGGAGGCCGCGTCGGTGACGTCCACCTCCCCCACCGCCGGCGGCAGGTACCCCGCGTCGTGGTAGGCGGTGCGGGCGAGGCTGCTCGTCAAGCGGCTGCTTGGGCGACGGGAGAAAACGCACCAGCGCTATTTCGCGCGTGCTGCCGTGAGCGCGTCGTTCGGCGACGGCCTCGCGGTCGTCAGGGAGTTCGTCGCCGGGGTGCTGCTCGTCCCGCCGCAGCGCCTGACGGGCCTGCTGCTGCGCACGGTGCCGCCGGGAGCGCTCGGGCGCCTGCTGCGGTCGCTGATCCGGATCGAGCACGCCGGCGGTGCGCGGCCGCTGCTCCGCCACGTCGCCGGCCTGTACGGCATCGCCGCGATCAGGCGGCGTGACGTCGCGGACGCGTAGCCGGCTCGCGATTGCTTCAGCCGGCGGCCAGTAGCCGCGACTTCACCAAGAAGGTCCGTTTCACCGTGCCCGGAGCGCGCTGACGCGCTGCGGCCCTCGGATCCGACGGCGACCTGCACTGCTTTGTCCGCCCGCGTGGCCGCGTCATCCGGCGGCGTCGCGGCTCGAACTGGCGGTTCCAGCGGACTCCGTCGTCCGGGCCGGGTGCGCGGCGACCAGGCGGCGGGCGAGACGGTGGGCGGCAGGCGCGGCTCTCTCGAGAACGCGTGCCCACGAGCCGACGCGGCGGGCGAAGCGAAGGCCCTGATACGGGCAGGTGCACGTCCAAACCGGACAGCGGTGCGGCTCGACGTCTGGATCGAACCGTCCCGCGAAGAGGTTGCCGCGCGGGGAACGAACGCCGGTGCAGCGGGTGAGGTTTCCGTGCAGGTCGAGGTCGAAAGCGGTGCAGCCGGCGGCGCAACGCAGGCCACGAAAGTGCACGCGATCCTCCAGGATGCCGAGCTCATCATCGCTCGGGCCCGCTGCGCGGATGAGCCGCCGCTCGCTTTGCGAGTACGCCGTCGGAAGCTGGCGACCGCCCACCTGCCCGCGGAGGATCTTCACGTAGACGTGCACGACGCCCTGCGACCGCAGCATCTCGATGCGCTCCGCCAGGTGTGGCAGCAGCGCCGGGTGCGTGAGGAGCGCCAGGCGCATCGGGAATCCCTTCGCCTGCAGCTCGAGAAACGCCTCGATCCACGACTCCGTCAGCCGGTGGCGCTCGACCTCGCGCAGGTGCAGCGTCGCGTGAATCGAGTGGACCCGGGAGGGGGCGATGCGGTCGGCGAGCTCGCGGACGCCTAGCGCCCCGAGGTTGGTGTTGATGGCAACTCGATGATGCTGGGTGAGGGCCGCGACCAGCTCGAGGAAGCCCGGGTAGAGAAACGGCTCGCCGCCGGTGAGACGGATGAGCCAGGGATGACCCGTGGCGTCGAAGCTTCGTGCGATGTGATCCGGCGCTCGTGCGGCGCAGTCGGGGTGCTCGGCGCCGCGGTGGGCGTCAACACCGTCGCGAAAGCAATACTCGCAACGGAAGTTACACCGCTCACACAGGCGCCAGAGCACTTGCAGCTCGCGACGTTCGGAGGTTGATCCCACCTCGCTTCTCCGCTTCATGTCAGCGCATCAACGGGCGCAACTGGCTCCTCACGAGGCGCCACGCCCGGTAGGTGACGTCGTTGCGGAGCAGTTTGCGAAGCTTGTACTGGACGGTGCTGGCGAGCGGCAAGTTGAAGTCGATGCGATCGACGAACCAGTCCCCGGCGCGCGCCATCTTGAAGCTCGTGTGGCAGTCCCGGCAGTGCGAGAACGTGTCCTTTTCGAGCAGCACCCGGCGGCGCAGCGCGGCGTACTCCGGCGAGTTCCAGATCGCCGTGAACGAGCTCTGGAAAGCGTTGCCGACCGCCATCGACGCGTCGAAGTCGTAGCAACACGGTACGACGCTGCCGTCCGCCAGGACGTTCGCCATCATCCACACGCGCTCGCAGGGAATGTCGCTCCTTATCCGCTCCCAGGAATCCTTCCGGTAGACGAAGCGGCGGTTGCGCGGGTTCGCGGGCACCAGCTCCTCGTCCGACGAGTACGACCGCAGCTCGGGTTCATCGTCTTCACGGTGAAGCAGTCGACGCCGGACCGCCTAATGGATAGGAATTGCTTATGGATAGGAGTTTGCTTTTCACTGGGTTTGAGGATGCACCCACTCAACGATGGAGTCAACGCGAACTGGGCGGTCTCAGGGTCTATTTTGGGATAGGGACGACGGCGAAAGGGTGGTCGAGGCAGGCCGGAACAGTGGTGAAGCGCTGCCCGGCGGGGGAGCCGCGCAGGGCTTCACCGGGACGCCACGGTCGACGGGGCGAGCGGCGGGAAGAGACGAGGCGTCAGGCTGCGGTCGGGTGGCGCTCGGTCGAGCCCGGAGGGCTGCGGCGCATCGACGCGCCGTCCTTCAGGTCTTGTAAATCTGCTGGGCGCGCAGCTCCTTGATCCGGTCGCGGATCTGTGCGGCTTCTTCGAACTCCAGCCGCTTGGCCGCCGCCTTCATCTGCTTTTCGAGCTCGCCGATCGCCTTGGCGAGCGAAGCCGCGTCGGTGACGTTCACTTCCCCTACACTGGGTGGGAGGAACCCCGCGTCGTGGTAGTCCAGGTTCGAAAGCGCCAGCAGCGGGCTCGCGATGTCCTTGACGATCGTCCTCGGCTCGATCCCGTGCTCGAGGTTGTACGCCTCCTGCACCGCCCGCCTGCGGTTGGTCTCCTCCACCGCCTTCTTCAGCGAGTCGGTCATGACGTCGGCGTAGAGGATTACGGTGCCGTTGAGGTTCCTCGCGGCACGGCCGATCGTCTGGATTAGTGAGGTCGAGCTGCGCAGGTAACCTTCCTTGTCGGCGTCTAGGATCGCCACCAGCGAGACCTCCGGCAGGTCGAGCCCCTCGCGCAGCAGGTTGATCCCCACCAGCACGTCGAAGACGCCGCGGCGCAGGTCGGCCAGGATCGCCGTGCGCTCGAGCACCTCGACCTCGCTGTGCAGGTAGCGCACCCGCACGCCGAGCTCGGCGAAGTACTGGGTGAGGTCCTCGGCCATGCGCTTGGTGAGCGTGGTGACCAGCACCCGCTCCCCCGCCGCCACCCGCTCGCGGATGCGCGCCAGCAGGTCGTCCACCTGCCCCTGCGCGGGCTTCACCTCGAGCCGGGGGTCGAGCAGGCCGGTGGGCCGGATGAGCTGCTCGACGACCTCGCCCTCGGTGAGCTTCAGCTCGTACGGACCCGGGGTCGCCGAGACGAACAGCGCCTGGTGGATGCGCCCCTCGAACTCCTCGAAGGTGAGCGGGCGGTTGTCGAGCGCCGAGGGCAGGCGGAACCCGAACTCGACGAGCGTCTCCTTGCGCGAGCGGTCGCCGTGGTACATCCCCCGCGCCTGCGGGATCGAGACGTGGGACTCGTCCACCACGAGCAGCCAGTCCTTCGGGAAGTAGTCGAGCAGGGTCGGTGGCGGCTCGCCCGGCTTGCGGCGCGTGAGGTGGCGCGAGTAGTTCTCGATGCCGCTGCAATACCCCAGCTCCTTGAGCATGTCGAGGTCGAAGAGCGTGCGCTGCGAGAGGCGCTGCGCCTCCAGGAGCTTGCCGGCGGCGTTGAGCTCGGCCACCCGCCCGTCCAGCTCGGCCCGGATGTCCACCAGCGCCTCGTCGAGCACGCGGCGGGTCACGACGTAGTGCGAGGCCGGGTACACCGCGACCCGGGAGTCCGCCTCCTCGAGCACGGTGCCGCGGATCGCGTCGATGCGCGAGACGCGCTCCACCGCACGGTCCCAGAACTCCACCCGCACCGCGTGGTCCTCGTACGGCGGGTAGATCTCCAGCACGTCGCCGCGCACACGAAACGCCCCCGGCACGAGGTCAAGCTGCGTGCGCTCGTACTGCATGGAGACGAGCTGCTTGAGGACCGCATCCATCCCAGGCTCGGTCCCGGGCTCGAGGAGGAGCAGCATGCCGTAGTACGCGTTGGGGTCACCCAGGCCGTAGATGCACGAGACCGACGCGATGATCAGCACGTCGCGCCGCTCGAACAGCGCCCGGGTGGCCGAGAGCCGCAGGCGGTCGATCTCCTCGTTGATCGAGGTCTCCTTCTCGATGTAGGTGTCGCTGGCCGGGACGTACGCCTCGGGCTGGTAGTAGTCGTAGTAGGAGACGAAGTACTCGACCGCGTTCTCGGGGAAGAAACCCTTGAACTCCTGGTAGAGCTGCGCCGCCAGCGTCTTGTTGTGCGAGAGCACCAGGGTCGGGCGGTTGAGCCGCTCGATCACCTTGGCCACGGTGAACGTCTTGCCCGACCCGGTCACCCCTAGGAGCGTCTGCGCGTAGAGGCCACTTGTGAAGTTGTTCACAAGTTGCTCGATCGCAGGCCCCTGATCCCCGGCCGGCGAGTACGGTGCCACGAGCTTGAACGCGCTACTCACCGCGGACCCGCGCCTCCCGCCCCGAGGCACACCGCCCCGGCGAGGACCTCGATGCGCGCCAGCTCCAACGAGGTCAGCGTGCGGTCCTCGAGCGCGGAGGCGCACGCACGGGCGAGCTCGCCCAGCCGTTTCTCATCGGCCCGGCCCTCCTCGGCGGCGCAGAGCACGCAGTCGAGCTCGGCGCGGATCCTCTCGCGCTCCGCCGCCGAAAGCTCCGCGGGCAGCGCGGCCATCACGGCGTTGGTGATTCTGTGCATGCCCCAGGAAAGCATCCGCTTGGCCGAGAGCATTCCGACGAACAGCACCAGGAACAGGACAACGACCGCGATCCCGCCCCCGATCCACGTCCATCGCAGCCAGCCCGGCGGCTGCTTCTGCCCGGCTCCCCGGAAGTCACCCAGGTTGCGCTCCATCGTGCCAACCCTAGCACGTGCGCGCCGCGTCGCACCACACGAAGATCGTGGTCTCACCTCTGCGTGGCGGCTTCTTCGTTTGCACCGCGGGTGCGCGGCCGGATTCTTTCTTCCACTGCGTGGAGGCTTTGAATTGCCGGTGCCGCGGGTGGCGCACTCTTCTCTGTTGCCACTTCGTGGCTCTTTGTTTGCCCCACGGGCTGGGAGCGGTCGTTCGGGCTGCGCATCGAGCGCAGCCCTCCGACCCGCCTTCGCGTGCGACCGAGCTGGCGCAGCCCGACGTGCGGACCCTCGCTGTTCCTCGCCCTCGCGCTACGCGCTCGTGCTCGGCCA